>NZ_CP187561.1:4042500-5242500 GCF_049860745.1 Hydrophilobacter chitinilyticus | reverse complement strand
CATCGCGCAGGCCGTCGCCCAGCAGGTTGAGCCCCAGTACCGCCAGCGCAATGGCCAGACCGGGGTAGACCGCGAGCATGGGCGCCTGGAACATCAGCGTTTGCGCTTCGCTGAGCATGCGGCCCCAGGATGGCTGCGGCGGTTGTGTGCCCAGGCCTAGGTACGACAACGCGGCTTCGGCCAGGATGGCAATCGCAAAACGAATGGTCGCCTGCACGATCAGCACCGGCATGATGTTGGGTAACACGTGTTCCCAGGTGATGCGCCACGGCCCTTTGCCACAGCCGCGTGCGGCCAGGATGTAGTCGCGCGACCACACGCTGTTGGCGGCCGCGCGGGTGATGCGCGCAAAAATCGGGATGTTGAAAATGCCAATGGCGATGATCGCGTTGACGATGCCCGCGCCAAACACCGCCGCGAGCATGATGGCCGACAAGATGGCCGGGAACGCCAGCATGAAGTCGCTGAGCCGCATGATCAGTTCTTCCACCCAGCCGCGCCGCGCGGCGGCGAACAGGCCCAAAGCTGCACCCACACACAGGCCAATGCCCACGGCGATCAGCCCGACCAGAATGGAGCTGCGCGCGCCGACCAGCAGCAGCGAGGCGATGTCGCGGCCAAAGGGGTCGGTGCCGAGCCAATGCGCGGCGCTGGGCGCCTGGAGCTTCTGCGCCAAGTCCATGTCGTAAGGCGACCACGGCGTCCACACCAGCGACAACGCGGCGGCGGCAATCAGCAGCGCCGTGAGCCACGCGCCCAGCACCAAGCTGCGGTGGCTGCGGGCGCGTTGAACGAAGCCGGGCCGGGCTGCGGAGGGGCGGGGGGCGGGCAGGGTATTAGGCGTCACGGACTTTGATGCGAGGGTCGATGACGGCGTACAACACATCGACCACGAAATTGACGATGACTACCATGGCCGCCAGCAGCATCACGCAGTTGCGCACCACGATGAGGTCGCGGTTGGCGATGGACTGGAAGATCAGCCGGCCCAGGCCGGGCAGGTAAAAAACACTCTCGACCACGATGGTGCCCGTGAGCAACTCTGAGAACTGCAGGCCCATGACGGTGATCACCGGCACCATGGCGTTGCGCAACACGTGGCGCCACAACGTGGAGCGGCGCGACAAACCTTTGGCGCGGGCGGTGCGCACGAAGTCTTCGCGCAGCACCTCCAAAACGGCAGAGCGCGTGAAGCGCGCCAGGATGGCTGCTTGCACCAGTGCCAAAGAAATGGCGGGCAAGATCAGCGCCTTGAACGCTTCACCCACACCTTCTTCCCAGCCCGGAAATCCCCCCGCCGCGAACCACTGCAATTGCACGGAAAACAGCAGGATCAACAAAATGGCGAACCAGAAGTTAGGGATGGCGATGCCGATTTGCGTCAGACCCATCACGCCGATGTCGCCCAGGCGGTTGTGGTTGGCGGCGGCGTAAACCCCGGCGGCCAGGGCTAGCAGGCTGGTTAGCGCCATAGCCATCAGCGCCAGAGGCACGGTGACGGCAAGCCGCTCCAAGATCAATTCAGACACCGGTGTGCCGTAGGCGTAGCTCAAGCCCAGGTCGCCGTGCAACATGCCGTAGACCCAGTGGCCGTAGCGCTCGAAAGCGGGGTGGTCGAGCCCTAGTTGCACGGTGAGGGCCAGCACGGCGTCGGGCGAGGCGTCGGGCCCCATCATCAATTGCGCCGCGTTGCCGGGAAGGATCTCCAATACCCCAAACACCACCAGCGAGGTGCCGACGAGGGTGGCGAGCAGGGTGATGACGCGTTTGAGTAAAAACAGACTCATGAAACGGGACACATGAAATGGGACGCAGGCGAGAGCCGACTGAGAAGTCGCGATTATGAGCGGAAGACGCGGTTGAGCACTTTGGTCAACAGGGTTTTAACGCGGGTGTCGCGTGGATGGCGCATCGCCGCGATAATTGGGGCATGAGCGCCGAACTGAATACTCAAACCCTGACATACGCCTGCACCTGGCTGCCGGCATGCCTGGAGGCGACGTCATGGCGCTGATCATCACCGACGAATGCATCAACTGCGATGTGTGCGAGCCCGAGTGCCCGAACGACGCGATTTATTTGGGTGAAGTGATCTACGAGATCGACCCGCACAAATGCACGGAGTGCGTGGGCCACTTCGATGAGCCCCAATGTATGCAGGTGTGCCCGGTGTCGTGTATTCCGGTGAACCCGGACTTTGTGGAAGACAAAGAGACGCTTTGGCAGAAGTACCGGCGTTTGCAAGCTGAGGCCGGGGTGGTTGTGGCTCCGGTGGCGAACCCGCCAACACCCCCGTCTGTTGCTTGATAGGGGAGCGGGGCGTTTAGCTCGCTCAGGCCTGCGGTGTTGGCGGGGGCGTTACCGCTGCATCGGCTGACCCCGCCACGACGGGTTTTTCCACACGCGGCGGCTTAGGCCGTGCCGGTTTGGTCGTGTGGATCAGCATGGTGGCTTTGTTCATATCGCCCGCCATCAACGCCGGCAGGGCTTTCAGGCAGCGGTCCATGGTTTCTTCAATCGCCACACGGTGTTCGGGTGACGGCTTCTTCAGCACCCAGTGCAATACCTGTTCTTTTACGCCAGGATGGCCCACGCCAATGCGCAGGCGCCAATAGTCGGGGCTGCCGAGTTGCGCGTGAATGTCGCGCAGACCGTTGTGGCCCGCGTGGCTGCCGCCTTGTTTCAACTTTGCTTGGCCCGGCACAACATCCAATTCATCGTGCACTACCAGAATTTCGGATGGCTGGATTTTGAAGAAGCGCGCCAGTGCAGCAACCGATTTGCCGGATGCGTTCATGAACGTTTGCGGCTCCAGCAGCCAACGTGGTTCGCCGTCGACCATCACGCGGGCGACCAAGCCGTAGTAGCTTTTGTCGGGCTGCAAAGTGGTTTTGAGTTCGCGCGCCACGGCGTCGATCCACCAAAAGCCCGCGTTGTGGCGTGTGGCTTCGTATTCGGAGCCTGGGTTGCCCAAGCCGACAAAGAGTTTGATCATGGCTGCATTATCTCGTTTGCTTTTCAAGTGCCGTGGACGTAAAAAAGCCCAGCAGAGCTGGGCTTTTTGAAGCGAGGTGCCAGAAGTGGATTACTTCTTGCCCTTGCCCTTGGCAGGTGCAGCAGCGGCTGCAGGAGCAGCTTCTTCCACAACCTTAGGCGCCACAACCGACACCAGCACGGGGTTCACAGCACCACCCTTGATGGTTGCCTTGACGCCCTTAGGCAGCGTGATGTCCTTCAAATGCAGCGAAGAACCCTTCTTCAGCGTCGTCAGGTCAACGGCGATGAACTCAGGGATGTCTGCTGGGAAGCAGGTCACTTGCAGTTCGGTCACGACGTGCGTGATCAGGCAGTGGTCCAGCTTGAAAGCTGGAGATTCTTCGTCGCCGGAATAGTGCACTGGCACCTTCACGGTCATCTTGGTCTTGTCGTCCACGCGTTGGAAGTCAACGTGCAGAATTTGTTGGCGGTAGGGGTGCATTTGCACGTCGCGCAACAAAACCTTGCTCACGGAGCCGTTCAGTTCCATGTCCAGAATGCTGGAGTGGAAGGCTTCCTTCTTGATGGCGTGCCACAGTGCGTTGTGATCGAGTTCGATCGCGACGACGGGTTCATTGGTGCCACCAAAAACGATACCAGGGGTACGGCCGGAAATGCGGAGACGGCGGCTCGCACCCGTGCCCTGCAGATTGCGCTCAAAAGCGACGAAATTCATAATTAACTCCTGAAGAAGTGCATCGCGACCAATGTCACTCCAGTTTGACAAAAGCCTGCGATCACCTTGCGGTGCTCACAGGCTGACGATTGTCTCGATCAGTTTTGATCGGAGAACAAACTCATGACCGACTCACCGTTGGCAATGCGCTGGATCGTTTCGCCGATCAGCGGGGCCACAGTGAGTTGGCGAATTTTCTTGCAAGCGGCGGCGGCATCGCTCAACGGGATGGTGTTGGTCACTACCACTTCGTCGAGTGCCGAGCCCTTGGAAATACGTTCGATGGCCGGGCCCGAGAAAATCGGGTGTGTACAGTAGGCGTAGACCTTCTTGGCACCGCGTTCTTTCAACACTTCGGCGGCCTTCACCAAGGTGCCAGCGGTGTCGATCATGTCGTCCATGATCACGCAGTTGCGGCCATCGATTTCACCGATGACGTGCATCACTTCGCTGACGTTGGCCTTGGGACGGCGCTTGTCGATGATGGCCATGTCGCAACCGAGTTGCTTGGCCAAGGCACGTGCACGCACCACACCACCAACGTCCGGCGACACCACGATCAAGTCTTCGTAGTTTTGCTGGCGCAGATCGCCCAGCAAAACGGGGGACGCATAAATGTTGTCCACCGGAATGTCGAAGAAACCTTGGATCTGGTCGGCGTGCAGGTCCATGGTCAACACGCGGTCAACACCCACGGCTTGCAGCATGTTGGCCACAACCTTGGCCGTGATCGGCACGCGGGCCGAACGTGGGCGGCGGTCTTGGCGCGCGTAACCAAAGTAAGGAATCACCGCGCTGATGCGTTCGGCAGAAGCACGTTTCAGTGCGTCCACCATGATCAGCAGTTCCATGATGTTGTCGTTGGTGGGAGCACACGTGCTCTGCACCACGAACACATCACGCGCACGCACGTTCTGATTGATCTCGACCGTCACTTCACCGTCAGAGAAACGGCCGACGCTGGCATCGCCGAGAGAGATGCCAAGATGTTTAGCAATATCAGCGGCCATGCCTGGATTGGCATTGCCGGTGAAAACCATGAAATCAGTGTGGGTGGGCTGCATGAGCTTTGGGGCGATGAATTAACTTGCCGGTACGTTTAACGTCTGCGCGTTGAAACATATTTGGCAGGGGAAGAAGGATTCGAACCTTCGCATGCCGGAATCAAAATCCGGTGCCTTAACCAACTTGGCGACTCCCCTACACAGGTTGCCCGCTTTGAACGGACGACCGATTAACTCTCGCTGGAGGCCCAACCCAATAAAGGATGTGCCTCCATGTTGCTGCACTGACGAACGAGCCACAGTGGATCTGCATCGGATGCATCTACTGTGCTTGGCACGCTTGCAAGGTGTGCGAAAACCGCGCTACCTGAACCAGTCATTTTGCCGTTTAACCCTTTGTCATTGAGCCAACCAATGGCTCTTGTAACAGCAGGACAAAGTGTCTCGGCAACTGGCTGCAAATCGTTCTTACCAAATTCGTAAGGCCTAGCAGCAAAGCCTGCGAGTATAGCACTATCAGAATCACGTTTCAAACTAGATGCTGAAAAAATTGCTTTTGTCTCGAGACCTTCTGGTGGTTTGACCACCAAGAAGTCGGCTGCTGGCAACTCAACGGGCGCTATTGTCTCACCAATTCCCTCTACCCAAGCGTGTCTGCCCGATAAAAAAAATGGGACGTCGGCGCCAAGCCGCAGTGCCAAGGTTTGTAGCGTTGAAATGGGTAAGCGCAAATCCCACAGACGGTTGAGGGCGAGCAAGCAACTGGCTGCGTCTGATGAGCCCCCGCCCATGCCGGCTTGGGCGGGAATGCTTTTGGCAATGCCGATCTCTGCACCGAGCGTGGTGCCGGTTAATTCTTTCAGCGCACGTGCGGCGCGCAGAATCAAATCGTCTGCGGGCAGTGGGGTAGTGAGGTCGGTGCGGCTGAGTTGGCCGTCGCGGCGCAACTCGAAGTGCAGCGTGTCACACCAATCGATGAGCATGAAGACCGACTGCAACAGGTGGTAGCCATCGGCGCGGCGGCCGGTGATGTGCAGAAACAGATTCAACTTGGCCGGAGCCGGAACGTCGTACAGAGCCTTCATGGTTCCAAAACAATTCGCAGGTCGGCCTGCGGTGCGGGTGTGCTGCGGCGGGCGGCCAGGCGCCCGTCGGGTAAGCGGGAGAGGTCGGCTTGCCAGCCGGGTACGGCTGTGTTGTTGCCGCCCAGCCAGTCGAACAAAGCTGCGACGGGAATGACGCTGCCTGTGGCTTGCTGGATCAGCGCATCCATGGATTCAAATGTGCGTGTTTCGCCGTTGGCGGTCAGGCGCGCCAAGCCGTTCTGCCAGTCGAGCATGGCCAGTGTGCCGCCGAAGGGCGTGAACAGTTTCAACTCGCCTGCCTGTGCGTTGCCCTTGAGCTCAAAGGCTGCGGTGAATGACTGCGCAGAGGTGTCTTCGACCTGCAGCGACATGCGGCCACTCCAGAACGCAGACGTCGGACGTATGCGATCAGGTGTACTGGTGGCGCAGCCCGCGAGCAGGCTGCTGGCCCCTAATAGCCATACCGCAAAATGCCGCCGCGAGCCTTGCCACGCAGTTGCGATCTCCCGTGACGTCAAAGCTTCACCTTGAGGCGTTTCAGCGTCTCCTGCAATGTTTCATTGTCAGGATTGATCAGCATGCCTTCTTTCCAGATGGCCGATGCCCGTTCGGTCTGCCCCATGCTCCATAGCACCTCGCCCAAGTGGGCGGCGATTTCAGCATCGGGCTTGGATTTGTAGGCTTCGTCCAGAATGCGCAGCGCTTCTGCCTTGTTGCCCATACGGAATTCGACCCAAGCCAAGCTGTCGGAAATGAAGGGGTCGTTGGGCGCGTATTCCAGCGCTTTTTGCACCAACTGCTTGGCTTCGGGTAGGCGCACGTTGCGATCTGCCAGCGAGTAGCCCAGCGCGTTGTACGCGTGGTGAAAGTCTGGCTTGATCACCATCACTTCGCGCAAGATGCGCTCCATGTCGGCCGGCTTGTCCATCTTCTCGGCGATCATGGCCTGGTCGTACATCAGGTCGGTGTCGCGCGGGGATTGCACCAGCGCCTTGGCCAGCAAATCGTAAGCGGCTTGGTATTGCTTGTTGTCGCGCAGCAGTTGCACTTCGGCTGACAGCTTGGTGCGGGCATCCGCAGGCGTGCGCTCGGGGAGCGATTGGATGAGCTTGCGGCCTTGTTCGATCTGGCCTTGCTTGGCCATGAGCGATGCGCGCCGAATTTGCGCGCCGTAAAGCGCTTGTGGGTCATCGACGCGTGCCAGCCACTTTTCTGCGGCGGCGTAGTCTTTACGTTTTTCTGCTGCCTCGGCCAGTGATAGGTAGATCTGCACCAAAGCGCGTGTGCGTTCTTCGCTCGGCGGCTGCGCTTGCAATAAGCCCAGCACGCGTTGGAAGGACTTTTCCGCGTCTGCCGCCTGGTTGGCCTGCAGTTGCAGGGCGCCCAGCAGCATCCAGCCTTCGGTGAAGTCAGGGCTTTCCTTGGTGAGTGATTGCAATTGCTGGGTGGCCTCGGCGTAGCGTTGCGCTTCGACCAGTGCACGCGCGTAGCTCACACGAAATTCGGGGCTTGGTTTACCGGCTGCATACTTTTGAGCAATGGCTTCCGCCAAGGGGGCTTGCGGGCCCATCATCTGCAGCGCCAGAAATGCCGGGGCGGAGGAGGTGGGATCAATGGCTTGCCCGTTGCGCGCAGCTTCCAGTGCCCCCGAGTTGTCTTGTGCCATCAGGCGCATGCGGCCCACAGTGCTCCAGGCCACGGCGCCTTCAGCGCGCGTGTCGAGATAGGGCTTTAGCGCCTCTTCCACGGTACTGGCGGCCAGCTTCTTGTCGGTCACGCGCGCATAGGTGCGGGGAATCGCGGCCATTGACAAGGGGCGTTCGACATCGCTGACCAAGGTCAAGTCTGTACGCAACGGCTCGAGTGTGTCGCCCACCCGGTTGACCGCAAGCAAGATTTGCAGGACGTAGCGGTTGGCCTCGCGCGAAAGCGGCTGGCTTTCTTTCCACGCACGTGCTGCCTGTAGTGCGGCATCGCCAGAGCGGGCTTTCAGCGCAATTTCAACGGCGCGTTGGTAAAGTCTGCTGTCGTCAGACTTGCGAGCCGAGTCGAGAATCAGCGCGAACGCCGTCCCGGGGTCGCCGGAATTGAGGTTCATTTCCCCCAATAACAACTCGTAGAACAGCTCCGCCGTGAGGGCCGAGGTCTCGGGCGCGGCGTCTTCGGGGGGCGTTGGCGCTGCATGAGCGCCGAAGCAGGCAGCGAACGCAAGCGTCGCCAGGAAATGGAGTTTGAATCGGGGTGGTCGCTTCATCGACCCATAATAATCCAACCCCGTTAACCGTTGCATGCCATGCCCGAACTACCCGAAGTTGAAGTCACCCGCTTGAGTTTTGCCGACCGCATTGCTGGCGCCGAGATTACCGAGGCGCACCTGGGCAAGCCGCTGCGCTGGCCACTGAGCACCGACCCCGGTGACTTGGTGGGGCGTCGGGTGCTGGAGGTGCGCCGGCGTGGCAAGTACCTGTTGTTGATGCTGGACCGTGGGGTGCTGCTGGTGCACCTGGGCATGTCAGGCAGACTGCACTTTGCGGCGCGGCAAGACGCGGCAGGCGTGCACGACCATTTTGATTTGGTGACCACGCGCGGCACCTTGCGGCTGCACGACCCGCGCCGGTTTGGCGCGGTGGTCTACGTGGAGAGCCTGGATTCACCTCAAGCCGTGAAGCTGCTCGGGCGCTTGGGTGTGGAGCCTCTGCAAGATGATTTTGACCTGGCCGCTTTCCACGCGGGCCTGCGATTGCGCCGCACCGCCATCAAACAAGTATTGCTGCAGGGGCAACTGGTGGTGGGGGTGGGCAATATTTATGCATCAGAGGCGCTTTTTCTGGCGGGGATCCGGCCGACCACCATTGCCGCCACCATCAGCAAACCGCGCGCGGCCAAGTTGCATGCGGCGGTAAAGGACGTGTTGGGCCGCGCAGTGTTGCGTGGCGGCAGCACTTTGCGCGATTTCGCCAACGCGCATGGCGAGACCGGTTACTTCCAGTTGGAAGCCATGGTCTACGACCGCAAAGGCTTGCCCTGCCGTCAATGCGGCACGCCCATCGTGGCGTTGCGGCAGGGACAACGATCGACTTTTTATTGTCCTAGCTGCCAAGTACGCTGATATGCGTATGCCCAAATTGCATGCAGCGATGCTATATTTTCAGCTCATGGGCATTCCACGCACTGTATTTTCCCGGTGACTACTTCATTTAACGAGCAGTTCGGCCAGTACGGCGCGTGGCGACGAGAGTTCGCCCTGCGCCTCAAACTGTTGTCCGCCTGGATGAAAGAGCACGACCTGCTTGATGCGGGGGTGCAGCAGCGCCTGGACCGTTTGACCGAGCAGATGCGCAGCGACAAGGTGCTGGTCGCCTTTGTGGCCGAGTTTTCGCGCGGCAAATCCGAACTCATCAACGCCATCTTTTTTGCCAGCTACGGTCGGCGCATCATGCCGGCTGGGGCCGGTCGCACCACCATGTGTCCCACCGAGCTGGGCTACGACCCGGCCGTGCCGGCGTGTTTGCGGCTGTTGCCCGTGGGTTCGCGACGCGACCCGCGCGCCCTGTCTGAGTGGCGCCAAACCCCGGAAGAGTGGACGCAGATTGCGCTCGACGTGCACGATCCTGCGCAGTTGGCCACTGCGTTGGCGATGGTGGCCGAGGTCGACCACGTCACCCGCGAAGAGGCCCGTACGCTGGGTTTCTGGCATGACGAACTGCCGGACGACAACCCCTTGGTGGATGCCGCTGGCCTGGTGCAAGTGCCCCGCTGGCGCCATGCCTTGGTGAACATCGCCCATCCCCTGTTGCAGCAGGGCTTGGTGATTTTGGATACGCCCGGCTTGAATGCCGTGGGTGCCGAGCCCGAACTGACGGTCAACCTGATCCACCAAGCCCATGCCGTGGTGTTTATTTTGGCGGCCGACACCGGGGTGACCAAGTCTGACCTTTCGGTGTGGCGCGAGCACTTGAGCGGCGAACCAGCCGACTCTGAAGCGCGCTTGGTGGTGCTGAACAAGATTGACACCCTGTGGGATGCGATGAGCCAGCCTGAGGCCATAGCGGCGCAGATCGCGCAGCAGCGCGCCACGTCTGCCGCCATGCTGGGCGTGGTGCCTGAGCGCGTGATGGCTGTGTCGGCCCAAAAAGGCTTGCTCGCCAAAGTCAGCGCCGATAGCGGCCTGCTGCGCGCCAGTGGCCTGCCGGTGCTGGAGAACGTGCTGGCCGAAGACATCGTGGGCCAGCGCCAAGCCATTTTGCGGGCTGTGGTAGCGCGCGGCATTGCCGACCTGCGTACTGAGACCAGTCGCATCATCCACATGCGCCGCCGTGAATTGGCCGAGCAGAAGCTGGACTTGCAAGGACTGGGGGGTAAGAACACGGCCGTCATCAAGAACATGCGCCAGCGCATCGAGCAAGAAAAACACGAGTTCGACGTGGGTGCCGCCAAAGTGCCCGCTGTGCGCGCGGTGCAGCACAAACTATTGGGTGATGCCTTCGTGCTGCTCGGCAGCCGCGCCCTGAAGAGTGAAATGCACAACCTGGGCGTGGCCCTGCGCAAGCCTGGCTTGAAGCTCGGCGTGAAGCGTGTCTATGCCGACACCTTTGCACAGCTGCGCTCCAGCCTGGACAAGGCGCGCAACCACGGCCAGGAAATCCAGAGCATGCTGGCGGCCACGTTCACCCAGCTTAATGCCGAGTACGGTTTTTCTTTGCAACCCCCGGCCGAGCCCGACCTGCAGCGCTTCTACGGCGAGCTGTCGCAAATCGAAAGCAGCCACGTGCGCTACCTGGGGCTGAGCCATACGCTGAAGCTCGGCCAGCCTGAGTTTGTCGACCGGCTGGTGCGTGCGCTCAACACGCGGGTGCAGGGCGTTTACGAATCGGCGTTTGCGGAAATCGAGATATGGAGCAAATCGGCCTCGGCACAACTGGAAGCCCAGCTCAAAGAACGCCGCACCACCTTTGGTCGGCGGCTGGAGGCTATTGACCGCATCCAGCAAGCCGCCGGTAGCCTGGACAGCCGCGTCAACGAGATCGAAACCCAAGAAGCCGTGTTGGGGCAACTGGAGACGCGGCTGCAGTTGTTGACCTCGTATTTCTTGTCCACCAGCGACCAAGACAACAGCCTCAGCGCTGAGCAAATTGATGCCGCCGTCCAAAGCACGGGCTGGCAGGATACGGACGTTCAATCCTAATGACAGTTGTAGAAGAATCGACCGCGACGCTGGACGTCGCGGAACGTGTTGTGCGTTGGCAAGAAACCCATGGTCGACACGGCCTGCCTTGGCAAAGTACGCGCGATCCGTACCGCGTGTGGCTGTCGGAAATCATGCTGCAGCAAACCCAGGTGAGTGCGGTGCTGGAGTACTTTCCGCGATTTCTGGCACGCTTTCCTGACGTGGCCACGCTCGCCGCTGCTCCGCAAGACGATGTGCTGGCGCTGTGGGCGGGCCTGGGCTACTACAGCCGCGCGCGCAATCTGCTGAAGTGCGCGCAGCAGGTGATGGCCGAGCATGGCGGCAAGTTTCCACCCACCGCTGACGGCCTGCAAACGCTGCCGGGTATTGGCCGCTCCACTGCAGCCGCCATTGCCTCGTTTTGCTACGGCGAGCGCGCGGCCATTTTGGATGGCAACGTCAAACGTGTGCTCACGCGCGTGCTGGCCTATGAGAATGATTTGTCGGTGCCCGCGCACGAGCGCCAGCTTTGGAACATGGCCACCGACCTGCTGCCGCATGACGACCTGCAGCGCACCATGCCGCGCTACACCCAGGGGTTGATGGACTTAGGGGCCACGGTCTGTCTGGCGCGCAACCCGTCATGTCTGCTGTGCCCGCTGCGCGCGATCTGTGCCGGCCATCGGGCTGGCAATCCGTTGCGATATCCAGTCAAAACGCGCAAGCTCAAACGCAGTTCGGAGTCTTGGTGGTTGCTGTGGGCCACTGATGCGCAAGGGCGTGTGTGGCTGGAGCGTCGATCCGACACCGGTGTGTGGGCCGGACTGTTTTGCATGCCTGTGTTTACCGATCGGCTGGCCTTGATGGCTGCGTTGCCACCGGCTACAAGCGGCGACGCGATAGACGAGCTGCCTGCCGTGCTGCACGTGCTGACGCACAAAGATCTGCATTTGCACCCGGTGTGTGTGCGTTGGGCGCATGCATCAGCACCGGGCCTTCATGGCGAATGGGTTGAGCCTGCGCGCTTGGCGGCCGTAGGTTTGCCTGCGCCGATTCGCAAGTTCATGCAAACCTAGGCTGCCATCGGATTTGCTATTGAAAACGTAGCTTCCACCGCTTTTACAGAAAGCGTAGCAGGCTAGTTCTTCTTAAGCCCTGTCAGGGGCTTAAAAAATGGTGTTGCCGAACTTGGTGACAGAAGTCGAGCTCTGCAACACACTGCGGCTGTCTAGCTCGCGATGGCGCTTCAGCGTGGTCCAGCGGCGGCTGAAGTGCGCCGTCAACGCCTCCACCAAATACACCGAACGGTGCTGCCCCCCGGTGCAGCCAATGCCCACCGTCACATAGCTGCGGTGGTCGCGGGCCAGCAGGTCGAGCCAATGCGATAAGAACTTTTCAACGTGGCTGAACATCTGCGCCACATCGCGGCTTTGGCGTAAGAACTCGGCCACGGGCTCGTCGCGGCCCGTCAAGTCGCGCAGGGCCGGCTCGTAGTGGGGGTTGGGCAGCATGCGCACGTCAAACACATAGTCGGCATCCAGCGGAATGCCGCGCTTGAAGGCAAACGATTCGAACACCAGCGTGAGTTGGTTGCCGGGGGCGGCCACCAGCGACTTGATGTAGCCCTGCAGTTGCGAGGCTCGGATAGCGCTGGTGTCGATCACATGGGCCCGCTCGCGCAGTTCTGACAGCAGCTCGCGTTCAAGTTCAATCGCTTCGAACAACGCGCGCTGCTGGTTCAACATGTCGGTCTGCGACAGCGGGTGGCGGCGGCGAGTCTCGGAGTAGCGGCGTACCAGCGTGTCGGTAGCAGCATCCAGAAACAGCGACTTGATGCGCACGCCATGCTGGCGCAAGGTGGCCAGATGTTGCGGTACCGCCGGCAGTGACTTGGCACTGCGCACGTCCATGGCAATGGCAACCTTGCCCGCACCACGGGTCTGCTCCAGTTTGACAAATTCGAGCAGCAACTCGGGTGGCAGGTTGTCGACGCAGTAAAAGCCTGCGTCTTCCAGCGCGTGCAGGGCCACCGACTTGCCGGAGCCCGACATACCCGTAATGAGGACGATTTCTGGTTGCATGAGGCCGAGGTTACCTTAAACCAAATAGTTTTTGGCTCACAACAATCCCAGCATTTCCTTGGCATGCGCCAACGTCGTGTTGGAGAGATGTTCACCGCCCAACATTCGTGCGATCTCTGCAACCCGAGCCTCGCCCACCACGGGCGCCACTTGGCTTTCGGTCTGCGCGCCGGCACGTTGTTTGGAGACAAGCAAATGGTTGTCGGCACAGGCTGCGACCTGGGGCAGGTGGGTGACGGCTAACACTTGGCGGTCACGGCCCAGTTGCTTCATCAGCCGGCCCACGGTCTCGGCTACCGCGCCGCCCACACCAGAATCTACTTCGTCAAAGATCAGCGTTTGTGCCGTGCCCAGTTCGCTGGTGGTGACGGCAATGGCCAACGCAATACGCGACAACTCACCGCCTGAGGCCACTTTGCCCACCGCGCGCGGCGTGCTGCCAGCATGCCCGGCCACCAGAAAGAGCACTTCTTCCTGGCCACTGGCAGTGGGTTCTATTTTGTTCAACTCCACCTCAAACCGTCCGCCTTGCATGCCCAGCCCCTGCATGGCTTGGGTGATGGCTTTGGCCAGTTTGGGCGCACCTTGGGTGCGTAATTTGCTGAGCGCCTTGGCCTCTGCCAGATAAGCGTTTTGCGTCTTCTTTTCGGTCGCTTCCAGTGCACCAAGATTGGTGGCGGCGTCCAGCCTGGCCAGCTCTTGCTTCCATGAGGCGAGCAACGCCGGTAGCTCTTGCGGCGTACGTTTGTAGCGGCGTGCCAGCGAGATCCAGCGCGAGAGACGGTCGTCCAGTTCGGCCAATCTATCGGGGTCAAGTTCAGTGCGGCGCAGACTGGAGTGCAGCGAATGCGCCGCGTCTTCGGCTTGCGCCAGGCTGGAGGCCAACACGTCTGCCAGTTCTGCGTATTCGGGAGCGATATGCGCTTGGCTCTGCAGAGACTGCTGGGCACGTGTGAGGCCGCTCAGAGCGCCGCTGTCGTCGTTTTCCAGTGCGTCGATGGCGGATTGCACGGCATCGATCAGGCTTTGTGCATTGGCCAAGCGAGCGTGCTGGGTGTTCAGGTCTTCCCACTCATCCATGCCAGGCGCGAGCTTGTCGACTTCGCCAATTTGCCAACTCAGCCGTTCCTGTTCTTGCTGCAGCGAGTCTTGTGCGGCACGGGCGTCGGCCAGCGCTTTTAAGGCGCTGCGCCAGGCGGCCCAGAGGGCTTCGAGCGCACGTGTGTCAGCACCTGCATAGGCATCGAGCAGCCCGCGCACGGTGTCGGGACGGGTCAGGCTTTGCCAGGCGTGTTGGCCGTGGATGTCGAGCAACTGGTCGCCCAATTCGCGTAACTGGGCAGCGGTGGCGGGGCTGCCATTGACCCATGAGCGGCTTTTGCCCTGCGCGTCGATCGTGCGACGCAACAGCAGCGAATCGGTGTTGTCGAAACCCGCTTCGGTGAGCCACGTGTTGATGCTGTCGGTGTTGTCGAACTCCACGCTGATGTCGGCACGCGTAGCGCCTTCGCGCACCACGCCAGCGTCGGCACGGCTGCCCAGCGCCAGTTGCAGCGCGTCGATCAAAATGGATTTACCTGCGCCGGTTTCGCCGGTGAGCACACTGAAGCCGGCCGACAAATCCAGCTCCAGTTCGCGCACGATCACAAAGTCGCGCAGGGTGATGCGTTTCAGCGGCATGCTCAGGAGCCTCTCTCGTTCCAATGCAGTTTTTTACGTAGCGTGTCGAAGTAACTCCAGCCGCGCGGATGCAAGAACCGCACGCGGTGCTGCGAGCGGCGCACCGAGATACGGTCGCCCAGTTGCAGCGAGGCCAGCGACTGCATATCGAAGTTGGCGCTGGCGTCGCGACCAGCCACCAGTTCAATCACGATCTCGCCGGCATCGGCCAGCACAAACGGGCGGTTTGATAGTGTGTGCGGCGCAATCGGCACCAGCACCCAGCCGGGGATGGATGGGTGCATCAGTGGACCGCCGGCGGATAGGGCGTAGGCCGTGGAGCCGGTGGGCGTGGAGATGATCAAGCCGTCGGCGCGCTGGTTCGAAACCGGCAGGCCGTCCACCTCAATGCGCAGTTCCACCATGCCCGACGTGGCGCCGCGGTTGACCACCACATCGTTCAGCGCCCGCGCGTCAAACACGCAGCCGCCTTGCCGCATCACCCGTGCATGCATCATGCTGCGGTGGTCTTCTTCATAGGCGCCTTGTAGCATCGACTCGAGTGCGCTTTGGTAGCTCTCAATCGGGATGTCGGTGATGAAACCCAGGCGCCCCTGGTTAATGCCAATCAGGGGTACGCCGTATTGCGCCAGCAGCCGCCCAATGCCGAGCATGGTGCCGTCGCCGCCCACCACCAGACCCAGATCGCACTCGGCGCCAATGGTCTCGATGTCCATGGCGGGGTAGCCCGCAAGGCCGGTGTTTTGGATGGTTTCGCGTTCCACGACCACCGTGCAGCCCTGGCCAGTCAGGAAGCCAGCAATCTCTTCCAGCGCTTTGCGCGAGGCAACGGAGCCCATGCCCGCACCTGGGGCGTGGTATTTGCCAAACAGCGCAACGTGGCGGAATTTAGAGTTCATTTTGAAATTACATCATTAAAATGATTTGATGCTGGATGATCGTGCGAAGTTGTTGCTCAAAGCGCTGGTGGAACGCTATATCGCGGATGGGCAACCCATCGGTTCGCGTACCTTGTCGCGGGCGTCTGGCCTAGAGTTGTCGCCAGCCACTATCCGCAACGTCATGTCCGACTTGGAAGAGTTGGGCCTGATCGCCAGCCCACACACTTCCGCGGGGCGTATTCCCACTTCGAAAGGGTACCGCCTGTTTGTTGACACCATGTTGACGACGCAGCGCGAAACTTTGCAGCCGCCGCAACTGGTGGCGGAGCAGCCACAGAAGGTAATCGCCAACGCGGCGAATCTGCTGTCTAACCTGTCGCAGTTTGTTGGTGTGGTGATGGCGCCGCGTCGGACCTCGGTGTTTCGTCACATCGAGTTTTTGCGTTTGTCCGAACGGCGCTTGCTGGTGATCATCGTCTCGCCCGATGGTGACGTGCAAAACCGCGTGTTGTTCACCGAAAACGACTTCACCCAGTCGCAGTTGGTGGAGGCATCGAATTACCTGAACGCCGAATACGCTGGCTTGGCCATGGAGCAAGTGCGTGAGCGCCTCAAGAGCGAGGTCGAAGGTCTGCGCTCGGAGATTGCGGCCTTGATGCAGGCTGCAGTGCACGTCAGCTCAGAAGCCTTGAATCAGGGCGACGGAGAAGTGGTGATTTCGGGTGAGCGCAATTTGCTGTCGGTGAGCGATTTCGCCAGCGACATGGGGCAGCTGCGCCGCGCTTTTGATCTGTTCGAGCAAAAAACGCAATTGATGCGTTTGCTGGACAGCTCTAGCCAGGCCCCAGGTGTGCGTATCTATATTGGCGGCGAAAGCCAAGTGGTGCCCATCGAAGAGCTTTCCATTGTGAGTGCGCCGTACGCGGTCGATGGCCATGTTGTCGGCACGCTGGGCGTGATCGGGCCCACTCGTATGGCGTACGACCGCATGATCCAGATTGTGGACATCACATCCAAATTGGTCAGCAACGCGCTGAGCCACAGCAAATAAGCCTGCGCCCTGCAATGGGGCTCAACTGGGCTAAACCGCGGGAGCGGGTCAACGGCCAACGCGTTTTCAGCGGTCAAAAATATGTCGCGTCAATGAATTTTGTTGCATAAATACAAATTTTCATATCTCAATGATATTGATTCGCAATAGCGTACTTACAATTGTTTGCGATTCATTTCGTGAGGTAAGAGGCGCGCGCTTTGCTCGGGGCTCCAACTCATTTTTAGCTTTTCAACCCTGGGTTGGACCATTTCGGAGGCCAAATTGGCTCATAACAACACGCGCATTAGCCGCAAAAAATCGAATTCCAAAGTAACGCAATCGTCCGTTAGCGCTCTCAAAGCCACGGTATCAGGCGTCTCTACAACTGATATTGGCAAGCTGCCAATGGGCGCCTTGATGCTGGCTGCTTCAGTCAGCGGCTGGGCCCAATCGGCTGATGCCACCAAAAGCTTGAGCACGGTGACGGTGACGGAAAAGGCCGAGCAGCAGCAAGGCAAGGACGCACTGCAAACCAAGAAAACGACGATTGGCAAGGGCACGCAAGACATTCGCGATATTCCCCAATCTATCAACGTGGTGACCGAGCGTCTGCTCGACGAAAAGCGCATCGACAACCTGAACGACGCGCTGCGCCTGACTGCCGGTGTGACGTTCTCGGCCGCTGAAAACGGCTCCATGCAAGACATCTTCATCCGCGGCTTCTCCGTGGCCCAAGTGGGTGACTTGTTGATCGACGGTATGAAGGATGCCTCGCTGTACGAGCGCGAAACCTTCAACCTGGACCGTATTGAAGTGATGCGCGGTTCGGCTTCCATGATCTTTGGCCGTGGGTCCACGGGCGGTGTGGTCAACCAAGTGAACAAGAAGCCCCTGGCCGTGAACCAGAGCGATGTGGACTTCACTGTTGGCACCGGCGCCTACAAGCGTGCGACGGGTGACTTCAACATCGTGACCGGCGAAGACGCCGCTCTGCGCCTGAACGTGATGGCCACCAACGCCAACAACTACGGCGCCAACATCCAGAAGTACGGCGTAGCTCCGGCCTACACCTTCGGTATGGGCACGCGTGACGAAATCACCATCGGCGCTTACTACCTGGATTACGACAACACCCTCTGGAACAACCTGCCGTACAACACCATCGGCTCGCGTATTGACGCACATGACTGGTACGGTACCGACAGCGACTTCTCAAAGGGTACGGCCAAGTATGCCTACCTGCAGCACACGCACCGCTTCAATGACGGTGGTGAACTGCGCACCCAAGCGCGCTCGGGCAACTTCCAGCGCCGTACGTGGCTGACGCAAACGCGTTTTGCCGGTACGCCCGCGACTTGGACCGATTCCACCGTCATCACCCGCGCCGGCCTGACACCGCGCAAGGACGAATACGACGGTACCTACTTCCAAAGCGACTACAGCAACAACTTCACTGGCCTGGGCTTCAAGCATGCTGTGTTGGCAGGTGTGGACTTCGCCTGGGAAAAGGCTGACCGCTACACGCAAAGCGTAGCAGGCGCAAACAAAGGCACAACCACCATCGGCACGCCAGGCGGCGGTTATGTGGTGCGTGAGCCTGTGTTTGGTACCACGCCAACCGGTGGCTATGACTCCAAGTCGTATGGCGTCTACGCGCAAGATCTGGTGCAAGTGGCTGAATACTGGAAGGTGTTGGGCGGTTTGCGTTGGGACTCCATCAAGGGTGACTTCAGCTCGACCACCGCTACAAACGGCGTGACGAACTTCAACAAGGCCAGCATGTCGGACAACGTGCCGAGCTACCGTTTCGGTGTGTTGTTCCAGCCGTCGGAGACCGCGTCGTACCACTTCTCGTACAGCACGTCGTTCAACACCTCGGCTGACACCTACCAGTACGTGACGCAACAAAACGCCAACACGCCACCAGAAAAGAGCCGCAACATCGAGTTGGGTGCCAAGCTGGACTGGATGGAAGGCAAGCTGTCGACCCGTGCAGCGCTGTTCCGTACGGAGAAGTACAACGAACGTACCACCGATGCTGACTTTGCTGGCGACGCCTACCTGCTGTCCGGCAAGCGCCACAGCACCGGTCTGGAACTGGAAATCGTCGGCCGTCCTGCGCCCAAGTGGGAAACCTACTTCTCCTACGCCTACATCTGGGATACCAACATCGACAAGGCCGGCAGCGCTGCTACTGCGCAAGCTACGGTGGGTCAACCTTTTGGCCTGGTGCCACGTCACAGCGGCAGCGTGTGGGCGACCTACCAAGCCACGCCCAAGCTGCGCGTCGGTCTGGGCATGACGGCTTCGTCGGAAAACTGGTCGATCAACGGCACGACGCCAACCCGTGGTGCCCGCGCCCCTGGCTACGCCGTGTTTGACGCGATGGGTGAATACCGCTTCACGGAAGACACCTACCTGCAGATCACGGCCAAGAACCTGGACAACCGCCTGTACGCAGCCGAGTTGTACCGTGGTTTCTACATGCCCGGCGCTGGCCGCTCGGTTCAAGCGACCGTCGGCACGCGTTTCTAAACGCGGCATAGCACGGCATAAAAGGCATACTTGGGGGATGTTGCATCTTCCTGGAATCCTGCGCGCCGATGAGTTGAAACAAGCCCGTGAGGTGATGGCCAAAGCCCCATGGGCTGACGGCGTCATTACCTCCGGCGCGCAGGCATCACTTGCTAAAAACAACCAGCAATTGCCGGAGACGAGCGAAGAAACGCGCTTGCTCCAGCGGCTGGTTCTGACGGGACTGGAACGCAGTCCCGTTTTCTTTTCTGCGGCGCTGCCGAAAAACATTTCGCCGCCGATGTTCAACCGCTATAGCGGTGCTGCGAACAGCTTTGGTAACCACGTGGACAGCGCCATCCGGTTTTTGCCAGGTGGGGCAGGCCGTGTGCGTACTGACCTATCTTGCACGTTGTTTTTATCCGAGCCCGACGAGTACGAAGGTGGCGAACTGGTCATGGAGTCCTTGTCTGGCCAGCAAAAAGTGAAGCTGGCTGCAGGTGACCTGGTGCTGTATGCCGGCACCAGCGTGCACCGCGTCAACCCCGTCACACGTGGCGCACGCCTAGCCTCATTCTTCTGGATTCAGAGCATGGTGCGCAGCGGTGAGCAACGCGAGTTGCTCTACAACATGGATAACTATTTGCGTCACTTGCGCAGCACAGTCGGTGAACAAGATCCGGGTGTCATCGGCCTGACCGGCACGTACCATAACCTGCTGCGCCAGTGGGTCGACACATGAGGCCGCCTCCGCCCAAACTGCAACCTGTTCCACCAGAAGTTGTGACGGTGGGGGATTACGAGCGTGCGGCGCAGCAGCGTCTGGACGACCGCACGTGGGCTTATTTGCATGGTGGTGCGGGAGATGAAATCACGTTGAACGCCAACTTGGCGGCATGGCGTGACTTGCCGCTGTGGCCTCGCGTGCTGCGCCGTTTGGTGGGCGGGCACACCCGCACCACGCTGCTCGGGCGTGAAATAGCGCACCCAATCTTGTTGGCACCGGTGGCGTTCCAGCAGCTCGCGCATCCAGATGGTGAGCTGGCCACAGTGCATGCTGCTGCAGCGCAAGGTGCGGGCATGGTGGTCAGTACGCAAGCCAGCATGCCGCTTGAAGTGTTGGCCGACGCCGTGCGGGCCGATCCGTTTCGCGGTCCGCTCTGGTTTCAGCTGTATCTGCAGTACGACCGGGACTTCAATCTTGATTTGATTCGGCGCGCCAAGTCAGCAGGGTATGAGGCTTTGGTGGTGACGGTCGATGCGCCCAGCAGTGGCGTGCGTGACCGCGAACGGCGCCATAACTTCAAAATGCCACCCCACGTGCATGCGGCCAACCTGGGGGGGTTACCCCCCAGGCCCGCAGTTTCGCTGGCGATGGGGCAAAGCCCGTTGTTCGATGGTTTGTTGACCCACGCACCGACATGGGCGGATATCGAGTGGTTGGTATCGGTCTCACCGCTGCCGGTGTTGCTCAAAGGCATTTTGCACCCTGAAGACGCTTTGCAAGCGATGCGCTGTGGGGCTGCTGGCGTGGTGGTGTCGAACCATGGCGGCCGCACACTCGACACGGCCATCAGTACGGCCGATGCGCTGCCAGGTATTGCCAACGCGGTGGCGGGTCAAATCCCGCTCTTGGTGGACGGTGGCATTCGCCGAGGCACCGATGTGCTAAAGGCGCTGGCGCTCGGTGCTGATGCCGTGTTGATTGGGCGCCCCGTGGTGCACGCTTTGGCCACGGCGGGCGCACAAGGTGTTGCACACGTTATTCGTCTGCTGCGCGACGAGTTGGAAATCGCCATGGCGTTGACCGGATGCGCGACCCTGGCCGATATCACACCTGAAGTTCTGTTTACGCGCCAAGTGAGATAGAGCGCGTGCAAAGGCGTGCAATAATATTTGGCTGTGGGCCGTTAGCTCAGTTGGTTAGAGCAGAGGACTTAAGGGCGTTTTCCTAAGGGCATCATCCACGGTGATGTGTATGGAAAATGCCAGATGGGTTGCTCAAGGTAAGTTCACTCTGCCTTGATGTAGAACTTCTCAAATTCGGTGAACGCTAAAGCGCTTAGGCGCCATGCCAACGCCGAGCGAAGCGCCAAATGCGCAAGCATTTGGTTGAACGTGTAGAGACTCGACGGGAAGGCCGAAAGGCAAGACAGAGTCCAGACCACGAACCGGAAACGGGCGGCGAAAGCCGAGGTGGTAAGCATAATCCTTTGGTCGTTGGTTCAAGTCCAACACGGCCTACCACTTCTTTTCAGTTCTTCTCTCGACAGAATTTGGCGCTTGAACTCGAGCCTGAATTTGTCATTCGAGCAAGACAAATGCGCGACATTCGGCGAGTCGTTTGTATCCTGCAGCGTTGGGTATGATGAAACTTGCTGCGCTGCAGCAGTACATTTCCTGAACAGCGTCACAAGGCGAGGGAGCTATCCATGATCATGGTCACAGGCGGTGCCGGCTATATCGGCACGCACATCTGCGTTGAATTGCTGGCTGCGGGGCACGACGTTGTGGTGTTCGACAACTTCAGCAACAGCCAGCCCGAGTCTTTGCAACGTGTTGAGCAAATCAGCGGCCGCAAGGTCACGTTGGTGCAAGGCGACATCCGCGATGGTGAATCACTTGCAGCCGCGCTGACGCAGTACGCCGTCAAGGCTGTTATCCACTGCGCGGGCCTCAAGGCGGTGGGCGAATCGGTGGAGCAGCCGCTTTCGTATTACGACAACAACGTTGTCGGTACGCTGCGCCTGCTGGAGGCCATGCGCAAGGCGGGCACCAACACGCTGGTGTTCAGTTCTTCTGCCACGGTGTATGGCGAGCCGCAATATTTGCCATTGACCGAAGCGCACCCGCTTTCGGCCACCAACCCCTACGGCCGCAGCAAGTTGATGATCGAAGACATGCTGCGCGACCTGTTCCGCAGCGACCCGAGCTGGCGCATCGGCATCCTGCGTTACTTCAACCCCGTGGGGGCGCATGCCAGCGGCAAGATTGGCGAAAACCCACGCGGCGTGCCTAACAACCTACTCCCGTTCGTGGCGCAAGTGGCCGTGGGCCAACGCGCAGCATTGAACGTGTGGGGCGATGACTACGACACCCCTGATGGCACCGGCGTGCGCGACTACATTCACGTGGTGGACCTCGCCGACGGCCATTTGAAAGCGCTGGAATACCTGCAAACGCAGGGCGGCTTGTTGACCGTCAACCTGGGCACCGGCATTGGCTACAGCGTGCTCGACATGGTGAAAGCCTTTGCCGAAGCCAGTGGCAAACCGGTGCCCTACCAAGTCATGCCGCGCCGCGCGGGCGATGTGGCTGCTTGTTATGCCGAACCCAGCGAGGCGCTGCGCCTGTTGGGTTGGCGCGCGGAGCGTGGGCTGGAGGCGATGTGTGCAGACGCCTGGCGTTGGCAGAGCGGCAACCCGAATGGCTTTGCGACCAACTGACGACTGAGTTGCCAAATGCAAAAAAGGGCTTGCCGTAGCAATACGGCAAGCCCTTTTGTTAGGTTAGCTAGATGCCAACCCAGAGGTGTTTACAGCCCGGCAGCCGCGCGCAGTGCTGCAGCTTTGTCGGTGCGTTGGTCTGCGTTCACATCGCTAGCGCGATATGAACTTCGCCCACGCGCGCCAACCGCGCTTTTGCGCGGCGGCCTTACAGGCCGGCTGCAGCACGTAATGCTGCAGCTTTGTCGGTGCGTTCCCAGGTGAACTCTGGCTCTTCGCGGCCAAAGTGGCCGTAGGCGGCGGTCTTTTCGTAGATCGGGCGCAGCAGGTCGAGCATCTGGATGATGCCTTTGGGGCGCAGGTCGAAGTGTTCGTTGACCAAAGCGGACAGCTTTTCGTCGGAGATCACACCCGTGCCTTCGGTGTAGACGGTGATGTTCATCGGGCGGGCCACACCAATGGCGTAGGCCACTTGGATCTGGCACTGGCGCGCCAAACCAGCGGCGACGATGTTCTTCGCCACGTAGCGGGCAGCGTAGGCGGCCGAACGGTCCACCTTGGATGGGTCCTTGCCTGAGAAGGCACCGCCGCCGTGTGGGCAGGCGCCGCCGTAGGTGTCCACAATGATCTTGCGGCCGGTCAAACCGCAGTCACCTTGCGGGCCGCCGATAACGAAACGACCCGTGGGGTTGATCAGGTACTTGGTGTCCTGCAGCCATTCCTTGGGCAGGACCGGCTTGATGATTTCCTCGATGATGGCTTCATTAAAGCTGGCCTTCATCTTGGTGGCGGTTTCCGACTGGTCGGGGTGGTGTTGCGTGGACAGCACCACGGTGTCGATGCTGTGCGGCTTGCCGTCCACATAACGCATCGTCACTTGGCTCTTGGCGTCGGGGCGCAGGAAAGGCAGGCGACCATCTTTGCGTAGTTGCGCTTGGCGCTCGACCAGGCGGTGCGCGTAGTAAATGGGCGCAGGCATCAGCTCAGGCGTTTCGTCGCAGGCGTAGCCGAACATCAGGCCTTGGTCGCCAGCGCCGATGTTCAGGTGGTCGTCACTGGCATGGTCCACGCCCTGGGCGATGTCGTTGCTTTGCTTGTCGTACGCCACCATCACGGCGCAGCCCTTGTAGTCAATGCCGTATTCGGTGTTGTCGTAGCCGATGCGCTTGATGGTGTCGCGCGCGACCTGGATGTAGTCGACGTGTGCGTTGGTGGTGATTTCACCTGCCAGCACCACCAAGCCGGTGTTGGTCAGCGTTTCAGCGGCTACACGGCTGCGCGGGTCTTGCTTGAAAATTGCGTCGAGAATGGCGTCGGAAATTTGGTCGGCTACCTTGTCGGGGTGGCCTTCAGACACGGATTCAGAGGTAAAGAGAAAGTCGTTCGCCATTTGAATAAACTCCACTGTTATAGAAAGACAGACCTGATGCGTTGCGTCTGGCTTTTGGAGCCTTGGCGAACGCTTTAGCAGATTTATTTACCGTCGCCCTGCAAGTTGTTCAGTAACTCAGCGACGACACAAGTTTACTCCATGCTCCGATTATTTCGTCTGTCCGCTTATCTCCCCTTGCCCGTGTTGCACGCGCTGGGCGTATTGCTGGGCTGGATCGTTTTTGCGTGCTCGCCCACCTACCGTCGCCGCTTTTGTGAAAACACGCAGCAAGCGGGTGTGCCCGCGAAACAGGCGCGCCGCGCCATTGGCGAGGCCGGCAAGCTGGTGACGGAGTTGCCTTGGCTATGGCTGCGGCCTGCCGCACAGAAAATTCCGAAGATCAGTTGGCAAGGTGAAGAGCGGCTGGAAGCCGCACTGGCGCTGGGTAAAGGCGTGATCTTCATGACGCCGCACGTCGGCAGTTTCGAGGCCGTGCCGCAAGCGCAAGCTGTGCGATTCAGCCCGCGTTATGGCGACATGACTATCCTTTACCGGCCTTCGCGTTTCGCCTGGGTCGACACGCTGCTCAAAGAAGTCCGCTCGGCACCTGGGCTGGAGGCCGCGCCCACGACCACCGGCGGTGTGCGCGTCATCATGAAAGCCTTGCGCCAAGGCAGGGTGGTTGGCTTGCTACCCGACCAGGTGCCCGGTGAAGGGCAGGGCGTGTGGGCGCCGTTTTTTGGCCGCCCAGCCTACACCATGACGCTGGCGTTGCGTCTGGCGCGCCAGAGCGGCGCGCCGATGTTGGTCGCTTTAAGCGAGCGGCTATCGTGGGGCCGTGGCTACGTGGTGCACGTCGAGCCGCTGGAGTTGCCGCTCGACCAGGGCGATGAGGTGGCGGCAGCGGCCATGAACGCCGCCATGGAGCGCCTGATTCTGAAGCGCGCCGGCATGTACCTCTGGAGTTATGCCCGCTACAAAACACCGCGTGCCACGCCGATGGAAACGGCCGCCAGCAAAACCCCAAATCCCTGAGCAAACTCAATGGCGATGCTTTCTTATCTCGGCATTGGTTTTATGCGCTTCGTGGCCTTGTGGCCGCTCAGTTGGGTGCGCGCGCTGGGCATCGGGGTTGGGCTCATGCTGCTGAAACTGATTCCGCAGCGCCGCCGCATTGCGCAGGTCAACGTGGCGCTATGCTTTCCGCAGCTGTCTGCGCAGGAGCAGCAAGCGCTGGTGCGCAAAATCTTCATATGCTTTACGCAGGCCTGGTTTGACCGTGCCTGGCTTTGGCACGCCAAGCCCGAGGTGGTGCTGGCGCGAACCAAGCTGGTTGGTGCGGTAGACCAACTCCACGGCACCGAACCCACGCTGTTGTTTGGCCCGCACTTTGTGGGGCTGGATGCTGCGGCCACCGTTATCTCTCAGCAAGTGCCGCGCCGCTACACCACGCTTTATGCCGTGCAAAAAAACAAGGTGTTTGACGCTTGGATTACGAAGGGCCGGCAACGCTTTGCCGAGAACCGGCTGATCGACCGGCACAGCGGCTTCAAACCCATCGTCTCGGCGTTGCGCCAGGGTGACCCGTTCTATTTGCTGCCCGACATGGACTTTGGCGCCGAAGACTCGTTCTTCGTACCGTTCTTTGGGGTGAACACGGCTACGGTGCCGTCGCTGTCACGCTTTGCACGCTTGGGCCGCGCGCGCGTCATTCCGGTGTTGCCACGTTTGACGCCCGAAGGCTACGAGGTGCACATCCTGCCCGCGTGGACGGACTTTCCGACCGCAGATGCCGAGGCCGACACAGCGCTGATGAACCAACGCCTTCAGGGCTATATCGAGACCATGCCCGAGCAATACTTTTGGGTGCACAAGCGCTTCAAGAGCCGCCCACCGGGCGAGGCGGACGTTTACAAGCGAAAAAAATAGCAACCCGTGGTGCCGGGTTGCTATTGATTTGGTAGCTTTTTACGCTTGTTTGGTAAGCGTCAGAGGCCTATTTTTTATAAATCTTCAGACTCGTCCAGAGCTGGTGGCTCGACGTCATCGGCAACGGTTGTGGGCGCCACGGCTTCAGCTTCATCCGGGTGCGTCCAGTTGAACAGCAGCTGGCTCACTTCATCGATGCCTTGCTTCTTCATGGCCGAGAACAGCTTCACCTCGCCGCCACCGGCTTGCAGGCGCGCGATCGACAATGCCTTGTTGGCCTCGACGCGGGTCAGCTTGTCAGCCTTGGTCAGCAGCACCAGAAACTTCAGGCCTTCGACAACGCGCGGGCGAATGATGTCGAGCAGGATCTCGTCCAACTCGGTCAAACCGTGGCGCGGATCACACAACATGACGATGCCGGTGAGGTTTTCTCGCGACACCAGGTAGTTGGCCATCACCTGTTGCCAGCGGATTTTGGCGGTCTTGGGCACGGCCGCGTAGCCGTAGCCCGGCAGGTCGGCCAGCACCGCATCGGTGGCGCCTTGTTTGCCTAAGCTGAACAAGTTGATGTGCTGCGTGCGGCCTGGTTTTTTAGACGCGTAGGCCAGTTGTTTTTGCTGCGTCAGCGTATTGATGCAGGTCGATTTGCCCGCGTTGGAGCGGCCCACAAAGGCAATCTCCGGGACGGACAACGGCGGCAGATGGTGCAATTGCGCAGCGGTGGTGAGAAAGCGCGCGGTGTGCATCCAGCCAGACGCCACCGTTGCAGCCGATTTGGGCGCCGACGCGGTAGCAGCGGTGCTCGCCACAGCTTTCACCGGAGCTTTGCGCGGCTTGCGGGCTGGGGTTCCGGCGGGGGAACCGGCTGGGGGAGTGGTAGGCGAACCTGCGGGTGTGCGGGCGTCAGCCGGAGCTTTGGGAGTCATGCAATCCTAGGAAAGTCCTCAGTAGGAGAACCGTACCCCCATTGTAGAATCGAACGGTTTTGCGCCAACAAACGCCGACAAACAACCAAAAGACCAAACCCTCGATATGAAGTTTTTCGCTCCTGTGTTGGTTGCAGCCCTCTGTGCTGCCTCAGTGTTGACAGCTTATGCGGCAGATGAAAAACCTGCTGTCGCGGCTCCCGCCAAGCCCGATCTTGTAAAGGGCGAGGCCAAGTTCACCGCCGTATGCGCAGCCTGCCATGGCGCCGACGGCAACTCTGGCATTCCTGCCAATCCCAAGCTGGCCTACCAGCACCCAGAGTATCTGGTCAAGCAGCTCAAAGAGTTCAAGGACGGCAAGCGCAAAGATGCGGTGATGAAGGGCTTTGCGTCCGACCTCAGCGAAGACGACATGCGCAACATCGCCTTCTGGGCGGCCTCGCAAAAGCCCAAGACCGGCTTTGCCAAAGACAAAGACACCATCGCCCTAGGCGAACGCATCTACCGCGGCGGCATTGCCGACCGCCAGGTGCCTGCCTGTGCTGGCTGCCACAGCCCCAACGGTGCCGGCATGCCTTCGCAATACCCGCGCCTGAGCGGCCAGCACGCTGACTACACCAGCAAGCAGTTGGCCCAGTTCCGCGATGGCGGGCGTGGCAATAACGCTGTGATGACCAGCGTCGCCGCCAAGCTCAACGACCGCGAAATCAAGGCTGTGGCCGACTACATCGCAGGTCTGCGCTAAAGATATTTCTACGTGCGGGATTGAACCCGAGAGCGGAATTTCAATCCTAAAAGGGCGGGCATCCTGGATGTCCCGCCCTTTTCTCTGTATGAACAGAGATTCTTGAGCCCCTTTTTTCACCCACCTCTCCCATGACAGTTTCCACAGATGGCGTTCGCGTCAAGTCCGGCTCACAGACCTGGCGTTCGCTGGTGGAATTGCTGTCGTCCATGCGTTTTGCCATCTCGCTGCTGACGCTGATCTGCATCGCATCCGTCATCGGCACCGTGCTCAAGCAGCACGAGCCGCGCGGCAATTACATCAACCAGTTTGGACCGTTCTGGACAGAGTTGTTTGAGATCACCGGCTTGACTGGCGTGTACAGCGCCTGGTGGTTCATGTTGATCCTGGGCTTTCTGGTGGTGAGTACGTCGCTGTGTATTGCGCGCAACACGCCCAAGATCATCGCCGACCTGCGCTCGCACAAAGAGAACATCCGCGCCAAAAGCCTGGCCGCGTTTCACCACCGCGCCACGTCCACGCTGGCGGCAGAAACTCCGCAGGCGGCAGCCGAGCGCATTGGCCAGATGCTGGCCGGTGGCGGCTGGCGCGTGAAGCTGCAGCAGCGCGAAGGCAAGCCAGGCTCCACCGAAGGCTCGGGCTGGATGGTGGCGGCCCGCGCGGGTGCCGTGAATAAGCTGGGCTACATCGCAGCGCACAGCGCCATCGTGCTGGTGTGTATTGGCGGCCTGCTGGACGGCGACTTGATCGTGCGCGCGCAGATGTGGCTGGGCGGCAAGTCGGTCTACAACGGCGGCGGCATGATTGCTGATGTCAAACCCGAGCACCGCCTGCCGCCGTCCAACCCGACCTTTCGCGGCAACATCTTGGTGACCGAAGGCGCGCAGTCCAGTACCGCCATCTTGAACCAGGGCCAGGGCGTGGTGGTGCAGGATTTGCCGTTCTCCATCGAGCTGAAGAAGTTCATCGTCGAGTACTACTCCACCGGCATGCCCAAGCTGTTTGCCAGCGATATCGTGATCCACGACCGCGAAACCGGTGCCACACAAAACGCGCGCGTCGAGGTCAACCACCCGGCCAGTTACCGTGGTGTGGAAATCTACCAGTCGAGTTTTGACGATGGGGGCTCCACGGTTACTTTACAGGCCTTGCCCATGCAGGGTGAAGGCAAGCCGTTTGAAATTGAAGGTGTGATTGGTGGCAGCAGCCAACTGAACAACGGCGCGGGTGGTGAACAACTCACCTTGGAATACACCGCGCTGCGCGTCATCAACGTGGAGAACCTGGGCGGCAACAAGGCGACCTCGGGTGCCGACCCGCGTGCCGTGAACCTGGGCTCGTCCATCAATTCACGCCTGGGCGCTGCCAACAAGCCCGATGCTGACAAAACCCTGCACAACGTCGGCCCCAGCATCACCTACAAACTGCGCGACGGCGCCGGCCAGGCGCGCGAGTTCCACAACTACATGCTGCCGGTCGACACCGGCGATGGGGTGCCGGTCTATCTGTACGGCCTGCGCGAAAACCCGTCCGACACCTTCCGCTACCTGCGCATTCCGGCCGACGAAGAGGGCGGAGTAGAAGGCTTCATGCGGCTGCGCGCCGCGCTCAAAGACCCGCGTATGCGCGACCTGGCGCTGCAGCGTTACGCGTCCAAAGCCGTGGACAGCAAACGCCCTGAGCTGGCACAGCAACTGGCCGCCTCGGCCGGCCGCGCGCTGGCGCTGTTTGCGGGCGCAGAGACGGTGAACCCGCAGGCCGATGGCCGCCCCACCGGCGGGCTGCAAGCCATTGCCGACTTCATGGAAGCGAACGTGCCCGAGGTCGAGCGCACCCGTGCCAGCGAGGTGTTGATCCGCATCTTGAACGGCGTGTTGTTTGAGCTGACACAAGTCACGCGCGAACGTGCGGGCTTGGCGCCGCTCGAGCCCAGCGAGAAAACCCAGGGCTTCATGACGCAAGCCGTGCTGTCGCTTAGCGACATCCAGATGTACCCCGCGCCGATGGCGTTTGAATTGCGTTCGTTCAATCAGGTGCAGGCCAGCGTGTTCCAGGTGACGCGTGCGCCCGGCAAGAATGTGGTGTATCTTGGCTGTGCCTTCCTGATTCTGGGCGTGTTCGCCATGTTGTACATACGCGAGCGTCGCGTCTGGGTCTGGCTGGCGCCGGCGGCAGGTGGCGGCACAGAGGCCAGCATGGCCTTGTCGACCAACCGCAAGACACTCGACAGCGACCACGAATTTGACATGCTCAAGACCAAACTGATCGGAGCTAAGGACTCACATGAATAGCGCAACCGGCGTCTCCACCCAGCAGGAAAAGGCACAGACCCGTACAGCCTCTACGACTACCACCATCACCCTGAACGACGGCATGTGGCAACGCAGCCCGCTCGATTGGGTGTTCGCGGCGTTGGTGCTTGTGGGGGGCTTGTGGGCCTTCAGCCGTTACCGGGAGTTCATGGACGTGTACGAGCAAGGCATCTTGCTCGCATCCATCCCCAGCATGGTGGCTTTGGGCTGGTTTTGGCGGCCGCTGCGTTGGCTGGCCGTGGCGGTTGCTGCGTTTTCTTTGTTGGCGATCTCGGCCTATCAAGTGGATGGGCTGGGCCAACTAGCGCGTGCTGAAGACGTGTTCTGGCTGAAGTACTTTCTCTCCAGCCAGTCGGCCATCTTGTGGATGAGTGTGCTGTTCTTCATGAGCACCGCGTTCTACTGGCTCGACATGTTGGCGCCCATTCGCCAAAGCGGTGGGCTGGCTGTCATCGGCTCGCGTTTGGCGTGGGTGGCGGTGGGCATGGCGCTGATCGGCACCATGGTGCGCTGGTACGAAAGCTACCTGGTGGGCGCCGATGTGGGTCACATTCCGGTCAGCAATCTGTACGAGGTGTTTGTGTTGTTCGCCTGGATGACGGCGGCCTTCTACCTGTACTTTGAATCGCACTACAAAACCCGCGACTTGGGCGCATTTGTCATGCTGGTGGTGAGTGCCGCCGTTGGCTTTTTGCTTTGGTACACGGTGGTGCGTGAGGCGCATGAAATCCAGCCGCTGGTGCCAGCGCTCAAAAGCTGGTGGATGAAGTTGCACGTGCCCGCCAACTTCATTGGTTACGGCATGTTTGCGCTCTCGGCCATGGTGGCGTTTGCCTACCTCATCAAACAAACCGCCGGCGAAGTGCGCTGGTACAAGCTGGCGCCGCTGTGGGTGTTAGGCATTGTGTTGTGCTTCGAGCCGCTGGTGTTCCGCAAAGACGTGCAAGCGGCGGGCAGCAGTTATTGGGCGATTTACTTCGGTGTGTCGGCCTTGATCGTCGCGGCCATTGTGTTTGGCCGCCAGCGCATCGCTGCGCGCCTGCCCAGCTTCGACGTGCTGGACGATGTGATGTACAAGGCCATCGCAGTGGGCTTTGCGTTTTTCACCATCGCCACCGTGCTCGGCGCGCTGTGGGCGGCTGAAGCCTGGGGCGGTTACTGGAGTTGGGATCCGAAGGAAACCTGGGCGCTGATCGTCTGGCTGAACTACGCCGCCTGGCTGCACATGCGCCTGATGAAGGGCCTGCGCGGTACTGTGGCGGCCTGGTGGGCGCTGGTGGGCTTGGCTGTGACCAGCTTTGCTTTCCTTGGCGTGAATATGTTTCTGAGCGGATTGCACAGTTACGGAACGTTGTGAGCCGTGCATCGGTCTATGAGGTTATCTGCGGTAAGTTTGTAAGGAATCCGAAGTCTGCTCGACCAAGACATACAGGCCCAGAAAACCTCGTTACCACTCAAGGAAAATGCGATGCTGATCAAAACCCACAATAACGGCTTCATCCATCCCGTCTCTAGTGAAATCACCCATCGTGCCGTCTACGAAGGCCGGCGCGACATGATGAAACTGCTGGCCACAGGCGTTGCAGGGGCCGCAATGGCCAGTTGGGCCGGGCGCGAAGCGCTGGCGCAAACTGTGGCGCCGGGCAAGTTGCCCGCGCTCAAGGGCGGTAAGTCTGCGGTCGATGGCGCCATCGCCATGGACAAGCTCACCGAGTACAAAGACGCCACCACGTACAACAACTTCTACGAATTCGGCACCGACAAGGCCGACCCGGCGCAGAACGCCCACACGCTGAAGACCAAGCCGTGGACGGTCGAGATCGAAGGCTTGGTCAACAAACCCGGCAAGTTCAACCTTGAAGACCTGATCAAACTCAGCGCGCAAGAAGAACGTATCTACCGGCTGCGCTGCGTCGAAGGCTGGTCGATGGTGATCCCTTGGGTGGGCTACTCGCTGTCAGAACTCATCAAGAAGGTCGAGCCGCAAAGTGGCGCCAAGTTTGTTGAGTTCGTGACCTTGGCCGACCCTAAAACCATGCCGTTCGTTGGTTCCCGCGTACTGGACTGGCCGTATGTGGAAGGCCTGCGTATGGACGAAGCCATGCACCCGCTGACGCTGCTGACCTTCGGCATGTATGGCGAAGTGTTGCCCAACCAGAACGGCGCGCCGGTGCGTTTGGTGGTGCCATGGAAGTACGGCTTCAAGAGTGCCAAGAGTCTCGTGAAGATTCGCTTTACTGATAAAGAACCGAAGACCGCCTGGAACAAAGCCGCTGCCAACGAATACGGCTTTTACTCCAACGTGAACCCGAACGTGGACCACCCGCGCTGGAGCCAAGCCACCGAGCGCCGTATCGGTGATGGCGGAGGCTTGTTTGCCAAACGGCGCACCACCTTGCTGTTCAACGGCTATGAAGCGCAAGTGGGCAAGCTCTACGCGGGCATGGACCTCAAGCGCAACTTCTGAGAAATACGTTCTTAGTCGTCAGCTCATCTAAACCATCCGAGCGTGGCCGGTGGCCACGCGTGACGTTCTAGTCCGTCGCTCTGGCGGCTGAGTGGCGTCTTGTCGCCCATCGATGATGAAAAAAATATTACTTCACCCGCTGGCCAAGCCAGCCATTTTTATCCTGAGCCTGTTGCCGTTTGCGTGGCTGCTGTATGGCATCTTCACCGACAACCTGGGGGCCAACCCCGCGGAGTATTTGATTCGCGCGACCGGTGACTGGACGCTGCGCTTCTTGTGCATCGTGCTGGCGGTCACGCCGCTGCGCGTGATCACCAGCACACCAGCATTGGCACGGTTTCGCCGCATGCTGGGCTTGTTTGTCTACTTCTATGTGGTGCTGCACCTCATCAGCTATAGCTGGTTCGACATGGGGTTTGACTTTGAAAGCATTGGCAAGGATATCGTCAAGCGGCCATTCATCTTGGTTGGCTTCTCGGCTTTTGTGCTGCTGACGCCGCTGGCGGCCACGTCGTTCAACCGCGCCATCAAGGCCATGGGAGCGAAGCGCTGGCAAATGCTACACAAGGCGGTTTACGTGATCGCCGGGCTGGGCATCCTGCACTTCTTCTGGATGCGGGCGGGCAAGAACAACTTCAATGAAGTATTCATCTACGCTGCCATCTTGGCTGTGCTGCTAGGCTGGCGCGTGTGGCGAGCTTTAAGCAAAAAGTAGCTTTTAGGCAATCTGAATAAGCGAAAGGCGCTACTGTTTAGGTGGCGCCTTTCGTTTTTGTGCCGACCTGTGTTTACGGCAGCAAGCTTTCCAGGCGGAACTGCTCGGCCACGGTTTCGCGGGCGCGGATCACGTGGGCCTGGGCGCCGTCCACCAAGATCTCGGCTGGGCGGTTGCGCGTGTTGTAGTTGCTCGCCATCGACATGCAGTAGGCGCCGGTGGACGACACCGCCAGCAGGTCGCCAGGCTGCACGGCCAGCGTGCGGTCACGGCCAATCCAGTCGCCGCTTTCACACACCGGGCCGACCACGTCGTATTCCACGCCAGCTTCGGCGCGGGGCTGCAGCGGTGCAATGTGGTGAAACGCCTGGTACATGGCGGGGCGGGGTAGCTCGTTCATGGCTGCGTCGATGATGCAGAAGTTCTTCTGCTCGCCGGGCTTGAGGTACAGCACTTCGGTAAGGCACACACCAGCGTTGCCCACCAGCGAGCGGCCGGGCTCGATCATCAACTGGCGTTGGCCAAAACCACGCGCATCCAGTTTGGCCAATAAGAGCTGCCAGAGCTGGTCTGCCGCAGGCGGCGTGTCGCCGTTGTAATTGATGCCCAGGCCACCACCAAAGTCGATGTGGTGGATGTGGATGCCAGCCGCTTCAATGGAGGTGACCAAATCCAGAATGCGGTCCATCGCGTCCAGGTACGGCGCTTCTTCGGTGATCTGCGAGCCGATGTGGCAGTCGATGCCTGCGACCTTCAAACCGGGCAGGGCAGCTGCGCGCTGGTAGGCGGCTAGCGCCTCTTCATGGGCGATACCGAACTTGTTGCCCTTGAGGCCGGTGGAAATGTAGGGGTGGGTCTTTGGGTCAACGTTGGGGTTCACGCGCAGGCTGATGTTGGCGCGTTGGCCAGCGGCGAGGGCTACTTCGTTCAGCACTTCCAGTTCGGCCGTGCTCTCCACGTTGAAGCAGGCAATGCCTGCTTGCAAGGCCTGCAGCATCTCAGCGCGGGTCTTGCCCACGCCCGAGAAAATGATTTTTGCGGGATCGGCCCCAGCCGCCAGCGCGCGTGCCAGTTCGCCGCCCGAGACGATGTCAAAGCCGCAACCGGCGCGTGCAAATACTTGCAGCACGGCCAGCGACGAGTTGGCCTTCATGGCGTAGCAAATCAATGCGTTACGCCCGGCAAAGCCGCGTTGGTAGGCGGCGAGAGCCGACAACATCGCGGCTTTAGAGTACACAAACAAAGGCGTGCCGTGTTGCTGGGCCAGGTCGGCGAGCTTGACCTGTTCTGCATGCAGGTTGCCTGCTTGGTAGGCGATGTGCGGTTGGCCGGGGAGTTGCGGGGTGGTCATGAAAGAGCGTTCGTGTTTGACGTGAAAGGAGGGGGCGCTTTAGCAGCACCCTCTATCTATGGCGCGGAAACCTTAAGGTGCCGACGCAGGTTGGGCTGGCGTGGGGGCGGTTGTGGTGCCGGGTGTTGCGGTTGGGGACGATTTCAACACGTTCGGAGTCAACGTCTGCGGCAGCGTGGCACGCTGCGCCGCTGCGGGCTCCGTAGGCAAATACAGCGGGCCTTTTTGTCCGCAGCCCGATAAAACCACCATGCTGCCGGCAAGGGCGACGGTGTTCACTAAAATTTGACAGTACTTCAACATGGCGAAATTGTATGACCGACCCGGAATTTATGGACCGCGCAGAGCTTTTGCTGAAAGCGGTAGAGGCTAGTTGTGATGGCATCAATGACCGCAGCGATGCCGACATTGACAACCAACGCACCGGCGGAATGATCACGTTGACGTTTCCCAACCGCAGCCAGATTGTGATCAACCTGCAAAAGCCGCTGCATGAAGTCTGGCTCGCGGCCAAGTCTGGCGGCTATCACTTCAAATGGGTGGATGGCCAGTGGCAAGACACCAAAGGCCAGGGCGAGTTTTTTGCCAGCTTGAGCCGCGATGCCAGCGCCCAGGCGAACCAGGCGCTGGTGTTTCAAGCCTAGCAGGCTGAGTTAGTTTTTAAACAGATCGAGGATGCGGTTGCGCTCCTCGGCCGCAGGCGGTGCGGTGGGGACTGGAGCGTTACCGCTCGCTGCTCCGGCTGCGGCATCGACGCCCACGCTGCTCACGCCAGCATTGCGCGCGTACTCGTTATAGAACCACTCGCCGCCCGATTGCACCACGCCCTCTGGCACCGTAGGCTGCACCACTGGCACGCCGTTCAGGGCGGTTTCCATGAAATTGATCCATAGGGGCAGCGCCAAGCCGCCGCCGGTTTCGCGCGAGCCCAAATTGCGCGGTGTGTCGTAGCCAATCCAGGTCACTGCCGCCAACGTAGGTTGGTAACCAGCAAACCAGGCGTCAATCGAGTCGTTGGTGGTGCCGGTTTTACCGTAAACGTCTGGGCGCTTCAAAATGCGCTGAGCCGAAGCGGCTGTGCCGCGCAAAGTGACTTCGCCGAGCAGGTTGGTCATCATGAAAGCGTTGCGGGCACTGATGGTGCGCAACGATTCGTCGAGCACGGGGGGCTTGGTTTCAGCCAGAATTTTGCCTTTGTGGTCGGTGACCTTGGCGATCAGCCATGGGTTGACGCGGTAGCCACCATTGGCAAATACAGAGTAGGCCGCGACCATCTGCATGGGGGTCACCGAGCCGGCACCCAGCGCCATGGTCAGGTAGGCCGGGTGTTTTTCGGCGTCGAACCCGAAATGCGTGGCCCATTGCTGTGCGTAGCCAGTGCCAATCGATTGCAGGATGCGAATCGAGATCATGTTCTTCGACTTGGCCAAGCCGTTGCGCAAGGTCATGGGGCCTTCAAACTTGCCGTCGTAGTTTTTCGGTTCCCATGGCTGGCCGCCAGTCACACCTGCGTCAAAAAAGAGCGGAGCATCGTTCACAACAGTAGCGGGCGTGAAGCCTTTTTCAAGCGCTGCTGAATAGATGAACGGCTTGAAGCTCGAACCCGGCTGACGCCAGGCTTGGGTCACGTGGTTGAACTTGTTCTTCTGGAAGTCGAAGCCTCCCACCAGTGCCTTGATGGCACCCGAGCGTGGGTCCAGGGCCACAAACGCGCCTTCCACTTCAGGCAATTGGGTGATTTCCCAGGTGTCTTTGGGCGTTTTCACGACGCGGATGACTGCACCCGGGATGATCTTGATCTTTGGAGGGGCCTTGTCAGCCAAACCAGATTGGGCGGGTTTCAAGCCTTCGCCAGTGATTTCCAGTTGGTCGCCATTGCCGCGCACGGCGGTGATCTTTTTCGGCGTGGCCGAAAGCACCACCGCCGACATCACGTCGCCGTTGTCCGGGTGCTCTGCAAGTACATCGTCCACCGCATCGTCAAGGTCGGCTGCATCCTGCGGCAGGGTGATGAACTTTTCTGGACCGCGGTAAATCTGGCGGCGCTCATAGTCCATGATGCCTTTGCGTAGCGACTTGTAGGCAGCGGTCTGGTCTTCGGTTTGCAGCGTGGTATAGACGTTCAGACCACGGGTATAGGTGTCGTTACCATACTGCGCAAACAACAACTGGCGCACGGTTTCGGTCACGTACTCGGCGTGGATGCGGTCGTTGCTGTTGCTGGAATGAATTTTCAGCTCTTCTTTTTTTGCAGCGTCTGCCTGCGCGGCGGTGATGAAGCCGTTTTCTTCCATGCGCTCAATGATGTAGAGCTGGCGGGTGCGCGCACGGTTGGGATTAATGATCGGGTTGTAGGCCGATGGAGCCTTGGGCAAGCCGGCGAGCATGGCCGCTTCGGCAATGGTGATGTCTTTCAGCGGCTTGCCGAAGTAGGCCTCAGACGCTGCGGCAAAACCGTAGGCCCGGTTGCCCAGGAAGATCTGGTTCATGTAGATTTCCAGAATCTTGTCTTTGCTAAGCAAATGTTCGAGCTTGAACGTAAGCAACACCTCGTAAATCTTACGGGTGAACGTTTTTTCTGATGACAAGTAGACGTTGCGTGCCACCTGCATGGTGATGGTGGAGGCGCCTTGGCTCTTGGCGCGGCCCAGGTTGGCCAGCGTGGCGCGCAGCATGCCCTTGTAGTCCACGCCGCCGTGCTCGTAGAAACGCGCATCTTCAATGGCCAGCACTGCATTTTTCATGACCGCAGGAATTTCGTCGATGGGCATGAGGTTGCGCCGTTCTTCGCCGAATTCGCCCAGCAAGGTGCCTTCTGCTGAGTAGATACGTAGCGGCAGTTTGGGGCGGTAGTCTTCCAGTGCCGAAATATCGGGCAAATTGGGATAGGCCATGGCCAGAGCGATGGCGACCACCATGGCCACTGACAGGACGCCTGCCACCAATAGTCCCGTACCCCAGGCGGCCAAACGGATCAGCCAGCGCATCCAGCGCGGGCGAGTGTCCGCGTTACGTTCGGAGCTGTTTTCAGAAGAGGAAGGTGGTTTTGATGGCATAAAGTTCAGAGGACAGGGCGAACTCACCCTGTCAGGGTCGAATCGGCTGTGAGGTCGGCGGTTGAGTTCTGGTGATAGAGATGTCGGTATCGATCACGTACGGGCGACGCCAAACTCACGTATTGCGGCGTCATTTTGCCTTGAGTGAGGGTACGCGTCTGTAGGTCTGAAAGCCGCCTGGCGGGTGCTGCATCCATCGGGTAGGCACGACCAGTGCTTAATTCGTCGTGCGCAGACACCCTGGGCAGGCCATTAGATCGTAGGCTTTTGACAACGGTTCCATGAATTACCTTTGGCAATAAGCTTTGCTGGACAGTAATGTTGCTGATAGCATGCCACGAAGTGTTAATTTTTGTAGCATCGTGCTCAATTGCAGGAGACGGTTTTGATCTCTTTGGGGTCGTTATTCAGACGCCAGTCGGCCCCTCTCGTCGGGATCGACATCAGTTCATCCAGCTTGAAGCTGGTGGAATTGGATTATGACGGGGCGGGTAATTTACTGCTGAAACGTTGCGCTCTGGAGCCCTTGGAGCGCGGTTGGATCAGCGATGGCAACATCGAAAAGTTTGACGAAGTGGCTGACGCGCTCAAACGTCTCGTCAAAAAGAGTGGCACGCGCACCAAAAATGTGGCGCTGGCGTTGCCGCCTTCAGCTGTGATCACCAAAAAAATCATTCTGCCTGCTGGTTTGTCCGATCTGGAGTTGGAAGTGCAGGTGGAGTCTGAGGCTAACCAATACATTCCGTTCTCGTTGGATGAGGTGAGTCTGGACTTCTGCGTCATTGGCCCCAGTGCCAATTCGGCGGGCGATGTCGAGGTGCTGATTGCAGCCTCGCGCAAAGAAAAGGTCCAGGACCGTCAGGGCCTGGCCGAGGCGGCTGGGCTGAACCCCGTCATTCTGGATATTGAGTCATACGCATCGCGTTTGGCGACTTCGCGGCTGATTGAACGCTTGCCAAACAAGGGCGCCGGCGCGCTGGTCGCTTTGTTTGAATTGGGCTCCCTGACCACCAGCATGCAGGTGATCCGCGACGACGAAGTCTTGTACGACCGTGATCAGGCGTTTGGCGGCTCGCAATTGACTCAGTTGATCGTGCGCCAGTACGGCTTTTCGATGGACGAGGCCGAAACCAAGAAGCGCAATGGCGAATTGCCAGAAGACTACGAAACCACCGTGCTGCGCCCGTTTGTGGAGAGCATGGCGCAAGAAATCGGCCGGGCACTGCAGTTCTTCTTCACCAGCACACCGCATAACAAGGTTGACTACGTGATGTTGGCTGGTGGCTCTGCCCCCTTGCCGGGCTTGGCAGAGGCCGTGATGGCGCAATCGTCGTTTCCGTGTAGTTTGGTGAATCCGTTTGAAGGCATGGAGCTTGGCGGTGATGTGCGGCTGAAGAAAATGGTGCGCGAGGCACCGGCCTATCTCACGTCCTGCGGGTTGGCCATGCGGAGGTTCTTGCAGTGATTCTGATTAACCTGCTGCCGCACCGCGAGGCAGCGCGCAAGCGCCGGCGTGACAATTTCAACGCCTCTTTGGGCTTGTCGGCGGTGCTCGGTGCTTTGATCATCGGGGTGGGCTACCTCTGGTATGACGCGCGCATCAGCGAGCAAAACGCGCGTAATGCGTTCTTGACCAGTGAAATTGCCGTGTTGGATGGTCAGATCAAGGAAATTGCGACGCTCGAAGCCGAGATCAAAGCCTTGACGGAGCGGCAAAAGGCGGTTGAAGACTTGCAGGCTGACCGCAACTTGCCAGTGCACCTGCTCAATGAATTGGTGGCGCAGTTGCCTGATGGTGTGTACCTCACGAGCCTCAAACAAGAAAATCAAAACATCTCGATCCAAGGACAAGCCCAGTCCAACGAGCGTGTGTCGGAGCTGTTGCGCAATTTGGCCAACAACACGCCATGGCTATCGCGCCCTGACTTGGTGGAAATCGTGGCGGACAACGTGGCATTGACGCCGCGTGACCAGCGCCGTGTGGCGCGTTTCAATTTGCGTGTGCGCCTGATGCGTACCAGTGAAGTGCAACAGGTGGCGGCGGCCGCTTCCGCTGCAGCAGCTTCAGCGTCCAAGCCCTAGCCCGCCCTACGCATCATGGCCAAGAAACCCAAAACCAAGATCGATTTTGCGCAGCTGCAGGAAAGTGCGGCGCGCCAATTCCGGGGCTTGAATCCATCCGACCCGTCTGTGTGGCCGGTACTTCCTCGTACGTTGCTGTTGCTGGCGGTGGCCCTGTTTGTGGTGGCCGCACTGTGGTACCTGTGGCTCAGCGGGTTTGAGGATGAGCTGCAAGTCGCGCAGCAGAAGGAAACCGAATTGCGCGGTGTCTATACCCAGCGCATGACCAAAGCGGTCAATCTGGAAGCCCTGAAGAAGCAGCGTGAACAGGTGCAGCAATATGTGACGCAGCTGGAGAAGCAACTCCCCAGCAAGGCCGAAATGGCGGCATTGCTGTCGGACGTGAATCAAGCCGGCCTGGGCCGGAGCTTGCAGTTTGATCTGTTCCGCCCGGGTCAAGTGGTGGTCAAAGAGTATTACGCAGAGCTGCCGATCGCGGTACGCGTCACGGGGCGGTACCACGACATTGGCTCGTTTGCTTCTGATGTCGCGAACCTGTCGCGTATCGTGACCCTGAACAATATGACGTTGACACCGGCAAAAGACGGTAGTCTGTCTATGGACGTGACCGCTCGAACCTTCCGCTATCTTGATAAAGACGAAATAGCGGCGCAGCAAAAAGCGCCAGGGGCCAAGAAATGATGCGGTGGCCAACTTGGGTTGTGGTGGCGAGTGCTTCGCTGGTGTTAGCGGGTTGCGGCAATGCGGGCGAGGAAGAGTTGCGTCAATGGATGGCGGAGCAGCGTGCGCAAGTTAAACCTCGCATAGAGCCATTGGTTGAGCCGAAGAAGTTTGTGCCGCAGGCCTACACTGGCGAAGCAGCTCTTGATCCTTTCAGCACCCAGCGTTTGACACAGGCGCTGCGTCGAGACTCCGCGCAGTCAACGTCGAATACTGCACTGATCGCACCAGAAATGGCGCGTCGTAAAGAGGCGCTGGAGGCGTTTCCGTTGGACAGCATGACCATGGTGGGAAGCCTGCGTCGTGCGGGTGAACCTGTGGCATTGGTGAGGGTAGATAACTTGCTGTACCAGGTGCGTGTGGGCAACCACTTAGGCCTGAACTATGGGCGGGTCCTGAAGATTGACGAATCCGAGGTGACCTTGAGAGAGATCGTGCAGGACCCCACGGGCGACTGGATTGAGCGTCCGGCAAGTTTGGTGCTACAAGAGAGAGCGAAATGAACAATCAACATCGAACGGCATGGCGTGCCCGAGACAAGGCCTTGGCTGTGTGTCTCCTGGCCTTTGCGTCCGTGTCAGCATACGCACAGAGTGTCATTGAATCGGTCACTGGATCGGTTCAGGGCGGCACAGAAGTCATCCGTATTGAACTTACCCAGCCGTTGGCTGCGCTGCCATCAGGTGTGGCGATACAGTCCCCAGCGCGCATTGCGCTGGATTTTCCAGGTGTGTCCAATGGTATTGGCCGGTCTGCCGTCGAAATCAACCAAGGCAATCTGCGGTCGGTGAATGTGGTGCAGGTGGGCGAGCGCTCGCGTGTCGTGTTGAACCTGAAACAGGCCACTTCTTACAAGGCTGAAATCCAAGGCAAGGCCTTGCTGGTGGTGCTTGACCCCGTCGCCGCACCCGCGCAGACCGCAGTGACAGCTCCCACTTTTGCCGAAGGCGTGCACACCGACGCCATGCCCATCAAGGACGTGGATTTCCGTCGAGGTTCGGACGCTGCGGGCCGCGTGATTGTGGCCTTGGCCAACAACCAAGTGGGTGTGGATGTACGTCGGCAAGGTACCTCTTTGATCGTGGATTTCCTCAACAGCACCTTGCCCCAAGGGCTGCGCCGCCGGCTTGACGTGACCGATTTCGGTACCCCGGTGCAATCGGTGACCACTACACAGGTGGGCGACCGGGTGCGCATGCAGATCGAGCCCAAAGGCGACTGGGAGCACAGCGCCTACCAAAGCGACGGCCAGTTTGTGGTCGAGGTTCGACAACTGAAGGCCGATCCTGGAAAGCTGACGCAGGGCCCTGGCTTCAACGGTGAAAAGTTGTCGCTCAATTTCCAAAGCATTGAGGTGCGTTCGCTGTTGCAGGTGATTGCCGATTTCACCAACTTCAACGTGGTGACCTCTGACTCGGTCACGGGCTCGTTGACTTTGCGCCTGAAGGACGTGCCGTGGGATCAGGCTCTGCAGATCATCATGGATGCCAAAGGCTTGGGCATGAAGAAAAGTGGTTCCGTCTTGTGGATTGCGCCTAAGGACGAACTTGATGCCCGCGCCAAGAAAGACCTGGAATCGCAAGCCTCGCTGGAGAGCCTGGAGCCGTTGCAAACGCAAGCTTTCCAAATGAACTACGCACGCGCTACTGATATTGCGGCACAGATCACGAATGCAGGCACCACCAGTTCGGGTACCAGCAGCAGTCGATTCCTCAGCGCCCGCGGTACGGCCATTCCGGAGCCGCGCACCAACCAATTGTTTGTGACCGACGTGGCCAGCAAACTGGCTGCCGTGCAAGAACTGGTGAAACGTTTGGACGTGGCTGTGCGCCAAGTGCTGATTGAGGCGCGTATTGTTGAGGCTTCCGACACCTTTGGCAAGTCACTGGGTGTGAAGCTGGGTTCTGCTGATTTGCGTGCGCAAAACGGTGGCGATGGTGGCTATCAACTCTCTGGCAACAACCGCGTTGCCTTTGGCACCAATTACAGCAACGTGGTTGCCTCCAGTGGTGCAGGCGGCACCGTTGATACCACCAGCAACTTCGTGAACCTGCCCGCAACGTCATCGACCGCCGACGTCGCCTCGTTTGCTGTGTCGATCTTCAATGCCACTGCCAACCGATTCCTGAACCTGGAGATTTCTGCGTTGGAATCGGATGGCAAAGGCAAACTGGTGTCGAGCCCGCGCATTGTGACGGCCGACCAGACCAAGGCATTGATCGAACAGGGTACCGAGTACCCTTACCAAGTCGCAACTTCCAGCGGCGCCACATCGATTGCTTTCCGTAAGGCCAACCTGAAACTGGAAGTGACTCCGCAGATCACGCCCGAGGGCAACATCATTCTTGATCTGGACATCAACAAAGACAGCCGCGGTGAAACGACGACAGCGGGTATCGCCATCAACACCAAGCACATCAAGACCCAGGTGCTGGTGGAAAATGGCGGCACCGTAGTGATCGGCGGTATCTTCACGTTGGACGAACAAGAGACTGAAAACAAGGTCCCGCTGCTAGGAGACATTCCGTACGCTGGCGTTCTCTTTAGAAATAAATCGCGTAGCACCAACAAGCAAGAGATGTTGGTGTTTATTACCCCGAAAATGATTGTCGAGCGCGCGCAAGTGCGCTGACCTGAAATTCAAGGAAACAAAAAATAATGCGTTATCTGAAATACCTGTTGGGTGGGATGTTGACTGCGGCCTTGGTGGCTTGCGGTGGAGGAGGGGGGAATCCTGGAACGCCTAGCAGTGGAGGTGGAGGCAGTTCTGGATCTACGAATACAACTTCTTCTGTAAGTGATTTTTATGTCTCTACTGACAAGAGCACTATTAACAATAGTGGCTCTGATTCAGCGAAGTTGACGGTCACAGCAGTGAATGCCAGCAACAATATTGTTGCGGGTGCCACAGTATCCGTTTCCGTAGACAACAACACAGTATTTGTGCCTGCATCAGGTGCGGAGACAAACGCATCCGGAATTTACACCGGTACCATTTCCATTGGGGCCGATAAAACCGATCGAGATGTCAGCGTGTCTGTAACGATCAACGGTAAGAATAAAAAAATTAGTTTGCGAATTGCAGGGAGCAAAATTGCTCTGCAAGTGGCGCCTTCGGCGCCTACACCCGGGCAGTCCGTTACTTTGACGGCAACTTTGCTGGATTACTCGAATACTCCAATTGTTGGAAGCGTTATCACGTTTGGTGGCTCTATTCCGAGCATCCAAGGCCAAACTGCAACGACCTCTGCAAGCGGTGTCGCGACCAAGGCGTTTGCTGCGCCCTCAACGGCGGGTGTTTACACAATCACGGCCTCAGGAAGCGGTATATCCGCTGCAGATTATCAACTGCAAGTTTTCAGTTCAGCTGGAAGCGTGCCTGCCGCTGTAATTCCAGCTGGTGCGGTGCCGTCGTTGTCTGCATTGCCCAATGTGTTGTCGGTGAATGCGTCGGGCTTTACGACCAATAAATCAACACTCAAGTTTTTGTTTCTTGATTCTTCGAATAGTCCAGTTTCGAACGTCCGAGTACGATTTGACGATTTGACGACAGGCTCTCCAAAGGTCGGTGCTTCCTTGAGCACTGGTACTCAAACTACTTACACAGATGTTTCTGGTAGTACTACTTCTCAGTACATTGCTGGTCAAAATAGCAGCCCTACCAACGGAGTGACTGTCAGAGCTTGTTATTCCTCAGTGGATTTCACCTCTACAACCGACTGCCCAGCTTCGGTGATTGCTACGCTGACTGTGGCGGGACAGGCGCTCTCTGTCTCGATTGGGCACGACAATCTGATGGAAAAAGGTAATGGCACATATATCAAGACGTTCTCTGTGTCTGTTGCCGATTCAGCCGGTCGTGCGGTCTCTGGGGCATCCGTAGATATTTCAGTTGATTTGACACATTTTGGTAAAGGTTCGTACGTTCCCGTGTCAGCGACGGACACGCTCCCAGTGCCTCCCGTGTCTTTGACTGCTGCATACCCTTCGATCTCGGTGAATCCAAATACTCTGACGCCAAAGCGTGTTTGGTGTCCAAATGAAGATACCAATCGAAATGGCAGTGCTGAGCCAGGAGAAAATATTGACAACAGTGTGGACGTTAATGGTCAAGCGACGTTGCAGCCGCGTAAGAGCGATTTGTTGATTCGCTACGCTGACCCTGCAGTGACTACAACTGATGCTAGCGGCCAATTGTTGATTAAGATTGAATATGCTCAGCAGTTTGCGACTTGGTTGGCATACCGTGTTCGCGTCAGTACGAGCGTGGCGGGCTCGCAAGGCATGGATGAAAAGTCATTTGTGACAGGTTATATTGAGGGCGACCAAACTAATGGTTCCTTCCTTAATCCAGCCTATGGTTATAACGCGTGCAATGTAGCGAACTGAAATTGGTTATGAATTGCTGTGCTGATTAGTCTAGTAGGCCTCCCCGGCTCCGGTAAATCCACAGTCGGGCGGCAATTAGCGCGGCGGTTGCAACTCTCCTTCATCGATTCAGACCACGAAATCGAGCAGCGCATTGGCTGCTCGATCCGTGAGTACTTCGAGCGTGAGGGGGAGGCGCGTTTTCGCGATATCGAACAAGAGGTCATCGACACCCTGAGCCATGGCAGCTCTTGCGTGTTGGCCACTGGGGGTGGCGCTGTCTTGCGTCCGGCCAACCGGCACGCGCTGCACAGCCGCTGCCTGGTGGTCTACCTCAAATCAACCCCTGAAGAGTTGTTTCGCCGTTTGCGGCATGACGTGAGCCGGCCGCTGTTGCAGGTGGAAGATCCGCTGCGTCGGCTGCGTGACTTGTTCACCTTACGCGATCCGCTGTACCAAGAGACAGCGCACGTCACTATCGAGCCGGTGCGCAGTTCGGTGCCCTCGGTGGTGCGCAGCATCATCACGGCCTTGGGGTTGCCTGAACCGGAACCATCAACACCGCCCGCGTCGAGTGGGGTGCCGCCGGTGTCACCGGATGCGCAAGGTAACGGCTGATCTCAAGGTGGCGGTGTACCGCTTACGCGCCGTACACTTGGCGAACCCGTTTTTTCGCCTCCCCACACCGCAGGCTGCCTGACATGACCACTGCCAACGTCCCCACCGCACAGGTTTCCATTGATCTGGGTGAACGCAGCTATCCCATCTTGATTGGCTCTGGCCTCTTGGACAACCCAGCCACTTGGGCGCAACTGCCCAAAGCGGCCGCTGCGCTCATCGTCACTAACAACACGGTTCAGCCTTTGTACGCAGTAAAGCTTGAAAAGGCTTTGCGCGTGCATTACGCGGCTGTGCACACGGTGGTACTGCCGGACGGCGAAGCGCACAAAGATTGGACCACGCTGAATCTGATTTTTGACGCGTTGCTGGAGAAGGGCTGCGACCGCAAGACCGTGTTGTTTGCGCTGGGCGGTGGTGTGGTGGGTGACATGACCGGGTTTGCCGCTGCCAGCTACATGCGCGGCGTGCCGTTTGTGCAGGTGCCCACCACTTTATTGGCGCAGGTGGATTCTTCAGTCGGCGGCAAAACCGCAATCAACCATCCGCTCGGCAAAAACATGATTGGCGCCTTCTACCAGCCGCACCAGGTGGTGTGTGATCTGGATACTTTGAAGACGCTGCCGCGCCGTGAACTCAGCGCCGGGCTGGCGGAGATCATCAAATACGGCCCCATCGCCGACATGGCATTCCTTGACTGGATTGAGCACAACCTGGACGCCATGCTGGCGGGCGATGCGGCGGCGCTGGCTTATGCCGTGAAGCGCAGCTGCGAAATCAAGGCCTGGGTGGTGGGGCAAGACGAACGCGAAGGCGGCTTGCGTGCCATTTTGAATTTTGGCCACACCTTCGGCCACGCGGTGGAGTCAGGCATGGGTTATGGCGCCTGGTTGCACGGTGAAGGCGTGGGTTGCGGTATGGTCATGGCGGCCACACTGTCGCAGCGCCTCGGTTTGATCGACGGCAAGCTGGTTGCGCGTTTGATGCGCTTGATCCACCACGCAGGTCTGCCTGTGCAGGGGCCGTTGTTGAACGATACCGACAACGCAGGACGTTACCTGGAGTTGATGCGTGTCGACAAAAAGGCCGAAGCAGGCGAGATTCGTTTTGTGGTGATCGACGGTCCAGGCAAAGCTGCCATGCGTAGCGCCCCCGATGCACTGGTACGCGAAGTGATTGACGCCTGTTGTGTGCCGGTTTAGTGCTTCTTAAATGAGAGCTTCTTTCGCTTGCTACATCAGCCTGGAAGGCTAATTTTATAAATGCTTGCCCCCTACGCCTGTGATCCCGCGCAGTCCAGAGGGCGGCGCCACCCCGAATCGGCCGCGCCTACGCGCACCGAGTACCAGCGTGACCGCGACCGCATCGTGCACTCCACGGCGTTTCGGCGGCTGGTCTACAAAACGCAGGTGTTTCTCAACCACGAGGGCGACTTGTTTCGCACGCGCCTCACGCATTCGCTGGAAGTGGCGCAACTGGGCCGTTCCATCGCCCGCTCGCTGCATTTAAATGAAGATTTGGTCGAGGCGATTGCGCTGGCCCATGACCTGGGGCACACCCCTTTTGGCCACGCAGGGCAAGACGCCCTCAACGCCTGCATGCGTAGCCACGGTGGCTTTGAGCACAACCTGCAAAGCTTGCGCACAGTGGACAGCTTGGAAGAGCGCTACCCCGCTTATGACGGCCTGAACCTCACGTTCGAAACCCGCGAAGGCATCCTCAAACACTGCTCGCGGCTGAATGCCGTGGCACTGGAGGCCGCTGCCGATGCGGCTGGCCCTAATCCGTTGGGCGATGTCGGGCGCCGGTTTTTGAATCAAACGCAGCCCAGCTTGGAAGCGCAGTTGTGCAACCTGGCCGATGAGATTGCCTACAACGCACATGACATCGACGACGGTGTGCGCTCCGGCCTCATCACCCTGGCGCAGTTGGAAGAGGTGGAGTTGTTTGACTACTACCGCCGACAAACACTGGCTGAGTTTCCCGCGCTAAGCGGTCGGCGTGTGCTGTTTGAGGGTATTCGCCGCATGTTGAGTGCTCAGGTGTACGACGTGATCGCCGCGACCCAAGCCGCGCTGCAAGTAGCGCAACCGGGCAGCGTCAACGAGGCGCGCCGCTGTGCGCCGCTGTTGTGCTTCAGCCCCGAAATGCGCGAACAAGCTGTGCCCCTGAAGCAATTCCTGATGCGCAACCTCTACCGCCATCCGCAAGTGATGCAGGTGACCAGCCAAGCCAAACAAGTGGTGGAAGAGTTGTTCGCCCTGTTCATGGGCGACAGCAGCATCATGGGACGTGGCTATACCGAGCGTGCCGCTACTGCGCAGGGTGACCCGGATGCGGTGGCGCGGGTGGTGGCCGACTACATCGCCGGCATGACCGACCGCTTTGCGCTGGCCGAACATGAACGCCTGACCGGTCGCCGCCTCATCTCCTAGATCGACCTGGGCTGAGGCCCTGCGGGCACCAGCCCCAGCCATGGCCGGTAAAATCGCGCCCTTTGCCGGAACACTTTATGCCCGCCGCTCCCGATCCTGTCGACTCTGCCGACGACACCTTCGTGGTGCAGCGCATGCAGAACTGGCTGACGCGCGCCGTCATTGGGCTCAACCTGTGCCCGTTTGCCAAGGCGGTGCACGTCAAAGAGCAGATCCACTACGCTGTGTGCCGTGCCAGTGGACAAGACGCTGAAGAGGTTCTGCTCGAAGCATTAGCCAACGAGCTGCGTGATCTGGTGGCGCAGGATGCCAACGTGCGCGACACCACGCTGCTGATCGCGCCCGACATGCTGGGCAACTTTCTCGACTTCAACGACTTTCTGGGCCGCGCCGACGATCTGCTGGCGCGCTTGGACCTGGAAGGCGAGATCCAGATCGCCAGCTTCCACCCGCTGTACCAGTTTGGCGGCACAGACGCCGACGATATCGCCAACTACACCAACCGCGCGCCATACCCCACGTTGCACCTGCTGCGCGAAGACAGTATCGACCGTGCGGTCGATGCCTACCCCGAGTCCGAAGCCATTTACGAGCGCAACATGGAAACGCTGGAGCAACTCGGCCAGGCCGGCTGGGATGCGTTAGACCTTGGCGCGGAGCCCACCACAAAACCTTCATTGGCCAAGCCATGAGCAAACAAAAAAAATCAAACCCAGCGCCGATGACGGATGCCTCGGCGATCGCACCGGAAATTGCGCCCGGCCAGTCGATTGAGCTGCTCAAGGCGCTGCATATCCTCACGCGCGACGGCAAGCTCAACCAAGACTCGCGGCGCAAGCTCAAGCAGGTCTACCACCTGTTCAATTTCATCGAGAAGCTGCTGAAAGAACTGCCGCCGTCGCTGGAAGAGAAGGGCATCACGCTGGCTGACCACGGCGCCGGCAAGTCCTATCTCGGCTTCATCATTTACGACCTGTTTTTCAAGGCGCTGAACCAAGGCTGGATCTACGGCATTGAAACCCGTGCAGAGCTGGTGCAAAAGTCGCAAGAACTCGCCGCCACGCTGGGCTTTGACCGCATGGCGTTTTTGAACGTGAGCGTGGCCGAGTCCACCCACTCGCAGCAACTGCCCGAGCAGATCGACGTGGTCACCGCCTTGCACGCTTGCGACACCGCCACCGACGACGCCATCGCCTTCGGCCTGGCGAAACGCGCCCGCGCCATGGTGCTGGTGCCGTGTTGCCAAGCCGAAGTGGCGGCCTGCCTGCGGCAAAACAAGGCGCTGCAGTTGTCGCGCACGCCGCTGGCCGAACTCTGGCGCCACCCCATCCACACGCGCGAAATCGGCAGCCAGATCACCAATGTGTTGCGCTGCCTGTACCTTGAAGCCTCAGGCTACCAAGTGACCGTGACCGAGCTGGTGGGCTGGGAACACAGCATGAAGAACGAGCTCATTGTGGCCAAATACACCGGCCAGAAAAAGCGCAGCGCGGCCGAGCGCTTGACCAGCCTGATGACCGAGTTTGGCATCGGCGATTTGCAGGCTACCCGCTTCCCCTTGCCTGTCGCAACCGCCTAAGCCTCGCGCACAATCAGCGGCGCGGCGACCAGTAGCCACCGCTCATGCGCCAGCCGCCTCGGCCATCGGGGGCCCATTGGTGTGGCGTCCATTGGTAACCGGCGCGGTGCGCTTCCCAGTGGCCCGGGTGCCACACATGGCGGCCGCCTTGCCATAGCCAAACGCCTGAAATCCAGAAATAACCGGGTGCCGGTGCCACGCCTGCCACTTCAACTTGTGGCGGTGGAGGGGCGACGTTGGCGTAAACCACTTCGCCGCCACCGCCTTGGTAAGCCACTGGCTGACCTAAAGGCGCGACCACGCAGCCCGACAAAGCAGCGGCTGCAGCAAGACCGGCGAGCAATGGTGTGAGTGAGCGGGTGAGCGAACGGGGGGCGGAAGGGGTGAGGGCGCGAACACGCATGACATTCTCCAAAGACGCAGGCGGCGCCTGCTTCCCGCTCTAACTGCTGGTGGCGCGCAGCCGCCTACATCGCGTTGGTAATGCCAGGTAAGGTTTCGTAAAGCAGAGAATCTCCCTCAGCAAAAATCAGGGACAGATTCGGTCCTATGATGACGCCGCGCACCTGCACCCTAGCCCTTACACCGCAATATGGCCCGCCTTCCCCGTCTCACCATTCCTGGCTTGCCGCACTATCTGGTGCAGCGTGGCAACAACCGCCAGGCGATTTTTGCCACGTCGGAAGACTACGTTTTTCTGCTGGCTCTACTCGAAGAAAACAGCAACCGGTGCGACGTGGCCGTGCACGCCTACGCACTGCTGGAAGACCAATTCCAGATGCTGCTCACGCCGGGCTCGGTAGAAGGGCTTTCGGCCTTTATGCAGGCGGTAGGGCGACGCTACGTGCGCTACTTCAACGACCGGCATGGCCGCAGCGGCACCTTGTGGGAAGGGCGCTACCGGTCCACGGTGCTGCAGCCCGAGCGATTTTTGCTGCCCGCCATGGTGGCCATGGAGCAAGAGCCGATTCGCGCCGGCCTTACACAAGAAGTCCGCGCCTACCCCTGGTCAAGCCACGGCCATTGGATCGGCCAGCGCGTCGACCGTTGGCTCAGCCCGCACGCAGTGTACTGGGCGCTGGGCAACACGCCTTTTGCACGCGAAGCGGCGTATGCCGATTTGGTGCGTGCCGGCATCTCCAGTAGTGAACACCAGCATTTGATGAGTGCCGTGCTCCATGGTTGGGCATTGGGCGACGCTGAATTCGTTGCAGATTTGCAAACGCAAACCGAGCGGCGTTTGCACAAAGTGTCTGCAGGGCGACCTGCTACGGTCAAAAAACAAGATTGAAATAGGCGATAGACGCTTATTCAGATTACGCAAAGTGCTCTTTAATTTAATGTGTCCCTAATTAAATGTGAATTAAATTAGTCAACATTTAATTAGTATCTGACCCTAATTTTTCTTCTTGGCATTCTTGTTGCAGTGCACTATGCTAGCCATCCCTGCGATATACCAATAGGAGAGCGCCATGACGACGGCTGCCGAGATCCAACATCTCAAAGACCACGGTTTGTACTCATCCAGCAACGAGCATGACGCTTGTGGTCTGGGTTTCGTAGCCCATATCAAGGGCGAGAAACGTCATGACATCGTGACGCAGGCGCTCAAGATCCTGGAAAACATCGACCACCGTGGCGCGGTGGGAGCCGACAAGCTCATGGGCGACGGCGCTGGCATCTTGATCCAGATTCCCGACGCGTTGTACCGCGAAGAAATGGGCAAGCTCGGCGTCACGCTGCCCGCCGCAGGCGAATACGGCGTGGGCATGATCTTCTTGCCCAAGGAGCACGCTTCCCGCCTGGCTTGCGAACAAGAGATGGAACGCGCCATCAAGGCCGAAGGCCAGGTGTTGCTGGGCTGGCGCGACGTGCCAGTGGACCGCGACATGCCCATGTCGCCCAACGTGCGCAAGACCGAGCCGGTGCTGCGCCAGGTGTTCATTGGCCGCGGCGACGACGTGATCGTGCAAGACGCGCTGGAGCGCAAGCTGTACGTCATCCGCAAGACGGCTAGCGCCAACATCCAGAACCTCAAGCTCAAGCACAGCAAAGAGTATTACGTGCCGAGCATGTCCAGCCGCACGGTGATCTACAAGGGTCTGCTGCTGGCCGACCAGGTGGGCGCCTACTACCTCGACCTGCAAGACCCGCGCTGCGTCTCGGCCATCGGCCTGGTGCACCAACGTTTCTCCACCAACACCTTCCCAGAGTGGCCACTGGCGCACCCATACCGCTACGTGGCACACAACGGTGAAATCAACACCGTCAAGGGTAACTACAACTGGATGAAGGCGCGCGAAGGCGTGATGGCTTCGCCCGTGCTGGCGGCCGACCTGCAAAAGCTCTACCCCATCAGCTTCGCCAACCAGTCCGATACGGCCACGTTCGACAACTGCCTGGAACTGCTGACGATGGCGGGCTACCCCATCAGCCAGGCCGTGATGATGATGATCCCCGAGCCGTGGGAACAACACACGCAAATGGACGAGCGTCGCCGCGCGTTCTACGAATACCACGCCGCCATGATGGAACCATGGGACGGCCCAGCCTCCATCGTCTTCACCGATGGCCGCCAGATTGGCGCCACGCTGGACCGCAACGGCCTGCGCCCTTCGCGTTACTGCGTGACCGATGACGACCTGGTCATCATGGCCTCTGAATCCGGCGTGCTGCCCGTGCCCGAGAGCAACATCGTGCGCAAGTGGCGCCTGCAGCCCGGCAAGATGTTCCTGATCGACCTGGAACAAGGCCGCATGATCGACGACGAAGAGCTGAAAGCCAACGTCGTCAACACCAAGCCCTACAAGCAGTGGATCGACAACCTGCGCATCAAGCTCGACGACGTGGTCGGTGGCGGTGAACCCGCCAGCGCCACCGAGGGCGAGGTGAGCTTGCTCGACCGCCAACAAGTCTTCGGCTACACGCAAGAAGACCTGAAGTTCCTGCTCTCGCCTATGGCGCAAGCCGGCGAAGAAGGCATTGGCTCCATGGGCAACGACAGCCCCCTGGCCGTGCTCAGCGACAAGAACAAGCCGTTGTACAACTACTTCCGCCAAATGTTCGCGCAGGTGACGAACCCGCCGATCGACCCGATCCGCGAAGCCATCGTGATGTCGCTGGTGTCGTTCGTCGGCCCCAAGCCCAACCTGCTGGACATCAACCAGGTCAACCCACCGATGCGCCTGGAAGTGTCGCAACCGATTCTCGACTTTGCCGACATGGCCAAGCTGCGCGACATCGAAAAGCACACCCACGGCAAGTTCAAGAGCTACACGCTGGACATCACCTACCCAGAAGCCTGGGGCCGTGAAGGCGTGGAAGCCAAGCTGGCCTCGCTGTGCGCCGAAGCGGTGGACGCGATCAAGGGTGGCAAGAACATCCTGATCATCAGCGACCGCGCCGTGAGCGCCACACAAGTGGCGATTCCGGCACTGCTGGCCTCCAGCGCCATCCACCAACACCTGGTGGTCAAGGGCCTGCGCACCAGCACCGGTCTGGTGGTGGAAACCGGCACCGCACGTGAAGTGCACCACTTCGCCGTGTTGGCGGGCTACGGCGCAGAAGCCGTGCACCCCTACCTCGCCATGGAAACCCTGGCCGACCTGCACAAGGACTTGCCAGGCGACCTGTCGCCAGAAAAAGCCATCTACAACTACGTCAAGGCGATTGGCAAGGGCTTGTCGAAGATCATGTCCAAGATGGGCGTGAGCACCTACATGAGCTACTGCGGCGCGCAGTTGTTCGAGATCATCGGTCTCGACACCGACACCGTGAACAAGTACTTCACCGGCACGGCCTCCAAGGTCGAAGGTATCGGCGTGTTCAAGATCGCCGAAGAAGCGCTGCGCATGCACAAGGCTGCGTTTGGTGACGACCCGGTGCTGGCCAACATGCTCGACGCTGGCGGTGAATACGCCTGGCGTGTGCGCGGCGAAGAACACATGTGGACGCCTGACGCGATCGCCAAGCTGCAACACAGCACGCGCGCCAACAACTGGAGCACGTACAAAGAGTACGCGCAACTGATCAACGACCAAAGCCGCCGCCACATGACGCTGCGCGGCCTGTTCGAGTTCAAGATCGACCCGGCCAAGGCCATCTCGGTCGACGAAGTCGAGTCCGCCAAAGAAATCGTCAAACGCTTTGCTACTGGCGCCATGTCCATGGGCTCGATCTCCACCGAAGCGCACACCACGCTGGCCGTGGCCATGAACCGCATCGGCGGCAAGAGCAACACCGGCGAAGGCGGTGAAGACGCGAACCGCTACCGCCAGGAGTTCAAGGGCATCACCATCAAACAGGGCCAGACCCTGGGCGACATCATCGGCAAAGACGTGGTCGAGTCCGACTACCCGCTCAACGAAGGCGACTCGCTGCGTTCGCGCATCAAGCAGGTGGCATCGGGCCGCTTTGGTGTGACGGCCGAGTACCTGTCCAGCGCTGATCAGATCCAGATCAAGATGGCACAAGGTGCCAAGCCTGGTGAAGGCGGCCAGCTGCCCGGTGGCAAGGTGACCGAATACATCGGCAAGCTGCGCCACTCGGTGCCAGGTGTGGGCTTGATCTCGCCCCCACCGCACCACGACATCTACTCGATTGAAGATTTGGCGCAGTTGATCCACGACTTGAAGAACGTGGCACCACACGCCAGCATCAGCACCAAGCTGGTGTCGGAAGTGGGCGTGGGCACCATCGCCGCAGGCGTCACCAAGTGCAAGAGCGACCACATCGTGATCGCCGGGCACGACGGTGGTACCGGTGCATCGCCATGGTCGTCCATCAAACACGCGGGCGGCCCCTGGGAAATCGGTCTGGCCGAAACCCAGCAAACGCTGGTGCTGAACCGCCTGCGCAGCCGCGTGCGGGTGCAGGCCGACGGCCAGATGAAGACCGGCCGCGACGTCGCCATTGGCGCGTTGCTCGGTGCGGATGAATTCGGCTTCGCCACCGCACCGCTGGTGGTTGAAGGCTGCATCATGATGCGCAAGTGCCACCTGAATACCTGCCCGGTGGGTGTGGCCACGCAAGACCCGGTGCTGCGCAAGAAATTCCAAGGCAAGCCCGAGCACGTGGTGAACTTCTTCTTCTTCATCGCCGAAGAAGTGCGCCAGATCATGGCCCAACTGGGCATCCGCAAGTTCGACGACATGATCGGCCGCGCGGACCTGCTGGACATGCGTAAAGGCATCGCCCACTGGAAGGCCAGCGGCCTGGACTTCAACCGCTTGTTCGCGTTGTCCAATGCGCCTGCCGATGTGCCGCGTTACCACGTGGAAAACCAAGACCACGGCCTCGACAAGTCGCTCGACAACGTGTTGATCGAGCGCTCGCGCCCGGCCATCGACCGTGGCGAAAAAGTGCAGTTCATGGAACGTGCGCGCAACGTCAACCGTTCGCTGGGCGCCATGCTCTCGGGCGCATTGACCAAGGTGCACCCAGACGGCTTGCCAGACGACACCATCCGCATCCAGCTGGAAGGCACGGGCGGTCAATCGTTCGGTGCGTTCTTGGCCAAGGGCATCACGTTGTACCTGATTGGCGACGCCAACGACTACACCGGCAAGGGTTTGTCGGGCGGCCGTATCGTCGTGCGCCCCAGCATCGACTTCCGTGGCATTTCCACGCAGAACACCATCGTCGGCAATACCGTCATGTATGGCGCGACCAGCGGTGAATCGTTCTTCAGCGGCGTGGCCGGTGAACGCTTCGCGGTGCGTCTGTCGGGCGCCACCACGGTGGTGGAAGGCACGGGCGACCACGGTTGTGAATACATGACTGGCGGCACCGCCGTCATCCTGGGCAAAACCGGCCGCAACTTTGCGGCGGGCATGAGCGGTGGTGTGGCTTACGTGTACGACGAAGACGGCCAGTTCAGCAAGCGCTGCAACCCCGCCATGGTCACGCTCGACAAGGTGCTCACGGCAGCCGAGCAAAAGGCCACCGGCGTGCAACCCATCCACTGGCACATGGGAGAGACCGACGAAGCCCAACTGCGCAAGCTGCTGGGCGACCACAACCGCTGGACCGGCAGCCGCCGCGCCCGCGAACTGCTCGACAACTGGACTGAGGCGCGCCTGAAGTTCGTGAAGGTGTTCCCGAACGAATACAAGCGCGCACTGAGCGAACGCAAAGAGCCAAAAGCCGCTGCAGCGCCCGTTGTAGCTGCGAAGCCAGCTAGCAAAAAAGAAGCGGTCGCAGCGAAGTAAGCGCTAAGAAAACGTCGCCCTCACGATAGAACTAGACAGGATAGAAACATGGGAAAAGTCACTGGCTTCATGGAGTACGAGCGCATCGAAGAAGGCTATAAGCCGGTTGCCGAGCGCCTGAAGCATTACAAAGAGTTCGTGGTTGGTCTGGATGCATCGCAGGCCAAGGTGCAAGGTGCGCGCTGCATGGACTGCGGCACGCCGTTCTGCAACAACGGCTGCCCAGTCAACAACATCATTCCGGACTTCAACGACCTGGTGTACCGCGGTCAGAAGGATGACTGGAAGAATGCGATTGCCGTGCTGCACAGCACCAACAACTTCCCCGAGTTCACCGGCCGCATCTGCCCCGCACCTTGCGAAGCCGCTTGCACGCTGAACGTGAACGACGACGCCGTGGGCATCAAGTCCATCGAGCACGCCATCATCGACCGCGCCTGGGAAGAGGGCTGGGTGACCGCCCGCCCGGCCAAGCACAAAACCGGCAAGAAGGTCGCCGTGGTGGGCGCAGGCCCCGCTGGCATGGCCGCGGCACAACAGTTGGCACGTGCGGGTCACGACGTCACGCTGTTTGAAAAGAACGACCGCGTGGGCGGCCTGCTGCGCTACGGCATTCCAGACTTCAAGATGGAAAAGAGCCACATCGACCGCCGTGTCGAACAGCTCGTGGCTGAAGGCGTGACCATCCGCACCGGCGTGGTGGTGGGCGCGGCCAAAGACCCATTGGGCAAGGGCTCCAAGGTCACCAACTGGGCCAAGGAAACCGTCACCCCCGAGCAACTGCAAAAAGAGTTCGACGCTATTTTGCTGACCGGCGGCGCCGAGCAATCGCGCGACCTGCCCGTGCCCGGCCGCGACCTCGACGGCATCCATTTCGCGATGGAATTCCTGCCGCAGCAAAACAAGGTCAACGCTGGCGACAAGCTCAAAGGCCAACTGCGCGCTGAAGGCAAAAACGTCATCGTGATCGGCGGCGGCGACACCGGCTCTGATTGCGTGGGCACCAGCAACCGCCACGGCGCCGTGAGCGTGACCCAATTCGAGGTGATGCCCCGTCCGCCCGAAGAAGAAAACCGCCCCATGACCTGGCCCTACTGGCCGATCAAGCTGCGCACCAGCTCCAGCCACGACGAAGGCTGCGAACGCGAGTTCGCCATCTCGACCAAAGAGTTCATCGGCGAAAAAGGCAAGGTCACCGGCCTGAAGACCGTGCGCGTCGAATTCAAGGACGGCAAGCTGGTCGAAATCCCCGGTACCGAAGTGACCATGAAGGCCGACCTGGTGCTGCTGGCCATGGGCTTTGTGAGCCCCGTGGCGGCGGTGCTGGAGGCCTTCGGCATCGACAAAGACGCCCGTGGCAACGCCAAGGCCACGACCGACTTCACCGGCGGCTACACCACCAACGTGCCCAAGGTGTTTGCCGCTGGCGACATTCGCCGCGGCCAGTCTCTGGTGGTCTGGGCCATCCGCGAAGGCCGCCAAGGTGCGCGTGCGGTGGATGAGTTCTTGATGGGGTACTCGGACCTGCCGCGCTGATCGCGAGTGGCGTCAACTAAAAGAAAAGCGCCGTGTGGCAACACACGGCGCTTTTTTTATGAGACTTGATCGTTGTGCAATCGGTTAACGAACGAGGCCGATCTGGATCTTGCCGGTCGCCGTACCGTTACGTGCGCCGACGACGGCCGCGAGTGTGCCGTTCAGTGCCGTGAAGTAGCTGGCGCCACCAACGGCGAAGCCCTTCAGGTTCGCAAACGAGGCGCTGGAACTGGTCAGGCCGACGCTGGCATACGTGTAGCTTGTACCGTCTGCGCGCGTCATCGTGGTGTCGTAGGTCGACGCGGTGTAGAGCATCGTGCCCCAGCTTCCGGTGGTGTCGCCACCGATGGCGCTCAGGTTTGGCCAGGTTGCGGACTCAGCGAAGCCGATGCGGAAGCTGGCATTGTCTGAAGCGGTGAGACCTTGGCCGGCCGAGAGATAGACGTTTTGGCCTGCGACTTTCACGATTGAGAAGTAGCCCCAATCGTTCGCGGGATCCGCCACGTTCGCACTCTTCCATAGGTCGGGTGTTGGCCCGGGCGACACGGTGTAGTCGACTGGCGTGGTGGAGCAGGCAGCGATGGACGTGATACCGACGTCGTTACAAATTTGCAGCAGCGTGCCACCGTTCGAGATTCGGATTTGTCGAATGTTCGAGTCGCCGGCAGTGGTTCCCTGCATGCCGTTAATGCCCAGGCGGGTATAGGCACCGTCGAGCGACGCTTGCGTCGTCACGGGCGCACGCGAAGCCACGAAAGGCTGGACGGCGTAGCTGGTCAAGACCTTAGGCTGGTAAAACGGGAAGGCGCCGACGACGGTATCTGTGGTGGTGCGGAAGCGGCTGTTGGCGGCTGTCGTTGCCACGCGCGTGTTCTTGAAGACGTAGGCTGTGCTGTCGGTTGGATCAACGGTGAGCACATCGCTGACGGACACGTTGTTGTCGTCCGTCATGGTGTAGGCCATGTTGTTGAAGTCCAGCGTGAGGGCCTGGCGTGAACCGTTCGTCGCGAAGACCTTGTAGCTGCCGTTGCGAGCATCGCCAGCGGCGACGTCGAAGACCAAATCCCGGGTGCGTGAAGCATCGGCAGATGCATTCAAAGTGAGCGTAGCAGCGGTAGCGCTCAGGTTGGCGACTTGGGCGGTCCAGCTTGTGCTGGTTGCAGTGGGCGTGCGTGGGGCTGTTGTACTGGCCGGTGCGGCGGTCGTGGTCCAGGTCACCGTCAGATTCGAGGTGACGGCGACGCTGTCGCCAGGCTTGACCGTGTAGCGTCCGTTGTTGGCCTGTACATCATTGCCGTTGACTTTGACCGCCACGCTCAACGCCGTTTCACTGCCGCCGCCGCTGCCGCCACCGCCGCAGGCGGTCAGCATGGCTGAGACGGCCAACATGGCTCCACTAGCAAAATACCGAAGTCCCATCCTATTGTTCCTTTTGATTTGAGAAACCGAGACAGCAGGCGTGCTTGTGCTCGGCGCGTGCAGTTTATCGTTTTGATACATATGTATCTCGTATGTATCTATTTCGTTTCTAAAAAGAAACAAAGACGGCCCAGCGCGATCGAACGAGCAGGCGCGCCCCAGTTTGGGTAGCGAACGCCGCTCAAAGTGCGGGCTTAGGAAGGTCTTGCATGCTTTTGGTGTGCGGGGGAGTGCCTTGCTCCATGAGTGGCCCGATTTGCCGTGCGGCCGCACTGGCACATGGTTTGCTTGTTTTTGTTCAGCGCAGCGTTTGAGCTTCTTCGGTTGGCGTGCCGGAATTCTTGGGTCACTCTGGGAATTCGGTGCGGACCGAATGTCCCCTGTAGCAGCAATTGCCGCAGTGGCGACAACCCCTTACCGAATTCTGGTGTGGCTTCTTAGTCACCCAGGGCCTTCTTTCGTTTGAGGCCCGTTTGAAGAATGAGGTATTGGTATGTGCGAACGTAATGGACAAGCTTTTGCAGCCCTGCAAGCTGCGCAAACTCTCTCTCCCACAGCACGCCGCGGCTTCTTGAAGTCGCTCTCTGCAGGCGCGGCCATGGTGGTTTTGCCCATGGGCATGGCGGCAGCCTTAGGTGCAGCGCCGGCACGCGCGGCAGGACGCACCACCATCAAGGCTACGCACGGCGCGGGCCTCTGCAACCTGGGCATCTTCATCGCCAAGCAGCGCCAACTGGCGAAGGGCGATGGGGTGGATCTAGAGTTTGTGGTCACGCCCACCAACACCGACATCGTCACGCTGTTTGGTGTGGGTGCGGTCGACATGTCGATGATTCCGTACTCCAACTTTCTGTCGCTCTACGACGCTGGCGCACCTGTGCGTGTGGTGGCGGGCGGTGGTGTCAACGGCTGCTTGATCGTGGCGCGCGACGGCATTAAAAGTGCGGTCGACATGAAGGGCAAGACGTTGGGTACCTTCCAAGCGGACACACTGGAAGTGTTACCTTATGACTGGCTGAAGAAGGCGGGTTTGAGCTTCAAAGACGTGCAGATCCGCTACTTCAACACCTCGCCCGAAATGGCGCAGGCTTTCATCGGCGGCGCTGTGGATGCGATCTGCGCCGTAGAACCCTACGCCACGCAAACCGTGGCCGCGCGCAAGGGGGCGAGTGTGTTGAGCGACGGCACCGACTTGTATGGCCCGCAATACGCCGACTGCGTGTTGGCCGTGCGCACACCGCTGCTGGAGAAACAACCCGAGGTGGTGCGCGCCGTGATCAAGGCGTTGCTCACCGCGCAACAGCAGATCGAGACCGACCGCGCAGGCGCGTTGAAAGAAACCGTGGGCACCTATTACAAAACCACGTTGGAGGCCGCCACGCTGGCCTCGCAACGCCAGCCGGTGATGATCGACCAGCGTAACCAAACCCAGTTCATTCTGGAGCGCGCCAAGTCGATGAAGGAAATGGGCTATCTGAAGAAGTTGCCCGACGCCAAGATGTTCGACTGGGGCCCGCTGGAGAAGGTGATTGCCGAGAACCAGGCCATGTTTACCGGCCTGAAGCTCAAGTCGGCCTGAGTTGGCAACGCTGTTTGAAAGGTGAACAAACCATGTCTGCTGCTCAACTGGCAACCGAGGGAGGGCGCGTGGGCGCCGCCTCGGCCAAGCTCCCTTCAAAACCACCTTCTGCCAACGGACCACGCGTGTTGAAAACCCTGCGCCGCCAAGCGGTGGCCGCGCTGTGGGCGCTGGCCTCCATCGGCTCCATCATCGGCCTGTGGGAGCTGGCCGCCGCTCTGGGCTGGGCCGACCCACTGCTCATGCCCGCACCCCACGTCTTCCTCGGCAACTGGAGCGAGCAACTGCACTTCTTCGACATGGCCAACACTATTGGCTCCAGTGGCGAAGGGGGCAGTTGGGTGGGCGTGCTCAGCGTGGTGCTGTGGACGTCGATGCGTGTGTTCGTTGGCCTGCTGCTTGGCTTTGTGCTGAGCCTGGCGGTGGGCGTGCTCATCCGTTACAACGCGGTGTTTGGCAAGCTCACGTTGCCAGCGGTGACTATGTTTGCGCCGATCTCGCCGGTGGCCTGGTTGCCGGTGGCCGTGTTCATGTTTGGCATTGGCGACAAGCCGGCCATCTTCATGGTGTTCATCGCCATTTTCTTTGTGATGGTAATCGCCACACTGGCGCAGATCGACGAAGTGCCCAAGGCTTATATCCACGTGGCGCGCATCATGGGCGCGAGCAAACGCCAGGTGTTTCGCACGGTGATCTTGCCGGCCATTCTGCCGGGGCTGTTTGTCACGCTGCGCATCAACCTGTTTGCCGCGTGGATGGTGGTGCTCATCGCCGAGGCTGCAGGTGTGGGCAGCGGCCTGGGGCAAATTGTGATGATGGCGCGCAACACCTTCAACGCCAGCCTGGTGTTCTTCACCATGACGCTGATTGGCCTGAGCGGCTTTTTGTTTGACCAGGCCCTGCGGCTGATCCAGCAACGCATGTTGTGGTGGATCGATGCCGACAAGGCGAACGAAAGATAAGCATGGATATCAATAACAATCTGCCCGCGATCGAATGCCGCGACGTCGGTAAGACCTGGAACACCGACAGCGCCAAACCCTTCGTCGCCCTGCAAGACATCAACTTCGAAGTGCAGGCCGGCGAATTTGTGGTGCTGCTTGGCCCCTCGGGCTGCGGCAAAAGCACCTTGCTGTATTTGCTGGCCGGATTGGAGCAGGCCACGCAGGGCACGCTGTTGAGCTTTGGTGAGCCCATCACCGGCACCAGCCCGCAGCGCGGCATGATTTTTCAAGAGGCGGCGCTGTTCCCGTGGCTCAACATTCGCGACAACGTGGCTTATGGCTTGCAGTTGCAGGGCGTACCGAAGGTCGAGCGTGAACAGCGCGCCATGGAACTGTTGGCGCGTGTGGGCTTGAACGGCTTTGCGCTCAAGCGGCCGAGCGAGTTGTCGGGCGGCATGCGCCAGCGCGCCGCCATGGCGCGTGCGCTGGCGCTGCAACCCAAGGTGCTGATGATGGACGAGCCCTTTGCCGCGCTCGACATCCAAACCCGCGCCAAGATGCAGAACTACCTGCTCGACCTATGGCAACAAAGCGGCGCATCAATGCTGTTGGTCACACACTCCATCGAAGAGGCCATTGGCCTGGCCGACCGTATCGTGGTGTTCACCGCTCGCCCTGGCCGCATCAAGACCATCGTGCCGGTGAAGCTGGACCGCCCGCGCAACCCGCGCGACCCCGCTTTTCACGCGCTACACGACCAGTTGGCCGAACTGCTGGCCGACGAGGTAGACCGCGCATTTGCAGAACAAGAAGCAGCAGGAGCCACAGCCGTATGACCGTAGAAAAAACATTGCTGATCCGCAACGCTCGCGTGTTGAGCCTGGACGACCAAAACCGCGAGTGGCCGCGTGCCGACATCTTGGTGCAAGACGGCCGCATCACCGCCATTGGCCCAAATATTGGCGAGAACCTGCCGTTGCCCGCAGGCGAGGTGCGCACCATCGACGCGGCTGGGCAACTGGCCATGCCCGGCCTGGTGAATGCGCACTTCCATTCGCCGGGCAATTTCTTGAAGGGCCAGCTCGACGGCTACCCGCTAGAGATCTTCATGCTCTACGAAGTGCCGCCGCTGGCGCAGCAGGGCGACAGCTACCGCTTCGCCTACTTGCGCACGCTGATGGGCGCGCTGGAGATGCTGGAGCGCGGCATCACCACCGTGCACGACGACGCCTACCACGTGCCCGTGGCCACGCCCGAGAGCATTGACGCGGTGATGCAGGCCTATGCGGATGCGGGCATTCGCGCCACGGTGGCCATCGACCAGCCCAACATCGTGGAGTACGACAAGTTCCCGTTTTTGAAGGACTTGCTCACGCCCACGCTGCGCCGCGAGATGGAAGCCGCGCCGCGCCAGACCGGTGAGGAGCTGCTGGCGCTGTATGGCCATTTGATTGAACGCTGGCATCACAGCCACGATGGCAGGCTGGCGGCGGCCATGTCGTGCTCGGCGCCGCAGCGCGTGACGGACGATTACTTCCTCGGCTTGGCCGAGTTGAGCCGCGCACACGATTTGCCGTTCAACATCCACGTGCTGGAAACCAAGCTGCAGCGTGCCACCGGACGCGAGCGTTTTGGCAAGTCGCTGCTGCGCCATGTGCACGATCTGGGCATCCTGGATGAGCGCAGCCAAATCATCCACGCCATCTGGATTGATGATGCCGACATCCAACTGCTGGCCGATGCCGATGCGGTGGTGGCGCACAACCCCGTGTGCAACCTGCGCCTGGGCAGTGGCGTGATGCCGTTTCGTGCGCTGCGCGACGCGGGCGTGACTGTGGCGATTGGCACTGATGAACTCTGTACCGACGACACCGCCAACGTGTGGCAAGCTGGCAAGATGGCCGGCCTGGTGCACAACCTCAGCACACCGGATTACGATCGCTGGCCGCGCCACGGCGAAGTGCTGCGCGCCATGACACGCGGCGGTGCGCGCGCCATTCGCCGTGAGAAAGACTTGGGTCAACTGAGCGTGGGCGCCGTGGCCGACATCATCTTGCTCGACCTCGACACCTGGGCCTTCACGCCGTTCAACAACATCGAGCGGCAACTGGTCTACAGCGAAGACGGCCGCTCGGTGCGCACCACCATTGTGGGCGGCGAGGTGGTGATGGAAAACGGCCAACACACGCGCATCGACACCCGCGCCATCCGCGCGGAGATCCGCGAGATGGCGCAGGCCATCTCAGGCCAAATGGAAGAGAGCCACGCCGCCGCGCTGCGCATGCTGCCGTACTACCGCGCCATGTACGACCGCGCGCATGCCGAGCCGAGTGGCTTGGTGCGGCGCCTGGTGGCGGGGGACTGAACAGCCCTCACCGCAGGGCCATTCAGCTTTGGCGCTTTTAGTAGTCCAGCGTGTAGCTCAACGACAAGGTGCGGCCACGGCCTTTGAAGTCGAGCACGTTGGAGGCGATGGAGCCGGCATAGGCCAGCTTGGCCATCTCGCTCCAGCGCGTGGCGTAGGTCTTGTCGAACACGTTCTGAATGCCAAAACTCAGCGTGCCGCGCACGCCCGCGCTGTACTGCGTTTGGTAATGGCCCAGCAGGTCCACCAGGGTTTGGCTTGGCAGTGTTTCAGACCCGGCAGCGGTGCCGAAGCTGAGTACATCGCTGTTGAGCTGCAGGCTGTGTGACACCTGCAATTGCAGCGCCAGCGCCTGGTTGGCTTGCCAGCGCGCAAAGGCGGTGAGCTTGGAGGGGCTGGCGTAGTAGATGCCGCGCTTGACCCAATCGCCGTTGCGCTTTTCTTCGGTGCGCATCAGCAGCAGGTTCACGCCGCCGCTCCATTGGCTGTTGACGTCCAGGCTGACCTGGCCTTCCAGGCCATAGTTGCGCACACCGGCATCGGCCAACTGAATGCTCAGGTCGGTGCGGTTCACTTCTACCGACTTGTCCGACTGCGAATAGAACAGCGCGGTTTGCGCGCGCACCGGGCCTTGGCTCTTGCGCCAACCCAGTTCGGTGGAGCGGGTTTTGATGGCGGCCATGCTGGTGTCGGCCACCGAGATGTAGCGGTTCAGCTTGAAGTAGCCGTTGCGCCCGCCCACCAAGGAATAGGTGGCGTTGGCACCGTAGTACTTGGCCGGATCAGCGAGTTCAAAACCTTCGGAGTAGTTGGCGTAGACCTGTTGCGTGGGCGTGGCTTTCCACACCACACCGGCGTTGTACAGCGTCACGCCGTAGTGGTTGCTGCCGCCGGGAATGGCTTCAGCCGATTGGCCTATGCCCACCGACACCAGGCGCTGCTGGGCGATCTGCACGAACGGGTCGACCGTGATGCCCACGCGCTGGTGGCGCACGCCACCGCTGAAGCTCAGCGTGTCGCTGGCGCGCCAGTCGCCTTGCAAATAGCCAGACCAGATGTTGGTCTCGAAGCTGGGGTAGCGGCCGAGTTCGGACTCGCGCTGGAAGGTCAGCCCGCCGCTGTTGAGCGCCGTGGTCATGTTGAACATGGTCTGCTGCGCGTCGAAGGCTTCGTGGTCATAGTCCACGCCGTAGGTCAGGCCAAAGTTGCCCCACTTCTTGTTCAACGCCGACTTCAGTCCCCAGGTGTCGGTGGACTGGGTGGAGGTGCTCCAGTACGGCACCGCCGCGCCACCCAGCGGGTTGGCCGTGGTGCCGGGGAAGGGGTAGAACTGCAGCTTCTCGCTGCGCACAAAACCTTTGAGGTAGAAGTCCTGGCCACCCGGGGCCTCGGGCAGGTGGTAGTTGAACGACAGCAGGCGCCGCTCGGTCGCGGGGCTCACGTCGGAGCTGAAGCCGCTGCGCACATCCAGCGCGCTCGGTTTGAGGATGTTGTTGCCCGCGCCGGCTTGCATCCACAGCGCCTCGCCGGGTTTGTATTCGGAGTTGTATAACTGGCCCAGCAGCGAGAGCGTGCCGCCACGGCCGAAGTTGGCGTCCAGCGTGCCCATCAAATCGACGGACTGGTTGTATTGCAGGTCGGTCTGGGTGATGTCGGGCAGCACCTTTGCGCCGTCGCCATCGCGCGAGCCGCCGGTCTTGCCGGCCGCCAGCGACAGGCGGCCAAACAGCCGGTCGTTGCCGCCTTCCACCGACTGCGCAATGGCCTTGTCCATGTCGCCGTCGCCATGGAAGCCCGAGCGCATGCCCACTTGCGAGGTGAAGCGCGGGCCGCCGGTGCTGCCTTTCTTGGTGATGATGTTGATGATGCCGCCGGTGGCGTTGCCGCCGTAGACCGCCGTGGCGCCGGAGAGCACTTCAATGCGTTCGATGTTGAACGGATCGATGGAGTCGAACTGGCGGCTCAACACGCGCGAACCATTGAGCGACACGCCATCGATCATCACCTGCGCTGCGCGGCCGCGCAGGTTCTGGCCGAAGTTGGTGCGCATCTGTCCGCCCAGGTCGAGGCCGGGCACCAGCAGGCCGAGCATTTCTTTCAGCGGCACACCCGCGCGCGACTGGGTCTCGATTTCTGCGCTGTCGATGATCCACACGGTGTTGGGAATTTCATCGATGGAGCGCGGCGCACGCGAGGCCACCACGGCCACGCTGGTCAGCGAGGGCGCGGTTTCGGTGGTGGTGCCAAAACCGGCACCTGCGGCAGTGGCCGCTCGGGCCTCTATCAATGCGCTGTCCGTGCCGGTGCGGTGGTAGGCCAGGTCGGTGCCGGCCAGCAGGCGCTCGAGTGCCGCCCAGCGGTCCAGGTGGCCGCTGATGGCCGGGGCTTGGCGGCCGGCGACGAGTTGCGGTGCAAAGGCCAGTTGCAAACCGGTTTGCCGGCCAAGTGCCAGCAAGGCGGCCTGCAGTGGCTGGGCCGGCAGGTCGATCTGCACTGTGTGAGGGGCGTTGTCAGTTGCGGTCTGGGCTTGTGCGGGCAGGGTGGCCGAGAGTGCTGCGACGGCAGCCAGGGTTGCGGCCAGGATGGCCGAAGGGCGGAACAAGGGACGAGCGTAGGAATGGGTGTTGGAACGGGCGAGAGGGGCAGGGCGCAAGGGTTTTCTCCGGAAAGTAAGTGTCAATACCGTCCAGACGCTTCTCGACCCTTTGCACCTCAGCTGTTTTCTGAAAAAGTTACAAATTAATTTTCAAGGACTGGTAGCGAGCCGCACCACCGTCACGCCCGGCAGCCGTGTGCCGCGCAGGCCGGCCGCCTGCAGCAGCAAGGCCAGCGCGGCGTCGGGGTCGTGTGCGTCCACCACGGCCGAGATGCGTTGATGGCCTGTGTCGCCCAGCCAGATCATGCGTGGGGCGCCCCATCGCTGCAGTTGTGCGGCGGCAGCGGCCACGGGCACATCGTCAAAGCTGAGCTGGGCGTTCATCCAGCCATCCAGCGCGTCGGCAGCGGGCGCTGCGCCCACGGCCAGCCCATTGGGTGTGGCGCTGGCGAGTTGATGGGCTTCCAACACACTAGAGGCCGGTGCCGCAGGACTGCCGCAACGCGCGCACTCCACCGCCACGCGGCTTTCGAGCACCGTAACTTCCACTTGCTCGGGGCGTGTGGCGTCCACTTCAAACACCGTGCCGAGTGCGGTGGCCACCGTGCCGGCGGCGTGCACAGCGAACGGGCGTGTGGTGTCGTGCGCCACGCTGAAGCGCGCATGGCCGTACAACAGGCGCAGATCGCGGCGCTCGGCACTGAACTCCAGCGCGATGGCGCTGCCCGCGTCGAGGATGACGGTGCTGCCGTCTGGCAGCGTTTGGCTGCGCACTTCGGCGGTGGCGGTGTACAGGTCGGCGCGCCAGCGGTCTACAAGCTGCGCCAGCCCGAGGCCGTAGCCTGCGCTGGGCACGGCAACCCACGCCGCCACCAAGGCCAGCGCTGTGGCGGCCAAGGTGCTGGCCATGCGCCGCCGGGTGCGGCGTTGGGCTTTTTGTTGTGCCGAGTTGGCGCGCAGGGCAGGGCCGTCCACCTGGTCGAGCTGGCCCCACAACGCAGCCATTTCGTCAAACAAACGGGCGTTGGCCGCCTGGGCGTACCACGCGGTGAATTCGGGCCATTGGTTGTCGGCAGGCAAACGCCCGCCGGTGCGCACGACCCATTTGGAGGCCGTCTGTTCGCGTGTGGCTGGTGTCATGGCGTTGTCTCTTCTTGGTCTGCCACCCAGGCATCGGGGGTGTTGTGGGCGGCGGCGAGCATGGCCTGTCGGCAAGCCAGCAGCACCCGCATCATGTGTTTTTCTACCGCGCTGGCAGAGATGCCTTGCATCTGCGCGATGGTGGCGTAGCCGTGACCCTCGATCTTGTGCAGCAAGAAAATTTCTTGCGTGCGCAGGGGCAGGGCCATGATGGCGTCGTTCAGCCGTTGAATGGTTTGCCGCAGGGCGGCCACGTCAGAAGTGTCGGCGGCCATGTCGCCCGAATTCGCTGTGCAGCCTGCCCTGACGTGCGGCGTGCCGGTGGTGGTCGATGGCGATGCGTTCGGCCACGCGAAACACGTAGGCCTTGACGTTTTCCAGCACGCCGGTCTTGACTGGTGCGGGCGTGGTCTGGGCCAGCCGCACCCAGGTTTCCTGCGCGCAGTCGCGCGCCTGGTCGCGCGAACCGGTGCGGGCGGAGAGGAAGTCGAGTAACTCGGCGTAATGGTCGACCACTGCTTGCAGCGTGGCGTTCTGGCGCATGAAGGGACGGAAAAGTTGGGTAAATTTAAATGAGATTTGTTCTCATTCTAGTAAGTGAGCCGAAGCCCCGGTTTTTCTGCCAGGATTTGTGCGCACAACTGGGCGCATTTGCAGGGAAACGACACCATTTGCCCTTGACGTTTGGGCAGTAATTCGACGCAAACACGGGGTTTGCCCGTATCCCTTATCATTGGACCAAGGCCGGAGCCGTTCCGGCCTTTTTTCATTTATGAGCCCCAATCCAACAGAATCCTTCGTCGAACTTCAACATGTGTCCTTCGGGTATGGCGCCCGTTTGATCCTGGACGATGTCTCGTTGACCGTGCCGCGTGGCAAGGTTACGGCGGTGATGGGGGCATCCGGTGGCGGCAAAACCACCTTGTTGCGCCTAATCGGCGGGCAAGTGGCACCTATCAGCGGCGAAGTGTTGTTCGACGGCCAGCCTCTTCGAAGCAAAGATGCCGCGGCGCTTTTCGCCGCACGCCGGCGCATGGGCATGTTGTTCCAGTTTGGCGCCTTGTTCACCGACATGACGGTGTTCGACAACGTCGCCTTTCCGCTGCGCGAACACACCGATTTGTCTGAAGTGCTGATCCGCGACATCGTGCTGATGAAGCTGGAGGCCGTGGGCCTGCGTGGCGCGCGCGACCTGATGCCAAGCGAGGTGTCCGGCGGCATGGCACGCCGTGTGGCTTTGGCCCGCGCCATCGCGCTCGACCCGGCTCTGGTGATGTACGACGAACCGTTTGCCGGCCTCGACCCCATCTCGTTGGGCACCGCCGCGCGTTTGATCCGCAGCCTGAACGACACAATGGGCCTGACCAGCATTGTCGTCTCGCACGATCTGGATGAGACCTTTCGCATTGCCGACCACGTGATCGTGCTGGCCAACGGCCACATCGTGGCCCAGGGTACGCCGGATGACGTGCGCCACAGCGACGACCCGCTGGTGCACCAGTTTGTCAACGCGCTGCCCGATGGGCCGGTGCATTTCCATTACCCGGCTGTCAGCGTGTCTGACGACTTCGGCGCAGGGCTACGGCCCGCGCCATCGAAAACAGCAGAAGGGCGCAAACCATGAGCTGGCTCAGCCCCTCCGCCATCGGCTACGCCGTGCGTTGCAAGTTGGCCGATATCGGCCAGGCGACGCGATTGTTCCTGCGCTTGTTTGCGCTGGTGGGGCCCACCCTGCGGCGCTTTGGACTGGTGCGCGACCAGATCCATTTCCTGGGCAACTTCTCGCTCGCCATCATCATGGTCTCGGGCCTGTTCGTCGGTTTTGTGCTGGGTTTGCAGGGCTACTACACATTGCAACGTTATGGCTCTGCCGAAGCATTGGGTTTGCTGGTGGCCTTGAGCCTGGTGCGCGAGCTGGGGCCAGTGGTTTCGGCTCTGCTGTTTGCAGGCCGCGCCGGCACGTCGCTGACTGCAGGCATCGGTCTGATGAAAGCGGGCGAGCAATTGAGCGCCATGGAGATGATGGCCGTTGACCCCGTGCAGCGCATTTTGGCGCCGCGTTTTTGGGCCGGCGTGATCACCTTGCCCTTGCTCTCGGCGCTGTTCAGCGCCGTCGGTGTGATTGGCGGCTGGGTGGTCGGTGTGGTGCTGATCGGTGTGGACAGCGGTGCCTTCTGGAGCCAGATGCAAGGCGGCGTGGACGTGTGGCGAGACGTGGGCAACGGCGTCATCAAAAGCGTGGTGTTTGGTGTGACGGTGACCTTCGTGGCACTGCTGCAAGGTTTTGCCGCCAACCCCACACCCGAAGGTGTGTCGCGCGCCACCACCCGTACGGTGGTGATGGCGTCGCTGGCGGTGTTGGCACTCGACTTTGTGCTCACCGCCATGATGTTCAGCCTTTAAGAACTTCGGCTGAACCGCAAATTAAGAATTAAGGATTCGTCATGCAGCAATCAAAAAATGATGTGTGGGTGGGCTTGTTTGTATTGCTCGGGGTGGCTGCGGTGCTGTTTTTGGCCCTGCAATCGGCCAACCTGTTGTCGCTGAACTTCAAGTCCGGCTACCAGATCACCGCCAAGTTCGACAACATTGGCTCGCTCAAGCCCAAGGCCGCAGTCAAAAGCTCGGGCGTGGTGGTGGGGCGCGTCACGTCCATTAGCTTTGACGACAAAAGTTTTCAAGCCAAAGTTACATTTGATATGGACAAGCAGTATGCTTTCCCTAAAGACAGCTCGCTGAAGATTTTGACCAGTGGGCTGCTGGGCGAACAGTACGTTGGCATTGAAGCCGGCGCAGACGAAAAAATGTTGGCAGCAGGCGACAACATCTCCACCACCCAATCTGCCGTGGTGCTGGAAAACCTGATCAGCCAATTCCTCTATAGCAAAGCGGCAGACGGTCCCGACAACAAAAAGTAATTGGGACTGGATGAGTGCCCGAGCCAAAGAAATATGAAAAAGAGAGCTAGAACCGCAGTATTGATGGGCGCTGTCGCCGTTTTGTTATCCATTTCTGGATGCGCCACGCGACCTGACGCCAACCCCGTTGACCCGTGGGAGCCGATGAACCGCAGCATCTACGGCTTCAACCAGTCAGTGGATGACGCGGTGTTGCGCCCCGTGGCCACGGCCTACGTGAAGCATGTGCCTGAACCCGTGCGCATCGGCACGAGTAACTTCTTCTCGAACATTGCCGAGCCCTGGAATTTCATCAACAACATCTTGCAGGGCCGCATCAAGAACGCCGGCGAGACGGTCACGCGCTTCAGCTTGAACACCGTTTTTGGTGTCTTTGGTTTGGTCGATGTGGCCACCGATGCCGGTATCGAGCGCCATAACGAAGATTTTGGTCAGACGTTGGGCGTATGGGGCGTTCCTCCTGGGCCTTATCTGGTGCTGCCATTGCTCGGGCCCGCGAACATGCGCGATGGTCCTTCGTTGATCGTTGACTATGCCGCAAACCCAGCGCTGCAGTTGGACAGCGTGGCCGCACGCAACAGCCTGGCTGTGTTGCTATTCATTGACCGCCGTGCGCTGTTGCTCAAGACCGGCAATTTGCTGGATGAAGCTGCGCTCGACAAGTACAGCTTCTCTCGCGACGTTTATCTGCAATACCGCCGTGCCGCGATTCTGGACGGCAATGCCAGCGGCAAACCGGCAGTGGACGAAGAGCGTTACGACCTGAATCCATAACCCCCATCCGCAGGGGAACCGTTGTGCCCAGGCGCGCTCCAACATCGCGCAGGGCCAATGCCCACAACTAAAAGGAAAGAACCGATATGAACCGACGACTTTTAGGCCTGCTTTTGGGCCGCGTAGCCGCCTCCATGGCCCTGGCCAGCAGTGCATTGGTGCTGTCTTTGCCAGCGGCTGCTGCCGATGAACCAGCCGACGCGATGATCAAGCGCTTGTCGACCGAAGTGCTGGAAACCATCAAGAGCGACAAAGCCATCCAGGCCGGTGACCTGAGCAAAGTGGTGGCCTTGGTCGACACCAAGATCATGCCCAACGTGAACTTCCAGCGCATGACGGCTTCTGCCGTCGGCCCGGCTTGGCGCAAGGCCACGCCAGAGCAGCAAAAGCGCCTGCAAGACGAGTTCAAGATCCTGCTGGTGCGCACCTACTCTGGCGCGCTGGCACAGGTGAGCGACCAGCAAATTGTGGTCAAGCCTCTGCGCGCTGCACCCGAAGACACCGAAGTCCTGGTGCGCTCGGAAGTGCGCGGCGGTGCCGACCCCATTCAGCTCGACTACCGCCTGGAAAAAACGCCCGGCGAAGGCCTGGGCTGGAAGATCTACAACCTGAACGTGCTGGGCGTGTGGCTGGTGGAAACCTACCGTAGTCAGTTCGCGTCGGAAATCAATGCCAAGGGCATTGACGGCCTGATCGCCTCGCTGCAAACGCGCAACCAAAACAACGCCAAGAAGAGCTGAACGCGATGCTGGTGCTGCCCACAGAGTTGACCCACGCCCAGGCGCAACCGGCCTTGCGCATGCTGCTGCAGGGCTTGCGTTCGCAGCCGCATGGCAGTGTGGTCGTGGATGCGGCGGCACTCAAGCGCTTCGACTCTTCGGCGCTGGCCGTGTTGCTGGAGTGTCGTCGCGTCGCCTTGTCCTTGGGGCGGGCATTTTTTGTGCACCAGGCGCCGGCGCAGTTTCAGGCGCTGGCGCAGCTCTACGGCATTGCCGATTTGCTGCCTGCTGAAGGTTAAGCTGGTTTTCAAACCGTTGAAATTGGTGCTTGGGCAAGCCGGTGCGGCTTGCCCTAAGCTATAGGGCTTTTCTCGCTTTTTGCCCTTTCGGCCCCTGTGCTTCCCAAAACAAAAGGAGACCGCCATGCCTGGACTGCTGCCCCAAATCGACCCTGAAGGCCTGCTCGAATACTCGGTGGTCTACACCGACCGTGCGCTCAACCACATGTCGCAAAGCTTCCAGGGCGTGATGCGCGACATCTCACGCATCTTGAAGACGGTGTACGGCGCCAAGTCTGCGGTGCTGGTGCCCGGCAGTGGCACCTTCGGCATGGAGTCTGTGGCGCGCCAATTTGCCACCGACCAAAAAGTGCTGGTGCTGCGCAATGGCTGGTTCAGCTACCGCTGGACGCAAATTTTCGACATGGGCAAGATTCCCGCCCAGTCCATCGTGCTCAAGGCGCGCCGCCAAGGCGAGAGCAAGCAAGCCCCGTTCGCCCCCGCGCCCATCGAAGAAGTGGTCGCCACCATCGCCGCCGAGCGCCCCGCCGTGGTGTTTGCACCGCACGTCGAAACCGCCAGCGGCATGATCCTGCCCGACGACTACCTGCGTGCCGTGTCCGATGCCGTGCACGCCGTGGGCGGCCTGTTTGTGCTCGACTGCATTGCCTCTGGCGCCATCTGGGTCAACATGGCCGCCACGGGAGTGGATGTGTTGATCAGCGCCCCGCAAAAGGGCTGGAGCGGCTCGCCGTGCTGCGCCATGGTGATGCTCAGCGAACGCGCACGTGAACGCATCGAGCAGACCACCAGCAGCAGCTTCGCCTGCGATTTGCGCAAGTGGTTGCAGATCATGGAAACCTATGAGGGCGGCGGCCATGCCTATCACGCCACCATGCCCACCGACGCGCTGGCGCGCCTGCGCACGGTGATGCAGGAAACCCAGGCGCGTGGCTTCGAGAGCGTGCGCCAACAGCAGCAAGAGCTGGGCGACAAGGTGCGTGCGTTGCTCACCAGCCGTGGCTTCCCCAGTGTGGCGGCGGTGGGCTTCCAGGCGCCGGGTGTGGTGGTGAGTTACACCACCGATCCCGATATCCAGTCGAGCAAGAAATTCCTCGGCCAAGGGCTGCAAACCGCCGCTGGCGTGCCGCTGCAGTGCGACGAAGGGCCCGATTTCCATACCTTCCGGGTCGGCCTGTTCGGGCTGGAAAAGCTCGCCAATGTGGACCGAAGCGTGACCTATCTGGTCGAAGCTTTAGACCGTATCCAGAACACAAAATAACTTGTCATTCGTGTGACCGAGACGCCGGTGTGGTGGCTTTGCCACCGCCGCCGGCAGGCTTCGCCCGCGCACCGTAAAATCTAGGGCTCCCATGCCAGCCATCTCCTTCCAGTCGGTCACCAAGACCTTTGCCGCCCCCAGCGGCAGCAAGAACCCCTCCCTCAAAGCGCTGGATGGGGTGAGTTTCGACATCCAACCCGGCGAATTTTTCGGTTTGCTCGGCCCCAACGGCGCCGGTAAAACCACGCTCATCAGCATTTTGGCGGGGCTGGCGCGTGCCACTTCTGGCCAGGTGTTGGTCAACGGCAAAGACGTGCAAAGCCAATACGCTGAAGCCCGCCGCCAACTCGGCGTGGTGCCGCAAGAGCTGGTGTTCGACCCGTTTTTCAACGTGCGCGAGGCGCTGCGCATCCAGTCCGGCTACTTCGGCATCCGCAACAACGACGCCTGGATCGACGAGTTGCTGGAAAGCCTGGGCCTGGCCGACAAAGCCGGCGCCAACATGCGCCAGCTCTCGGGCGGCATGAAGCGGCGCGTGCTGGTGGCGCAAGCCCTGGTGCACAAGCCGCCGGTCATCGTGCTGGATGAGCCCACTGCTGGTGTTGACGTGGAGCTGCGCCAAACCCTGTGGCACTTCGTCGCCAAGCTGAACAAGCAAGGCCACACGATTTTGCTGACCACGCACTACCTCGAAGAAGCCGAAGCTCTGTGTAACCGCATCGCCATGCTCAAGACCGGCAAGGTGGTGGCGCTGGCCAGCACCAGCGAGCTGCTGAGTTCGGCCACCAGCAACGTGCTGCGTTTCAAGGTGGATGGTGACCTGCCACCGGCCTTAGCCGAACACGCACGTGTGACCGGCCGTGTCGTGCAACTCGCCGCGCATGGCGCGCTCGAGATTGAAAACTACCTGGCCGCCGTGCGCCAAGCCGGCCTGCAGGTGCAAGACGTCGAGATCCGCAAGGCTGATCTCGAAGACGTATTTTTGGAAGTCATGTCCGCCGCACCCGGCCGGGCATGAGTTTGTGATGAGAACCGCATGGAACCCCTGTCTGCCCAAAGCCCTGTCACCGTGCCACCTGTCACTGTGCCAATTGCCGGGAGCCCGAGCATGAGCGGCTGGCAAACCCTGTTCTACAAAGAGGTGCTGCGCTTCTGGAAAGTGGCCGCCCAAACCGTGGCCGCACCCGTGGTCACGGCCGTGTTGTACCTGCTGATCTTTGGCCATGTGCTCGACTCCCATGTGAAGGTCTATGGCAGTATTCCGTACACGGCCTTCCTGGTGCCCGGTCTGGTGATGATGAGCGTGTTGCAAAACGCGTTTGCCAACAGCTCGTCGTCGCTGATCCAGAGCAAGATCATGGGCAGCCTGGTGTTTGTGCTGCTCACGCCGATCTCGCATTGGGGCTGGTTCATTGCTTACGTGGGCTCTTCTGTCGTGCGTGGTGTGTTGGTGGGCGCCGGGGTGTTCATTGCCACGGTCTGGTTCACCGGTGTGAGCTTCGAGGCGCCGCTGTGGGCGCTGGTGTTTGCCATTCTGGGCGCTGCACTCATGGGCACGCTGGGCGTGATCGCCGGTTTGTGGGCCGAGAAGTTCGACCAGATGGCCACGTTCCAAAACTTCTTGATCATGCCGATGACGTTCTTGAGCGGCGTGTTCTATTCCATCCACACGCTGCCGCCGTTTTGGCAGACCGTGAGCCATTTGAATCCGGTGTTCTACATGATTGACGGCTTCCGCTACGGCTTCTTCGGCCAGAGCGATGTGTCGCCCTGGCTGAGCCTGTCCATCGTGGGCGTGGCGCTGCTGGTGGTGTCCAGCATTGCCGTGCACATGCTGCGCACCGGCTACAAAATCCGGAGCTAAAAAGCACCGTAATTCCCATGACCGCTGACCAACTCACCTCCATCATCCGCGCCGGCCTGGCCTGCGACCACCTCGAACTCGAAGGCGACGGCCGCCATTGGTATGCCACCATCGTCTCGGCCGACTTCGAAGGCAAACGCGCCATCCAGCGACACCAACGGGTGTATGCAACGCTTGGTGAGAAAATACGCACGGACGAGGTGCACGCCTTGTCGATGAAAACCTATACCCCAGCCGAGTGGGCGGCACTGCCGCGCTAAATCCACCTTGGCTGGATTTGCTGCCCCGTAGCGCGCTAGCGCCGGGCAGACCTCACGATTTGTGATTCCACTGCGACCCCTGTTCATGGACAAATTATTGATTCGCGGCGGACGCCCCCTGACGGGCACGATCCGCATTTCTGGCGCCAAAAATGCTGCGCTGCCAGAGCTGTGCGCGACGCTGCTGACGGCCGAGCCCGTCACCTTGACCAACGTGCCGCGCCTGCAGGATGTGGCCACCATGCTCACGCTGATCCGCAACATGGGCGTGCAGGTAGAGCAGGGCACGGGTGACGATGCCGGCACGGTGCAGATCAATGCTGGCGGCCTGTCGTCACCCGAAGCTCCGTACGAACTGGTGAAGACCATGCGCGCCTCGGTGCTGGCGCTGGGCCCGCTGCTGGCGCGTTTTGGCGAAGCCACCGTGTCGCTGCCCGGTGGCTGCGCCATTGGTTCGCGCCCGGTTGACCAACACATCAAGGGCCTGCAAGCCATGGGCGCCGAGATTGTGGTCGAACACGGCTACATGATCGCCAAGCTGCCCAAGGGCTGGACGCGCCTGAAGGGCGCCCACATCACCACCGACATGGTGACCGTGACCGGTACCGAAAACTTCCTGATGGCGGCGTCGCTCGCCGAGGGCGAAACCATTCTGGAAAACGCCGCGCAAGAGCCAGAGATTACCGACTTGGCCGAGCTGCTGATCAAGATGGGCGCCAAGATCGAAGGCCACGGCACACGCCGCATCCGCATCATCGGTGTTGAAAAACTCCATGGCGCCACCCACCAAGTAGTGGCCGACCGCATCGAGGCTGGCACCTTCTTGTGCGCCGTGGCCGCCACCGGTGGCGACGTGCTACTGCAGCATGGCCGCGCCGACCATCTGGACGCCGTGATCGACAAGCTGCGCGATGCCGGCGTGAGCGTGACCGCGCTGCCCGATGGCATTCGTGTGGCCTCGCCCGGCCCGGCGCACCAACACGTGAAGGCGCAGAGCTTTCGCACCACCGAATACCCTGGTTTCCCCACCGACATGCAGGCCCAGTTCATGACGCTGAACTGCATTGCCCAAGGGGCCAGCAAGGTGACCGAGACGATTTTTGAAAACCGCTACATGCACGTCAACGAGCTGGTGCGCCTGGGCGCGCACATCCAGATCGATGGCAAAGTGGCGGTGATCGAAGGCATTGCCAAACTCTCGGGCGCCACGGTGATGGCCACCGACCTGCGCGCGTCTGCCAGCCTGGTGATCGCCGGCCTAGTGGCCGAAGGCGAAACCATGGTCGACCGCATCTACCATTTGGACCGTGGCTACGACCAGATGGAAGCGAAATTACGAGGCGTAGGTGCCGACATCGAACGTGTGTCGAACAGTCCTGCACTTGCCTAAACGGACAAAAACAAAATGATCACTCTCGCACTGTCCAAGGGACGCATCTTCGACGAAACCCTGCCGCTGCTGCAGGCCGCTGGCATCGAGGTTTTGGAAGACCCGGAAAAATCGCGCAAGCTGATTTTGCCGACCAACCGCGCCGATGTGCGCGTGGTGCTGGTGCGCGCCTCTGACGTGCCCACCTATGTGGAAAACGGCGGCGCCGACCTCGGCATCACCGGCAAAGACACCCTGCTGGAACACGGCACCCAAAACCTGTACCAGCCGCTGGATCTGCAAATTGCCAAGTGCCGCATCAGCGTGGCCGTGCGCAACGACTTCGACTACGCCTTTGCCGTGCGCCAAGGCGCGCGCCTGCGCGTGGCCACCAAATACGTGGCGATTGCGCGCGACTTCTTCGCCACCAAGGGCGTGCACGTCGACCTGATCAAGCTCTACGGCAGCATGGAACTCGCACCGTTGACCGGCTTGGCCGATGCCATCGTCGATCTGGTCTCCACCGGCAACACGCTGCGCGCCAACAACCTGGTGGAGGTCGAGCGCATCATGGACATCAGTTCGCGCTTGGTGGTGAACCAGGCCGCGCTGAAGCTCAAGCAAGCGCCGATCCGCGAGTTGATTGAAGCGTTCTCGGGCGCCGTGGCGGCGCGCGAAGCCGCTAAATCTGCCGCTAAAGCTTCGGCCTAAATTTTTTTCCTTCATCTTCTTAAATCAACGTCCTTTGGACTGAATTACTATGAAATTGGTAGCGTCTCCCGCAAGAATGTCAACCGCCAGCAGCACGTTTGATGCTGAATTCAAGGCGCGTTTGCATTGGTCGGCCGAGGCGGATGCTGCCATTGAGCATCGTGTGGCCGAGATCCTGGCCGACGTGCGTGCGCGTGGCGACGCGGCGGTGCTCGAATACACCCAGCGATTTGACGGCCTCGCTGCCGACAGCGTGAGCGCGTTGGAGTTGACCGCCGCTGAACTCAAAGCCGCGTTCGACGGCCTGCCTGCCGCGCAAAAAGATGCGCTGCAGTCCGCTGCCGCACGTGTGCGCCGCTACCACGAAGCGCAGAAAAAAGCCTCGGGCGAAAGCTGGAGCTACCGCGACGAAGACGGCACCCTGCTGGGCCAGAAGGTCACGCCGCTAGACCGCGTGGGCATCTACGTGCCCGGCGGCAAAGCGGCCTACCCCAGCAGCGTGTTGATGAACGCCATTCCGGCACACGTGGCCGGTGTGGGTGAAATCATCATGGTCGTTCCTACGCCGCGCGGTGAAAAGAACCCGCTGGTGCTGGCCGCCGCCTATGTGGCGGGTGTGAGCCGCGCGTTCACCATCGGTGGTGCGCAAGCTGTGGCCGCATTGGCTTACGGCACGGCCACCGTGCCCGGTGTCGACAAAATCACCGGCCCCGGCAACGCCTACGTGGCCAGCGCCAAGAAGAACGTGTTTGGCACCGTGGGCATCGACATGATTGCCGGCCCGAGCGAAATTCTGGTGTTGGCCGACGGCACCACGCCCGCCGATTGGGTGGCCATGGACTTGTTCAGCCAAGCCGAACACGACGAACTGGCGCAAAGCATTTTGTTGTGCCCCGATGCCGCCTACATCGACGCCGTGGCTGACGCCATCGACCGCCTGCTGCCGACCATGCCACGTGCCGAGATCATCGCCAAGTCGCTCACCGGACGCGGCGCCTTGATCCTCACCCGCGACATGGAAGAGGCCTGCGCCATCAGCAACCGCATCGCCCCGGAACACTTGGAAGTCAGCAGCCGCGACCCGCACCGCTGGGAGCCTCTGCTGAAACACGCCGGCGCCATCTTCCTCGGTGCCTACACCAGCGAAAGCCTGGGCGACTACTGCGCTGGCCCGAACCACGTGCTGCCCACCAGCGGCACGGCGCGTTTCTCTTCGCCGCTGGGCGTGTACGACTTCCAAAAGCGCAGCAGCCTGATCGAAGTGAGCGAAGCCGGTGCGCAAAAGCTGGGCTTGATCGCTGCCGAACTGGCCTACGGCGAAGGCCTGCAAGCCCACGCCCGTGCGGCCGAGCTGCGGTTAAACCCTGTGCCTGAAGCGCGAGTCGTGACGAATGTGAAAGGCCAGGCATGAACAGCGTGACGTCTCCTGACCTGGACACCGGCGCCCGCGCCCTGCAGCGCATCCGCCCCGATGTGCGCGCCATGCACGCCTACGCCGTACAGCCCGCCACCGGCGTGCTGAAGATGGACGCGATGGAAAACCCCTTCGGCCTGCCGCCCGCGCTGCAAGCGGCCTTGGGTGAGCGCTTGGGCCAACTGGCCTTGAACCGCTACCCCGGCGCACGCCAAAACGACCTCAAGGCCGCGCTGGCTTCGTATGCCGGCATGCCTGAAGGCAACAGCCTGATCTTGGGCAATGGTTCGGACGAGTTGATCAGCCTGCTGGCGCTGGCCTGCGCGCAGCCTACCGATGGCCAGCGCGCCACCATGCTCGCACCCATGCCGGGCTTCGTCATGTACCCCATGAGCGCGCAGTTGCAAGGCCTGGACTTTGTGGGCGTGGACTTGACGGCCGACTTCGAACTCGACGAGCCCGCCATGCTGGCCGCCATCGCCAAGCACCGCCCGGCCATCACCTACATCGCCTACCCCAACAACCCCACGGCCACGCTGTGGAATGAAGCGGTGGTGCAGCGCATCATCGACGCCGTGGGCGCGCAGGGTGGCCTGGTGGTGATGGACGAGGCCTACCAGCCCTTCGCCAGCCGCAGCTGGATCGCCAACATGCAGGCCGAGCCTGAACGCAACGGCCACGTGCTGCTGATGCGCACGCTCAGCAAGTTTGGCCTGGCCGGTGTGCGCCTGGGTTATCTCATCGGCCCGGCCGCGCTAGTGAACGAGATCGACAAGGTGCGTCCGCCCTACAACATCAGCGTGCTCAACTGTGAAGCCGCTTTGTTTGCGCTGGAACACGCCGAGGTGTTTGCCGAGCAGGCGACCACCTTGCGCGCCGAGCGCGAGCGCCTCATCGCCGCGCTGCGCGCCATGCCGGGCATCTTGAAATGCTGGGACAGCGAGGCCAATATGGTGTTGGTGCGCATGGCCGATGCCGGCGCGGTTTTTGCGGCTTTGAAGGCGCGCAAGATCCTGATCAAGAACGTTTCTACAATGCACCCATTGCTGGGCAACTGCCTGCGCCTCACCGTTGGCAGTGCCGACGAGAACGCGCAACTGTTGGCCGCACTCCAAACCTCACTATGACCACGACCACCATGCCCCGCACCGCCGAGGTGTCGCGCAACACCGCCGAGACCAAGATCACCGTGCGCGTCAACCTGGACGGCACCGGCCAGGCCAAGCTGAAGACCGGCATCGGCTTCTTCGACCACATGCTCGACCAGATCGCCCGCCACGGCTTGATCGATCTGGAAATCGACTGCGAGGGCGACCTGCACATCGACGGCCACCATACGGTGGAAGACGTGGGCATTACCCTCGGCCAAGCGGTCTACAAAGCGGTGGGCGACAAAAAAGGTATTCGCCGCTACGGCCACGCCTACGTGCCGCTGGACGAAGCCTTGTCACGTGTGGTGGTCGACTTCTCTGGCCGTCCTGGCCTGGACATGCACATCCCGTTCACCAGCGGCATGGTTGGCGCGTTCGACACGCAGCTCACCTACGAATTTTTTCAGGGCTTTGTGAACCATGCGTTTGTCACGCTGCACATCGACAACCTGAAGGGTGTGAACGCCCACCACCAGTGCGAAACCGTGTTCAAAGCCTTTGCGCGTGCCTTGCGTGCGGCGCTGGAGCTTGACCCGCGCTCGGTGGGGGTGATTCCTTCCACCAAAGGTTCGCTCTAAGCATAATTGCCCATTTACGCAGTTCCAATCAGCACAAGAAGCTATGACTTTGGTAGCAAATAAGTCCGTCGCCGTGGTCGACTACGGCATGGGCAACCTGCGGTCGGTGTCGCAGGCCGTGATGGCCGTCGCCGCCGACACCGGGTACGAGGTGATCGTCACCAGCAATCCTGAAGACGTGCGCCGCGCCGAACGCATCGTTCTGCCCGGTCAGGGCGCCATGCGCGACTGCATGCACGAGCTGCAGGCCTCGGGCCTGAAAGAAGCCGTGCTGGAGGCCGCCGCCAACAAGCCCTTGATGGGCGTGTGTGTCGGCATGCAGATGCTGCTGGACCACAGCGAAGAACAAGACACGCCCGGCCTGGGGTTGATTCCCGGCCACGTGCGCCGCTTTCAACTCGAAGGCCGTTTGCAGCCCGATGGCAGCCGCTTTAAGGTGCCGCAAATGGGCTGGAACCAAGTGCGCCAACAAGCGCCAGGCGGCCAGCGCCACCCCATTTGGGGCGAGGTGCCGGACGACGCCTACTTCTACTTCGTGCACAGCTTCTACGTGCAGCCAACCGCTGTGGCGCACAGCGCCGGCCTGGCCGATTACGGCGGGGTCTTTACGGCAGCAGTCGCACGCGATAACATTTTTGCAACCCAGTTCCACCCAGAAAAGAGCGCTGCCCATGGCTTGGCGCTGTACCGCAATTTTCTGCACTGGAATCCCTGAGTTATTTCTTTCAACTTTTCTTCACTCACGCTGCCCACAGCACCATGCTTCTAATTCCTGCAATTGATCTGAAAGACGGACAGTGTGTTCGTCTTAAACAAGGCGACATGGATCAATCCACCATCTTCAGCGAAGACCCAGCGGCCATGGCACGCAGTTGGGTCGACAAGGGCGCTCGGCGCCTGCATTTGGTGGATTTGAACGGCGCGTTCGCGGGCAAGCCCAAGAACGAGTTGGCCATTCGCCAAATCTTGAAGGAAGTCGGCGGTGAAATCGATGTGCAGTTGGGTGGCGGCATTCGCGACCTCGACACCATCGAGCGCTACCTCGACGCCGGCCTGCGCTACGTCATCATTGGTACGGCTGCGGTCAAGAACCCTGGCTTCCTGCAAGACGCCTGCACGGCGTTCGGCGGCCACGTCATCGTCGGCCTGGATGCCAAAGACGGCAAGGTGGCTACCGACGGCTGGAGCAAGCTCACCGGCCACGAAGTGGTCGACCTGGCCAAGAAGTTTGAAGACTACGGCGTCGAGTCGTTCATCTACACCGACATTGGCCGCGACGGCATGCTCACCGGCATCAACATCGAAGCCACCGTGCGCCTGGCACAAGCCATCTCCACGCCAGTGATCGCCTCGGGCGGCTTGTCGAACATTGCCGACATCGAGAAGCTGTGCGAAGTCGAGCCTGAAGGCGTCGAAGGCGTGATCTGCGGACGTGCCATCTACTCCGGCGACCTCGACTTTGAAGCGGCACAACTGCGCGCCGACGAACTCGCTGAGTAATTAGCGTCTTGGCACGGGCGGGCCGCGCATGCGCTGCGGCCCCGTGCCTTTGCCACCCCAGACCAACCGAGGGTTGACCGCCATGCCAGAACTCGCCGCACCCTACAACCGTCTCCCCTGCGTCAGCCTTGATCTACCCGGTGGCGACAAGCTGCTGGTGGCCGAGCAGGGCGCCCATGTGCTGTCTTGGCAAACCGCCGATGGCGTCGAGCGGCTGTTCCTCAGCGAGCGTGCCGTGCTCGACGGGCAAACACCCATTCGTGGCGGTGTGCCGGTGTGTTTTCCGCAGTTCAACCAACGTGTGCTGGATGGCCGCGCACTGCCCAAACACGGTTTTGCGCGCACCTTGCCATGGACGCTGGCCGCTGAAACGGCCGCCACCACGGCCCGCCCTGAAGCCACACTGCGCATGACCCTGCGCGACAGCGAGGCGACGCGCCAAAGCGGCTGGTCGTTTGCGTTTGAAGCGGCACTCGACGTGGTGCTCGCACCCGGTCGTTTGCGCCTCACGTTCTCGGTCACCAACACCGACCAGGTCGCCTGGCCGTTTGCGCTGGCGCTGCACACCTACCTGCGCGTGGCCGCCATTGAGCAAACCCGTTTGCTCGGCCTGGGCGACGCCACCTTCTGGGACGGCGTGAAGCACATAAACGACCAGAGCGTTCGCAGCCAACAGCTGGAGGCCGAGCTGCGTTTCACGTCTGAGACCGACCGCGTTTACAGCGCCGCCAAAGCGCCGCTGCAAGTGCAAGACGGCAGCCACAGCCTGCGCGTGGCGCAGAGCGACAACTTCACCGAGACCGTGGTGTGGAACCCGGGCGCGGCGCTCAGCGCCAAGCTCGACGACATGCCCGATGACGGCTACCGCCACATGCTGTGTGTCGAGGCCGCGCGCATCGAACAACCGGTGCGCCTGCAGCCCGGCGAGCAGTGGAGCGCCTGGCAAGAACTCAGCGTGGCCTGATCTCGCGCCTTTTTTTGATCTCTTAAATCTCTGAACTTCCCATGCTTGCCAAACGCATCATCCCTTGCCTCGACGTGACCGGTGGCCGTGTCGTCAAAGGCGTTAACTTTGTGGAGCTGCGCGACGCCGGTGACCCGGTGGAAATCGCCGCGCGCTACAACGAGCAGGGGGCCGATGAGCTGACCTTTCTGGACATCACCGCCACCAGCGACGGGCGCGACCTGATCCTGCACATCATCGAATCCGTGGCCTCGCAGGTGTTTATCCCGCTGACGGTGGGCGGCGGTGTGCGCGTGGTGGAAGACGTGCGCCGGCTGTTGAACTCCGGTGCCGACAAGGTGAGCTTCAACTCTGCCGCCATCTCCAACCCTGACGTGATCACCAACGCCTCGGCCAAGTACGGCGCGCAGGCGATTGTGGTGGCCATCGATGCCAAGCGTCGCAGCGCCGAAGACGCCGCCATTCGTGGCCCGGGCTGGGACGTTTACAGCCACGGCGGCCGCAAAAACACCGGGCTGGATGCCGTGGCCTGGGCGACCGAGATGGCGCAGCGCGGCGCCGGCGAAATCTTGCTCACCAGCATGGATCGCGACGGTACCAAGTCGGGCTTTGACTTGGCGTTGACGCGCGCCGTGAGCGACGCGGTCAGCGTGCCGGTGATCGCCTCGGGCGGCGTGGGCAACCTCGACCACTTGGCCGATGGCGTGCAGCAAGGCGGCGCCGATGCGGTGCTGGCCGCCAGCATCTTCCACTACGGCGAATTTACCGTGGGCCAAGCCAAGCAACGCATGGCCGAGCGCGGTATTCCGGTGCGCACCTGAGCCCAGAGCGGAAGCTGTCATATTGTGAATTTATGATAGCTGCCGCCGCAGACGCAGTACGCGCAAGAAGCCGATTTCACTCTTAACTTTAAAAAGCTGTTCGTGGGGCTATGGTCAGAGCGCCTAAGCAAATCACGCACAATCCACACATGAACTGGTTAGACGAAGTGAAATGGGATGCGCAGGGCCTGGTGCCCGTGATCGCACAAGAAGCGAGCAGCGGCGATGTGCTGATGTTCGCCTGGATGAACCGCGAGGCGCTGGCCAAAACGGCGGAGCTGAAGCGCGCCGTGTACTTCAGCCGCTCGCGCAACAAGCTGTGGTTCAAAGGCGAAGAGTCGGGCCACGTGCAAACCGTGCACGACATCCGAATCGACTGCGACAACGACGTGGTGCTGCTGAAGGTGACACAGCTCGGCCATGAGCCTGGCATTGCCTGTCACACCGGCCGCCACAGCTGCTTTTTCAGCAGCCTGGAACAATCTACCGACGGCGCGCCCCAATGGCACGCCGTTGAGCCGGTCTTGAAAGACCCGGAATCCATCTACAAATAAGCGCATGAGTTCTTCTTCTACTTCTTCGGCCACGTCGTCCATCTCGCAAGATGCGCTGGCCCGCTTGGCCGCCGTCATCGAATCGCGCAAACCCAGCGCCGGTGGCGACCCTTCGGCCAGCTACGTGGCACGGCTATTGCACAAAGGCCCGGACGCGTTTTTGAAGAAAATTGGCGAAGAAGCCACCGAGACGGTGATGGCCGCCAAGGATGTGGACCACGGCGGCGACCCGCAAAAGCTGGTCTACGAAGTGGCCGACTTGTGGTTCCACTCGATGATTGCGCTGGCGCACTACGGGTTGAAGCCGGCGGACGTGATTGCCGAACTGGAGCGCCGTGAAGGCACCAGCGGCATTGAAGAAAAAGCCCTGCGCAAAGCGCAGGACCGTGAAGAGTTGGAAGACAAAGGCTAAACCATGGACGACATCGTCGACGTGCAGGTGAAAGACAGCGAGAAAGCCCAGTCCCTCAAGTCGATTGGCTGGGTGAGCTATTTGTTGCACCTGATCGTCGCGGTGGGCACGGTATTGCCGGGGGCACAGCCCGGTGTGTTTTTGCTGATCGTCGCGTTGATCATCGATCTGGTGAAAAAACCCGAGGCCGAAGGCACCTGGCAGGCCAGCCACTTCTCGTGGCGCATCCGCTCGGTGCTGTGGGCTGGTGTGTTCTATGTGATCACCTTCCCGTTGTTCTTGCTGTTTTTGCTGCCTGGCTTTGTGGCCTGGGGCATCATCTCCATTTGGTTCCTGTACCGCATCGTGCGCGGCATGGTGGCCATGAACGCCAGCCAGCCGGTTGGCCTCTGAACCTTTAGTTGACCCTCATGCCTGATGTGAACCACGATCCCAATTGTTTGTTCTGCAAAATCATTGCGGGCCAGATCCCATCGCGCAAGGTGTATGAAGACGACCAAGTCTTCGCCTTCCACGACATCCACCCCTGGGCACCGGTGCACTTTTTGATGGTGCCCAAGGCGCATATCCCGTCGTTGGCGCAGGTCACACCTGAACATGCGCCGTTGCTCGGTCACATCATGACGCTGGCGCCGAAGCTGGCGGCGGAGCAGGGCTGTAATCCGTACCCCACCGGCGGCTTTCGCGTGGTGGCCAACACCGGCGACGAGGGCGGCCAAGAGATTCACCACTTGCACTTTCACGTCATTGGCGGTCCACGCCCGTGGCTGAAGGGGTGATGAGGGGTAATGAAGCATTGAACCCTGGGTCACTACCAGGGTCAAATTCCGTACGGCGCGCAGGTGAGACCTGTGCAGCCGACTAAAATCAAGACAAATTGTTAGGAGTTCACCATGGGTTCGTTTTCTATCTGGCATTGGTTGATCGTGTTGTTGATCGTGGTCATGGTGTTCGGCACCAAGAAGCTGAAGAACATCGGCGGCGACCTCGGCGGTGCGGTCAAGGGCTTCAAAGACGGCATGAAAGAGGGCTCCACCACGCCTGAAGACAAGCCGGCCGGCCAAGTGGCTAACGCTGCTGCCGCTGAAAAGACCACCATCGACGTCGAAGCCAAGACCAAGTCTTAAGCAAGGCGAACGCGCGTGATTGATATCGGCATATCCAAAATGGCGCTGATCGGCGCGGTGGCCTTGGTGGTCATCGGGCCTGAGAAGTTGCCGCGCGTGGCGCGCACGGTGGGCACTCTGCTTGGCAAGGCGCAGCGCTATGTGTCGGACGTGAAGGCCGAGGTCAATCGCTCGATGGACCTGGACGAGCTGAAGAAGATGAAGGACACCATCGAGGGCGCCGCCCGCGATGTGCACACTTCGGTGCAAACCAGCGCCAGCGAGTTTGAGCAGTCCATCTCCGGTACCAGCGACTACTCGGCCAGCAGCCTGGCCGACGAACCGTACGTCCACTATCCCGAATACAAGCACCCCAAGAAGAACTGGCGTGTCAAGCAGGGCGCCATGCCGCAGTGGTACAAGGCGCGCGCGGGTGTGCGCACCAAGGCCTTGTCTGGCGCGGCACGGGTGGCGCGTTACCGTCCGCAAAAAATCAATTAAGTTGACCGGTCTTTCTCTTCATCCCACCGTTTTCCCGCCCAGCGGGTTGGCGTTTGCGGGGTGTGCTTCCGGTCCAGCACCGGCCTGATTTCCATTTTTCTCCCACCATGTCCGACCCGCAGAAACCAGAAGAAGACGAGCTTGCCGGCACCGAGCAGCCCTTTGTGCAGCACCTGGTGGAGCTGCGTGACCGGCTGATCAAGGCCATCATTGCTGTGGCCGTGGCCGCAGGGGTGCTGTCGGTGTTCCCTGGCCCTGGTGCGCTGTACGACCTGCTGGCCGCGCCGCTGGTGGCCACGTTGCCCAAAGGTGCCACGCTGATCGCCACATCGGTGATCTCGCCGTTCCTGGTGCCGTTGCAGATCATGTTCATGGCGGCATTCTTGATTGCCTTGCCGATCGTGCTGTGGCAAATCTGGGCGTTTGTGGCGCCGGGCCTGTACAAGCATGAACGCCGCTTGGTGTTGCCGTTGGTGATCTCCAGCACGCTGCTGTTTTTTGTCGGCGTGGCGTTTTGTTATTTCTTTGTGTTCGGCCAGGTGTTCAAGTTCATTCAGAGCTTTGCGCCCAAGAGCATCACCGCCGCGCCTGATATCGAGGCTTATCTGAGCTTCGTGCTGACGATGTTCCTGGCCTTTGGCTTGGCGTTCGAGGTGCCGATTGTGGTGATCGTGCTGGCGCGCATGGGCATTGTGAGCATCGACAAACTCAAGGCTTTCCGTGGCTACTTCGTGGTGCTGGCGTTCATCATTGCCGCCATCGTGACGCCGCCGGATGTGGTGTCACAACTGGCGCTGGCCGTGCCGATGTGCCTGTTGTACGAGATTGGCATTCGTGCTGCGCAGTTCTTTATCGTCCACACCAAGGCGCCGGAAGATGAGGTCGAAGGCGAGGCCAAGGCCAGCGACGCTTGAGTTTGTTTAAGGGTTAAGGAAAAGCCGCCGTTTACGCTGTATTGGTGAGCGACGATAGCTATTAAATGAATAGTAAAAACAAAGGGCCGCATTTGCGGCCCTTTGTTTTGGTGTTGATGCTTGTCGATGTTTTTCGCGGCCTTAGCGCGCGGGGCGCTGCGGTGTGGGCCGCAGGCCAGGTGTCACTTCCAGCGTGAGCTTGCTGCTCTGGCGCAGCACTTCAAACGTGGCGGCCGTGCCGGGTTTCAGTGCAGCCACGCTGCTCAACAGTTCAGACACGTTGTGCACGTTTTTGTCGGCCACGGTGGTGATCACATCGCCCGGGCGAATGCCGGCTTTGGCCGCAGGGCCGTTTTGCAGCACGCCGGTGATGATCACGCCCTGGTCGGCTTTCACGCCAAAGGTTTCGGCCAGCTCTGGTGACAACTCGTTCGGTTCCACACCAATCCAGCCACGGCGCACCTGGCCTTCGGTGACGATGCCCTCCAACACCAGCTTGGCGGTGGCCACCGGAATGGCGAAACCAATGCCCATGCTGCCGCCCGAGCGCGAGTAGATGGCGGTGTTGATGCCCATCAGGTTGCCGTTCACGTCGACCAGCGCGCCGCCCGAGTTGCCGGGGTTGATGGCGGCGTCGGTCTGGATGAAGTTCTCAAACGTGTTGATGCCCAGTTGGTTGCGGCCCAGCGCGCTGACGATGCCGCTGGTCACGGTTTGGCCCACGCCAAATGGGTTGCCGATGGCCAGCACCTGGTCGCCCACCAGCAAAGCGTCGGAGTTGCCGAGCACGATCACCGGCAGCTTGTCGAGGTCGATCTTCAACACGGCCAGGTCGGTATCGGGGTCGGTGCCGATCACTTTGGCGGTGACGTGGCGGCTGTCGGTCAAGATGACTTCGATCGCATCGGCGCCTTCGACCACGTGGTTGTTGGTCAGGATGTAGCCGTTGGGGCTGACGATCACGCCGCTGCCCAAGCCCGCCTGGGTTTGGTTGCCCTGGTCGCCAAAGAAGAAGCGAAACCACGGGTCGTTGGAGCGCGGGTCGCGCGCGGCCATCTTGCTGGTGTTGATGCTGACCACGGCGGGAGACGCTTGGCGCGCGGCGGCACTGAAGCTGCCGGCCACTGGTGCCGTGCTGGTGGAGGCGGGCGCTTCAATCAACGACACCGAGCCAAAGCCGCCGCGTGTGGGGCGGCCTACCCATTCGGGCTTGAGCGTGGCCACCACAAAATAGGCGGCCAGCAGGACGGTGACGGATTGGGCAAAAACGAGCCAAAGGCGCTTCATGGTTGTGGATGCTTGCAAAGTGAGCAAAAGGGGCCGTGGTGTCGCCTTTTGGGCGGCGCACGGGTAGGCGAATAAGCTGATGGATTGTCGTTGAGAACTGCAACCGCGCAGCCCTCACAACGAGTGGGCCCGGGCGGTGGTTGTCATGCGGTGGAACGCTTGTCGACACTGCCGCTCGGGCAGTGCCTATGCTACCGGTGTGGAATCGGGTAAACACCTATAATATTTGAAACAGTCTGTGCCAGCCTGATCCGTTCCTCGCGCCAGAGCCATCCGCTCCCGCGCCCGCTTGGCCCTCCACCCCCGGGTTTCTTCTGAATGGCCGCTTGGCTGCGGTGTCTCCATCCTTGGCATCGCTTAGATCGTGAGCTCACGTTCTTTCGCGCAGCAGTTCCGTTACTGGTCCCTGCTTAAAGATTCAAGATGTCCGCTTCCCCTTCGCTTACCGCAGGCGCCAAGGCCCCTGCCGCGACTTCGTTGTCGCCTTCCTTGTCACGTGGTGACGTCCGTACGCTGAGCCTGTCTGCCCTGGGCGGCACGCTGGAGTTTTACGACTTCGTGGTCTACGTGTTTTTTGCCAACGTACTCGGCCACCTGTTCTTCCCGGCCGAAATGCCGGACTGGATGCGCCAGTTGCAAACCTTTGGCATCTTCGCCGCCGGCTACCTGTCGCGCCCCCTCGGCGGTATTTTGATCGCCCACTTTGGCGACGTGCTCGGCCGCAAGCGCATGTTCACCTTGAGCATTTTCTTGATGGCACTGCCCACGCTGGTCATCGGCCTGTTGCCCACCTACGCCAGCATTGGCGTGGCGGCACCTTTGCTGCTGCTGGCGATGCGCGTGTTGCAAGGCGCTGCCATTGGAGGCGAAATGCCAGGCGCCTGGGTGTTTGTGGCTGAACACGTGCCATCGCACCGCTACGGCTTTGCCGTGGGCACTCTGACGGCGGGCATCACCGGCGGCATTTTGCTGGGTTCGCTGGTGGCCGTGGGCATCAACACCTACTACTTGCCGGCCGAAGTGAACGACTTCGCCTGGCGCATTCCATTCATCTTGGGTGGCGTGTTTGGCTTTGTGTCGGTCTACCTGCGCCGCTTTTTGCATGAGACACCCGTCTTCAAGCAACTGGCCGAGCGCCGCAAGGTCGACGCCGAATTGCCCCTCAAAACCATTCTGCGCGACCACCGCGCGGCCGTGGTGGTGGTGGGCCTGCTGACTTGGGTGCTGTCCGCCGCCATCGTGGTGGTGGTGTTGATGACGCCGAGCTACCTGCAAAAAGTGCATGGCGTGTCGCCACAGCTGTCGCTGTGGGCCAATGCCTTTGCCACATTGACGCTGACCATCGGCTGCGCGCTGATGGGGTGGGGCGCTGACCGCTTCGGCACCCGCGCCATGATGATCGTGGGTTATGGCGGTTTGCTGCTCACGTCGTACCTGTTCTACCACGGCCTGCCAGGCACGCCGACGTCGCTGGTGTTGACCTATGGCCTGGTCGGTCTGTTCGTTGGCTCGATCTCGCTGGTGCCGGTGATTGGTGTGCGCGCCTTCCCGGCCGCTGTGCGGTTCTCTGGCTTGTCGTTCGCCTACAACATGTCTTACGCCATCTTTGGTGGTGCCACGCCGATCGTGATTTCGCTGTGGTTGCAGAAAGACGTGCTGGCGCCCGCGCACTATGTCGCGGCCTTGGCTGCTTTAGGCTTGTTGCTGGGCTTGCTGCCGATCTCGTCGCGCAGCCACATGGAAACGCAGGCCCACAAGGCCTGATTCCGGGCCTGATTGCCGCAAGCGGGTGGTGAGGCTGAGACAATCACAGCATGAGTACCACCCGTTTGGAATTGCTGCAGGCGTTTGACACGCTGCTGCAGCCCGCCCGCTTCAAAGACTACGGCCCTAACGGCCTGCAAGTCGAGGGCAAGCCCGAGATCCAGCGCATCGTCTCGGGCGTCACTGCCAGCCGCGCGCTGATTGAAGCCGCGATTGAAGCGAAAGCGGACGCTATCTTTGTGCACCACGGTTTGTTCTGGCGCGGCCAAAGCGGCGTTGTCACGGGCTGGATGAAGCAGCGCTTGGCCTTGCTGCTGGCGCACGACATCAATCTCTTTGCCTACCACCTGCCGTTGGACGCGCACCCCACGCTGGGCAACAACGCGCAACTGGGTTTGCAATTGGGTTTGAGCACGCCAGCCGAGGGCGGACGCTTTGGCGATAACGACCTGGGTTTTCTGGGCCAGCGCAGCGACGGCAGCGCGTTTGCCAGTAGCGATGCCTTGGCGGCCCACGTGGAGTTATGCTTAAAACGGCCTGTGACGCTTATCCCTGGTGCGCAAGGTGCTATTCAAAACGTAGCATGGTGCACGGGCGGCGCGCAGTCGTACTTTGAAGCGGCGATTGCCGCTGGCGCCCAGGCTTTCATCACCGGCGAAATCTCGGAGCCGCAGGCGCATTACGCGCGCGAGTGCGGTGTGACTTTCATCGCCTGTGGTCACCACGCGAGTGAACGGTATGGTGCACCCGCTGTAGCAGCACACGTGGCCGGGCAACTGGGTTTGGCGCACAGTTTCATCGATATTGATAACCCGGCATGAGTCCCGTGATACGTACTGCTGTGCCCACGCCATCCACCGCTTTACCGTTGGCCATCACGCTGGGTGACCCGGCCGGCATCGGCCCCGAAATCATTGCCAAGACCTACCGTGAAGCGCCTTCGTTGACGCGTGGAAGTTTCGTGGCGGGAGACGTGGCCACGATGCGTGAAGCCAGTCGTATCGTGTGCCCGCACGGTGCGGTGCCGCTGCCGGTGGCCGTCATCGAAAACGCGGCGCAAGTGTGGATGGTTCCACCGAGTTGTATTCCGGTGCTGCAGATCACGCAGCCCCTCGGTCCATTGCAGATTGCAATGGGCGTCGTGAGCGCGGCCGCTGGACGCGCTGCGGCCGATGCCGTGGAGTGGGCGGCACGCGCGGCATTGCGTGGCGAAGTGGCCGCTTTGGTCACCGCACCGTTGCACAAAGAGGCTTTGTCGGCGGCTGGCGTGGCGTTTCCGGGCCACACCGAGCTGCTGCAGGCTGAATCTGCAGCTTATTTACAACAGCCCATTAGCGATGTCCCGGTGCGCATGATGCTGGCGAATGACGAGTTGCGCACGGTGCTGGTGAGCATCCACATCTCGTTGCGCGATGCCATCGAGGCCGTCACCTTTGATAACGTGCTGCAGACTTTGCGCATCACACACAAGTCGGTTGCGGCAAGCTTAGGCCGAGCCCCGCGCATTGCTGTGGCTGGCTTGAATCCGCATGCGGGTGAGGGCGGATTGTTTGGCCGAGAGGAGCTGGAAACAATTCAACCCGCCATCGCTGCTGCCCGTGCCGAAGGGTTGGATGTACATGGTCCGTTTGCACCCGACACCGTGTTCATGCGCGCCCGTGCCAAGAACAGCCAGCCTGGTGAGTTTGATGTGGTGGTCGCGATGTACCACGACCAGGGCTTGATCCCGGTGAAGTACCTGGGTGTCGACAAAGGTGTGAATGTAACGCTGGGCTTGCCGCTGGTGCGCACCAGTCCAGACCACGGCACGGCGTTTGATATTGCCGGTACCGGCCAGGCCAGCGCAGCCAGCCTGATCGAGGCATTGCACATGGCCCGGCAACTGTTGGGGCCTGCTGCAGCGTAAGCGCGCGGGTAGAACAAGCTCAAAAAGGGCGAAAGAAAGGGGCTCGCGAGCCCCTTTCTTTTTGCTTATTTCTTCAGGCTATCGCGGATTTCGCGCAGCAGCACCACGTCTTCTGGTGTGGCTGGAGGTGCCTCAGGCGGCACATCTTTCTTCAGACGGTTGACCTGCTTGATCATCATGAAAATGATGAAGGCCAAGATGACGAAGTTGACTGCAATGGTGAGAAAGTGGCCATAAGCCAACAGTGGCACGCCGGCTTTTTTCAGAGCGTCATAGTTCATCGCGACATCTGGCGGCACCGTACCCAACACCACAAACATGTTCGAGAAATCGAGCTTGCCGAAGACCAGGCCCACGATGGGCATGATCAGGTCAGCCACCACCGAGTCGACGATCTTGCCAAATGCGCCGCCGATGATCACGCCGACGGCCAGATCGATGACGTTGCCTTTGACGGCGAACTCTTTAAATTCTTTCAGCATTCCCATTTGTGTTCACTCTCATTCAATCGTTGATACGAGCACCTATTGTCCACAAAATGATGCGCTTGCAACGTTCTACCCTGGTAAGCACGTTGAGATGTTTGTAATCGCTCCGCTACAATCATTTTGGCGAAAAATTACAACGACGATCATTGAGGATCTTCCCCATGAGCGAGACACAAGTCGACAGCAGCAAACGGACGTGGATGATTGCGTCAGGTTGCGCTGGGGCGGTAGGCGGAGTTGCCGTAGCCGTACCCTTTGTCAGTTCCTTTAGCCCATCGGAGAGGGCGAGAGCAGCGGGGGCTGCCGTAGAGGTGGATATTTCGAACCTAAAGCCAGGGGAGAAGTTAACGGTCGAATGGCGCGGCAAGCCCGTTTGGATCGTGAAGCGTACGCCAGAGATGCTGGCCGATTTGCCCAAGAACGACCCGGAGTTGGCAGACCCCAAGTCTCTGCGCAAGCCCGATGAGTTGACGCCAGCCTATGCGCGCAACGAAGGCCGTTCCATCAAACCAGAAATTTTTGTCGCGGTAGGCATTTGCCCGCATCTGGGCTGTTCTCCATCCGACAAATTCCAGAAGGGCGCCCAGCCGTCCTTGCCTGACAACTGGGAGGGCGGTTTTCTCTGCCCTTGCCATGGTTCCACCTTCGATATGGCCGGCCGTGTGTTCAAGAACAAGCCTGCGCCAGACAACCTCGAGGTGCCGCCGCACATGTTTGTGACGGACACCCGCTTGTTGATTGGCGAAGACAAAAAAGCCTGATTCTTGACCGCACGTTCTACCGGAGCATACCGTGGCAGAAATGAATGAAATTTCCCCCAACGCACCAGCCTCTGCAAAGTTGTTGAATTGGGTTGATAACCGTTTTCCGGCATCCAAGCTCTACAAAGAGCACTTGAGCGAGTACTACGCGCCCAAGAACTTCAACTTCTGGTACTTCTTTGGCTCGCTGGCCATGTTGGTGCTGGTGATCCAGATCGTGACGGGGATTTTCCTCGTCATGCACTACAAGCCTGAGGCCACGCTGGCATTCGCCTCCGTTGAATACATCATGCGCGATGTGCCCTGGGGTTGGCTCATCCGCTACATGCACTCCACGGGCGCCTCGGCGTTCTTTGTGGTGGTCTACCTGCACATGTTCCGCGGGCTGTTGTACGGCAGCTACCGCAAGCCACGTGAGCTGGTGTGGATCTTCGGTTGCGCCATCTTCCTGTGCCTGATGGCCGAAGCCTTCATGGGTTACCTGCTGCCATGGGGCCAGATGAGCTACTGGGGTGCGCAGGTGATCGTGAACCTGTTTGCTGCCATTCCGTTCATTGGCCCAGATCTGGCGCTGCTGATCCGTGGCGACTACGTGGTGGGCGACGCCACGTTGAACCGTTTCTTTAGCTTCCACGTGATTGCAGTGCCGCTGGTGCTGTTGGGCCTAGTGGCAGCGCACATCATTGCGCTGCATGAAGTCGGCTCGAACAACCCCGACGGCATTGAAATCAAGGCCACCAAGGGCGCAGACGGCCACCCACTCGACGGTATTCCGTTCCACCCGTACTACACGGTGCACGACATTCTGGGTGTGGCAGTGTTCTTGATGGCGTTCTCGGCGGTGATCTTCTTCGCCCCTGAGTTTGGCGGCTACTTCTTGGAGTACAACAACTTCATTCCAGCCGACTCGCTGAAGACGCCGGCGCACATTGCCCCCGTCTGGTACTTCACGCCGTTCTACTCGATGCTGCGCGCCATCACCGATGAAATGAAGTACGTGCTGATGGCTTGCGTGCTAGGCACGGCTGTTTTCACCGCCGTAAAAACCCGCTTGCCTGCATTGGTCAAGGGCGTGGCGTTGGTTGTGGCCCTGGGTGTGTGTGCCTTCATGTACAGCACGGACGCCAAGTTCTGGGGCGTGGTGATCATGGGCGGTGCCGTCATTATTCTGTTCTTCTTGCCTTGGCTGGATAACTGCGGCGTCAAGTCGATTCGCTACCGTCCTAGCTGGCACAAATACATCTACGCCATTTTTGTGGTCGATTTCTTCGTCCTGGGTTACCTGGGCGTGCAGCCACCGTCACCTGCGGGTGAACGGATTTCGCAAATCGGCACCTTGTTCTACTTCGGCTTCTTCCTGCTGATGCCATGGTGGAGCGCCAAGGGCGAAACCAAGCCCGTGCCCCAACGCGTTAATTTTGCTGCGCACTAAGCCGGAGAGCTAGACGATGAAAAAAATCAAACAATTGTTGGCAGGTGTGTGGCTGGTGGCTGGTGTGGTGGCCGGAGTGCAAGCCTCCGAAGGCGGCTTTGCCTGGGACAAGGCGCCGAACCGTACCAACGACGTGGTAGCGCTGCAAAACGGCGCTAAATTGTTCGTCAATTACTGTCTCAATTGCCACTCGGCAGCCTTCATGCGGTTCAACCGTTTAAAGGACATTGGACTCAGTGATCAGCAGATCAAGGATAATCTCCTGTTCACGACCGATAAAGTCGGCGAAACCATGCGGGCGGCGATCGATCCCAAACAGGCGAAAGACTGGTTTGGGGCCAATCCACCCGACCTCACTGTGATTTCGCGCTCACGCGCGGGCCACGGCGGAACAGGGGCTGACTACCTCTACACCTACCTGCGCAGTTACTACCGCGACGACACCAAGGCCACAGGCTGGAACAACATGGTGTTTCCGTCGGTGGCCATGCCCAACCCCCTGTGGGAGTTGCAAGGTGAGCGCAAGCCCATATATGAGGTCATGAGCGAGCACGGGCACGAAGAGCATGTGTTCAAAGGGTGGGAGCAAGTGAAGCCGGGTACCATGTCGCCGCTAGCGTTTGACCAAGCGACCGGTGATCTGGTCTCGTACCTGCAGTGGATGGCCGAGCCGGCGCAGAACACCCGCGTGCGGGTGGGCGTTTGGGTAATGATTTTTCTTGGCGTGTTTACCTTCATTGCGTGGCGTTTGAATGCCGCGTTCTGGAAAGACGTCAAGTAGTTAAGAGCGAGTCTGTTACGCCAATTTGGCGTTAGCGGCTTTTTCAGAGTGGGACGTCTGCACGACCTCCCACTCTTTTGATTTTTAGGAGCTTGTTGCCATGATGGTGCTTTATTCGGGAACCACTTGCCCGTTTTCTCATCGCTGCCGTTTCGTCTTGTTCGAAAAGGGCATGGACTTTGAAATCCGTGATGTGGATCTGTATAACAAACCAGAAGACATCAACGTGATGAACCCGTACGGCCAGGTGCCTATCCTGGTTGAGCGCGATTTGATTCTGTATGAATCGAACATCATCAACGAGTACATCGACGAGCGCTTCCCGCACCCACAACTGATGCCTGGCGACCCTGTCGACCGCGCCCGTGTGCGCCTGTTCCTGCTCAATTTCGAGAAGGAACTGTTTGTGCACGTCGGTTTGCTGGAGTCGCGCGCTTCCAAGGGCAACGAAAAAGCCCTGGAAAAAGCCCGTGCCCACATCCGCGACCGTTTGACGCAACTCGCTCCCGTGTTCTTGAAGAACAAGTACATGTTGGGCGAAAACTTCTCCATGCTCGACGTGGCCATCGCACCGTTGCTGTGGCGTCTGGACTTCTATGGCATCGACCTGAGCAAGAACGCTGCGCCATTGTTGAAGTATGCTGAGCGTATTTTCTCGCGCCCGGCCTACATCGAAGCGCTGACGCCATCTGAAAAAGTGATGCGGAAGTAAGCTTGATCGGCCCCAACTGATGATGAATGCATTGGAATCGACGTCGACCCGCCCCTATCTGATTCGGGCGCTGTATGAATGGTGCACTGACAACGGTTTTACGCCCTACGTGGCGGTGTTGGTGGACGATTCCGTGCAGGTGCCGAGGGAGTATGTGAAAGACGGCGAAATCGTCCTCAACATCAGTTTTGATGCCACCAGCTCGCTTAAGTTGGGTAATGAATTCATTGAATTCAAAGCCCGCTTTGCTGGCACCGCTCGGGAAATCTTGGTGCCCGTGGGCCGTGTCATCGCTATCTATGCGCGTGAAAACGGGCAGGGCATGGCGTTTCCAGCGCCTGTCGCCGCGCCCGCAGTGCGCAGCGACGAGCCAGCGGCTTCGAAGAACGCGCTGCGCTCGGTACCAGATGCTGCGCCTGATGAGGAGGAAATCTCTGTCGAGGAGAGCAACTCCAACATCGTGCCGCTAGGACTGGTTGATGGCTCGTCTTCGTCTTCCGCTGAAGATGCACCCGAGCCCCCACCGCCCCGTGGTCCAGGCCCACGGCCGGCGTTGAAGCGCGTCAAGTAAGGTTTGAAGTAAGTTTTTGTTGCAGCCAGAAACCTGCAAAGGAATCTGTAAAATGCGGCGCTGTTGCCGATTTAGCTCAGTTGGTAGAGCACCCGCCTTGTAAGCGGTAGGTCGTCAGTTCGATTCCGACAATCGGCACCATTCAACTTATCCCATAACGCACCAAGCGTTTCAAACTTTAGTCCTTAGTCGCGCTTAGTAACGTCAGCGCTTGGGTTCAAAAGTCGTCTCAAAAGCAGCCTCGTGCTGCTTTTTTCGTTTGGGCTTCGTCATCAGCCAACTCGTCAATCCCGCCCTAGAAACCTAGCGGCTCAGTTCTTCAATTGAACCTTGAGCCGAATTGAAGTAACCTGCCACCCCTTCGTGCGCAGATGTGCGAGCAGCGCCGGTGCAAGTTGCCTCAGCTTGGCAGACGCGGCAGAGCTTTCTACCAGCAGACACCACACGTCGCCGTCAATCGGCCCTGCCTTGATATGCGGGCGCAATGTGGCGGGAATGAGGGGTTCAATGGCTTTCAGCCGTTGTGAAGAGTCCTTCACCAAGGCCGTCAAACGCTTGAGTGACGGGGAGTCTTCCGCCGCTTTCAGCGCGGTGATGGTTTGTTGGCTATAGCGCATGGTGGACGGTTTTGAGACACAAGAGTGCCTGAAATGAGCGCGATCTTGGCGTGATGAAGGGAAAGAGCGAATGCACTTGATTATCACGGATGCCTGGCTGGCCAGAAGCCGGGCCATCCATCTCAGTGGTACCCGGTTGTTGGCGGTGGGCGTGGTGGCCTCGGTTTTGCTGATGTTGATGACGGTCAGCGTGTACCACTGGCTGGTGATGGCCGGTGCGGGCGAGGGTGCTGGGCGCCTGGGGCGTTTTGTGTTGAACGACGAAGCGGCTCAGCGAGAGCGCTTCATGCGCGAGAACCTAGATGCCATGGCGAAGAAAGTGGGCGAGATGCAAGCCAGGCTCTCGCAGCTGGATTCGTTGGGTGAGCGGGTGTCGGGCCTGGCAGGCATCAGCACCATCAAGCCCAGCGCCCCCACGGCTGGGCAGGGCGGCGCGCTGGTGGCCAGCCGCTCGCTGTCGGTGCAGGAGCTGGATGCATTGCTGCAAGAACTGAATGTGGCGGCAGAGCAGCGCTCCGACTGGATGACCATGGTCGAGTCCCGCTTGCTGGACGAAAAAATCCGCAAATCGATGATTCCCACGCAAATGCCGAGTACCACCGGCGTGCTGGGGTCGCCATTTGGCTGGCGCATCGATCCCTTGACCGGCCGCTCCGCGCTGCACACCGGAATGGACTTTCAGGCTGCTCAAGGTGACCCTATCGTGGCCGCCGCTGGCGGTGTGGTGGTGACGCAGGAATACCACCCCGAGTACGGCCAGATGGTGGAGATTGACCACGGCAACGGATTGGTCTCACGCTACGCCCATGCGTCAAAGGTGTGGGTGAAAAAGGGGGACTTGGTGCGTCGCGGGCAAAAAATAGCCGAGGTGGGCACCACCGGCCGCTCCACAGGGCCACATTTGCACTTTGAAGTGCTGGTGCAAGGCGTGCCGCAAAACCCCGAAAAATTTCTTGCGGCGGGCCGAGAATTACCAAATTCTGGCGTCATGACCGCGAAGTCAGCCCCAACACCCGGTCGCGTTATTTCACATAGGTAAAATCGTTCGGTTTTGGCGAAGAAAATCGTCACCGCACGCTGGCCGTGGCTTGAGATTCTTCGCCGCGGCCTCAGTTGGTTCCAAACGTTTTAGGGATTTTGCTCTCGGCTCTGTCGGTTTGGCAGGTGCGGAGAGTTTGCTTACATGACCACCAATTTCCTCACCAAAATTTTCGGTAGCCGCAACCAGCGCCTGCTCAAGCAGTACCGCAAGACTCTGGAGCGCATCAATGCCCTGGAGCCCCAGTTCGAAAAACTGAGTGACGATGAGTTGCGTGGCAAAACCCAGGTCTATAAAGACCGTGTGGCCGCCGGGGAAACGCTGGACGCCATCTTGCCCGAAGCCTTTGCCACGGTGCGTGAGGCCTCCAAGCGCGTGATGAAGATGCGCCACTTCGATGTGCAGATGCTGGGTGGCATGTCGCTGCACAACGGCAAGATCTCCGAAATGCGCACGGGTGAAGGCAAGACGCTGACCGCCACGCTGCCGGTGTACCTGAACGCGTTGTCAGGCAAGGGCGTGCACGTGGTCACGGTCAACGACTATCTCGCCAACCGCGATGCGACGTGGATGTCCCGCCTGTATAACTTCCTGGGTTTGACGGTGGGTATCAACCTGCCGCAAATGCCGCGTGAGGACAAGCAGGCGGCTTACAACTCCGACATCACCTACGGCACCAACAACGAATACGGCTTCGACTACCTGCGTGACAACATGGTTTACGAGGTGAATGACCGTGTGCAGCGCGCGTTGAACTACGCCATCATCGACGAGGTGGACTCCATCCTGATCGACGAAGCGCGCACCCCGCTGATCATCAGCGGCCAAGCCGAAGACCACACCGCACTGTACCTGGCCATCCACAAAGTGGTACCGCTGCTGACGCGCCAGGAAGGCGAAGCCGACCCACGCACCGGCGAGGGCATCATCACCCCCGGTGACTTCACCATCGACGAGAAGTCGCATCAGGTGTTTTTGACCGAAGCTGGCCACGAAAACGCCGAACGCATTCTGTTCGAACAAGGTTTGATTCCCCAAGGTGCGTCGCTGTACGACCCTGCGAACATCAGCCTGGTGCATCACCTGTATGCGGCACTTCGCGCCCAGCATCTGTACCACCGAGACCAGCATTACGTGGTGCAAAACGGCGAGATCGTCATCGTTGACGAGTTCACCGGCCGCCTGATGACGGGCCGCCGCTGGAGTGATGGCTTGCACCAAGCGGTGGAAGCCAAAGAGGGCGTGGCCATTCAGGCTGAAAACCAGACGATGGCGTCGATCACGTTCCAGAACTACTTCCGCCTGTACAACAAGCTCTCCGGCATGACCGGCACGGCCGACACCGAGGCCTACGAATTCCAAGAAATCTACGGCCTGGAAACGGTGGTGATTCCACCGAATCGCCCGAGCAAGCGCGACGACCAACTCGACCGCGTGTACAAAACCACGGCCGAAAAATACCAGGCGGCGATCCAAGACATTCGCGAATGCTACGAGCGCGGCCAACCCGTGCTGGTGGGCACCACGTCGATTGAGAACTCGGAAATCATCGATGCGCTGCTCAACAAAGAAGGCCTGCCGCACCAGGTGCTGAACGCCAAGCAACACGCGCGTGAAGCCGACATCGTGGCCCAAGCCGGTCGCCCGAAGATGATCACCATCGCCACCAACATGGCTGGCCGTGGTACCGACATCGTGCTCGGCGGCAACTTGGAGAAAGCCCTCGAACAAGTTGAAAACGACACCACGCTCGACGAAGCCGCGAAGGCTGCTGAAATCGAACGTGTGCGTGCGCAAACCGCTGCTGACCATGAAAAGGTGAAAGCCTTGGGTGGTCTGCGCATCATCGCCACCGAGCGCCACGAGTCACGTCGTATCGACAACCAACTGCGTGGCCGTTCGGGCCGTCAGGGCGACCCGGGCTCTTCGCGTTTCTACCTGAGCCTGGACGACACGCTGATGCGCATCTTCGCGGGCGACCGTGTGCGCGCCATCATGGACCGTTTGAAGATGCCCGAAGGCGAGGCCATTGAAGCTGGCATCGTGACGCGCAGCATCGAGAGCGCGCAACGCAAGGTGGAAGCACGCAACTTCGACGTGCGCAAACAGCTGCTGGAATACGACGACGTTTCCAACGACCAGCGCAAGGTGATCTACCAGCAGCGCAACGACATTCTGGACGCCGGTGACTTGGCCGAGCAAATCGCCAGCCTGCGCGAAGGCTGCTTCACAGACGTGGTACGCCAATACGTGCCCGCAGAGTCCGTGGAAGAGCAATGGGATATTCCTGCGCTCGAACGCACCTTGCGTGATGAGTGGCAGCTGGAAGTGCCCTTGGCGGCGGAAGTGCAAAGTGCCACGGCCATCACCGACGAAGAAATTGTCGAACGTGTGGTGAAGAGCGCCAACGACTCCTTCCAGGCCAAGGTCGACTTGGTAGGCGGTGCCAACTTCACGCAGTTTGAGCGCATGGTCTTGCTGCAAAGCGTGGACTCGCACTGGCGTGAACACTTGAGTGCGTTGGACTATCTGCGCCAAGGCATTCACCTGCGCGGCTATGCACAAAAGCAACCCAAGCAAGAATACAAGCGCGAAGCGTTTGAGCTGTTTGGCCAGTTGCTCGACGCCGTGAAGAACGACGTCACCAAGGTGTTGATGACCGTGAAGGTGCAAACCAGCGAACAAGCGGCTGAAGCCGCCGAAGTGCTGGAGCAGCGCGGCGATGGTATTGCCAACGTGACCTACAGCGCGCCCAACGAGTCCGGTGAGGTGGAAACGCGAGTTGAAGGCGCCACCACCGTGGCAGGTGCGACTGCTGCGGCTGCCGGGGCTGAATTTGCCAATGTGGGCCGCAACGACCCGTGCCCTTGCGGTAGCGGCAAGAAGTACAAAGCCTGTCACGGTAAGCTGGCTTAATATCCCTTGAAAACGCCCGTGGACCGCAAGGTTCACGGGCGTTTGGCCGATGGTGCATAAAGCGCCGTCTTTTGAACATCTTGAACCACCACAGAAAGTTCATCATGCCTGTTGATCTGTCGCCCCCCAATCCCGCTGATTTGTTTGCCGTGCCTGGCGTCCGCTTGGGCATTGCCGAAGCCGGCGTGCGCAAGGCCAACCGCAAAGATTTGACCGTGTTGCTGCTCGACGAGGGCGCCACCGTCTCCGGCGTGTTCACGCAAAACCGTTTCTGCGCCGCACCGGTGCAAATCGGCCGCGACCACTTGGCGCGCAACCTCGGCATCCGCGCCATGGTGATCAACACCGGCAACGCCAACGCCGGCACCGGCCAAGACGGCCTGATGCGTGCACGCGCCACCTGCATCGCGCTGGCGCGCCACCTCGACCTAGCGCCCGAACAAATCCTGCCGTTCTCTACCGGCGTGATCATGGAGCCGCTGCCACACGACCGCATCGAAGCCGGTTTGCCTGCCGCGCTGGCCGATGCCAAAGAGGCCAACTGGGGTCGCGCCGCCGAAGCCATCATGACCACAGACACCGTGGCCAAGGCCTTCAGCACACAAGTGGTGTTGGGTGGTGTGAAGGTGTCGATCACCGGCATCAGCAAAGGCGCCGGCATGATCCGCCCGAACATGGCCACCATGCTGGGCTTCCTGGCCACTGATGCGAAGATCGCGCCAGCCTTGATGCAAGACCTGGCAAAGACCTTGGCCGATGCATCGTTCAACCGCGTCACGATTGACGGCGACACCTCCACCAACGACTCGTTCATGGTGATTGCCACGCACAAAGCGGCGCATGCTGAAGTGACCTCGTGGGACAGCGCAGACGGCAAGGCCTTGAAGGCCGGCCTGCTGCAAGTGGCGCAAAAGCTGGCGCAAGCCATCGTGCGTGACGGTGAAGGTGCCACCAAGTTCATCACCGTGCGGGTAGAAGGCGGCAAGACTGGCGACGAATGCCGTCAAGTGGCCTACGCCATTGCCCATTCACCTTTGGTGAAGACCGCTTTCTTTGCCAGCGACCCTAACCTCGGCCGTATCTTGGCCGCTGTGGGTTACGCCGGCATTGCCGATCTGGACCAGACGCTAATCGACCTGTTCCTGGACGACGTGCACGTGGCGGTGAAGGGCGGGCGCAACCCGGACTACCGCGAAGAAGACGGCCAGCGTGTGATGAAGCAAAGCGAGATCACCGTGCGTGTGGTGTTGGGTCGTGGCGATGCGGCCGACACCGTGTGGACTTGCGATCTGAGCCACGAATACGTGACGATCAATGCCGATTACCGGTCATAAGATCGGCCGATAGACCAGAGACATGCCCAGGGGTGATAGCCTCTGGCGCCCAAACTGCCGCCGAGAAGAGCATGAACGAACATTTTGAACGGTTGATCGAACGCGCGGAGCGTGTGCTCCAGCGCATTGAACAGGTGTTGCCGCAGCCCATGTCGGCACCCGACTGGAACGCCTCCATCGCCTACCGCTACCGCAAGCGCAGCTCGGGCCACGGTGGTCTGGAGCCGGTGCGCCACGTGGCGGCCATGTCGCTCGATGCGCTCAAAGAGATCGACGGTCAGAAAGAAAAAATCCAGCGCAACACGCAGCAGTTTGTCGAAGGCCGCCCCGCCAACAACGTGCTGTTGACCGGTGCGCGCGGCACGGGCAAGTCGTCGCTGATCAAAGCCTGCCTGAACACTTACGCGGCGCAAGGCCTGCGCTTGATTGAAGTGGACAAAGCCGACCTGACCGACTTGCCCGACATCATCGACGTGGTGGCCGACCGGCCCGAGAAGTTCATCATCTTCTGCGACGACCTGAGCTTTGAAGATGGCGAGTCCGGCTACAAAGCGTTGAAGTCGATTCTGGACGGCTCGGTGTCTGCGTCGACTGCCAACGTGCTGATTTACGCCACCAGTAACCGGCGCCACCTGTTGCCCGAGTACATGAAGGAAAACCTCACCTACACCCACACCGAAGATGGCGAAGTCCATCCAGGCGAAGTGATCGAGGAAAAGATTTCCCTCTCTGAGCGCTTTGGCCTGTGGGTCAGCTTCTATCCGTTCTCGCAAGACGAGTACCTGGCCATCGTGGCGCAGTGGCTCGGTTCGTTTGGCGTGAGCCAAGCGGCCATTGACGCGGTGCGCCCTGCGGCCTTGGTATGGGCCTTGGAGCGCGGTTCGCGCAGCGGTCGTGTGGCCTACCAGTTCGCCCGCGATTACGCCGGCCAACATTCGGGTCAGGCATGAGCGGCGCGGCTCCTCTGGTCGCCGATGGCAACCTGCCGCGCGAAGGCGGTGCCGACCGCGCCGTGGTTGATGTGGCCGTGGGTGTGTTGGTTCAGCCTGATGGCCGCTTCTTGCTCACCAGCCGCCCCGCGGGCAAGGTGTATGCGGGTTACTGGGAGTTCCCCGGTGGCAAGCTTGAAGCAGGTGAAACTGTGGAGCTGGCGCTGCGCCGCGAACTCTACGAAGAATTGGGCATCGACATTGCAGGTGCCGAGCCTTGGCGTACCGAGTTGGTGGACTACCCGCATGCCCTGGTGCGGCTGATTTTCTGCAAAGTGCACGCGTGGTCGGGCGAATTGCAGATGCGTGAGGCCCAGTCGTTTAGCTGGCAGTCGCTGCCGGTAGATGTAGGGCCGGTGTTGCCTGGTGCGGTGCCGGTGTTGGACTGGCTGGCCCAAGAGCGTCATTTTGAAGGTGCTACCATTTCGGTAGCTTGATACGCTTGCTCTATATGCGCTAAAGGCCAATTTGGCTCATAACTAAAAAGTCCGCCACGGTCACCCTGGCGGACTTTTTTATTGCAGCTTGGGGTCGCCGTAAACCTGGTCATCCGGCGGGTTGTCGGCTGGCATGGTGTAGCTTTCACTGGCCCACACGCCCAGGTCGATGTTCTTGCAGCGTTCGCTGCAAAACGGCCGGTAGCGGTTGCGCGGCGCAAACAGGCTTTGCCCTTTGCAGATGGGGCAATTCACCCAGCGGTCGACCTGAGGCGCTGCTTCAAACGGTTTGAGGGGGGAGGATGGTTCAGACATCTGCGGTACAAATCTGCGGTTTCACAACGGTTCTTGACCCCGTAATTTAAGCACACAGCGCGATTTCAAACGAGACGTCTTCGGTGGCAGGGTGCAGCCGGTCGTCTTCACCGTGGCGCATCAAACGCACCGACACCATTAGCCGGTTGCCGCTGATCTCGGGCGTGAGCTCCAGCCCTTCGTCGATACGCAAGCGCAGCAGTTGGTAGGTGCGGCCTTGCGGCAGGTTTTGCTGAAACTGACCGCCCACGGCCATCACCTTTTGTGGCGAGCCAGATTCGCGCAGCATCTTCATCAGGTGGTGAATCGATTCGGCCAATGGGCCAAATGTGGCCGCCCAGGTTTCAATGGCTTGGCGCCGCACGCTGGCGGGCTTGTGCTGCCAGGCGTAGTAAGAGGGCAGGTCAAATTCACACGTGCCGCCGGGAATGTTGATGCGGCTGCGCAGGCTCATGAGCCAGTCGTTTTCGGTCAACGAATGGCCGGCTTTGCCGGGCTGGTTGTGCAGGGCCGAGAAGCAGGTGTCGAGCTGGTGAATGACTTCGTCCAGCCGTTCTTCTGAAATGGAAGGGTTGCCACGGTAGCCGTTGAGTACCGTCTTCTGTTTTTCGAGATCTTTGAGAACGTCGGACTTCAGGTCCGCACGGGCCGCCACGTCCATCACTTCGAAGATCGTGGCCAGCGCGTAGTGGTGGTCCAGCGGGTGTTCGCGGGGCGTCAACTCACCTAGGCGGCGAAACAGGTGTTCCAGGCGCAGGTAAGTGCGAATGCGTTCGTTAAAGGGGTATTCGTAGAGGATCACGCCGAGTCTTTTTTCAGTGCGAGGATCATAGCCCGAAGTTTGCCGCGATCTGCGCCACCTCGTTACCTAATGAGTCAAGCGTACACCCATCATTGAACAACACGATGTCAGCCGATGCCGCGCGTTGCGCCCGTGTGGCCTGGCTGGCGATGATCTGGCGCACGGTGTCGGCGGGCATGGCATTGCGTGCCACCACGCGTGCCACCTGTGTTTCTTCAGTGCAATCGACCACCAGCACACGGTCGAGTCGCGCGCTCCAATGGCTTGATTCGACCAGCAGTGGAATGTCGAACACCACGCAGCTGTGGCCGCTTTGAATGGCCGCCTCGGCCTGCGCAAAAATCGCTTGGGTGACCAGCGGGTGGACGATGCGTTCCAACCGCTTTTTGGCCGAGGGGTCGGTGAACACCAGGTTGCGCATCTGCTCGCGATCGAGTGCGCCGCTGGCATCGATGAAGGTGGGGCCGAATTGTGTGCGAATGGCTTCAATGGCCGCACCGCCGCTGGCCGTGGTGCCGCGCGAAATGGCATCGGCATCGACCAGCGCGGCGCCATGCCGTTCCACCAGCATACGGGCCACGGTGCTTTTGCCGCTGCCGATGCCGCCTGTCAGGCCGAGTCGGAGGGCGGTGCGGGCCATGGCCTAGAGCCCGATGAAATGCAGGATGGCGTTCGGCCCGAAGACCATGGCCACAAATCCCGCGCCGGCCAGGAAAGGCCCAAATGGGATGTAGCCACCTTCACGCAGATTGCTGCTGAACTTCATGCCAATGCCGATGATGGCACCGATCACAGAAGATGCGAGGATGATGGGCACCAACGCCTGCCAGCCAAACCAGGCACCCAGCGCGGCCAGCAGTTTGAAGTCGCCGTAGCCCATACCTTCTTTGCCTGTCAGCAGCTTAAAGGCCCAGAAGATGCACCACAAGAACAGGTAGCCAGCGACTGCGCCCCACAGCGACGCTTGCAGCGGCACAGGAATCCAGCCGAGCGCGGCGCAGATCAGGCCGGCCCACACCAGCGGCAGCGTGATGTCATCAGGCAGCAGGGTCGTGTCCCAGTCGATCAGCGCCAGCACCAGCAGCGCGGCGGAGAAGCCACACCAGGCCAGCGCCTGTACCGTCCAACCGTATTGCCACAGGCAAAAGGCGAAGAGGGCGCCAGTGGCCAACTCAACCAGCGGGTAACGCAGGCTGATGGGTGTGCCGCAACCGCTGCAGCGGCCGCGCAGGAACACATAGCTCAAGACTGGAATGTTCTCGTACCACCGGATTTTGTGCGCGCACTTCGGGCAAGCCGAGGCCGGGCGCAGCAGATTGTAGGTGCCGACATCGGCGTCCGTTGCTTCGGCGTCTACGCCCTGCAGGTCGGCGTATTCCTGCGCCCATTGGCGTTCCAGCATCTTGGGCATGCGGTGGATCACCACGTTCAAGAAGCTGCCCAAAATCAAACCCAAGATGCCGCCCAGCGCGGCATCAATCCACATCAACTGCTGCATTAGACGACCGCGCCCAGCTTGAAAATTGGCAAATACATCGACACCACGATGCCACCGATGATGACACCCAGCACCACGATGATGATGGGTTCCATCAGACTGGACAGGCCGGCCACCATGTCATCCACCTCGGCTTCGTAAAAGTCGGCGGCCTTGCTCAGCATGTGGTCGATCGAACCCGATTCTTCGCCGATGGAGCACATCTGCAGCACCATCGAGGGGAACACGTTGGCATTGGTCATGGCATTGGTCAAACTGGTGCCGGTCGCCACTTCCTGTTGGATTTTTTCGGTTGCCTTGGCGTAGACCGAGTTACCCGCCGCGCCACCCACGGAGTCGAGCGCTTCCACCAGCGGCACACCGGCGGCGAACATGGTGGCAAGAGTGCGCGTCCAGCGGGCTACGGCCGCTTTTTCAACCATGATGCCGAAGATGGGCATCTTCAGCAGGGCGCGGTCCATGAACATCTGCACCTTCTCACTGCGCTTCCACGCCTGGATGAGAAAGTAGAAGCCGCCGCCAATCGCACCAAAAATCAGCCACCAGTACGCCACGAACACTTCGCTGATGGCGATCACTGTCAACGTGGGACCAGGCAGATCGGCACCAAAGTTGGAGAACACTTCCTTGAACGCCGGGATCACAAAAATCATGATCACCGACACCACGACAAACGCCACCACGATCACCGAGGTCGGGTACATCAAGGCCGACTTGATCTTCGACTTGATGGCCTCGGTCTTTTCCATGTAGGTGGCCAGGCGGTCGAGCAGCGACTCCAAGATGCCGGCGGCTTCACCAGCTTCCACCAGGTTGCAGTACAGGCTGTTGAAGTACATTGGAAACTTGCGGAAAGCTGCGCTGAGCGAACTGCCGGTTTCCACGTCGGTGCGAATGTCGTTGAGCAATTTGGTGACGCTGGCGTTGCTATTGCCCCGGCCCACGATGTCAAACGCCTGCAACAACGGCACGCCTGCCTTCATCATGGTGGCGAGCTGGCGTGTGAAGATGGCAATGTCTTTGGGCTTGATGGATTTGCCCGAGCGCATGCGGCGCTTCTTGATCTTGGTCGGAAACACGCCCTGGCGGCGCAACGTGGCCTGAACCTGGTTTTCGCCCACGGCGCGCGTTTCCCCGCGCACCTGCTTGCCGTTGCGGTCCTTGCCTTCCCACTCGAAGATGAATTCTTTGATGTCCCTGGACGCTGCAGTAGCCATGGAGTGCCTTGGTCGCTTCCGGTCGTAGTGTTATTCGTTGCTGACGGCCAGCACTTCTTCCAGCGAAGTCATGCCTTGCTTGACTTTGACCAAGCCTGATTGACGCAGGCTGCGCACACCCTCGCGCTTGGCTTGGTCGGCAATTTCCAGGGCGTCACCGTCGCGCAAGATGATGCGTTGGATCTCTTCGCTCACCGGCATCACCTGGTAGATGCCCACACGGCCTTTGTAGCCGTGGTTGCAGGCCGAGCAGCCCACGGGGCCGTAAGGCTTCCACGAGCCGTCCAGATCTTCTTCTGCGTAGCCCGCATCGAGCAGCGCCTTGGGCGGAATATCGATCGGCACTTTGCAGTTACTGCACAGCCGGCGCGCCAGGCGCTGCGCGGTGATCAAGATCACGCTGGAGGCGATGTTGAACGGCGCGATGCCCATGTTGCGCATGCGTGTCAGCGTGGTGGGGGCGTCGTTGGTGTGCAGCGTGGACAACACCAAGTGGCCGGTCTGGGCTGCCTTGATGGAGATGTCGGCGGTTTCGATGTCGCGAATTTCGCCGACCATGATGATGTCGGGATCCTGGCGCAGAAACGACTTCAGCGCAGCGGCAAACGTCAGCCCGGCTTTTTCGTTCACGTTCACCTGGTTCACGCCAGGCAAGTTGATTTCAGACGGGTCTTCGGCCGTGGCGATGTTCACGCCGGGTTTGTTCAGCAGGTTCAGACAGGTGTAGAGCGACACCGTCTTGCCCGAGCCGGTGGGGCCGGTCACCAAGATCATGCCGTAGGGACGACCGATGGCATGCAGCAGGCGCGCTTTTTCTTCGGGCTCGTAACCCAGGGCTTCGATGCCGAGCTTTGCGCTGCTGGGGTCCAGAATCCGGATCACGATCTTTTCGCCAAACAGCGTGGGCAAGGTGCTCACGCGGAAGTCGATCACGCGCTCGGGGCCGACTTTGAGTTTCATTTTGCCGTCTTGCGGGACGCGCTTTTCCGAGATATCAAGGCGCGAGATCACCTTGATGCGTGAGGCCAGCTTTTCTTTAATGGCCACGGGTGGCGAGGCCACTTCGCGCAGTTCACCGTCGATACGGAATCGCACGCGGTATTGGTGTTCGTAGGGTTCGAAGTGCAAGTCAGAAGCGCGCATGCCCACGGCATCGAGCAGCATTTTGTGCAGGAACTTCACCACCGGCGCGTCTTCCACCTCGGTGGTGGCGCTGACATCGGCCACCTCGGTGTGGCTGGCCATCATGGCGTCGTCAAACTCGAAGTCGCCGCCGGTGATGCCGTCGAGCGCGTCGCCAGCCGACATGGTGCTGGCGTCTACCAGCTTGGAGAGCTTGTCGTACTCGGCAATGATCCAGTCCACGCCCATTTGCGTGGAGAACTTGATTTTTTCAGCCGCGTCCTGGTCGGCCGGGTCGGCCGTGGCGACGATCAACCGGTTGTTGCGCTTGCTGAGCACCACCACGCGGTAGGCTTGGCAGATCTTGGGGTCGAGCAAATCGCGCGGCAGGCGCTGCAGGTCGATGGCATCGAGGTCGAGCAGCGGCGCAGCGAACGCTACCGACATGGTGTGCGCGAGGTCGTAGGCCGATACAGAGCCCGAACCCACCAACTCAGCGATGAAACTGGTGCGGCTAGACTTAGCCTTGCTGTAGATGTCTTCAGCGGCCTTTTGCCCCAGCTTGCCAGCCAGAATCAACGCTCTTGCTAACCCGGGCAGGGCTACAGAAGAAGCGTCCTGTTTGAATGTGTCGACAACGGCCATAAGCCCAAAATGTAGCAGGTAGCAAAAGGTTACTTGATCATCGTTGATTCAAATAGCCGTGTAAACGTCAGCAGTGTTGCTAGGAGGTGCCAGATGCAACCCAACGCGGGTGTAAGGGTTGGCTCACAAAGCTCTGCAACTCGGGCGGCAACTCGGCCTGCAAGGCCAAAGCTTCACCGGTGGCAGGGTGGCTGAGTTGCAGCTTCCAAGCATGCAGAAACATGCGTTTGAGGCCATGTTTTTGCATCAGCTTGTTGTGCTCGAAATCGCCGTATTTGTCGTCGCCTGCAATCGGGTGGCCTTCGCTGGCCAGGTGCACGCGGATCTGGTGGGTGCGCCCGGTTTTGATGGTCACTTCTAATAGAGAGTAGTCGTCGAGCTTTTGCTGGATCTTCACCAGGCTCAGCGAACGCATGCCGTCCGGGTGGTCCTTGGCCACCACCTTCACGCGGCGCTCTCCATCGGGTAGCAGGTATTTGTGCAAGGGCTTGTCCAGCACCTTCTTATTAGCGGGCCAGGCGCCCAGCGTCAGCGCGAGGTAGGTCTTGCCGGTTTCACGTTCGCGAAACTGGTCTTGCAGGTTGAGCAGGGCGCTGCGCTTTTTGGCGATCAGCAAGATGCCCGAGGTTTCGCGGTCCAGCCGGTGCACCAGTTCCAGGTAACGCGCTTGCGGGCGCGCGATGCGCAATTGCTCGATCACTCCAAAACTCACACCGCTGCCACCATGCACCGCCACACCGGCGGGTTTGTTGATGGCGAGCAAGTGGTCGTCTTCAAACAGGATGGGAAATTCGCGCGGTGGCGCCGCTGCGGCAGCGGGCGTGGCCGAGCCAGATGCGATTTCCACGCGCTCGGCCATTCGTACGGGGGGTAGGCGAATCACGTCGCCTTCTTCTACACGCGTATCAGCAGATGCGCGTTTTTTATTGATGCGCACTTCGCCACTGCGGATGATGCGATAGACGTGGGTTTTGGGCACACCTTTGAGCTGGCGTAACAAGAAGTTATCGAGCCGCTGGCCTGTGCTGCCGTCGTCAACCGTGACCAATTTAACCTCGGGTGCGGGAGGTGGGTTGTTAGCCCCTATAATATTTTTCACCAGCGTCGTGTCGTAAGTACTTGATTAGTCTCAATTTTAGAGTGCTTAAGCGAAGACGCTGTGAAGTCGATGCCGCCCAGGCTGATTTCCTGTAGACCACGTGACCCTTTGGTGCTGGTGGCAGGAGTTGGTGGTGGGTCGAGCCGACGCTCTGTAAACATTGATACGGAATACCCAAAACCTGGCAGACCGGGCAAACGCCCTGCCTGCCTTGCGGATTGAAACGAGAACTGTCGTGTTGCTAACCTATATTCAACTTTGCGTGCGGTGGCTCAGGCCGCTGCATTTCAGCGCGAATTGGGTGGTAGCGCGTTTCAGTGCAGCGCAGCCAGCTCTTCATTTGATAGCAAATAAAGCCCTGCGATTCCCCGTTTTGATCCATGTGCCCTCGCCCCCACTAGCGTCTGAACCAAGGTTCACATAGTGGCGGCTCTCTGGCAATTCCATTCGTTTTCAGGCGTCTGTTCCGGCATCAGAAGCTCATTTTGAGCATGTAAACCGAAGAACAGTCTGGGCTGCAAGTGCCCAGTAAAAGGAACCGCACCATGAAACGGATGCTGATCAACGCCACACAGGCTGAAGAACGCCGCTTGGCCATCGTCGACGGGCAAAAACTGCTCGACTACGAAATCGAAGTTGAAGGGCGCGAACAGCGCAAAGGCAATATCTACAAAGCGGTCGTGACCCGCGTAGAGCCCTCTCTGGAGGCTTGCTTTGTGGACTACGGCGAAGACCGTCACGGTTTTCTGCCATTCAAAGAAATCTCCAAACAATATTTCTCGCAAAACGTGCCGGTCAGCCAGGCGCGTATCAACGAAGTCATTCGTGAAGGCCAGGAACTGATTGTTCAGGTCGAAAAAGAAGAACGCGGCAACAAGGGCGCGGCGCTGACCACCTTTGTCTCGCTGGCCGGCCGCTACGTCGTGCTGATGCCGAACAACCCCCGCGGTGGTGGCGTTTCGCGCCGCATCGAAGGTGAAGACCGGGCCGAGCTCAAAGAAGCGATGGACCAGCTCGAATACCCGAACGGGATGAGCATCATCGCGCGCACCGCTGGCATTGGCCGCAGTGCTTCTGAGCTGCAATGGGACTTGAACTACCTGTTGAAGCTGTGGACCGCGATTGACGGCGCCGGCAAACAAGGCAAGGGCGCCTTCCTGATTTACCAAGAGTCGAGCCTGGTGATCCGCGCCATTCGCGACTACTTCAACGGCGACATCGGCGACATCCTGATCGACACCGACGAAGTCTACGAACAAGCCCAGCAGTTCATGGCCCACGTGATGCCTGAACACGCTGCCCGCGTGAAGCGTTACCGCGACGACGCGCCGCTGTTCAGCCGCTTCCAGATCGAACACCAGATCGAATCCGCTTACGCCCGCACGGTGCAACTGCCGTCCGGCGGCGCGATTGTGATCGACCACACCGAAGCCCTGGTTTCGGTGGACGTGAACTCGGCACGCTCGATTCGCGGTGGCGACATCGAAGAAACCGCGACCCGCACCAACCTCGAAGCCGCTGAAGAAGTGGCGCGCCAGATGCGTCTGCGCGACTTGGGTGGCCTGATCGTGATCGACTTTATCGACATGGAAGAAAGCCGCAACCGCCGCGACGTGGAAAACCGCCTGCGCGACGCGCTGCGCCAAGACCGCGCACGTGTGCAGTTCGGCACCATCAGCAAGTTCGGCCTGATGGAAATGAGCCGCCAACGCCTGCGCCCAGCGCTGTCCGAAGGCGCTTCGATTCCTTGCCCACGTTGCGGCGGCTCCGGCCACATCCGCGACACGGAAAGCTCGGCGCTGCAGATCCTGCGCGTCATCCAGGAAGAATCGCTGAAGGACAACACCGCTTCGGTGCTGTGCCAGGTGCCGGTCGACGTGGCTTCGTTCCTGTTGAACGAAAAGCGCACCGAAATCACCAAGATCGAGTTGAAGCAACGCATCAACGTGTTGATGGTGCCCAACAAGACGCTGGAGCGCCCGAACTACAAGCTCGAACGTCTGAAACACGACGATCCGCGCCTGGACCACATCGAGTCCAGCTACAAGATGGCCGAAGAGATCGACGATCCAACGGCTGTGTCGCGCCGCTCGCAAGAGCCCACCAACAAGCAAACCCCGGTGATCAAGGGTGTGTTGCCAGACGCACCCGCACCGCAAGCGCAACCACGTGCGGCAGCAGCGCCTGTGGCTGCGGCCCAGCCCGCACCCGTGGCAGCCGCGCCTGCGCCCGTCGCAGCACCGGCCGAATCCGGCTTCTTTGGCTGGATCAAGCGCATCCTGGGTGGCGCGCCTGCGGCTGAAACGCCTGTGGCAGCAGCACCCGCCCCAGCGCCAGTCAAGGCAGAAGAAAAACGTGAAGGCCGTGGCGGCCAACGCAGCGAAGGTGGCCGTGGTGGCCGCGACGGTGGGCGTGAAGGCGGCCGTGGCCGTGGTCGCGATGGCCAAGCCCGCGACGGCGAGGCCCGCGAAGGCCAAGAAGGCCGTGGTCCACGCAATGGTGGTGACCGCACTGAGCGAGGGGACCGCCCAGCCCGTGGCGAACGTCCACCACGTGGTGAAGGTCAGCCGCGTGGCGAAGGCCAACCGCGCGCTGAACAAGCCGCTGGTGAAGAAGGCCGTGGCCGCGACCGTAATGGCCGTGGCGAACGCGGTGGTCGTGGTGAACGTGGCGGTCGTAACCGTCCTGAAGCTGAAGTCGCTGCAGCGGCCACCAACGGTGCGGTTGCACCCGGTGCCGTGGAAGTGACCGAAGGCGAAGCCCGTCCAGAGCGTGCGGATCGTGCTGAACGCGCCGAACGAGGCGAAGGCCAAGGCCGCAATGGCCGTGGTAACCGTGGTGGTCGTGGCCCGCGTGAAGACGCACCACGTGACGAAAACGGTCAGGAAGTGGCCCGTGAGCCGCGCGAACCCCGTGAACCTCGTGAACCACGCGGCGAGCGTCCTCCTCGCGCCGAGCGCGGTGAGCGCCAAGAGCGTGGCGACCGTGCTGAGCGTCCAGTGCAAGAGCCAGCCGAGCGCCCAGAGCGTCCATCGTACTTCGCGCAAACCGCTGCAGCACCTGTAGCCGCAGCAGAAGCGCAAGCGCCACAACAGCCACAACCGCAAGACGCGGATGTGGGTGGGGATGCCCAAGCCATCGAGCGCGGTGAAGCCGCTGTCGAGGGCGCCGAGCCACAACGCCGCGAAAAGCGTTCACGTGACCGTTATGGCCGCGACCGTAAAGACCGAGCCCCGCGCGAGAACGCTGATGGTTCGCAAGCGGCCGCGTTTGTGCCGAACGACGTGGCCTTGGCTGCATCGTCCGAAGCATCGGTTGACTCTGCTCCTGTGGCGGCTCCCGTCGCTGCACCTGTGGCTGCTTTGACCACGGCTCCTGCCGCGCAGATCGAAGTGCCGAAGGCTGCCGCTGTTGCTGCTCCTCCTGTGGCTGCGCCAGTGGCCGCTCCTGCAGCAGCCCAAGGTGGCTTGCCGAAGGTCACCTCGTTCGAGCTGCCATTGGCAGCCCTGGACCAAGTGGCGCAAAACTCCGGCCTGCAATGGGTGCGCACCGACGCCGAGCGCGCCGCCGCTGTGCAAGCCGCGATCGCCGCAGAACCCAAGCCCGTGCACGTGCCACGCGAGCGCCCACCAGCGGTCGTGATCGACACCGAGCCTCTGGTGCTGGTGGAAACCAAGCGCGATCTGCGCAACATGCAACTGCCGTTCTAAACCACGGTCGAGCAAAAAGAAAAGGACCTTCGGGTCCTTTTCTTTTTTGGGTTTGCTGTTGTCAAGGAGGGGTGTAGTGAACCCGGACTGGGGGGGGCAGTGCGGCTTCTGCGCATCGGGCCGTTGAACGGTCATCGTGTCTAGCGACCTCGAAAAGCTGGCTTGTAACGCGCGCTATTGTGGTCGAGTCAAACCCTGTGCACTCGCGTGGCGGTGCCAGGCGGGCGATGACTGTGTTTGAGGCTAAATCGGCCTGTAACGCTCATTTAGCGGCAACAGCTTCTCTATTAATAGCAAATTGGCGTGTGAACCAATTTCCCTGCAGCCTCATTACGAGAGTTGGCGGGAGTCGGCAGGGGTCAACTGGATTTAGCTGGGGTGGGAGGCCAAGCCTTACACCATCGCCGCTTGCCGATAAGCATCCTGCGCTGCAGCTTCATCACCACGCTGCTCGGCCAGCACCGCCAGCGCACGCAGCGAGCGGCGTTTGAGTTCGCGGTCTTGGAGGTGTTGCACGCTTTGGGTGTGCAATTGCTGCGCCTTGCCCCATAGCTGCTGCTGCATGCAGGCCATGCCGGCGAGGTATTGCAGATTCGCATCGCGCGGAAAGCGTTGTTGGGCTTGCTCGATGCGTTGCAGCCAAGGTAGGTCGATGGCTTGGTCAGAAGCCGCAAAGCCGTCTTCCAAGGCGTGGATCAGCTTGATGGTCTGGGTGTCGGTCCAACTGTTGGGGTGGGCCATCCAGTGTTCCCATACCGGCAGCAGCCATTGGCGCGCCTGGTCGATGGGGCCTTGCAGTTGCACCATGCGCTGCGCGGCGTGGATGGCGACTTCGGGCATCTGGTGTTCGTTGCGGTCCAGGCGGGCCCAGGCGGCTTGGAGTTGGGCCACGTCGTAAGCATCGCTGATAGTCTCGAGCGCCAGGCTGCGCAGCAGGCTTTGGGCGGCGGCGTCCGAGAAGGCGCGGTGTTTGGCCAGCAGACGGGCGGTTTCCAGCGCCGGGCCGGTTTGGCCAGCCAGGCGCGCGGCCTTCAGGCGTGCGCGCAGGGCCAGCGTGCGGCGGCCGGCGCCGCTGGACATGCTGTCCAGCCACATCAAGGCTTGCTGCGGATCGCGGTCTTGCAGGGCCCAACGGGCGGCGCGCATTTGCACGCCTTCGCGGGTTTCTTGGGCGTCGCGTTGGTCGGTGCTGGTGAGCGCCAGTTGCAGGTGTTCGTCGCGAGTGACGCGGTCTTGCAAGGCGTGGGCGCTTTCGGCGGTGACCAGGTGCGACAGGGCGCGCAGCTTCTCGGCGTGGGCCACGTGGTGGCCGCTGGCGGCCAGGGCTTTTTCTTGTTCAAGCGCGGCTTCAGCGGCTTTGCGTGCGCGCAAGAAGCGGCCGGCGAGTTGGTGCGACAGGCCTTCGAGCAGCGCGGCGTGCATGGCGCGTTCGCGTTGCTGCAGGCGCCAGCGCAGGGCTTGCTGCGGCATGGCAAACAGAGCCGAGAGGGCGCGCAATGCCAAGTGCAAGACCACAAAACCTACCACCAGTGCGATCAGCACCAGGTTGAGCGAAAGGTCGACGCGGTAGGGGTGCCAGAACAGCGTGACGTTGCTCTGGTTGTCGCCCATCATCAATGCCACGGCGACGGCCGTGGCAAACAGTGCCAGGAGCCAAACAATCACACGCATGCTTATTGTCCTGCCGTGGCGGCGGAGAGGGCCGCCAGGGTTTCAGTCAACTGTGGCAGCTCGGTGGTTTTGAGCTGGCCTTGCACCTGCAGCAGCAGGCCCGCAGCCACCTGCGTTTTACGCGAGGCCGGGTCGAAATACTTGTTCAGCATGGTGGTCGATGCCGCGAGGTCGCTGCGCACCGATTCCATTTGCCGTGCCAGCAAACCCAAGCGCGCGTTCAACAGGCGTAGCTTCAGATTTTCACGCAGGAACACGGTTTGCTCGGGTGACAGCAGGGCGGCTTCAGGTTGGTCGACACGGCTTACGCGTACCAGTTTGCGGGCTTCTTCGGCGATGGTGCTGAGCCACTTTTGCCACCACTCGGTGGGCACGGGTGCTGTAGCTTGCGCTGGGGCAGGCAGGCCAGGCGCCAGCGCGGTGTTGAGGGTGGGCAGGTCGTCCACTTGGCGCACCAGGTCGTCCAGGCGTGCCAGGAGGCCGGGGGTGTCGGTCACATTGGCAGCTTTGATGCGTTCCACGTCGTGTGCCATGGCGCGCTGCAGGCCGGCCAGGCGCGGGTGTGGCGAGCGGGTGATGCGTTCGTTGGCGCTGGCCAGTGCGGCCAACAGTGGCTCCACGCTGCCGGTCACCTGCGCTTGTTGCAGCGCCAGGCGCAGTGAGGATTCGAGGTCGACCACCAGGTTTTCGTCTTGCGAGCGGGTGAGGCTTTGCACCAGGTCGTCGATCTGCGCGCGCTGCAGCATCGACTCCGACAGGCGTGACTCGGCTACGGCCACACGCGAGGCGGTGTCGCGCGCCAGGTCTTGCGCTTGTTTGGCGATGGTGTGGGCTTCGATGGACTTGGTGCCCGCGTCGCCGCTTTGGCGCGCCAGTTGTTCCTGGATGGTGCTGAGCTTTTGCCACAGCAGGCCGCTACCGGCCAGCCCGGCCACCGCGACGGCGCCGACGATCCAGACCATGGGCTGAAAGCCGCTGGTGCGTGGCTGGACGGGCGTTGGGGTGGGCGTTGCGGCAGTCGCTGCGGGGGCCGCAGGCGACGCGTCGTGTGGGGAAAGCTCGGCGTTCATATCAGGGATTCTATCGACGCAGCTACGTCGTCCAGGGTAGGACGTGACGAGCAAACAACACCAAAACCCGCTGTACGCGCAGCATCGGCGATACGCGGGTGTGTGGCCACGGCTTTGGCGGCGGTCAGGGGGTGCCCGGCCAAGCAAACCTGGAGGTTGCCAATGGCCTCAGAACTGCTGAGCAGCCATACTGTGCCATCGTGGGTGGCGCTCTGTGCCAGCACCAGTTGTGCGGGTGTGAACTGCGGTGGATGGCGCTCGTAGGCCACCACGGTGTCGACCACGGCGCCCGCTGCGGCGAGTTGTTCGGTGAGCCAACTGCGGCCCGCGCTTTCACCGTCGACACCGCCGCCGCGTACCACCAGCACGCGGGTGCCGAGCGTCACATTCGGCGCTACCAACTGCCACAGGGCTTCGGAGTCGAACTGCCCAGCGCTGTGCGCGGGTGCGTCGATTTGGCTAGCGGCCAGGCCAAGTTGCAGCAGTGCGGCCTGGGTGCCGGGGCCAGTGGCCCAAGCCCTGGTTGCTCCTATATCAGGAGCTGCTTGCGCATATTCGGATTGCGCTGAAGGCCTGTTTTGTTCAAAGAAATGCGTGACCGCGCTGCCACTCACAAACATCAGCGCTTGGTAGTTGGCGAGCCTTTGCCAGGCGGCGTGTACAAGCGCAGGGTTGCGAGCAGGCGTGATGTCGATCAGCGGCAAAGCGGCGGTATCAAACCCACGCGCTTGCAGTGCGGCGACCCAGCGTGTCGCTTCGGGTTCGGGGCGGGTGACGATGACACGCATCGCGCGAATCGAAAAAAGGCCTACCTTGCGCCAGCGGCTTGCAGCGTGGCGGCGGCTTGCTGGCCCAGCTCTTCGGCGCTGGCGGTGTCGGTGATGGCTGCGCTGGTGTGGGCGGTGAGCAAGGCGCCGGAGCCTTCGGCATCGCCCCAGGCGGCGTCCAGGCGCAGCACAGGGCCGTCCCAGGTGGCGAACGCGGCCAACGGCATCGAGCAACTGCCGCCCATGGCACGGCTCACGGCGCGCTCGGCGGCCACGGCCAGCCAGGTGGGCTGGTGTGCCAGCGGTTGCAGCAGTGCGGCCAGATCGGTTCTGTCGGTGCGGATCTCAATGCCCAGCGCGCCTTGGCCGGCGGCGGGGCGCATGGCGTCGGGTTCAAAGGCGTTGCGGATGCGGTCTTGCAGGCCCAGGCGAATCAAACCCGCGGCGGCCAGCACAATGCCGTCGAACTGGCCTTCGTCGAGCTTGCGCAGGCGCGTGTCGAGGTTGCCACGCAGCGGCTCAATCCGCAGGTCGGGGCGCAGCGCACGAATCAACACCTGGCGGCGCAGGCTGGAGGTGCCGATCACGCCGCCTTGTGGAATCTCATCCAGGCTGGCGTAGCGGTTGGAGACAAACGCGTCGCGTGGGTCTTCGCGCTCCAGCACACACACCAGGCTGAAGCCCTCGGGCAGTTCCATTGGCACGTCCTTGAGAGAATGCACGGCCAGGTCGGCACGGCCGTCTTCCAGCGCGTTTTCCAGCTCTTTGACGAACAGGCCTTTACCGCCCACTTTGCTCAGCGTGCGGTCGAGAATTTGGTCGCCGCGCGTGGTCATGCCCAAGAGCGAAACGTCGTGGCCACGCCGCAGCAGCAGACTGCGCACGTGCTCGGCCTGCCACAGCGCCAAGCGGCTTTCTCGCGTGGCGATGACGATGTTGGAGCGGGGGGCTTGGGAGGGGGCGGCGAGGCTCAAAACACGTAACCTGTCTGTAATTTGGTAGTGCGGTCGATGCTAGCATGGGGGCCGTTCGTCAACCTTCTTGGCCCTTTGGCCCCTCCCCATCAGGAAGCATCGCATGACCACGGCAGAACCCTCCAGCGCGCCCTCCAAAACCAAAGCGGCACCCGCTGCTGGCGCACCTGAAAAAACAGCCCGCGCCGGGGGGCGATCCAAAGACAACGAACGCCCGCTGGTGGAAGACATCCGCCTCCTGGGCCGCCTGCTCGGCGATGTGATTCGCGAGCAAGAGGGCGTGGCTGAGTATGAACTGGTCGAGCAAGTACGCAAGCTGTCGGTGGCCTTCCGCCGCGATGCCGATGCCGAGGCCGATAAAGCTTTGAAGAAGCTGCTGAAAGGCCTGAGCGGCGACCAGACGGTGAGCGTGATACGTGCGTTTACCTACTTCAGCCACTTGGCCAACCTGGCCGAAGACCGCCACCACATCCGCCGCCGCACCATCCACGAGCGTGCCGGCGACACACAAGAGGGCAGCATTGAAGTGGCCTTGTCGCGCCTGCGCTGGGCCGGCATCGGCCCCAAAGCCATTTCGCAAACCTTGGCGCACGCCTTTGTGTCGCCCGTGCTGACGGCGCACCCCACCGAGGTGCAGCGCAAGAGCATTTTGGACGCCGAGCGCGGCATCGCTTTGCTGCTGACCACACGCGACGAAATCCGCGCCCGCGCCGCCATGACGCCGACCAACCGCGACGCGCTCACCCCGCGCGAGTTGGCCGCCAACGAAGCGCAATTGCGCGCCCGTGTGATGCAGCTGTGGCAGACCCGGCTGCTGCGTTATTCCAAGCTCACCGTGGCCGACGAAATTGAAAACGCGCTGAGTTATTACGAAGCCACCTTCCTGCGCGAAATTCCGCGCATCTACGCCAACCTGGAGCGTGAGTTGGGCAACAACCCCGTGCACAGCTTCTTGCGCATGGGCCAGTGGATTGGCGGTGACCGCGACGGCAACCCGAATGTCAGCGCGCAGACGCTGGAATACGCACTGCGCCGCCAGGCTGACATGGCGTTGCGCCACTACCTCACCGAAGTGCATTACCTGGGCGGCGAGTTGTCGCTCTCGGCCCGCTTGGTCGACGTGAGCCCCGAGATGCAAGCGCTGGCCGAGCATTCGCCCGACACCAACGCGCACCGCCAGGACGAGCCTTACCGCCGCGCACTCACCGGCATGTACGCGCGGCTGGCGGCCACGTTGAAAGACTTGTCGGGCGGCGAGGCCGCACGCCACGCCGTCGCGCCGCAAAACCCGTACCTCAAGGCCGAAGAATTTTTGGCCGACCTGCGCACCATTGAAACCTCGCTGCGCGCGCACCATGGGGCGGTGCTGGTCACGCAGCGCCTGCAGCCGCTGATCCGCGCGGTCGAAGTGTTTGGCTTCCACCTTGCCACGGTCGACTTGCGCCAAAGCTCCGACAAACACGAAGAAGTGGTGGCCGAGTTGTTGGCCGTGGCGCGCATCGAGCCCAAGTACTCGGGGCTCGACGAAGCCGCGAAGCGCGAGCTGCTGGTGCGCCTGCTGAACGACGCGCGGCCGCTGCGTGTGATGGGCACCGAGTATTCCGAACACACCCGCAGCGAACTGGCCATTTTTGAAGCCGCCCGCACCGTGCGTGCACGTTACGGCGAACAGGCTATTCGCCACTACATCATCAGCCACACCGAGACGGTGAGCGACTTGCTGGAAGTGCTGCTGCTGCAAAAAGAAGTGGGCCTGATGCGTGGCACGCTGGACCAGCAAGCGACGAATGACCTGATCGTCGTGCCGCTGTTCGAAACCATTGAAGACCTGCGCAACGCCTCGCCCATCATGCGCGAGTTCTATGCGCTGCCCGGCGTGGCTGACTTGGTGCGCCGCAGTGGCGCCGAGCAAGACATCATGCTCGGCTACTCGGACAGCAACAAGGACGGCGGCATCTTCACCAGCAATTGGGAGCTGTACCGTGCCGAGATTGCGTTGGTGGAGCTGTTCGACCAACTGGCCAACAGCCATAACATCACGCTGCGCATGTTCCACGGCCGAGGCGGCACTGTGGGGCGTGGCGGCGGCCCAAGCTACCAGGCCATTCTGGCGCAGCCGCCCGGCACGGTGCGCGGGCAGATCCGCCTGACCGAGCAGGGCGAAGTCATTGGCTCCAAATACGCCAACCCTGAAATCGGCCGGCGTAACCTGGAGACCTTGGTAGCCGCCACCTTGGAGGCAACCTTGCTGCAGCCCACCAAGCCGGCCACCACGGCCTTCTTGCAGGCCGCGAGCAGCTTGTCGCTGGCCAGCATGGCAGCGTACCGCGCGCTGGTGTACGAGACCCCGGGCTTCACGTCGTACTTCTTCGATTCCACACCAATCCGCGAAATTGCCGAGTTGAACATCGGCTCGCGCCCCGCGTCGCGCAAAGCCTCGCAAAAGATTGAAGACCTGCGCGCCATTCCGTGGGGCTTTAGCTGGGGCCAATGCCGGTTGACGCTGCCGGGCTGGTTTGGCTTTGGCGCGGCGGTCGAGCAGTTCTTGAACGAAAACGGCCCGGACGGCAAGAAGGCTCAGCTGCAGCTGCTACAAAAAATGTACAAGCAGTGGCCGTTCTTCAGCACGCTGCTGAGCAACATGGACATGGTGCTGGCCAAGAGCGACCTGGCGCTGGCTTCGCGCTATTCGGAACTGGTGGCCGACGCGCGTCTACGCAAGAAGATCTTTGCGTCGATTGAGGCCGAATGGCACCGCACGGCCAACGCGCTGGGGTTGATCACGGGCGAAAAACAACGCCTTTCGGGTAACGCTTCGTTACAGCGCTCGATCCGGCATCGCTTTCCGTACATCGATCCGCTGCACCATTTGCAGGTCGAGTTGGTGCGGCGTTACCGCACTGGCCAGTCAGATCAGCGTGTGCAGACGGGGATTCACATCTCCATCAACGGCATTGCGGCAGGGTTGCGAAATACGGGTTGAGGTTCGCTAACACCTAAATCGAGATGTGCCAATCGGGATAGTCCTCTGCAATAATCGTTTTGAAGCGTTTTTAGAACCCCGCCAGCGGCCATGTCGTGGGTAGGGGGCGCGGGTTTCTCGGCTGCCAGCGCTGGCGAGCTGCCGTCTTCTTATTAGGGAGTTATATGCAGATTCAACCGGTCATCCTCTCCGGTGGTTCAGGCACACGCCTGTGGCCGCTGTCGCGCGAAAAATACCCTAAACAGCTGTTGCCGCTCATCGGCGACGACACGCTGCTGCAAGCTACGGTGCGCCGCGTCAACGGCATTGAGTCGTTGACCCTGGCACCGCCCATGGTGGTGTGCAACGAGGAATACCGGTTCGTCATTGCCGAGCAACTGCGCCTGATCAAACAGCCCGGCACTGTGGTGTTGGAGCCGTCAGGCCGCAACACTGCGCCTGCGTTGACGCTGGCCGCGTTGGCTGCCCTGCGCGACGGCAAAGACCCGATCCTGCTGGTGATGCCGGCAGACCACGTAATTCTGGACACAGTAGCCTTCCAAACCGTGGTGCGCCAAGGCGCGGCACTGGCGCAAGATGGCGCGGTGGTCACTTTTGGTATCACGGCCGATGCGCCGGAAACCGGCTACGGCTACATCCAGTCGGGTGCTGTTTTCAGCAATGTCGACCCGGCCAACCCGGCGCGGCTGATTGCGCGTTTTGTGGAAAAGCCAGACCTGGCCACGGCCCAGCAGTATTTGGACGCCGGCACCTACGCGTGGAACAGCGGCCTGTTCATGTTGCGCGCCTCGGTGTGGCTCGCGGCGCTGGGTCAATGCCGCCCCGATATCCTGGCCGCGTGCGAAGCCGCCTGGAAGGGCGGCTCTACCGATGGCGAGTTTGTGCGCGTCGACAAAGATATTTTTGCTGGCTGCCCCAGCGACTCGATCGACTACGCCGTGATGGAGCGCATTGCCGGTGGTGAGCTCACGGGCAAAGCCGGTTTGCCGCCCGGCGTGGTGATCGGCTTGTCGGCCGGTTGGTCCGACGTAGGCGCATGGGACGCCCTGTGGAAAGTGCTGCCCAAGAGCGAAGGCGCCAACGTCGCGCTGGGCGACGTGTTGATGCACGACTGCACGGGCACGCTGGCCTTGTCTGAAGGTCGCCTAGTGGCCTGCGTGGGCCTGGAAAATATTGTGGTGGTGGAGACCGCGGACGCGATTCTGGTCGCGCACAAAGACAAAACCCAAGACGTCAAAAAGATCGTTGATAAGCTGAAGACGGCTGAGCGCTCTGAGGGCCAGTTGCACCGCAAGGTGTTCCGTCCCTGGGGCTGGTACGACAGCGTGGACCACGGCGCGCGCTTCCAGGTCAAACGCATTGTGGTCAAGCCGGGCGGCTCGCTGTCGCTGCAGATGCACCACCACCGCGCCGAGCACTGGATTGTGGTGAGCGGCACTGCCCGCGTCACGCGTGGCGAAGAGGTGTTTCTGGTGTCGGAAAACGAATCCACTTACATTCCGCTGGGCACCACCCACCGCCTGGAGAACCCAGGCCGTGTCGAGCTGGAGATGATTGAAGTACAGTCTGGAAGCTACCTGGGCGAAGACGATATCGTGCGCTTCCAGGACGTCTACGGCCGCTCGCCGGGTTAAAACAGGGACCTCATGCCATCCGCTAAATTTGATCTGATCGCTTTCGACTGGGATGGCACCCTGTTTGACTCTACGGCCATCATCACGCGCTGCATCCAGGAAGCGGTGCGTGATGTGGGGGGCGCTGTGCCCACCAAAGAAGCCGCGTCTTATGTGATCGGCATGGCGTTGATGCAGGCCTTGGCCCATGCGGCACCCGATGTACCGCCTGAAAAATACCCCGAGCTGGGCGCGCGCTACCGTTATCACTACATGCAGCACCAGGACGACATCAGCTTGTTTGATGGCGTGTTGCCCATGTTGGCCGACTTGAAGGCGCGCAACCATACGCTGACGGTCGCCACCGGTAAATCGCGTCGCGGTTTGGATGAGGTGCTGCACACCCAAGCGTTGAAGGGCGTGTTTGCGGGTTCGCGCACCGCTGATGAAACCGCAGGCAAGCCCCACCCGCGCATGCTGGTCGAGCTGATGCGTGAATTTGGCGTGGCGCCCGAACGGACGCTGATGATTGGCGACACCACGCACGACCTGCAAATGGCCTTGAACGCTGGCTGTGCCAGTGTGGGTGTGAGCTATGGCGCCCATGAACCATCGGTCTTTCACACCTTGCGCCCCCTGCATGTGGCGCATTCTGTGAGTGACCTGCATGCCTGGCTTTTGGCAAACGGCTAGCCCTCTTCAAAAAGCAGAATGACTGACGGCGCCATCCCCCTCTGCAATGCCCGCGACTTGGTCAACGGCGGGGATGCCGTGCCGTTTGACGTGGTGTACCTGGGCCAGACCTGCCGCGCCTTCGCCATCCGCTACAAAGGCCAGGCCCATGCCTACCTCAACCGCTGCAGCCACGTGGCGATGGAGATGGACTACCAGCCGAACCGTTTTTTTGACGACACTGGCGACTGGCTGCTGTGTGCCACCCACGGCGCGGCTTACCGGCCCGATTCGGGTACCTGCGCTGGCGGGCCTTGCCGAGGCGGCTTGGTCAAAATCGAACTCAGCGAATTTGATGGCGTGGTGCATTGGCACGCACGCCACCCCTTGCAAGCGTTGGCGTTTTAACCGCAACTAACGTACGGACGAATTTAGTTTCTTACACTGGCCACCATGACCGAACCCACCCAACCCCAAGGCCCCGAGAGTCAATACGATCGGGAACCCACTTTTTCATCTGCGGCGCCCAGGCCGCCAGCACCTGCGGCGTCCGCCAAGGATGCAGGCGCCCCCAGTTGGGAGCGTGCCACGCTAGAGAAGCTGGCTTTTGCCGCCCTGGCCGAGCAAAAGTCTTCGCGCCGCTGGAAGACCTTTGTGCGTCTGGCTTGGCTGGTGTTCTTTATTGCTTTGGCGTGGATTGGCATGTCGCGTGCCGTGCCGACGCCAGACAAGTCCACTGCCCACACTGCGGTGGTCGAAATTAAAGGCGAAATTGCCGCCGGTGCAGATGCCAGCGCTGAGTTTGTCAACGCCGCCATGCGCGCAGCATTTGAAGACGAGGGCGCCCAGGCCGTGGTGCTGTTGATCAACTCGCCCGGCGGCAGCCCCGTGCAGGCCGGCATGATCAACGATGAAGTGCGTCGCCTCAAAGCGCTGCACAAGAAGCCGGTCTATGCAGTGGTGGAAGAAACCTGTGCCTCGGCGGCTTACTACATCGCCGTTTCGGCCGACCAGATTTTTGTCGACAAGGCCAGCATTGTGGGCAGCATTGGTGTGCTGATGGACGGCTTTGGCTTCACTGGTTTGATGGACAAGCTGGGCGTGGAGCGCCGCTTGCTGACGGCTGGCGCCAACAAGGGCCTGCTGGATCCGTTCAGCCCGCTGTCTGACAAGCAAAAAGAGTTTGCCCAAGGCATGCTGGACCAGATCCATGCACAGTTCATCGCCGCCGTGAAAGCGGGTCGCGGTCAGCGCCTGAAAGAAGACGAGAACACTTTCAGCGGCCTGTTCTGGACGGGTGAAAAAGCCGTTGAGTTGGGCTTGGCCGACCGCCTGGGCAACCTGGACTACGTCGCCCGCGAAGTCGTCAAGGCCGAGGAACTGGTGGATTACACCCGCCGTGACAACGTGGCCGAGCGCTTGGTCAAGCGCTTTGGCGCCGCCATCGGTGATAGCGCCATGCGCGCGCTACACACCATGCCAGCGCTACGCTGAGCACCTTTAGCGGCCAATCAAAAATACAGCCGGGCGTCCGCCCACAGCCGCCTCTGGCGTGGGCAACTGGCGCCAAGCCTTGACGGTGCGGCTCTCAATGCGCTGATCGGCCAGGGTCAGTCCGCTGCACACCGCCAGGCGGCTGTTGTGCTGCAAAGTTTGTAGCAACCCCTGCAGCAGTGCTGCGTTGCGGTAGGGCGTTTCAATGAACATCTGTGTCTGACCGGTCTTCAGGGCCAGTGATTCGAGCTCTTTGATGCGCTGGTTGCGAGCACTGGCTTCTTGCGGCAGGTAGCCCACAAACGCAAAGTTCTGTCCGTTCAGGCCACTGGCAGCCAAGGCCAGCAGCAGAGATACCGGGCCGACCAACGGCACCACCTCCAAACCTAACGCGTGTGCGACACGCACCACCGATGAACCGGGGTCGGCTACCGCGGGCATGCCGGCTTCGCTCACCAAGCCGATGTCGTGGCCTTGCAATGCAGCGGCCAGCAGCGGCGTGGCGTCGAAGTTGCCGGTGTGGTCGCCTTTTTTATGCACCTCGCGCGGCAGTTCTTGGATCTGCTGGGCTTGCACTGGCTGGGCCAAGGGGAACAACGCGTCCACGCGCTTCAGGTAGGCGCGCGTGCTTTTAGCGTTTTCGCAGATCCAGTGCGACAGACGTGCAGCGGTTTGCAGCGTGGCTTGGGGGAGAGCATCGGTCAACGGTGCCTGGCTGTCGCAGCCGAAGTCCAGTGGGGCGGGCACCAGATACAGGCGGCCACGGGGGGAGGTCGATGGCGTGCTCATCAGATGCGGACTCCGGCGGCGCGCAACAACTGGCAGGTGCGGATCAGTGGCAAGCCCACCAGCGCGGTCGGATCGTCGCTTTCAATCGCTTCCACCAGGCTGATGCCGAGCCCTTCGCTCTTGGCGCTGCCTGCGCAGTCGTAGGGCTGCTCGGCCAGCAGGTAGGACTCAATTTCGTCGTCGGTTAAATCGCGAAAACGCACCTTCACCGGCGCCAGTGCGTTTTGGCTGAAGCCTGTGGCCTGGCACACCACGGCCACAGCCGTCTGGAACACCAGTGACTGTCCACGCATACGGCGCAACTGCGCGGTGGCGCGGGCGTGGTCGCCGGGTTTGCCTATGGGCTCGCCGTGCAGGTCGGCCACTTGGTCGGAGCCGATCACCACGGCGTTCGGGAAGCGTTGGGCCACCGCTTGCGCTTTGGCCAGCGCCAGGCGCACGGCAAGGTCTCGCGGCGCTTCGTTGGCCAACGGGGTTTCGTCCACAGCGGGGTCGGCCACGTCGAATGGCAGGCGCAGGCGCTGCATCAACTCGCGCCGGTAGCGGGAGGTGGAGCCCAGAACAACAGTGAGGGTAGGGGAGTCGGGTGTGGAATGCATGGGGCGATTCTCTTACACTGCCAAGATGAAGAAAGAGTCCTCTGCCATTCCCCTTGACGTTCGCGCCTTCGCCCAAAGTGCCGGCCAGCGTTCTGCCAGCGACCCGCTGCAAAAATACGAACGCCTGTTGCAAGACGTGGGCGAAGAGGCGGCCAACGCGCCTGTAGAGTGGTCGGCGCAGGGTGAGTTGCGTCCCGTTACGGGCGGCCCCGGCCAAGTGTGGCTGCATTTGCAGGCGCATTCAACGGTGCCCATGACCTGCCAGCGCTGTCTGTCTAGCGTGGATGTTGAGCTGGATGTGGACCGCTCTTACCGTTTTGTGGCCGATGAGGCCACAGCAGAGGCTGAAGACGAAGATGCTGAGGAAGACGTGCTCGCCATCGACCCCGAATTTGACTTGGCGGTGCTCATCGAAGACGAATTGCTGATGGAAATGCCTCTGGTGCCGGTGCATGACGTTTGCCCGACCGAGGTCAAGCTTGAAGTCGTCGATGAGGACTTTGACAAGGCCATGGCCGACAAGCCCAAGCCCTTTGCAGCCCTCGCCAAGCTGCGTGGTGGGGGGCTCGAATAGGGCCGCTTTGGTCATCCGAAAGACTTGGGTTATAATCAAAGGCTTCGTGCGAAATGGCCCATGGAATACGTTCTTGGGTGAGCGGGGAATCAATTTCTCCATTTCGCCCACTCCTCTCTATTTCAACCGCTTAGTTTCTAGGCGTATTTACTCAGGAGCCAATCATGGCCGTCCAGCAGAACAAAAAGTCTCCTTCCAAGCGCGGTATGCACCGTTCGCACAACGCACTGAACGTGCCCGGCGTGGCTGTTGAGCCCACCACCGGTGAAAACCACCTGCGTCACCACATCAGCCCTAACGGCTTTTACCGTGGTCGTCAGGTGCTGAAGAACAAGTCTGAAGCCTAAGTCGGCTTCAAGCTCGCATGGCCCGGCGCTACTCTGGTGGCAAAGGGCCATTTTTATTGCTCGCTGTGATTCGTTTCCAGCACTTGGGTTGTATTGATCCCGCATGATCACCATTGCTGTTGATTGCATGGGGGGGGACCACGGCGCCAAGGTTACCCTTCCTGCTTGCCGCCAATTCTTGGAACGGCATCCTGACGTCGAGTTGCTGCTGGTCGGTTTGGCTGATAGCTTGGCCGGTTTCACGCATCCACGCGCCCGCATCGTGCCTGCCACTGAAGTGGTGGCCATGGACGACCCGCTAGAGGTCGCTCTACGGCGCAAAAAAGATTCTTCTATGCGCGTGGCCATCCAGCAGGTCAAGGACGGTGCCGCGCAAGCCGCCGTTTCCGCCGGCAACACCGGTGCGCTGATGGCGATTTCGCGCTACGTGCTGAAAACGCTGGACGGCATCGATCGTCCTGCCATCGCTGGCCAAATTCCGAATGCCACAGGCGGGGCCACCACAGTGTTGGACCTGGGGGCCAACGTGGATTGCGAGCCTGAACACTTGTTGCAGTTTGCTGTGATGGGTTCGGCTCTGGTTGCAGCACTCACCGAAAACGAAAACCCCACAGTGGGCTTGCTCAACATTGGTGAAGAAGCCATCAAGGGCAACGACACCATCAAACGCACCGGCGAGTTGCTGCGTGCGGCAGGTGCTGCTGGCGATTTGAACTTCATCGGCAACGTTGAAGGCAACGACATCTACAAGGGCGTAGCCGACTTGGTCGTATGTGATGGCTTTGTGGGTAACGTGGCCTTGAAGGCCAGTGAAGGTGTGGCGACCATGATCGTCAACTTTCTGAAAGCCGAGTTCTCGCGCAATCTGCTCACCAAAATGGCGGCATTGGTGGCCTATCCGGTGTTAAGTGCACTCAAAAGCCGTATGGACTACCGTCGGCACAACGGCGGCGCCTTGTTGGGGCTGCGCGGGCTGGTATTTAAAAGCCATGGTTCGGCCGATGCCTTCGCTTTCGAGCAGGCTTTGAACCGGGCGTATGATGCGGCTCGCCATCAACTGTTGGACCGCGTTCAGGCGCGTATCGCCCATGCAGCACCGCTGTTGCGCCGTGCTGAAGGGGTAGCGCCAGTGGCCGCGACCGCCTCTCACTAAAACTATGACACGATATTCCCGTATCACCGGAACCGGAAGTTATCTGCCCCCGCGTCGCGTGACCAATGCGGATTTGGCGACCGAGTTGGCAACACATGGAGTCGAAACCTCGGACGAGTGGATTGTCGAGCGCACGGGCATCCGCGCACGCCACTTCGCGGCGGCCGATATAGCCAGCAGCGATCTGGCACTGCACGCCTCTCAAAACGCCCTGCAGGCCGCAGGCCTCAAAGCGACCGACATCGATCTGATCATCGTTGCCACGTCCACGCCGGACATGGTGTTCCCGTCAACCGCCTGTATCTTGCAGAACAAACTGGGCGCCAATGGCTGTGCCGCGTTTGACGTGCAAGCGGTGTGCAGCGGTTTTGTTTACGCCCTCACCGTGGCTGACGCCATGATCAAGGCAGGTGCTGCTAACAAGGCCTTGGTGGTCGGCTCTGAAGTCTTCTCACGCATTCTCGATTTCAACGACCGCACCACCTGCGTGTTGTTCGGTGACGGCGCTGGCGCCGTGGTGCTGGAAGCGTCGGAGGCGCCAGGCATTCTGGCGAGCGACTTGCACGCTGATGGCAAACATGTCGACATCTTGTGTGTGCCAGGCAATGTTTCTGGTGGCGACGTGCTGGGCACGGCGTTGTTGAAGATGGATGGTCAAGCGGTTTTCAAACTCGCGGTGGGTGTGCTGGAGCAAGCGGCTCGCGCCACCTTGGCCAAAGCCGAATTGACTGAGGCCGACATCGACTGGTTGATTCCGCACCAGGCCAACATCCGCATCATGCAAAGCACGGCCAAGCGCCTGAAATTGTCGATGGACAAGGTGGTGGTTACCGTCGACCAGCACGGCAACACTTCCGCCGCGTCGATTCCGCTGGCGCTTGACGCTGCCGTGCGCGGCGGCCAGATCAAGAAGGGTGACACGCTGATGCTTGAAGGCGTCGGTGGTGGCTTCACCTGGGGCGCGGTGCTCCTGAAACTATAGTCTTCTACGCAGATTCCAACTGCGTAAAAGCTATTTTTTATCTAAAAGTTCATGAACTCATTTGCTTTTGTCTTTCCAGGGCAGGGGTCGCAGTCTGTTGGCATGCTGGATGCCTGGGGCGATCACCCTGTGGTGCAAGAAACGCTCAAAGAAGCCTCAGACGCTTTGTCTGAAGACGTGGGTCTGCTGATCCAGCAAGGCCCGAAAGAAGCTTTGGCTCTGACCGTCAATACCCAACCGGTGATGTTGGTGGCGGCCGTTGCGGCTTACCGCGTTTGGTTGGCCGAAGGCGGTGCTGCGCCATCCGTGGTGGCTGGCCATTCCCTGGGTGAATACTCGGCGCTGGTCGCTTCGGGTGTGTTGACGCTGGCGCAAGCCGCGCCCTTGGTGCGGTTCCGCGCGCAGGCCATGCAAGACGCTGTGCCCGCAGGCACTGGCGCCATGGCCGCGATTCTGGGCATGCCTGCCGACAAAGTGCAGGCCATTTGCGCTGAAGTGATGCAGGCCACGGGCGAAGTGGCTGAAGCGGTGAACTTCAACGACCCAGGCCAAACCGTGATCGCCGGCAGCAAAGCCGGTGTGGAAAAGGCTTGCGAGGCCTTGAAGGCCGCTGGCGCCAAACGCGCTTTGCCATTGCCAGTGTCGGCGCCCTTCCACTCCAGTTTGATGAAGCCCGCGGCAGAGCGCCTGCGCGAAAAACTGGCCACAGTGACCTTTGCTGTACCGCAGATTCCGGTGGTCAACAACATCGACGTGGCGGTGCAAACCGACGCCGACAAAATCCGCGAAGCCCTATACCGCCAAGCCTTTGGCCCGGTGCGTTGGGTGGAGTGTGTGCAAGCCATCAAGGCGCGGGGTGTGACCACCTTGGTCGAATGTGGCCCCGGCAAGGTGCTGGCCGGCATGACCAAGCGTATCGATGCAGAGTTGACCGGCGTGCCGCTGTTCGACCCTATCAGCCTCGCAGAAGTTAAAGGATTGTTGGGATGAGTGAAGTTCAATTTGCCGGCCAAGTGGCCTTGGTGACCGGCGCGTCGCGCGGCATTGGTGCAGCCATCGCCCATGAACTGGCGGTGCGCGGCTTGAAGGTGGTTGGCACTGCCACCACCGACGACGGTGCTGCCAAAATCAGCCAGGCGCTGGCGGCTTTCCCCGGATGCAAGGGCGCCACGCTCGACGTGAATGACGCCGCCGCCGCTGAGGCGCTGGTCGACAGCATCGTCAAGGAAATGGGGGGGGTGCAGGTGTTGGTCAACAACGCTGGCATCACCCGCGACACCCTGGCCATGCGTATGAAAGATGACGATTGGGACGCGGTGCTGGACACCAACCTCAAGGCCGTTTTCCGCATGAGCCGTGCCGTGATGCGCACGATGATGAAGCAACGTTATGGCCGCATCATCAGCATCACGTCGGTGGTGGGCGCCTCGGGTAACCCGGGCCAAGCCAACTACGCAGCCGCCAAGGCTGGCGTGGCAGGTATGACCCGTGCGCTGGCACGTGAACTCGGTTCGCGTAACATCACCGTCAATTGTGTAGCGCCCGGTTTCATCAACACCGACATGACCGCCGCGCTGGCCGACGAGCAGCAGAAAGCCTTGCTCGGCCAAATTCCGCTGGGCCATTTGGGCCAGCCTTCAGACGTGGCACACGCTGTGGCGTACCTGGCGTCTCCCTCTGCTGGTTACGTGACGGGGCAAGAGTTGCACGTCAACGGCGGCATGTATATGTAAGCTGTCCGACCCGTCGGGCAGTATGTAAAGATCAAGCCGGTCCATCCGTTCGGCAGCCGTAATCGGGAACTAATTCCTGGCTTGGCTAGAATTGCGGATTCTTTTATAACCCTTAGAGGGAACCATGAGCGATATCGAAGCACGCGTTAAGAAAATTATTGCAGAACAACTGGGTGTGGAAGAAACCCAAGTCACCCCAGAAAAAGCCTTCGTGGCCGACCTCGGTGCCGATTCGCTGGACACGGTTGAACTCGTGATGGCTCTGGAAGATGAGTTTGGTATCGAGATCCCTGACGAAGACGCAGAGAAGATCACCACGGTGCAAAACGCCATCGATTACGCTTCGAGCCACCAAAAGGCCTAAGCCGGTTGCGGCGCGATGCCACTAGGCGTCGCGCAGTTTTCCGGCCTGAGACCGGCGCCATGGTCCGCCGCTCTCGCTCTTGATAAGCCGGCGCCGCAACTTGCGGCATTCCCCGCACTCTTGCGGTTAACCAAATCAATCAACTATGTCCCGTCGTCGTGTCGTTGTCACAGGCTTAGGATGCCTGAGCCCTGTGGGTAACACAGTCGCCGATTCCTGGTCGGCTTTGCTGGCTGGGAAGTCCGGTATTGATACCATTCGCAGCTTTGATGCGAGCCCCTTTGCCTGCAAGTTTGCGGGTGAGGTCAAGGGCTTCAATCCCTCTGACATCATGCCGGAGAAAGAAGCGCGTCATATGGACCGTTTCATTCATCTGGGCATGGGTGCCGCGATCGAAGCCGTGGCAGACTCTGGTTTGGCCACCGGGGACGCGCTGTCTGAAGAAGAAGCCACCCGTATTGGCTGCAATATCGGCTCTGGCATCGGTGGCCTGCCCATGATTGAGCAGACCAACGCAGAATTGACGAACCGCGGCCCACGCCGGGTGTCGCCATTCTTTGTGCCGGCCTCCATCATCAACATGATTTCCGGCCACGTGTCGATTCGTTTTGGCTTCAAGGGCCCGAACGTCGCTGTGGTCACCGCCTGCACCACCGGTTTGCACGCCATTGGCCTGTCGGCCCGCATGATCGAATATGGTGATGCAGACGTCATGGTGGCGGGCGGCTCCGAGTCGACCATCTCGCCTCTGGGCATTGGTGGTTTTGCCGCTGCGCGTGCCTTGAGCTTCCGCAACGACGACCCACAAACCGCTTCGCGCCCATGGGACAAAGACCGTGATGGTTTTGTGCTGGGTGAAGGCGCAGGCGTGCTGGTGCTTGAAGAATACGAACATGCCGTGAAGCGTGGCGCCAAGATCTACGCTGAAATCACTGGTTTCGGCATGTCTGGCGATGCGTTCCACATGACCGCACCTAACGTCGACGGTCCACGCCGTTCGATGGAAATGGCGCTGAAGAACGCTGGTGTGAATGCTGATCAGGTCGATTACCTGAATGCACACGGCACTTCCACGCCGCTGGGTGACGTGAACGAAACCAACGCCATCAAGCTGGCGCTGGGCGACCACGCAAAGAAGACAGTGGTGAACTCCACCAAGTCGATGACCGGCCACTTGTTGGGCGGCGCTGGCGGCATTGAAAGCGTGTTCACCGCCTTGGCGGTGTACCACCAGAAGAGCCCGCCCACCATCAACATCTTCAACCAAGACCCTGAGTGCGATCTCGACTATTGCGCCAATACCGCGCGTGACTTGAAGATCGACATTGCCGTCAAAAACAACTTCGGTTTTGGCGGCACCAACGGCACCTTGGTGTTCAAGCGCGTCTGACGCGCTTGAATGAAGCCAAGTCTGGCGCTGCTCGCGTCGTCTAGCGGCTCTGGTTTGACTCCACCATGCAGCGCGCGCCAGCGGTTCGGTTCCCGGCGCGACGCCCGCGCCGTTTCGGCTGGTTTCTCGCGCTGGTCTGGCTCTGCGGTGCTGCAGCTTGTGCATGGTGGTGTTTCTCGTCATGGCAATGGACTTGGCGCCATGTTCTGGGCGCAGCAAGCAGCAGTGCTGCTCTGCGGCGTCGGCGCTGCCGCCAGTTGGCGCAAGCTCTACACCGGCGAATTGCATTGGGATGGCCAACAATGGTGGGCAGAACCTACCGCGAGTACTTCTGTCGAAGACGCTTCAGCCGTACACCCGCGCCTATGCTTCGATGCTTTCAATCTCTTTTTCTTGCGACTGGATGTGCCTGGCGGTGGCCGATCGCAATGGTGCGGCCTGCAGCGCGTCGATGATCCTGCCCTTTGGGGGGACTTGCGCCGTGCGTTATATTCCTCCGGCACCGCATCTGGCACCCCGCCTGCGGCGCCCGACACCGGAATGGGTGCGAACTGAAGAATGACGAGCTTGCCTCCTTTGCCGCCCCTGCCGCCTGAGACCACTGCGCCACTCGTGCCATCTGAGTCGGCCGCGCCACCGCCCGCCAGGCAGGCCACCACGAATGCTGCGAACGACAGCGACTTGATGCTGGTCGAGCGCACGGTTGCGGGCGACCAAAAGGCGTTTGAACTGCTGGTGGTGAAGTACCAGCGGCGTATCCAGCGCCTGATTGGCCGCATGGTGCGCGACGTTGACCTGGTCGAAGATATCGCCCAGGAGACATTCATCCGCGCCTACCGCGCGCTGCCGAAGTTCCGTGGCGACGCTCAGTTCTACACCTGGCTCTATCGCATTGCGGTGAATACGGCCAAGAAGTCATTGCTGGAATTGAAGCGCGACCCGACCATCAGCGAGGCAGCGTTACGTTCATCTGATGAAGATGATGAAACTTCTTTCCGCGATAACGAACCAATCAGTGACGAGACCCCCGATACCGTGCTGGCGGCGCAGCAAATATCGAACATGGTGAACACCGCGATGGATGCATTGCCTGAGGATTTACGTCAGGCGGTCACCCTGCGCGAGATCGAAGGCATGAGCTATGAAGACATTGCAGAAACCATGAATTGCCCGATCGGAACGGTACGGTCACGGATTTTCAGGGCGCGTGAAGCCATTTCCGCGCGGGTCAAGCCACTGCTGGAAAAACAGACCGGCAAAAGATGGTGAGATCGACGATGACAAGGTCGACGAAATGGCACAGGGCGGCAAACCAGGGTTGGTTTGGCTCCAAACGGTGAAGACAGGTGATGGAAATGAATACGGAACAAACCCAAGCGCAACGCGAAATGTTGTCCGCCCTGATGGACGGCCAACTGCAGGGCGCCGCTTTTGCGGACACAGTGGAGCGCCTGGCGGATGACTCTGTGGCCCAAGCCGACTGGCATTGCTACCACGTGGTCGGCGATGTTTTGCGTTCGCGCGAACTCGCCGATTGCGCGGGTGACGCCGCATTCCTGTCGCGCTTTCAAGCCCGTTTGGCACAAGAGCCACGCTTCGATCGCCCCTCCTCGTTGCCGCAAGTGACACCGCAATTTGCTTCTGAATTGGTAGCTGCTTCCGCAGAGCCTTCGAGCGTTACAAGCATTTTTGATGCTAAATCCAAGAGAACCCAAGCCAGCGAAGACCAAGCAGCGAACCAAAGCAGTTTCCGCTGGAAGCTGGTGGCTGGCTTCGCTTCGCTAGCAGCAGTGTCGGCCATTGGTTGGAATATGTTGGCTGTGTCTGCGCCTGCCTTGAGTGGCTCGGGCGCGCAGTTGGCGCAGGCAAGTGAATTTTTCCGTCAGTCGCCTTCGCCAGTTGTGCTGGCGTCGGCCGCCATGCCTGCGGCGCAAAACGCAGGACCAGTGTTGATTTCCACCACAATGGGCGCGCCCGAGTCCGCAACGCAAATCCAAGGCGCTGAATCCCGCACCACAGCCGTAGCCGGTCTGCCTGCAGGTGCCACAACAGCGCAAACCGTCACGCTTGCCAGTGGTGAGCCTCAAGTGATGATCCGCAACCCGCGGCTGGATGCTTTGATGGCCGCACACAAGCAGTTCGGTGGTGCATCGGCCTTGCAAACGCCTGCGCCGTTTTTGCGCGAAGCGACGTTTGAGTCGCCTGAGCAATAAGCCCATGCGTACCGGTTTGGAAAGTCATTGATGCGAAGTGAGTTTTTGGGGCGCTGCGTTGGCGTAGTGGTTTGCTGCATGGCGCCTTGGGTGGTGCTCGCGCAAACGACGGCTCCGACCTCGGCAAATGGTGTGTTTTCGCAACCACCTGTGCCTTTGGCTGAATCTCGTCCGCCTGTGGCCGCAGAGTCGGAACGTGGTGTGGCCGAATGGCTGCTGCGCATGCACGAAGCCTCGCGCAAACGCGACTACGTGGGCACGTTTGTCGTGTCGTCCGGCATGGGCAATTTGTCGAGTGCGCGCATCTGGCATGCCTGCGAAGGCGAAGACCAGGTTGAACGCATGGAGGCCCTGACCGGCGCACCGCGTACCACCTTCCGCCGCAACAACCAAGTGGTCACCTTGCTGCCCGAGAGCAAGGTCGCCGTGATGGAGCGGCGCGACTCTTTGGGGCTGTTTACCAATCTGCTGCAGTCCAGCGGTTCGGCCATTCCCACGTTCTACAGCGCCAAGCGCGTGGGCCGCGACCGCGTAGCCGGTTACGACGCCGACGTGGTGATGCTCAAACCCAAAGACAACCTGCGCTACGGCTACCGCATCTGGAGCGAGAAGAAGTCCGGTCTCGTGGTGAAGCTGCAAACACTGGATGGCAAGGGCAAGGTGTTGGAGCAGGCGGAGTTTTCCGAGTTGCAGATCGATGCCCCTGTGCGCATCGACAAGCTGACGCAGATGATGGCCAACACCAACGGCTACAAGGTCCAGAAGGTCGCCATGACCAAGACCACGGCGCTGGAAGAAGGCTGGGTTTTGAAGAACGACGTTCCGGGCTTCCAGCCGCTCAACTGCTACCGCCGCCAGGTGTCTGCCACGCAGCCCGAGCTGTCGAACGGCACGCTGCAGTGGATCTTCTCGGACGGCCTGGCCTCGGTTTCGCTGTTCGTCGAAACCTTCGACCCGCAGCGCCACTTGCAACCTGGCTACATGGCCTTGGGTGCCACACAATCTTTGTCGGTGCGCAACAGCGACTGGTGGGTGACCGTGGTCGGTGAAGTGCCACCCAGCACCCTCGAAACGTTTGCCCGTGCGTTGGAACGCAAGAACTAAGCAAGTGACAGCCTCGCGGCTGTTCTTGTGTAGTCTTGTGTTGTGATCACATGCTGGCCTGTTGATTCGCCCGGCACGACCCCATATTGGCCCCCATACTGTCTGTTATTTTGAAAGTAGGCGAGATGATGTTGCTGCAAGCCCATTCCAAAAAACTGCGCGTGGCTGCTCTGGCTTTTGCCATGGCAAGCACGGCCGGCTTGACGCTGGCGCCGGTGCAATCGGTCCACGCGCAAGCCGCTACACGTGTGCTGCCCGATTTCACCGACTTGGTGGAGCAGGTGGGACCATCGGTGGTCAACATCCGCACCCTGGAGAAGGTCTCGGCTAAGGCCGATGGTGATGGCGCGGATGAAGAGATGCTGGAGTTCTTCCGGCGTTTTGGCATTCCTATTCCTCCCAACGCTCCTCGCCAGCAAGGCCCGCGCCAACAGCGCCCGCAGCCGCAGCCTGACGAAGAGCAGCCACGCGGTGTGGGTTCGGGTTTCATCCTCAGCGCCGATGGCTTGATCATGACCAACGCTCACGTGGTCGAAGGTGCTGACGAGGTGCTCGTCACGCTGACCGACAAACGCGAGTTCAAAGCCAAGATCATCGGCAGTGACAAACGCACCGATGTGGCTGTGGTGAAGATCGAAGCCACTGGGCTGCCAGCCGTGAAGATCGGTGATGTGAGCCGTTTGAAGGTGGGCGAGTGGGTGATGGCTATTGGCTCACCGTTTGGCCTGGAGAACACGGTTACCGCTGGCATCGTCAGCGCCAAGCAGCGCGACACTGGTGACTATCTGCCTTTCATCCAGACCGATGTGGCCATCAACCCCGGCAACTCGGGCGGCCCGCTGATCAACATGCGCGGCGAAGTGGTCGGCATCAACAGCCAGATCTATTCGCGCTCGGGTGGTTTCATGGGCATCTCGTTTGCGATCCCGATCGATGAAGCCACACGCATCAGCGAGCAACTGCGCACTACCGGCAAGGTGTCGCGCGGTCGTATCGGCGTGCAGATTGGCCCCGTCTCCAAGGACGTGGCCGAGTCCATCGGTTTGGGCAAGCCGCAAGGCGCCTTGGTCAGCGGTGTGGAGCCCGGCTCGCCTGCTGAAAAGGCTGGTGTAGAGGCGGGCGACATCGTCGTCAAGTTCGACGGCAAGGCCATCGACAAGTTCTCTGACCTGCCGCGCATGGTGGGCAACACCAAGCCCGGCAGCAAGAGCACGGTGACCGTGTTCCGTCGCGGCGCCACGAAGGACTTGAGCCTGACGATTGCTGAGGTGGAAGCCGATAAGCCCACCAAGAAAGCCTCAGCGAAAGAGGACAAGCCAGCGGCCAAACCCTCTACCGCCGGCCAAGTGCTGGGCTTGACGGTGAGCGACCTGACCGACGCACAAAAGAAAGAGCTGAAGGTCAAGGGGGGTGTGAAGGTGGATGCCGCTGTGGAAGGTGCTGCGCGTGCCGGTGTGCGCGAGGGGGACGTGATCCTGGCGATTGCCAATACCGAGGTTGGCTCTGTCAAAGAATTCGAAGCCGTACTGGCCAAAGCCGACAAGAGCAAACCCGTGAACGTGCTGGTACGCCGTGGCGAGTGGGCCCAATACGCTTTGATCCGCCCCAGCAAATAGAGACCTTGGGAGGCGTTGGCTGACGCGGTTTAGGCCGCTTGGCCGGTAGTCCGAAAGCCCCCAAAGCCCCTAGCTAAAGCTCGGGTTTTGGGCGGTTTTAAAGGGGATAAAAGAGGGGTTTAGGGTCGTCGTAACAAAATATTCAACCCCAAATTTGTCGTTAGTAGGTTGGTGCTTGCTAACTTGTAAAAATGGCTTATGACGAATTTGGATAGAATCACGGCCTTGTTCTCGTCATTCTGGGCATATCGAGTTTTGCGAAAACCACCATGCGAGACAAAATACGATAGAGCACAGGTGATCCACAGTTCACCCACAAGTTGTTCAGATATCTATCCACCGTTGCTGTGCATAAGTTGTGTATAAAATGCATGTTGTGACACTGCAACGATGCCTGACCCGGCTGGGTTGGGGTTTGCGAATCAGCCTTTTTGCCTACAATGAAGTTCCAACTATCGCAGTTGCCAAAGATTGTTGGTTCAGGGCGCGTTCTACCAAACGCGCCCTTTTTTCGTTTACGTGTTCATTAAATTCAATTACTTAAAGCTTCTCGTTGATGAATCACATCAGAAATTTTTCCATCATCGCGCACATTGACCATGGCAAGTCAACGTTGGCCGATCGATTGATCCAGCGCTGCGGTGGTCTCGCCGAGCGCGAGATGGAGGCCCAGGTTCTCGATTCGATGGACATCGAAAAAGAACGTGGGATAACTATCAAGGCGCAGACTGCAGCGCTGCAATACAAAGCGAAAGACGGTCAGGTCTACAACCTCAACTTGATCGACACACCGGGCCACGTCGACTTCTCTTATGAAGTGAGTCGTTCACTGTCCGCATGCGAAGGCGCGTTGCTTGTCGTCGATGCATCACAAGGTGTTGAAGCACAGACCGTGGCCAACTGCTACACCGCGTTGGACCTCGGTGTGGAAGTGCTGCCTGTGCTCAACAAGATGGACTTGCCGAATGCAGATCCAGACAACGCACGCGCTGAGATTGAAGACGTGATTGGCATCGATGCCACCGACGCGATTCCATGCTCAGCGAAGAGCGGCATGGGCATCGATGAAATCCTGGAAGCCGTGGTGGCGAAGGTGCCCGCACCCCGTGGCAATCCTGATGCGCCGCTGCGCGCGATGATCATCGACAGCTGGTTCGATCCGTACGTTGGTGTGGTGATGTTGGTGCGTGTGGTCGATGGCCGTTTGGGCAAGGGCGAGCGCTTCAAGATGATGGCCACAGGCGCGGCATACAACGCCGACAACCTGGGTGTGTTCACCCCAGCCAACCAGCCACGTGCATCGCTTGAAGCGGGTGAGGTGGGCTACATCATCGCCGGCATCAAAGAGCTGCAAGCTGCCAAGGTGGGTGACACCGTCACGCTGGAAAAGAAGTTGCCAAACAACCTCGGCCCGGCCGAAGAAGCATTGCCAGGCTTCAAGGAAATCCAGCCGCAGGTGTTTGCCGGTTTGTACCCCACCGAAGCCAGCGAGTACGACTCGCTGCGCGACGCGCTCGAGAAGCTCAAGCTCAACGACGCTTCACTGCACTACGAGCCCGAAGTCAGCCAGGCGCTGGGCTTTGGTTTCCGCTGTGGTTTCCTTGGTTTGCTGCACATGGAAATTGTGCAAGAGCGTCTGGAGCGTGAGTTCGACCAAGACCTGATCACCACCGCGCCCAGCGTGGTCTACCAGGTGATGAAGAACGATGGTGAAGTGTTGATGGTGGAAAACCCATCGAAGATGCCCGACACCGGCAAGATGGCTGAGATCCGCGAACCCATCGTCACCGTGCACCTCTACATGCCGCAAGAGTATGTGGGCGTGGTGATGACGCTGGCCAACCAAAAGCGCGGCGTGCAGATGAACATGGCCTACAAGGGCCGCCAGGTGGTGCTGACTTACGAAATGCCGCTCGGCGAGATCGTGCTCGACTTCTTCGACAAGCTGAAGTCGGTGAGCCGTGGCTACGCTTCCATGGACTACGAGTTCAAAGAGTACCGCGCATCCGACGTGGTCAAGGTTGACATCTTGCTCAACGGCGAGAAGGTCGATGCCTTGTCCATCATCGTGCACCGTTCGCAGTCGGTGTACCGTGGCCGCGCCGTGGTGAGCAAGATGCGCGAGATCATTTCACGCCAGATGTACGACGTGGCCATCCAGGCGGCCATCGGCGCCGGCATCATTGCGCGTGAGACAATCAAAGCACTGCGCAAGAACGTGCTCGCCAAGTGTTATGGCGGCGATATTTCGCGCAAGAAGAAGCTCCTCGAAAAACAAAAAGCCGGTAAAAAACGCATGAAGCAAATCGGCTCGGTCGAAGTGCCGCAAGAGGCGTTTCTGGCCATTCTGCAAGTGGAAGACTGATGCAATTTCTGACCTCGATCATTTTGGCCGCCTTTGTGGGCTACGCCGGCGCCTGGTACATGGGTTTTCTCGAAGGCAACTTTGCACTTCTGCTGTTTCTGGCAACGGTGGTCACCGGCATCTACTGGGTGGCAGAGCGCTTTTACTTTGCGCCCCGGCGCGAACTGGCTGCGGCCAACCTCGATGCTGAAATGGCCCGCCGCGCCGGCGAGCTGACCCAGCAAGGCATTCAACAGCTCGACACCCCTACGGCTGACGCGCGCGAGCGCATCACCGCCCAGCCTTGGTGGCTGGACTGGACCGCTGGCCTGTTCCCGGTGATTCTGGTTGTGTTCTTGCTGCGCTCGTTTTTGTTCGAGCCCTTCAAGATCCCTTCGGGCTCCATGATCCCCACGCTGTTGATCGGCGACCTGATCCTGGTGAACAAGTTCCACTACGGTGTGCGCCTGCCGGTACTCAACACCAAGGTGACCGAAGGCACGCCGCCCGCGCGTGGCGACGTGATGGTGTTCCGTTACCCACCCAACCCGACACAGGACTACATCAAGCGTGTGGTCGGCATTCCGGGGGACGAAGTGGCCTACCTGAACAAGCGCCTCACCATCAACGGCAAGGTGATTGCCACTTCCGCAGTGCCCGAGTTCTTCGACGAAGACACCATGCAGTACTTCAAGCAGTTTGAAGAAACCGGCTTGGGCGACAAACCGCACCGTATCTTGAACGACGATGGTCGCCCGGCCTTTGTTCCCGGCGCGAGCGATTTCCAATATAAAGATAACTGTCGTTACACCGTTGAAGGCGTGGTCTGCAAAGTGCCCGAAGGCCACTACTTCATGATGGGCGACAACCGGGACAATTCGCTGGATTCGCGTTTCTGGGGCTTCGTGCCAGACAAGAACATCGTTGGTAAAGCGTTCTTTGTCTGGATGAACTTCGGCAATCTCAAGCGTATTGGCTCTTTCAATTAACCGGTCAATCCATAAAAAACTTGGGTAGGGAACATTTCCGTATGAAGAGTTCTTTGAAGTCTCGGCAGCGTGGCCTGTCTTTTATCGGGCTGGTGTTGACCGCCGCCATCATCGTTTTCCTGTTCGTGGTGGGCGCCCGTGTGGTGCCCACGGTGATCGAACACCAAGCCATTCTCAAAGCGGTTGAGAAGGCCAAGACAGGCACGACGGTCGCGGAAGTGCGCACCATCTTCGACAAGGCCGCGAATATCGACGACATCTCGTCGATCTCGGCAAAAGACTTGGACATCAGCAAAGAAGGCGACAAGGTCGTCGTTGCTTTTGCCTACAACAAAGAAATCGAATTGTTCGGAAACGCCTACCTGCTCATCAAATACCAAGGTCGATCCAAGTAGCGTGAACGATGGTCTATTGGCGCTCCAGCAGCGCCTGCAACATGTTTTTTCCAATCCCAAGCTGCTGGAGCGTGCCACCACGCACCGCAGCTTTTCTGCGGACCACAACGAGCGGCTCGAATTCCTTGGCGACTCGGTTCTGAACCTCGCCGTCGCCAGCTTGCTCTACGCGCGCCTGAGCGCGTTGCCCGAGGGCGACTTGTCGCGCGTGCGGGCCAGCCTGGTCAAGCAAGACACCCTGCACCCCTTGTCTGTAGAACTCGGCCTGCCCGAAGTGCTGCGCCTGGGCGAGGGCGAAATGCGCTCGGGCGGCAACAAGCGCCCGTCCATCCTGGCCGATGCGCTGGAAGCCGTGATTGGCGCCGTCTACCTCGACGCCGGTTTTGCCGCTGCCGAAGCCCTGGTGCACCGCATTTTTGAGAAGGTCGAGATCAACGCAGCCCTGGCAGCGTCGTCCAAAGACGCCAAAACCGAGTTGCAAGAGTGGCTGCAAGGGCGCAAGATGAAGGTGCCTGTGTACCGCGTGGTCAGTGTGTTGGGCGCAGCCCATCGGCAGACCTTCGACGTCGAATGCGCCATCGCCGAGCTGGGGTTGACCGAGCGCGGCATTGGCGGCTCGCGCCGAGCTGGCGAAACCGCTGCCGCCGTGGCCATGCTGGCCAAACTCCATTCCAAGCGCTGAAACAGCATCTGCTTCAGCGCCTTTTTTGCTCCGAATTCAGCCGTGAAGGCCCCCTATGACCGCAACCAACACCCCCACGCCTGACGGCCCAACGCCCGAGCCCGAAGACAACGCCGCCAGCCTGGAAGGCATGCTCGCTGCGCTGAAGAAGCCCGGCGACGCTGCCACGCTGCCGGCCGATCCGCGTTGCGGCTTGGTGGCCATTGTGGGTAAGCCCAACGTCGGCAAGTCCACGCTGCTGAACGCGCTGGTGGGGCAGAAGATCAGCATCACCTCACGCAAGGCACAAACCACGCGCCACCGCATCACCGGCATGCGCACGCGTGGTAACACGCAGTTTGTGTTTGTCGACACGCCTGGCTTCCAAACCCTGCACAACAACGCACTCAACCGCGCCCTGAACAAAACCGTCAAGGGTGCTGTGGGCGATGTGGATCTGGTGCTGTTTGTGGTGGAGGCCGGCAGCTTCACCCCGGCGGACGCCAAAGTGCTGGAGCTGCTGAAGGGCGACGCGCCGGTGCTGCTGATTGCCAACAAGTTCGACAACGTGCACCGCCGCGCCGACATCGCGCCCTGGCTGCAAAGCATGCAGGAACGCCACCCGTTTGCCGAGTTCGTGCCGATGTCGGCCAAGAATGCCAAAGACATCGAACGTCTGTTCGACATCTGCGGCAAATACATGCCCGCCCAAGCCTGGTGGTACGCCGCCGACGAACTCACCGACCGCAGCGAGAAATTCCTCGCCTCGGAAACCGTGCGCGAAAAGCTGTTCCGCCTGACTGGCGACGAGCTGCCCTACACCTCGACCATCGTCATCGACAAGTTCGAAGAAGAGCCACCGCAAAAGGCTGGCCAAAAGCGCCTGCTGCGCATCGCCGCCACCATCATCGTGGAGCGCGACGGCCACAAGGCCATGATTATTGGCGACAAGGGTGAACGCATCAAACGCATCGGCACCGAAACCCGCGTCGATTTGGAGCGTTCGCTCGACTGCAAAGTGTTCATCGAGCTGTGGGTCAAAGTTCGCTCCGGCTGGGCTGACGACGAAGCCCGTGTGCGCTCCTTTGGCTACGAGTGACTCCCCCAGTCTCTTTGACTTTGCTTAAACGCCAGTTCCTCCGCGAGGAACTGCGTTAATGGCCGCCAAACAGCGCGTCCATGAAGAAGCCGCCTACGTGGTGCACCGCTATGACTGGAGCGAGTCCAGCCTGATCCTGGACGTGTTCACCCGTGGCATGGGGCGCATCGCCCTGGTGGCCAAGGGCGCCAAGCGGCCCAGTTCCAACTTTCGCCCCATCTTGCTACCGCTGCAGCCACTGCGTGTGGTGTTTGGCGGCGAGGGCGATATCCGCAACCTCAAAGGCGCGGAGTGGGTTGGCGGTCATGTGATGCCCACGGGCGAAGCGCTGCTGTCGGGCCTGTACCTCAACGAGTTGCTGCTGCGCCTGCTGGCCCGCGACGATCCCCACACCACCTTGTTCGATGCTTATGGCGACGCCGTGCAGCTTTTGGCGTTGGGGCTGCCCGAGCTATTGGAGCCCGGCTTGCGCGCGTTTGAGCTGCTGTTGCTGCGCGAAACCGGCTTGCTGCCGGTGCTGGGCGTGCAGACCATGACGCAGCAGCCCTTGGATGCCGACACACGCTACAGCCTGGTGGCAGAAGGCGGCCTGCGCCAAAGCCATGCGGACGACCGCGCCAGCCTCACCGGCGCACAATGGCTGCAACTGCAACGCAGCCTGGAAACACATGAAGCCCGCCACTCCGCCACGGGCAGTCCGTTCGCCGCCACATTGCGCGCCTGCGCCGAGGTGGGCGCCGGCCTCAAGCCCCAACTGCGCAACCTGCTGCACTACCATTGCGGTGTCGCCACGCTACACACGCGGCGCATGATGATGGATTTGCAGAACATCTGATTCCCTGAACCCGCTTGCCGAGATTGCCATGACCACCGCCTTGACTACAGCGAAGACCGCACTTTCCGTCAACATCAACAAAGTCGCGCTGGTGCGCAACACGCGCCACCTGGGCATTCCCAGCGTCACGCGCGCTGCCGAGCTGTGCCTGCAAGCGGGGGCCCACGGCATCACCGTGCACCCCCGGCCCGACGAGCGCCACATCCGCGCGCACGACGTGCACGACCTGGCCGCGCTGATGAAAAACTGGCCAGGGCGCGAGTTCAACATCGAAGGCAACCCCTACCAAAACCTGATGGACTTCATCCGCGCCGTGCGGCCCACGCAGTGCACCTTTGTGCCCGACAGCGAAGACCAGTTCACCAGCGACCACGGTTGGGATCTGTCGCCGCAGAGTGGCAATGCCGAGCGCCTGCGCCCGCTGATTGCCGAATGCCAAGCCCTGGGCGTGCGCGTCAGCCTGTTCATGGATCCAGACCCTGCTGCCATGGCCGCCGCCAAAGCCGTGGGCACCGACCGCGTCGAGCTTTACACCGAGAGCTACGCCAGCAGCTACGGTACCCCCAAGTTTCAAGAGGTTTTGAGCCAGTTTGCGCAGACCACACAAGCGGCAGTAGCTCTTAATTTAGGAGTGAATGCCGGCCACGACCTGAGCCGTGAGAACCTCACCGACTTTCTGCGCGCCTGCCCCGGCGCGCAAGAGGTGTCGATCGGCCACGCCCTGGTGGCCGACGCGCTGGAACTGGGCTACTCGGCCACGGTGCAAGACTACCTGCGCTGCATCGATGCAGCCTTTGCTAGCTAACCCATCGCCCACATGATCTACGGTATCGGCACCGACATCTGCGACGTACGCCGCATCCGCGCCAGCCTGGAGCGCCACGGCGACCGCTTTGCCGAGAAGGTGTTGAGCGAGGCCGAGCTCGCCACCTGGCGCAAACGTGGGGCGCGCTGGCCCGAGCGCGGCGTGCGTTACCTGGCCACGCGCTTCAGCGCCAAAGAAGCCTTCAGCAAGGCCATTGGCATGGGTATGCGCATGCCGATGACCTGGCGGCTGTGCGAGATCAGCAATCTGCCCAGCGGCCAGCCCGTGATCGTGCTGCACGGCGTGCTGCGCGAATGGTTTGAAGAGCGCAAGCTGACCGCCCACGTGACCGTGACCGACGAGACCGACTACGCCGCCAGCTTTGTGGTGGTGGAGAAGCCGGGCAGTTGATCTCGCTGGACTGCCTTGGATTGAATATTTGCTACTGAATTCGTAGCTTCTTACGCTTGTTCAGCAAGCGTAAAAGTCTGATTTTCTTAAAAGGAATAAACCGTGTTCAACCACGCTCCCGTGATCCTTGATGTGGCCGGCACGGCCCTGACCGCCGCCGACCGCCGCCGCTTGCAAAACCCGCTCACCGGCGGTGTGATCCTCTTCGCCCGCAACTGGCAAGACCGGCACCAGTTGCTGGAGCTCACCAGCGCCATCAAGGCCATACGCAGCGACCTGTTGATCTGCGTGGACCACGAAGGCGGGCGCGTGCAGCGCTTCCGTACCGACGGCTTCACCCACGTGCCGCCGATGCGTGCCTTTGGCGAGCTGTGGATGGACGACGGCAAGGGCGCCAAGGCACTGCCGGGCAGCGGTGCCCTGCGCGCGACCAACGCCGCCACGGCGGCCGGTTACGTGCTGGGCAGCGAGTTGCGCAGCTGCGGTGTGGATTTCAGCTTCACGCCGGTGCTCGACCTCGACTGGGGCGAAAGCGGCGTGATCGGCGACCGCGCCTTCCACCGCGACCCGCGTATGGTGGCCCTGCTGGCCAAGAGCCTGATGCACGGCCTGCTGCAGGCGGGCATGGCGAACTGCGGTAAACACTTTCCAGGGCACGGCTTCGTCAAGGCCGACTCGCACACCGACATCCCGGTGGACAAGCGCAGCCTGAAGGCCATCCTGGCCGACGACGCCGCGCCGTACCCGTGGTTGTCCAGCACGCTCACCAGCGTGATGCCAGCGCACGTGATCTACCCCAAGGTGGACGCGCGCCCGGCAGGCTTTTCGGCACGCTGGCTGCAAGACATCCTGCGCGGGCAGATGCGCTTTGACGGCGCCATCTTCAGCGACGACCTGAGCATGGAAGCCGCGCGCCGCCTCGACGGCGAAGTGCTGAGCTACACCGATGCGGCCGTGCTGGCCTTGGCCGCCGGCTGCGACATGGTGCTGCTGTGCAACCAGAGTCTGGGCGACGGCCAGGCGGTGGATGAATTGCTCGACGGCCTGGCCCAGGCCCAAGCCAAGGGCCGCTGGCAAGCGCTGGAGGCCAGTGAGGCGCGCCGTCAGGCCTTGTTGCCTGAAACCGCGCCCCAGCCGTGGGACGACCTGATGGTGCAGCCCGCCTACATGCAGGCGTTGGACTTACTTCCCTGAGGGTGAATTAGCCGTCGCAGGTGCGGTCGCTTCAGCGGCGGTGCCTGCATCAGCAGGCGGCAATGCATGCGGTAGCGGCTGCCGGTGATGCGGCGCCGTGCGCCAGTGGCGCACCACGCGCTGGAAGATCAGCGTGTTCGGGATCTGCAGCCAGGCGTCTTTCTCGGGCGAATCAAAGTCCTGCAGCACGGTGTAGAGCATGTTGATTTCGATCACCTGGCCGCGAATGCCAGGCTTCTCGCCGCTGTCGATCAGCTCGATGTAGTCGCCCAAGCGGAACGGCCGCATGGTGAAGATCAGCAGCGCGCAGTAGAAGTTCGACAACACACTCCACACCGCAAAAAACGCCACCGCGCCCACGGCCGCGAAGCTGGAGAAGGCTGTCCACAGCACAGCGGCCGACACCCCCAGGCGCTCCAGAATCATCAGGAACGCGCCCGCGCGGATGACCCAACGCAGCACGCCCAGGATGGGCACCATCAACTCTTGCGGCCACTGATAGCGGTCGGCCACGCGCTTGAGGATGTGGCGGATGGTGTGGTGCACCACGGTGGCCAGCACCATGATCATCAGGATCTGCAGGCCGGGCACAACGATGTCCAGCCATTCGTGCAGCCATTCGGGAATGTAGTTTTGAACCTTGCGCATGTGAAATAAGCAGGGGTGCCGCAGCACCCCTTGTTCATGGTTTTAAGCGGTCAACAGTTACTGTACTTCGCGGCGCAGCGCGGGGAACAGAATCACGTCGCGGATGCTGGGGCTGTCGGTCAGCAACATCATCAGGCGGTCAATGCCGATGCCGCAGCCGCCGGTGGGGGGCATGCCGTATTCCAGCGCGCGCACAAAGTCGTGGTCGTAGAACATGGCTTCGTCGTCGCCGCTGTCCTTGGCTTCCACCTGCGCATTGAAGCGCGCGGCTTGGTCTTCGGCGTCGTTCAGCTCCGAGAAGCCGTTGCCGAATTCGCGGCCGGTGATGTACAGCTCAAAACGCTCAGTCACTTCAGGGCGGCTGTCGTTGGCGCGCGCCAGTGGCGAGATTTCGGTGGGGTGTTCCATGATGAAGGTGGGCTGCCAGAGCTTTTCTTCGACGGTTTCTTCAAAGTACAGGACCTGCAGGCTGGCCAGGCTGCGCGTCGACAGCTTGTTCTTGGCTTCGTTCAAGCCCAGCTTCTTCAGCGCGTTGGTCAGCCACTCGGCGTTGGTCACGTTGTCGCCGGCGTCGGTGTACTTGACGATGGCTTCGACAATCGTCAGGCGCTCGAACGGCTGGCTCAGATCGACTGGCTTGTCGGCATAGGTGAGTTGCAGCGAACCGGTGGCCTTTTGTGCGGCGTCGCGGATCAGCGTTTCGGTGAAGTTCATCAGGTCCTGGTAATTCCAGTAGGCCGCGTAGAACTCCATCATGGTGAACTCGGGGTTGTGGCGCACCGAGATGCCTTCATTGCGGTAGCTGCGGTTGATTTCAAACACGCGCTCAAAGCCGCCCACGATCAGCCGCTTCAAGTACAACTCGGGCGCAATGCGCAGGAACATTTCCTGGTCGAGCGCGTTGTGGTGCGTCTTGAACGGCTTGGCGTTGGCACCGCCAGGAATGGGGTGCAGCATCGGCGTCTCAACTTCCAGAAAGCCGTTGCCCACCATGAACTCGCGCAGCGCGCTCACAGCCTTGCTGCGGGCGGCAAAGCGTTGGCGTGCCGACTCGTCGGTGATCAAGTCGACATAACGCTGGCGATACTTTTGCTCCTGGTCGGCCATGCCGTGGAACTTGTCGGGTAGGGGGCGCAGGCTCTTGGTCAACAGGCGTACGCTGGTAGCGTGGATCGACAGTTCGCCCGTCTTGGTGCGGAACATGCGGCCTTCAGCGGCCACGATGTCGCCCAAGTCCCAGTGCTTGAACAGAGCGTAGGTCTCTTCACCCACGTCGTCGCGCGACACGTAGATCTGGATGCGGCCAGTGCTGTCTTGCAGCGACGCAAAGCTGGCCTTGCCCATCACGCGCTTGAGCATCATGCGGCCGGCCACCGACGCCGTGGTGCCCGCAGCCACCAACTCTTCGGCGGTTTGCTCGGCGTGGGTTGCGTGCAACTGCGCGGCACGGTCGGCCGGTTTGAAGTCGTTCGGAAACGCCACCCCTTGCCCTTCGGCCTGCCGTTGGCGAATCGCCTTGAGTTTTTCGCGGCGTTCGGCGATCAGCTTGTTCTCGTCTTGCGGGGCGGGGGCGGCAGGGTTGATGGTTTGATCGGACATATCTTTGGAATTTTGGTGTTGGCTTTTGAAGCTCGCTATGCCAGCGCCCGAAGGAGCCAGGCGCGGAAACCCGCCATTTTAAGTTTTCCGCAGCGGGTAGGTGGCTGCGGACGGAAATCTAGTGTCTTGCGCGCGCTTGGCTAGTGTGTGATGCCGTCGCGGCGCAGCACTTTGAAGAAGGTACGCCATAGGATGCGGATGTCCAGCCACAGGCTTTGGTGCGCCAGGTAGTAGGCGTCCATTTCCACCTTTTGCGGGATCGGCACATCGTCACGCCCGTTGATCTGCGCCCAGCCGGTGAGCCCCGGCAGCAACGTATGCACGCCGCGCTCGGTGCGCAAGGTAATCAAATCGTGCTGGTTGAACAACGCAGGGCGCGGCCCCACAAAACTCATGTCGCCCACCAGAATGCTCCAAAGCTGCGGCAACTCGTCCAGGCTGCTCTTGCGGAGGAAACCGCCAATCGGCGTGAGAAAGCTCTCCGGCTTGGCCAGCAGGTGCGTGGCGACCTCGGGCGTGTCGGTGCGCATGCTGCGGAACTTGGGCATGCGGAAAATGCGATTGTGGCGGCCTACGCGGTCTGACCAGTAGAGGGCGGGGCCGGGGGAGGTGAGTTTGACGGCGATGGCGACGATCGCGACAGGGAGCGCCAGCGCGATCCCGGCCAAAGCAGCCAACAGAAAATCAAGGAAGCGTTTCATGTAGATAGGAATTCAACGGCAGCACGGCGCAGGCCTTCCTCTACGGACACGGGCGGCGCCCAGCCTAGCAACGACTTAGCCTTGGAAATATCGACCTGCAGGTTGCCACATAGCCTTTCGGCGGCAGCGCGCCTGCCAACCAAGCGCGCACCTGCCATCAGCCACCTGGCAGGCACCGGGACTAAGCGAGCAGGGCGATTTAATGCGATCCCCAACCGGCGCACCAAGTCGGTGGTGGACAGATCCTCTCCGTCGCTAACGAAAAACGTCTCGTGAGCGGCTGCCGGGTGGGTGAGGCAAGTGATGATCAAGTCCACAAGGTTGTCTACTGCCACCAAACTGCGCAGATTGCCTAGTGAGCCCAGCGGCAGCGGGACACCTTTCGCAATCATCCCCATCAACGCTGCAAAGTTGGCCTTTACACCGGGGCCGTAAACCAGAGGAGGGCGAATGATCACGACCTCCATGCCCGTTTCAGCCGCGATCTGCCGCAAACCTTGCTCTGCTTCGTGTTTGCTGATGGCATAGGGATCTTGAGGGCAAGGAGGCTCAATTTCGCGTAAAGCATGGCCCACCGTAGAGCGCTCACCGTTGACCTTGACGGAGCTGATGAAAACAAATCGACGGACTCCAGCCGCAGCGGCCTGACGTGCGAGGTGAAGAGTCCCGCCCACGTTGGCGGCTCTAAATGCGATGAACGGATCGGCGCTGGCGTCTGCCATCACATGCACACGTGCGGCCAGATGGATCACACATGCAACTTGCTCAAGCGCCTGGGTCCAGTCGGTGCTCACATCGATGCCATTTGCTGCAATGAAATCTGGCAGAGCGAAGGGGGAAGATTTGACTTCATTCGCACGCGCAGTGCGTCGTACAGCAACCGGTGCCCATGGGTGAGCCTGCAGGGTTCGAAGCAAGGCACTGCCGACGAAACCGCTGGCACCCGTCACCAGGCATACGGGAGGGTTTTTGGGCGGGCAGATAGGAATCAACACCGGGAGCAATGTTCTTTCATCTAAACTCTGTGAACTTTGGACTTGATTGTAGAAAGCAAGGACTGCTGTTAGGCATTGAATGGCGAAATTGCTTTATCTGATCTCCGAAGACTGGTTCTTTTGCTCCCACTTCATGGACCGAGCCAAGGCTGCACAAGCCGAGGGCTTTGAAGTTTTGGTGCTGACACGAGAGAGCCGGCATGGGCACCTTATCCGTGAAGCCGGATTCCGGTTGTTGCCGCTAGAGATGGAGCGCAGCAGTACCAACTTATGGAAGGAAGGGCGGGTGTTGCGCCAAGTGTGGTCCACGTACCGGCGCGAGCGACCTGAACTGGTGCACCACGTGGCTCTCAAGCCCATCATTTACGGCAGCCTAGTTGCTCGGTTCCTCGGCATTCGCGGAATCGTGAATGCGCCTGTCGGGATGGGTTATCTATTCACCTCCCGCCACTTCAAGGCCACGTTGCTGCGTCCGGTTGTGCGTGTGCTGCTCAAGGGCTTGCTCAATCCGCGTGGCAGTAAAGTGGTGTTTGAAAATGACGAAGATTTACAGACCACCGTCTCCAACGGTACGGTTCGATCTGCAGATGCCGTGTTGATTCAAGGTGCCGGAGTGGACACGACGCGTTTCCACCCAACGCTGGCACCCGCCGGCCCGCCTGTTGTGGTGATGGCGGCCCGGATGCTTAAGGACAAAGGTGTGAAGGAATATGTTGAAGCAGCGGCACTCCTGAAACAGCGCGGTGTAGCAGCTAAATTTTGGTTGGTAGGGGCACCCGATCCTGGCAACCCCTCTTCATTTACCACCGCTGAGCTGCAGGCTTGGCAATCCGAAGGTGCCGTCGAATGGTTAGGCCATCGAGAGGATATGGCTGCGCTGCTGAGAAACTGCCATATCGCCTGCTTGCCGTCTTATCGCGAAGGTTTGCCAAAGTTCTTGCTTGAGGCCATGGCCAGCGGGCTCGCGGCGGTGAGTACGGATACCACGGGGTGCCGGCATGCTGTTCAGGAAGGGGTTTCTGGCTTACTGGTTCCCGTACGCGATGCCCACGCGCTGGCAGACGCTTTGCAAAAACTCATCATCGATGAGCCGCAACGTGTGCGAATGGGGGGCGCAGGACGCCTGCGTGCGCTGAATACGTTTTCTAACCAGCAGATCCAGCAATTGACGTTGGTGCAATATCAACAACTCGTCTCGCATGGTTAATCCCGTGAATGGAGATACCCTTCAAGAACAACGGATGGGGCTGAGTCCATGAGTTGGAGTCGAAACATCATCGCCAACTATCTGGGGGCTGGTGCCATGATCCTCGCACCGATTTTGGCATTGCCTTGGTATCTGGCCCAACTGGGCTCCAAGCAATATGGATTGATCGGCTTTGTGGCGACTCTGCAGGTGGTGCTGGGCTTGATTGATGCAGGCATCAGCCAAGCGTTGGTGCGGGACTTTGCGACGCGATTTGATACGAGCTTCGAGGGCAAGAAAAAGTCGGCCAAATTGCTATTTAGCTTTGAGCGAGTTTATTGGTTATTTTCTTTATCCGTCGGATTAGGCACATGGCTAGCTTCGCGATTTATAGCGGAACATTGGTTGAATCTGGATGGGTTACCTTTGTCATCTGGTGTCGTGGCTGTTAGTGGAGCCGCTTTTATTTTTGCGGCGCAGTTTCCGGGGTCGATCTACCGCAGCTTTCTGGTGGGCTCTGAATCGCAAGTGGCATTGAATGCCAACCTATTTGTTTTCGCACTGCTGCGCCACGCTGGCGGGGTTTTCGTCGTTCTGATCTGGCCGACGCTTGGGGCTTTTCTCGTGTGGCAGATTGTCATTGCGTTAGCGGAAACGCTAGGCCGGGCATGGATGGCATGGCGTATCGTGGAAACCAAACGTAGCCAGTTGACCTGGAGTTTTGTTGATTTTAGAAAAATATGGTCCACGGCTGCTGGGATGACGGGCGCAACCTTGTTGGGTGCTTTGACGGTGCAAATGGATCGAATTCTACTGAGCCGCGCGGTCAGTATTGAGCAATTTGGCTATTACACCATTGCGGCGACTTTAGCGGTGGGATCAATGCAACTGATCAACCCATTAACCCAGGCCGTACTGCCTCAAGCGATTAAAACGGCACACGATCCGTTAGCTCTTTATCGTCTAAATTTTCATTTGGCAAAAATGATCTTTGCAGTGGTTTTTGCGTGCGGAATGATATTTGTTATTGCAGGCGAATGGTTGCTCTTTTTTTGGTTAAAACAGCCAGAGGCTGTGGGTATTATTTATGAAATTTTGAAAATATCGCTGATAGGCACAATTTTGAATGCATTTTATAATGTTGGATATGTTAATTGGTTAAGCCGCGGCAAAACTGAAAAAATTCTTAAAGTTAATTTATTTTCGTTTATTTTTTCGATTTTAACTATGCCATTTTTTATTTCACAATTCGGAGTAAAAGGTGCTGCTCTGGGTTGGGTTGTAATTAATTTGACCGGATTCGCATGGAGCTTGGAGTGGCTTGGTTTGAAATTTAGAGCGCCCAGATGAAAATATTGAATGTACTCAAAAGAAAAGCTAAGACAGCTTACGCACGGCATGTGTTAAGGGATCCTCAGTTGCTTGAAGCGCAACGTTGGTTCAAGGACAAGGGCGATCAAACGCTAAGACTGAACTACGACTTAGATACGAATAGCGTTGTTTTCGATATCGGTGGGTATCAAGGTGATTATGCTGCTGCGATACATGAGAAATACGCTTGCCGAGTTTATTTGTTCGAGCCTGTGCGAGCTTATTATGAAGAGTGCCAAAAAAGATTCAAGGAAAATGGTGCAATTCAGTGTTTTAATTTTGGTTTGTCAAACTCTAATGAGTCTGTTGAGATAGATGTTTCTGAAAATGCCTCAAGTACGCATTTTTCAAAAATGGAAAATAAAAAAGAACTGGTTTTTTTGACTTCAATCCTTGATTTTATTAGGCAATCTAATATCAAGAAAATTGATTTGATGAAAATCAATATTGAGGGAGGTGAGTTTGATGTACTTCCTGCTTTGATTGGTTCTGGCTTGATTGGGGTTGTGGGTAATGTGCAGATCCAGTTTCATAATTTCATTGATGATGCAGAGCGCAAAAGAAATGCCATACGCAAAGATTTGGCATTGACCCATGTTGAGGAGTGGAACTATAAATTTGTTTGGGAAAGTTGGAGGTTGAAATAATTTTATGTTTTTTTCAGAGAAAATAGTATCGATCAAACGAAGCGACAAAGTCCTCGAAATTGGACCTGGTGCATCGCCTTATGTTCGGAGTAATGTTTTTCTCGAATTGAAGTTTGAAAATGAAGCTTTATCAGTTGCTCAGCGTGGAGGTGTGCTTGATAAGCCAAAACTTCAAGGGAGGGATATTTTTTACTATGAGGGAGGACATTTCCCGTTCAAGGATAATGAATTTGATTATGTAATTTGCTCGCACGTGATTGAGCACGTTGAGGATGTTGAGAGTTTTATTTCCGAAATTAATCGAGTATCAGGTGGGGTCGGATATTTGGAGTATCCCCTTGTGACATATGAATATTTATATAATTTTTCCGTGCATCTTAATTTTATAAAAAAAAGTGAAGATGACAACTGTTTGAGATATATGAAAAAGACTAATTCGTCTATCTCGGAATTTTCTGAAATTAATTCAATTTTCGTTAAAACTCTGGAGAGCGGTTGGGATGACTTGTGTGCCGCTAATAAAGAGCTTTTCTTTGAGGGTTTTGAATTTAAAAAACCATTGCGCTGCGAAGCGGTTGATGGTTTCTCTAGGCTTGTGCCAGATATTCATCTTGTTAGATCAAAAAATTTAATAAGATGGTTTTTGTCGGGAGCTTTAAATAAGACGAATTTTTAAATATTCGATACCTATATTCAATGATTATTTCTAAAATAATAGGCGGTTTGGGCAATCAGATGTTCCAGTATGCAGCTGGTCGATCTTTGTCTTTGCGGCTGGGGATGAGACATCTGGTGGATCTTTCGAGCTTTGGTAAATATAAGATTCATCAAGGTTTTGAATTGAGTAATGTATTTGACTGTCAGGTGAATGTTGCTAGTGAGGCTGAATGTAGAGAGCTTTTGGGTTGGCAGCGAAACTTGAATGTCCAGCGTATTGTGTCAAAGCCGATGGCATCTATTTTCAGGCGACGCTCTTTTGTGCTGGAGGAAGATTTTAATTATTGTCCTGATTTTGAAATGATCAACAGAAGTTGCTATCTTTCAGGATATTGGCAATCTTGGCGTTATTTCAAAGATTACGAAGATGTAATACGCAGTGATTTCACGTTTTTGAAACACTCAGATCCGATTTTCGAAAAAACAAAAAATCTTATTTTAAATAGCGAATCAATCAGTCTTCATGTGCGACGGGGTGACTATGTTGAAAATTCAAAAGCCCAGAGTAAACATGGATCTTCTACGTTGGCATATTACAATATGGCAGTTGAGAACATAGTAGAAGATTTGAGTGAACCTATTTTTTTTATCTTCTCCGATGATCCAGACTGGGCTTTTGATAATATTAAAATGAAATATCCCTGTCATTATGTTAATGACAATTTTGCCAGTGGTAGCTTTAAGGATATGCAGTTAATGAGTCTGTGCCAGCATCATGTTATTGCCAATAGCACGTTCAGTTGGTGGGGCGCATGGTTGAATAAAAGTCCTCATCGGAAAGTTATTGCGCCTATGAAGTGGTTTGCTAATTCTCAAAAGGTGCCGGATCTTTTTCCTGATGGCTGGGTTGCCTGCTAACTCTCAGTGAAGATCAATTTACCTTTGGAAAATATGGAGCAATCTCGCCCTTTGATTTCCGTGGTTATTCCTGTTTTTAATGCTCGCCCTTACCTGCGCTTGGCGGTACTGTCCATCATTGCTCAGAGCTTCAAGGATTGGGAACTTTTTGTAATTGACGATGGTTCAAGCGATGGTGGATTGGAGTCCATTTTAGATATCTCTGATGAGAGAATTTATTTTTTTCAGTATAACGAAAACAAAGGAATTTCCACTAGATTGAATCAAGCTCTAGATTTGGCGAGGGGTATTTATTTTGCGAGAATGGATGCAGATGATGTTTCATTCCCGGATCGATTTGCATCGCAGCTTGCGACGTTGACACAAGATCCTGCACTCGATCTCGTGGCTGCACGTGTTATCACCATTAACTCTGAAAATCAATTTGTTGATTTTTTTCCGAGTGCCATTGAGCATTCAGCTATCTGTTCTCGGCCATGGAGAGGATTTCACTTTCCTCATCCAACTTGGATGGGGCGAACAGAATGGTTTCGTCGCCATCGGTATGCTATCCCGGGTCCATTCTGTTGTGAGGATCAGGAGTTGTTATTGCGAAGCTATTCCGAAAGTAAGTTTCGCACTGTAGATAAAATTCTGTTGGCATATAGGCTACCGGTTGCAGTAGATTTGCGGAAACGATTGTTGACTCGTCGTGCTACTTATTCATTTCAACGTCAATACTTTCTTCGCTTGGAAAGATGGCTTGACTTTGGGCTTGCGACAGTCGGCTTTGTTCTGAAAATTGTTGTTGACGTCTGCGGAGTTCGACGGAGAAAAATGCTTGCCGATGATTGCGCCATGTCGAAGCGTTGGACGGAAGTCTTGGCAATTGTCCGCAAGGAGCCGTCCTGAATAAATGGACACCCAGAATCCGGGTTGGCAACCCAGTGCCGCATTAGTGACGGTCTCTAGGGGGCGCTGAAGCATTTTGTAGGCGTATTTGATGGCTGCCTCTGCCCGCCCTAGGTGCGTGGATCTTCAGTTTGCGGCGGACTGTTACGGGTTGGCTATTCCTCGTTTATAGCAATGCGAGAGTTGTTCCTTTGGTGCAGGACTCTTTTCCGTATTTGCCGCTATATTTCTTGAGCATCTTCGAAGGGGGCCTATGATCGGAGTCCTTCTAGACATCTATACATGCAAAAAGTAGCCCTTATCACAGGCATTACCGGCCAAGACGGTGCCTACCTCGCTGAATTCCTGTTAGCGAAGGGGTATGCAGTGCACGGCATCAAACGCCGTGCATCTCTCTTCAACACCGACAGAATTGACCACCTCTACCAAGATCCTCATGTATCAGACCGTCAAATGGTGCTGCATTATGGCGATCTATCAGACAGCACGAACCTGATCCGCATCATCCAGCAGGTGCAGCCGGACGAGATTTACAACCTGGCTGCTATGAGCCATGTCGCGGTGAGTTTTGAGACCCCTGAGTACACCGGCAATGTGGATGGGTTGGGTGCGTTGCGTATTTTGGAGGCCATCCGGCTTCTGGGCCTTGAGCGCAAAACGCGATTTTACCAAGCCAGTACGTCAGAGCTTTATGGCTTGGTGCAAGAGGTGCCTCAGCGCGAGAGTACGCCGTTTTATCCTCGTAGCCCTTATGCGGTAGCCAAGCTGTATGCCTACTGGATGACGGTGAACTATCGGGAGGCATATGGGATGTATGCCTGCAACGGCATTCTGTTCAACCACGAGAGTCCGTTGCGCGGTGAAACTTTTGTCACGCGCAAGATTACCCGTGCGATTGCGCGTATCTATCTTGGCTTGCAGGACTGTCTTTTTCTTGGAAACCTGGATGCCAAGCGTGACTGGGGACATGCCAAAGACTACGTGGAAATGCAGTGGCTGATGTTGCAGCAGTCAACTGCTGAGGACTTTGTGATTGCGACGGGTGTTCAGCACAGTGTGCGTGATTTCGTGTCGGCTGCTGCAAACGAGCTTGGGCTAGTGCTCGAGTGGTCGGGCCAAGGCGTTGATGAGGTGGCTCGCGCGCCCGATGGTCGTGTTGTGGTGCAGGTCGATCCACGCTATTTCCGCCCAACTGAAGTGGACTCGTTGCTGGGAGATCCGACCAAAGCGCGCGAGAAACTGGGTTGGACTCCACGTGTTCGTTTCGACGAGCTGGTTGCTGAAATGGTGCGCGAAGATTTGAAGAGTGCGCAACGGGATGAGCTGGTCAAGAAGCACGGTTTTTCAGCTTACGACTATCACGAATGACGTCAGGCGCACGGGCCTATGGACAAAAACTCAAAGATTTATGTAGCCGGCCACCGCGGCATGGTGGGATCGGCATTGGTGCGAAAGCTCACAGAAGAAGGCTACCGCAACCTAGTGCTGCGGACGCATGCCGAACTGGATTTGCTGGACCAAGCCGCGGTGCAAGATTTCATGCAACGCGAGCGGCCAGACTACATCTTTCTGGCGGCGGCCAAGGTGGGGGGAATACACGCCAACAACGTGGCTCGCGCGGACTTCATTTATCAGAACCTGATGATCGAGGCCAATGTGATTCACGCTGCACATTGCGCGGATGTATCCCGATTATTGTTTTTAGGCTCAAGCTGTATCTATCCTCGAGACTGCCCGCAGCCGATTCGAGAGTCTTACCTTTTGTCAGGGCCGCTGGAGCCCACCAATGAGCCGTATGCCATCGCCAAGATCGCCGGGATCAAATTGTGTGAGAGCTACAACCAGCAATATGGTCGGCAATACATCAGCGCCATGCCGACCAATCTATATGGTCCAAACGATAACTACGATCTTGCAACAAGCCACGTGTTGCCGGCCCTGCTACGTAAAGCCCATGAAGCAAAAGTACGCGGAGAAATGACTCTCCAGCTATGGGGGAGTGGTCGGCCGCGACGGGAGTTTTTGCACGTCGATGATATGGCGAGTGCATGCCTCTTTCTGATGGAGAGGGAAGACGTGACGGGCGGCCTCTTCAATATCGGCGTCGGCTCGGATCTTTCGATTGAAGAGCTTGCGCAGATGGTGATGCGAACCGTTGGCTGGACGGGGCAACTGGTTTTTGATGCGAGCAAACCAGATGGCACGCCTCAGAAACTGCTCGACGTTAGCGTTATGAAACGCCTGGGCTGGACCGCCGTCACAAGCTTGGAAGCAGGCTTAACTCACACCTACCAAGCGTTTCTAGCGAATGCCGGCGAGCGTAATTAGCGAGGAGCCGGGTGATCGGCGAGCTTGCATTCTTCGTGTGTGGGATTTGGGCTCTGATAGCCTGTGACCAAGGCGCTGAATATATTCTTAACCGATTGGATGTCTTCAGATTCTGCCGCCTGGCGTAGTTCGTCCAATTTCTGCATCAGCTCTGACCATGAAAAAAATGCTTCATGTGCACGCATGATGCGTGGATGCTCTGTGGGTAAGGGGTTGTCGCCGGTCAACAGTTCCTCGTAGAGTTTTTCGCCTGGGCGTAACCCGCTGAGGGTGATGCTGATGTCTCCTGCTGGGTTGGCTGCATCACGCACAGTTAGGCCCGCGAGTGTGACGATGCGGCGGGCTAGCTCAATGATTTTCACCGGCTCTCCCATATCCAGCACGAAAACGTCGCCGCCTTTGGCCATGGCACCAGCTTGCAAAACCAGTTGAGCAGCTTCTGGAATGGTCATGAAGTACCGGGTGACTTCGGGGTGGGTGACGGTGATGGGGCCGCCTGCCGCAAGCTGCTCTCTGAACAGCGGTACGACGCTTCCACTGGATCCCAGCACGTTGCCAAAGCGAACCATGGCAAAGCATGTGTTTGGAACGGCCGTTCCGTTTGCATCGGCTGCTTGAGCTGCGGCTTGCAGTATGAGTTCTGCTACGCGTTTGCTTGCGCCCATGACATTGGTTGGACGAACAGCTTTGTCCGTTGAAATCAGCACAAAGTGAGCTGTGCCGTGGGCCTGGGAAGCGCGCACCAAATTGAGGGTTCCAACCACATTGTTGGAAACTGCTTCAACTGGATTTGATTCGACCATTGGTACGTGTTTGTACGCTGCTGCGTGGTAGACGGTTTGCGGTCGGTAGGTTTCAAATATCTTGCGCAAGCGTGACGTGTGGCCCACGCTGGCGAGCAGTGGAGTCAGTGTCACTTCTACGCCGAGCTGCACGACTAACGCTTCAAGCTCCCTATGAATGTTGTAGAGCCCAAATTCGTTGTGATCGAGCAGCAGCAATTGATCCGGTTGCTGGCGAATAATTTGGCGACACAGTTCGCTGCCAATGCTTCCGCCAGCGCCAGTCACCAAGACAATTTTTCTCTTGAGGTTCCGCGCAAGAAGTAGTGGGTCTGGTGGAACTGGCTCGCGACCTAGAAGATCTTCAATTTCTAATTCCCGAATGTCTTTCACCGTGACACGGCCGCTGGCTAAGTCGGAGAGCCCGGGTAGAGTTCTGACATGAACTGGCAAAGTGTCTAGGGCTTGGATGATTTGATAGCGTCGCTCGCGTGTCGCGCTTGGCAGGGCCAGCAAAATGTCGGTTACGTTTTGGCGCGTGACCAACGCTGGTACCTGTTCCGGTGAATGCACCCGAATACCGTTGACGCTGCGGCCGACTTTGGCAGGGTCATCATCAATGAACCCAAGCAATTGGTATTGTTGCTTGGCACTGCCCAAGGCGGCGGCCGTTTGCACGCCTGCCGTACCAGCGCCGTAAATCAACAGGCGTACTGCGGAACGACTGGTCTGGTTGGTCATGCTCGCCAGCCAATTGCGTGCCAGCGTTCGACTGCCGGCAATTAAAAATAAAAAGATGAGCGGCTGCAGTACGCCCATGCTACGTGGAATCTCCTCTAACTGCATGTTTTGCATCCACCACAACACACACAATAAGACCAAGCTATAGACGGCGACAGCCTTTGCAATGGTGGTAAGTGCGGCCAAGCCGGTGTAGCGAAAAATCGCGCGGTACAGGCCAAATCGCGTGAAGATGGGCACCGACAATAATGGGGCCAAGGCATAGACGAACCGCTGGTCCGCGTTAGGCCAATGCAGCGTATCGAGCCGTAGCGTGAAGGCCAGCCACATCGCTATCAATGACAAGGCAACGTCTATCGCCACAACCACTAACCGCTTCACGGAGCGGGGCCAAGCCAGGATTGGGTGAAGGGTCAGGTCGGGCACAGTGAAAGTGGGGAAGTTCATCTAATCCAACAAACGGTACTGCGTTAACAAGTCGGCTACCAGTTCCAGCCGCACCAAGGGATTGTCCAGCGCCATCAATCCATGTTTGGTGTCGGGGGGCAATGGCAGCAACTCGCACCATCGATTGGCGAGCCAGCCGCAATCATCGGTTCGAATCGGGTCGAAGGGCGGTGGAGCGTCTGGCTGTTGCGCGACTTGCTCCAGTACTTTGAGCAGGGTGGTCGCCACCTTTTGCAGGTCTTCTGGCACGGGTACTGGGGCATCGTCGGGGACGAATGCGAACTCACTGACCCAAAGGCCGTGTGGCAAACGACGCGCATTTTGGTGGCGAAAGCGTTGCAGGCCGGTGCATTCAATCAGTATCAGGCCCGGGCGTGGGGTTTCCAGCCGGGTGATCTGTGCCAGCGTGCCTATGGGGTGGAAGGTTTCTTCGGCCTGCCCCGCGCGGATGACCTCGGACCCTTGCGACAGTGTGACCACGCCAAACGGTTGGTTAGACGCATGGCACTTGCGCACCATGTCCAGGTAACGGACTTCAAAAATCTGCAGTGGCAGCCGTCCACCGGGGAACAGCACCGTGCCCAGGGGGAAGAGCGGTGTGGTCGATGGAGACGGAGGCGAATCTGGCTGCACTGAAAGTGTTAGGGGTTTGACGACAGTCGGTATCATCCCATGACCTTTATCCGACGCCTCCATGCTTTATCAAATCTTCTCTTTTTTGCTCGAAGTCGTGACGGGGCTGTTGGCCAGCGCCTGCCTGTTACGGGTCTACATGCAATACCAGCGGATCCCGTTCCGTAACCCGATTGGTAATCTGGTTTTCGCGCTGTCCGACTGGCTGGTGCTGCCGCTGCGCCGGGTGATTCCTTCCATTGGGCGCTGGGACGTGGCCGGGCTGGTGGGCGCCTTTTTGCTGAAGCTGGCGCAGCACTTGGTGCTGTGGCTGTTTGTGGGCGCGGGCAGCGCGTTCGTGGTTTTGCCGCTGCTGGCGCTGTTGAGCCTGGTGGGGATGGCGATTTACGGCTTGACCGGTCTGCTGATCATGTACGCCATCTTGTCGTGGATGCAAGCCCGCTCGCCGATGGCCGATATTGTCGATCGGCTGTGCGAGCCGCCGCTGCGGCCGTTTCGCAAGATCATTCCGCTGGTGGGCGGTGTGGACCTATCGCCGCTGGCGCTGCTGGTGGTGCTGCAGGTGCTGACGATTGTGCTGGGCCACGTGATGAGCTCGGTATTTACTGGCTTCTAGTTCATTGCCTTCTGGCTCTTAATGTAAAAAGGGCTGGCGCCTCACGGTGCTAGCCCTTTTGTTTTGCGCAGCGAAGCTTATTCGACCGCGTCCGCCGGCTGGCGCTGCAGCATCGCCAGGGTGCTGGCGATGGTTTTGCGCAGATCCTTGCGGTTGCAGATCAGGTCGACCGCACCCTTGGTTTGCAGGAACTCGGCACGTTGAAAGCCTTCGGGCAGCGTCACGCGTACGGTGGATTCGATCACGCGCGGGCCGGCAAAACCGATCAAGGCTTTGGGTTCGGCGATCACCACGTCACCCACAAACGCAAAGCCGGCGCTCACGCCGCCCATGGTCGGGTCGGTCAGCACGCTGATGTAAGGCAGTCCCTTTTTGGCCAAGCGCGTCAACGAAGCGTTGGTTTTGGCCATTTGCATCAGCGACAGCAGGCCTTCTTGCATGCGCGCGCCACCGGTGGCGGTGAAGCAAATGAACGGTACTTTTTGCTCGATGGCGGTGTGTACGGCGCGCACAAAACGCTCGCCGACCACGCTGCCCATGCTGCCACCCATGAATTCAAACTCGAAGCAGGCCACGATCACGTTGATGCCGTGTACCGAGCCGCCCATGCAGATCAGTGCGTCGGTCTCGCCAGTGGACTCCATGGCTTCTTTGATGCGCTCGGGGTACTTCCGGCTGTCCTTGAACTTCAGCGGGTCGACCGGCACGACTTCCTGGCCGATTTCAAAGCGGCCTTCGTTGTCCAGGAACGCGTCCAGGCGAGCACGCGCGCCAATGCGCAGATGGTGGCCGCAGCTGGGGCAAACGTTCTGGTTGTGTTCCAGATCGGTCTTGTAAAGCACGGTTTCGCAGCTGGGGCACTTGGTCCACAAGCCTTCCGGCATGGTGCGGCGCTCGGCTGGGTCGGTGTGCTGAATTTTCGAAGGCAGTAGTTTTTCGAGCCAAGACATGGTTCTGGTTCCTCGCGAATACGGCGCCCGCAGGCCTGTCCTACAGGTTCTGGGGGCGCTGCTCCAGGGGCGATAAGGCCCATGGAGTTGACAAAAAAGAGGCTGAATTATGCTTTGTTATGCATCAAGCGCCGATCGGATGCCTTTTAGGAAGGTTTCCGCCACGGGAATGACCTGCTCTTTAGGCTGGTCTTCTATCAACTGAATGATCTTGCTGCCAATGACCACGGCGTCCGCTACGCGGCTGATGGCCACGGCGGTTTGCGCATCGCGAATGCCAAAACCCACGCCCACCGGGATGCTCACGTGCTCGCGGATGCGCGGCAACATGGCTTCCACGGCGGCGGTATCGAGCGTACCGGCGCCGGTTACGCCTTTGAGCGACACGTAGTAAACGTAGCCACTTGCCACATCGGCCACCTGCTGCATGCGCACGGCGGTCGATGTCGGGGCCAGCAGGAAGATCAGGTCGATGCCATGGGCCTTGAGCTTTTCGGCGAACTCGGCGCATTCTTCCGGCGGGTAGTCGACCACTAGCACGCCGTCCACACCAGCTTCGGCCGCATCGCGGATGAAGGCGTCGGCGCCGTGTTTCTGGTCGTAGCGCTCCACCGGGTTGGCGTAGCCCATCAGCACCACGGGCGTGTGGCTGTTCTGCTTGCGGAAGCTGCGCACCATGTCGAGCACCTGCACCATGCCAATGCCGAAAGACAAAGCTTTGTCGCCAGCTTTCTGGATGACCGGGCCGTCGGCCATGGGGTCGCTGAAAGGCACGCCGAGTTCGATCACGTCGGCACCTGCGGCCACCATGCCGTGCATCAGGTCGGGCGTAATGTCGGCAAACGGAAAGCCGGCGGTGACGTAGGGGATCAGCGCCTTGCGGCCTTGATCCTTCAGTTGCGCGAAGGTTTGGGTGATTCTGCTGGTGCGGCTCATGCTGCGTCCTTTGCGTTAGCGTTGGTTGCAGCGGCAGCGGAGCCCTTGACGGCCAGACCACGCATCGACGGGCGATCGTAAAAGTCTGCACCCGACAAATCGGCCACGGTGCCAATGTCCTTGTCGCCACGGCCGGAGAGGTTGACCAGAATCGACTGGTCTGGGCGCATGGTGGGCGCCAACTTCATGGCGTAGGCAAACGCGTGGCTCGATTCCAGCGCGGGGATGATGCCCTCGGTGCGGCACAGGTGGTGAAACGCTTCCAGTGCCTCAACGTCGGTAATGCCCACGTATTCGGCCCGGCCGATGTCCTTTAGGTAGGCGTGCTCGGGGCCCACGCCGGGGTAATCCAGGCCAGCGCTGATGCTGTGGGTTTCGGTGACTTGGCCGTTGTCGTCTTGCAGCAGGTAGGTGCGGTTGCCGTGCAACACACCCGGCGTGCCGCGTTGCAGCGAGGCCGAATGTTTGCCGCTCTCCAGCCCTTCGCCAGCGGCTTCCACGCCGATCAGGCGCGAGGCCGCGTGGCCGATGTAGGGGTAGAAGATGCCCATGGCGTTGCTGCCGCCGCCCACGCAGGCGACGATGGCGTCAGGCTGGGCCGAGACACAACCGGCTGAGGCCAGCATTTCAGGCATTTGCACCAGGCACTCTTCGCCGATCACGCTCTGGAAGTCGCGCACCATGGTGGGGTAGGGGTGTGGGCCGGCCACGGTGCCGATGATGTAGAACGTGTTGTCCACGTTGGCCACCCAGTCGCGCATGGCTTCGTTCAGCGCGTCTTTCAGCGTTTTGCTGCCCGACTCCACCGGCACCACCGTGGCGCCCAGCAGCTTCATGCGATAGACGTTGGGGCTTTGGCGTTTGACGTCTTCGCTGCCCATGTAGACCACACATTCCAGGCCGTAGCGGGCGCAGATGGTGGCCGTGGCCACGCCGTGCTGGCCTGCGCCGGTTTCGGCAATGACGCGTGGTTTGCCCATGCGTTTGGCCAGCAGCGCTTGGCCGATGGTGTTGTTGACCTTGTGCGCGCCGGTGTGGTTCAGGTCTTCGCGCTTCAGGAAGATTTGCGCGCCGCCGAGCTCACGGCTGGTACGCGCCGCGTGGTAAACCGGCGACGGGCGGCCCACGAAGTGCGCCAACTCCGAGCGGAACTCGGCCAGAAAGGCCGCGTCGTGCTGGTAGTGGGCGTAGGCCTCGCGGAGTTCGTCGATGGCGTGGGTCAGCGTTTCAGAGACAAAACTGCCGCCGTAGATGCCGAAGTGGCCCGACGCATCGGGCTGCTGGTATTCAGGTTGTGGGTAACTGGACATGGCGATTTTGCGCAAGTTGCTTGTCGGCCGTCCGAACGGCGGCAACAAATTGATGGATCTTGTCGGCGCTCTTGATCCCCTTGGAGATCTCGACGCCAGAGCTGATATCAACGGCCAGCGATAGCCCGCGTGGCCGTACTTGCAAAATGCCATCGGTCACGTTTGCAGGCGTGAGTCCACCACTTAAGACGAGGTGAGAGTTGACGCTTGGAGGAAGACGTGACCAATTGAATGTTTTTCCGCCACCACCAAAACCGTCAACGTGGGCGTCGAGCAGGATGGCTTGGGCAGTTGTGTAGTGAGAGGCAAATTCTACCAAGTCGAAGTCGGCCGCACCATCCAGCGGGATACGGGCCGCACGGATGTAGGGGCGTTGCACTTCGGCTGCGATGCGGGCGCAATCGGCGGCCGATTCATCGCCATGAAATTGCAGCAGTGCGCCCGGTACAGCTGCGCAAGCAGCTGCGATATTGGTAGCGGATTCGTTGACGAACAGCAGCACCGGTGTGATGAACGGCGGCAGGCGCCGCGCCAGTTCGCCAGCGCGTTGTGCCGTGATGTAACGCGCGCTGTGCGGATACAACACAAAGCCCACCGCATCCGCCCCGGCGGCCACTACGGCGTCAACGTCTTCTTCGCGGGTCAAGCCGCAGATTTTGATGCGGGTGCGCGGCTCAGGAATAGAGGCAGGGTTCATGGCAACCAATCATACGCAGCCGTGTGGGTTGGTAGGCCCCAATGGTCTTCGTAGATTGGGCCCAGGAAATACAAGCCAGCGGCCGAGAACGTGGGTGCTGCGGCATCGCGGCTGCGCGCGGCCAGCACCTCGGCCATCCACTCGGGCGACTGCGCGCCTTGGCCCACGGCCAGCAGGCTGCCCATGAGGTTGCGGATCATGTGGTGCAAAAACGCGTTGGCCTCAAACTCGAAACGCCAGTACGCGCCGCGCCGGCTGATGTCGATGCGGCGCAAGTCCTTCACAGGCGTGAGCGACTGGCAGGCCGAAGCGCGGAACGAGGTGAAGTCGTGTTCGCCCACCAGGTGCTGCGCGGCGGCCCGCATGGCGGCCTCGTCGAGCGGGCGGAACACCCAGCCCACGCGGCCGGCCTCTACCGCCGGGCGCACCGGTGATTCGAGCAGCGAATAAACATAGCGCCGGCCAATAGCGCTGGCGCGGGCGTGGAAGCGGTCGGGCACGGCGCGTGCCCATTGCACGGAAATGTCGTGCGGTAAAAAGGCGTTGGTGCCGCGCACCCAGGCGCTCTCAGGGCGCTGCAGGTCGGTGTCGAAATGCACCACCTGCATGAGGCCGTGCACGCCCGCGTCGGTTCGGCCGGCGCATAACGTGGATACGCGCTGCTGGGTGAATTTGCCCAACGCGCCTTCGAGTTTGTCTTGGATGGTGCGGCCCGAGAGCTGGCTTTGCCAGCCCTCATAGGCCTGCCCGTTGTAGCTCACGCCCAATGCCCAACGCATGGCTGCTTCTCTGCAGAAGGGCGAAAGCCCTTAGGCCATGCCGGCGAGGAAGCGCTCGGCTTTGGCGCGCAGGCTGCCCGTGGCTTCTTCCAGCACTTCTTCGGCCAGCGCTTTGGCGCCGTCTTCGTCGCCGATGGAGTGGAACTCTTCGGCCAGCGCCAGCTTGGTGGCCAGCGGGTCGTTGATGTCGAGTTCTTCTTCGGCTGCTGCGGCTTCGGTGGCCGTTGGCGCCTCAGCGGCTGGTGCCAAGCTGGGTTTGGTTTCTGCCGCAGATGCCGCCGACGCCGGTGCTGCGGGTGCGCTAGCGGGCGTGGAGTCCCCCAGGTCGAGCGACAACGAACCCAGGTCGAACTCGATCATGTCGGAATCTTGCGCAGGGCGTTGCTGCGCGGCATCGAGTTCGGGGAGTTCGTCGTCGTCCAGATCGGCTGAAGGGGCGGGTGGCGGGACATCGCTTGCGGGCGAGAGGTCGATGTCGAGATTCAGGTCAAAGTCCAATGGGGAAGCTTCAGGCGCGGGGCTGGCGGGTTCAAGGGCTGCAGGAACGGTCAGCGCAGCGTTGTTGTAATCGGGTGCGGGCGGCACAGGCTGGGCCGGCGTTGTTGGCGCAGGTGTTGACGCTGGCACTGGCAGGTCGTCTGGCTCGCCCAGATCGAAATCGACCTCAGGCAGGCCGGGTGCGGGCGTGGGCGGTGTGGCCAGCAGATCGTCGTCGCCAAATGCCAACACCGTGGGGGCTGCTTCGTCGGAGGCGGCGGTCGGTTTGTCTTCTGGCAGCAGTGGGATGTCAACGGTGCGCTCGACGCGTGGTTCGCCAAGGTCAAGCGAGATCACGGGCTCTGGCTCTTCTGCGGCCAATGCGGCGGCTTGGGAGTTTTTGTCCAGATCCAGGTCGAGCGCCAGATCGAGGTCGAAATCAAGCGCGTTCGAGTCGTTGGCTAGCGATGCCATCGTGTCGGGCTGCGCATCCGCCTGTAGCGAACCAGCGGCCAGCGGCGCGGCTTCTGTGGGCACCGGGAAATTCAGCGGAATGTGCGCTGTGGCGTCTGACGCCGCGCCGGAGGCATTGCTCTCAGGGCGGTACAGCGGATTGGCTGGGTCGAGCTGGCGGCCGATTTCGGCGATTCGGGTCCACTCATGGCCTTGGCCACTACCTTCCCGTTGCGTCAGGTCGCGGGCCACAAGCGCTTGCGCTGCGTAGGAAGAAACGTCGCGGCGTTTGGCGTAGATGTCGAGCAGCTTGGCGTGGATGGCAATGCGCTCGGGGTTGTTGCGCAGGGCTTCGCGCAAGATTTCTTCGGCTTGCAGGTCGCGGCCATAGGCCAGGTAAACGTCGGCTTCGGCCACGGGATCAACGTCGCCTGCCGCATCAAGCTGGCTGGGTGAGTACGAGAGTGAGGAGGCAGGGCCTTCGCCCTCTTCGGCGCTGGTGTCGACTTGCTGACCACCGCTGGAGCCAAAGAACGAGTCGCCCGACATCTTGCTTTCCAGGAAGCTGCTGTCGAGCTGGGCGGCCTTTTTGCGCTCGCGCGAACGATAGATGCCGAGGGCAGCCAAAAGGGCCAACAGGCCTGCGCCAGCGGCCGGCAACATCGGGTTTTCGGTCAGGGTGTCGAGCCAGCTGGATTCTTCGGTTGGCGCGGGGGCTGGTGCCGCGGCGACAGTCGGCGCTGCAGGCGCAGAGGCCACAGGCGCGGGGGCCGGGGCTTCTGGCGCTGATGCGGTGACGGCTGGTGTCGTGCCTGTACCTGCGCTGGTGGCGGCTTCTGCCGGAGCGGAGGCAGTGGCGGCGGGCACGTCTGCACCGGCTGGTGCACTGGCGGCAGGCGTCGGAGCTGGTGCGGGGGCTGGGGCAGAGGCTGCTGGTGCTGCAGCCGTGCTGGCTGCGCCGAGCTTGTTCAGCTCGCTGATGTTCTTGGACAGCTCGGCGACGCGGTCAGCGGCGTCACGGGCGGCCTTCTCGCGGGCGATTTGTTCTTCGGAAACCTGGCCTTGGATGCCGCCTTTGGACAAGGTGAGTTTGTCGGGCGCGGTGGTGCTGGGCTTCTTTTCATCAACCTGCGTTTGCACACGGCCGCTGGCGCTGCGGCTGGCTTCGGCGGTGCGCACGGACGGCGCATTGCCTGCCAACGCGCGGCGGAAGGAGTCGAAATCGCGCGCTTGTGCGGTGATGATTTGCGAAGCTTCTGCGGGCGGCGTAGCGGCGGCCTGGCTGGCGCTGGGCACTTCCAGCACTGAACCGGCTTTCATCCGGTTCACGTTGTTCTGCACGAATGCATCGGGGTTGCTGCGCAGCAGGGCCACCAGCATCTGGTCGAGCGACACGCTAGCGGGCTTGTTGGCGGCGGCGATGCGGCTGGCGGTGTCGCCCGGCTTGACGGTGACTTGTTTGCCAGAAGGCTCGCCTGTGGCGGTGGCTGGCGCGACGGGCGCGGCAGCAGGGGGCTGTGCGCGGGCGGGGGCCGGTGCTGGGGCAGGTCGTGGCGCAGGCGCGGGAGGGCGTGGCGCCTCGACAGCGCGCGGTGCCGCAGGGGCTGTGGCCTGGATACTTGGCGCAGGTGCCGGGCGAGGAGCCGGCACAGCAGCTGGCGTCGGCGCGGACGTGGTTGCAGGTGCGGGCACCTGGGCCGGAGTGTTGTTGGCGGCCGGGTTGTTCTGGCGCATGGCCGGCGGGTCGAGCAACACCGTGTAATCACGCACCACGCGGCCGGACGACCAGGTGAGCTGCAAGATCAGGTCGACAAACGGGTCGTTGACCGGGCGGTTGCTGGTCACACGGATGACCGCGCGATTGCCGGGGCGGCGCTGCAGGGTGAGCTGCATGCCGATCAGCGCGCTGTTGTATTCCAGGCCAGCGGCGCGAAAGGCTTCGGGTGAGGCGAGTTCGGTGCGCAGCGAGTCGGCTTCTTCGTTGCTGAGCTGCGGAACATCGATTTCGGCCTGCAGCGGTTCGCCGAGGGCGGAGAGCACGTTCAGACGGCCCAGCACCAGGGCGTGGGCGTCAATGGCCGGAAAGCTCAATGCGGCTGCGGCTGCCAGGGCAACGGCTGTGGCTTTCCATCCAGACAAAGATGCCATCAAACCAGGGCTGGCGGGGACTGGGTCGACTGGCATTTTTGGATTCATTATTCGGGCAGGTGCCAAGACACTAAAACGAAAAAATTACCATAGCATCAATGTCTTACGGTGACAAGCTAAGGCAGGTTATAACTTCTGCGAGGTCGTTTCTGACCTGTTACATCATGACACTTGTTGCCAAACGACAACGACCGACATGGTAGTCGGTCGTTGTAAAGATCGGGCTATCTAAGTGACTACGGCGCCGATTATGCGTCCAGCAGAATGCGCAGCATACGGCGCAGCGGTTCGGCCGCGCCCCACAGCAGTTGGTCACCAATGGTGAAGGCTCCAACATACTCTGGGCCCATGGCCAGTTTGCGCACGCGGCCGACGGGAATGCCCAGCGTGCCGGTCACGGCCACGGGGGTCAGTTCCTTCACGGTGGCTTCACGCGTGTTTGGCACCACCTTCACCCAGGCGTTGTCGGCGGCCAGCATGGCTTCGATGTCGGCCACAGGCACGTTCTTCTTCAGCTTGAAAGTCAGCGCTTGGCTGTGGCAACGCATGGCGCCCACACGCACGCAGAAACCGTCGACTGGCGTAGAGGCCGTGCCAAAAGCTGCGCCTTGGCCCAGGATCTTATTGGTTTCGGCGCCGCCCTTCCATTCTTCTTTCGACATGCCCCATTCGGCGTCGTCCTGGCTCTTGCCGATACCCAGATCCTTGTCGATCCAGGGGATCAGGCTGCCGCCCAGCGGCACGCCGAAGTTGGCGGTTTCAGCGGCCGACAGCGATTGTTGCTTGGCCAGCAGCTTGCGGTCGATTTCCAGAATGGCGGACTTGGGGTCGTCCAGCAGGCTGCGCACTTCGGCGTTCAGCGTGCCGAATTGCGTCAGCAGTTCGCGCATGTGTTGTGCGCCGCCGCCGGATGCGGCTTGGTAGGTCATGGAGGTCATCCACTCCACCAGACCAGCCTTGTAGAGTGCGCCCACGCCCATCAGCATGCAGCTCACGGTGCAGTTGCCGCCAATCCAGTTCTTGCCGCCTTTGGACAGTGCGGTTTGGATGACGGGCAGGTTCACCGGGTCGAGCACGATGATGGCGTCGTCCTTCATGCGCAGCGTGGAGGCGGCGTCAATCCAGTGGCCGGTCCAGCCTGCGGCGCGCAGCTTGGGGAAGACTTCGGAGGTGTAGTCGCCACCTTGGGCGGTGATGATGATGTGGCAGCGCTTCAGGGCGTCGATGTTGAACGCGTCCTGCAGCGTGGTCTCGTTCTTGGCCTGGGCCGGGGCTTTGCCGCCAGCGTTGGACGTCGAGAAAAACACTGGCTCGATCAGGTCGAAGTCGCCTTCTGCCTGCATGCGGTCGATCAGCACCGAGCCGACCATGCCGCGCCATCCGACCAGACCTACAAGATTACCTACCTTCATCACGATACCCTTTCAATTAATGAAAAACTTCAATCCGGCTGTGCCGCTGCCCGGGCCGGGATTTTTTTGAACCCCGACCAATCGAGCCGGATTTCTTTCCAGCCCGACCGTAGTCGAGCCGGATTTCTTTGAAGCCCGGCTCGTCGAGCCGGGAGGGGCGTGACGAACCGGGCTGGATCAGCCTTTGGTTGTCTTTTTGGTAATCGCAGCCACCACAGCGTCACCCATTTCGCGGGTGCCGACTTTGGTGGTGCCTGCCGAGTAGATGTCAGCCGTGCGCAAACCGGACGCGAGCACGTCCTTCACTGCAGACTCGATACGGTCGGCAGCTTCGGTTTGGTTGAGTGAGAAACGGAGCATCATGGCAGCGGACAGTATTGTAGCCAAAGGATTGGCAACCCCTTTGCCAGCAATGTCTGGCGCGCTGCCGTGGCTCGGTTCATACAGGCCTTGGTTACTCGAATTGAGCGATGCCGAAGGCAGCATGCCGATGGAACCGGTGAGCATCGCGGCTTCGTCCGAGAGGATGTCGCCGAACATGTTGCCGGTGACCACCACGTCGAACTTCTTCGGCGCCTTGACGAGCTGCATGGCTGCGTTGTCGACGTACATGTGGTCGAGTTCCACATCAGGGTACTCTTTGCCGACTTCGGTGACGATGTCTTTCCAGAACTGGAAGGTTTCCAGCACGTTGGCCTTGTCGACGCTGGTCACGCGCTTGCTGCGCTTGCGGGCGGCTTCAAAGGCCACGCGGGCGATGCGTTCCACTTCCGGGCGCGAGTAGCGCATGGTGTCGAAAGCTTCCTCGGCACCGGGGAAGTGCCCGTCCACCGCCGTGCGGCGGCCACGGGGTTGGCCGAAGTAGATGTCGCCGGTCAGCTCGCGGATGATCAGGATGTCCAGGCCGGAAATGAGTTCGGGCTTCAGGCTTGACGCGTCCACCAATTGCTCGTAGCAAATGGCCGGGCGGAAGTTGGCAAACAGGCCGAGGTTTTTGCGCAGGCCCAGAATGGCTTGCTCGGGGCGGAACTGGCGTTCCAGCTTGTCGTACTTCCAGTCGCCCACGGCGCCGAACAACACGGCGTCAGCTTCTTTGGCGAGCTTCAAGGTGGCGTCGGGCAGGGGGTGGCCGTGGGCGTCGTACGCCACGCCGCCGACCAGGGCGGTTTCCATCTCGAACTTCAGGTCGAGCACGTTAAGCACACGCACCGCTTCGGCGACGATTTCGGTGCCGATGCCGTCACCCGGCAAGACTGCAATTTTCATGATTGAGTTTATGGTTGCTATTAAAAAGGAAGCTATTTACGCAATGGTGGTGTGCGCCAGCCAAGGTTTCTTGGCCAAACGTTCGGCTTCAAAAGCCTTGATCTTGTCGGATTGGCGCAGCGTCAAACCAATGTCGTCAAAGCCGTTGAGCAAGCAGAACTTGCGGAAGGCTTGCACGTCGAATGGCAGCTCGGGGCCGTTTGGCTGCACCACCACCTGGCGCTCCAGGTCGATGGTCAGCTCGTAGCCGGGGAAGGCTGCGCAGGCATCGAACAGGCTGGCGACTTGGGATTCAGGCAGCACGATGGGCAGCAAGCCGTTCTTGAAGCTGTTGTTGAAAAAGATGTCGGCGTAGCTGGGCGCGATGATGGCGCGGAAGCCGAACTGGTCGAGCGCCCACGGCGCGTGTTCGCGCGACGAGCCGCAGCCGAAGTTCTTGCGTGCCAGCAGAATCGATGCGCCTTTGTAGCGCGGCTGGTTCAGCACGAAGTCGGGGTTGGGTTTGCGGCTGGCCGGGTCTTGGCCGGGCTCGCCGTGGTCGAGGTAGCGCCACTCGTCAAACAGGTTCACGCCAAAGCCGGTCTTCTTGATCGACTTGAGAAACTGCTTGGGAATGATGGCGTCGGTGTCGACGTTCTCGCGGTCCATGGGCGCCACGAGGCCTTTGTGAACGGTAAATTTTTGCATGTCGAACTCTGGTGTGCGAACGGGTGGCTAACGGTTATTTGGTGGCGGCGCGCTCAATGGCGTTGCCGGCCTTGCCGATGTCTTGGCCCACACCTTTGACGGTGTTGCAGCCGGTGACCATGAAGCCTGCGGCGAGCACGATGAGGGTGATGAATCGCATGGTGATCTCCTTGCTCAATGAGGTTGATGGAGGTGAATTAAGCGAACGCGCGCACGTCGACAAAGTGGCCGTGCACGGCGGCGGCGGCGGCCATGGCCGGGCTCACCAAGTGGGTGCGTCCGCCCGCGCCTTGGCGGCCTTCGAAGTTGCGGTTGCTGGTGCTGGCGCAACGCTCGCCGGGCTCCAGCTTGTCGGCGTTCATTGCCAGGCACATCGAACAGCCGGGTTCGCGCCATTCAAAACCAGCGGCCTTGAAGATCACGTCCAGCCCTTCGCGCTCGGCTTGTTCTTTCACCAGGCCAGAGCCTGGCACCACCATCGCCAGCTTGATGTTCTTGGCCACTTTCTGGCCCAGCTTCTTCACCACGGCAGCGGCTTCGCGCATGTCTTCGATACGGCTGTTGGTGCACGAGCCGATGAACACCTTGTCGACGAAGATGTCGTTCAGCGGCTTGCCGGGCTCCAAGTTCATGTAGGTCAACGCGCGTTCAATGGCGCCGCGCTTGTTCGGGTCTTTTTCTTTTTCTGGATCGGGCACACGGGCGTCCACACCCAGCACCATTTCGGGCGAGGTGCCCCAGGTGACTTGCGGCAGGATTTGCGCTGCGTCGAGTTCGACCACGGTGTCGAAGTGTGCGTCGGCATCGCTGTGCAGCGTGCGCCAGTAGGCGGCTGCGGCGTCGAATTCAGCGCCGGTGGGGGCGAGCAAACGGCCCTTGACGTAATGGATGGTTTTTTCGTCCACGGCCACCAGGCCTGCGCGTGCGCCGGCTTCAATCGCCATGTTGCAGACCGTCATGCGGCCTTCCATGCTGAGGGCGCGAATGGCCGCACCCGCAAACTCAATGGTGTAGCCCGTGCCGCCAGCCGTGCCGATTTTGCCGATGATGGCCAGCACGATGTCTTTGCCGCTGCAGCCCTTGGGCAACACGCCTTCCACCTTGATGAGCATGTTCTTGGCCTTCTTGGCCAACAGCGTTTGCGTGGCCATCACGTGCTCGACTTCGCTGGTGCCAATGCCGTGGGCCAGTGCGCCGAATGCGCCGTGGGTGGACGTGTGTGAATCGCCGCACACTACTGTCATGCCCGGCAGCGTGGCGCCGTTTTCAGGGCCGATGACGTGCACGATGCCTTGGCGCTTCGACATGAACGGGAAGTAGGCCGCCGCGCCGGATTCGGCGATGTTCGCGTCCAGCGTGGTGATCTGTTCCTTGCTGATGGGGTCGGCAATACCGTCGTAGCCCAGTTCCCAGCCGGTGGTGGGCGTGTTGTGGTCGGCCGTGGCCACGATGGAGCTGATACGCCACACCTTGCGGCCGGCTTGGCGCAGGCCTTCGAACGCTTGCGGGCTGGTGACTTCGTGCACCAGGTGGCGGTCGATGTAGAGGATGGCGGTGCCGTCGTCTTCGGAATGGACGACGTGTTCGTCCCAAATTTTGTCGTAGAGGGTGCGTCCCATGGTGTTTTCCTTCGTGGAGATCAAGATTCTAGTGAGCCGCTTGTAAAGCCTTTAGTGCTTTTGCGGGAGGTTTTTGTTGTTGGGGATCAGTGCTCAGGTGGTCGACCAGCAAGCGCGCCGTGAGCGGCAGCGTGGTGAAGTCGCGCGCCACCAGGGTGAGCTGGCGCGCGGCCCAGGTGTCGAGCAGCGGCACGGCGGTGAGGCCGCCCATGGCAGACATCAGCTCAAACGCGCGCTGCGGCATGATGCCCACGCCCAGGCCGTTCAAAATCATGCGGCACAGGGCATCGAGCCCGGTCACGTGGATGCGCAATTTAATGCTGCGGCCGCGCAGCGCTGCGGCCTGGTGCATGGCCAGCGAGATCGAGCTGTTGGCGTGCAAACCCACGTGGTCGAAGTCCAGCGTGTCGTGGAAATGAATGGCGCTTTCGCCCGCGAGTGGATGGCCTTGCGGCACCACCAAGGTAAGCCGGTCTTGCCGGTAGGGCAGGGTTTGCAAATCGCCCGCGCCATTGGCCGCATTGCAGATGCCGAGGTCGGCCGCGCCTTCTTGCACGGCCCGGATCACTTCGGTGCTGAGGTGTTCTTCCAGGTCAACCTTGACCTCCTGGTGCGCGCGGATGAAGGCACCCAGGTCTTCCGGCAAAAACTGCACGATGGCCGAGATGCTGGCGTGCACCCGCACGTGGCCGCGCACGCCGTCGGCGTATTCGCTTAACTCGCCCTGCATCTTCTCCAGGCTGTAGAGCACGGTGCGGGCGTGGTGCAACAGGCTTTCGCCCGCCGGAGTGAGCGACACGCCGCGCGTGTGGCGGTAGAGCAGGGGGGTGTCGAGCGTGGCTTCCAGATCGCTCAGGCGCTTGCTCACGGCCGAGGCGGCGATGAATTCGCGTTCTGCGGCTTTGCCAATGCTGCCGAGTTCGCACACCGCTACAAACAGCTGCAGCGAGGTCAAATCCATTCGGCGGGCAAAGTTGCGTTCGGTGGGGCGCATGGTGTGGAGCTAGGTGCCTGGGTCTTGCGGGGCGCCTTTAATTAGGCATCGTCTTGCAAGATGGGTTAGCGATTTTCCACCTTTATTAATGACCTTTGTCATCGCAAACCACGATGGGTGGCATGTTGCGCCATGTGGGCGTCAACTGTTTGAGGCTGTTTGGGGCGCTTGCGCCCTATGTATAAGAGGGCATAGCTACTGAAAAAGTAGCACTTAAACCTCGTTTGAGGGTGGTGTTAGTCGGTCAACAACGCCGGCTGCAGTAAACGCACGCGGTGGTCGATGTAGTAGCCGCCGTATTCGGTGTAGCGCAACAGGTTGCGGTGGCATTGGGTGCAGTGCCACACGTCGCAGCGGTTGAAGGGGAAGAACTTCAACGCGATGGGCGCATTGGGCGCGTCGTAGCGCGTGCCATCGGGGTGATGCTCTTCGAAGGTGGGCTCGTAAAGATCCGGCTCGCGCAGCGTGGCGATCTGTTCCATCAGCGTGGCGGGCCAGCGGTCGTCGGCCATGCTTTCCCAACTGGTGTAGGCGGCCGAGCCGCAGGGGCAGGGCTCGGCGCGCGGCGCGGGCAGGGCCGCCAGCAAGGTGCGAAGGTTGGCGGTATTCTGGATGAAAGGGGACACGGCAGTTCCAGTGGATCGAGTACTAAAAAACCGCAAAGAAAAAGCCCGCCGATGTTGCCATCGAGCGGGCTTTTATTCAGCGGGCTAGCTCAGGGCTTAGCGTTGGCCGATAGGCTTCACGTTGCGGCTCACGGAACCCGTGAACAACTGGCGTGGACGGCCGATCTTGTACTCTGGGTCGCCAATCATTTCGTTCAATTGGGCGATCCAGCCCACCGTGCGTGCCAGCGCGAAGATCGCGGTGAACAGGGGCACAGGGATGCCGATGGCGCGTTGCACGATGCCGGAGTAGAAGTCGACGTTGGGGTACAGCTTGCGCGAGACGAAGTATTCGTCTTCCAGTGCAATCTTTTCCAGCGCCTTGGCCAGCTTGAACAGGGGGTCGTTTTCCAGGCCCAGTTCGGTCAGCACTTCGTTGCAGGTCTCTTGCATCAGCTTGGCGCGCGGGTCGTAGTTCTTGTACACGCGGTGACCAAAACCCATCAGCTTCACGCCGGAGTTCTTGTCCTTCACTTGCTTGATGAACTCACCGATCTTCTCGACGCCGCCAGCCTTCTGGATGTCGTAGAGCATGTTCAGTGCGGCTTCGTTGGCGCCACCGTGGGCAGGGCCCCACAGACAAGCCACACCAGCGGCGATGGCGGCAAACGGGTTGGTACCCGAAGAGCCGCACAGGCGCACGGTGGAGGTGGAAGCGTTTTGTTCGTGGTCTGCGTGCAGCGTGAAGATGCGATCCAGAGCGCGTTCCAGCACGGGGCTGACTTTGTACTCTTCGCAAGGCGTGGCGAACATCATGTGCAGGAAGTTGCCTGCATAGCTGAGGTCGTTGCGCGGGTACATGTACGGCTGGCCGATCGTGTACTTGTAGGCCATCGACACCAGCGTGGGCATCTTGGCGATCAGACGGATCGCGGCGATTTCACGGTGCTCTGGGTTGTTGATGTCGGTGCTGTCATGGTAGAAGGCCGAGAGGGCGCCCACCAGGCCGGTCATGATCGCCATCGGGTGCGCATCACGGCGGAAGCCACGCAGGAAGAACTGCATCTGCTCGTTGACCATGGTGTGCATGGTCACGTTGCGCGTGAAGGCCGTCTTCTCGGTTGCGTTCGGCAGTTCTCCGTACAGCAACAGGTGGCAGGTTTCCATGAAGTCGCAGTTGGTGGCCAACTGCTCGATGGGGTAGCCGCGGTACAGCAATTCGCCCTTGTCGCCGTCGATGTACGTGATGGCCGATTGGCACGACGCAGTCGACAGAAAACCAGGGTCGTACGTGAACATGCCAGTTTGCGCGTACAGCTTGCGGATGTCGATCACATCAGGGCCAATGCTGCCCTGGTAGACCGGCATCTCGACACTGGGGCTGCCGTTGCTAAACGACAGGGTGGCTTTGTTATCAGCGAGTTTCATGTTTGCCCTTTCAGCGGTTTTCTCTCAACATTGTTAAAACTTCATGCACATCGTCACGGTCCAACTCAGGGTTGACCTCAGCGGGCGTTTTGCGGGCTAAGTGCAGATCAAGTAAATCGTTATCACTTAAATCCATTAAAGCACTCAAAGCACCCGCTTGCCTCACGGTCAGGTTTTTTACGTACCGTGCGAAAAACCGCTCGATGAACAGGTCGTTTTCCACCATGCCGCGACGGCTGCGCCAGCGCAGCATGTTGGCGCTGCGCTCGTCGAGCAGTTCGTTCCCGGCGGGTGACTCTGATGGAGTGGTTGATGGCACCAGTTAGTTCCTCAAATGGTCCGAAGAACCATCATTTCTTTGATCTTGCCGATGGCCTTGGTGGGGTTCAAACCCTTGGGGCACACGTCGACGCAGTTCATGATGGTGTGGCAACGGAACAAGCGGTACGGGTCTTCCAGGTTGTCCAGGCGCGCGCCGGTGGCGTCATCGCGGCTGTCGGCGATGAAGCGGTAGGCCTGCAGCAGACCGGCGGGGCCGACGAACTTGTCCGGGTTCCACCAGAAGCTGGGGCAGCTGGTGGAGCAGCTGGCGCACAAGATGCACTCGTACAAACCGTTCAGCTCTTCGCGCTCTTCAGGGCTTTGCAGACGCTCGCGCTCGGGCGCGGGCGTGTCGCTGATGAGATACGGCTTGATCGAGTTGTATTGCTTGAAGAACTGCGTCATGTCGACGATTAAGTCGCGGATGACCGGCAGGCCAGGCAGCGGCTTCAACACGATCACGCCCTTCAGGGTGTTCATGTTGGTCAAGCAGGCCAGGCCGTTCTTGCCGTTGATGTTCATGGCATCAGAGCCGCAAACACCTTCGCGGCACGAGCGGCGGAACGAGATGCTGGGATCCTGGGCCTTCAGCTTCACCAGGGCGTCGAGCAACATGCGCTCGTGACCGTCGAGTTCGATCTCGACCGTCTGCATGTAAGGCTTGGCATCCTTGTCCGGATCGTAGCGATAGATTTGGAATGTGCGCTTCGTCATGTTTTTTCTCTCGTGGGTCTGCTGGTGATCAGAAGGTGCGAACCTTGGGTGGCACGCTGTCCACCGTCAGGGGCTTCAGGTTCACTGGCTTGTAGGTCAGGCTGTTGTCAGCGCTGTGCCACAAGGTGTGCTTCATCCATTCCTTGTCGTTGCGGCCCAGTGGGAAATCAGGATGGTCGGCAGGGTGCTCGTAGTCGTACACGGTGTGCGCGCCACGGCATTCCTTGCGTGCGGCAGCCGAGGTCATGGTCGCTTGTGCGACTTCGATCAGGTTGTCGACTTCCAGCGCTTCCATGCGCGCGGTGTTCCAGACCTTCGACTTGTCTTTCAGCGTCACCGAGCCCACTTGGGTGCGGATGTCGTTGATCTTGACCACGCCTTCGTCCATGCTCGCTTGTGTGCGGAACACACCAGCGTGTTGCTGCATCGACGAGCGGATGTTGTTGGCGATGTCTTGTGCGTAGACGCCGTCTTTGGACTCTTCGAGTTGGTTCAAGCGAGCCAACGTACGGTCGGTGCCGTCTGCAGGCATAGGCTTGTGTTCGCCGCTGCCCTTGACCGATGCCACGATGTGGCGGCCGGCCGATTTGCCGAACACCAGCAAGTCGAGCAGCGAGTTCGTGCCCAGGCGGTTGGCGCCGTGCACCGACACACAAGAGCATTCGCCCACAGCGTACAAACCGTTGACCACTTGGTTGTGCACGTCACCGTTTTGGATGACGACCTGGCCGTTGATGTTGGTCGGGATGCCGCCCATTTGATAATGGATGGTGGGCACCACAGGGATCGGCTCTTTGGTGATGTCGACGTTGGCGAAGTTCACGCCGATTTCGTACACCGAAGGCAGACGCTTGTGGATGGTTTCCGCGCCCAGGTGGTCCAGCTTCAGCACCACGTAGTCTTTGTTCGGACCGCAGCCACGGCCTTCCTTGATTTCCTGGTCCATCGAGCGCGACACGAAGTCACGTGGGGCCAAGTCTTTCAGCGTAGGCGCGTAACGCTCCATGAAACGTTCGCCATTGCTGTTGAGCAAAATAGCGCCTTCGCCACGGCAGCCTTCGGTCAGCAACACACCAGCGCCGGCCACGCCGGTGGGGTGGAACTGCCAGAACTCCATGTCTTGCAGTGGAATGCCGGCGCGTGCCGCCATGCCCAGGCCGTCGCCGGTATTGATGAAGGCGTTGGTTGATGCGGCGAAGATGCGGCCTGCGCCGCCGGTGGCCAACAACACGGCCTTGGCTTGCAGTTCGTACAGGTCGCCGGTTTCGAGTTCAATCGCGGTCACGCCGACCACATCGCCATCGGCGTTGCGGATCAGGTCAAGTGCCATCCATTCGACGAAGAAGTTCGTCTTGGCCTTGACGTTTTGCTGGTACAGCGTGTGCAGCATGGCGTGGCCGGTACGGTCGGCCGCAGCGCAAGCGCGTTGCACGGGCTTTTCACCGTAGTTGGCGGTGTGGCCGCCGAACGGACGTTGGTAAATCGTGCCGTCAGGGTTGCGGTCGAACGGCATGCCGAAGTGTTCAAGTTCGTAGACGACCTTGGGTGCTTCGCGGCACATGAATTCGATGGCGTCCTGGTCGCCCAGCCAGTCAGAACCCTTGATGGTGTCGTAGAAGTGGTAGTGCCAGTTGTCTTCAGACATGTTGCCCAAAGAGGCGCTCACGCCACCTTGTGCGGCCACCGTGTGTGAACGCGTAGGGAACACTTTGGACAACGAGGCTACGCTCAGGCCGGCTTGGGACAATTCCAGTGCGGCGCGCATGCCGGAGCCGCCGGCGCCAATGATGACAACGTCGAACTTACGCTTGGTGATAGTCGATTTGGTGTAGCTCATGCTCACAGTCTCCAGAGAACTTGAATAGCCCAGCCGGCGCAGCCGACCAGCCATACGATGGTGAAAATCTGGAGCGAGAGTCGAAGCCAGATGATGGATGTGACGTAGTCCATCCAGATGTCGCGCATGCCCACCCACACGTGGTACAGCAAAGCCAGGATGACGGAGAAGGTCAAGACCTTCATCCATTGGGACGCAAAAATGCCAGCCCAAATTTCATAAGTGATGGGGCCGGAGGTGAACAGCACTTGGCCGAGCACCAGCACGGTGAAGATGGCCATGAGGCCACCGGTGACACGTTGGGCCAACCAGTCGCGCAGACCGTAGTGCGCGCCGACGACGAGACGCTTGGAGCCGTAATTGACAGACATTGAAAGGCTCCTTGCTTAGTACAGACCGAACAGCTTGGCTGCCAGCACGATGGTCAGTCCGATGCTCAGCACCAGCGTCACTTGTGCGGACGACTTGCCGAACTCTTTGCTCACGGCGTGGTTCACGTCCATCCACAAGTGGCGCAGACCCGCAATGAAGTGGTGCAGGTAAGCCCACAGAATGGCCAGCACCACCAGCTTGAAGAACCAGCCAGGCACAAAACCAACACCGACGTTGAAGACGGCCTTGAACTTCGAGTGGGAGATCTCACTTGAAACCGAGGTGTCGAACATCCAGATGATGAACGGCATCAGCAAGAACATGATGAAGCCGCTGATGCGATGCAAGATGGAGACGATGCCGGCAGGAGGGAGCCGGTAGCCGGGGAGATCTTTGAGAACGTGGATGTTTCTAAATTCAGGCCGCTTGGGCCGTTTTGTTGAGGCTAGCTCGGTCATATGCGTGCTTTCGTGGATGTAACGGCTTTGTAATTCGTAATAGCAAACAACTCAAAATTCTATTGCAACGCAGCACGGCATGACCGAGGTTGCTGCGAATACCCTAGCTAAGTTCATTCCGATAGTGGTGCGTGGCGGTGTTGTAGAGGCCTCGGCGCAACTCCATCGGTGTGTCGTTGTATGTGTAAGCGATGCGTTCTACGCTCAATAGCGGCGTTTGTGCAGAGACTTTCAACAGGGCGGCCTGTTCTGCATCGGCCGCCACTGCGCGAATTTTTTCTTCGGCGCGCACCATGCGAATGCCGAACTGGGTTTCAAACATGGCGTACATCGGCCCTCGGTCACCAGTGAGCTGCTCGGCCGTCAAACCTTTGAACTGAACACCCGGCAGCCATAGGTCTTCCAGAATGCGCGGCACAAACACGCCGTTGATGGCAAAAGACAACACTCGGCGCACTTGCAGCACGCCGTCTCCTGTGCGCAAACCCAACGCGCGCGCCACTTCGGCGCTGGCGCGTGTGCGCTTGCAGTCGATGATGTGGCGCTGTGCGGGCCCCTCGGACTCTATATCGCCCTGATCGGGTACTAACTTGAGGAAGCGGTAACGCACATGTTGTTCGTTGTGCGTGGCCACAAAGGTACCTTTGCCTTGGCGGCGCAACAGCAGGTTCTCTGCGGCAAGTTCGTCAATCGCCTTGCGTACCGTGCCCTGGCTGACCTTGAAGCGCGCGGCCAATTCCATCTCGCTGGGAATGGCTTCACCCGGTTTCCACTCACCAGCTTCCAGACTCTGCAAGATCAAGCCCTTGATCTGCTGGTACAGCGGGCTGAAGGCCGGCGTAATGACGGACGGCAGGCCGGTGTCAGCGGATCCTGCGGTGGATTCGCTGTGGGCTGGAGGCGTGGATTGGGCCATCGGTGAAACGTGCGTTCTGTGGGCTGGCGCGGGGTTTTTGTGTGGAGCGAATCATATCTTATATAAGACATAAGACAAATTGACGCAAGCGCGTTATCGAGAGTAAACTCGTGGTCTATTTGCATGGGCTGTCAAGTCAATAAGACGGCAAAGCGGCGGCTCCGGCAAAGGCATTTTTCACTTCAACTCTCATTTCCTGGAGTCCTTCCCATGAGCAAAAAACCCGTTCGCGTTGCTGTCACTGGTGCCGCAGGTCAAATCGGCTACGCCTTGTTGTTTCGCATCGCATCGGGCGAAATGTTGGGCAAAGACCAACCCGTGATCCTGCAATTGCTGGAAGTGCCGGTTGAAGGCCCACAAAAAGCGCTCAAGGGCGTGATGATGGAACTCGATGACTGCGCGTTCCCATTGCTGGTCGAGATGACCGCCCACAGCGACCCCATGACCGCTTTCAAAGACGCCGACTACGCGCTGCTGGTCGGTTCGCGCCCACGTGGCCCCGGCATGGAACGTGCCGAGTTGTTGGCCGTGAATGGCGCCATCTTCACCGCACAAGGCAAGGCTTTGAACGCCGTGGCCAGCCGCAACGTGAAGGTGCTGGTGGTCGGCAACCCTGCCAACACCAACGCCTACATCGCCATGAAGAGCGCGCCTGATCTGCCACGCAAGAACTTCACCGCCATGCTGCGCCTGGACCACAATCGTGCGGCCAGCCAAATCGCGGCCAAGACCGGCAAGGCCGTGGCTGACATCGAGAAGCTGACCGTCTGGGGCAACCATTCGCCCACGATGTACGCCGACTACCGCTTCGCCACCATCAACGGCGAGAGCGTCGCCAAGATGATCAACGACCAAGAATGGAACGCCAACACCTTCTTGCCTACGGTTGGCAAGCGCGGCGCCGCCATCATCGAAGCACGTGGTTTGTCGTCGGCTGCCTCGGCTGCCAACGCTGCCATTGACCACATGCGCGACTGGGCACTGGGCACCAACGGCAAGTGGGTCACCATGGGTATTCCTTCTGACGGCCAATACGGCATTCCAAAGGACACCATGTTCGGCTTCCCCGTGACCTGCGAAAACGGCGAATACAAGGTTGTCGAAGGTCTGGAAATCGACGCCTTCAGCCAAGAACGCATCAACAAGACGCTGGAAGAGCTGCAAGGCGAACAAGCCGGCGTGGCTCACTTGCTCTAAAGCGAGCTAGGCACAGCATCCATGGCCGACTGGAACCCCGCCCTCTACAGCCGATACGAGCGTGAGCGCACGCGTCCCGCGCGTGATTTGCTGGCGCAGGTGGGGCTGACTAGCCCCAAGCGGGTGGTCGACCTGGGGTGTGGCCCCGGCAACTCCACCGAGTTGCTGGTGCAGCGCTATCCGCAGGCCCAAGTCACGGGCGTCGACAACTCTGAAGCCATGTTGGCGAGCGCGCGCAAGCGTTTGCCTGGCGCGACCTTCGCGCTGGGCGATATCGCCACATGGTTGCCGAGCGAGCCTGTTGATCTGTTGTATGCCAACGCCTCCCTGCAATGGGTGGGCGAACACGAAACGCTGATTCCCCGCCTGTTGAGCGCTTTGGCGCCCGGCGGCGTATTGGCCTTTCAAATGCCTGATAACCGCGCCGAGCCTACACACCGGCTCATGCGCGAAGTGGCCGCTTCTGAACCGTTCAGTCGCCATTTCGAAGACCCGAACAACATGCGCACCGGCATCTTGCCGCTGTCGCAGTACTACGATTTGCTGGCGCCCCATGTGGCTGCGTGCGACGCCTGGCACACCATATACCAACACCCCATGGCTTCGGCTGCGGCGATCGTTGAATGGGTGAGCAGCACTGGCTTGCAACCCTTCTTGAAACGCCTGCCCGAAGCCGTGCAACCTGACTATCTGGCCGAATACCAACGCCGCATCGATGCCGCATACGCCGTGCGGACGGATGGCCAACGCCTGCTGGCGTTTCCGCGTTTGTTTGTGGTGGCCCAGCGCGCCTAAAACTTGAGCTTCATGGATCGCCTTTCACCCATCCCCACGCAGCACCCGCGCGAAGCCTTGCTGGGCGCGCAGGGCGGGGCGATCTCTTTGCCGGTGTGTGATCACTACAGCGGCGTGGAAGCGCGCATGCGCAAGAGCCTGCAACTGCAGGCCGAGATGACCGAAGAATTCGGCGCTTGCGTGTTCGACGTGACGCTTGATTGCGAAGACGGCACCCCCGTAGGCGGCGAAGCTGAACACGCCGCGCTGGTAGTGGAGCTGGCGCTGGCCGCTGCTTCGACTGCACGTGTGGCAGCCCGTGTGCATGCGGTAGACCATCCCGCATTCGAGCGCGATGTGGCCATGATTGCCGGGCAAGCGGGAGCGCGGTTGAGCCACATCATGGTGCCCAAGGTTGAATCGGTAGCCGATGTAGACCGCGCCGAGGCTGCACTGCTGCAGGCTGGCGCTGCAGACTTGCCGCTGCACGTGTTGATTGAATCGCCCGCCGCTGTGCACCGTGCATTCGACATTGCCGCGCATCCGCGTGTGCAGTCGATCAGCTTCGGCTTGATGGATTTTGTGTCGGCCCACGGTGGTGCCATTCCTTCCAGCAGCCTGCGCGCGCAAGGCCAATTCACGCACCCGCTGGTGGTGCGCGCCAAGCTGGAAATTGCCGCCGCCTGCCACGCGCATGGCAAGGTGCCGTCGCACTGCGTGGTCACTGAATTCAGCGACACCGCCGCGATGCAGGCCGCAGCCAAACGCGCGGCACACGAGTTTGGCTTCACGCGCATGTGGAGCATTCACCCGAGCCAGATCCGGCCCATTCTTGAAGCCTTTGCGCCAGAACAGCAAGAAATTGAAATAGCTTCAAAAATCATAGCTGCTGCCGCTGCTGCGAATTGGGCTCCAATCTCTTTTGATTCACAATTGCACGACCGTGCCAGCTACCGCTATTTTTGGCATGTCATCGAACGCGCGCATGCTACCGGGCGTGTATTGCCCGCAGAGATGCGACCCTATTTCCAGAGTTCACACCAGTGTGTAACGCCCTCACTTTCGGAGACCCCATGAGAGCCATTTTCCTCACCGCCGCCATTGGCTTTTTGTCCACCAGTCTGGCTTGGGCTGCAGACCCGGCCCCTGCCAAAGACAAAGCCGCCACCAAAACCGCCGCCACCGAAACCAAAAAAGCGCCTGCCAAGAAGAAGGCCGCCGTGACGCCAGAGCGTCAACAACTGAAGACCGCCGCCATCAGCGTGGCCGCTGGTGTGGAGGCTGCTGAAGCCGCCATGACTCCGGCCGAACTGGCGATTGCCGAGCGTGTGCAAACGGGCCATCTGCCCTGCGAGTTGGGTAACTCGGTCACGCTCGAAGCAGACCCTAAAGCGCCTGGCTACTTCAACCTCAAGATGAAGAACGTCAGCTACCGCATGTTCCCGGTGGCCACCACCACCGGCGCCATCCGCCTGGAAGACCAAAAGGCCGGCGCTGTCTGGCTGCAGTTGGCCAACAAATCGATGCTGATGAACCACAAGCTGGGCCAACGCCTGGCCGACGAATGCCTGAGCCCCGCACAAAGCGTGGTCGCCGAAGCCCTGCGCAAGAACCCACCGCCAAGTGTGTTGGATGCAGCGCCGGCCGCACCTGCCGTGGCGCAAAAAGCCGCGCAGTAAACCAGGCTCTTCAGCGCAAAACAACCAATTTCCCACGATTCTGAAACAGGAGAGACCGCCATGTTGCAAGCCTATATGGACCATGTTGCCGAACGCGCCGCGCTCGGTATTCCACCGCTGCCTTTGTCTGCCAAGCAGACGGCAGAGCTGATCGAGCTGCTGAAAAATCCGCCCGCCGGCAAAGAAGATTTCTTGCTGAACCTGCTGAGCCACCGCGTGCCAGCCGGTGTGGACGATGCAGCCAAGGTCAAGGCCAGCTACCTGGCGGCTGTGGCCCTGGGCACGGAAAAGAACGCGCTGATTTCACGCGCCCAAGCCACGCAATGGTTGGGCACCATGCTCGGCGGCTACAACATCACCCCGCTGATCGAACTGCTGGGCGACGCCGAAGTCGGCGGTGTGGCCGCTGAAGGCCTGAAGAAAACCCTGTTGATGTTCGACCAGTTCCATGACGTCAAGGAACTCGCCGACAAGGGCAACGCCAACGCCAAGGCCGTGCTGCAAAGCTGGGCCGACGCCGAGTGGTTCACCAGCCGCCCCGAAGTGCCGAAGAGCATCACCTTCACGGTGTTCAAGGTGCCTGGCGAAACCAACACCGACGACCTGTCGCCCGCACCTGATGCGACAACGCGCCCTGACATCCCCATGCACGCCCTGGCGATGCTGAAGAACAAGCGCGACGGCGCGGCTTTTGTGCCTGAAGAAGACGGCAAGCGCGGGCCGATCAAGTTCATCGAAGACCTCGTGGCCCGCGGCCTTCCTGTTGCTTACGTGGGCGACGTGGTCGGTACCGGCTCCTCGCGCAAGTCGGCCACCAACTCGGTGTTGTGGTTCACCGGTGAAGACATTCCTTACATTCCGAACAAGAAGTTCGGCGGCATCTGCCTGGGCGCCAAGATCGCCCCGATCTTCTACAACACCATGGAAGACGCCGGTTCGCTGCCGATCGAACTCGACGTGAACCAAATGGACACGGGCGACACCGTTGAGCTGCGTCCCTACGAAGGCAAAGCGCTGAAAGATGGCAAGGTCATCTCCGAGTTCACCGTGAAGAGCGACGTGCTGTTCGACGAAGTGCGCGCCGGTGGCCGTATCCCGTTGATCATCGGCCGTGGCCTGACCGCCAAGGCGCGTGAAGCGTTGGGCCTGCCAGTGTCCACGCTGTTCCGCCTGCCGCAAGAGCCTGTCGACTCCGGCAAGGGTTACTCGCTGGCGCAAAAGATGGTGGGCCGTGCCTGCGGTCTGCCAGAAGGCAAGGGCGTGCGTCCTGGTACCTATTGCGAACCGAAGATGACGTCCGTGGGTTCGCAAGACACCACCGGCCCGATGACGCGCGACGAACTGAAAGACCTGGCTTGCCTGGGCTTCTCGGCCGACCTGGTGATGCAGTCTTTCTGCCACACCGCCGCCTACCCCAAGAAGGTGGACGTCAAGACGCACCACGAACTGCCAGAGTTCATCTCCAACCGTGGCGGCATCAGCCTGCGCCCAGGCGACGGCGTGATCCACAGCTGGCTCAACCGCTTCTTGCTGCCCGATACCGTGGGCACGGGCGGCGACAGCCACACGCGTTTCCCTATCGGCATCAGCTTCCCAGCCGGCTCTGGCCTGGTGGCGTTTGCTGCCGCTACGGGCGTGATGCCTTTGGACATGCCTGAGTCCGTGCTGGTGCGCTTCAAGGGCACGATGCAGCCTGGCGTGACCCTGCGCGATCTGGTCAACGCCATTCCGCTGTACGCCATCAAGGCAGGCTTGCTGACGGTGGAGAAGAAGGGCAAGAAGAACATCTTCTCCGGCCGCGTGCTGGAAATTGAAGGCCTGCCAGACCTGAAGGTTGAGCAAGCGTTTGAACTGTCTGACGCCTCTGCAGAACGTTCTGCCGCCGGCTGCACCGTCAAGCTCAACAAAGAGCCGATCATCGAATACATCAACAGCAACATCACGCTGATGAAGTGGATGATCGCCGAAGGCTACGCTGACGCCCGCACCTTGGCTCGCCGTATCGCCGCGCAAGAAGCCTGGTTGCAGAACCCTCAGTTGCTCGAAGGCGACGCCGATGCCGAGTACGCTGCCGTGATCGACATCGACCTGGCCGACATCCACGAACCTATCGTGGCCTGCCCGAATGACCCCGATGACGTGAAGACCCTGTCAGATGTGTCAGGCGCCAAAATCGATGAAGTCTTCATCGGTTCGTGCATGACCAACATCGGACATTTCCGTGCAGCGTCCAAATTGCTCGAAGGTAAGCGCGATATTCCGGTCAAATTGTGGGTTGCGCCACCGACCAAAATGGACGCCCATCAGCTCACCGAAGAAGGCCATTACGGCGTCTTCGGCACGGCTGGTGCACGTACCGAAATGCCGGGTTGCTCGCTGTGTATGGGCAACCAAGCGCAGGTTCGCGAAGGGGCTACCGTGATGTCCACGTCCACGCGTAACTTCCCGAATCGATTGGGAAAAAACACAAACGTGTACCTCGGCTCGGCCGAGTTGGCTGCTATCTGTTCGCGCCTCGGTTACATCCCATCTAAGGCCGAATACATGGCCGACATGGGCGTGATCAACCAGGACGGAACCAAGATCTATCAGTACCTGAATTTCGACCGCTTGGAAGAATTCAAGAGCATTGCAGATACCGTCAAGGATGGTGTGGTGGCTTAACCTCACCGCGCTCCTCGCAACAAAAAATGGCCCTTCGGGGTCATTTTTTTTGCATGCAAAATTTTCTGCACTTTTATTGAGTTTATTAATGTATTCAAATATGATTTGTGGACAAGATAGGTTTTATTGTTCTCAATTCATACAGTGTTTGCATGTCAAAAAGCTCTGATTTCCGCGACACCCCAGCCCATTTGATTCGCCGGGCTCATCAATTGGCTGTGGCCATCTTCATGGAAGAAACTGCTGAATATGCGGTCACACCGGTTCAGTTTTCGATACTCACGGCGTTGCTGGACTCTCCTGGCGAAGACCAGGTCAGCTTGGCCGCACACGTGGCCTTTGACGCCGCGACGTCGGGTTCCGTTGTCAGCCGGCTTGAGGCTCGTGGCTGGATCCACCGAGAGGCTGATGCCCGGGATCGGCGTCGCAAGCGCCTATGGGTAACGCCTGAGGGAAAAGAGGCGGTGCGTGAAATCAGACGTGCGGCAAAACGCGCACAGACCCGTGTCATGGGCCCATTGGCTGCAGACGAGCAGGAAGCCTTGAAGGGGCTTTTAACGAAGTTGATCGCGAGTCTGGAAACGCCACTGTAAAACGCACCTGACGTTTGAATGTCACTTCGGGTACGCCACGGGTGTTCCGCCCTGCAGTTTGTAGGCCGCTAGGCTATTAGTTTGCCCGGAATGAACCATTTGTAGCATTCTGGTGCCTATGTTTGCACCAAGATGCGATGACTTGGGGTTGAATATAGCTTTCTGGTCTGTTTTGAACAACAAGGAGTATTTCCATGGCAAAGATTCAACGCATGGCGCGCGTCCCGCTGCTGGGTTTGATGGCCTCGGCTGTTATCTTGACTGGCTGTGCCAACATGTCTGAAACGCAAAAAGGCACGGCGATCGGCGCTGGTCTTGGCGCTGCCGCAGGCGGCATCATTGGTAATGGCCGCGGTGCAGCAGTCGGCGCTGGATTGGGTGCCTTGGGTGGTTATGTGTGGTCCAAGCACATGCAAGACAAAAAAGCCGAAATGGAACGCGCGACGGCCGGAACCGGCGTGGATGTGGTGCAAACGGCGGATAACCAGCTCAAGCTGAACATCCCAAGCGACATTTCCTTCGATACAGGCCGCGCCGACATCAAGCCTAACTTGCGTCCCATTCTCGATCAATTCGCCAACGGTTTGCGGGACCAGCCTAATACCGATGTGCGCATCATTGGTCATACCGACAGCACTGGATCGGATGCCATCAATGATCCTCTGTCACGCCAGCGCGCCGCTAGTGCTCGTGACTACTTGGTCTCCCGTGGTGTCAGCGCTAGTCGTATCGTGACCGACGGCCGTGGCGCGCGCGAGCCTATCGCCGACAACACGACAGACGCCGGCCGGGCCCGCAACCGCCGTGTAGAAATTTTCCTTGGCGAACGTGCTGCTGGTTAATTGGTCGACGCCTTGTGCAAAACAGTCAAGGTGTTGACTGAATAAAAAATGGCTCGCAATGCGAGCCATTTTTGTTTCAGAACCAGATCTGTCGATCAGTCTGATTTTTGCACCAGGTCGAAGTGTTCCACGAGCGGTGGGCTCGCGAAGAACGGACCCACAATGGCGCGCCATTCGGCAAATGCGGGCGATTCGCGAAAACCCACGTTGTGGTCTTCGATCGTGGCCCAACGAATCTGCAGCACGTAGCGTTCAGGCGACTCAATGCCCTTGTGCACGCTGCTGCCCAGAAAGCCTTTGGCCTTGCTGATCACCGTGGCCAAACCGTGTTGAATGGCCGCGTCAAAATCGGCTTGCTGCCCGGGCTTGATGCGAATTTCTGCGAGTTCAAGAATCATGTGGATGTGGTTTCAATCAATGTGTCGTGGTGTGTGGCTTTACAGCACCTCGCTGGCGTAGTCCGCCAGTCTGGAGCGCTCGCCTCGGGCAAGTGTGATGTGGCCGCTGTGTGGCCAGCCCTTGAACTTGTCGACGGCAAAAGTCAGGCCTGATGAGCCTTCCGTCAGGTACGGGGTGTCGATTTGCTGCAGGTTGCCCATGCAGATGATTTTGGTGCCGGGGCCCGCGCGCGTGATCAGCGTTTTCATTTGCTTGGGCGTCAAGTTTTGCGCCTCGTCAATGATCACGTACTTGTTCAAGAACGTGCGGCCGCGCATGAAGTTCATGCTCTTGATCTTGATGCGCGAGCGAATCAATTCATTGGTGGCGGCGCGGCCCCATTCGCCGGCACTGGTTTCGGTCTTGGCCAGCACTTCGAGGTTGTCGTCCAAGGCGCCCATCCACGGGCCCATCTTCTCTTCTTCAGTGCCGGGCAGGAAGCCGATATCTTCGCCCACACTGACGGTGGCGCGGGTCATGATGATTTCGGTATAGCGGCGATCGTCCAGCACTTGGGTCAGGCCAGCAGCCAAAGCCATCAAGGTCTTGCCGGTGCCAGCGTTGCCGGTCAGTGTGACGAAGTCAACTTCGGGGTCCATGAGCAAATTCATGGCGAAGTTTTGTTCGCGGTTGCGTGTGGTGACGCCCCAAACAGCGTGCTTCAGGTGGTTGTAGTCCTTCAGCGTTTTGAGCACGGCGGTCTTGGCGCGGATTTCGGTCACGCGGGCGTACAAGCTGGGCTCACCCGGCGCTTCGAAGAACACAAACTGATTGATCAGCAACTCAGGCACGATGGGGCCCGAGATACGGTAGAACGTGTGCAGGCCTTGCTGCCAACTCTCCACCGTTTTGCCATGTTTGGTCCAGAAGTCCGGTGGCAATGCCAAGGCGCCAGAGTACAGAAACTCGCCGTCTTCCAGTACTTTGTCGTTCTGGTAGTCCTCTGCTTCCAGGCCCAGCGCACGGGCCTTGACGCGCATGTTGATGTCTTTGGACACCAACACTACTTCGCGTGGTGCATATTGCAAACGCAAGGCCTCTACCACGCCCAGAATCTGGTTGTCGGCCTTGCCTTGCGGCAGGCTGGTGGGCAGGGTGTAGTTCAGGGGCTCTGTTTGGAAGCGCAGCTTGCCTTGGGCTTCGATGTGACCTGTGGCGTCGAGTGGCAAGCCGACGGTGATGTCAGCGCCGTTCGTTCCGGCCAAGGCATCCAGCGTGCGGCTGGCTTGGCGCGCGTTGCGTGCCACTTCGGTCATGCCCTTTTTATGGCCGTCTAATTCTTCCAGCACGATCATCGGCAAGAAGATGTCGTGCTCTTCAAAGCGGAACAAGCTCATCGGGTCGTGCATCAACACGTTGGTGTCGAGCACAAACAGCTTGGTCAACACACCAGCCTTGGCGACCTTGCGTTTAGGCGCGGCGCCACGTGTGGTGCTTGGTGCGCGCGGTGCGTCTTCTTTGGTTTCAACCGGGTGCGAGGGGGCATGTGCAGGCACCACTTTGGTTTCGACCTGCACCATCGGCTCTTTGGCAGCTACCGGACGGCTTTCGGGAACAGCCTCTGGCGTTTTTCGGGCTTGCGGTTTATCCACCGGTTCGGTCAAGAGGCGAGCTTTAGATTTCGACGCTGGGCTGGTTTTGGCAGTTGGGCGAACGGCTACAGAAGCATCAAAGTCAGCGCGGGCCAGGGTTGCGGCGCGCTTAGTGGGGGCGGGGGGCAGTGGCATGTGGCAGGGGCTCGCGGTGGTGAAGGAAATCTGAGGAGGTCAAATGGTGAAATCGAGAATCAGAAAGCAAAAAAGCCGCCAGGAGGCCTGGGCGGCTTTTGCGGGGGAGCGCTCTCGAAATCACTAACAGCATGAAACCATTATGCATGAGCCATGTGTCGCGTGGCAGTCGCCCCAAAATCTCATCATCCAATCCCAGAAAATGCTTTTCTGAGGATGGCGGCTTTGCTGATTAGGCGGACTTCTTCAGGTCTTTCACAGCCTGCAGAACTTCGTCTACGTGGCCAGGCACCTTCAGACCGCGCCATTCTTGTTGCAGCACGCCATCAGGGCCGATCAAGAAAGTGCTGCGCTCAATGCCCTTCACCTTCTTGCCGTACATGATCTTGTTTTTGACCACGCCGAACATGTGACACATTTTTTCTTCTGTGTCGGCAATCAGTTCGAACGGCAATTCAAGCTTGGTCTTGAACTCGTCGTGCGACTTCATGTTGTCGCGCGACACGCCAAACACGGTGGCACCGGCTTTGACAAATTCCTTGTGCTTATCGCGGAATTGCATTGCCTCAGTGGTACAGCCTGGGGTATTGTCTTTTGGGTAGAAGTACAAGACCACAACCTTGCCGTGGTGGGATGTATTCGAGACTTTGATGCCGCCGGTCGCAACAGCATCAAATTCTGGGATGGGTTTATTGACAACGATCGCCATATAGCTTTGAATCTCTTTAGACAGGATGTGGTCGTTGAAGGTTCTAAGAGTCGAAAAGGGCTTTCAAGACGCGTTTTGCGGCACGCACGCGTAAATCGTTACCATTTCGAAAGCAAAGGGGCCGTATGCAGTTTCTGAATTGCAACGGACCAGCGGCTTCCTTTGAACAACAGCCCCCGATTTTACCCTGAAAACATCTATTGGGCTGGCGATTCCAGTAGCAAGGCCACGGCGACATGACGGCCTTCTTGCGCCAGGATGTTGTAGGTGCGGCACGCTGCAGGGGTGTCCATGGTCTCCAGGCCTATGCGCAACGCCATCAACGGCTGCAGCCATTGCGGCGTTGGAAAGCGAATCCGATCGCCACTGCCGAAGATCACCAACTCGGGTTTGAGCTCAGCCAGCATGGCGAAATGCGCTGCACCCAAGTCTTCAAAACGCTGGCAATTCCAGTCCACCAACTGACCGCGTGAACTTAACACCAAGCTGTGGTGTTTGGTGTCGGCGTCGACCTTCACCCAGCCTGGACCGTAGCCGGTGATGGCCTGCACGTCGAATTTGTCGGGTTGGAGTTTCATGGTGCAGACGGTGGCGCGAAGCTGTTGTATGTGGGCTCTACCACCAAAGTCGGCTGTAGAAATGTGGTCCAATTATAGGTTTCGCCCACGCCTAGCCTGACGGAGACAACCGCGTTAACCAGGGCGAACGTAGGGGCAGCAACATGGGTTGCGCCGCCACAGATACCAAGTTGGGAAACATGAAGACCATTCGCAAATCAGCCAAGCTCGCCAGCGTTTGTTATGACATTCGCGGCCCCATCATGGACGCGGCGCGCCAGATGGAAGAAGAGGGCCAGAAGATCATCAAACTGAACATTGGCAATCTGGCGGTGTTTGGTTTCGATTCGCCTGAAGAGATTCAGCAGGACATGATCCGCAACCTGCCGACCTCGGCCGGTTACTCCGACAGCAAGGGCATCTTCGCCGCGCGCAAGGCGGTGATGCACTACACCCAGCAGCAAGGCATCAAGGGTGTGACGCTGGACGACATCTACCTGGGCAATGGCGCCAGCGAACTGATCGTCATGGCCACCAACGCGCTACTGAACGATGGCGACGAGTTGCTGCTGCCCGCTCCTGACTATCCGCTGTGGACGGCGGCGGTCAGCCTCTCGGGCGGCACGCCTGTGCACTACATCTGCGACGAATCAAACGGCTGGATGCCCGACCTGGCCGATATCCGCAGCCGCATCACGCCCAACACCAAGGGCATCGTCGTCATCAACCCGAACAACCCCACGGGTGCGCTGTACTCTGATGAGTTGCTCAAAGGCATTGTGGAGCTGGCGCGTGAACACGGACTGGTGATTTTTGCCGACGAGGTCTACGACAAGGTGCTGTACGACGGCGTGAAGCACACCGCGCTCGGCTCCCTCAGCGACGACGTGTTGACGCTGACCTTCAACTCCTTAAGCAAAAGCTACCGCTCGTGCGGCTACCGCGCCGGTTGGCTGGTGGTGTCGGGCGACAAGAAGCCCGCCAAGGACTACATCGAGGGCTTGAACATGCTCTCGAACATGCGCCTGTGCGCCAACGTGCCAGGGCAGTGGGCGATCCAAACAGCGCTCGGCGGTTACCAAAGCATCAACGACCTGGTGGGCCCCGGCGGCCGCCTGCGCCGCCAGCGCGATTTGGCGTATGAGTTGATCACCGCCATTCCCGGCGTCAGCTGTGTCAAGCCAAGCGCAGCTCTCTATATGTTCCCCAAGCTGGACCGTACGATGTACCCCATCGAAGACGACCAGCAGTTCATTCTGGAGATGCTCCAGGAAACCAAGGTCATGCTGGTGCAGGGCACGGGTTTCAACTGGGCTTCACCAGACCACTTCCGCATCGTCTTCCTACCCCATGAAGACGATTTGCGCGAAGCCATTGGCCGTATCGCCAAATTCCTTGAGCACTACCGAAAACGTAGCGCCTGACGCTTATTTCACAAGCGTCGAAGCCCATTTTTATTCAAGAGTCCTTATGAAATCCATCCAAGTCGGCATCCTCGGCATCGGCACCGTAGGTAGCGGTGTGTTCAACGTTTTGCAGCGCAACCAAGAAGAAATTCGGCGTCGCGCAGGCTGCGGTATTGAGGTGACGATGGTGTCGCGCCGCGACGTGGCCAAGGCGCGCGAGATTGTGGGCGAACACGCCGAAGTGGTGGCTGATGCCCGCGCCATCATTGCCAATCCGAACATCGACATCGTGGTGGAACTCATCGGCGGCTACACCTTGGCGCGCGACTTGGTGCTGGAGGCGATTGCCGCCGGCAAACACGTGGTCACGGCCAACAAGGCGCTGCTGGCCGTGCACGGCACCGAGATCTTTGCCGCCGCGCATGCCAAGGGCGTGATGGTGGCGTTCGAGGCCGCCGTGGCCGGTGGCATCCCGATCATCAAGGCGTTGCGCGAGGGCTTGAGCGGTAACCGCATCCAGTCGATTGCCGGCATCATCAACGGCACGACCAACTTCATCCTGTCCGAAATGCGTGACAAGGGCCTGGACTTCGACGTGGTGCTGAAAGAGGCGCAACGCCTGGGCTACGCTGAAGCCGACCCTACGTTTGACATTGAAGGTGTGGACGCCGCACACAAGGCCACGTTGATGAGCGCCATCGCCTTCGGTACGCCGGTGCAGTTTGACAAGGCTTATGTCGAAGGCATCACCAAGCTTGAAGCCGTGGACATTCGTTACGCTGAAAAGCTGGGCTATCGCATCAAGCTGCTGGGCATCACACGCAGCACTGCCAATGGCATTGAGCTGCGGGTGCACCCGAGCCTGGTGCCGGCCAAGCGGCTGATCGCCAATGTCGAGGGCGCCATGAACGCCGTGCAAGTGCAGGCCGACGCTGTGGGCACCTCGCTGTATTACGGCAAGGGCGCAGGCAGCGAGCCCACGGCCAGCGCCGTGATTGCCGACCTGGTGGACATTGCCCGTTTGGCCACGGCCGACGCTGAGCACCGCGTGCCGTACCTCGCATTCCAGCCCGATGCGCTGTCCGATGTGCCCGTGCTGCCGATGAGCGAAGTGGTGACCAGCTACTACCTACGCTTGCGCGTGGCCGACCAAGCTGGTGTGCTGGCCAAGGTCACCGGCATTCTGGCAGCGGCCGACATCAGCATCGACGCTGTGCTGCAACGCGAAGCCGATGAAGTGGGCGGCGAAGGTTCGACCCAGACCGACCTGATCATCCTCACGCACGAAACGCGCGAAGGCAACATGAACGATGCGCTGGCGCAAATGCAAGCATTGGCAACCGTTTTGGCACCTATTACGCGTTTGCGTAAAGAAGAGTTAGCCTGAGTAAAGAGGGTCGTCCGGCAGAGAGCCTAGCCCGTTGAGGGACACAAGCGCAAACCAAAAGGCGCTGTCCCCCAACCGATAGCTCTCTCAAAGGATCCCTCATGAAGTCGAATCTCCGCACCCTCGCTCTGGCTCTTGGTTTCTGTTTTGTGGGTGCTAGCTTTGCAGCCACGCCCGCAGCAACCTCTGGGGCACCAGCCGCTCCTGCTGCTGCCGTAGCTGCTCCTGCTGCAACCCCCGCCGCGATAGCTCCTGCCACTGCCGCCACGCCCGCAGCAACGCCAGCCTCCAAGCCCGAGAAAGCGGCCAAAGCATCGAAGAAATCGTCTTCTGCCATGCCCGCTGTAGCGGCGGCTGGTGGTGGCAACGGCCTGGTCTGGGTGAACGACAAATCCAAGACCTACCACTGCGAAGGCGACAAGTACTACGGCAAGACCAAGGAAGGCTCGTACATGCCTGAAGCCGATGCCAAAGCCAAGGGTGACCACGCGGCTGGCGGCAAGGCTTGCGCGGCCAAATAAGCTGGGTCTTCCCGCTCTCGAAAACCCAGCTTGGCTGGGTTTTTTTGCGTCTGCAGCGCGGGGTTTTCAGATGGTTAAAATTTGCTGAATTCTCTGGTGCCCAACCATCTGGCGTTAGCGCACTTTGACTACGAGACCACCACCCCTATGCACTACATCTCCACCCGCGGCGACAACACGCCACGCAAGTTCTGCGAAATCCTGCTTGAGGGCTTGGCGCCCGATGGCGGGTTGTACCTGCCCGTGGCGTATCCGCAGGTGGATGCGGCCACGCTGGGCCGCTGGCGCAAGGTTTATCACGAGCAAGGCTATGCCGACCTCGCGTTTGAAATCCTCTCGCTCTACATCGACGACATTCCAGCCAACGATTTGCGCGCGCTGTGCCAGAAGACCTACACCGCCGAAGTGTTTGGCACCGGCGAGATCGTGCCTCTGCGCCACCTTGAAGACGGCTTGTGGCTCGAAGGTTTGTCGAACGGCCCCACGCTGGCTTTCAAAGACATGGCCATGCAGTTGCTGGGCAACCTCTTCGAATATGAACTCGGCCGCCGTGGTGAAGAGCTGAACATTCTGGGCGCCACCAGTGGCGACACCGGCAGCGCCGCCGAATACGCCATGCGCGGCAAAAAGGGTGTGCGTGTGTTCATGACCAGCCCGCAAGGCCGCATGAGCCCGTTCCAACAGGCGCAGATGTTCAGCCTGCAAGACGAGAACATCTACAACATCGCTATTGTTGGCGTGTTCGACGACTGCCAGGACATCGTCAAAGCCGTGTCGAACGACCTCGCGTTCAAGCGCAAGTACAAGATCGGCACCGTCAATTCCATCAACTGGGCGCGTCTGTTGGCGCAAGTGGTTTACTACTTCGCGGGCTACATCCAGGCCACCACGGATGAGTCGCAAAAGGTCAGCTTCGCCGTGCCAAGCGGCAACTTCGGCAACGTGTGTGCGGGCCACGTGGCGCGCATGATGGGCTTGCCGATCGCGCAGTTGGTGGTGGCCACCAACGAGAACGACGTGCTCGACGAATTCTTCCGTACCGGCATCTACCGCGTGCGCGGCAGTGCCGATACACACGAAACCTCCAGCCCGTCGATGGACATTTCCAAGGCCTCGAACTTCGAGCGTTTTGTGTTCGACCTGCTGGGCCGCGACGGCACCCGCACACGCGAGCTGTTTGGCCCGCAGTTGGCCAGCACCGGCCAGTTCGACCTGAGCGCCGACCCGCTATTCAAAGAGGCCGCTGCACGCTACGGCTTCATCAGCGGCAAGAGCACACACGCCGACCGCCTAGCCACCATCCGCGACACCGATGCACGCCATAGCGTGGTCATCGACACCCACACGGCCGACGGCGTGAAGGTGGCACAACAGTTCCGCCAAACCGGCGTGCCGATGATCGTGCTCGAGACCGCCTTGCCCATCAAGTTTGCCGCCACCGTGCAAGAAGCCCTGGGCCGCGCGCCCGAGCGGCCAGCCAAGTTTGCCGGCATTGAAGACCTGCCACGCCGCGTGGTCGACTTGCCGGCCGACGTAGCGGTGGTCAAAGCTTTCATCGAGAAAGCCTGCGCGTAAATTTTATGAAGGTGGTTTGCTTTGCAGGTTACTCCGGCGCGGGTAAAACCACCTTGCTGGAGCGCTTGATCCCGGCGCTCAAAGCCTGTGGCCAACGCGTGTCCGTGGTCAAACATGCGCACCACCAGTTCGACATTGACCACCCCGGCAAAGACTCGTACCGCCACCGCAAGGCTGGCGCGTTCGAAGTGCTGGTGGCCTCCGACCATCGCCTGGCGTTGATGCGCGAGCTGGAAGAGCCCACGCCGCCGAACGTACACAGCCTGCTGGCGTTGCTGGATGACGGCATTGATTGGGCGCTGGTCGAAGGTTTCAAAAACAGCGACCTGCCCAAGCTGGAAATCTGGCGCCAGAGTGCCGGTAAGCCCGCCATCTACCCACACGATCCGCTGGTGTTGGCCATCATCACCGACGATGCTGCGAGCCTGTCCGAGCCCACGGCCTTGCCTTTGCTGGACATCAACGATGCCGAGCAAATTGCCGCCTGGCTGATGCAGCATGCCGCGCGCTTCGACTACAGTAAGCCCGAGACGGCAGCTTAAATTGGCTTGACTCTGTTCTAAGTCCAAGGGCTGCCTGTGTCCCAAACTTGAGACGACATGAACACGCCCACATCCACCCAGCCCCGCACACCGCAGCCCCTGAAATCGCTTGACGAAGCGCTGGCCGAGTTGCTCGCCTTCGCCGTGCCCTTGGCGCAGCCCGAAGCGGTTTCCACCTTCGATGCCGATGGCCGCATCCTCGCGCAGTCGGTGGTGTCGCCGCTGCAAGTGCCACCGCAAGACAACAGCGCCATGGACGGCTACGCCATGCGTGCCGCTGATGTGCCGGCCGCAGGCACGGTGCTGCCAGTGTCACAACGCATCGCCGCAGGCAGCGTGGGCACGGCGCTGCAGCCCGGCACAGCCGCGCGTATCTTCACCGGTGCAGCTCTGCCGCCGGGCGCTGATGCGGTGGTGATGCAAGAAGAGTGTGAAGCGCTGGCCGGGGCGGAAGCTTCGGTGCGTATCAACAGTGTACCCAAAGCCGGGCAGTGGGTGCGCCGTAGCGGCGAAGATGTGACCTTGGGGGCAGAAGTGTTGACCGCCGGCCAACGCCTGGGCCCCGCTGCACTCGGCTTGGCCGCCAGCGTGGGCATGGCGCATTTGCAGGTGGCGCGCAAACCGCGTGTGGCCTTGTTCTCTACCGGTGACGAATTGGTGATGCCCGGCGCCGTGGCCCCGGCCGACATGCCGCCCGGCGCTATCTACAACTCCAACCGTTTCTTCTTGCGCGCGTTGTTGACGCGCCTGGGCTGCGAGGTGACCGACCTGGGCATCGTGCCCGACCACCGCGCCGCCACCATCCAGGCGCTGCGCGACGCCGCCGTGTCGCACGACCTCATCCTCACCAGCGGCGGTGTATCGGTGGGCGAGGAAGACCATATCAAACCCGCCGTGCAAGAACTCGGCACGCTAAACCTTTGGCAAATCGCCATCAAGCCCGGCAAGCCGTTTGCCTATGGCCAGATCGCTTACCCCATCGTCGCCCCCGGCACGCCCCACGCGGCCTGCCACTTTATTGGTTTACCTGGCAACCCGGTGTCGAGCTTTGTGACCTTCCTGCTGCTGGTACGGCCGTTTCTGCTGAAGCTGCAAGGCGCCAGTGAGGTCGTGCCTGTGGGCTACGCGCTGCGCGCCGATTTCGATTGGCCGCGTGGCGACCGTCGCCGCGAGTTTTTGCGCGTGCGCCGCAACGCGCAAGGGGGGCTGGAACTGTTCAAAAACCAAAGCTCGGGTGTGCTCACCTCCAGCGTGTGGGGTGACGGTGTGATCGACAACCCACCTGGCCAAACCATCGCGCGTGGTGACACGGTGCACTTCATTCCGTTTGCGGAGTTGTTGGCATGAGAAATAACCCCCACGCTCCCCACCTTGTGTGGTCGCTGCCCCCCGAGGGGGCCGCTCTTCATCTTGGGGCGGCCCGGCGATGAAGAAACTCTCAGTGAAGTACTTTGCCTCCGTGCGTGAAGCGATTGGTATGGGGAGTGAGTCGATCGAGACCAGCGTGATCACTTTGGGTGAGTTGCGAGACGAGTTGATCGCTCGCGGCGGCGCCTATGCCAGCAGCCTGGCGCGTGGCAAGGCAGTGCGCTTGGCGCGCAACCAGGTGATGAGTGACGAAGCCGCCGCGTTGGCAGACGGTGACGAGGTGGCGTTTTTCCCACCCGTCACCGGCGGATAAATCGACATCAGCAGCGCTTTATTGCGCCAGCCAAGTCCCCACCTGGCGTTCCCGAGCGCGTTGGTACAACACCCGCGCCGTGGCCACATCTTCCAAGGCCATGCCCAGCGATTTGAACAGCGTGACTTCACCCGGGCTGGTGCGGCCGGGGTGCTGGCCAATCACCAGTTCACCGATCTCGGCTAGCAGACTTTCCGGTGTCACCAAGCCGGCCTTTTGCGCGTTGAGATAGTCGCCCGCTTCGTTCAGCGTGGACTCGCGCCGGTCGACAAACAACGATGCTCGGCCCATCAGTGCGGGTTCGATTTCGGCGTGTGATGGGGTGCTGGAGCCCACCACGTTCAGGTGGGTGCCAGGCACAATCCATTCGGCTTTCACAATCGGCTCGCGGGCGCTGGTCACCGTGACCACGATGTCCACGTGGGCCACGGCTTCTTCAACCGAGGCCACGGCTTCCAGCGTGAAGTTGTAGTGCGGCTGCTGTGCCGCCACAAAGGCTTGTGCGCTGACCAGGCTGCGTGCGGCCACTTTCACCTTGGTGAGCGGCCGTGCTGCCGCCACGGCTGCGAGCTGCCACGCGGCTTGATGGCCGCTGCCCACCATCGCCAGCGTTTGTGCCTCGGGCCGTGCCAGCAGGCGCGTGGCCAGACCGGTCATGGCGGCGGTGCGGATGCCGGTGATCTCCGACGCCGCCATCACGCCCAACAACGCGCCGGTGCTGCCGCTGAACAGCAGAACGCAACCCTGGTGGGGGTCTAGCCCCATGGCACTGTTGCCGGGGAAGAAGCCACCGGTTTTGGCGCCGTAGACAGGATCTGCGCCGCCGATATAGGCGGGCATCAAACCCAGCAAACCCATCGCGTCTGGCGGGCGCACGATTTGGCGCAGCGGCTGGTGCACGCTGCCACGCGCCAGGTCGGCCATGGCGTCGGCCATCACGTCCATACATTCGGCCACGCTCAGCAGACTGGCGATTTGCAGCGCGCTGAGGAACAGCACCGGGGGAATGGTGGCTGGCGTCATGTCTTTCGTCTCACTCATGCCGCCGCAGCCTTTGCCGCATCCAGGTGTTTGGTGAGTGTGCCCAAGTCGGTGTTGGTGCCACACAGCAGCACGCCCACACGTTTGCCTTGCAGCTTGGTGCGCAGTGGTCCCAGCAGCGCGGCCGTGGCCACGGCGCAAGCGGGCTCGGGGGCGAGCTTCAGTTCTTCAAACAACACCACCATGGCTTGGCGAATCTGGTCGTCGCTCACGGTGGTGAGTTCGTCGATGTTCTGGCGGCACAGGTTCAGGCTGTAGGCCTCGGTGTGCGGCGCCATCAGGCTGTCGGCAATGCCTTGCATGGCGCCCATCTTGATCGGGCCGCCGGTCTTGAAGCTCTGCGCCATGCTGTCCGCGCCGACTGGCTCCACGCCGTAGACCTTGCACTCGGGCTGCACCAGCTTGAAGGCGGTGGAGACACCGGCCGCCAGGCCGCCGCCGCCAATCGGCACGATCACCGCATCGAGCGCTCGGGCTTGGGTCGCCCACTCAAAGCCCAGCGTGGCCGTGCCCAGCACCGTGTGGTAGCCGTTGAACGGGTGCACAAAGAAGCGGCCTTCGGTCTGCTCGATGTGGCGCACCTGCTCAAAGGCCACGGCGCCGTTGTCGGCCATCACCACCTCGGCACCGTATTGGCGGCACAGTGCCACGCGGAAAGGGCTGGCGGTCTTGATCATCACCACCTTGGCGCTGATGCCCAGCTTCATGGCCGCATAGGCCACGGCCACCGCGTGGTTGCCCGCGCTCACACAGGTCACACCGGCGGCATGCTGCTTGAGGCTCAGGGCCAGCAGGTTGGAGAACGCGCCACGTGCCTTGAAGGTGCCGCTGGCTTGTTGCAACTCAAACTTGAAGTTGATGGCCGTGCCGCTCAGGTCGGCCAGCGCATCGCGGTCTTGCGTAGGCGTGGTGAACACATAGGGCGCAAGCTTGCTGTGCTGCGCACGGATGGCGTCCAGCGTGGGCTGGGTTTGGGTGTCGATGACGAGGTCTGGTTGCGACATAAATTCTCGGAGAAACATGTGTTGAGGTTATTTGAAGCCCAGGTGACGGCGTGTGCCCACCAAGGCGGCAATGCTGATGGCAGCGGCAAACATCAGGTAGTAGCTGGGCGACAGCTTGTCGTTGGTCACGCTGATCAGCCACGTCAGGATGAAGGGTGCGAAGCCACCAAAAATCGTCACCGCCGTGTTGTAGCTCAAAGACAAGCTGGTGGTGCGGGTGTGCGTGGGGAACAGCTCCGACAACAACGCGGGCACGGGTGCAAAGTAGCTGGTCATCAAGGTGCCGAAGATGATCTGCACGACCAACAGCGTGCCAAAACTAGGCGAGGCCGCCAGAAAGGCAAACATCGGGTAGATGGCCAGCAGCATCAACACGGCGGCGGTGGTCATCAGGCGCACACGGCCCACGCGGTCAGACAAATGGCCGATGGCGGGCGCCAGGAACATCTGGATCACACCCACCATGGTGGTGGCCGAAAACACCACCGATGCGGGCAGGCCAAGTTGCTTCACGCCATAGATCGGCATGAACAACACCAGGTAGGTCGACACCGTGCCCAGGATCACAATGCCCACGGCCAGCAGCAGGCGCAGCTTTTGCTGGCTGAACGCATCGCGCAGCGGCGTGCTGGTGGCTTCAATGCGCTGGAACTCCGGGCTCTCGTCCACGTGGCGGCGAATGTAGTAGGCCACGGGACCGATCAGCAGGCCGAAGATGAAGGGGATGCGCCAGCCCCAGCTGTTCATCTGGTCAGCGCTCAAGGTGCCGGTGAGCACCGCGCCAAAGCCGGCCGCCAACACCGTGGTCAAGCCTTGGCTGGCGACTTGCCAGCTCGAGAAAAAGCCCCGGCGGTTGGGCGCGTGTTCGGCCAGAAAGGCCGTGGCGCTGCCAAACTCACCACCGGCCGAGAAGCCCTGGATCATGCGCGCCAGCACCAGCACGGCGGGGGCCAGCAAGCCAATGCTGGCGTAGGTGGGCACCACGCTGATCATCAACGTGCCGACGAACATCAGCACGATGGACAGCGTGAGGGCGGCTTTGCGGCCCGCGCGGTCGGCATACGCGCCGATGACGATGGCGCCCAGCGGCCGCATGAAGAACGACACGCCAAACGTGCCCAGCGTCAGCAACAGCGAAACCGTGTCATCCCCCGTGGGGAAAAACAGCTTGGAAATGGTGGCGGCAAAGAAGCCGTAGACCACCAGGTCGAACCATTCCAACGCGTTGCCGATGGAGGCCGAAATCACCGCCCGCCAGGGTGGGGCATGGACGTCAGTGGGGGAGCCCGAGGCGTGGGAAGCACCGGAGAAAGCTGGGGGGTTCTGAGCCATCTGACGAATTCCTTGAAGCGTTGGAGATTACGAAAAACCAAGGGCTCACCGGCGCTAAGAACCGGCGGGGTAGGGGAACAACTTTGTAGGGCTAGGGGGAAACTGAAAGGCTCTGGATCAGCTTGCGCATGAAGGCTTCGCACTGCGCGATTTGGTCTAGCGTCACGTATTCATTGGCCTTGTGCGCCTGCTCGATGTTGCCCGGCCCACAGACGATGGACGGAATGCCCATGGCCTGGAACAGCCCAGCCTCGGTGCCGTAGGCCACCTTGCGTGTAGCGCGGTCTTGTGTGAGCGCGCGCACCAGTTGGGTGATGGCGGCTTGCTCAGAAGCATCGAGCGTGGGGGCCAGCGCCAGGGTGTCGAACTCGATGCGCGCGTCGGGGTGCTCGGCGCGCATGCGTGGCAGCAAGGTGTTGGCAGCAAAGTCCTGGATGCGCGCCAGGATGGGTGCGTTGTCCACGCCCGGCAGGTTGCGGTATTCAAAGCTGAACTCGCACTGCGCCGGCACAGTGTTGAGCGCAATGCCGCCCTGGATGGTGCCGGTCTGCAGTGTGGTGAAGGGCACGTCGAAGTCTTTGTCGAACGGGCCCTCGGCGCGGAACTGATCGGCTTGGTCGCGGATGAAGCAAATCAAGCGCGCGGCGTATTCGATGGCATTCAAACCCTGTGGCGTGAGCGAAGAATGCGCTGCGTGGCCGTGCACGCGGCAACGGTAAGCATTGATGCCTTTGTGGGCCACGATGGGGCGCATGTCGGTGGGCTCACCCACGATGCAGCCGTTGGCCGTGATGCCGCGCGCCTTCAGGTCGGCCAGCATGTACGGGGCGCCAATGCAGCCGAGTTCTTCGTCGCACGACAGCGCAAAGTGGATCGGTTCACGCAAGCGGGCGGCTTGCATCTCAGGCAGCAAGGCCAGCGCCACGCCGATGAAGCCCTTCATGTCGCAGGCGCCGCGCCCATAGAGTTTGCCGTCGCGAATCGTCGGCTCGAAGGGCGGGCTGTCCCAGTTCTGGCCTTTGACCGGCACCACGTCGGTGTGGCCAGAAAGCACAATGCCACCTTGCGTGCTGCCATCGGCTGCGGGTAAGGTGGCAAACAGGTTGGCTTTTTTGCCGGTGGGCTCGAAGGTCAGGGTGGCCGGGATGCCGGCTTCCGCCAGGTAGTCACGCACCGCTTCGATCAGGCCCAGATTAGACTGAAAGCTGGTGGTGTCAAAGCGGATGAGCTTTTCGATCCATGCGAGAGAAACCGGAAAGAGGTCGGCGGTGTTCGGCGTTTTCATAAAATTATCATATACGAAAATTTTCATATAAGAAATATCTGATGCAAGTTGTGTCTCCTATTCCGAGCCTCGTCATGACTCCCCCGCCCAATGTTTCGCCAGGCAAAACTGTTCTCGACAAATCGGAACTGGGCCTGCGCTTGCGCACCGCGCGCCAGGCGCTGAACCTCACACTGGCCGAATTGGCCGAGCTGTCGCAGGTGTCGGTGGCGTCGATCTCCAAAGCCGAGCGTGGCCTGCTGGCGCTGAGCTACGAAAAATTTGCCGCGTTGGCGGCAGCGCTGAAGCTTGATTTGTCGATGCTGTTTGGTGATGCTGCGGATGCCCCCAGCGGCTTTGAGGCTGGCAGTGCTGTCGTGACGCGCAGCGAAGAGGTGGTGGAGTACAAATCCGAGCGTTACCTCTACGGCATGCTGGCCACCAAGGTGGCGGCGAAGAAGATGACGCCAATGCTTGGCCGCGTCGAAGCGCGCTCGGTGCTGCGGCCCGGCGAGTTCAGCAAACACCCGGGTGAAGAATTCATCTTCGTGCTCGACGGTGTGCTGGAGATGCACTTCGCCGATGGCCGCGTGGCGCGGCTCGAAAAACACGACAGCATCTACTTCGACAGCGGCCTCGGCCACCTGTACGTGAACGGTGGCGACGAGGGCGCGCAGATCCTCGTTGTTTGCTGCAATGACGCCAAAGAAGGCGGGTTGCAGGAACTACCTTAACGTCGCGTTAAAGAAGCTTCTGCAACTGCGCCACCAAGGCCGCAGAGGCGGGCGTCATGGGCGCGCGCAGCTCGGCCGTCATCTCGTCTTGCAGGGCCAGCAGCGCTTTTACCGGGCCGGGGTTGGGTTCGGCAAAAGCCAGCTCCACCAACGTGCGCAGGCTGTTCCACACGCTGCGTGCAGCGCGCAGATCCTGCTGCTGCAGATGCCGCAACAGCTCAACGAAACGCCGCGTGTGCACGTGCGCGCTGGCCGCAATCGCGCCCACGCCACCCAAGGCCACCGTGGTGAAGATTTGAATGTCTTCACCCGCCAGCACCTGCAACTGGCCTTCGCCAATCAAGGCCTGCGTCTTGGCCGTGTTGCCGCCGCAGTCCTTCAGCGCTTGGATGTTCGGGTGGGTGGCCAGGGCACGCAATGTGGCCAACTCCAGCGTGGCTCCGGTGCGGTACGGAATGTCGTAGACGATGATGGCGTGACGGCTGGCGCTCGCAATCGCTTCAAACCATTGCTGCACACCTGCTTGGGATGGACGGATGTAGTGCGGCGCGGCGACCAGCAGGCCGGCCAGCGGCTGCGCATTTAGCTCGGCCACGCGCTCCAGCGTATGGCCCAGGTGGTAGCCCGATACGCCCATCACCACCGGCAAGCCCTCGGCCGCCTGCAGCACGGTGGCCAGCACCGCATCTTGCTCGGCACCTTCCAACGCGGCGGCTTCGCCGGTCGAGCCACACACCACCAGGCCCGCCACACCATCGGCATGCAGGCGTTTGACGAGCGCGGCCAGGGCCGCGTGGTCTACCGCGCCCTGGCGGAAAGGGGTGACGAGGGGAATCCAGAGTCCCGAAAAATCAACAGAAGTACCGAGAGAAGACATGCGCTTGCGTCCTTGCAAAACACGACCGTATAAGACCGGCCGGGTCAAGCGAAGGGACTGCTGAGGCGCCTGAAAACGAAGGGGGAGATTTGGCTTCTGGCGCTGGTGCGGGTTCCGTCGCTCATCCGGACGGAACCGCAGCTCCGGTCAGATGAGCTTGGGTTTTTTGGCTTTACCAACATGACCGACGTGGCCAACGTCCGCTGCTGCAACAAGGGATGCAGCACGGTGGATGGACGTGGCGTAGGCGGGCATGCGCGCAGTATAAAACCAGAACGCGATCAGGGGATGAAGAGATCAGCTCACGTACTGCCCGATGGCGGTGCGGCCAGGGCGGCCCGGAATCATCGTCAGCATGTGATCGGAGATGCCGCCGTCGACCACCAGGTTCTGCCCCGTCACGTAGGCTGCGCCGGCGCTGGCGAGAAACGCCACCGCCGAGCCGATGTCGCCCGGCTGGCCGATGCGGGCCAGCGGTACCAGGCTCTCTCGTTTGGCTTTGACGTTGGGGTCGTGGTAGACCGCGTCGGTCAACGGCGTGTGGACCATGCCGGGGCAGACCGTGTTGACGCGAATGCCATCCGCGCCCCATTCCTGCGCCAACTGGCGGCACAACATGATGAGTGCCGCTTTGGCCGCCGAGTAGGCGCCGTAGCCTGGGTGCGGGGTCAGGCCCGACATCGACGCCACCGCCGTGATGCTGCCGCGTGTGCGCTGCAATTGCGGATAGGCGGCCTGCGCCATCAACCAGGCCGAGCGGGTGTTGAGGTTGAAGGTGTGGTCCCACTGCGCCACCGGCAGGTTGGCCAGGTGGCCGGGCCCCGAGGCGCCCGCGTTGCACACCAGCGCAGTCAGGTCGCCAGCGGCGGCGTGTGCCCCGGCCACCAGGACCGCGCATTGGGCGGGTTCGGTGATGTCGCCGGTGACACCTGTAGCGCTGGCGCCGGTGGCGCGCAAGTCGGCCAGCAGTTGGTCGAGTTTCTCGCCGGGCTGTGATGCGGCAGCCGAGATGTGCACCGGCACGCCATCTCTTTGTGCCTGCGCGATCAGCGCCAAACAAATGCCGCGGCCAATGCCGCCAGCAGCGCCGGTGACGAGTGCGTGCACGGCGCGGGGAGAAGTTTCAGAGACGGGCATGGGCCTTCTTTCCAAGTGAGTTCAAGCTTTAATCGGTGTTATCGGTGTCATTGGTGATCTGCACGGTGTGGCCGCTGGTGGCGGCCGTGTGGATCGCCAGAATGGCTTGCAGGCTGCGCATGGCATCCACGCCACTGCACACCGGTTCTTCCTGGCCGTGGATCGCGGCGTGGAAGTGCCGCAGTTGTTCGGCGTAGGGGTTGGTGTCGTGCGGCGCGGTGCGCTCTTGCGCCAGCGGCTGGTGCCAGCCGCGTGTGCCACGGTAGTCCCACACTTCCAGGCGTGGCAGCGTCAGCGAGCCGTGTGTGCCCGAGATGAAATGGGTGTTGACGTCTTGCCGCGGGTAGTGCGCGGACTCCCCGGCGGCGAGGTCCCAGTTCCAGGGTGCGGTGGCCGTGTCGGACACCGTCATCGTGGCCAAGGCGCCGCTCTTGAAGCGCAAGATTACGGCGGCCGTGTCTTCCACTTCAAAGCCGCGCACCGCGTTGGCGCTGCTGGCCTGCACGCTGGCGATCTCGCCCATCAAGAAGCGCAGCAGGTCGACGTCGTGGATCAGGTTGATGAGAATCGGGCCGCCGCCTTTGTGCCGGCGCCAGGCCATTTCAAAGTAAGGGTCGGGCTTCAGGAAGGTGGCCATGCCGGTGGCCGAGACCAGTTGGCCCAGGCGGCCCGAACGCACGATCTCACGCGCCTGGCGCAAGATGCCGTTGTAGCGGCGCTGGTGCCCCACCAGCAGCACACGGCCGGCCGCACTGGCCGCAGCGCACAGGCGGCGTGCGTCTTCCAGGGTGTCGGTGATGGGCTTCTCCACCAGCACGTGGGCGCCGTGCTGCAGGCACAGGGTGCCGATGTCGGCGTGGGTGGCATTGGGTGTGGCCACTATCACCGCTTGGGGTTGCGCGCTGGCGAGCATGGCCGCCACCTCGGTGAAGTAGGGCCTGCCGATCTCGGCGGCCAAGGCTTGGGCTGGCGCCGAGTTGTCGACGATGGCGGCCAGTTCAAACAGCGCGTGGTCGCGTGCCAGCGCAATGTGTGTGCGGCCAATGGCGCCGGCGCCAATCACCGCCAAGCGTAGCTTTTCCATCTGCGTTCCTTGTGTTTTTGCTGAATCTTTATTGGCCGTAGTGCCGTAGCGTCGCGGCAATGCCTTGGGTCAAGCTGGTTTTTTGCCGGCCCGGCAGCAGGGCGTCCAGCCCGTCTTCGGTGATGCCTTCGGCAATCGTCAACGGCTTGCCTTCGGCACGCAATTGGGCCGCAGGCGCCTGGCGGCGGATCTCGTCCATCACCTGGTCCATGCTGGCCTCAACGCCCACCATGTTGTAGACCGGCGCGCCTTGCACCGGCGTCAGCAGCGCTTGCACAAAGGCCTGCGCCACGTCGTCCACGTAGACCAGGCCACAGGTGCCGGTCATGGCGATGGTGAAGGCCTCGCCACGTGCAGCTGCGCGGCAGGCCAGGCTGGGCCCGGCACTGGCTCCGCTTTCGCGCCCGGGGCCGTACACCACAAATGGTCGAAAGCCCACGCTGGCGATGCGCTTCTCGCGCCAGTAGGCCTGCGCTGCACCTTCCACCGCCAGCTTGAACGCGCCGTAGTGGGTGGCGGGCGCGGGGTGGGCGGCGTCGTCCGGGCCGTACACACCGGCCGAACTGGCGTAGACGATTTGCGCAATGCCCTGCGCCAGTGCCGCGTCAAACACATGCAGCGAGCCGATGAGGTTGATCTCGGCCCCGCGCACCGGCTCGGCGCTGCACAGCGGCGTCAACACACCCGCGAGGTGGATCACACCGTCGCAGCCGTGCATGGCCTGCTGCACATCGGCCGCGCGGCTGATGTCGCCCACACGCCAGTCGAGTGTGTGCGCCACCGCGCCGGCGATGGACGCCACGGTGTCGCGCCGGTTGTGCAGGTCGAACACGCGCACACCGATGCCCTGGGTCAGCAGCCGGCGCACGATCCACGCGCCCAGAAAGCCGCTGCCACCGGTGACCAAAACCTTCTTCAACTGCCGCATGGGTTTTCCTTGGTGGTGTGCGTCAAGACATCTTGCAAAGTGGCGAAGCGGCCGGAATGATGGCCGGGTCGAAGCGCTGCTCGATCACTGGGCGCAGCACACCGTCCACCACCTTGGCGCGGCCCATGTAGTTGGGCAGCATCAGTTGGTTGTCGGCGGCGCGCATGTTCACGCTGCCGTAGATAGTGTCGAGCTGCGCGCCACGCAGGGCCTTGCTCACATCGGCGGGCTTCACGCTGCCGGCCTTTTTCACGCCGTCAAACATCACCTGCGCGCCGTTGTAGGCCTGGCCTTCGTTGTCGGTGGGCAGGCGGTTGAACTTGGCTTTCCAGGCGGCCACAAAAGCCTTGTTGCGCGGCGCGTCGATCTCGGGGGTGTAGGCGGTGTTGCCGAAGGTGCCTTCGAGTGCCTTGTCGGTAGCGGTGACCATGAAGTTCTGGATCAGCGCGTGGCCGATGAGTTTCTTCGCCGGGATCAAACCAAACTCCTGCGCCTGCTTCACAAAGGCGATGGCATCGCGCCCGGTCTCGGCCACCCAGATGGCTTCGACGTTAGCGGCTTTCAGTTGTGCAATGTAAGGCGAGTAGTCTTTGGTGCCTAGCGGCGCGTACAGCGCCAGGGGCACGGTTTTGCCAGCGGCTTCGGCGGCCTTCTTGAACGACTCACCCGAGTCGCGGCCCCACACGTAGTCGGCCGCCAGCACCGCGAAAGACTTTTCCTTCAAACCCTTGGCCAGCTCGTTGATCATGGCGATGTCCATCGCGTCCGAATGGTTGGTGCGGAAGCTGCGCGCCTTGCAGGTGTCGCCGGTGAGTTTGTCGGACTTGCTGGCCACCACAAAATAGGCCGCATCCCAGCGGTCCAGGTTTTGCGCAATGGCCAGAGAGATCGACGAAGGGATGGCGCCGATCAACAGGTTGTAGCCGTCACGCGCCATCTTCTCGGCCACGCGGCGGCCGGCGTCGGGTGTGCCTTCGTCGTCGCCGGTGGTCACTTCCACCTTGCGGCCGTCAACTCCACCGTTGGCGTTGGCTTCGTCGATGGCGAACTGCACGGCACGAATCACCTCTTCGCCCTGTTGGGCAAACACGCCCGACTTGGACGACACCAGGCCGACCTTCACCGGCTCTTTGCCTTGGGCCATGGCGGCCAGTGGCAGCAGGCTGGTAAGTGCCAGGGCGGCGAGGGAACGCTGCAGGGGTTTCATTTTGAACATGGTTTTGTCTCCTGAATCAAAGAGCCGGAATCGGTCCGGCCACCGTCTTAATCACATGTGTGCAACATGGCGCTAAACCGTCACGTGGGCCTCTAAGTCGTGCAGGCTGGCCTTGGTGTTTTGCACCGCGCCCTGCGCCACCACCGAGCCCTTGGCCATGGCGCAGTAGCGCTCGGCCACACGCACCACCAGGCTCATGTTTTGTTCGATCAGCAGCAGCGCCGTACCCTGCGCCGCCACTTGGTTGAAGATGTCGCTGAGCTGGTCGACGATCACCGGTGCCAGGCCTTCAGTGGGCTCGTCCAGCAGGATCAAGGCGGGGTTGGCCATCAGCGCGCGGCCCACGGCCAGCATCTGCTGTTGCCCGCCTGAGAGTGCCGTGCCCGGCGTGTGGGCGCGCTCTTGCAGAATCGGGAACAGCTTGTAGATCTCGGGCACGGTCCACGGGCCTTTGCGGCCCACGGCGGCGCCGAGTTGCAGGTTCTCTTCCACCGTCAGGTTGGCCACGATGCGCCGACCTTGCGGCACCACCACCACGCCGTTTTGGGCGGCCAGATACGGCCGTGGGCGTGGCAGCGTTTTGCTGCCAAGCTGGATGCGCCCGGCGCGCAAGCTCGCCAAGCCCAAGATGGTGTTGACCACCGTGGTCTTGCCCACGCCGTTGCGGCCGATGAGGGCCACGCGCTCGCCGGGGTTTACCGTCAAGCTCAGGTTGTGCAGGATGTGCGCCGAGCCATAAAAAGCGTTCACATCTTCCAGCTTTAAAAGCGCGCTCATTTGTTCACCCCCACGTTCGGCACTGCCGTGCACTCTCTGCTCCCCGAGGGGGCGTTCGCTCGTTTGATGCGGTTCTGCGCTACGCTCATGCCGTGCTCCCCAGGTAGGCTTCGCGCACACGCGGATCGGCGCGCACGCTGGCCGGCGCGCCACTGGCGATCACGCGGCCGAGTTCAAATACGGTGACGGCGTCGGAGATGCCAAACACCACGTCCATGTCGTGCTCGACCAGCAGCACCGAGACGTCCCAGCGCGAGGTCAAGGCTTTCAGATGCTTGGCCAGGTCGTGTGACTCTTTGACCGACAAACCGGCCATTGGCTCGTCGAGCAGCAGCACACTCGGGCGGCCCACCAGGGCCAGCGCCAGGTCCAGGCGGCGTTGCTCGCCGTAGCCCAGGTCTTCTGCGGTGGCGTCGGCCAGCGGAATAAGGTCCAGCTCTTTCAACACGGCTTCGGCATCGGCGGTGGAATCGGCCACGCCCATCTTGTGCGAGGCCAATTCCACCTGCTGGCGCACCCCCATCTGGCCGAAGATGCTGGTGCGCTGAAAGCTGCGCGACAAACCGCGCATGCGGCGTTGTGTGGCCCCCAGCGCACTGACGTCCTGGCCACCGAGCTTGACGCTGCCGCGTGTGAGGCTGACGCGCCCGGTGATCGCGTCGATGACGGTGGACTTGCCCGCCCCGTTGGGGCCGATCAGCCCGCGAATCTGCCCGCGCGTCAGCGTGAGCGAAACACCGTCCACGGCCTTCACACCACCGTAGTGGATGGCAACGTCGTGGGCTTCCAAAACATAGTCACTCATGGGGTCTCCTTCAATGCGCAGCCGAGGCCGCAGGTGCGTTGCCTGGGCTCGCGTCTGGTGAATGGGCTGCGGTCACGGGGCTGGCGCTGAACGGCGCCGAGGGTGGGGCGGTGTGTGTGGCAGCGGCCTGGGCTGCAGGCTTCTTCGCCTTGAAGCATTTTTTCAGTGCACCGGCAATGCCGGTGGGCGAGAACACGATCACGGTGATCAGCGCCACACCAAAGATGGCCATCCAGTGGTTGGCGTAGTCGCCCAGAATGTCTTTCGCCAGAAAGTAAACCACGGCGCCGAGGGCCGGGCCCCACATGGCCTTGTAGCCGCCCACCACCACCATCATCAGCGCCACGCCAGAGAGGCTCCAGTGCAGGTTTTCGGGCGACACAAAACTGGTGTTCAGCGCCGACAGCAAACCCGCCACGCCGGTGACCGTGGCCGACAAGGCGTACACCGCGGCGCGTGGCACCAGCGTGCGGATGCCGATGAAGCGCGCGCGTTCTTCGTTGTCACGCACGGCCTCGGTGATGCTGCCGAAGCGGCTGCGCAGCAACAGCGCCAAAACCAGCATCACCAACACCAGCGCCACCCAGCACAGCATGAACATGTTGGCGGGTTTGAGCATCTCCGAGATGTGCACGCCGAAGAGGGTGCTCGGCCAATCGATGTTCATGCCGTCGGCGCCGCCGGTCACGCCGCGAGAGCGTGAGGCGGTCAGAAAGAACATCTGCCCGATGGCCAGCGTCAACATACCGAAGGCCACGCCCGGCACACGCACGATCACCAGGCCCACCAGAAAGGCCGCCACGGCAATGGCCGCCAGCGTGAGCACGATGGCTACTTCTGCAGACACCGACTGGGTTTGCAGCATGAGCCCGACGGCGTAGCCCGCGCCGCCAAAGTAGAGCGCATGGCCAAAGCTGGCCATGCCGTTTTGCCGCAGCAGAACGCCCACACCAATGGCGAAGACGGCGTAGATGATGGCCTGTGTGAGCAGCGACAGCGCGGTGTTGGAGGTGACGGTGGCCGCCACCACGGCGCCCACCACCAGGGCGCCCACGGTGTTGAAACTGATGCGTTGGATCGATGACATTTTTTTCCCGAATCAAGTCCGATAGAAGGATGCGCAGGCCCTGGCATCAGGTGCGGCTGCCGGCCAGGCCGGAGGGTTTCCAGATCAGGATGGCGACCATGATCACGAACGGCAACACGGCCGCGAGGTCGGCGATGTACACCGCGCCCAAGGCCTGCACCATGCCCAGCGCCATGGCGGCGATGAAGGCACCCACCAGTGAACCCAGGCCGCCGACCACCACCACCACGAACGAATCGATGATCACGTCGGCACTCATGGACGGCGACAGCGACAGGAACGGTGCCGCCACCACGCCTGCCAACCCGGCGAGCGCGCAGCCCAGGCCCACCACGCCGGCGCTCAAGGCGTCGGTGTTCACGCCCTGCATGGCGGTGGTGGTGGGGTCGGTACTGGCGGCGCGCACAAACAAGCCGATCTTCGAGAAGCGCAGCCACAGGCTCAGGCCCAGCGCGACCATGGCACCGACGGCGATCACGCCCAGGCGGTAGGCCGGCACGGGGGTGCCGAACAGGTCAATCGAAGTGTTGAGCAAGGCCGGTGCGGCAACCGACAGGTTGCTTTTGCCCCACACGGTCTGCACTCCGTCTTCGATGATCAGCAGCAGGCCAAAGGTGACCAGCACCACGCTCAGCGGGTCGCGGTCTTGCAGCAGGCGAAAGCCATAGCGGTCGAGCAGCACGCCGAACACCGCCATCACTGCCGGTGCGGCCACCAGGGCGACCCAGAAGTTGCTGTAGTTGGCGATGGAATAACCCAGGTAGGCGCCCAGCATGTAGAGCGAACCGTGGGCAAAGTTCACCACGCGGCGCAGGCCGTAAATCAGCGCCAGGCCCGAGCACATCACCACCAGCAGTGCGCCGTAGACCAGGCCGTTGAACAAATTGATGGCAAGCATCGTTGTCTCCTCCGTTTTTGAAATGGGTTGCGGCTCAGGCGAGCGCTGGCAACAGCGATTCGGTGGCACCGAAGGCCGACCAGCCACCGTCCACCGGCAGCACGGCGCCGGTGACGTAGCTGGCGCGGGGTGACGCCAGGAAGGCAATCACTTCGGCGATCTCTGCCGGTTCGGCCATGCGGCCCAGCGGTGTGCGGTGGCGAATCGCGGGCGCGTCAACGGCGCCTTTTTCTTCCAGTGCGACCAGCAAGGCCGTGCGCACGTAGCCCGGTGCCACCGCGTTGACGCGAATGCCCGCGCGTGCCCACTCGCTGGCCATGGCGCGTGTCATGCCCACCACGCCGGCCTTGGCCGCGCAATAAGCATTGCGCGCGGGCAGCCCGGTGAGGCTGGCGATCGAGCCGAGGTTGACGATGGCGCCGCGTACACCTTTGGCTTGCGCGGGCTGCTGCAGCATGTGCTGCGCCACGGCCTGGCTCATTAAAAATGTGCCGCGCAAATGCACTGACAACACGCGGTCGAATGCGTCGACGTTTTGTGCCACGGTGGCGCCGGTCTGGTCGCCGATGCCGGCGTTGTTGATCAGCACTTCGATACGGCCCAACTGCTGTGCGGCGCGGGTCACGGCGTTGTCCACGCTGGTGGCGTCGGTCACATCGCAGGCGATGCCCAGGTGCTGCGAGCCGAGTTCAGCGGCGCGTGTGTGGGCCGCTTCGGCGCGCAGGTCGAGCAGTGCCACGCGGTAGCCATCGGCCGCAAGGCGCTGCGCGGTGGCCCAGCCAATGCCGTCTGCGGCACCGGTGATGATGGCGGTCGCCGCGGCCGTTGATGTGGCGTCTGGAGGTGCAGGGTTGGGTTGCAAGTTTGTCTCCTCGTTGGTTTGAAACCTCACACCGGCTGTGGTCGCCTTTGGTGTGTGAGGTGCTGTGGCGCCGTGGTTCGTGTTGTGTTCGTTGTGTTGAACCGAGCGCCTTGATGGCTGCAAATTTTGGTTGTTGAGGCCGTCCTGGCCCTCGACGATTCGGGCCAGGAACAGGACATTTCGTGCACGTGCTGGTGGGTGTTTTCCCGTGGTGCTCTGCGGCGCAACAAGCTTTCGAACATGACAAAAAATCCTTTCGGCTGCAGCCATCCACACCCCGCAAAAAATGCGGGGCGCGGTGTTTGAAAAGGGACGGTTGGGGGCGGTGCTAAGCGGTTGGCTGGTGCGCGTTGGCGCGGCCTCCCGCGTGTTTGGCGGCCAGGTAGCCGAACACCAAACCAGGGCCGATGGTGATGCCGGGCGCGGTGTACACGCCGCCCATCATCGACTGCATGTCGTTGCCCACGGCGTACAGGCCGGGGATGGGTTGCTCGTCTTCGCCCAGCACGCGGGCATCGGCATCGGTGGCAAAGCCGGTGGCGGCGCCAATGTCGCCGGGATACAAACGCACGGCATAGAACGGGCCTTGTGTCAGTGCACGCAAGTTGGGGTTCTTGCCGCCGAGTGTGGCGTCGCCAATGTTCTGCTGGTAGGCGGTCACGCCGCGCTGAAAATCTGCGTCCACCCCGGTCGCGGCATAGGCGTTGATCTTGGCCACGCTGGCCTGCAAACCCTCGGCGTTGATGCCGAGTTTTTGCGCCAGTTCTTCAATGGTGTTGGCCTGGGTGAGGTAGCCATCGGCGAGGAAAGGTTCGAGTCCTTTGCCGCCTGGGCGCACCATACCCATGCCGTAGGTGCGCAGGGCCTCGGCATCGGCCACCATGTAGGCAGGCACCGAAGGCGTGGTCTTGTGCGCTTGCTGCATGGCCAAGCCAAACAGGTGGTACGAAGTGCTTTCATTGACGAAGCGCTCGCCGGCTTGATTCACGGTGAGCATGCCGGGTTTGGCGCGGTCCATCACAAAGTGCGGGAACGATGCGCTGCTGCCATCGGCGCGTTTGCGGATCGACACCGGCGCCCAGAACGCATGTGTGGCGCCTTGTGTGCCGTAGTGCGCGCCTACCTGTTGGGCCAATACGTGGGCTTCGCCGGTGGCCACGGGGGCGGTGGGCGACCACTCGGCTGGCACACCCGGAATCATCTGCGCGCGCAGATGGCTGTTGCGGTTGAAACCGCCGCTAGCCAGGACCACGCCGCCGCGCACGGTGACGGTGCGGCGCTGGCCCTCTTGCATCAGCAGCACCGATTCAATGCCTTGTGTGTTGTTGGGGCTGCGCACCAGTTTGCCGACCGACGTGTTCAGCAACAGCGAGACGTTGCTGCGTTTGGACAACGAATACAACAGCCGCCCGACCAGGGCATTGCCCATCACCAAGCGTGTGCCGCGTGGGTGGCTCAGCCGGTCGATGCCGTGGCGCGTGATCAGCTTTACCGCGTGTTTGAAAGACGCCATGGACTTGCCCAGCGCCAACAGGTGGTTGATATCTGTGCGGTCCACCATCATGCCGCCGAGCACGGTGAATTCGGGGATAGGCGAGCGGATCAGTTTGAACAAGTCGCCCAATAAGCGGCCGTCAAACGGCAGGGGTTCCAGGGCGCGCCCGTTGAGGGTGGAGCCGCCCAGGTCGGAGATGTAGTCGGGGTGTTTGGCGTAGGGGCGGTAGTGGACGTCGGTGTGGTCTTCCATCACGTCGACCGCTGTTTTGCCGTTGTCTAAAAAAGCCTGGCGTACGGCGCGCGGGCTGTGTTCGCCCACCGCGTTGTCCAGGTAACGCGCGGCCTCTGCCAGGGTGTCTTGCGGGTTGACCTTGGCGGCGTGGCGCGTGCCGGGAATCCAGGTGGTGCCCGCCGAATAAGCCGTGGTGCCGCCCACGGTTTCGGTGCGCTCCACCAGCAGCACTTTTTTGCCGTCGATGGCGGCAAACAACGCAGCGGCCATGCCGGCGCCGCCCGCGCCAATCACCACCACATCAAAAGCGGCCGCCTCGGGTAGCGCGGCCAGGGATGAAAGTATTTGCATGGCCACGTTATTCCCCCATCAGAAAGTCGACCATCAGGTCGCGCACGCGGCCAAACATGTGCGCACCGGTCATGGTGTGGCAGCCCTTGGCCCGTGCGGCGGCAATCAGGGGGGTGATGGCCGGGGCCGTGATCACGCAGCCGACGAACATCTCGGCGGTGAGGCGCGTCACGTCCAGCGGATACAGATCGGTTTCTTTCATGCCGACGGGGGTGGCGTTGAGCACCACATCAAACCCCGTGGGGTCGGCGCTGCCGTGGGTGACGGGGCACTGGCCCAGGCCGGCCAGGCGTTCTACCAAGGTGGTGCGGCGTTGGTCGTCGGCATCAAAAATGGCCAACTCGCGAACACCGGCCAGCACCAAGGCGTGGGCGATGGCCGAGCCCGCGCCGCCTGCGCCTACCAGCAGCACTTTCTTGTGGTCGGGTGAGCAGCCGTTGTCGCGCATGGCGGCCACAAAACCCAGGCCGTCAAACATGTCGCCATGCCAGGTGCCATCGGCATTGCGGCGCATGGTGTTGACGGTGCGCAGAAAGCTGCCGCGCTCGGAGGTGGTAGCGCACAGTTCAAAACAAGCGAACTTGTGCGGCACGGTGACGATGACGCCATCCACATTGCGCGCCAGCGACACCCCAGCCAACCAGGCCGCCAGATCGGCCGGTGCCACATGTGCTGGCATCACATAAGCGTTGTGGCCCCGGTCGTGGTACGCGTGGCTGACGTCGCTGGGCGATTTCACTTGGGCGATGGGGTCTCCCACGATGAAGTGCACACGGGTGGCGCCACTGAGAGGCTCTTTGAGGCGTTCCTTTGGGAGAGAAGAAGTCAGCGTTGGATTCAAAGCGTTGGTCATGCAGCAGCCCTGTTTTGTCTCGGTTGGTGGCAGTTTATATAAAACTGGAATACTATTCAACTGTAGAACAAAGTTTTATTTAAGAATAGAATTCGATGAAGCCTATAGGGGAGACCGAACCATGAACGGCGTACTAGAGCGAACCCTGGGCATCCTGGAGCTGTTGTCGCGCAACGGCATGGGTATGGAAATGGCGGCGCTGGCCGACCAACTGAACATCCCGCGCAGCGCGGTGCACCGCTTGTTGAGCGACCTGCAGCAGTTTGGCTACGTGCGGCAAACCCGCGAACATGGCGACTACGTGCTGACCACCAAACTGGTGTCGCTGGGCCTGAGCTTTCTGGGCAACACCGGCATCACCGACGTGGCGCAGCCGCTGCTCGACCGCCTGGCCGATGTTTCTGGTGAACTGGTGCGGCTGGCCGTGGTCGACGGCACGCACCTCACCTGGGTGGCCCGCGCACAGGGCGCGCGCCAGGGCTTGCGCTATGACCCTGACATGGGCAGCGAAGCGCGCCTGAGTTGTTCATCCAGCGGCCTGGCCTGGATGTCGGCCCTGCCGGATGAAGAGGCCTTGGCGCTGGTGGCGCAACAAGGCGTAGGCCCGCGCGACGCTTACGGACCCAACGCCGCGACGAGCCTGCAAGACGTGTTGGCCGAAGTGCATGCTGCCCGTGCGCGCGGCTTCAGCCTCACCGAAGAAACCTATACCGCTGGCCTGAACGCCATGGCCGTGCCGGTGATGCTGCCGGGCGAGCGGCCTTTGGGCGCCATCACCGTCGCCGGGCCCACCGCGCGCTTCAACCGCGAGCGCATGTTGGCGCTGGCGCCCGAGCTGCTGGCCGTGGCCGCCGAGTGCGCGCGTGCCAGCCGGGCCTCGCCATTCTTCAACCACGCGCATGCCCGCCCCCGTGCGGCGGCGCAGACCCCGAGCAAGCCGATCTATGCCGAATGACATGCAGTGCGACCTGTTGGTGATCGGCTCCGGCGCCGGTGGTTTGTCGGCAGCCGTGACGGCCGCGCATCTGGGCCTGAAGGTGCTGGTGGTGGAAAAAGAAGCGCAGTTTGGCGGCACGACCGCGTGGTCGGGCGGGTGGATGTGGATTCCGCGCAACCCGCTGGCCATGGCCGCCGGCATCCAGGAAGAGGCATCTGCGCCGTTGACCTACCTGCAGCACGAACTGGGTGCGCAGTTTGATGCGCCCCGGGCCAACACCTATCTGGACGCGGGCCCGCGCATGGTTGAGTTCTTCAAGAACCATACCGCGTTGCAGTTCATCGACGGCAACGGTGTGCCCGACTTTCATGGCCGCACACCCGCTGCGGGCCAAGGTGGCCGCTCGGTCTGTGCCGCACCGTTTGATGCGCGGCGTTTGGGCCAGCAACTGGCGCTGCTGAAGCCACCGCTGCGCGAGACCACCTTGTGGGGCATGGGCATTGCCTCGGGCGCGGAACTGCGGCACTTCTTGAATGCCACGCGCAAGCCCGCTTCGTTTTGGCACGTCAGCAAGCTGGTGCTGCGTTATGCGCGTGACCTGCTGGTGCATGGCCGGGGCATGCGTTTGGTCAACGGCAATGCGCTGGTGGCGGGCCTGGCGGCGTCGGCGTTGGAGGCCGGCGTGACGTTGCGTGTCAACAGCCCGGCGCGGCGTTTGCTGGTGGAACAGGGGCGGGTGGTGGGCGCCGTGGTCGCCGGCCCGCAAGGCGATGTAGCCGTGCGCACGGCGCGTGGTGTGGTGCTGGCCTGCGGCGGTTTTCCGTTTGACCCGGTGCGCCTCAAAGAACAATTGCCGCATGCGCCCACGGGCATGGAGCATTGGTCGGCCGCATCGCGCGGCAACACCGGCGACGGCTTGCGTCTAGGTGAAGCCGCAGGCGGTGTGGTGGCGCGCGATCTGCAAGAGGCCGCAGCGCTGGCGCCGGTGTCGCTGGTGCCCCGGCGCGATGGCAGCGTGGCGCATTTTCCGCACCTCATCGAGCGTGCCAAGCCGGGCTTGATGGCGGTCACGCGCGACGGCCGGCGCTTCGTCAACGAGGCCGACTCCTATTACGACTTTGTGCGCGGCCTGTTGGCTACCACACCTGCGGGTGAGGCGGTGCAAGCCTGGCTGGTGTGCGACCACACGTTTATTCGCCGCTATGGGTTGGGGGCGGTGAAGCCCGCGCCCATGCCGATGGGGTCGATGCTGCGCAATGGTTATCTCAAGCGTGGCGACAGCCTGGCCGCGTTGGCCAAGGCCTGCGGCATTGATGCCGCCGGTTTGCAAGCCAGCGTGCAGCGCTACAACACGCAAGCGCGCGCGGGCCGCGACGAAGACTTTGCCAAAGGCGAAACCGCCTACAACCGGGTGCAGGGCGACGCTGCTGCGGGTTGGCCCAACGCCTGCATGGCGCCGCTGCAGCGCGGCCCGTTCTACGCGGTGCGTGTGGTGCCGGGCAGCCTGGGCACGTTTGCCGGTTTGAAGACCAACATGCAGGCGCAGGTGCTGGATGCGCAGGGCGCGCCCATCGCCGGTTTGTATGCGGTGGGCAACGACATGAACAGCATGATGGGCGGCCATTACCCGAGCGGCGGCATCACCCTGGGCCCCGCCATGACGTTTGGCTTTATCGCCGCGCACGCTGCTGCCGACAAGCCTTATGAGAACACCCGATGAACACACACGGTTCGCGCCGTTAGCCCACTTTTTCTAAACACCATACCGAGGAACCTGCATGTATTACGAACTCGCCACCATGACCTTGCCTTTTGGCACCGCCGGCCAAGCCGCCACCAACGTGCAAGCTTTTGCCACCGCAGCCGAAGCCCAGGGCGAGTTGCTCGCCTGCTGGTTCACCGACATTGGCCAACTCAACCAGATGATTGTGTTGCGCGGCTTTGAAGACCTGGCCTCGCTGCAGGCCGAGCGCAGTCGCACGCAGAAAAGCGCCGACCCGTTTGGCTGCGGCAGCATCTTCCAGAGCCTGGAAATGCACAGCTACGAGGGCTTTGGCTGGATGAAGCCGGCTCAACCCACGGCCACCTCGGGCATTAGCGGCCCGGTGTATGAGATCCGCACCTATGGCATCAAGCCCGGCGGTGTGCAGGCCACCATCGACTTGTGGGAAGAGTACCTGCCGCCGCGCGAAAAAATCTCGCCGTGTGTGGTGGCCATGGTGGCCTTGGATGGGCCACTGCGCTTCACCAACATCTGGGCGTACCCCACGCTGGATGCGCGCAGCCAAGGCCGCGCGGATGCGGTGGCCCAAGGCATCTGGCCGCCCAAAGGTGGCCCGGCGAATTTGACGACACACATGGTGTCGACGATTGCGCTGCCGACCGCTGTATCACCGATGAAGTGAGCCTGCGGTCGCCTTAAGCCTGCAAGCTGGGCAACGCCACGCCCTTGATCAAGCGCGTCTCCTGCGCGGTAATCAGGTGCCCCGAGGCTTGTAGGTAAGCCGCGAAGTCGGGGTGTGTATCGCGCGCGCGGCAGCGCCGTTCGTAGTCGGCCAGGTCGTCGTAACCCCATAGGTGGACAAACTGGTTTTGTGGCCCCACCAGGCTGGTGTAGAAGCCCATGGGGTGGCCCAGCGTCTCCAGCAGAATCGGCATCGCCAGGCGGTTGAACACCTCGACAAACTCGGGCATCTTGCGCAGCGCAATGGTGTAGATGCGGTGGTCGACCAGCGGCTTGGTCAAGTAGTGCACGTTGTTCATGCTCGGGCTCCTGCAAGGTCTGCAATGTGGTTGCCGGTGACAAAGCCGAAGGTCATGTTCGGCCCATGGGTGATGCCCGCGCCGGGGTAGTTGCCGCCCATGATGCTGGCGCGGTCGTTGCCCACGGCGTAGAGCCCTTCGATGGCCGTGCCATCGCGCTTCAACACCTCGCCCACCACACTGGTCTTGATGCCGTCAAATGTGCCCAGGTCGCCCATCACCACCTTGACGGCATAAAACGGCCCTTGCGCAACCGGGGCCACACACGGGTTGGGCTGATGCGCCGCATCGGCGAGGTAGCGGTTGAATGAAGTGGTGCCGCGCTGGAACTGCACGTCCTGCCCCATGGCTGCGCCGGGGTTGTAGGCGTCTACCGTGGCGCGCAGGCCGGCGGCATCGATGCCGGCATTGCGCGCCAATTCTTCTAGCGTGTTGCCCTTGATGAGGTAGCCGTTGCGTAAGTGCGGGCCCAACGGCATAGGGGCGGGTTTCACAAAACCCAGGCCGTATTTTCCCAAGGTGGTTTTGTCGCAGACTAGCCACATCGCGGTCTCACGCTCACCGGCGCAAGCGCGGATGAGGGCGGCGCCCACGTCGTGGTACGAGTTGGATTCGTTGGTGAAGCGGTGGCCGTTGCGCAGCACACCAATCACGCCGGGTTTGTAGCGGTCCAGCAGATGCGGAAACACGCCGACCTCGCCCTTGCCACCTTTGCCAACCTTGCCATATGGCACACGCGACACCGGCATCCACGCGGCAGAGTCTTGGAACCGAATGTCCACCGAGGCGCCCAGGGCTTCGGCCATGTTCACGCCGTCGCCGGTATTGCCCAGCGGTGTGGGCGACAGATGTTCGCCACCGCGTTGCACGTGCGGATAGGCCTGGGCGATGCGCTTCACGTCTTGCGGAAAGCCGCCGCAAGCCAACACCACGCCTTGGCGGGCGGTGAGGGTGCGTGTGCCGGCTTCTCCGCTGACCTGCACGCCCATGGCACGACCCTCTTGCATCACGATTTCACGCACCGGGCTGCTGGTGAAGATGGGAATGCCCAGCTTCAGGGCCGAGGCCGCCAGGCGTGCGGCGAGTGCGTTGCCACTCGTCACGTTGATGCCTCGGCGGTACAGCAGCAACTCCTTCATGTGGGTGACCAGGCGCTTGGCCACGTAGACAAAAGAGGTCAGCGACTTGGTGGCCTGGAAGAAGTGCTTCAGGTCGGCGTTCGACGAGTTGAACATCATGCCGATGAAGGTGATGGTCTTGAGCGGTGGCTTCAGGCGCGGCATGTCTTTGCCCAGGCCACGAATGTCGTAGGGCGCGGCGAGGATGGAGCGGCCGACGTCCACGCCGCCATCCACATCGGGGTGGTAGTCGGGGTAGAGCGTGGGCACGAACTTCATCTCGGTTTCGCGCTCGAAGAAGGCGACCATCTTGGGGCCGTTTTCCAGAAACGCTTCAATCGCGGCTTCGTCGTAAAATGCACCGGTTTCGCGTCGCATGTAGGTGCGCACCGCATCTAACGTATCGGCCGCGTTCTGCTTGCGGCCGTGCGGGCCCAGCGGTATCCACAACACCCCGCCCGACAACGCGGTGGTGCCGCCAAACACCGGCTCTTTTTCCAGCACCACCACGTCCAGGCCGCGTTTGCGCGCGGTGATGGCGGTGGCCAAACCGGCCGCGCCGGAGCCGACGACGATCAGGTCGTATGTGTTCTTTTCGTTCATCTGGTGTGTCTCCGTCAGGCTTGTGCGGTGGCGTTGAAACCAGGGCGCGGCACCATGTCCATGAGCATGGAACTCATGCCGCCGTCCACCAGCAACTCGGCACCGTTGACATAGGCTGAGCGTGGGCTGGCCAGGAACAGCGCCACGTCGGCGATGTCTTGCGGCTCGCCCACGCGCCGGCTGGCGGTCACGGCGGCGCGTTTGGCCTCAAAGCCGGGCTCTTCATAAAACTTGGCCGACAGTGCGGTACGGATCATGCCGGGGCAAATGGCGTTGCTGCGTACCCCCTCGGCTCCCCACTCCACCGCGATCTGCCGCGACAACAACAACACGCCCGATTTGCTGGCGCTGTAAGCGCCGCTGCGCGCTTGTGGAAAACGTGCCGAGATGGAGGCTACGTTGACGATGCTGCCAACGCCTGCCGCGCGCATGGGTTTGGCAAAGGCCCGCGCGCACAACAAATAACCGGTCAGGTTGACGGCCAGCACAGCGTTCCAGTCGTCCAGGCTCATGCTGTCCAGATCACCTGCGCGCAGGAAGCCGGCGTTGTTTACCAACGCATGGCAGGCGCCCAGTTCGGCTTGGACTTTTGCGGCAGCTTCTGCCACGCTGGATTCATTGGATGTGTCGCATGCCACGGCCAAGGCGCGGTGGCCTTGGTGGCTGAGTTCGCGCGCCAGAATCTCGCAACCTTTGAGGTCGCGGTCAAGCAATGCAACCACCGCACCGGCCTCGGCAAAGCTACGCGCCACGGCGGCGCCAATGCCACTGGCGGCGCCGGTGACCACACACACTTTTTGGGCCAGGCCCAACCAGTGATCGTTCATTCTTGTCTCCTTTTGGTTGGTGTTAATTCTGGTTTTTCAGCAGGGTTGTCAGATTGACGATTCACGCCAACGCTTGGACAATTCGTGCATTTGGTTTGCGACGGAGAGACATGGTCAGGAGCATTCCCAACTACGCGCTGTACGGCGATCAGGCGCAGCCTGGCTGGTCCAACTCGTTCAATTTCGAGTGGATTCCGCAGCGCTCGGCGCCCTACAACTGGGAGATCCAGCCGCATGTGCACGACGCCTTCATCCAGTTGCTCTACCTCACGCAAGGCGGTGTCACGCTGCAGCTCGACAACGTGCGCCAACAGGTGCAGGCGCCGTGCCTGTTGCTGGTGCCCGCTGGCACGGTGCACAGCTTTCACTTCGAGCGCAACACCGATGGCCCGGTGATCACCGCCACACAAAAACCACTGGAGTCTTTGGCCGCAGTGGTGATGCCCGAGTTGGTGGCCACCATTCGTACGCCGGCCGTGGTGGCGCTGGACGCCACCACGCGCTACACCGAGGCGCTGATGCCGCTGTTCTTGGCGGTGGAACAAGAGTCGCGTATCCACGCACGTGGCCAGGTGGCGGCGGGCATGTCGTTGCTCACCGCATTGCTGGTACAGGTCTCGCGTATCTGCGACAGCCGCCAGCCGTCGGCCATGCCCGCGCATTCACGCAAGGCGGCGCAGATCGAGCGTTTTCGTGCCTTGGTGGACGCGCGTTTTCGCACCCGTTGCTCGGTGGAGTCGTATGCCGATGAGTTGGGGGTGACGCCGGGCCAACTCACCCGCTTGTGCCGCGAGGTGCTGGGCATGTCGAGCCTGGACGTGATCAACGCGCGGGTGATGCACGAGGCGCAGCGTGATCTGGTGTATTCCATCACCAGCATCCAGCAACTGGCGGCGCTGCTGGGCTTTGAAGACGAGGCTTATTTCAGCCGCTTCTTCCGCAAACACAGCGGCCAGACACCGAAGGAGTTTCGGCGGCTGGCGCTGGAGCAGATGGCGCAGGCTGAAGAGGGCAAAGACAGCGCGCGCAAAAACTAGCGGTGCTTAGCCTTCGGCCGCTGCGAAGTGGCGCGCCGCCATTGTGCTCACCTGGGGAGCGATGAGGGGCGTGAAGCCCATCTGGTCGAGCACGTCGCGTTGCAGGTCGATGCCGGGTGCAATCTCAAACAACTCGATGCCCGCCGGGGTGAGGCGGAAGCTGGCGCGCTCGGTCAGGTACAACACCTCTTGCCCGCGCACCAGACCTTGCGGCCCGCTGTAGGTGATCTGCTCCACCTGCGGCACCAGCTTTTGCACCTGGCCTTGCTGCAGCACCTGCATCTGGCCGTTGCCGGTGGCCAGCTTCACACCCTTGGCCGACAAGGTGCCGCAGAACACCACCTTGCGTGCGTTCTGCGCAATGTCGATGAAGCCGCCGGGGCCCACGGTCAGCCCACCCAGGCGCGACACGTTGACGTTGCCTTGCGCATCAAATTCGCCAAAGCCGAGAAACGCCACATCGAGCCCGCCACCGGCGTAGAAGTCGAATTGCGTGGCCGCGTCCAGCATGGCGCTGGCATTGCGCGCGTAGCCAAACAACACGCCGTCCATCAGCGTGCCGCCGTAGGTGCCGTGTTCAATGGTTTGGTAGATGCGGTCCATCTGGCCGCGTTTGGCCAGGAGCTTGGCCACTGCATCGGGCACACCCACACCATAGTTCACCACTGGGCGGGCTTTGCCGGTGTTGAACAACTCTTCGGCTGCGCGGCGCGCAATCGCTTGGCGCTCGCTGAAGGCCTCGGCCGGCACCGCGTTTTCAGCAGCGTGGTCGGCGCGTTCGCTTTGCAAGCGCGCCTCGCCCGTGAGTTCGCCGCTGAAGGCCGGGTCGAACGGAATGGCATAGCTGGTTTGTTGCTGCGGGTCGACCACCACGGCATCGACCCAGGCCGCTGGAATGCGCACCTCGCGTGCACGCAAGGCACCACGCGGCAGGCGTTCTTTCACTTGCACAATGACTTTGCCGCCACTGGTGCGTGCGGCCAGCGCGAGAGACTGCGCATCCAGGTTGGCGGCCTCGTGTTCAAAGCTGATGTTGCCGTCTTCATCGGCCGCGCTCGCGCGCACCAGCGCCACGTGGACCGGGAAGGGTTTGTAGCGCAGGTATTCACGGCCGTCGATGTGGATGACTTCGGCCAGGTCTTCTTTGGCGCTCTGGTTCATCTTGCCGCCACCCAGGCGCGGGTCGCACACGGTGCCCAGGCCCACGTGGGTGAACAGGCCGGGCCGTGCGCCGCCAATCTCGCGCAGCAGTTGTGACGACACGCCGCCGGGCAGGATGTAGGCTTCGATCTTTTCCTGCTCGGCCAGTTGCTGCATGGCGGGCGACCAAACCCAATGGCCGCCGATCACGCGTTTGACCAAGCCTTCGTGCGCAAAGCAGTTCATGCCCCTGCTCTTCTTGTCGCCAATGCCCAGCGCGTGGACCACGGTGAGGCGTTTGGGGCTTTGCGTGGACAGGTAACGTGCCTGCACGGCCTCGAATAAATGGGTGGCTTCCATCAAGCCGCCGCCGCCGCCCATCAAGGCCACGGTGTCGTTGTCGCGGATCAGCGCCACGGCTTCTGCGGCCGTCATGAATTTGGAGGTCATCGCGGGTTCCCCTTCAGCGGTTCAACTCAAACAGCGATGCGCCTTTTTTCATCACCGTCTTGGCGATGACGGTACGGTGGATTTCGCTGGTGCCATCGAAGATGCGGTAGATGCGTGCGTCGCGGTAGTAGCGCTCGATGGGCAACTCTTTGCAGAAACCCATGCCGCCAAAAATCTGCACGGCGCGGTCGACCACGCGGCCCAAGGTTTCAGCGGCGTGCACCTTCACCATGGCGATGTGGGTGCGCGCGTCCAGCCCAGCGTCGATCATCCAGGCGGCGTGCAACACCATCCAGCGTGCGGCGTTGATCTCGATCACGCTGTCGGCCAGCATCTGCTGGATCATCTGGAAGTCGCCGATCTTCTGGCCGAACTGCTTGCGTTCGTTGGCGTATTCGTTCATCAACTCCAACACGTGGCTGGCCTTGCCCACGGCCCGTGCGCCCACTTGCGCCAAGCGCACCACGTTGAGCGCGCCCATGGCGAGCTTGAAGCCCTGGCCTTCGGCGCCCAGCAGGGCCAAGGGTTCGAGCGGCACATTGTCGAAGAACAATTCGAGGTGCGGTGTGCCACGGATGCCCATCATCTTCTGGTCTTTGCCGAGGCTGAAGCCGGGCAAGCCCTTGTCGACCATGAACATGGAGATTTCTTTCTCCCCCGTCTTGGCGGAGACGAGAAAGAAGTCGCTCCATTCGCCATCGCTGATGAAGTGTTTGCTGCCGTTGAGCACCCAGCCGGTGTCCGTTTTCTTGGCGTGTGTCTTGATGCCTTGCGCGTCCGAGCCCGCACCCGATTCGGTGATGGCAATGGCGCAGGTGCGTTTGCCTTCGACGGTGGGGGTGAGCCAGCGTGCGATCTGCTCACCCTTGCATTCGAGGATGGGCTCGTACACGTTGCCAAACGCACGGCGGATCAAGATGTCGGTGGTGTGGCCAAACTGCTCTTCGCAGAGGATGCGGTCCACCGCAGACAACCCACCACCGCCGAGTTCTTCCGAAATGTTCATGGCGTAAAGGCCGAGTGCCTTGGCCTTTTGGTGCACGGCTTCGGCCTTGGCTTGTTCCAGAAAGCCCTTGTCTTCCACCTCGTCTTCCAGCGGTTTGAGTTCTTCTTTGATGAAGCGACGCACGGTGTCGATCATCATTTTTTGTTCATCGTTGAGTTCAAAGTTCATGTCTGCTCCAAAGGGGAAATCAATCTGGGGGAAGTCAAAAGGCTGAACCGCGACGGCGCGAGGCGGGCGGCTGGCAAGTCGAATGGAGTGATCGTAGTCAAAAGTGGAATTGAATTCAAGTATTGAATTTAATTCTTATTTATTGGACAATTCCAAACATGACGCTTGTGCCGGTTCATCCTGTAATCTCTCTGCCCAGTGAAATCGCTATCCAACATTGACCCCACTGGAAACCCATGAACGGAATACTGGAACGAACCCTCGGCATCTTTGAATTGCTGGCGGCCCAAAGTGACGGCATCGAACTGGCGGCCATTGCCGATGCGTTGGACATCCCGCGCAGCGCCGTGCACCGGCTGCTGACCGATCTGGTGCGTTGCGGCTACGTGCGCCAAAGCCGCGAGCACGGCGAATACATGCTCACCACCAAACTGGTGTCACTGGGTCTGAGCTTCTTGGGCAACACCGGCATCGTCGACGTGGCGCAACCGCTGCTCGACCGCCTGGCCGAAATTTCCGGCGAACTGGTGCGCCTGAGCGTGGTGGACGGCTCGCGTCTCACCTGGGTGGCCCGCGCACAAGGGGCACGCCAAGGCCTGCGCTACGACCCGGACATGGGCAGCGACGCACAAATCAGTTGTTCGTCTTCGGGCCACGCTTGGATGTCGGCCCTGACGGACGAAGAAGCGCTGGCCCTGGTGGCGCAGCAAGGCCTGGGTGCGCCCGGCCAGTTTGGCCCGAATGCGCCCACCACCCTGCAAGCGGTGCTGGAACAAGTGCAGGCCGCACGCCAACGTGGCTACAGCATGACGCACGACACCTATACGGCTGGCCTGAGCGCCATGGCCGCGCCCGTGCGCCTGCCGGGCCAGCCGCCCATGGGCATCATCAGCATTGCGGGGCCGAGCGCCCGTTTCACTGAAGAACGCATGCTGGCGCTGGCGCCGCAATTGATCGATTTCGCTTCACAAATGGCGGCGGCCAGCCGGGCATCGCCATTTTTCAACCGCCGACCGCAAGCTGCGGGCCGGCAACCGATCTACGCGCCGTAACAACGCGGTTCGGCATTTCAAAAAGGTTTCACCATGCAGCCCGATTTCTCAATGGCCTATCTCACCGCCACCGCGTTCACGGCACCTCAAGCCGTCGAAGTGGCGGCTGAAGTGGGCTACCAGCAAGTGGGGCTGCGTTTGTTGCCCAATGGCGCCGGCGCCATCTTCCAGCCCATGCTGGATGCGCCCGATGTGTTGCGTGAAACCTTGGCGCGGTTGAAGGACACCGGTGTGCAGGTGTACGACCTGGAGATCATCCGCATTGGGGCCAACTTCGACCCCTATGCCTTCCAGCGGCTTTTTGAGTTGGGCGCCCAACTCGGCGCCAAAGCCGTGCTGGTGGCGGGCGACGACACCGACCTTGCGCGCCTGGCGGCCTCGTACGCCAAGCTGTGCGAAGTGATGCAGCCCTATGGTTTGACGGCCGACCTCGAATTCATGCCCTGGACCGCCGTGCACAACGCCAACACCGCGCTGAGCGTGATCCGCGCCGCCGGCACCCCCGCCAACGCGGGCATCCTGGTCGACGGCATCCACTTCGGCCGCTCGCACACCACGCTGGCCGACATTGCGGCGCTGCCGCCATCGCTGCTGCATTACGCGCAACTGTGCGATGCCACGCCGGGCACGTCGTTCACCGAGGCCGAGTTGATCCACACCGCGCGTGTGCAACGCTTTTTGCCGGGCGAGGGCGGTATCGACCTCACCGGTTTGTTCAACGCGCTGCCGCGCACGCTGCCGGTGAGTGTGGAAATTCCCAGCGAGCCGTTGATTGCCCAGATGGGCCCCAAGGCCTGGGCGCGCCACTGCCTGGAAGCCAGCAAGGCTTTCGTGGCCGGGCTGAACCCGGTGCGCTAAATAGTGGGTTAAGTCGTGGGCTTGGTTGCCTTCAGGCCAGCCAGTACCGCATCAGGGCGCATCGGCAAATCGCGCAGACGCACACCCACGGCGTTGAAGATGGCATTGGCAATGGCCGGTGCCACCACGGTGGTGGCGGGCTCGCCCAAGCCCACGGGCATCTCCGTGCTTTGAATGAACTCGATGTCCATCTCGGGCACATCGCCCATACGCAGCGGGGTGTAGCTGTTGAGGTTGCTGTCGGCCACGGCGCCGTTCACAAAACGTGTGCCCTCGTACAGCGCCATGCTCACGCCCCATAACGCGCCGCCTTCGATTTGCGCCAACGCGCCATCGGGGTGCACCACGGTGCCGGCGTCTACCACCAGCGTGAGCTTTTGCAGCTTCACAAAACCGCTGGCCCGGTCGACGTGGACTTGGGCCACACAGGCCACCCAGGTGGGCATGTCACGCTCCTGGCCAAAGGTGGTGGCCAGGCCCAGGCCGGTGTCGGCAGGCAACGTACGACCCCAACCGGCCTTTTCGGCGGCACGCTTCACCACTGCCGCTTGACGCAGCGCGCCGCCTACTTGTGATGGTGTGCTGCCCGCGTTACGGCCTTTGCCGTCCAGCAGCTTGGTGCGAAACGTCACCGCGTCCATCTTTTGTGCGTGCGCTGCTTCGTCGATGAAAGACTCCACCGCCCAGTTGGTCCAGCCCGGCCCTACCGAGCGCAACCAGCCGGGGCGGAACGCCCGGTTCGCCAGGCTGTTGGAAAACGCGCGCACCCGTTGCGCGCCCACGCTGTACCAATGGTCGGCGCCGGAGATGGCAAACGGGTCGTAAGGCACGCCGTTTTTGCCCTTGGGCATGAACACCGGAATCATCACCTCGGTGGGCCAACCGGCGGAGGCGCCATGGTCCATGGCGATGACGTTGTGTTCCGCATCAAACGCCATGCGCAGCTTCTGGATGGAGGGCGAGCGAAACGAGTCAAAGTGCGCGTCGTCCGGCCGGGTGAACACCACCTTCACCGGCTTGCCAAGGGCCTTGGAGGCAAGGGCTGCGGGCACGGCGTAGTCGCCATTCAAGCGGCGGCCAAAGCCGCCCCCCAGCAGGTAGGTGTGCATGACGATCTTTTTTTCGTCCACCGCCAGCGCCTTGGCCAGCGTGGGCAAGATCAGCGATTGCCACTGGTTGCCGGTGTGGATTTGCCAGATGCCGTCTTTCTCAAAAGCCAGGGCGTTCACCGGCTCGAGTTGAAAGTGCAGCACGCTGGACGTGGTGTAGGTGGCCTCTACCGTGCTGGCAGCTTTTTGAAACGGCGCATCGATGTCGTCGCCCACCACCAGTGCGCCCGGGTCGTTGGATTCCACCTGCTTGCGGCCCATGGCCAGAATGTCGTCTTCAGACACTTTGGCGGTGTCGTCAGACTCCCATTTCACCTCCACCAAACGCGTGGCGCGAAAGGCGTTGACCGTGCTGTCGGCCAACACCAGCACCCAGCCGGGCACGGTGTTGCTCGGGTCTTGCAGCACCAGGTGGCCTTGGTAGCCCGGTGTGCCTTTGGCCTTGCTGTCGTCCACCGAAATGACCTTGGAGCCATTGCGCGTGGGCGGCATTTTGGGCGCCGCGTAGACCATGCCGTCCACCTTGGCGTCCAAGCCGTAAAGGCCTTGGCCGTTGGTCTTTTCTGGAATGTCGAGTGCCTGGGTTTCCACACCAATCTGCCGGCGCTCAGCCGGTTTCTTGATCGGCATGGCCTTCAGCTCGTCGGCCGTGAAGCTGGCGCTGAAGCCGCCTTGTTTGACGATGTCGCCAAAGCTGACCGATTTGCCACCGGCCACCACTTGCCCGTTGCGCGCTTCGCATCGCGCCGGGTCCATACCCAGCATCTTCGCGCCAGCCGCCACCAGAGCTTGACGGCCAGCGGCGCCGGCCTGGCTCAAGGCCGGAAAACTTTGCCATACCGACCAACTGCCGCCAGTCACCATCAAGCCCCACTTCGGGTCGCTGTCGACGTGGTGGATGCGCACCTGGCTCCAGTCGGCCTCTAACTCATCGGACACGATACGCGCCAGCGCCGTGCCCACGTGCTGGCCCATTTCGGCGCGGATGATGTTGACGGTGACGATGCCCTCGGGGCTGATGTTGTACCAAATGCTCGGCTCGAACTGGCCTGTGGCCGCGGCTTCGCTTGGGTTGTCCACGCCCATGGCGCTACGTGCAAAAGCCAGCACCAAACCAGTGGCCGCCGAGGCAATGAGAAAGCCGCGCCGCGACAGGGCCGACGTGGCCAGCGCGCCCGCACGGGAGGGTGAGCGGTCAAGCATTTTTGACCTCCGTGCCGGAAGCGTTTGAGGAGGTTGGGGCCGTGACACCGGTCGCGCCGATCTCTTCCGCCGCCACCTTGATGGCCTTGTGGATGCGCACATAGGCCATACAGCGGCACAGGTTGCCGTTCATCACGGCGTTGATATCTTCGTCGCTTGGCGCGGGTATGTCTTTTAGCAACGCGGCGGCTTGCATGATCTGCCCCGATTGACAGTAGCCACACTGCGGCACCTGGCACGCCACCCAAGCTTTTTGCAGCGGGTGCGGGGTATCGGGCGCGGGCGCCAGGCCTTCGATGGTGGTGATGGCCGCACCTTCCACCAGGCTCAAGGGTGTGATGCAGGAGCGTGTAGCGCGCCCGGCCACATGCACGGTGCAGGCGCCGCACATGCCTATGCCGCAACCAAACTTGGTGCCGGTGAGGTGGGCGTTGTCGCGTATCGCCCAGAGCAGTGGGGTGTCGCCCGGCACGTCGAGCGACACCGGTTTGCCATTGAGTTCGATGTGGATCATGGTGGCTCTTTTTTGTTGTTGGTTTTGAGGAGTGTGAAGCGTTAGGAAAGCGGTCGTGAGGTGCTAGCGAGAACCTAGTTCTTGGCCGGTTCGTCGCTGCGCACTTCATGCCGGATCTTGGCCACCTGCTCGGCCACGTTCGGCCAAGGCGGCAGATCGGTACGCGACTTGCGCAGGTAGACCACCAGGCTGGTGATGTCGTCGTCCGACAGGGCGCGGCCAAAGGCCGGCATCATGGCGGAAGACAAACCCTCTTGCAGGCTTACCCCGTGCAAGATCACCTGCACCAGATTGGTCGGGTCGGCGGCGTAGAGCGAACTCTTCAACCCCAGCTCGGGCCGAGCCGCTTGCGGGCCGGTGGCCACCGCGTTGTAGTGGCAGGCGGCGCAGGCATTGGCGTAGATGGCGGCGCCCCGTTCCAGCGTTTGCGGCGCGCTGAAGCGCGACTTGGCCAGGGTGCCCGCCACCAGCTTGGCGACGTCCACCTGTTTGTCGGCCGATCCGTTGCGGCTGGCAAAGTAGCTGGCAATCGCTTGCACGTCACCCTCGTCCACCAGCGCCAGGCCCTGGTAGACCACGTGCGACATGGGGCCGGCCGCCACGCCGTGGAAAGGCGTGCCGCCCTTGCGCAGATAGGTAAACAACTCGTCGCGCGTCCAGGGCATGGGCGAGGTGTTGGCGGCGGTCAGCGCGGGCGCAAACCAGCCGTCGATCACGGCACCGCTGTAGGCCGCATCGCCGGTTTTTTCCGCGCCTAGTTTGTTGCGGGGCGTGTGGCACGAGGCACAGTGCGACAGGCCTTCGGCCAGGTAGGCGCCGCGGTTCCACTCGGCGCTTTGGGCGGGGTTGGGCTCGTAGCGGCCCTCTTTGAAGAACAACAGCTTCCAGCCGGCTTGCAAGGCGCGCACGTTCAGCGGAAAAGGCATTTCTACCGGCTTGGCTGGTGCGTTTACCGCAGGCCGCGTCATCAAGTAAGCATAGATCGCCTGGATGTCTTCGTCCGAGGTTTTGGTGAAGCGGTCGTACGGAAAAGCCGGAAACAGGTGCGAGCCGTCGCGCGACACGCCTTGGTGCATGGCGCGGGTAAACGACTCCAGCGACCAACTTCCCAGGCCGGTTTCCACATCGGGCGTGATGTTGGTGGAGTAGATGGTGCCAAAGCCCGTCACCATGGGCAGGCCGCCGGCCAGTTGTTTGCCACCGGGGGCGGTGTGGCAGCTCACACAAAAGCCAGCGGCGGCTAGTTTCTCGCCACGTGCCACTTGGCCTGGGTCAAACGAGGCCGCCGCCGGTGGCGGGGTGGTGGCCAGGGCCGGGTGGTAGGCCCACACCGCAAACCCAAGGGCGGCCACGAGCACGCAGCCCACAAGCCATTGCAGGACAACTTTGACTTTTTTCACCGTGGCACCTTTTTGGTTGTCGCGGCCCATTCTGGCACTTGTGCGCGCCGCCGCACATCCCCCATTTGTAGGACGCCATCGTATGTTGACCGGGCAGGCGCGGTGCCACAATGGCGCCATCATGACCTTGCCGCGCGTATCCATTCAGACCCACGACTTCAACCTGGCCGACGAGGTGGCCGCCTTGCGCCAGAGCGACCCGCGCGTCGGCGCCGTCTGCAGCTTCGTGGGCACTGTGCGCGACCGGCACGCGGGTTATGCCTCGGCGCAGCCGCTGAACACGGCACAGGCGGTGTCGTCGATGGAGTTGGAGCACTACCCCGGCATGACCGAGAAGTCGATTGAGGCGATGGTCGATGCCGCGTTTGCGCGCTTCGACATCTTTGGCGCACGCGTGATCCACCGCGTGGGCTTGCTGCAGCCGCTAGACCAGATCGTGCTGGTGGCCGTCACGTCCGCCCATCGGGGCGAGAGTTTTCAGGCCTGCGAATTTTTGATGGACTACTTGAAGACCCAGGCGCCGTTCTGGAAGAAAGAGCAAACCGCCGAAGGCGCGCGCTGGGTCGATGCACGTGTGAGCGACGACGCGGCGCTGGCGCGCTGGGGCATTGCGGCGGTGGGCAACCAGCCGGCTTAATCTTCGGCTGGGTCGGGCAACTCCGGGCATTCCCAAGCCAGAAGTTCGGCCAGGCGGCAGACGATCCAGGTGGCTTCGAGCGGGTTGACGCCCGCACCTTCGGCGCGCAGCGCGGTATGAAAGCCCAGCAGAATGGCCGCCTCGGAAGGCGCTTGTGCGTGGTACAGGTGCTCGGCCTGCGTGACCAGTTGGCAGGCCAGGTCTTCACAGACCTCGTAGCGTTCGCGCACCAGGGCGATGGGCGCGCGCAGGCGCTGGTGTTGGTCGGCGTAGACGGCGACGAACGAGGGTGGGGGCTGGATTTGGTTATCGTGTTCGGAAGACATGGGCGTGATTGTGGCGCACGAACCTGTCTATGCAGGTACTGTGCAGGTGCTTGAAAAACCTTGGAACAGCCCAAATTAAGCTGCCATAAGGAGTATCCAACCGATGCGACAAGACAAACTCACCAACAAGTTCCAGGAAGCCCTGGAAGCCGCCCAAACCCTCGCGGTGGGCGCAGACCACGCCTATATCGAACCCGCTCACTTGCTGGCCGCCATGCTGCGCCAGGACGATGGCCCGCAGGCGCTGCTGCAGCGTGCTGGCTTCAAGGTGCCGGCCCTGCAAGCTGCGGCCGATGCCGCGATGAAAAAGCTGCCCCAAGTGCAGGGGCAAGACATCGTGCAGCCCAGCCGCGAGCTCATGAGCCTGCTGCAAGGTGCCGAGCGCGAATCCATCAAGCGTGGCGATCAATTTATTGCTAGCGAACTGGCTTTGCTGGCGCTGGCCGATGGCAAGACCGACCTGTCCCAAGCCGTGCGGGACGCCGGGCTGGACCGCAAGAAGCTGGAAACCGCCATCGACGCGGTGCGCGGTGGTCAAAGCGTGGACAACAACGATCCCGAAGGTCAGCGTGAAGCGCTGAAGAAATACTGTTTGGACCTGACCGAGCGTGCGCAGATGGGCAAGCTCGACCCGGTGATTGGCCGCGACGACGAAATCCGCCGTGCCATCCAGGTGTTGCAACGCCGCACCAAAAACAACCCGGTGTTGATCGGCGAACCCGGCGTGGGCAAGACCGCGATTGTGGAAGGCCTGGCCCAGCGTATTGTGGCGGGCGAGGTGCCAGATTCACTCAAAGGCAAACGCGTGTTGTCGCTCGACATCGCGGCCTTGCTGGCGGGCGCCAAGTTCCGTGGCGAATTTGAAGAGCGCCTGAAGACCGTGCTCAAAGAGCTGGCCAAGGACGAAGGCCAGACCATCGTTTTCATTGACGAGCTGCACACCATGGTGGGTGCTGGCAAGGGTGATGGTGCATTGGACGCGGGCAACATGCTCAAGCCTGCGTTGGCGCGTGGCGAGCTGCATTGCGTGGGCGCCACCACGCTCGACGAGTACCGCAAATACATCGAGAAAGACGCCGCACTCGAACGCCGTTTCCAGAAAATTCTGGTGGGCGAGCCCACCGTGGAAGCCACGATTGCGATTCTGCGCGGCCTGCAAGAAAAGTACGAAGTGCACCATGGCGTGCAGATCACCGACCCGGCCATCGTGGCCGCCGCTGAGCTGAGCAACCGCTACATCACCGACCGCTTCTTGCCCGACAAGGCGATTGACTTGATCGACGAGGCTGCGGCCAAGATCAAGATCGAAATGGACTCGAAACCCGAGGTCATGGACAAACTCGACCGCCGGCTGATCCAGCTGCAGATCGAGCGCGAAGCCGTGCGCCGCGAAAAAGACGAGTCGTCGCAAAAGCGCTTTGCCTTGATTGAAGAAGAAATCGTCAAGCTGCAAAAAGAGATCGCCGACTTTGACGAGATCTGGCAAGCCGAAAAGGCGCAAGCCCAGGGCAGCGCCCAGGTGTTGGAGGCCATCGACAAAATGCGCTTCCAGATTGAAGAACTCAAGCGCAAAGGCGACTTCAACAAGGTGGCCGAGTTGCAGTACGGGCAATTGCCCGAGCTGGAAAAGCAACTGAAACAAGCGCAAGACAAAGAGTCGCGCAAGGCCGATGGCGCCGCACCCCGCCTGCTGCGCACGCAAGTGGGCGCAGACGAAATCGCCGAAGTGGTGGCGCGTGCCACCGGCATTCCGGTGAGCAAACTGATGCAGGGCGAGCGCGACAAATTGCTGAAGATGGAAGACAAGCTGCACGAGCGTGTGGTGGGCCAGGACGAGGCGATTAGCGCTGTGGCCAACGCCATCCGCCGCTCGCGTTCGGGTCTGTCCGACCCCAACCGCCCGGTGGGCTCGTTCCTGTTCCTCGGCCCCACGGGTGTGGGTAAAACCGAGCTGTGCAAGGCCTTGGCTGGCTTCTTGTTCGATGCGGAAGACCACCTGATCCGCATCGACATGAGCGAGTTCATGGAGAAGCATTCGGTGGCCCGCCTGATTGGTGCGCCTCCGGGTTATGTGGGTTACGACGAAGGCGGCTACCTGACGGAAGCCGTGCGCCGCAAGCCTTATAGCGTGCTGCTGCTCGACGAAGTGGAGAAAGCCCACCCCGACGTGTTCAACGTGTTGCTGCAAGTGCTGGACGATGGCCGCCTGACCGATGGCCAGGGCCGTACTGTGGATTTCAAGAACACCGTGATCGTGATGACCAGCAACATCGGCTCGCCCATCATCCAGGCGATGGCGGGGCGCGATGCCGAGGACATCAAGGACGCGGTGCAAGACGAGCTGAAGAACTACTTCCGCCCCGAGTTCTTGAACCGTATCGACGAGACGGTGGTGTTCCACGGCCTGGATGCGAAGAACATCGAGGCCATTGCCGCGATCCAGATCCGCGTGTTGCAAGAGCGTCTGGCCAAGCTGGACCTGACGCTGGAAGTGTCGCCCGCCGCGCTGGCCGAAATCGCCAAGGTCGGTTTCGACCCGGTGTTTGGTGCACGGCCACTGAAGCGTGCGATTCAGCAGCGCATCGAGAACCCGCTCTCGAAGCTGTTGCTGGAAGGGCAGTTTGCGCCCAAGGACGTGATTCCGGTGGACGTGGACCCGATCCAGTCACCGGGGCAGTTCAGCTTCGGGCGCACGCTGCACTGAGCGCAGCAGACTGTGGATTGACAGTTTATTGACGGGAACCTGATCGGTTCTCGGGCTTTAACGGCCAGGCTGCAAAGCTTGGCCGTTTTTTTATGGTCATTGCAAAGAAGCGTAAAGCGCATTGCACAGGTTGAAATTTCGCCTGTAGTCTTGCAACTAAAGGAGTGGGGCACGCGTCCCTGCAAGTTGTGTTTGTATTGCACTGGATGTTCCAATCCAGTGGCCGGTGTTGATCCGGCAGGCTGCGGAGGTATGTTTTGGCAGATTTTTTATCCGGTGTGATGCGTTTTGTTTTGCAATTGGCGCTGGTTGTTTTTGCGCTGATTTTTGTCGGTAGCCTGTTGCTGGCTGCTGCGCTGCTGGCCGGTGTGTGGAGCCTGCGCGCGCTGTGGTCCAAGATCACCGGCCGGCCGATTGCGCCATGGTCCATGCGCATGAGCCCCGGTGCGGGCTGGAACCAGGTGTTCCGTGCAGGCCAGCGTTGGCAGCCTGCGTCGCGCGGCGCCGAGTCACGCACCGCGCGCAACCATGCTGACGTGACCGACGTGCAGGTGAAAGAAATCACCGGCCACTGACCATGGCCAAGCTGGCACGAAGGCTATTGCCGGTATTACCAGGCCTAGCCCACGCCCAGACCGTAACTCAGTTGCCCGCGCTTGCCGCGTTCGGTGACGATGGGGCTGTCGGCCGCCGAGCCCTCAATGCTTTGGTAGAACAGGCCCGCACCGATGAGCCAATGGCCGTCCAGCCGGTGCACGATGGCGGGCCAGGCAAACCACTGGCGCAGGCCGCTGCTGGGTTGGTAGGCCGGTAGACCTGAGGCCATGGCACCAGCGGTGTCGATGCCGTAATAGGTGCGCATAAAGGCACTGCTACCCCAACTGACCCCGCCGCCAAAGCCAACCACGGTGCTGGTGGAGAGCGGAATCCAGACGTTGCTGCTTAGCGTGGCCGTGGTGCCCTTGCTGACGTTGCCCACGTCGTGCAACACCGAGACCGACACCCGTGTGCGAATCGGCCTTGGGCCGTCACTGATGTTGATCCAACTCAAGAAGGCTCCGGCTTCGACGGTCGTGTCGATCTCTGGCAGCCGGCTGACCACGGCGTCGTCCACGTTTTTGCGGCCAAAGCGCAGGTTCAGCGCGGGGCCAAATTGCCAATGCCCGTTGCTGAGCACGTTGAGGCTCAACTCAGGCCCGGTCAGTTGTATGTAGCGGCCGCTGTCGCCAAACTGGTAACGCGCGGCGGGCGCCAGGCCGACGATGCGCTCGTCTGCGCCGGTGTAGCGCGTGGTGCTGCCCAGGCCCAGGCCCACGTAGTTGGGAATGAAGTCGATGACGGGGCCGGTTTGCGCTGACGCCGGCAGACCTATGCAAAGGCTAGCCGTCAGGATGGTGTGGGACACCAAGACCGTTGCGATGCGTGTAGACGCCATGGGAAGCCCTCCGGGTGTGGTGACAGTTGAGTCTGCCTGGCCCTGCTCTCTGCGCGTGATCATGCCACTGCGGTCTGCGGCCGATTCAATAAATCTAAAAGTAACAGTTTGAATGCCACACGATGCGCGGCCTCTATAGCCCATTTGTTGTTTTTCGGGCTCTAAGATCGGGATATGTCTCAAACCCCACCGCAATCTGCCACTTTTGCTGCATCCGAAGCCGTACTTGAGGCCACAGTCGACGCCGAATTCGACGCCGCACCCCACGCCACATCCGACGCCGCGCCCGCCTCCATCATCTCCACGGTGTTCGAAGCCCAATACCTCGCCAGCCGCAGCCAGGTAGAGGTGCCACTCAAGCTGCGCCGCGATCGGCTGTCGCGCCTCTCGACGCTGCTGGATGCCAACGCCAATGCCCTGTGTGCCGCAGTCCATGCCGATTTTGGTGTGCGTTCACCGTCGCTCACCCAAGTGGCCGATCTGTTTGTGCTGCGCAATGAGTTGCGCCACGCCAAGCGCCACCTGAAGCGCTGGATGGCGCCGCAGAGCGTTTCAACGCCGTTCTACCTGTGGCCGTCCAAAGCCCACATCCAACGCCAGCCGCTGGGCGTGGTGGGCGTGATCTCGCCCTGGAACTACCCGTTGCAGTTGGCCTTTGGCCCGGCGATGTCGGCCATGGCGGCGGGCAATCGGGTGATGCTCAAGCCCAGCGAGTTTGTACCGCGCACCTCGGAGTTGATGGCCGAGTTGGTGGGCAAGGCTTTTGCGTCAGAAGAGTTTGCCGTGGTGTTGGGCGGTGCCGAAGTGGCAGCCGAGTTCTCCAGCCTGCCGTTTGACCACCTGTTTTTTACCGGCTCCACCCGTGTGGGCCGTGTGGTGGCGCAAGCGGCGGCGGCCAACCTCACGCCCACCACGTTGGAGCTTGGCGGCAAATCGCCGTGCATCATCGATGTGTCGTGCGATGTGGCAGCCGTGGCGTTGAAGATCGCCCATGGCAAGTTACTGAACGCTGGGCAGACCTGTATTGCGCCCGATTATTTGATGCTGCCGCGTGGCCAGGAAGAGGCTTTTGCCAAGGCCTTCTCGCAGGCCGTGGTGCAACTGTTCCCGCGCATCGCAGGCAACCCCGACTACGCGGCCATCGTCAACCCGCAGCAGCACTACCGCCTGCAGGAATTGCTGGCCGACGCCGAAGCGCAGGGCGCACGTATCGAGCGCATCTACCCCGACACCGGCCCCGCCTTCACCAGCGGTGAAGCCGGTATGCCTGTGGACCGCCAAATGCCGCCCACGCTGGTGTTCGATGTGAGCGACCACATGCGCCTGCTGCGTGAGGAAATCTTCGGGCCGATCTTGCCCATCATCCCTTACGACACGCTGGACGAAGCCATCGCCCACATCAACGCACGACCCCGGCCGTTGGCGCTGTACTGGTTTGGCACCAGCCGCCGCCACCGCGACCAGGTGCTGGCGCAAACCGTCAGCGGCGGTGTCACCGTGAACGACACGCTGGTGCACTTTGCGCACGAGAACCTGCCGTTTGGCGGCGTGGGTGAAAGCGGCTGGGGCAGCGGCCACGGTGAGGCCGGATTCTTACGCTTCTCGCAGCAGAAGCCGGTGCTACTGCAGTCGCGCTTTGGTGGTGGGGGCTTGTTCTACCCGCCGTATGGCGCGCGGCTGGCGCGCGCCATGAAGTGGATGCGCAGGTTGGGTTGACCTGCCTAAGTCGACCTTAGTCCACCTTCGCGCCGGAGGCCTTTACCAGCTTCTCGTACTTGGCGAGTTCCTGCTTCATGAAGGTGCCAAATTCATCCGGCGTGGTGGGCACGGGCTCGGCCAGCAAGGTGGCAAAACGGCTGCGCGCTTCGGGCGAGTTCAATGCGGCCACAAAGGCGTGGTTCAGGCGTTCAACCACATCCTTGGGGGTACGGGCCGGCGCGACCAGGCCCCACCAGGTGTCGATCGAAAAGCCTTTGAGCGTGTCGGCCACGGGCGGCACATCGGGCAAGGCGCTGGAGCGCTTGAGCGTGGTGACGGCCAGCGCCTTGAGCTTGCCGCCGCGGATATTGGGGGCGGCGGTGGCCAGGTTGTCGAAGTTGAAGTCCACCTGGCCCGACAACAGCGCCAACTGCGCGGGGTTGCCGCCCGGGTACGGAATATGCACCGCAAAAATGCCGGCTTGCGACTTGAACAGTTCGCCCGCCAAATGGCCGGCGCTGCCGTTGCCGCCCGAGCCGTAGTTCAGCTTGGCGGGGTTGGCCTTGCCGTAGGCGATGAGGTCGGCCACGGTGTTGATTTTCAGGCGGTTGGCGGTGTCGGCATTCATCACCAAGACATTGGGAACCCGCACCATTTGCGTGATGGGGGCGAAGTCGGTGGCCGCGTTGAACGGCATCTTGGCAAACAGCCAGGGGTTCACGGCGTGGGTGGCGGTGGCCGAGATGCCGATGGTCAAACCATCAGGCGCGGCCTTGGCGATGGCGTCCACGCCAATGTTGCCGCCGGCGCCGGGTTTGTTTTCGATGATGACGGTGCCCAGCGAGTCTTTCACACGCTCGGCCAGAATGCGCGCGGTGACGTCGATCGGGCCGCCGGGTGCGTAAGGCACGATCAGGCGAATGGGGGCTGCGGATTGCGCCAGCGCGGGGCTGAACACGGTGCTGGCCAAGGAGGCGCCAGCGGCGCTGGCGGCGGAGATAAGAAGGTGTCGACGTTGCATGCCTTGATTGTTTCAAACAATGGCTTCACGCGGGCGATGGCAATCCCTAACCAAACTGGTGCGCTGGGGTTTGGCACAGCAGGTTGAAGCGTTGCAGACGTCCCCAAGCGTTGTTTCGCATAGGCCACAGTAGTGGTAACACTGTGTATTAAATACCGTTGTGATGCTTATTCAGAAAGCGTGGATAGCTATGTATTTTATAGTGATCGTCCGCCATCTGAGGCGGGGTGACGTGTGCAGCGCGAGGGCCGTTGGGTCGGCTCGGGCGCTGAAGTTTTTGCCCCTTCCTGTGCCTCAGCCCCATTCACGCAAACGTTGACGGCTTCGCTCATGCTTTTACTTTGGTTCCTGGGACTGCTTTGTGTGCTGCTCTTCGCGGGCATCACGTGGTACTTACGGGCACTCAGGCCGAGCATTTTTGCGTTGCAGTTCGCGTTCACGCGCCGGGCTTTCCTGGCGGTGTTGGTGGCGTGGGAGTCGCAGGGTGTCGCCCGTTTCAGAAAACACTTTGTGGCCGACTACGTCTACCTGGTTTGTTATGGTTTGCTGGGCTTTGGCGTGGCCACGCAAACCGCATGGCTGTCGCAGGCACCGTTGTGGGCGCCCTTGCTGTGTGTGTTGCCTTGGCTGATGCCTGCTGCGGCGGTGCTGGATGTGGTTGAAAACGGCTTGCACCGCTACTTGACCCGTGGGCAGCACGCCTTGCGTGCGCCGTCTGCCATGTTTGTGCTGACAGGTGGGGTGTCCACCCTCAAGTGGCTGCTGATTGCCGTGTTTGCCGCGCTGGCTTTGTATGCCTGGGTGAACCGCGCGTGCGAGTCGCCGCGCGAGTACCGTTGTGTGCAGGTGACGCTGGAGTCGTCAAACTAACCGTTGTGCATCGCCGGTTCGGAAGGCCCGGCTGGAGATGGATACCGCGTTCTGATCCGGGTCTTTGGCATTGGCAAACATATAGCCGTTGGCTTGGTGCGTGGCGCCAAACTTCAGGCCGCGTTCGGCGGCGGCGGCCTTGAAGGCTTCCACGTCTTCCACATGAAAACTCAGCTTCACGCCGGCCTGACCCAGCCTCACGCTTTTGGCGGCCTGGTGGATCAAGATGCCGGCACCGGCACCCTGCGGCGCAGACAGTTCAATCAAACCCTCAACCACTTCGCCCGAGGTTTCAAAACCAAAGTGTTCGCTGTAGAACCTGGCCGTTCTGGCCATGTCGCGGGCGTAGAGGATGATGGTGCCGAGTTGAACCGCCGACATGGGTTAGAGCACCTGACCGGCCTTGTCGGCTTCCGATGTGAAAGCATCGGCATAGAACTCTTCGGCGGGCAGTCCTGCTTGCGCGATGTAGTCGGTACGCGCCGAGTCGACCACGATGGGGGCGCCACAGGCGTAGACCTGGTGGCCCGACAAGTCCGGCAGGTCTTGCAGCACCGCTTGGTGCACGAAGCCGGTGCGGCCGGTCCAGGCGTCTTCTGGCAGGGCGTTCGAGACCACCGGCACATAGTGCAGTTGCGGCATTTGCGCCTGCAGGGCCAGCACCCAGTTGTGCATGTACAGGTCACCGGGACGACGGCCGCCCCAGTAGAGCTCCACGGGGCGTGTGCTGCCCTTGGATAGCATCTGTTCCAAAATGGCTTTGATGGGCGCGAAGCCCGTACCCGAGGCCAGCAGCACGATGGGTTTTTCGGAGTCTTCCCGTAGATAGAAGCTGCCGTAGGGGCCCTCCAACCGGAGGATTTCCTTCTCTTTCATCGCGCCGAACACGTGGTCGGTGAACTTGCCGCCGGGCATATGGCGGATGTGCAGCTCAACCCCGGGCGCTGTGGCGGGCGTGCCTGGCGTGGTCTCAGGCGCGGCACCAGGGGCGGGCACAGGATGCGGTGCACTGGCCATGCTGTAGCTGCGGCGGGCGCCGTCGCGCAAGATGAATTCCACGTATTGGCCGGCGTGGTAGCGCAGCGTGTCGTTGGCGGGCAGTTGCAATTGGATGACCATCACGTCGTGCGACACCTTTTCCATCGAGCGCACACGCGAGGGCATGCGTTTGATGGGGAAGGCGCTCTCGTCGGTCACCTGGCGCGATTCGATCACCACGTCGGTCTCGGGCACGGCGCAGCAGGTCAGCACCAGGCCGGCGGCGGCTTCGTCGGCGCTGAGCGCCTTGCTTTGGTGTGGGCCGTGGTGCACACGGCCTTCCAGCATCTTGCATTTGCACGAGCCGCAGGCGCCGTCTTTGCAGCCGTACGGCAGGCCTACGCCTTGGCGAATGCCGGCCGCCAAAATGGTTTCGCCCGGCTCGGCCACAAACGCGCGGCCGCTGGGCTGCACAGAGACATTGAACGGGGTGGGGCTGGTCATCTTTTGGGTATCCTTGGGGCATCCCTTGCGGGACTCTTTGTCTTCGAGAAAAAGCCCTCCATTTTGCCTTCAAATCAATTTCCGCTTGGTGCCTTGCCGGCGCGCTTCCGCCGCGAACGTGTGTTGATCATCGGCTGTGGCGACGTGGGCCTGCGCGTCGCTCGCCAGTTGCCGCGCCCGGTGCGCCTGATGGCGTTGACCCGCTCTGCGGAGCACGTCGCGCCCCTGCGCGCGCTGGGCATCACGCCCTTGCATGGTGACCTGGACCAGCCAGCCACCTTGCGCCGACTGGCCGGCGTGGCCCACCGCGTGGTGCACCTGGCGCCGCCGCCGGGTGAAGGCGCTGGCGACCCGCGCACCGTGGCCGTGTTGCGTGCGCTGCAACGGCGTGGCCGTTTGTCCGCACTGGTCTACGGTTCGACCAGCGGGGTGTATGGCGACTGCGCTGGCGCGCTGGTGAACGAAACACGCGCGCTGGCCGCCCATACGCAGCGTGCACAGCGCCGGGTGCAGGCCGAAGCGGCGGTGCGTTTTGCGGGGCGTGCCGCGGGTGTGCGGGCCAGCATCCTGCGCATTCCCGGCATCTACGCCCCTGACCGCGACGGTGGCATGCCTTTGGAGCGGCTGCGCAAAGGTACGCCTGTGCTGGAAGCGGCCGACGACGTGTTCACCAACCACATCCACGCCAACGACCTGGCGCGTGCCTGCGTGGCCGCTCTTTGGCGCGGGCGGCCCCAGCGCATCTACAACGTCAACGACGACACCAGCTTGAAGATGGGCGACTACTTCGACCTGGCGGCCGACCTGTTCGGCCTGCCGCGCCCACAGCGTGTGCCACGCAGCACCGCACAGGGGCATTTGCCTTTGGCGCTGCTGAGCTTTATGTCGGAGTCGCGGCGCATGGACAACACGCGCATGAAACGTGAGTTGCGCTTGCAGCTGAATTACCCTACTGTTGCGATGGGACTCGTCTCGTAGTGGAATGGCGGCGGGAAGCCATTGCTGAGTTGCCAAGCAACTTTGTTTAAAACCGACGGAGAGCATCTTGAAACCATCCAAGCAGGCTATATGGGTTGTGTGTGCTGTGGCCGCCGCAACCTCGTCTGTCACGGTCTTCGCCGATCCTCTTGGTGACCGCATGGCCGCTTTGATGAAGGTGGCGCCAAGCCCAAACTATGTGGCGATGACGGTGCCCAGCGCCGGCAGCTTCATCGCCGACCAGATCACGTTGATGAGCTTGACGGCTGGTGCCGACAGCGTGACGTCCGATCAATTAGTGGAAGTGTTGTCCAAACCCGAGCCGGTGCAACTGGCCGTGACGGGGGAAGACGACGCCATTGCCGCGGCCACCCTGGAGCGCGCCCTCACCAAGGTACGGGGCAGACCACTCGCCGCACACCAGTTGGCCTACATCGGTAGCAAAGATTTCGAAGAGCCACTGACCAAGACGGCCGAAGAAGCGGGCGTCAAGTTGCTGTTTGTGGTCTTTCCTTGAGCACCGCGCGGCTGATATCAAATCAATAGCTGCCTACGCTTGCTGGATAAGCGTAGATAGCCAATCTTCCTTAAATACCCTTGGGTTTGGCCAGCGCACGCATGCGGTCCGTGGCACGCAAAGTGATGGTCTTGATGTCCGCGCCCTGCAGCACGGTGAGCTGGATTTGTGCGTCTGGCTCTTTATGGTCCCAAAGCTTCTTGTAGAACGTCTCCAGCGTGGTGACCTTGGCGCCGTCCACCGCCAGCACAATGTCGCCAGCCTGCAGGCCTGCGGTTTCGGCAGGCCCTTCTTTGCTGACCTGCAACACCTGAACGCGGCCACTTTGTTCGGTTGAGGTCAGGCCCAGCCAGGGACGCTTGCTGCTCGCGCTGGTGCCGGTCTGGCGCAATTCGGCCAAGATGGGGGTGAGCAGGGCAGTGGGCACAAACATGTTGCCGGGCAAGCGGCGCTGGTCGCCCAGGGCATCGGCCACTACCAGGCTGCCAATGCCGATCAACTCGCCGCGCTGGTTAAACAACGGCGCACCCGAGTGGTTGGGAATGGCCGGCACGGTGAACAGCGCGTTGTCGATGAAGTATTCCCAGTAGCCTGAGAACGCGCGTTTGCTCACCAGCTGCGTCATGTTGACGTCGCCATCGCGCCCGCCGGTGGACACCATCAACGCGGTGCCCACGGCCACGTCCTGTGCTCCGGCGATGGACACCGGTTTGATGCTGCGCATCGGCGTGAGTGGTTGTACCAAGCCAAAACCGGTGGCGTGGTCGTAAGCCAGCACCCGGGCCGGCACCGTTTTGCCTTCTGGCGTGGCGATCTCTACGCTGTCGGCCTCCAGCACCAGGTAGCCGATGGTGAGCACCAGGCCATCCGCACCTATCACCACGCCGGAGCCTTGGCGGCGTCGGCCCAGCGTTTCGGCGGAACGGGCGTCTTCAGGCACTTCGGCGGTGAGACCCACCACGGCGGCGTTGGCGCGCTCCATGGCGGTGATCATGGCCTGGGCTGATGGGGGCGCGGCTGTGGCGGCTTGTACCAACGGTGTTGAGCACAGAGCCGCAAGCACCAGCAACGGGATCCATTGAAGTCGGGCAGTCCTCATGGTGAAGCCTTTCCTGAAGCCCGCCGCTGGTGTGCGGGCAATGGCTACAGGATGCGCTTAAAAGTGAGCGCCGACAAGAGATCAGCGCTTGTTTTTCGATGGATGTGATTTGCATGGCGAGCGTGCACCGAAGTGGGGTGTGCGCTGCCTCAAAGCACGCAGTTCAAATGCATGCTTATGACTGTGGCTGGCCGTTTACTGTGGCCCAAGCTTCTTGATCAGCGCAGCCAGCATTTCAACTTCATTGGGCTTCAGATCCGACAGCGGTGCACGCACCGGGCCTGCATCGTGGCCGACCAGCTTGGCGCCGGCCTTGATGATGCTCACGCCGTAACCTTCCACGCGGTTGCGGATTTCCAGGTAAGGCATGAAGAAGTCCTTCAGCAGACGGTGCTGCGTGGCGATGTCGTCAGCGGCCACGGCCTTGTAGAAGTCCATCGCCGTCTTGGGGATGAAGTTGAACACGGCCGACGAGTACACCGGCGTGCCCAGCGCCTTGTAGGCAGCGGCATAGACTTCAGCGGTGGGCAGGCCACCCAGGTAGGCGAAGCGGTCGCCCATCTTCATGAAGATGGAAGACATGGTCTCGATGTTGCCCACGCCGTCCTTGAAACCGATCAGGTTAGGGCAGCGCTCGGCCAGGATGGCGAGCGAGTTGGGCGTCAGCTTGGTGCGGTCGCGGTTGTAGACGATGACGCCGAACTTCACGCTGTTGCAGACTTGCGCCACGTGTTCGATCAGGCCTTCCTGGCCGGCTTCGGTCAGGTAGTGCGGCAGCAACAGAATGCCGTGGGCGCCCAGGCGCTCGGCTTCTTGGGCGTGCGCAATCGCCACACGGGTCGGGCCGCCGGCACCGGCAATGATCGGCACCTTGCCACGGCAGGTGTCGACCGCGGTCTTGATGATCTCGGAATACTCTTTGGTTTCGAGCGAGAAGTACTCGCCCGTGCCGCCAGCAGCGAACAGGGCCGAGGCGCCGTACGGGGCCAGCCATTCGAGGCGGGCGGCGTAGCTCTTGGCGTTGAAGTTGCCTTGGGCGTCGAAGTCGGTCACGGGGAACGACAACAGGCCGGAGCCCATGATGGTTTTCAGGTCTTGCGGGTTCATTGGCGGGGTGCTTTCAAAATCAGATGGTCTGTGGTGGCTTAGGGCAACGCTGAACAAGTTCCTCTCGGCGCCCGCATCCCTGGCGTGGGCAGCCTGCGGCGTTGCAAATCCTCGCCATAGCTTCGGCTATGGCTGTGGTTTGCGCCTAGCAGTCCCTCCCACGCCAGGGCGCGGCCATCCGAGGGAACTTATTCAGCGTCGCCTTAGAACTTGTGCGTCACACCCACGCCCAGGCGCGTGGCGTCCAGCGCGGTGCTGCCGTCGGCGCGGGTGGTTTTGAGTTGGCGGTAGGCGGTGTAGAGCCGGGTGCGCTTCGACATGTCGTACGTGCCCATCATGCTGAAGCCCTTGGCGTCGATCACTTGTGTGCCGCTGCTGTTTTCCGTCTTGGAACTGGCGTAGCCCAGGGCCACGGTGTACGCGCCGCCAAATGGTGCACTCAAACCCAGTTCCCATTCGTTCGACTTCAGGTGGCCGGCCACACGTTCGTCGATCTGGCGTTGGGCCGCGCCCACCATCTGCACCGGGCCAAAGTCGTAGTTGCCGGCCACGATGTGGAAGATGTTCTTGCCGGTGGTGTAGCGCTCGGACTGGTAGCCGTAGCCAATACGGATCGGCCCGCCAGTGTATTTGCCGTGCAGCGAGATCATGCGTGGGGCGTCCACAGCGGTGCTGGCGTTTTCGTCAAAGGCGTAGCTCACCGAGCCGCTGAAGGCGTTGTCCATCGGCGTGGCGTAGTAGATGGTGTTGTTGCTGCGCGCCAGGTAGTCGCTGCCCACCACAGCGGGCAATCCGTTGGCGGCGGTGGCGCCAGCGCCCCACACTTGGCCGGTGGAAGCAAAGCCGGAAGAGTCGTACAAATGGTTGGTCGAGCCGCGCAGCGCATCGAACGCGCCGAGCATGCGGCCCAGACGCACTTCGCCAAAACCACCGGTCATGCCCACGTAGGCCGCGCGGTTGAAGCCGTCGTTCGATGCGGACACGCGGGTGATGGTGCCGTTGTCGGCACTGATGCCTTGCTCCAGGATGAAGTTGACCTTGAGGCCACCGCCCAAGTCTTCTGTACCACGCAGGCCCCAGCGGCTGGCCTGTGCGCCACCGCTGTCCACCACGCCCGTGGCGCCGGTTGGCGTGCCACCCACCTTGTTGTTGGTCTGGCCGACCCAGGCGTCCACGATGCCGTAGAGGCTGACGTTGGACTGCGCCGAGGCTTGGGTTGAGAACGCGCAGGCCAGCAGGGCGGCAAGCAAGGAACGCTTCATTGGCTATGTCTCCTTTAAAGTAAAAGCATTAATCAATCTGACGTCAGTCGTCTGATGAGTTGGCTCATGGTACTTTTTGGTGCGGAGACTTCGCACCCGTGAAAACCCTAGATTGGCTAAAACGATGGGGAATGGAGAGGCAACAACAGCGGTAAAAGCCGCTACTGGCGCACCCGGTTAGGTGGCGCGTGGGGGGGCGGCTTTTGCAGCCGCCGTTTCAGGCGGAACCGGTGGTCGAGCCGATGTTTGAACTGGTGTGCATGCGTTCGCGGCTGTTCGTCAGGTGCATGAACATCGCCGCGCGTGCAGCGGCTGGATCGCCCCGGCGAATGGCTTCAAAAATGGCTTCGTGCTCGCGTTGTGTGATGGCCTTACCGCTCTCCAGAATCGGCTGCGCTTCACCAAAGCGCGCCCCCCCTGTTGGGGCAGCTTCGGCCGGTGCCGCCTCTACACCGGCAGGCCGGGGAATGGTGGCGTTGCCCAGGCTGCGCAACACCTCTTCAAAGTATTCATTGCCGGTGGCAGCGGCGATCTGCACGTGGAATTGAAAGTCCGATTCGGTGGTGCTGCCGCCGACGCGGCGCTGGGCGTCAAAGGTGTCCAGCGCCAGGCGCATGGCGGCCAAATGACTGTCTTGCCGGCGCACGGCGGCCAGGCTTGCGGCTTCAGACTCCAGGCTGATGCGCAGCTCCAGCATGGCCAGTTTTTGCCGCACTTGCACGTCGCCCGCGCCGATGGACAGCAGGGGGCCGCCGCCCACAGGCGCTGCCAACACAAAGGTGCCCACGCCTTGGCGCGTTTCCACCAAACCGCTGGCTTGCAGGCGCGACATGGCCTCGCGCACCACCGTGCGGCTCACGCCAAATTCGCGCATCAGGCTGGGCTCGGGCGGCACGCGGTCGCCGGGTTTCAACGCACCGTTCTGGATGCGCTCGGAAACGCCGTCCACCACGCGTTGTGGCTGGCTTTTGGCCCGGGCGGGGGTTTCAATCATGTGGCGCTCTCATCCGTGAATGTGTTTGGTGGGGGAATATACAGGCGCCGTTGTCTTCCCAACAGACGACTGATGCCCCGGAGACACAGCATTTTCTATAAGCCTAGGGTAAATACGCATAAACACGTCAGACGTGTTGCCTAAAATCATCACAAGTCTGACGACTGATGATTTAGAAAGAACTTCATGAAAATTGCAAGCGTTACCGGCACCGAATTCACCTACCCCACTCGCCGCTCGGTGGACACTGCGGGCCACTCCCACCCCGGCCCCGAAGGCCTGGGCAAGTTGGCGATGTTGACCATCACCACCGAAGACGGCCACAGCGGTTACGCATTTGCGCCCGTTGAAGTGATCCGCCCGCACGTGCTCGAAGCCTTTGTGCACAAAGTGCTGGTGGGGCAAAACGCCTTTCAGCGCGAGCAACTCTGGCACGGCCTGGAACACTGGCAACGCGGCAGCGCCGGCCAGTTGACCGACCGTGGTCTGGCCGCCGTCGACCAAGCCCTGTGGGACTTGGCCGGCCGCGCGCTCGGCCAGCCGGTGTACCGCCTCATCGGCGGCTACCGCGACAAGGTACCCGCCTACGGCAGCACCATGTGCGGTGATGAACTGAAGGGCGGCCTGTCCACACCAGAAGAGTACGGCGCATTTGCCGAGAAGCTGGTGTCGCGCGGCTACAAGGCCTTGAAGCTGCACACCTGGATGCCCCCGGTATCGTTTGCGCCCAGCGTCGAGATGGACATCAAAGCCTGCGCCGCCGTACGGGAAGCTGTGGGCCCGCACATTCCCTTGATGTTGGACGGCTACCATAACTACAGCCGCATGGACGCCCTGACCATCGGCCGTGCGCTGGAGAAGCTGAATTTCACCTGGTTCGAAGAGATGATGAACGAGCAAAGCATGGCGTCGTACAGCTGGCTGGCCGATCAGCTCGACATTCCGATCGTCGGGCCTGAAAGTCTGTCGGGCAAACACCATAGCCGCGCCGACTGGGTGAAGGCCGGTGCCTGCGACATTCTGCGTGCCGGTGTGCCAGGCGTGGGCGGCATCTCGCCGACGTTGAAGGTGGCGCATCTGGCCGAATCGTTTGGCATGCAGTGCGAAGTGCACGGCAACGGCGCGGCCAACCTGGCGGTGTGTGCCGCCATCAAGAACTGCCGCTGGTACGAGCGTGGCCTGCTGCACCCGTTCCTCGACTACGACGAAGTGCCCGCCTACCTCAACACGCTGGCCGACCCGATGGATGCTGAAGGCTACGTGCACCTGTCGCAACTGCCTGGCCTGGGTGAAGACATCAACTTCGACTATATCGAAGCGCACGCCACCAAGAAGTATTGACGCCGGCAGCCGCTACACCAGCCCACGCCCGCCAGTCGATTCCGAGGAGACACGAGTTTATGAACAACAAGAAGTGGCTGCGGCCACTGGCGCTGGCCATTGCGCTGTGTGCCGGTGCTGCCGCCCTGCAAGCCCAAGCCAAAACGCCGGTCGACCAGTTGATTGTGGGGTTCAGCATGAACAACCTGCTGTCGCTGGACCCGGCCGCCGCGACCGGCAACGACGTGGTGGAAATCAACGCCAACCTGTATGACTACCTGATCGAGCTGGACGCGCAAACGCCCAGCAAAATCTTGCCCGGCCTGGCCGAGCGCTGGAGTGTGTCGCCCGACGGCCGCAGCCTGAGCTTCACGCTGCGCACGGGTGTCAAGTTCCAGTCGGGAAACCCTTTGACCGCAGAAGACGTGGCCTGGTCGCTACAACGTGTGTTGAAGCTCAACCTGGCCATGGCTTCGCCGTGGAAGAGTTATGGCTTCAGCGCCAAAAACGTTGAGAAGGCGGTGCGCGCCACCGATGCGCAAACCCTGGTGATTGACCTGCCCGTGGCCACCGACCCGAAGATGGTGCTCTACACCCTGGCCACGTCCGTCAGCGCCGTGGTGCTGGACCGCAAGGTGGTGATGGAGAACGAGAAAAACGGCGACATGGGCAACGCCTGGTTGACCACCCACTCGGCGGGGTCGGGCCCGTTTTCGTTGGCGCAATGGCGCGCCAAAGACACCTTGATCATGAACCGCTTCGACGGCTATTGGCGCGGTCCGGCGAAGATGAAGCGGGTGGTCATGCGCCACATGACCGAATCGCAAACCTTGCGCCTGATGCTGGAGCGTGGTGACCTCGATTTGGCCGTTGGCATGTCCGTGCCCGACCTCGAGTCGATGCGCAAGAACCCCGACGTGGTGGTGCAGTCCATGCGCCGCGGCACCATGTATTACGTGGCCGTGAGCATGAAGGACGAAAAGTTTGCCGACCAGCGTGTGCGCCTGGCCATGCGCAAGCTGATCGACTACGACGGCATCAACAGCGCCGTGATGACCGACTACGGCGTGCCCAACCAGCGCCCCGTGCAGTTGGGTTTGCCAGCCACCTTGCCCAGCCCCGGCTACACGCTGGATGTGGCGGGTGCCAAGAAGCTGCTGACTGACGCCGGCTACCCCAACGGCTTCAAGACCACCATCCGTGTGCTGGCCGACCCGCCGTTCATCAACATCGCCACCAGCCTGCAGGCCACGTTGGCGCAAGCGGGTATCGACGCGAGTGTGCTGTCCGGCACCGGCAACCAGGTTTACGGCGCCATGCGCGACCGCAAGTTTGAAATCCTGGTGGGCCGTGGCGGTGGCGGGGTCGAGCCCCATCCGCACGGCAGCCTGCGCGCGCTGGTGCTGAACCCGAACAATGCCGATGCCGCACGCCTTACCAACTTCCAAGGCTGGCGCACCTCGTTCTTCAGCCCCGAGTTGAATGCGTTGATCGGCAAGGCCGAAGTCGAGCGCGACGAAGCCAAACAAATGGCCGACTACCAAGAGGTGCAGCGTGTGTACGACCAACAAGTGGGCGCCATCCAGCCGATCTCGCAGATGGTCGACACCGTGGTGGTGCGCAAAGACTTGCGCAACTACCAAGGCCACCCTTCGGCCACCACACGGCTGCGCGATGTCTTCAAACAACGCGGTGAAACAGGGTCTGTAGGTGCCGTAGCCACTGGCGCCACCGGGGGCTGATGTGATGGAGAAAACCTTGTCCTCATTTTTCACCGCTCCGCGTATGCAGGCCATTGGCAAGCGCGCGATGAGTGTGGTACTCACCTTGCTGGGCCTGCTGCTGTTGACCTTTGTGATCGGCCGGGTGATGCCGCTCGATCCGGTGTTGTCCATCGTCGGCCCCGATGCCGACAAATCCACCTACGACCAGGTCTACAAACAGCTCGGGCTGGATCGGCCGCTGACCACGCAGTTTGGCTACTACCTGCGCGACCTGTTGCACGGCGACTTGGGCAAAGCCATGCTCACCGGCCACCAGGTCACCGACGATTTGGTCCGGGTGCTGCCGGCCACCGTCGAGCTGGCCACCATGGCCATCTTGCTCGGCACCTGCGTGGGCATTCCGCTGGGCGTGTTTGCCGCCACACGCCGTGGCCGCCTGGCCGACCACGTGGTGCGGGTGATCAGCCTGTTTGGTTATTCCACACCGGTGTTCTGGTTCGGCATGATGGGCTTGCTGGTGTTCTACGCCTGGCTGGGCTGGGCCGGTGGGGCAGGGCGTGTGGACCTGGCATTTGACGGCATCGTGCCCACGCGCACCGGTTTGCTGCTGATCGATTCGCTGCTGGCGGGCGACTGGGAAGTGTTTCGCAGTGCGCTGAAGTTCCTCATCTTGCCGGCGTGTATTTTGGGCCTGCACTCCATGGCCTATATCAGCCGCATGACGCGCAGCTTCATGCTGGCGCAGTTGTCGCAGGAGTACATCACCACCGCGCGGGTGAAAGGTTTGTCGGAGCGCGGCGTGGTGTGGCACCACGCGTTTCGCAACATCCTGGTGCAGTTACTGACCATCGTGGCATTGGCCTACGGCAGCTTGCTTGAAGGCGCGGTGCTGATCGAAACCGTGTTTGCCTGGCCCGGCTTTGGCCAATACCTCACCAGCAGTTTGCTGCTGGGCGACATGAACGCCGTGATGGGTTGTGTGCTGGTGGTGGGGGTGATCTTCATCACGCTGAACCTGCTGTCCGACGCCATGTACCAAGTCCTTGACCCGAGAACCCGCTGATGGCTTCCACAACCTATACCCGTTACTCCGACACGCCCGAGTCGGCCACCCAGGCGCTGCTGCTCAGCCTGCGCCAAGGGCTGCGCCGCTTGATGCACAACCCCATGACGGTGGCCGGCCTGGTGGTCGTGGCGCTGTTGCTGCTGGTGGCGCTGTTTGCCCCGTGGATCGCCACACACAACCCGCTGGAGCAAAACCTCAAGCAGGCGCTGCAGGCACCGTCGTCAGCGCACTGGTTTGGCACCGATGAATATGGCCGCGATGTGTTCAGCCGGCTGGTGCACGGCTCGCGCATCTCGCTCTACATCATCACCCTGGTGACGGTGATTGTGGGCCCCGTGGGCCTGGCGGTGGGCAGCATGGCCGGCTACTTTGGCGGCTGGGTCGACAACCTGTTCATGCGCATCACCGATATCTTCATCTCGTTCCCCAGCCTGGTGTTGGCGCTGGCCTTTGTGGCCGCCCTTGGCCCTGGTTTGGACCACGCGGTGATCGCCATTGCGCTGACCGCCTGGCCGCCGATTGCGCGGCTGGCGCGGGCCGAAACCTTGTCGTTGCGCCATGCCGATTACGTGGTGGCGGCGCAGTTGCAAGGCGCCTCGTCTGCGCGCATTTTGCTGCGCTACATTGTGCCGATGTTGCTGTCCTCGGTGGTGGTGCGGTTGACCATGAACATGGCGGCCGTGATCTTGACCGCTGCTGGCCTGGGCTTCCTTGGCCTGGGCGCGCAGCCGCCCTTGCCCGAGTGGGGCGCCATGATTTCCAGTGGCCGCCGCTACATGATCGAGTGCTGGTGGCTGGTGGCCGCACCCGGCGCCGCCATCATGCTGGTGAGCCTGGCGTTCAACCTGTTGGGCGACGGCTTGCGCGACGTGCTCGACCCCCGCAGCGAATGAGGACCATGAACATGCAAAACCCTCCTGTGGCTTCGGCAAAGGTGGCCGCCACCGCGTTCCCCAAACTGCAAGTAGAAGACTTGCACATCCACTTTGCCACGCCCGAAGGCCCGATGCACGCGGTGCGCGGTGTGTCGTTTAACCTGTCGCGCGAAAAGCTGGCGATTGTGGGCGAGTCGGGCTCGGGCAAATCCACCGTGGGCCGTGCGCTGCTGAAGCTGCACCCGCGCAGCGCCAAGATTGAAGCCCGCAAGTTGGCGTTTGACGGCATCGACCTGCTGAACGCCAGCCCCAAAGCCATGCAGAAGATTCGCGGCCAACGCATGTCGATGATCATGCAAGACCCGAAGTATTCGCTGAACCCGGTGGTGCGTGTGGGCCAGCAAATTGCCGAGGCGTATTTGGCGCACCACGATGTGCCGCGCGCCGAAGCGTATGACCGCACCATGGCCATGCTGGAGTCGGTGCGCATCCGCGATCCGCAGCGTGTGTTTAACCTCTACCCGCACGAGGTGTCGGGCGGCATGGGCCAGCGCATCATGATCGCCATGATGCTCATCACCGAGCCCGAGATTCTGATTGCCGACGAACCCACCTCTGCACTCGACGTGTCGGTGCGCTTGCAGGTGCTGGCGGTGCTGGATGAATTGGTGAGCCAGCGTGGCCTGGGGCTGCTGTTCATCAGCCACGACCTGAACATGGTGCGCCACTTCTGCGACCGCGTGTTGGTGATGTACGCCGGCCGCGTGGTCGAGAGCATTGCCGCTGCCGACCTGGACCAGGCCGAGCACCCCTACACCCGTGGCCTGCTCAGCGCCTTGCCAAGTCTGGACCAACGCCGCAAACGCCTGCCGGTGCTGCAGCGCGACCCGTCGTGGCTCACCAGCTAAATCACCCGCAAAACCGACCCAAGGATCCAGCATGGAAATGATCGACGTCAAAGCGTTGAACCTCGCCTTCGGCTCTGCCAAGGTGCTCAACGACGTGAACTTGCAGGTGCGCGCCGGCCAATCTTTTGGTTTGGTGGGCGAGTCGGGTTCGGGCAAAACCACGGTGCTGCGCTGCCTGGCGGGCCAATACACCCACTGGACCGGCAGCGCAGAAATGGCCGGCCGCGCGCTCACGCACAAGCTCGACCGCTCGCGCTGCCGCGAAGTGCAGATGGTGTTTCAAGACCCCTATGGTTCGCTGCACCCACGCCACACCATCCATACCGTGCTGGCCGAGCCGCTGCGCATTCATGGGATTGGCGACCAGCGCGACCGCATCGAAAGCATTTTGAGCAAGGTGGGGCTGAACAGCAGCTTTCGCTTCCGTTACCCGCATCAGTTGTCTGGCGGCCAACGCCAACGTGTGGCGATTGCGCGTGCCCTCATTCTGGAGCCGCGTGTGCTGCTGCTCGACGAGCCCACGTCAGCGCTCGACGTGTCGGTGCAAGCCGAAATCTTGAACCTCTTGGCCGAGCTGCGCGAGCGCGATGGGCTCACCTATCTCATGGTGACCCACGACCTGGGTGTGGTGGCGCATCTGTGCGACCAGGTGGCGGTGATGCAGCAAGGCCGCATCGTCGAAACTCTCTCGACCGATGCCCTCTGTGCCAACCAGGCGCAGCACCCCTACACCCGCATGTTGGTCAACGCCACACGCAACCACGGCCACGCCATGGAAGAGGCCGCGACCGTCTGACCTCAATTTCAAGCGGCAGACATGCAAGCGGCGCAAGACCGCGTCTGCCGCCACGCTTTCTTTCACACTGGAGACAACCATGTTGAACCGCCGTCACGTTCTTGCGGCTTCCCTCGCCGCGCCCTTTGCATCGCATCTGCCTCTGGTGGGGGCTGCAGAAGCCGCGCCGCTGCTCATCGACTCCCACGTGCACGTGTGGAAGCGCGACCCTGCTTTTCCCTTCGCGCAAGGCCGCAAGCCGCCGGAGTTTGATGCGTCTGCCGAGATGCTGCTGGCGCTGATGCAAGCCAACGGCGTGTCGCGCACGGTGATCGTGCAGGTGATCCACTACCGCTGGGACAACAGCTATCTGGCCGATGTGCTGAAGCGTTACCCCGACAAGTTTCAAGGCATCTGCCGCGTCAACCCCGAAGACCCAGCCGCGCCGGACCACCTAAGCCGCCTCACGTTGGAGCAGGGCTTTCGAGGTGTGCGCCTGAGCCCATCCGACCAGGCCGACGGCGACTGGATTCGCGGCCCGCTGATGCCGCCGCTGTGGCGCCGCTGCGCGGAGTTGAAGGTGCCCATGACGGTGCTGGCCTCGCCGCAACGCATGGCCGACCTGGTGCCGTTGATCGAGGCGAACCCCGACCTGACCGTGGTCATCGACCACATGGCGGACGCTTTGCCAGACCAGCCGCAGCAACTCGAAGCACTGCTCGCGCTGGCACGCTTTCCTAAAGTGTTTGTGAAGATCTCGCACGTGCCGCGTTTGTCGAAACAGGCTTACCCGTACGCCGATGCGTTCGACCAAGTCAAACGCGTAATCGACCGCTTTGGCGCGGGCCGCTGCATGTGGGGCACCGACTGGCCAATCTCGCTGAGCGAATTGCCCTACGACAAGATGGTGGCGGTGTACCGCGACAACCTGGGCTTTTTGTCGGCCAGCGATCGGCAACAGATTCTGTCGGGCACGGTGCAGAAGATTTGGCCGTTCGGACTCTGAGACGATCCTCTTAAACAACTCCATCATCCGGTAAGCTCGACCCAAGTCTGACGACATCAGGCAAGGGACCGAGGGGGATGATGTTTTTGAGCGTGTGCTTACGGGTTGGCCTGTGGAAGTGGTTGGTATTGGCTTTGCCTCTGTGGATCTGGGCAACGCCGGGCCACGCGCAAAGCCTGCAGATCCGCGACCTGGCGGTGCTGGCCGACCCGCAGGGCGTTGAGACCATCCACTCGGTGCGTGCACCTGAACGGCAGGCCAACTTCACGCCCGTGGTCGGCGGGTTTGCGGGGGGCTACACACGCCAGGTGCATTGGTTTCGTTTCACCATTGAAGCAACGGGTGCATCGCATGCATCTGCTAAGCCGCGAGAGGGCGAAGAGTTTTGGCTTGAAGTGCAGCCGCCGTATTTAGATGACCTTCGCCTGTTCTCCCCAGATGTGCCTGACGGTGCGTTGAAAGAGCGCCGTGCGGGCGACCAATTGCCATTTAATCAACGCGAGCTTGCCGCCACCGGCTTTGTGTTTCGCTTGCCTGCCAACGCGGTGGCAGGCCAAACTTTGTGGCTGCGCTTGGAGACCAGCAGCAGCTCAGTGCTGTTGTTGACGGCACGCACACCCGCTGAATTTGCAGTGGCCAACGGTGTGCGCTTGGCCGCCTTTGGTGTGTATGTCGGGCTGCTGGTGGCCCTGGTGATCTTTTGCTTTTGGCAGGGGGCTTGGCGGCGCGACATGCTGCACCGGGCCTACATGGTCACGTTGATCTGTTTGCTGTTGGCGACGTTTTGCATCAACGGCCTGCCGGCAGCGGTGTTGCCCAACGCCTGGCCGGGCTTGGCAGACCAGACCACCTCTTCCGCTACCTTGCTGTCGGGCCTGGCCGCCAACTGGTTCTACCGCCATGCGCTAGAGTTGCAGCGCGAGGGGCCAGGCCGCTGGCTTTGGCGGCTGAACCGTTTGGCCATGCTGGCCTACGCGCTGAGTTTGTTGGCACCGGGTTTGGGGCTTTACACCGAGGTGGCGGGCGGCATTTTTTACATGGCCCTGTGTACCACCTGCATCGGGCTGGGGCGCAGCCTGTGGCTTTGGCGCGCAGGGCGCCCGGGCAGCCGTTTTCTGGCGTTGGCACATGTGTCCACGTTGGCGGGGGTGTTCTCCATCGTCGCGGTGTTGTTGGGTTTGCTGCCGAGCCAAGTCTGGCTGCTGTACAGCGCGCAGATCAGCAGCTTGGTGACCGTGGCGGCCTTTGGCATGGTGGTCATGCTGCAACGCCAGCGCCTAGAAGCGGCTCACCGCGAAGCCAGCGAGCGGGCTGAGCAGGCCGCGCAGGAGCGCGAGCATGAACGTGCGGCACGGCGCGAGCAAAGCCGTTTCATTGCCATGCTGTCGCACGAGATTCGCACACCCTTGAGCATGATCGACGGCGCGGCGCAGGCGCTGCAAAAGCTTCCAACGGTGGCGACCACCACGCCAGAAGATGTGACGCGCCGGCATGAACGGATTCGCCGTGGTGTGGGCCGCATCGACCAACTGCTGCAACAACTGCTGGACCAGGACCGGCTCGACGACGAACAGTTTGGCTTGCACCGCAGCCGCTTCGACGCCGCTGCACTGTGCACCGAGCTGTGCGCCGAACTGGCCGAGGCGAGCGAAGGCCGCAAACGCCTGCGGGTCGACTTGCCCGCCGAGCCCTTGCGCCTGCACGCCGACCGCGCATTGCTGGGCGCAGCGCTGGGCAACTTGTTGGGCAACGCGCTGAAGTATTCGCCGTCGCCTGCCGAGGTCGAATTGACAGTGCGCGCGGATACGGCGGGTGTTGAGTTTGCCGTGGTGGACCGTGGCCCGGGCATTGCGCCCGACCTGGCGGAGCGGCTGTTCCAGCGCTACACACGCGGTGCGGTCACGGGGGACGTGGCGGGCTCGGGTTTGGGCTTGTACATCGTGCGCCGCATTGCCCATCTACACGGCGGCCAAGTGACCTTGGCCGAGCGGCCGGGCGGTGGCAGCGTCTTTCGATTGAGTCTGCCGATGGAGGCCACGCCGTGAGCCGCATCGCCGTGGTGGAAGACAACCCCGATCTGCTGGACGACGTGAGCTTCGAGTTGCGCCACGCGGGCTTTGAGGTGCGCGGCGCCGCCAATGGGGCGAGCTGCCGTGCGCTGCTGGCTGATTTTCAACCGCACATGGTGGTGCTGGATTTGGGCTTGCCCGATGAAGACGGCCTGGCCTTGGCGCGCTGGTTGCGTGCCACGCAGCCGCAAATCGGCATCGTGATGTTGACCGCGCGCACGGCTTTGAGCGAGCGCCTAGCGGGCCACGAAGGCGGTGCCGACCACTACCTCTGCAAACCGGCCGATGCCGAGGAATTGGTGGCCGTGTTGCGCTCGTTGGAGCGCCGTCTGCGTTTGACCGACTTGCCCGCCTGGGGGCTGGCGCTGCAGCCCCTGTTGCTGCGTGCGCCCACTGGTCAGGCTTTGGCGGTGAATGCGGTGGAGGCTTGCATCTTGGCTACGCTGGCGCGGGCGCCGCTGCGGCAAGCGAGTCGGCGCGATCTGGTCGAAGCGCTGGGCGAGGACTGGCTGCTGTACGACGAGCGTCGGCTGGAGGCTGTGCTCAGTCGGCTGCGCCGCAAGATTGCCGAGGCTACCGGCGACGATGCGCCGTTGCGCACGCTGCGCGGTTTTGGCTACGCGTTTTTGGAGACCCTGCGCGTGCAATAACGCTGAGGGGGCGGGGTAAGGGTGGGACGAATGTGCTGGTCAGCATTTGTCAGCATACGTTGGATGGGCTGACATACGCTCGCGCCTGCTGCCTCTCTGCCGTTGACATGAACCTCAAGCTCCGTTTTCTGCTGTTGACCCTGGTGTTGGTGTTGATCTCTTCTGTTGGGGTGTTGTGGTCGGTGCGCATGTTGGCCGAAGGCATCGTCGAGCAATGGGCCGTGCGCTATGCCGAGAAGCAGGTGCTCTACGACAAGAGCCGCACCCTGCAGCCGCTGCTGCGCGAGATTGCGCTGTCGCGTCAACTGGCCGACTCGCCGCGTCTGCATGCGCTGGCGCACAAGCCTGACGACCCTGCAGTGCTGCGCGAGGCGCTGGCCGAGATGGAAAGTTATCGCCGCAACTTCAGCGATAACAGCTACTTCGTCGCTTTTGCTGGCAGTGAGGCTGGCAGCGGTCGTTACTACCATAACAACGCCGCCAATCAATACGCGGGCCAAGAGCTGCGCTACCAACTGGATGCGCGCAACACCAAAGACGCCTGGTTCTTCAACCTGATGCGCATCAACCGCGACCTGCACATCAACGTCAGCCCCGACCCGGTGCTCGGCGTGGTCAAGCTCTGGATTGACGTGCTGATGCGCGACGGCGACAAGGTGTTGGGCATTGCGGGCTCGGGCCTGGATCTCACCGACTTCTTGAACAACGTGGTGGAAGAGGGCACGCCGGGCATCACCAGCTTGTTTGTCGACCACGTGGGCGCCATCCAGTTGCACCGCGACCAGACGTTGATCGACTTTGCCTCTATCAGCAGCAAACGCCAGGGCGGCCATAAAAACCTGAGTGTGCTGTTTGAGAGTCCAACAGACCAAGAGGCGGTGCGTGCGGCGATGCTTGCATCCGAACAACGGCCCGAGAAAGTGGTCTCGGTCTTTGTGCAGATCGATGGTCGGCGCCATCTGGCCGGCATCGCCCACGTGCCCGAGATCGACTGGTATGAGATCACCTTGCTCGACCTGGACGTGTTGTTGCCGCCGCATTATTTCTACGGCATTTTGGGTTTATACGTCGGCAGCATGCTTGTGGCTCTGATCTTGTTCAACCTGGTGCTCAACCGTTTGGTGCTCACCCCTTTGGGTAGCTTGGAGCGCGCCATGGCGAACATGGCCGATGGGCAAGACCCGAGCCGCCAACTCGCCCACCGAGGCGCGGGCGAGGTGCGCCGGGTGATGCAGCACTTCACGCGCATGGCCGCGACAGTGCTGCAGGCGCGGCGTGACCTGGAAGACAAGGTCAGCGAGCGCACTGCCGCGCTGGACCGCCTGACCAAGATTGACCCCATGACCGAGCTGTTCAACCGCCGTGGTATGAGCGAGCGCCTGGCGACCGAACTGGCCCGCGCACGTCGCGAGCACAGCCGCATCGGCTTGTTGTGGCTCGATGTCGATTGGTTCAAATCCATCAACGATGGCTACGGCCACGCGGTGGGCGACGAGGCTTTGAAGACGGTGGCGCGCACCATCCAGTCGCTGGTCCGTCCGTATGACGTGGCCGCACGTTGGGGGGGCGACGAGTTTGTGGTGCTGCTGCAAGGCGCCACGCCTGAAGCGCTAAAAGCCATGGGTGAGCGCCTGTGTGCGGCGGTGGCTGCAGCCAAGGGCCTGGAAGGTGAAACAGGTCGGGCGCTGCGGCTATCGGTCAGCGTGGGCGGCCACTTGGCACTACCCGAAGAAACGCTCGACAGCGTGTTGAACCGAGCGGATCAGGCGCTTTACGCGGCCAAGGCGGCAGGGCGGGGGTGTTTTCGCATCAGCGCGGTAGCGCATTCTCAAAATGCAGGAACCGACACGGTGCTATCGCCAAGTGATGAAGGCGTTTAGCGCACCACGAAAAGATGGCCGCCTTTTCGCGGCTCGCGCCGCATCAAGGTTGCCTTGGTTTCAGGCCGGCCTACGCTTGGCCCCGTGGTTTGGCGATGCGCTCTGAGCGCCTTGAGCCCCTTGCCCACGTACCGCACAGCCGTGTACAGCTCGGCCTCATTCCAGTCCAGCTCACGAGACCAATGACGGACCTCGTACGCTTTTTCAAGAGAGATAAGTTGATCGGTATGTGGCATGGCGCATTCCTTTGGAGTGATGCTTCCATGGTGGACCTGTAACGGTGAGACCGTGTAGGCCTACGCGCTGAATGTCCCGGCACCGCGTAGATTCGGCGCATTGCCCTACGCTGCCCGCGAATCTGGGCCAATGCTCGCCACAAATGAAAAACCCCTTGATCGTTTCCAATCAAGGGGTTATCAGGACTAACCGTGGTGCCCGGGGCCGGAATCGAACCGGCACGCCTTGCGGCGGGGGATTTTGAGTCCCCTGCGTCTACCAATTTCACCACCCGGGCTAATTTTGTTGCTGAAGAAGCAAGACCCGAATTATGGCACAGTCGAGGGTATGAATTACCTGACGATTGAAGATGCGATTGGAAAAACTCCACTTGTTGCGCTCCAGCGCATCGGAGCGGCGGCCAATAAAGAGAAAAACAACGTTGTTTTGGGCAAGCTGGAGGGCAACAACCCGGCTGGCTCGGTAAAAGACCGTCCGGCGTTGTCGATGATCCGGCGTGCCGAAGAACGCGGCGATATCAAACCCGGCGACACCTTGATCGAAGCCACCTCGGGCAACACCGGCATTGCACTGGCCATGGCCGCTGCGGTGAAGGGTTATCGCATGGTGTTGATCATGCCGGAAGACTTATCCGTAGAGCGCGCGCAGACCATGAAAGCGTTTGGTGCCGAGCTGATCCTGACGCCCAAGAGTGGCGGCATGGAGTACGCGCGTGACTTGTCCGAGCAGATGCAGCGCGACGGCAAAGGCCGCGTGCTCGACCAATTTGCCAACCCAGACAATCCGCGCATCCATTACGAGACCACCGGCCCCGAAATTTGGGCGGACACGGCTGGCCAGATCACCCACTTTGTGAGCGCTATGGGCACCACGGGCACCATCACCGGCGTGGGGCGGTTCTTGAAAGAAAAGAACCCCAACATCAAGATTGTGGGCGCGCAGCCCACCGAAGGTTCGCGCATTCCCGGCATCCGCAAGTGGCCTGAAGAATACCTGCCGAAGATTTACGACCCGTCACTGGTTGACGAGATGGTCTACGTGACGCAGGACGACGCCGAAGACATGTGCCGCCGCCTGGCGCGCGAAGAGGGCATCTTTGGTGGCATCTCAGCTGCTGGTGCTTGCTGGGTGGCGCAGCAGATCGCCGAGCGCGAGAGCAACGCCACCATCGTGTTTGTGGTGTGCGACCGTGGTGACCGGTATTTGTCGACCGGCGTGTTCCCCGCGTAGTGGCTGCCATGCACATCGACCAAGAACTCGATACCCGTGGGTTGAACTGCCCGTTGCCGATTCTCAAGGCGAAGAAGGCCTTGTCAGGCATGCAAAGCGGTCAGTTGCTGAAGGTGGTGTCTACCGACGCGGGCTCCACGCGCGACTTCCAGGCTTTTGCGCGGCAAACCGGCAATGAACTGGTAGAGCAGGAAACCCAAGGCACGGACTACATCCACGTGCTGCGCCGGCGCTAAACCCAACGACCCTTCAAAAAGAGAAGCCGCCGTGCGCTTTGAGCGCAACGGCGGCTTTTCAGTTTTTACTTGGGAAAACGAGGCTTAGCTCAAATCCAAACTCTTGAGCTTTTCGCGGAACGCAGCGCCCACTTCAGGGTGTTGCAGCGCCAGTTCCACCGTGGCTTCCAGGAAGCCTTCTTTGCTGCCACAGTCGTAGCGTTTGCCTTCGTACTGGAAGGCGTGGACGATTTCGGTGGACAGCAGGCCGGCGATACCGTCGGTCAACTGGATTTCACCGCCCGCACCGCGCGGCTGGGCACGGATCTGGTCAAACACGCCTGGCGTGAGCACGTAGCGGCCGGCCACGCCCATGCGTGAAGGTGCGTTTTCTGGCGATGGTTTTTCCACAATGTGGCTGACGCGGGTGAGGCGGCCGTTTTCCACGCCCGAGACCACTTCACCGGCCACAATGCCGTAGCGCTTGACTTGGTCTTGCGGCACTTCCTGCACGGCCAGCAGCGAGGTGCCCCAGCGGGTGAAAGCAGCGGTCATCTGGGCCAAAACCGCTTGACCGCCCGTGGGGCCAATCATCAAGTCATCGGCCAGCAAAACCGCAAACGGTTCGTGGCCAACCAAGTGTTCTGCGCACAACACGGCGTGGCCCAGGCCCAGCGACCGGGGTTGGCGCACAAACGAACAGTTCATGTCGTCGGGGTGCACCGAGCGCACCAAGGCCAGCAGTTCGCGTTTGTTGGCGGCTTCGAGTTCGTTTTCCAACTCGTAGGCGGTGTCGAAATGGTCTTCGATGGCGCGCTTGTTGCGGCCAGTGACGAAGATCATGTGCCGAATGCCTGCCGCATACGCTTCTTCCACTGCGTATTGGATGAGCGGCTTATCCACAATCGGCAACATTTCCTTCGGTTGCGCCTTGGTGGCGGGGAGGAACCGCGTTCCGAGTCCGGCGACGGGGAAAACGGCTTTCTTGACGACTTTGTGTGGATTTGTAGCCATAGATCAATAGTTCAGAGTTGCTAAGAAATGGATGAACAGGCGGAGGCCACTCAGCCCATTAGCTGGTCCTAGTATTGCCCCCCTGGTGACATGCTAACGGTTGTGTTAGCCGTCGTCCATCAGCCAAGTCTTACAAGTTGTTCCTGAATGCGTATCAAATTGGTACCAAAGTCGGCCACGCGCTGGCGCTCCTGGGCGATCACGGCAGGCGGTGCCTTGGCCACAAAAGCCTCGTTGCCGAGCTTTACATTCGCACGGCTGATTTCGTTTTCCAGACGGGCAATTTCCTTCGACAAGCGCGCTTTTTCGGCGGCCACGTCGACTTCCATGTACAGGCACATGCGTGTGGCCCCCGACACCACGGTGGGCGCGGCTTCGGCGGCGGCGTGCCAACTGGCTTCGTCGGCAAACAGTTTCACTTCGCTGAGCTTGGCCAAAGACTTGAGCACCGGCGCCACTTCGGCCATGAAGGCGTCGTCACCCACGGCGTACAGCGGCAGGCGCGTGGCTGGCGAGACGTTCATCTCGCCGCGCAGGTTGCGGCAGGCGTCCACCAAGGCTTTGAGCTTAGCCACGTGGGCCAGCGAGGCCGGGTCGATCTTCTCGGGCTGGCTTTGTGGATACGGCGCAATGCTGACTGAGTCGCCAGCGATGCCGGCCATCGGCGCCACCTTTTGCCACAGGGCTTCGGTGATGAACGGAATGACCGGGTGCGCCAGGCGCAGAATGGCTTCCAGCGTGCGGATCAGCGTGCGGCGCGTAGCGCGTTGCTGCGCTTCAGAGCCGGTTTGGATCTGCACTTTGGCGATTTCCAGGTACCAGTCGCAGAACTCGTTCCAGACAAAGTCGTAGAGCGTGTTGGCCACGTTGTCGAGGCGATATTCCGCAAAACCCTTGGCCACATCGGCCTCAACTTGTTGCAAAACCGAACTGATCCAGCGGTCCGCCAGGCTGAATTGCATGTAGCCGTGGGCGCTGCCGCCGGGCTGGCAATCGGCCTTGGTGTGCTCTTTCAAGCCGCAGTCCTGGCCTTCGCAATTCATCAAAACGAAGCGTGTGGCGTTCCACAACTTGTTACAAAAATTCCGGTAGCCCTCGCAGCGTTTGCTGTCGAAATTGATGCTTCGGCCCAACGTTGCCAGCGATGCGAACGTAAAACGCAGCGCATCGGCACCAAATGCTGGAATGCCGGTGGGGAATTCTTTTTCGGTGTTTTTGCGCACCGTGGGGGCCGTTTCGGGCTTGCGCAGGCCGACCACGCGTTTATCCAGCAAAGGCTGCAGGGCGATGCCGTCGATCAAATCGACAGGGTCGAGCACGTTGCCTTCACTCTTGCTCATCTTCTTGCCTTGGGCATCGAGCACCAGGCCGTGGATGTAGACGTGTTTGAACGGCACGCGGCCCGTGAAGTGCGTGGTCATCATGATCATCCGGGCGACCCAGAAGAAGATGATGTCGTAACCCGTCACCAAAACGGAAGAGGGCAGGTACAGGTCGTAGTCCTGCGTTTTTTCAGGCCAGCCCATGGTGCTGAAGGGCACCAAAGCGGACGAATACCAGGTGTCCAGCACGTCTTCATCGCGGCGCAGGGTTTTGCTCGGTGCCTTGGCTTGGGCTTCGGCTTCGTTGCGTGCCACGATGACGTTGCCGTCCTCGTCGTACCAGGCCGGGATTTGGTGGCCCCACCAGAGTTGGCGGCTGATGCACCAGTCCTGGATGTTGTTCATCCACTGGTTGTAGGTGTTGACCCAGTTCTCGGGCACAAACTGCACCTCGCCGCTGGCCACGGCGTCAATCGCCTTGGTCGCGATGCTCTTGCCCGTAGGGTCCTGGTCGCTGACCTTGGTCATGGCGACGAACCATTGGTCGGTCAGCATGGGCTCGATCACCTGGCCGGTGCGGGTGCAGCGCGGCACCATCAGCTTGTGTTTCTTCACTTCGACCAGGAAGCCCGCGGCGTCCAGATCGGCCACGATCTTTTTGCGCGCCACAAAGCGGTCCAGGCCTTGGTAGGCAGCAGGGGCTTGGTCGTTGATCTTGGCATCCAAGGTCAACACACACAGCATGGGTAGCTTGTGGCGTTGGCCCACTTGGTAGTCGTTCTGGTCGTGCGCAGGCGTAACCTTCACCACGCCGGTGCCGAAGGCTTTGTCGACGTAGTCGTCGGCAATCACCGGGATTGCGCGGTCGCACAGGGGCAGCGTGACCATATTGCCGATGAGGTGGTTGTAGCGCTCGTCTTCGGGGTGCACCATCACGGCCACGTCGCCGAGCATGGTTTCAGGACGTGTGGTGGCGACCGTCAGCGAGCCCGAGCCGTCGGCCAATGGGTAACGGATGTGCCACAGCGAGCCGTCTTCCTCTTCGCTCTCGACTTCCAGGTCGCTCACCGCGCTTTGCAGGATCGGGTCCCAGTTGACCAAGCGCTTGCCACGGTAGATCAGGCCTTGCTCGTACAGGCGCACAAAGGTTTCGGTCACCGTTTTGGACAGCTTGTCGTCCATGGTGAAGTACTCGCGGCTCCAGTCCACGCTGGCGCCCATGCGGCGCATCTGGCTGGTGATGGTGTTGCCGCTTTGTTCTTTCCATTCCCACACCTTGGCGACAAAGTTCTTGCGGCCCAGGTCGTGACGGCTGACCTTTTGCTCTTGTAACTGGCGCTCCACCACGATTTGGGTGGCAATGCCGGCGTGGTCGGTGCCGGGCACCCAGGCGGTGTTGAAGCCGCGCATGCGGTGGTAACGCGTCAGGCTGTCCATCACCGTTTGGTTGAAGGCGTGGCCCATGTGCAACGTGCCGGTCACATTGGGTGGTGGCAACTGGATGGCAAACGCGGGTTGCTCGGCGTTGGGTTGTTGGGTGCCCCGGAAGCCGGCGACACCATAGCCGCGCTTCTCCCACTCTGGCCCCCATTGCGCCTCAATGGCGGCGGGCTCAAAGGATTTGGACAGGCTCTCTAAGCCGGGCTGCTGTGGTGTATCGCTCATGGGGGACCCTGGAGAAATGAAAACGGCACCCGGTGGGGGATGCCGTATGGGTGTTGAAACAGGTTGAGATGATTTTATCCCGCGCTGGCGTCATCCAAATGCGTACGGCTTTGGTTGTTGACAGGGCTTGCTCGCCACAGAGACGGTTGGTGCCTCGGCACTGAATTTTGTTGTTGCGAACGATGCAATTTGAACCATGTTCTGCCTCACCCGGTTTGCCGGGGGTAGCAGGCTTCCCCACAGAAAGAATCCATGAAAAAAACCACGATGGCCGCGCTCCTGCTGGCCGCTGTAATACCGTGCTCGGTCTTCGCAGCTGACCCCACACCCGCAGCCAAACCTGCCCCCGCGCATTGGAGCTATGACGGTGCCACCGGCCCCGCGCGCTGGGCCAAGCTTGAGAAAGACTTCCACACCTGCGCCCTCGGCCATGCCCAGTCGCCCATCAACATCACCACCTCCAAGGCCGGTACCTCCAACCTTGGCGCCATCAACTTCGACTACAAACCCACCGCCCTCCACGTGGTGGACAACGGCCACACCATCCAGGTGAACGTTGATGCGGGCAGCAGCATCAGCATTGGCGGGCAAACCTACGTGCTGAAGCAGTTCCACTTTCACCGCCCGAGCGAAGAAAAGATCAACGGCCAGTCGTACCCCTTGGTGGCGCACATGGTGCACGCCACGGCCGACGGCAAACTGGCCGTGGTCGCGGTGTTGTTCAAAGAAGGCAGCGAGAACCCGCTGGTGCAAAAAATTTGGGCCAAGTTGCCCACGGAAACCGGCAAAGAGGTGACGGTGGCCGACACCACCTTCAACCCAGCCGACCTGCTACCGGCCGAGCACCGCTACTACAACTTCACTGGCTCGCTGACCACGCCACCGTGCTCCGAAGGCGTGAACTGGTTTGTGATGGAAACGCCGGTCGATATTTCGCGTGTGCAAGTGGCCCGCTTTGGCGCCATCTACCCGCACAACGCACGCCCTAGCCAGAAACTCTATGCGCGCAAGGTGCAAGAGGGCGGTTGAGGGCGCTTAAAGAGCTTAACAACTTAGTTACGCCTTCGCGGCGTATTCTGGCCGGTCGTTCTGCTGCGGTTTGAGCGTGCCGGCCGCTTGGCCTGCCGCGCGCTCTGCGCGCCACTGCGCCTTGCGCGCCGTCCAGGCGTCCAGCCGCTCGCGGGCCACAAGGCTGTCCTTGTGCATCTGCACCGTGTCGGCCAACTGGGCCGACAACTCCAGGCGCACGCCGTTGGGGTCAAAGAAATAAATGCTTTTGAAGATGTGGTGGTCGGTCACGCCCAGCACCTCAATGCCTTCGGCCTGCAGCCGGGTCTTCATGTCTTCCAGCTCTTGCACCGTGTCCACGCGAAACGCGATGTGCTGCACCCACGCCGGGGTGTTGGGCGAAGGCAGGGAGGCCACGTCATCGCCCAGGTCAAAAAAGGCGATGAACGAGCCGTCGCGCAACTGGAAGAAGAAGTGGGTGTAGGGGCAGTACTCGCCCGTGCTGGGCACTACGTCGCTCTGGATGATGTGGTACAGCGGCAGGCCCAGGATGTCTTCGTAGAAGTGGCGCGTTTCTTCGGCATCGCGGGCGCGGTAGGCCACATGGTGCAACTGGTGGATGGCGGCGGGTGCGGGCAGGGTGGCTGGCAAGGTTTTCGAGACAGCAGAAAGGACGGCGGCCATGGCAGATCTCCAAATTTAGATGTTGGTTTGATTTACTAATAATAAATCAATTAACCATATCGTAATTCATGGAGGTGGTTTAGGTCAATTTCGGCAGCGAAACCAGGCCGCAATCCGCTTCCCCTAAGATCAACCGATACGATCGCCCGAACCAAAGACCTCTCACATTTCAAATGCTGTTTCTCGTTTCCCCCGCCAAAGCGCTCGACTACGACACCCCGATCGCCAAAGTGCCCCACACCCAGCCGCAGTTCGTGGCCCAGTCCACCGAGCTGATCGCGCTGCTGAAAACCCAGTCGCCCCAACAAATCGCCTCGCTGATGCACTTGAGCGATGCCTTGTCGGCGCTGAACGTGGCGCGTTACCAGGCCTGGAGCCCTAAGTTCACGGCCAAGAATTCGCGCCAGGCCGCCCTGGCTTTTGATGGCGATGTGTACGGCGGCCTGAACGCCCGCGCCATGCCCGAGGAAGACCTGGCCTGGGCGCAAGAGCACTTGTGCATCTTGAGCGGCCTGTACGGCGTGTTGCGCCCGCTCGACTGGATGCAGCCCTACCGGCTGGAGATGGGCACGAAGCTGCCCAATGCACACGGCAGCAATCTCTATAAGTTCTGGGGCAGCACCATTGCCGAACACCTGAACACCCGCCTGCGCGCCGATGTGTCGCCGGTGGTGGTCAACCTGGCTTCGCAAGAGTATTTCAAGGCGGTAGACCAAAAGGTGCTGAAAGCGCGTGTGGTCGAGTGCGCGTTTGAAGAGTTCAAGAACGGCCAGTACAAAATCATCAGCTTCATGGCCAAGCGTGCGCGTGGTTTGATGGCGCGTTATGCCATCACGCACCGCCTCACCTTACCCAAACAACTGGAGGCTTTTGACCTGGAAGGTTATGCTTTTGCTGCAAACGTCTCGCAGCCCGATCGACTGGTGTTCCGTCGCAAGGCCGCTTGATCTACCGTTGACCGCTTATTGCTCACCATTTGCCGATGACCCAAACGCCGTCCCAGCCGTCCACACAAGCCATCACCCCGCAACTGCGCCAATGGATCGTTGACCAGGCGGAGAGCGGCTACACCGCTGCGGTGATCTTGCAGTCGATGCGGGACGCGGGCTGGACGGAAGACGTGGCCATCCTGGCGATGGAGTCCACGCTGACGGAGCATTTGAAGGGCAAAAAAGAAGAAGCCCAACTCGCACCCGGCGTGCCCGTGCCCGAGCCCACCTTGCCCGAAGGCGGCCGCATCATCGACGCGGGCGACCGCCAGGTACAAGTGCTGTGCAGCATGCACAAGCCGCGTTTGTTGGTGCTGGGCAATGTGTTGAGCGATGAAGAATGCGAGGCGCTGATCGCCGCCGCCAACCCGCGCCTGAACCGTTCGCTCACCGTGGCCCCCAAGACCGGCGGCGAAGAACTCAACGCCGACCGCACCAGCGAAGGCATGTTCTTCAGCCGGGGCGAGAGCGACCTGATCACGCGCATCGAAGCGCGCATCGCCCGCATGCTCAACTGGCCGCTGGTCAACGGCGAAGGCCTGCAGGTGCTGCATTACGGGCCCGGCGCCGAATACAAGCCGCACTACGATTACTTCGACCCCGGCGAGCCCGGCACGCCCACCATCCTGCGCCGTGGTGGCCAACGCGTGGGCACGTTGGTGATGTACCTGAACACGCCCGAGCAGGGCGGCGACACCGTGTTCCCCGACGTGCATTTCAACGTTGCGCCCATCCGTGGCAGTGCGGTGTTCTTCAGCTACGAACGCGCACACCCCACCACCCGCACGCTGCACGGCGGCGCGCCGGTGATCACTGGCGAAAAGTGGGTCGCAACGAAGTGGATGCGCGAGCGCGAGTTCATTTGATGAACGCGTGCCCGCTTCAATGATTTAAGAAAAAAGTGCCCGCAGCGCTTGCTAGATCTGCGGAAGCAGCTATGAAAATAAAAGCAAACGGCATCGACATCGAAGTCGAGGACTCTGGCCCTGCGCGGGCCGGAGAGCCCGAGCGCGCGGTGCTGCTGCTGATCCACGGCCTGGGCATGCAACTCATCGCCTGGCCGCAACTGATGGTGCAACAGTTGGTGGATGCTGGTTACCGCGTCATCCGCTTCGACAACCGCGACATCGGCCTGAGCCAACACTTCGACCACCTGCGTGTGCCCAACCTGATGTGGACGGCCACGCGCCTGCGCCTGGGCTTTCCGGTGCTGCCGCCCTACAGTCTGAGCGACATGGCGCAAGACACCTTGGGTGTGCTCGACGCACTCGGCGTGCGGCGCGCCCACGTGCTCGGCGTCAGCATGGGCGGCATGATCGCGCAGCGTTTGGCATTGGCCGCGCCCGAGCGTTTGCTCAGCCTCACCAGTGTGATGAGCAGCAGCGGCGCGCGCCATTTGCCGTTGCCCAGTAGCGACGTGATGCGCGTGGTGATGCAACGCGCGCCCGCCAACCGCGAAGCGCAAATCGAGCAAACCGTGCACGTGGTGCAAGCCATTGCCGGCAAGACTTACCCCGTGCCTGAAGCCGTGATCCGCGAGCGTGCCGCCCGCGCCATCGACCGCAGCCACCACCCCAACGGCATGCTGCGCCAACTGGTGGCCGTGGGCTGCGACTCCGCGCGCGCGCGCGCCCTGCCACGCATCACCGTGCCCACGTTGGTGGTGCACGGCAACCAAGACGGCATGGTGCCGCTGCCCGGTGGGCAAGACACCGCCAAACGCATTCCCGGTGCGCGCTTTGTGATGATCGACGGCATGGGCCACGACCTGCCCGACCCCGTGGTGCCGCTGGTGCTGAACGCCGTGCTGCCGCACCTTCAAGCGCATCAGGCGCACACCCCTTATTAGTTTTTCGAGCCCATCATGAACACCCCAGAGCAATCCCAACTAGGCAAAAACTCCGCCTACATCGACCAGTACGACGCCTCGCTGCTGTTCCCCATTCCGCGCGCCACCAAACGGGCCGAAATCGGCATCGAGGCCGAAGGCAGGGGCAAAGTGCCGTTCTTCGGCGCCGACCTGTGGACGGCGTTTGAACTGAGCTGGTTGAACACCAAGGGCAAGCCGCAAGTGGCGCTGGCGCACTTCACCGTGCCGTGCGAAACGCCGAACATCGTGGAGAGCAAATCGTTCAAGCTCTACCTCAACAGCTTCAACAACACCCGCTTTGCCGATGCCCAAGCCGTGCGCGACCGCCTGCGCACCGATATCAGCGAAGCCGTGTGGCGCGGCAGCGATCGCCCGTCCACCGTGGGTGTGCGCCTGGTACTGCCCGAAGAATTTGACCGCGAACCGGTGCACGAAATCGACGGCCTGAGCCTCGACCGCCTCGACCTCGAATGCATCCACTACAGCCCCGCCCCCGAGCTGCTCACCGCGGCCTTTGACGAAGCCCCCGTGACCGAAGTGCTGACCAGCAACCTGCTGAAAAGCAACTGCCTGGTCACCGGCCAGCCCGACTGGGGCACCGTGCAAATCAGCTACAGCGGCCCGCAGATCGACCAGGCCGGGCTGCTGCAATACATCGTGAGCTTTCGCAACCACAACGAGTTTCACGAACAGTGTGTGGAACGTATCTTCATGGAAGTGTGGCGCCGCTGTAAACCCATCAAGCTCACCGTCTACGCGCGCTACACGCGGCGCGGCGGGCTCGACATCAACCCCTTCCGTACCAGCCACCCCGGTGCGTTGCCGCCGAACATCCGCACCGCGCGGCAGTAAGTCCAGCCTAGCCAATGCCCCTGCAAACCAGGGGCATTTTTACGTAGGCGCGCTTGACCTTCCCATGGGGGAAAGCATGAAGATAGATCACCCTCGTTCGCAACCTCAGGATTCAATCTCATGCATACCTTTCCCCTTTTCAAAACCCTGGCTGCTGGCGCACTGACGATGGCCGCCTTTAGCGCAAGCGCGCAACAAGCCGCCCCGAAAATGGACCACGGCGCCCACGGCGCTCCTGCAGCATCTGCCAGCAACAGCCCCTCCACCAAGGCCTACCTGCAAAGCGACGAAAAGATGATGAAGGGCATGAGCGTGCCTTACACCGGCGACGCCGACAAAGACTTCGTCTCGCACATGATTGCCCACCACCAAGGCGCCGTCGACATGGCCCAGGTGCTGTTGAAACACGGCAAAGACCCCGAGCTGCGCAAGATGGCGCAAGACATCATCAAGGCGCAGGAGTCCGAGATTGCATTCATGAAGCAATGGCAGGCGAAGAATGGCGTGAAGTGACGTTGCAAGATGACGCGGTGATGTGAAGTTGACTTGAGGGGTGGGGCGTACAGCCCTCGCACCAAGGCCCGCGCCCCAGCGGGTATAACCGGCGCATGTCTGCCGAATCTGCTCCATCCTTTTTGCCACCGTCTTCCGCCTTATCCGCGTCATCCGCCGTAGCCGACGACGTTTCTCTCATCACCCAACTCCAGGCCAGCGCCGAACGCTTTGAAACGCCGTGCGGCGACGGCAACGTCGTCTGGCATGCCTGGGGCCCGCAAAACACTCAGCACCCACCGCTTGTGCTGTTGCACGGCGGCAGCGGCAGTTGGACGCATTGGGTGCGCAACATCGCCCCCTTGGTTCAAACCGGCCGCCGCGTCTGGGTGCCTGATCTGCCGGGCTTTGGCGATTCAGCCTTGCCTTTCGATGGTCATGACGCTGACGCTTTGGTCGCGCCGTTGGCTGCTGGCCTGCAACAACTGCTGGGCGGTGTGCCCTTTGACTTGGTGGGCTTTTCGTTCGGCGGCATGACGGCCGGCCTCCTCGCCGCTGCGCACCCAAAGCTGTTGCGCCAACTGGTGATTGCTGGTGCTCCCGGCCTCGGCTTGTCTTCGCACCGTACCGTGCGGCTGCGCGGTTGGCGCCACCTGAGCGACCCGGCCGAGATCGAAGCCATGCACCGCTACAACCTCCTGGCGCTGATGCTGTACAACCCCGATGCGTTGACGCCACTGGCGCTGGCCGTGCACACCGGAAACGTCGGCCGCGACCGCATGCCCGGCCGCCGCCTGGCCTATACCGACGCCCTCAAAAAGGCGTTGACGCAAATCCACCTGCCCGTCACCGCCCTCTACGGCCTGCACGACGCGCTGTACCAAGGCAAGCTGGACGCGCTGGAAGAAGCTCTGTCCGTCGCGCCCAACTTCCGTGGCTTGCAGTTCATCAACGGCGCCGGGCATTGGCTGCAGTTCGAGCAGCCCGAGCGGTTTGATGCGGCACTGCTACGGGTGCTCGACCGGGAGGTCTGATCCGCACCTGTGTACTGGCTCAGCGAACCTGCAACGCCATCGCCAACTCATGGTGCCGAGACGTTGGTGCGGTCACACGCAAGGACTCTTCCAGCTCCACCAAATGCGCCCGCATGAGCGCTGCCGCCTGGTCGGCTTTGCGTTGTGTGATGGCGTCCATCAGTTCATAGTGCTGGCTGTGCCAGCAGCCCAGTCCCTCGGGGTTGGCGTAGAGCTGTGTCACCAGGCTGGTGCGAGCCACCAGTTGCTCGACCACCCGTGCCAGCTCTGAGTTGCCAGACAGGTCCGCCAGCAGCACGTGGAATTCGCCGCTGAGCCGGATGGCTTCGCGCAGATTGCGCGAGCGGTGGGCATTTTCTTCCGCCGCCAGGTTGGCCTTGAGCGCGCGGAGTCCATCGGGGCGCCACACTTCGCAGGTGCGCCGGGTGGCGGCCTCTTCCAGAATCACGCGCAACCCGTAGATCTCGCGCGCCTCTTGCAGCGTGGGGGCGGCCACCCAGGCTCCGGCGTTGCGGCGGATGCGCACCAGCTTCTCTTGCGCCAGGCGTAGCAGGGCCTTGTCGACGTGGCGGCGCGAGGCCGAGAGTAGTTCTGACAGCGCGGTCTCGGTGAGCCGGCTGCCCGCTGGTAACCGCTGGTCGACGATGGCGGCGTGTAGTTGGCGGTAAACGTCTTCTTCGGTGGTGGCGTCGGCGGACATGCGGGTTCGGTGCGGGTGGTGCGAAAGCGATGCAGTATTGGTGCCAGTTCGCCCGTCCGAAATGGTGCGGAGAGCGATCAGTCTGCGCAATTGAGCAAACAGATTGCGCGAAATCGAATGCTAACGCATTGATTTATATGAACCAATGCCTTGGTTGGCCTGGCGGTTGCAAGTCGTATGGCGAGGCTCGCGAAGCTCTTCACGACCCGCACCTAATCACCTGAGGATTGCACCATGCCCTTTGCTATCTCCACTCGCTTGCCCACCCGCTGGGCCCGCCGCCTGGGCCTTGCGACCACCATGACCCTGGCCCTGCTGGCCAGCGGCGTGGCCTGCGCGCAAACCGCCGTCAAGTTCTCGCTGAACTACAAGCCCGACGGTTCCAACGCGCCGTGGTTTCTCGCGCAAGAGCGCGGCTACTTCAAGGCTGCGGGGCTGGACGTCACTCTTGATTCATCCAACGGCACGGGCGACGTGCTCAGCCGATTGGGCAACAACTCCTACGACTTCGGCTTTGCCGACACCAGTTCACTGATCGAGTTTGCCGCACGCAACCCGCAGCAAGCGCCGGTGGCGGTGCTCATGCTCTACGCTAACAGCCCGCTGTCCATCGTGGCACTGAAGAAGAGCGGCATCACCAAGCCGATGGATCTTGAAGGCCACAAGGTGGCCGGCCCGGTGAGCGACGGTGCTTACCGCATGTTCCCGGCCTTCATCAAGCGTGCGGGCGTGGACGCGTCCAAGGTGAAGATCGAGAATGTCGACATCCGTGTGCGCGAAACGGTGCTGGCGCGCGGCGATGTGGATGCGGTCACGGGTTTTGATTCCAGTGTGTGGTTCAACCTCAAGACCATGGGCGTCAAGCAAGAAGAGGTGGTGTTCCTGCGCTACGCCGACTTTGGGCTCGATCTGTATGGCAACGCGCTGATGGTCTCGCGCAAGCTGTTGACCACGCAGCCCAAGGTGGTTGAGGCCTTTGTCAAAGCCACGGCCATGGGCTGGCGCGATGCCTTGGCCGACCCAGCAGCCGCCATTGAAGCGCTGGCCAAGCGCGACCCGCTGGTCAACAAACCGATAGAGACCGAAAAGCTCCAGTGGCTGTTGCGCAACCAGATCAGCAGTGCCGCCACGCGTGCGGGCGGCTTGGGTGCTGTCGACGCGGCGCGCCTGTCCAGCCAGATCGACACCGTGGTGAATGCGTTTGAGCTGCCGCTCAAGCCCACACTCGCCAGCGTCTACGACGGCCACTTCCTGCCCGCTGCGGCCGACCGCAAGCTGCCGCAATGAACGACTTCGATAGCGTGGTCCATGGGGCCGAGGTGTTTGTCGGCCAAAGCCTGGTGCGTTGCGACGTGGGCGTGCGCGGTGGCCGAATCGCCGCGCTGGCCGAGCGCATCGACGGTGGGCGCACACGCTTCGATGGCAGCGGCAAGTGGCTGCTGCCGGGCGGTGTGGATGCGCATTGCCATATCGACCAGCCACCCAACCCGGGCAGCGCCGCCCGTGGCGCACAGATGGCCGACGACTTTGAAAGCGGCAGCCGGTCCGCCGCGTTCGGCGGCACCACCACCCTGATTGCGTTTGCGCCACAGTTCAAGGGCCAGTCGCTGCGCGATGCCCTGCAGGTCTACCACGCACGCGCCACGGGGCGCTCGCACATCGACTACGGCTTTCACATCATCGTGTCCGACCCGACGGACGATGTGCTGCAGCACGAGATCCCAGCCCTGGTGGAAGAGGGCTACACCTCGATCAAGATCTACCTGACCTACGAGGCGCTGCGCCTGTCGGATCACCAAGTTCTGGAGGTGCTGGACGCGTCCCACAACTGCGGCATGCTCACCATGGTGCATGCCGAAAACCTCGACTGCATTCTGTGGTTGACCGACCGCCTGGAGCGGCAAGGCAAGACCGCGCCGCGTTACCACGCCGAGTCGCGCCCCATGCTGGTGGAGCGCGAGGCGACTTTCCGCGCGGTGGCCTTGGCCGAACTGGTGGGGGCGCCGATTCTTCTGGTGCATGTCTCGGGTCGCGAAGCCATCGACGTGATCGCCGAAGCCCGCGCGCGCGGCCTGCCCATCGTGGCCGAGACCTGCCCGCAGTACCTGTTCCTGAGCACCGACGACCTGCACGCCGAAGACGGCGCCAAGTGCATGTGCAGCCCGCCGCCGCGCGCCAAGGAGAACGCGCCTTTCGTCTGGCGTGGGCTGCAGTCGGGCGCCTTGTCGCTGGTGTCGTCGGACCATGCGCCGTATCGCTTCGACGAATCGGGCAAGCTCAAGTACGGCCCGCGTGCTTCTTTCCGCTTCATCGCCAACGGCATTCCTGGTCTGGAGACGCGCATGCCGCTACTGTTTTCTGAAGGCGTGATGGCCGGGCGTTTGACGCTGGCCGAGTTTGTCGAACTGTGCTGCACCGCGCCCGCGCGCATCTACGGCCTGATGCCACACAAGGGGCAAATCGCCGTGGGCGCCGATGCCGACTTCGCGTTATGGGATCCAACACGCAAGACCGTCATCGACAACGCCATGCTGCACCACAACGTGGACTACACGCCTTACGCAGGCATGCAGATCACGGGCTGGCCCACGCAGGTGTGGGTGCGCGGGGAATTGGTGTGCGACGACGGCGTGCTCAACGGCCCGGTAGGCCATGGGCAGTTCTTGCGCCGTGGCCGGCATGGAGTGCCGATGAGGGCCGCGCCGTAAAGTTGGCGTCCATTGGGCTCAACAAAAAGGTTGCGGCACGGATGTTGCGCGCCCCTTCAAGACCACCACGAACGAAGTGATAAGGAAACCCGCATCATGCATTTGGGACTGAACGGCAAGCGAGCCCTGGTGCTCGGGGGCAATCGCGGCATCGGCCAGGGCATTGCCCGCGCCTTGGCCTGCGAAGGCGCACACGTGGCCTTCACCGGGCGCGACACGGCCCGCTTGGCACAGGCGGCTGCAGACCTCCAGGCCGAAGCCGCGTCCGCCGGGCATGCGGAGGTGCAGATGGCGGGCTTTGCCCTGGAGCTAGGCCAGGTGGCCGAGTTGCCGGCCTTTGTGCAAAAGCTGACGGCCGACTTCGGCCCCATCGACATCCTGGTCAACAACACCGGCGGCCCCGACTACGGCGGCGCCAGCGGCCACAGCGTGGAGGCTTGGCGCACAGCGTTTGAAGAGATGGTGCTGCCCGTGATCGCCATCACCGATCTGCTCTTGCCCGGCATGCGCCAGCGCGGCTGGGGCCGCATCCTCACCGTCGTTTCATCCGGCGTGGTGCAGCCGCTGCCCATCCTGGGCATTTCCAACAGCTTGCGCAGCGCGCTTGTGCCGTGGTCCAAGACCTTGTCGGCCGAAGTGGCGCGCGACGGCATCACCGCCAACATCTTGGTGCCCGGCCGCATTGACACCGAACGTGTGCAACTGACCGACGAGGCTATCGCCGCCAAGGAAGGCCTCACGCCCGAGCAGGTGCGCGCGCGCTCCACCAGCGGCATCCCCATGGGGCGTTATGGCGACCCGGCCGAGTTCGGCGCCCTGGCCGCGTTTGCCGCCAGCGCGCCGGCCGCGTACATCACCGGCGCCATGTTGCGTTGTGATGGTGGCAACATCCGTTCCATTTGATTTTTTGGAGAACCTTGATGCCCCTTACCACCCCACATCTCAAACTCACGCACGAAGGTGCCCTGTTGATGCTCAACGCCGCTGTGGCCAAAGCACAAGCCATGGGCCAACCGCAATGCATCGCCATCGTTGACGACGGCTGTAACCTGCTGACGTTCTTGCGCATGGATGGCGCCAAGCTGCTGTCGCAGCAATCTGCCACCAACAAGGCCATGACAGCCGCATCCAGCCGCACGGCGACAGGCCAAGTACCCGAGGGCGTGGAAACCAAACTCGCCTTGGCTACCGGCGGCAAGGTCACCAACCTGAAGGGTGGCTTGCCTATCGTGGTGAACGGGCTGGTGATCGGCGGCATCGGTGTGGGCTCTGGCACGGGCGACCAAGACCTTGAAGTTGCGCAGACGGCGGTGGCGGCTTTTTTGGCCGCCCTGCCGTAACTGCCGTGGCTAGACCTCGCGCGTAGCCGTGATCACGCGGGCCTGGATTTTTCCGGTGATGGCGCCTGTACCGAACCGCTGCTGCAGCGCAGCTTCGGCCACATCGGTGGCGCGCGGCAAGATGTTGGCGTCGTGCGCCTCGATCTCAAGGCGCAGCGGCGTGCCCTGGCAGTAGGCCACGGCTACCGTGCGCGCCGAGTCGGCCACACTCTGTACTGTGACGGTATCGAACGTGATCGGCCCAGCAAAGCCACCGCGCAAAAGCGCGTCGGCAATCACCGCATCGTCAAAGTAACCATGCGGCAGCCGCGCCAGAAACCGAGGCGGATCGGCCGGGAACAGCTCCGCCATGGCCTGTGTCACACATTCGGCGAAGACGTTGTCTTCAATGCTGTCCCACACGTTGAACAAGAACGTACCGCCTAGCCGCAACACGCGCTGAGCCTCGGCAAAGGCCACCGCCTTGTCGGGGAAGAACATCGCGCCAAACTGGCACACCACCACGTCGAAGCTGCCGTCTGCGAACGGCAGGCGCATCGCATCCGCTTGCTGCCACGTCACCGGGCGTGTGGTGCCTATGCTCTGGGCGTGGTCCAACATGGGTTGGCTCAAATCAGTGGCGATGATGGACGTTTGGGCTGGCAATTGCGCGGCGAGCGTGCGCGTGACCACGCCGGTACCTGCGGCGATTTCCAGCACGGCTGAGGGCTGGAGCGCCGTGATGCGCCGCGCCAGATCATTCGCGTAGGGTTCGAAGATCAGCGTGACGAGGTATTGCTCGTAGAACTGGGCGATGGAGCCAGAGAAGGCTTGGGGGCTGGAAGATGTGTTCGCCATGATGTTCACCTTCGGGTCTGGGGGGAAATGTCGACGTACTTCAGATCATCATTTTTTCTTCGGCTGGGCCAGTCACAGCCGCTGCAGTTGCAAGAATTGAGAAAGTTGCAGGTGTCCGAGAGGTCCGGCCCATCGCATGGCAGATCGCAGCTTAGGTCACATACGCCGCGTTGTCGATTGAGCATCTGGCTATGAAGTTGACTGCGATGCATAGCGGCACACAGAGCGGTGCGCTGTTTGATGAGTTCAATGCCAGAGAAAACGCCGTAGCGTTGGATGGCGCGAAAGCCGAGTGCCGAGCAACTGGCACGGCCTGCGTAAGTGCGATAGGCGCAGCAAAAGCCCTTGTATGGAGAAATGTAGCGTTGATACCCTCTGATTGCAGCCAGGGCGAGAAAGCGCATTTGGTGAACCTTTAGACGGGACGGCTTGAGCCATGCTATCCAAGCCAACCCGCTAAATCAACGAAAAGCCGATCAATGTGCCCAGTCCTCGTGACGAAAAAATGCACTTGAATCGCTCTTTAGATCGGCTCTCCGATCATTCGTAGCGCTTGCCCACCGCCATCAACTCCGGCGTCCCAATCACCTCATTCAATGCATCAAAGTCCAACATCCGATCCCGCCAAGGGGCCGTGGTCTGGTGCTCCCGCAGACTGCCGTAGTAGCCCTGCAAAGTGTGAATCACCGCACGCGCCGTGCCCCCAGGAAAAATCGCAATCCGAAAGCCGCGCGCCTGCAACTCGGCCGCGCTCTGCACCGGCGTCTTGCCGCCTTCCACCATGTTGGCCAGCAACGGAATGCGGTGCGCAAAGCGTTGGCAGGCAGCGTCCATTTGCTCGGGTGTGCGCAGGGCTTCGATGAACAAGGCGTCTACGCCGCAGGCGAGGTATTGCTCGGCGCGGTCTAGGGCGGCGTCCAGGCCTTCTACGGCGACGGCGTCGGTGCGCGCCAGGATCAGGGTGTCGCGGCTGGTGCGGGCGTCGAGGGCGGCGCGGAGTTTGCCGGTCATCTCGGCCACGGGCACCACGGCTTTGCCGTCGAGGTGGCCGCAGCGTTTGGGGAAGGTTTGGTCTTCGATCTGCACCATGGCCGCGCCCGCGCGTTCAAAGCCGCGCACCGTGCGTTGCACGTTGAGAGCGTTGCCAAAGCCGGTGTCGGCATCGACGATCACCGGCAGGTTTACGCGTTCGGTGATGCGCGCCAAGGTGTCGGCCACTTCGGTGTAGGTGGTCAGGCCCACATCGGAGCGGCCGAGGCGGGTGTAGGCGATGGATGCGCCCGACAAGTACAGCGCCTCAAAGCCAGCCTGCTCGGCCACCAGGGCGCTGAGGGCGTCGTACACGCCGGGGGCCAACACCATTTGGCCGGGGCCCAAGCGTTGGGCCAGGGGGGAGAGTTCAGCCATGTTGTGGCTCCTTTAAATGTTGTGGCACCTTGGCCACCGAGGCTGCGGCGATGAAGCCGCCGGCCACGGCGCTGAGCAAACCGTTGCCCGACAAGTAGCCCCACACGGCGTTGCCCGATACGCCACGTGCGGCACCGCCACCGGCCAGCAGGTTGGGGAAGGGCGTGCCGTCTGCGCGCAGCACGCGGCACTGCGCGTCGATGTCCAGCCCGCCTTGGGTGTGGAACAAGGCGCCGGTGACCTTCACCGCGTAGTACGGGGCTTGGAGTGGGCGGCGGAAGGTTCTGCCGTTGGTTATGGTGCCTGTGGTGGTGCCCGTGGTCACGCTGTCGAGTGTGGCTTGCAATGCGTCCACAGGGCAGCCGATCACGGCCGCCAGGGCGGCCACATCGGTGCAGGTCTTCACGGCGCCTGCCGCTTCGGCATCGCAAAAATCGGGGAAACCGTGCGCCAGGTCGAGCAGTGGGCCGTCAAACACATTCCACGCCACGCTGCCGGGTTGGGCCAGCACTTGCATGGCGGCTTCTGAGTAGCCTTGGGTTTCGTCGTGGAAGCGCTGGCCTTGGGTGTTGATCTGTACGCCGCCCTCCATCATCAACGCCCACGACACCAGCGCTCCTTGCGGAATGGCCCACGAGCCGTGGCCTTGGTAGCCACCCAAGTCGGCCAGGCGTGCGCCAAGTTGCTGGCCCCAGGTGATGGCGCTGCCGTCGTTGCCGGTGTGGCCGGCGAAGATGGCGTCACGCATTTGCGGCAGCAGCTCTTGCACCATGGCGGCGTTGCCGCCGAAGCCGTTGCAGGCCAGGATGACGGCGTCGCAACGCAGGTGCTCCAGCGTGCCATCGGGGCGCTCGTAGCCTACGCCGAGCACGGTGTCCTGGTCGTCGATCCAGAGTTCGCGTACCAGTGCTTCGGTGAGGATGGGGATGTCGGCGGCCACGGCGGCGCGCTCTAGCCGCGTCATCAAACCCACGCCGGTTTTCTCGGGCACGGCGTGCATGCGGCGGGCGTGGTGGCCGGGGTACAAAAATCCATCCAGCACCACAAACGGAATGCCGTGGCGCTGCTGCAGCGCATCGATGGCGGGGGCGATGGCATTGGCATACGCGGCCACCAAGTGTGGGGCGGCGGTGTCGTGCGCTTTGGCTTGAATGTCGGCGGCAAACGCGGTGGCGCTGTCGCTGATGCCCAAGCTCTTTTGCAACGCCGTGCCGCCCGCAGGAATAAAGCCGGACGACAACGCGCTGGAGCCACTGGGTGCCGCGTCGCGCTCCAGCACCACGCAGTCGAAACCGGCGTCATGCAACATCAGCGCGGCGGTGAGGCCGCAGGCGCCCGCGCCGACGATGACTACGGGCGTGTGTGCATCTTGCGGCACCGTGGCCGGCAGGGCATTGGCGCGTTGGATGGTGGGCGTGCTCATGTGGTTGGGCTTTGCAGCGAGGCGATGAAGTCGTCGCAGGTCAACACATCGGCCACGGTGCCCATGTCGGTCAACGCGGCCTGGTGCACTTCGGGCTTGAAGGCAGCGCAGCCGTCAGACAACACCAGTGTGTGGAACTCGCGCATGTGCGCGTCGCGCACGGTGCTGGCCACACCGCCGTTGGTGACGATGCCGCACACGGCCACGGTGTCGATGTGGGCGTGGCGCAGCACCCAGTCGAGTTGGGTGTTGAAGAAGGCCGAGTAGGCCACTTTGCTCACGGCCACATCGACCCATGGCGCAATCTCGGGCACGTTGGCTTGGCCGGTGCTGCCGGGGGCGAAGTCGCCACGGCGCAAGAACGGGCGCAGGGACAGCAGGTGCGGCGCGATCATGGGTTCGCCTTGGGCGTTGGGCCAGAGCGTGAACTGGCTGGCCGCCACCAGCCCGCCTGCGGCCTTTAGGGCTTGTGCCACACGTGCCACACGCGGCGGCAGTTCCAGCGCCGGGGCACTGACCGCACCGCCACGGGCGTAGGCACCGTTGGGCGCGAGAAAGTCGTTTTGCAGATCAACGATGATCAGCGCCGTTTTGCTGGGGGTGATGTTGTGCATGGTGTGCGAGCTCATACGCGGCGCACCAGCAGGTTGCCCAAGGCGTCCACCGTCGCGGAGAAGCCGGGTTCCAGCCACACGGTGGTGTCGGGTTGCTCCATGATGGCTGGGCCGTGGATTTCGGTGCCCACGGGCAAGTCCAAACGCGGGTAACGTGCGGCGCTCCACCACTGGCCGTTGTGGAACACCTGCTGTGTGCCCACGGGTGTGGGCGGCGTGTTGTCGGTCGCTTTGGTTTCGGGCGCCAACACACGCAGGTCAAACTTGGGGCGCACGCCAATGCGCGCGTAACGCAGGTTCATCACACGCACCGGAATGCCGTCCAACACGCGGCCAAAGGCCGTGCGGTAGACGCCTTCAAACGCGGCGCGAATGCCATCGGTGCTGACCTGTTCCAGCGTCAGCGGCACTTGCACGGTGTGCGTTTGGCCGGCGTACAACATGTCGAGTGCAATGATCTCTTGCACCTTCACAAACGCCACACCGGCCGAATCCAGGCGCTGTTGGCAACTGGCGGACACATCGGCAATGCGCTGGCGCAGGTCGGTGATGTCCAGGTCGGGCAAAGCCTTGTTCAGCGTTTGCACGGCGTCGTGGCGCATGTCGGCCATCACGCAGCCCAGGGCCGAGGTCACGCCGGGGTAACGCGGCACGATGCCGGTGCCCACGCCCACTTCGCGCATCATGGCGCACACGTGCAGCGCACCGCCACCGCCAAACGGCATGTAGGCAAAGGCGCGTGGGTCGTGCCCGCGCTCGATCGACACCACACGGATGGCGCCGGCCATCTTGGCGTTGGCCACGGTCAGAATGGCTTCGGCGGCGGCCATCACGTCCAGCCCCAGTGGTGTGGCCACATGGGTAAGCACTGCGAGGCGGGCCTTGTCGGCGTCCATGGCGGCGAGCAGGCCGCCACCCAAGGGGCGGTCGGCGGCAATGCGGCCGAGCAGCACGTTGGCATCGGTCACGGTGGGGCGGGTGTTGCCCCGGCCGTAGCAGGCTGGGCCGGGAATGCTGCCGGCCGATTCAGGGCCCACTTGCAGCATGCCGCTGGCATCCACCGATGCGATGGAGCCGCCACCGGCGCCAATGGTCTCGATCTGGATCATCGGCGAGCGCACCACCATGCCGAACTCGATGGAAGTTTGTGCGGCCAGCGCGGCTTCGCCCTTGTGCACCAAAGACACATCGAACGAAGTGCCACCCATGTCGCCCGTGATCACGTCCGGGTAACCCGCCGCGTTGCCAATGGCGGCGCAGGCCATCACGCCTGCGGCCGGGCCCGACAAGGCGGTGCGCACCGGCACATCACACGCGGTTTGGCGCGACATCACGCCACCGTTGCTTTGCACGATGAGCAACTCACCGGCAAAACCCTGGGTGCGCAAGTCGCCTTCCAGGCGCTCCAAGTAACTGCCCACCACCGGCTGCAATGCGGCGTTGAGGGTGGCGGTGGAGCAGCGTTCAAACTCACGAATTTCGGGCAGCACTTCGCTGGCGGCGGTGACGTGGGTGTTGGGCCAGAGTTCGCGCACGGCGGCCACGGCGGCGCGTTCGTTGCTGGGGTTGGCGTAGGTGTTGATGAAGAACACACACACGGCTTCGCAACCGGCTTCAAGCAGCGCACGCGCTTGCTGGCGCACCTGGTCGAGGTCTACCGGGGTGTGGATGCTGCCATCGGCCAACACGCGTTCGTCGACCTCCAGGCGCAGGTCACGTGGCACCACGGGTTTGAATTCACCGCGCAGGCCCCAGGTGTGCGGGCGGTCGCGGCGGCGCATTTCCAGCACGTCGCGAAAGCCGCGTGTGGTGATGATGCCGGTGCGCGCAATCTTGCGCTCCAGCAGGGCGTTGGTGCCCACGGTGGTGCCGTGCACGATGGTGGCGATGGCGCTGGCGGAATCTGCCACGCGCTGCACGCCGTTCATGAAGCCACGCGCTTCTTCACCACGCGTGGACGGCACCTTGACGATGCGCGCGCTGCCATTGCTTTCATCCAACACAAACAGATCGGTGAACGTGCCACCCACGTCCACACCAACGATGTAGCGGCCGTCTTGCTTAGCTTCTTTGGGGCTCATGCCTTTTCCTTTGATGTTGTGACCAGACCCATTGCCAGGTCACTTTGGCGCGCGGCTTCATTGCGCTCAGCCGGTTGGCCGTAGCCGCCGCCGCCGGGGGTTTGCAGGCGCACCCGTTCGCCGCGTTGCAGGCGAATGCCCAGCATCTTGGAGACCATGGGTGGCGTTTTCCACTCGCCCTTGTTTTCATACTCGAACACGTTGCGCGCGCCCTCGCTGCCGCCGGCAATGCCCTTGGGGGCGGCCTTGCCGCGTTCGCCGAAGACAAACACCTCGGCGCCTTCTTCCAGCAACTCAATTTCGTACACGGCGCCCAGGCCGCCACGGTGTTGGCCGTCGCCGGCCGAGTCGGGGCGCAGCGCCCATTGCGTGAAGCGCACGGGGTAGGCGGCTTCCAGAATTTCCAGCGGCGGAATGGTGGCGGTGGAGATGGGCGCGTTGCCGTGGCTCAGGCCATCACCGTCGCTATGGCCGCCGTGGCCGCCGCCAAAGAAGCTGAACATCACCCAACGCTGGCCTTTGCGTGCGGCGTCTGTCCGGTGCCCAGCAATCGACAGCGCGTTGATGGTGCCGTAGGCCTGCGCCATGGCGCGGCGCGGGTCGGCCTGTGCGGTGGCGCTGAAGATCACGTCGATCATGCGCAAAATGGTTTCGGTGTAGCCGCCCACGGGGCGCGGGCGTTGGGCGCTGATCACCAGGCCATCGGGAATCACAAAGTCCACGGCGTCCAGCACACCGGCGTTGGCGGGCACGTCGGGGAACAAATGCTTCAGCGCCACGTAGCAGGCGGCCACGGCGGTGGCCAGCGAGATGTTCACCGGGCCGGCGCACTGCGGCGAGCTGCGCGAGAAGTCGAGCGTGAGGCGTTCGCCCGCCACCGTCATGTCGAGTGCGATGGTCAGCGCCACGTCTTTCACGCCATCGTTGTCGAGCATGTCGCTGAAGCTGTAGCGGCCATCGGGCAGGGCGGCGATGTGGGAGCGCATCAAACGCACGGCGCGGCTGCGCAGCTCGCCCATGGCTTGGTGCACGCGGGCATCGCCGTGTTCGTCGAGCAGGTCGTTCAGGCGGCGGGTGCCGAGCTCTAACGCGGCGAGTTGCGCGTTCAAGTCGCCCCACAGGCTGTCGGGCAGGCGGGTGTTGGCTTTGAGGATGGCGACCACGTCGTCGTCGAGCACCCCGCCACGCACCACCCGCACGGGTGGAATCTGCACCGCTTCTTGCCAGCATTCGGTGGCGGCCGGGTTGTAATTGCCGGGCACCGCGCCGCCCACGTCGTGCCAGTGCGCGGCCGAGGCCAGGTAGCAGTAGAGCTGGCCATTGCGGAAGAACGGGCGCACCAGCTTGAAGTCGTTGGCATGGGTGCCGCCCTCGTACGGGTCGTTGAACAGCCAGATGTCGCCGTCATGCAAACCGCCACGGCTTTGTGCGGCACGTGCGGCGGCGCGCACGGCGAACGCCATGGCGCCGACAAACACCGGCAGGCCGGACTTTCCCTGCACCAGCGTGTCGCCGCTGACCGCGTCGTACAAGCCGTGGCAGGCGTCGTGCGCCTCGGCAATGATGGGGTTGAATGCGCTGCGGTAAAGCGTGGCGTCCATTTCGTCGGCGATCTGTTCCAGCCGGCCTTTGAGCACGGCCAGGGTGACTGGATCTAACGCTTGTGGTACGGCTTGTGGCGCAGCTTGTGGTGTGGGGTCTGTCATTTGGAGTGCTCCTTCGCAAAGTGGGTGCGCAGCTGGTTGAGCAAGCCACCGCTTTGCACCATCTGCATTAAAAAATCGGGAATGGGTTCACAGGCCAGGCGTTGGCCGTTGGCGCGGATGACGGCGGGCGCTTGCAGATCCAGCGTGACGGCTTCGCCTTCTTCAATCAACTCGGCTTCGGGGCAGGTGAGCAGCAACAGGCCGAGGTTGAACGCGTTGCGAAAGTACAGGCCGCTGAACGATGGCGCCACCACAGCGGCCACACCAAAACGCGCCAGCACGGCGGCAGCCTGTTCGCGCGACGAGCCAATGCCGAAGTTGGGGCCAGCGGCGATCACATCGCCAGCTTGGACTTGTTTGGCGAACTCGGGGCGAACCGACTCCAGGCAATGCTGCGCAATCACGTCAATGCCGTGTTTCATGGCGTGGCCGGGGGCGAGCAGATCGGTGTCGATGTCGGCGCCGAGCTTCCATGTTCGGGGCGTATGATGTGCTGTCATGCGAGCACCTCGCGCGGGTCGGTGATCACGCCGCGCAGGGCAGACGCGGCCACGGTATAGGGCGAGCCCAGGTAGACCTGCGCTGAGGTGGAGCCCATGCGGCCCTTGAAGTTGCGCGCGGTGCTGGAGATCACGGTGGTGTTGTCGGCCAGGGTTTCGCCGTAACCCGCGCAGGCGCCGCAGGCGGTGGCGAAGAGGTCGGCGCCCGCGTCGAGCAGGATTTGCAGCACCCCTTCGCGCTCGGCCGCCTTCTGGTCTTGCTGGCTGGCAGGCGCCACCATCAAGCGCACGCCGGGCGCCACCTTGTGGCCTGCCAACACTTCGGCCGCGGCGCGCAGGTCTTCGAGCTTGGCGCCGGTGCAGGCGCCGATGTAGGCTACGTCGAGGCGTTGGCCCACGAACTGGTCTACGCTGTGGGTGTTGGCCGGGCTGTGTGGTGCGGCCACTTGCGGGGCCAGGGTGCTGGCGTCGAAGGTGTGGCGGGTGAGGGCGGCGCCTTCGTCGCTAAACCAATCGGTGCGGGCGCTGTCTTCCCATGCGGGCAGGCCTTGCGGGCGGCCGGCTTTGGCTAGCCAGGCCGCTGTGGTGTCGTCTGGCGCAATCAAGCCCACCTGCGCGCCAAGCTCGGCGCTCATGTTGGAGAGCGTCATGCGTTCCTGCATCGACAAGGCTTGAACCGCTGAGCCGGCGTATTCCACGGCCTGGTACTCGCCGCCGTTCATGCCGAACTGGCCAATCATTTTGAGCGCCATGTCTTTGGCCACCACGCCGCGTGCCAGTTGGCCCTGCCAGAACATCTGCACGGTGTGCGGCACACGCAGCCAAATCTCGCCAGTGACCAACACACCCAACATCTCGGTGCTGCCAATGCCGAACATGTAGGCACCAAACGCTCCGCCGGTGGGCGAGTGTGAATCGCCGCCCACACAAAACATGCCGGGGCGGATGTGGCCGTGCTGCGGCACCACCACGTGGCAGATGCCCTGGCTGTCGTAGACGTGGGGCAGGGCCTGCTCTTGCGCCCATTCGCGGGCGATGCGCACGATGCGGCGCGACTCGTCATCGCGTTCGGGCACGTAGTGGTCCATTACCAGCACCACGCGCGACTTGTCCCAAATGGGGGTGCCCAGTTCTTCGAGCATGGGCTTCAGGCGGCGCGGGCCGGAGGAGTCGTGGAACATCGCCAAGTCGACCTGGCAATTGACGATCTCGCCAGGCGTGACGTGCGCGCGCCCACTGGCCCGGGCCACCAGTTTTTGGGCCAGGGTTTCAGGCACCTGGGTGTGGGGTGTGCTCATGCGGCGGCTCTGGCGCACGCCCACATGAGGCGGCGCTGGGTTGGTTTTTCCATGATTGAAAACTCGCTAAGTGCTGTACTTAAGGTGCTGTTGCAGTTGCCGATGCATCAATCAAATGCCGAGATAGGCGCGGCGCAAGGCGTCGCTGCCCATGAGTTCGGGGGCGGTGCCGCTGAAACGAATGGCGCCGTTTTCCATCACGTAGGCGCGGTCGGCAATCTCCAGCGACTGGCCGACGTTCTGCTCCACCAGCAAGATGGCCAGGCCTTCACCGCGCAGCTTGGCGATCAGTGCAAACATCTCTTCGACCAGCAGCGGCGAGAGCCCGAGCGAGGGTTCGTCCAAAATCAGCAAACGCGGCTCGGCCATCAGGCCCCGACCGATGGCGAGCATTTGTTGTTCGCCGCCGCTCATGGTGCCGGCCAGTTGTGTGGTGCGCTCTTTCAGGCGCGGGAAGATGTCGAACACACGCGCCAGGTTGCTGGCACGGCGCGCGCGGGCGCGGGTGAAAGAGCCGAGCTCCAGGTTCTCCAGCACGTCCAGGTTCGGGAAGATCTTGCGGCCTTCGGGGACTTGAATCAAACCGGCTTTGACCACGTCGCGGTAGTGCGCCTGGCTCAGGTCGGCGCCTTCAAAATGCACCTGGCCCGACCATGCCTTGTAGATGCCGCAGACCACGTTGTTGAGCGTGGACTTGCCCGCGCCATTGCTGCCCAGCAGCGCCACGGTTTCGCCTGCGCGCACTTGCAGGTCTACACCGCGCAGCACTTCCACGCGGCCATAACCACCGCGCAGGCCTTTGATGTCGAGTAGCATTTCGCTCATGCTGCGGCCTCCGTGCTGATGTTGCCAGCAGTCTTGGCCGCCGCCGCGCGCAGGCGCGCCGCCGTGCCGTGGCCTAGGTAGGCTTCAACCACACGTTCATCGGACGTAACCTGTGCCGGGTTGCCCTCGGCAATCAACTGGCCTTGGGCCAGCACCCACACGTGTTCGGCCAGGTTCATCACAGCCTGCATCACGTGTTCAATCATCAGCACGGTCACACCGCTGTCGGCAATGCCGCGCACCACAGGAATCATCTCGGCAATCTCTTGAGGGTTCAGCCCGGCCAGCACTTCGTCGAGCAGCAGCAGGCGCGGGCGCGTCGCCAATGCACGTGCCAGCTCCAGGCGTTTGCGGCCGGCCACGGTGAGGTCGGAGGCGGGTTTGTCAAGCAGCGGGGCCAAGCCCACACGCGCGGCCACATCGGTGGCCAAGGCCAACGCAGGGGCGCGGCGCTTCTCGTGCAGGTGGGCACCCACGGCAATGTTTTCACGTACGGTTTGCGCGGCGAACGGCTGCACGATCTGGAAGGTGCGGGTCAAGCCGAGCCGCGCGTTGAGGTGCGGCGATTGGCCGGTGATGTCTTGGCCGTCGAGCGTGACGGTGCCGGTGTCGGGCTTCAAGAAGCCAGACATCAGCGCGAACAGCGTGGTCTTGCCTGCGCCGTTGGGACCGATCAACGCGGTGAGGCTGCCCTTGGGCACGCTCAAGCTCACTTGTTGCACGGCCTTCAGGCCGCCGAAGGACTTGCTGACGCCTTCAATACGTAAAAGCTCAGTGCGGAGAAGTTCATTTGCCATTTGCGTCTCCTGCATTGCGCTTCCACAAGGCCACCACCGATTGGCCAATGCCCGCCACGCCACGCGGCAAAAACATCACGATGAGCACCAGCACCACGCCGTAGATCACCATGTTGATGCCCGGCAGTTCGCCAAACAGATTGCGGGTGATGTCGGCCAGTGTGTGCAGCACCAGTGCGCCGAGAATGGGCCCCCAAAGGGTGCCGAGCCCGCCGACAATGGCGGCCACCAAAGACTCGACCGAAGTGGTGGAGCCAAACGCAATGCCTGGGTCGATGTACTGGAACACCTGCACGTAAAACGCACCGGCCGCGCCCATGAAGGCGCCCGACACCCCAATCGCCGCGAGCTTGACGCTGAACGGGTTGACGCCCACCGCACGTGCGGCGCTTTCGTTGTCGCGTACGGCTTGCAGCCAGGCGCCGAAGCGAGAATTCTTGATCCACCACGAGACCAGCAACGCGAGCACCACCAGGGCCAACACCAAGGCGATGTAACCCTTGCGCGAGCCAAACTGCATGTTGCCCACCGACTCACCCAGCGGCAACATCAAACCCACACCCGCGCCAGTGAACGGTACCGACAGCGCCAGGATGCGAAACACCTCGGCAAACGCCAGCGTGACCAACGCAAAGTACGAACCCTTGAGCCCGTAGCGGAACGACAACCCGCCGACAAACAGCCCCACCACGGCGCTGCCGCACGCGGCGAGTGGCAAGGCCACCCAGGGGTTGAGTCCGCCCTGCAACTGCGCAATGGCCTGGATGTAGGCACCCGTGCCGAAGAACAGCGCGTGGCCAAAAGAGAACTGGCCACCATAGCCGCCCAGAATGTTCCAGGCCTGCGCCATCAGCGCGGCGTACAACACCATCATGATGAAGTTGAGCACCACGCCCGAGCTGCTCACCAGCGTGATGGCGCCCACCACGGCGGCAAACACCGCAATGCCCAACAGTTGTTTCAGGGGATTCATGCCCGGGCTCCAAACAGTCCCTGAGGCCGAAACAGCAACACAGCGATGAAGATGACAAAGATGCCGATCTGCCCAAGCGATTCGCCCAGGTACAAACCGCCAATGGACTCGACCACGCCGATCAGCAGCCCGCCGATCAACGCACCCATGAAGCTGCCCATGCCGCCCAACACCACCACGGTAAAGGCCACCAGCACAAAGCCGCTGCCCACTTGGGGGTTGACGTAATAGGCCGGCAGCAAGAAGCAGGCGGCCGCGCCCAGGCAGGCCAGGCCGATGCCGAAGCTCACGGCGTAGACGTGGTCAACGTCAATGCCCATCAGCTTGGCGCCATGCTTTTCCTTGGCCACGGCGCGGATCGCGCGGCCCAGGTCGGTGCGGTTCACGATCCACAGCAGCACCGCCGAGACGATGAGCGCGCCGACAAACGCCACCAGCTTGGGCAAGGCGATCATGGCGCTGCCGATGGGCACGGTGGTCAGGGTGTAGGCGGTTTCGATGTTGCGCGTGTCGGATTTGAAGAACAGCAGCGCCAGGTTTTCCATGACGATGGAAATGCCCAGCGTGACGAGCAGGATGTTTTCGTCTTTGCCGTGGCTGGAGCGGTTGATTACCAAGCGCTGCAGCGCATAGCCCAGCGCAAACATGCCGGGTACCACGATGGGCAGCGCCAGGTACGGGTCAATGCCGAGTTTTTCTTTGAGCCAATACACGGCATACAGGGCCAGCATCAACGATGCACCATGTGCGAAGTTGATGATGTGCAGCACACCGTAAATCAAGGTCAACCCCAGCGCGATCAAGGCATAGACCGCGCCGGTGGTGAGCCCGTTCAAAATCGACGGGAAGAGAATGCTGAGGTCGAACATGCGAGGGGCGCGTCTTCTAAACCTGTTTAGGCTTTCAACGGGAACAACGGATCGGCTTCGCGGTATTCGCGCGGGATGATCACCTTGATGTCGTTCTTGAGCACCTGCGTCATCAGCGGTTGGGCACCGGTGTTCTGGCCGTTGACGAACTTGGTGGGGCCGTACGGCATGATGTGATCGGAGAAGGTGCTCTTCTCCAGCGCGTCGATGATGGCGGCGCGGTCGCTCGACTTGGCGCGCTCCAGCGCATCGGCCAGCAGCCACATCGAGGTGTAGGTCATGAACACTTCGTAGCTGAAGAACTGGCCCTTGGCTTCGACGCGTTTCTTCAGGTCTTGTGCGCGTTTGTCCTTGGGGTTGAACCAGTGGTTGCAGTCGATGATGCCGTTGGCCGCATCGGGGAACTCTTTGACGAACTTGTAGCTCGACGCCGCACCGCCCAGCACCGAGAAGATCGCCTTGGGCACCACCTTTTGTTGCTGCATGGTGCGCACCAGCAGCGCGTATTCGTTGTAGTAGTTGGCGGGGATGACGATGTCGGGGTTCACGGCCTTCATGCGCAGCACGATGTTGTTGAAGTCGCGCGTAGGGTTGGCGTGTTTCACCACTTCCTTCACCTCGTAGCCGTAGCCGGGCAGTTCGCGCGACAGCAGTTGCGCCGTGCCGGTGCCGAACAACGAGTCTTCGTGGATGATCATCACCGTCTTGGCGGGCTTGCCAGCGGCCGAGTTCAGCACGTGTAGGTTGGCCACCGAGATTTGCGCGCAGGTGCGGTAGCCGGGGCCAAAGCGGAAGGTGTTCTTCAGGCCGCGTTCGACGATCTGGTCGGCCACACCCACGTCCACAATGTGCGGCAGGTTGTACTTGGCGGCGGCTTGTGTGGTGGCCAGGCAGATGGCCGAGGCGAAGGCACCGACCACGGCGCTGACACCGGCTTCGTTCATCTTCTCGATTTCGGCCGTGCCGGCTTGGGGTTGCGACTGCGCATCGCCCAACAAGGCTTCGAGTGGCGCGCCGCCGAGTGACTTGATGCCGCCGGCTTTGTTGATGTCTTCAATCGCCATCACCGCGCCCAAGCGGCACTGTTGGCCGGAGTAAGCCAACGCGCCCGTCACCGGGTGCAACACGCCGACCTTCACGCTTTTTTGTTGTGCCCCCGAGACCAGGGGAAAAGCCATGGCCGAAGCTGCGGCTGCGGTTTGGGTGATGAAAAGGCGACGTGAGGACATGGGGCTCTCCTGGGGTTGGGGATGGCGGGCGGAAGCGGGGGATTTCGGGGAACGGGGGAACTGTCAATGAAACTGCGCGGACATCTCTTTGCTGACCCACACCTTGGCGTCGATGCTGCCAACGCGGGACAACTGCATTTGGTATTCGTAGCGGTCGGGCCGGTACAGGCCGTGCAGCCATTGGATGGGCCGCTCCTGGTCGTCGTAAATCAGGCGGCGCACGGCCAGCAGGGCAGAGCCCACGGCCACGTCGAGGTGCTTGGCGACCACGGCATCGGCCAGCTTGGCGGAGATGGTTTGGTGGGCGCGGCCCACGTGCACGCCCGACTCTTCGAGCAGCAACAAAATGGGCTTGCGTGCGAGTTCGCGGCGGCCAAACTTGCGCGCCACATCGGCGGGCACGTAGGTGGTGATGTGCGACAGCGGCCCTTCGCGGGTGGTACGGATACGCACAGCTTTTTGCACCGCATCACCCACGGCAATTTGCAGCGCACCGGCCACGGCGTTCGACGCCGTGACGGTCTGCACCTCAAGCACTTTGACCGAGGTGCGCAGCCCCATGGTGACCAGGTTTTCGAGCAAACCAGTGAGGTGGGCTTGCTGCGTACCTTCCGCTGCACCGGCCGCCATGGTGGCGTTTTGCGGTGTGGGGCCGGAGGGGCGTGTGCCGCGTCCTGGCTCGCGTGTGATCAGGCCTTCAGCGGCGAGCTGCTGCAGCGCGCGGCGTACGGTGATGCGCGCCACAGAGAACTGTTCCATCAACGCAAACTCGCCCGGAAGGCCATCGACAAAAGCACCTTCGTGCAGTTGTTCGCGCAGCACCAAATAGATCTGGTGGTACTTCGGCAGGGGCAGTGCGTTGGACATGATGGGTCATCTTAGAAATGGTTCTAATGTCATGTCAATAGAACATTTAAATCTGAAATGTCCCTCTAAAGCGCAATGTGTGCTGCCAAATTTGGCTGCATTTTGGTGCGTCAAGCCTGTTCGGGTAAACGCTTAAATTCCGTCAGAAAACGCTTGCGTTTTCACCCCCTCGCACAGCCACCTTTTTTAGAAAAGAATGGTGAGGACAAGCGTGTTTTGAAGCGTTCAAATTAGCACCAAGATGGGCCAGCGGTGTGACCTGGGTGCACCGAAATGATGTGTTCACCATCGTTAAAAGATGGAAACTTATTTTGTAAAGCACTCGTTCGATGGACTGAACGTGTGCTGGCCAACTTGGCCCTCGTGTTTAGCGAGAGCTTTGACGCGCGGTGTCGAGCCAATCACAGCGCACACGTTGGCGCTGGTGCGCAACCGCGCGGCTGTAGACGTAGCAGCTTGGCAGATGCATGGCCAGCATGCACAGCGGGAAGGCCCACTCGGCATCAAACATCAACGCCGGCAGCCAGCCCACCCAGCCCATGAGCCAGCAGGTGAGCACAGCGTCTAGCAGGTGGTACTCGATGGGGTGCTCGCGTTTGTTTTGCACATGCCATTGCTTGATGCGGTGCAAATCGTTGAGGGTGAGCAGGGCAAACATGGTTTCTCCAGAGAACAAGGTGATGGGTCACCGGTGCTGGCGCCTTGTCTCTGGTGTCCGCCGTTGCCTGGCGGTTGGGCCTCGTGCCGAGGGCATCGGCCGGGTGTTTCTCTTCTGGATCGCAGCGCATAGAGGGGCTGCGATGGGATGTCGGGGCGTCTAACGTGGGTGTCAGTTAAGTGTAAGTTTGCTGTCAGTTTAGAGCAAGCAGTTGGCGTGCCAAATCGTTCGATGCGAAGAAAATTTCGGCGTGAAAAAGCCCGGTGCTTGGCTCGCCACCGGGCTGGGAATCGAATCGAATTTAAGGAAAAAGTGCCGTTTACGCTTTTCTGCTAAGCGGCGACAGCTATGCTTTTAGTAGCACCACGATCTACACAGTGGCAACGCCTGCAGCGGTACGTGCTGCTGCAAGGTCTGCCTCGGTGGCATGGCAGATGAGCACCGGCGTGGGTGCCAGGGTGATGAGCCCCGGCACGATGCTGCCCGTCAAGATGCGCATCACCGAGTTGCGGTTTTCGGCCCCGGCGACGATCAGGTCGCACTGGTGCTGCTTGGTGGCATCGGCCACGGCATGTGCATCGTCCGCGCCGGTGGTGATGATGGTTTGGCTGCGCACACCCGCAGCTTCTGCCACCGCAGTGGCGGCGTGGAGGATGCGCTGTGCCAGCGCGTTGGACTCGCGCATCAACTGCTCGGGCGGCGGCATCACCACGGGGGGCAGGTCGGTCACGGGCAAGACGTTGCGTGGCAACACGTAGTGGAACAAGACCTCGGCGTTGACCGATTGCGCCAGCGCCACGCCTTCGCGTATGGCGGCTTGGCAGACAGGGCCGTCGTTCACCACAATAAAGAGTTTCTTGTACATGGCGCGGGCCTTTCTGTGCGGGTTGCGGGAGGCACGCGCCGTGTGGCGCATGCTGATTTTCAATATACCCCAGAGGTTTGATTTCCCCGCTGCTTGCAAGGTTCCAGCCAGCCGCGCAGCTTTACCTCAGTTCAAGAAGGATTCGAAATCTATAGCCGTTTGCGCACCGTACTCGGGCGGTGCAGACTCTTTGAGCTTGAAGTTTTGCAGGTCGGCCAGCTTGACCAGTGAGCCCACACGCACGCCCAGCAAGCGCAAGCGTTTGTCGAGCGGTGCGCGCTTCAGGCATTGGCCTGCGGCTTGGCGAATGGTGCGGGCGTCGGCTGTGGGTTGGTCGATGGTGTGGTCGCGCGTGGCGATTTTGAAATCGTCGAAACGCAGTTTGATGCCGATGGTTTTGCCTACGTAGCCCTTGCGCTGCAGGTCTTCGGCCACCTTCTCGCACAGGTGGGTGAAGATGGCGCCGAGCTCGGCCTTGTCTTGTACGGCGTGCAGGTCGCGCTCAAACGTGGTTTCGCGGCTCATGGAGACGGGTTCGCTTTCGGTGACCACCGGGCGGTCGTCGCGGCCGTGGGCGGCGTTGTGCATCCACGCGCCGTAGGCTTTGCCGAAATGCGCCACCAGCCACTGCGGTTCACACGCGGCCAGCTCGGCAATGGTGTGGATGCCCAGGGCGGCGAGCTTGGCGCTGGCCTTGGGGCCGATGCCGTTGATCTTGCGGCAGTCCAGCGGCCACACCAGGGCTTGCAAGTCGTCCGCGCCCACGATGGAAATACCGTTGGGTTTGTTGAACTCGCTGGCCATCTTGGCGATGAGTTTGTTGGGCGCCACGCCGATGGAGCAGGTGAGGCCGGTCTGCGCGAACACGCTTTGCTGGATCTGCTGTGCCACGACGCGGCCACCGTCCACTTGGCCCTCGGGCAGGTCGGTTAAATCGGCGTAGACCTCGTCCACACCTCGGTCTTCCATTTGCGGCGCGATGCTGGTGACGATGCCCTTGAATAGGCGCGAGAAGCGGCGGTATTCGTCGAAGTCGACCGGCAACAAAATGGCCTGCGGGCACAGGCGCGCGGCTTTCATCAAGCCCATGGCCGAGCCAATGCCAAACTGCCGCGCGGCGTAGGTGGCGGTGGTGATGACGCCTCGGCCCACATAGTCTTGGATCAGCGGAAACGCGCTGACCGGGATGTCGGCCAGGCCCTTGCCAGGGCCGGCATTTTTGATGATTTCATCGACCTTGCGCCGACCGCCACCGATGACCACCGGCAGGCCCTTGAGCTGCGGATAACGCAGCAGCTCCACGGAGGCGTAGAACGCATCCATGTCGATGTGGGCGATGCGGCGGGGCATGGGGTTTGCAGAGTTATCTGTTAATTCATACAGTATAAATCTGCAACCATACGATCTGCAGGAATGGGCGCTGCCGAAGGTGTGCAGCGCCAGGGTTGCTGATGCGGTTTACTCTGCCGCTGCAGCCAACAGCTGTTCTAGCGCTGCGACCACAGCCGCTTGGTCGGCCACGGGGGCGAGTTGTGCCTGCAGGGCTTCGAGCGCCGCAGGGCCTTCGGTCTGCAGGCGCTTCACGGCAAGGCCCGCGTCCTTCGGGGCATCGAAGCCCAGGCTTTGCAGCAGCAGGTTGCCTTGGGCATCGACCAGCTTGAAGTGGAAGCGGCCGTCGGTTTCGCGGTATTGCTTGAACGAGGCCAGCGTCGATTTGTCGGCCTTGGTTTTGGTCTTGACCGTGGCTTGCGAGCGCAGGTCGCGCAGGCCCACGGCGTGGCGCAGTTCGCGGATGAACGGCGTGGCCAGGGTGCGTGCGCGGTCGGCGCCGGCATGCAAGATGTCCTCGATGCGGCCGGGGTGGTCGATCAAGTCTTGGTAGGTGCCGCGCATGGGGGCGATTTCGCGATCCAGGCGCTCGAACAGCATTTGCTTGGCGTCGCCCCAGCCAATGCCGTCGGCGTAGGCTTGGCGCAGGGCCTTGGTTTCTTCCTCAGAAGCAAAGGCTTGGTAGATCTGGAACAGGGCCGAGCCGTCCACCTCTTTGGCCTCACCTGGTGCGCGCGAATCGGTGAGGATGCCGCCGATCAATTTGCGCAGCTGCTCACGTGGCACAAACAGCGGAATGGTGTTGTCGTAGCTCTTGCTCATCTTGCGGCCGTCGAGGCCCGGCAAGGTGGCCACCGACTCTTCAATCAACGCCTCGGGCAGCACAAAGTGTTCGCCGTAGGTGTGGTTGAAGCGCTGGCCGATGTCGCGCGCCATTTCAATGTGCTGCACTTGGTCGCGGCCCACGGGCACCTTGTGCGCGTTGAACATCAAGATATCGGCGGCCATCAGCACCGGGTACATGAACAGGCCGGCTGTGACGTCGGCATCGGTGTCAACACCTGCGGCATCGTTGCGGTCGGTTGCGGCCTTGTAGGCGTGGGCGCGGTTGAGCAAGCCCTTGCCGGTGACGCAGGTGAGCATCCAGGTCAGCTCGGGGATCTCGGGAATGTCGGACTGGCGGTAGAAGGTCACACGCTCGGGGTTCAGCCCGGCCGCGAGCCAGGTGGCGGCGATTTCGAGCGTGGAGCTTTGCACGCGCGCTGGGTCACCGGTTTTGATGAGGGCGTGGTAATCGGCCAGGAAGTAGAAGCTGTCGGTGCCGGACTGCAGGCTGGCGCGCACGGAAGGGCGCACGGCGCCTACGTAGTTGCCAAGGTGCGGCGTGCCCGAAGTGGTGATGCCGGTGAGGACGCGGTTTGAACTCATGTCGTTAACGAACCAGGTAAGAAATAGGGGTGAGCAAGATGTCGAGCAAATCGTAGGTGACGGCCATCAGGGGCTGCAGCCAATAGGTTGCGACCACGCCGGTCAGCACCAGCGCCATCACGATGAAAAAGCCCCATGGTTCGATGCGCGAAAACGTGACGGCCTGACGATAAGGCAACAGGCCCACCACGATGCGCCCGCCATCCAGCGGGGGCAGGGGGAACAGGTTGAAGGCAAACATCACCACGTTGACCAACACGCCGCCTTGGCACATCTTCAAGAAGAAGGGCTCGCTGATGTCAGCACCCCGCAACACGTGAAAGAGCACGCCCCACAAGAAGGCTTGCACCAGGTTGGCCACGGGGCCGGCCAGCGCCACCCACACCATGTCGCGCTTGGGGTTGCGCAGTTGGCTGAAGTTCACCGGCACGGGCTTGGCGTAACCAAACAGGAAGGCGCCCGAGGTGGCGAAGTACAGCATCAGCGGCATCAGGATGGTGCCGACGGGGTCAATATGGTTGACGGGGTGCATGGCGGCGGTGTTGTCGCCGAAATGCCGCGCCACGTAACCGTGGGCCGCTTCGTGCACCGTGATGGCAAACAGAACGGGGAGGGCGTAGATCAGTACGGATTGGATGAGATTTGAGATGTCCACGCGGCTATTGTCTCAGACGGTGGAGGGCTGCCCGGTGACTGGGGCAACCTGTCCGCTCGCAGCAAAGCGTGCAAGCGCTTAAAGGTTGTAATTAAAGGCCAATAGCGCTCAAGTCACCACGCCCAGCACGCACCAGCACTGCATCGCCACCTGTGCCAATGGCGGTGAGATCGACCACGGTGGTGGGCTCCAGCGGGCATGCGCCGGCGTCGAGCACGGCGGCCAGTTGGTGCTCAAACTTGGCGCGGATGTCGTGCGCGTCGTTCATCGGCTCGGTCTCGCCTGGCGGAATGAGTGTGGTGCCCAGCAAGGGGCCGCCGTGGATGGCCAGCAGGTCTTGCAGCACCTTGTGGTCGGGCACCCGCAGGCCGATGGTTTTGCGCGAAGGGTGGCTCAAGCGGCGCGGCACCTCGCGGCTGGCTTCCAGGATGAAGGTGTAGGGGCCGGGTGTGGCCAGCTTCAGCAGACGGTATTGCTTGTTGTCGACCCGCGCGTAGTTGGCCAGTTCGCTCAGGTCGCGGCAGAGCAGCGTGAGGTGGTGCTTGTCGTCCACCTGGCGAATGCGGCGCAGGTTGTCGACAGCGGCTTTGTTGTCCAACTGGCAGACCAGCGCGTAGCTGGAGTCCGTGGGCACGGCCACGATGCCGCCGCCATCCAGCAGACTCGCGGTTTGCTTCAGCAGGCGAGCCTGCGGATTTTCGGGGTGGACTTCGAAGTACTGGGCCATGGTGTGGGGTGGTGCGGGTGTTTTAGATCTTGGAAAGCGCCTTGGCGCGATTCTCTCGCACACTCAGCCATGCGCCCATCGCGCCGCACACCGTTACCACTGCAATGCCCAGCAACGACCAGCGGTCGGGCAGGTGCGAAAAAATCAACCAACCGCCCAGCATGGCAAAGCCAATCTGCCCATACAAAAACGGCGTAAGAGTAGCCGCCGGCGCCCGCGCGTAGGCCAGGATCAGCATGAAGTGGCCCACAGTCCCCAGCAGACCCATCATGAACAAGCCCAGCCAGATCTGCCATGCATCCACATCGACCCAGACAAACGGCAGCGCAATCGACGCAGCCAGTGTGCCCACCCAGCCGCTGTAGAAATGGGTGGTGAACGGGTCTTCAGTGCGGGCCAGTCGGCTGGTGAGGATTTGGAACCATGCACTCACGGCCACCAGCGCGATGGGCAGCAGCATGGCCCAGGTGAAGCTTTCGCCGCTGGGGCGGATGATCACCATCGTGCCCAAGAAGCCGCCAATCACCAGCGCCCAGCGCAGGGGCGAGACTTTTTCTTTTAGTGCCGTGGAGGCCAGCAGGGTGATGACCAGCGGTGTGAGCATCACGATGGCGGTGAACTCGGCCACCGGCATGTGGCGCAGGCTGAAGAAGGCCAGCGTGCTGCTCATCAACAACAAGGCGCCGCGCAGGCATTGGTATTTGGGGTGCGCGGTGCGCAACAACGAGGCGCCGCGTTTGGGCAGCATGGTCACGGTGGTGGCCACGGCCTGGAATGCATAGCGAAACCATAGCGCCATCAACACAGGGACGCTGGAACTGATGACTTTGGTGATGGTGTCCAGTGAGGCGAAGAACGCCACAGCGGTGGTGACAAGCGCGATGCCGGCGAGTGTCGACGGAGGTCGGTTCATTGCATTCGGTGCACCAGCAGCTCCCACACCGGTGTGAGGTCTCCTGGTAAATAGGGCAGGGCGCCCAGGTCGGTATGGCTCTCGTCCGGGCTATGGAAGTCGCTGCCACGCGAGGCGGCAAGCCCAAACTCTTTGGCGACGGCTGCGTACTCGATGTACTCGGCCGGCGTGTGGCTGCCGGTGATCACTTCCACCGCTTGCCCGCCGTGTGCCTTGAATTCGCTGAACAGAGCGTACTCTTCGTTGGCAGTGAACTTGTAGCGGCCGGGGTGGGCGATCACGGCAATGCCTTGCGCCTGGGTGATCCAGGTCACGGCGTCCTTCAGGGTAGCCCAGCGGTGCGGCACGTAGCCGGGTTTGCCTTCGGTGAGAAAGCGGCGAAAAACTTCTGGGGTGTCGCTGCACACACCACTCTCCACCAAGAAGCGGGCAAAGTGGGTGCGCGAAATGAGTTCTGGGTTGCCCACAAACTTGAGTGCGCCTTCGTAGGCATTGGGAATGCCGACTTTGGCCAAGCCATCGGCCATTTCCATGGCGCGTTTGCCACGGCCACCGCGTGTGTCGAGCAAGCCTTGTTGAATGCGTGTGTCTTGGGCATCAAAACCCAGCCCGACGATGTGCACTGTTTCGCCCGCAAACGTGATCGAAATTTCGACGCCGGTGAGGTATTTCATGCCCTCGGCTTTGGCGGCTGCGGCTGCGCGTAGTTGACCGCCTACTTCGTCGTGATCGGTTAGCGCCCACAGTTCCACACCGTTTGCCTTGGCCCGTTGCGCCAAGGCTTCTGGCGTCAGCGTGCCGTCTGAAACGACAGAATGGCAGTGCAGGTCAGCATTCAGGATGGAAGTCACGTTTTTGATTCTAGGTGGTTTGTACGATGTCTGCTGAGCGGCTGCCAGCGCAGCCCATTTCAGGCATAAAAAAACCCGCCGGATGAGGGCGGGTTTTTTGCATTGTGAATGCTTGGGAGACCTTGCCGAATTACTTCAGCTTGATTTCCTTGTATTCCACGTGCTTGCGAGCTTTTGGATCAAACTTCGTGATCAGCATCTTCTCGGGCATGGTCTTCTTGTTCTTGGTCGTCGTGTAGAAGTGACCGGTGCCGGCAGTGGATTCCAGCTTGATTTTTTCGCGTCCGCCTTTGCTTGCCATGGTGCTGCTCCTTATGCTTGGCCACGTGCGCGCAGATCTGCGAGCACAGAGTCGATACCGTTCTTGTCGATCAAACGCAGACCAGCGTTCGAAATGCGCAGGCGAACCCAACGGTTTTCGGTTTCGACCCAGAAACGGCGGTACTGCAGGTTAGGCAGAAAACGACGCTTGGTTTTGTTGTTGGCGTGGGAAACATTGTTCCCGACCATTGGGCCTTTGCCCGTTACTTCACATACGCGTGCCATGAGGACACTCCATCTGTTCTGTGGCGACAGGTCAAAACTGCGCACCACGATTAACGGCTTTCGCCGCACCTCGCCACGTTGCTGTGGCGGTAAGAGATCATTTACTGGGCTGCAGCTAGCCGCCTCGAAGAGGTAGATTGGCCGCAGCAAATTCAGCAAAGCCTTGGATTATAGCGCTTTTCCAAAAAACGGCACCTATGCCGACATGTTGGGCGATTTGCCTGACGTGGGCAGAGGCTTGTCTCGGCGAAGTTCGCCAAGAAAAAAGCCCTGACTCTTGCGAATCAGGGCTTTTCATTTGGTGCCGGAGAGATGAATCGAACACCCGACCTTCTCATTACGAATGAGCTGCTCTACCGACTGAGCTACACCGGCTAAGCCTCGGATTATAGCGCGTTGTGGTACTTCGTGACCAGCTCTACTTCATTTTTTGATCCTAAAACCACGCTGACGCGTTCGTGCAGCTTGCCGGGCTGCAAATCCAGGATGCGTTCGCGGCCGTTGGTGGCGGCGCCGCCGGCTTGTTCGATGAGCCAGCTCATGGGGTTGGCTTCGTACATCAGGCGCAATTTACCGGGCTTGTTCGGCTCGCGTTTGTCCCAGGGGTACATGAAGATGCCGCCGCGCGTGAGGATGCGGTGCACGTCGGCCACCATGCTGGCGATCCAGCGCATATTGAAGTCTTTGCCGCGTGGGCCTTCTTTGCCTTGCAGGCATTCGTCGATGTAGCGTTTCACCGGCTCGTCCCAATGGCGCATGTTGCTCATGTTGATGGCGAACTCTTGCGTGTCGGCTGGCACTTGCACATTCTCTTGCGTGAGCACAAAGGAGCCTTGTTCGCGGTCGAGCGTGAACATCGCCACGCCATTGCCCACGGTGAGCACCAGTGTGGTCTGCGGGCCGTAGACGCAGTAGCCGGCGGCCACTTGTTTGCTGCCCGCTTGCAAGAAGTCTTGCTCGTTGACGGCATGCGCGGCTTCACCCGGTGCCGGGTCGGGCTTCTTCAGCACGCTGAAGATGGTGCCGATGCTGACGTTGACGTCGATGTTGCTGGAGCCGTCGAGTGGATCAAACAGCAGCAGGTATTCACCTTGCGGGTAGCGGTTGGGCACCACGTAGATGCTGTCCATTTCTTCGGACGCCATGGCCGCCAGGTGGCCGCCCCATTCGTTGGCTTCGATCAGCACTTCGTTGGCGATGATGTCCAGCTTCTTCTGGATTTCACCTTGCACGTTTTCCGTGGCGGCGGCACCCAGCACTCCGCCGAGCGCGCCTTTGTTGACGGCTTGGCTGATGCCTTTGCACGAGCGCGCGACCACTTCGAGCAGCAGGCGCAGTTGGGCCGGAATGCGCCCATCCACGCGTTGCTGCTCAACCAGGTAGCGGGTGAGCGAGATTTTTTGAGACATAACGGTTTCCGTTCTGAAGTTGAAACTCTTGCTGCAGGACTATCAGTCAGCCAACGCGCGCGTGACCACTTCGCGCACGTCGTTGCTGAGGTCGGCCTTGCTGGCCACGCGCAACAGGGCTTCCTGTGCCGCGTGGCGATAGGGTTCGGCCAGCTTCTTCCAGCGGTCGAGCGCACGCGCCAGGCGGGCGGCGACTTGCGGGTTGATGCCGTCGAGCTCGATCACGCGGTCGGCCCAGAACACATAACCTGCGGCATCGGCGCGGTGGAAGGCGCCCGGGTTGGCGCTGCAGTAGCTGAAGATCACGCTGCGCGCGCGGTTGGGGTTGCGCAGGTTGAAGTCGGCATGCTTCATCAATTGGCGCACGGCCGGCAAGATGTTGCCGCCACGGTCGGTGGTACCGGCTTGCAGGGCAAACCATTTGTCGAGCACCAGCGCTTCGTCTTTGAACAAGGCATGGAAGCGTGCCAGCGCTTGTGGCGCGAGCGTGCTGCCTGCCGAGACCAGCGCGCTCAAGGCGTTGAAGCGGTCGGTCATATTGCTGGCGTCTTTGAAGCGCTGGTAGGCGCGGCCAGGCCACACCGTGTCGCCATCAGTCTGTGCGGCCAGGCACAACTGGCTCAACGCCATGCCGGCCAGTGCGCGGCGGCCGCTGGAGAGTGGGTCGGGCTGGTAGGCACCGTTGTTTTGGTGGGCTTCAAACACCTCAGCCCAGTCGGTGCGCAAGGCGGTGGCGAGTTGCAGGCGCATGGTTTCGCGCACGGCGTGGATGCGTTGTGGGTCGACCACGTCCAGCTGTTCGGCCAGGTAGCTTTCCGACGGCAGCGTCAGCACCAGTTCTTTGAACGCGGCGTCCAGCGTGGGGTGGCGCAGCACATCGCGCATGGCGGAGATATACGCATCGTTTAGCGGCTTAACGCTTTCCACATCTGCGGAGGATGCTATTGATTCAAGAGCGGCACGCACGGCCAGGCGTTGGCCGGCTTCCCAGCGGTTGAACGGGTCGCTGTCATGGGCGAGCAGGGCGAGCAGTTGTGCGTCGCTGTAGTCGAATTCCAGTACCACTGGCGCGCTGAAGCCGCGCAAGATGGACGGCACGGGCTCGGCGTCCACGTTCACAAAGGTCAGCGTTTCGCTGGCTTGTGTCATCACATGCGTGAAAGGTGCGGGCAGGGCACCGGCGCTGGTGAACAGCGGTAACTCGGCGCCGTGGCTGCTCAGCAAGCCCAGGCTCACGGGAATGACAAACGGCTCTTTCTCCGCTTGGCCCGGCGTGGGCGCGCAGCGTTGCGTCAGCGTCAGTGTGTAAGTGCGATTCGCCGCGTCGTATTGGCCAGCGGCATGTACACGTGGTGTGCCGGCCTGGCTGTACCAGCGTTTGAACTGTGGCAGCAAGCGCGCCAAGTCAGAGTTTGGGTTCGCATCGGAAATCGACTGCGCGAAGTCGTCGCAGGTCACGGCTTGGCCGTCAAAGCGTTCGAAGTACAGCGTCATGCCCTTGGCAAAGCCTTCGCGGCCCACCAGGGTTTGCATCATGCGCACCACTTCCGCACCCTTTTCGTAGATGGTGACGGTGTAGAAGTTGTTGATTTCGATGTAGCTGTCGGGTCGCACCGGGTGGGCCATGGGGCCCGCATCTTCAGGGAACTGCGCGGTGCGCAACACCCGCACGTCTTCGATGCGCTTGACGGCGCGGGCCGATGGCTCGCGGCACAGGTCTTGGCTGAATTCCTGGTCGCGGAAGACGGTCAGGCCTTCCTTCAGGCTCAACTGAAACCAGTCGCGGCAGGTCACGCGGTTGCCGGTCCAGTTGTGGAAGTATTCATGGCCCACCACGCTCTCGATGTTGGCGTAGTCGGTGTCGGTGGCCGTGGCAGGGTTCGCCAACACGTATTTGGTGTTGAAGATGTTCAGGCCCTTGTTCTCCATGGCGCCCATGTTGAAGTCGCTGGTGGCGACGATCATGAAGCGTTCCAGATCGAGCGGCAGGCCAAAGCGTGCTTCGTCCCAGGCCACAGACGCCATCAGCGACTGCATGGCGTGCTCGGTTTTGTCGAGATCGCCGGGGCGCACAAACACTTGCAGCAAGTGGTCTTTGCCCGCGCGCGAAGTGATGCGCTGTTCGCGCGCCACCAGCTTGCCCGCCACCAGGGCGAACAGGTAGCAGGGCTTGCGGTGCGGGTCGACCCACTTGGCAAAGTGTCGGCCATCATCCAGATTGCCGTGCTCCACCAGGTTGCCGTTGGACAGCAGCACCGGGTAGGCGGCCTTGTCGGCGCGCAGCGTCACGCTGTAGCTGGCCATCACGTCCGGGCGATCCAGGAAGTAGGTGATGCGGCGGAAGCCTTCGGCCTCGCACTGCGTGAAGAACGAGTCGTTGCTGACGTACAAGCCCATCAGCTTGGTGTTCTTCGCGGGTGCGCAGGTGGTGAAGATCTCCAGATCAAACGCGCCATCTTCCACGCTGGGCAGGTTTTCCAGCACCAGTTGGTTGCCGTCGATCTTGAACGATGCGCCCTGGCCGTTGACCAGCACACGCGCCAGGTTCAGCTCTTCGCCGTCGAGGCGCAGCGCTTGCGCGGGCACGTCGGGGTTGCGGCGCAAGCGCATTTTGTTGAGCACCCGGGTTTTCGCCGGATCAAGGTCGAAGCACAGGTCGACGGTGTCGACCCAGAACGCAGGTGCGGTGTAGTCGGCACGGAAGATGGCCGAAGGTTGTCCTTCACGCAGCATGGAGGTTCCCCAGAAAGTTCGAGTTCAATAGTTCTTCAAAATTGCGCACGCAAGTGATCACGTGCGGCCCGGCCAATTCTTCAGGTGTGTTGGTAGTGCACACCCCCACGGCGCGCATCCCGGCGCGGCGTGCGGCTTCAATGCCAAACGGCGCGTCTTCAAACACGATGCAATTTTCAGGCGCAATGCCAATGCGCTGCGCCGCCGCCAAAAAAATGGCGGGGGTGGGCTTGCCGGTCAGGCCCTCGTCGCCGCGCGCAATCGCGTCTGGCGGCGGGTTCATCTTCAAATGGCCCATGGCGAATTCCACGTTGTGGATGTCGCCGGCTGTGCCCACGCCCACCTTCAGGCCGCGCGCACGTGCGGCGGCGTAGAAGGGCGTGAAGCCTTTCACTTCGGCAAAGATCGGGCCGAAGATGTCGCGGTACAACTGTTCTTTCTCGTGCACCAGGGCCCAGGCTTCGGCCTCGTCCATCTCAGGCTGGTCGAGGATCAGGCGCACGCATTCCAGGCCGGTGCGGCCCGTGGTACGGCGCATCAGTTCTTCTATCTCCATGTCGACTTGGTGCTTCTTGGCAAAGTCGAGCCAGGTGGAAGAGTGGTGCGGCATGGAGTCGATCATGGTGCCGTCCATGTCGAAGATCAGGCCTTTGACGGGCACAAGAGAAAGTTGCAACGCGTTCAGCTGGGTCATTACACGCCTTGTTTCAGAGAGGCTTCGATGAAAACGTCGAGGTCGCCGTCGAGCACCTTTTGGGTGGCCGAGACTTCCACGTTGGTCCGCAGGTCTTTGATGCGGCTGTTGTCCAGCACGTAGCTGCGTATCTGGTGGCCCCAGCCCACGTCGGTCTTGCTGTCTTCGAGCTTCTGTTGTTCTTCCATGCGTTTGCGCATTTCGAAGTCGTACAGACGCGAACGCAGGCGTTTCCAGGCCACGTCGCGGTTGCTGTGCTGGCTGCGGCCGTCCTGGCACTGCACCACAATGCCGGTGGGAATGTGCGTCAAGCGCACGGCCGAGTCGGTCTTGTTGATGTGCTGGCCGCCGGCGCCACTGGCACGGAAGGTGTCGGTGCGCACGTCAGAAGGGTTGATCTCGATCTCGATCGAGTCATCCACCTCAGGGTAGACAAACACGCTGGCAAAGCTGGTGTGGCGACCGCCGGACGAGTCGAACGGGCTCTTGCGCACCAGGCGGTGCACGCCGGTTTCGGTGCGCAGCAGGCCAAACGCGTATTCGCCTTCAACCTTGATGGTGGCGCCCTTGATGCCGGCGGTGTCGCCGTCGGAGATGTCTTCTACCGTGGCGGTGAAGCCTTTGCGCTCGGCGTACTTCAGGTACTGGCGCAGCAGCATGCTGGCCCAGTCGCAAGCCTCGGTGCCACCGGCGCCGGCCTGGATGTCCAGGAAGGCGTTCATCGGATCGGCCGGCTGGTTGAACATGCGGCGGAACTCCAGGCCTTCCACGATGGCGGAGAGCTTGGCGGATTCGGCTTCGATGGTCATCAGGCCGTCTTCGTCGCCTTCTTCCTTCGACATCTCGTACAGCTCGAGGTTGTCGGAGAGTTCACGCGTCAGGTCGGTGATGGTGACCACCACGGCGTCGAGCGCCTTCTTCTCTTTGCCCAGTTCCTGGGCGCGCTTGGGGTCGTTCCAGACGCTGGGGTCTTCGAGCGATGCGTCTACCGTGCGCAGGCGTTCAGCTTTTGCATCGTAGTCAAAGATACCTCCGTAAGTCTTCGGTACGCGCGCTCAGGCTGCTGAGTTGGGTGCCAATGGCGTTGATGCGTTCTGCGTCCATGATGTTGTGCTTTCTGTGTTCGGTCAAAAAAGAGGCCGGCGCTGGCTGGCGTGGGATGCGCCTCTTTCTTCCTCAATGCAGAGGAGAGGGGCCCCGAGGCGGGAGCGCGGCAGATCGGGCATTTTCTCACGCATCTGAGGGCCCTTTACATGCCGCCTCGCCGCGCAGGGTTGCTGCACAAATCATAGCTGCTTGCGCATATCTACTATGCGCTAGAGCAAGAATTCGTCTAATAACGCCGCCAAGCGCTGTGGTTGGTCGTGGTGCAGCATGTGGCCGGCGTCGGCCATCACTTCGCGCCGCACATGCGGCACGAGCTTGAGCCGCTCGTAATACTCGTCTAGCGTAAAACGTGTGCCCCACCAGCGCTGCAGGCTGTCTTCTTCGGCCTGCACGGCCAGCAGCGGCATGCTGATCTGGCGGTACAGCGCCAACAACTCATCCACCCGCGGCAGGTAGGCGTGGACGATTTTGTGCGCCGGGTCGCCCAGAATTTGCCACTGACCTTGCGCATCGGGCCGCGCCCAATGGTGGGCCAGCCAGGCGGCTTTGTCGGCGCCCAGGCGCGGGTTGTTCTTCATCAGTCGCTGCGCCACGCTATCCACGTCGGCATAGCCTTTGAGCTGTGTGCCGCCGCTGTGCAGGGCTTTGAGTTCGTCCATCCAGCGGCCGTAGCGCGAGGGGGCCAACTCGGCCGAATGCACCGGGCCGCTGAAGCCTTCCAGATTGACCAGGCGGCGAATGCGCGCGGGCCGTGCGCCCGCGTACTGCATCACTACGTTGCCGCCCATGCTGTGGCCCACCAAATCAACGGGCTGATCACCGGCGTAGTGGTCGAGCAGAAAGTCCAGGTCGGCCAGGTAATCGGCAAACCAATAGTGGTCGGTGGGGGCGCCGGTGGTCAGGCCGAAGCCGCGCCAGTCGGGCGCGATGATGTGACGGTCTTGCGCCATGGCGTCCACCACAAACTGGTAGGACGCCCCCACGTCCATCCAGCCATGCACCATCACCAGCGGCGCCACGCCGGGCTGTGGCTTGCCCCACACATGCACGTGGTACTGCTGGTGGCGGATGGGGACGAACTCTGATCGGGCGATGCGTTGGGCTTGGTAGATGTTTGCGGACATACCTGCCGATCATACGAAGACAGAAGCAAGGTGTAGGAGCATCGGGATAACCCGACCGACGCTCTATCTGATGTGCGGCATCAAAAACTATGATTGGCTGCGTTTGTGTCCCCCGCATACATTGCACCCGCAAATCAACAAAGATGCAGGAGACAAACATGCGTTCAAGAATCTTGGCCTCGATGGCCGTTGCTGCGCTGGCGGGCGTTGGCGGTTTAACACATGCGGGCACCGTTACCGTGTTGACCTCGTTCCCCAAAGAGCTGACCTCGGCCTACCAAAAAGCATTTGAAGCGAAGAACCCCGGCATCAAGATAGAGATCTTGAACAAGAACACCACCGCCTCTATCGCCTACATCAAAGAGCTGCCCGCTGGCCAACGGCCCGACATCATGTGGGCCTCGGCCCCTGACGCGTTTGAAGTGCTGGCGCGCCAACAACTGCTGCAGGCCGCACCCGACACCAAGAACCCCCAAGCGCCCGCAAAAATTGGCAACTACCCGCTGAACGACCCGCAAGGCCTGTACTACGGCCAGGCGCTGGCCGGCTACGGCATGATGTGGAACACCCGTTATCTGCAAGCGCACAAGCTCACCGCGCCCAAGGAATGGGCCGACCTGGCGCGGCCTGAATACTTCGGCCATGTGGCCATCTCCAGCCCTTCGCGCTCGGGCACCACGCAGCTCACGGTAGAGACCATTTTGCAAGGCGAGGGCTGGGATAAAGGCTGGAGCCAACTGCTGCAGATCATGGGCAACGCCGCCGCCGTGACCGACCGCAGCTTCGCCGTGCCCGATGGTGTGAACAACGGCCAATACGGTGTGGGCATCGTCATCGACTTCTTTGGCCTGGCGGGCAAGTACTCGGGCTTTCCGGTGGACTTTGCCTACCCCAGCATGACGGCCGTGGTGCCCGCCAACATCGCGCTGGTGGCCGGTGGCAAAAACACCGATGAGGCGAAGAAATTCATGGCCTTCAGTATGTCGACCGAGGGTCAACAACTGTTGTTCGACCCGAAGATCAGCCGCTTGCCCATCTTGCCTTACAGCAGCCTCAAGGCCCCGGCCAATTACCCCGACCCGCAAGACGTGGCCAAGCGCGCCAAGGTGCAGTTTGATGCGGACTTGTCTGAAGCGCGCTACCAAGTGGTCACCAGCATGTTCGACCAGATGGTGACCTTTCGCCTGAAAGAGTTGCAGGCCGCGACCAAGGCCATCCACGCGGCTGACAAAAAGCTCAAGGCCAAGCCCAATGCCAAGGGCACCGAGCTGCTGAACCAGGCGCGCAGCCTGGCCTACACCTCGCTGGTGGGCGAAGCCAACGTCAAGGACAACGAGTTCCTGGAAGTCTTCCGCAAAAACCGGCGTGACGTGGCGGTGTCGAAGCAGCTCACCGGGCTGGAAGAAATGTGGTCTTCCAAGGCGCGCGCCAACTACGAGCGTGCGGCTGATCTGGCCAACCAAGCGGCGGCGCTGTAACCAGCACCTTGGCACACCCGCGCCGGCTTGTATCGATAGAGCCGGTGCGCGGGTGAACATCTTCGATTAAGGGACACCCATGTCTGCAATTCCTGTCGCGGCCGGCCCGGCTGCGTCCCCACCTTCCGCCTCTGCGCGCACGTCCTGGACGAGCCGCCTCTCCGGCATCGGCCCGTGGACAGCATTTCTGCTGATCCTGGCGTTTCTGCTGGTGTTCTTGCTGGTGCCCGTGGGCACGGTAATCTACACCGCGTTTGTGAACGAGACCGGCGCGCTGACCTTCGGCCACTTCGCCACCTTCTTCAACCAGGGCATCTTTCGCGAGTCGTTTTTCAACAGCCTGATCGTCTCGCTGGCGAGCGTGTTGTTTGCCTCCCTCATCGCCGTGCCGCTGGCGTACCTCACGGTGCGCTTTGAGTTTCGCGGTGCGCTGCTGATCCAAACGCTGGGTGTGTTGCCGCTGATCATGCCGCCGTTTGTAGGCGCCGTGGCGTTGCAGTTGATCTTTGGCCGCAGCGGCTCGGTCAACCTGCTGTTGAACGATTATTTTGGTTTCACCGTGCCCATCATGGATGGCCTGGTGGGCGTGACCTTCGTGCAGAGCATCCACTACTTTCCGTTCATTTTGCTGAACCTGGTGGCGGCCATGCGCAACATCGACGGCGCCATGGAAGAGTCGGCGCTGAACCTCGGCGCCAAGGGCTGGCGCTTGTTCCGCCGGGTGATTTTTCCGCTGTCGATGCCGGGCTACCTGGCCGGGGCTGCGCTGGTGTTCGTCAAGGTGTTCGATGACCTGGGCACACCGCTGGTGATGGGCGTGACCAACATGCTGGCGCCGCAAGCCTACCTGCGCATCACCTCAGTGGGCATTGACGACCCGCTGGGCTACGTGATCAGCGTGATCATGATTACCTTCTCGGTATTGGCGTTGTGGATGGCCGCGCGCGTGATGAAGGGCAAGGACTACGCCACGCTGCAAAAGGGCGGGGGCGCGCTGCAAAAGCGGCAGCTCTCGGGTTGGGAATCGCTGCTGGCCTATGGCTGGATTGGCGTGGTGCTGCTGGTCACGCTGGCGCCGCACATCGGCATTTTGCTGATGTCGTTCTCCAAGGTGTGGAGCTTCTCGGTACTGCCCGACAGCTACACGCTGGAGCACTACGCCACGGTGTTTGGCGATTCGAGCCGCATGATCGGCAACACCTTGCTGTACTGCGTGTTGTCGGCCGGGCTGGACGTGGTGATTGGCACCGCCATCGCCTACCTGATTTTGCGCACCAACCTGCCAGCGCGCCAGTGGCTCGACCACCTGGCCTCTGCGGCGCTGGCCATTCCCGGCCTGGTGCTGGCGATTGGCTACCTGCGCATGTTCAAGGGCGTGAACCTGCCGTTCACCGACACCCCCATCGTCACCACCTGGGTGCTGATCATGCTGGCCTACGCCGTGCGGCGCCTGCCGTATGCACTGCGCTCGTGTATGGCGGCGCTGCAGCAGGTGCACATCTCGCTTGAAGAAGCCGCGCAAAGCCTGGGCGCCACGCGGGGCCGCACCATCAAGCGTGTGATGGTGCCGCTGATGGCGGGCGGTTTGCTGGCGGGTTTTGTCACCAGCTTCATCACGGCAGCGGTGGAGTTGTCGGCCACGATTTTGTTGTCGTCCGCACAAAGCCAGGCACCGATGAGCTACGGCATCTACCTCTATATGCAAAGCATTTCGGGGCGCGGCCCGGGCGCGGCATTAGGCGTACTGGCTGTGGTGGTAGTCGGCCTGGGGACATACTTCTCGCACCGGTTTGTGGAGCGTTCGCGCGCGACGGTCAGTGCAGCGAGCGGACATTAATAATTTAGAGAACGAGACAAACATGAACAAGGTATCTCTTGAGGCCAAGAACATCAGCCTGAGCTACGGCAGCACCGAAGTGCTGCGCGACATCAACCTGCGTGTGGAACCGGGAGAGTTCTTTGCGCTGCTCGGCCCCTCGGGCTCGGGCAAGTCCACCTTGCTACGCTTGATCGCCGGCTTCAACCAACACCAGCGCGGCGAGTTGCGTGTGGACGGGCAAGACATCACCGGCGTGCCACCCCACGCGCGCAACATCGGCATGGTGTTTCAAAGCTACGCCTTGTGGCCGCACATGACGGTGGCCGAAAACGTGGGCTTTGGTTTGGTGGAACGGCGTGAAACGCGCGACGCCATCAAACGCAAAGTGGGTGCGGTGCTCGACCTGGTGGGGCTGGGCGCCTACGCCCAACGCCGGCCGGGGCAGTTGTCTGGCGGGCAGCAGCAGCGCGTGGCGCTGGCGCGCACGGTGGTGATTGAGCCCAAACTGCTGCTGCTGGACGAGCCGCTGTCCAACCTCGACAAACAACTGCGCGTGCAGATGCGCGAAGAAATCAAACACCTGCAGCGCAAGCTTGGCCTGACCACCATCTTCGTCACACACGATCAGGAAGAAGCCATGACCACCGCCGACCGCATGGCCGTGCTCGACAAGGGTATCTTGCAGCAGGTGGGCGCGGCTTCGGGCTTGTATGACTTTCCGGGCAACCGCTTCGTCGCCTCTTTTGTGGGCACGGCGAATGTGCTGGACGGGCAGGTCACCGCCGTGAGCAATGAAACGCTCACGTTCAAATTGCCGGGCTTTGGCTCGCTGACGTTCCCACGCCCGCCACAAGCCCCGGCCATGGGCGATGTGGCGATGGCCTTCCGCCCGCACCAGGTGAGCATTCAGGTGCGCGACGCACAAGTCGATGCCTCGCGGGTATGGATGGACGGGCTGGTGGAGAGCGCCGAATTTTTGGGCGAATCTTCGCGCTACCGCGTGCGCGTGGGTGAGGTTGCCATGGTGGCCGACCAGGCGCATTACGCCGGCTTGGCGATGTTCCCGCCGGGCGCACAGGTGCGCTTGGGCATCGACCCCACGCAGGTGCGGTTTCTGCATGCGTGAGGTGGTGACGGTAGCGCGCCGAGGGGCGCGAGCGTGAGCAGCGGAACCGTTGGCAATGGGGTGAACACCGGCCGCGACCCGCGCATGGAAATCTACCAACTGCGCGCGTTTGTCACGGCCGCCAAGCTGGGCAACGTCACGCGCACAGCCGAGCTGCTGCACCTCACCCAGCCGGCTGTCACCGCGCAAATCAAGGCGTTGGAAGACGAGTTGGGCGTGGCCTTGTTCGACCGGCGCCCCGGCCGCATTACGCTCACCAAGGCGGGCGAAACCTTGCTGCCCGATGCGGAGCAAGTGCTCACGGCTGCCAGCCATTTGGTGGGCAAAGCCAAGGAGTTGATTGGCCGCGTCACCGGGCAACTGGTGATCGGCACGTTGGGCGACCCCGACTGGCTGCGCCTGGGCTCGCTGCTGCAAGCCCTGGTCAGCAGCCTGCCGCTGCTCGACATCAAAACCCGCAACGGCAACGCCGAAGAGTTGCGCGAACAGGTGGCGGCCGGGCTGCTGCAGGGCGCCTTCTACATCGGCCCCAACATGCCGCGTGAAGTGGCCGGGCTGCAGTTGCAAAGCGTTTACTACCGCATCGCCGGGCCGTACGACATTCGCGACAAAGTGCTGCACGCCGGCTGGCGCGAAATTGCCGACATGCCGTGGATCGGCGCACCCACCCAGCACCACGTGCAGACGCTGCTGCGCGACATGTTTGCCCACCAGGGCTTGTCGCCCAACCAGGTGCTTGAATCTGACGAAGTGGCTTCGCCGCAGAGCCTGGTGCGCTCGGGCGTGGGCTTGGCGCTGCTGCGCGAAGACATTGCGGTGGCCGCCAGCGAGCGCCAAGAGGTGGTGATCTGGCCGCACGCGCGCATGGCCGCGCGGCTGGGGTTTATTTACCCGGCGGCGGCCGAGCATGATCCGGCCACGGTGGCTACCATCTCAGTGCTGCGCACGGTGTGGGACTTGCCGGCCTGAATCGCTGACCATCGGCAAAGTTAGCGGCCTAACCGTAAACTCTGGTCTTTCTGTTTGGGAGAGTTTATGAATCAAGTTCAGTTGGGCCACAGCGACCTGCGTGTGACGCCGATCTGCCTGGGCACCATGACGTTTGGCGAGCAAGTCGATGAGGCGACCTCGCACAGCATTCTGAGCCGCTCGTTGGAGCGCGGCGTGAACTTCATCGACACGGCCGAGATGTACTCGGTGCCCGCACGTGCCGAAACCTTTGGCGCCACCGAGACCATCATCGGCAACTGGTTCGCCAAGAACCCCGGTGCCCGCGAAAAGCTGGTGGTCGCCAGCAAAGTGGCCGGCCCTTCGCGCGGCATGCCTTGGGTGCGCAACGGCAGTGCTGATTTGACCGGCGCCGAAATCACCGCCGCCTGTGAAGACAGCCTGAAGCGCCTGAAGACCGACGTCATCGACCTGTACCAGATCCATTGGCCTGCACGCCACGTGCCGGCTTTTGGCAACGTGTACTTCGATCCCGAAAAAGATCTGCCCGTGGCGCCGATCCACGAGCAACTGGACGCGATGGCGCGCCTGGTCAAGGCCGGCAAAATCCGCGCCGTAGGCTTGTCGAACGAAACGCCTTACGGCGTGCACGAGTTCGTGCGCCTGGCCGAACAGCATGGCCTGCCACGCGTGGCCACCGTGCAAAACCCCTACTGCCTGGTGAACCGCACGGTAGAAAACGGTCTGGACGAAACCATGTACCGCTTGGGCGTGTCGCTGCTCGCGTACTCGCCACTCGGCTTCGGTTTGTTGACCGGCAAGTACGATGCCTCCGGCACCACCGGCCCTGAAGCGCCGCAAGGCGCGCGCATTGCGCGTTACGAATCGGTGCGCAAACAACGCTGGGGCCGCCACGATGCGCTGGTCGCCGCGCGCCGCTACAACGCCCTGGCCCGTGCCAACGGTTTGACGCCCACGCAACTGGCACTAGCCTTCTGCTACACCAAGTGGCAAGTGGCCAGCACCATCATCGGTGTGACCACGGTGGCGCAGTTGGATGAGGATCTGGACGCTTGGGGCACCACGCTGTCGGCTGAGGTGTTGGCCGAGATCGACAAGATCCGCTGGGAATTGCGCGACCCGGCGCAGTGATTGAGTAACCCCCCAGTCTTCGCGCACTGCGTGTCGCTGCGCCAACCCCCCTGCTGGGGGCGGACTCTGCGGCCCGGCGAAGCCGGTTCCGCGAGTCCCCATGTTGGGGCCATCGGTGCAGTGCGTTTTGATTTTGAGGTTGCTATTGTTTGTATAGCTTCTTACGCTCGTCCTCTAAGCGTAGGGAGCATTATTTCCTTCTAAGTTTTTGCCATGGCCAGCAAAGCGCATATTTCTGAAACGCCCGCCACGCAGTTGCTGCGGGCGCAGAAGATCGACTTCACCGAGCACAGTTACGAGTATCTGGAGCATGGCGGGGCGCAGCACAGTGCGGAGGTGCTGGGGTTTGATCCGTTCACGGTGGTGAAGACGCTGGTGATGCAGGACCAGGCGGCCAAGCCGCTGATTGTGTTGATGCATGGCAACCTCAAGGTGTCGACCAAGAATCTGGCGCGGCAGATTGGGGCCAAGTCGGTGGAGCCTTGTTTGCCGGAAGTGGCGAACCGGCACAGTGGCTACATGGTGGGCGGCACTTCGCCGTTTGCCACACGTAAGACCATGCCGGTGTTCATCGAAGAAACCATCCTCGCGCTGCCGCGCATCTTGATCAATGGTGGGCGGCGGGGTTACCTGGTTGGTATCGATCCGCAGGTGTGTGTGACGCTGCTGGGCGCCAAGCCCGTGCAGTGCGGCTTGCCGCTTTAACGCCTCAAAACGCTCGAGTTCAACGGCGCGGCCCGGTGGGAGAGGGCGCCGCGCACAAACGTGTCGATCGCTATTTGTATCGATAACGCAACAATAGCCACGTTTTCTCGCTTGTATCTTCAACAAGAGTTACACGCAAATTACAATGAGAATGGTTGCTATTACCGTTCGCTTCTAAGCTGAAGCACCCACGCTGCATGCTCAGCGGCGGTTCACTCAACGCCCACCTTGCTTTCGACCCGGCTCTGCCGGCTTCCGTTCGTCTTTTTCTTTTTCAAGACTCCTCCATGCATTCGTCGATTGGCCATTCGTCTCGCGCAGAACCCCGTTTTGCACCCACTCCACTCGCCCTCCTGATTCGCCAAGTCCTGGGCGCCGGCCTCGTGCTGGCGGCCGCTGGCGCAGTGGCGCAGACCACCCCCACAGGCAAAAGCCTTGACGAAGTGGTCGTGACCGACCAGGCCGAAGCCATCGGCGGCTTGCAAAAGACGTACTCGGGCGGCCAGTTGGCGCGTGGCGGCGATCTGGGTTTGCTCGGCCGGGTTGATCTGATGAACGTGCCCTTCAGCACCACCAACTACACCTCGGAGTTGATCGAGAACCAGCAGGCGCTGAACATCTCCGACGTGGTGATGAACGACGCCTCGGTGCGCACCTTGCAGGCGCGTGGCGGTTATGGTGAAGACTTCCAGATCCGTGGCTACTCGGTCTCGGCCCGCGACGTGGCCATGAATGGCCTGTATGGCTTGTCGCCCTCCACCCGCATGCCACTCGAAATGATCGAGCGCGTTGAGGTGCTCAAGGGCCCAGCCGCCTTCACCAACGGAACCGGCCCCAGCGGCAGCATCGGCGGCGGCATCAACGTTGTGACCAAGCGTGCCAGTGATACCCCATTGACCCGCCTGACGGCCACCTATATGGGCAAGGCGCAATTCGGCACCCACCTGGACGTGGGCCGCCGCTTTGGTGAAGACAACCAATGGGGCGTGCGCGTCAACGGCGTGTGGCGCAACGGCGAAGGCAACATTGACGGCGGCAAGCAAAGCCTGGGGCTGGGTTCGCTGGGCGTGGACTACGCTGGCGCCCGCCTGCGCTGGTCGGCAGATCTATTGAGCACCGACAGCAAAACCACCGAATTCCGCCCGCAAAGCGCCTTCCTGGCCGGCATCACGCAGATCCCTGCTGTGCCCAATCCGCGCACCAACTACAACCCCGGCACCGTGCTTTCTGACCAGGCCAAGACCGCCATCACGCGCGCCGAATACGACATCACCGACAGCACCACCGTCTATGGCAGTCTGGGTTACTCCGATGTGTCGAGCCAGCAGAACTTCCCGACCGCGCAACAGCGCATCAACACGGCGGGCGACTTCACCATCAAGAACGGCTACTACGACGAATACAACAAGACCACGTCGGGCGAAGTCGGCGTGCGCACCAAATTCAAGACGGGTGCTGTAAGCCATACGCTGGTGGCGGCGGCCAACCTCATGGAGCGTGAAAGCGGCTACTTCTACCAACTGACCAACGCGATCGCGTCGTCCAACATCTACAACCCAGCCCCCTTGCCAAGCATCAACTTCGTGCGTGGCACGCCCACCAAATCGGGCGAGCTGGAACAATCCAGCCTGGCGCTGGTGGACACACTGGCTTTCTTGAACGACCGCTTCCTGGTGTCCCTGGGGGTACGCGACCAGACCATCGATCAGAAGAGTGCTGCAGGCGTCTCCACCTACAAGGAAAGCGCCATCACGCCGTTGGTCGGGCTGGTGTTCAAGCCTCAACAGAACATCTCGGTGTACAGCAACTACACAGCCGGTCTACAGCCAGGCGGTGTGGCGGGTGCGACCACGGCCAACGCGGGCCAGATTTTTGCCCCGCAAAAGTCCAAGCAATACGAAGTGGGTGTGAAGGCTGACTGGGGCAAGCTGCTGACCCAGGTTGCGCTGTACCAGATTACGCGTCCAAGCGCGATGACCGACCCTGTCACCAACCTCTACAGCTTTGGTGGCGAACAACGCAACCGTGGCCTGGAGCTGACGGCCTATGGCGAAATCCAGCGCGGCCTGCGCCTGATGGCCAGCGCGTCGTTTACCGACGCCAAGCTGACCAAGGCGGCCGGCGGTGTGAACCAGGGCAAAGACGTCAGCGGCGTGCCCGACAGCACGTTCAACGTCGGTCTGGACTGGGATACCCCGTGGGTGCCCGGCCTGAGCTTGAACGGCCGCGTGATCAACACGTCATCCATGTACTACGACGCGGCCAACACGTTGCGCATGCCGGCCTGGACGCGTGTGGATATTGGCGCGCGTTACGCCACCAAGATCGCCAACAAGCCCGTGGTCTTTCGTGCCAACCTGGAAAACATCGCCGACAAGGCTTATTGGGTGACCGCGACGGGCTACGTCACCGTGGGCGCTCCGCGCACGCTGATGATGTCGGCACAGATCGACTTCTAAGCGAAACCTAAAGCGCGACGGCCTCGCGGGCAGCAGTGTTAAGGTCACCTGCCCGCGAACCCCGCGCTTTCATCCGCCGTTTCCCTTCGCCGCCAGTTGCGCCCGCAGTTCGGCATTCTCAGCCTCCAGTGCGCTCAACTTGTCGCGCAGCGGGGCTACGGCGGTGGTGATCTCTTCTTCGGTAAAGCGCGGCGTGATGTGTTGCGGGCAGTTCCAATCAAACGCCTCCAGCTTCACGCGGAAGATGCGCTCCAGCTTGGCCTTGTAGCCGGGCACGGTGACCAGCTCGGTCAGCGCCGGGTCGGCATCCAGCGCCACTTCTTCCACGCGCGCAAAAATCTTCAGGCGGGTGCGGCCGGCGTAGTCCATCAAGAACAGGCTGGCACGGTTGTCGGCCGCCAGGTTGCCCTTGCTGATGTATTGCCGGTTGCCACGGTAGTCGGCAAACGCCAGCGTTTGGTCGTCCACCATCTTCAAAAAGCCACGCGGCCCGCCACGGTGCTGCAGGTAGGGCCAGCCGGTTTCCGACACCGTGGCCATGTAGAAGCTGTCGCGCGCGGCAATGAAGGCGGCCTCGTTGCGCGTAAACCGGTCGAACTCGCGGTGGCCTTTGAAGTCTTGCCACAGGTGGTCGGCGCCCATGGACGCTTGCGCGGCTTGCACGCTGGGGGTCACCGCGATATCCAAAAATCCGTAGGCCATGGTCTTCTCCAATCAGTGGTTTAAGAAGTTGATGGCTGAATGGTGCGCCTTCTCAGTTAATTTGATAATCCGTTAAATTCGGCAATGTCTCTACCAAAAAACGGAAAGGTGGCCCATGGATCGTTTGGAAGCCATGTCAATGCTGGTGGCCGTCACCGAAGCGGGTAGCCTTTCCGCAGCGGCACGCGCTCTGCAGGTGCCGCTGGCCACGCTCAGCCGCAAGATCACCGACTTGGAGGCGCGGCTGGGTGCTCGGTTGTTGATCCGCACCACACGCAAGCTCACCTTGACCGATGCCGGCGTGACCTACCTCGCGTCCGCCCGCCGCATCCTGGAGCAAGTGGAAGAGGCCGAGCGCACAGCCGCCGGTGAATTCACCGAGCCCAAGGGCGAGCTGGTCATCACCGCGCCCATCATGTTTGGCCGCCTGCACGTGTTGCCTGTGGTAGCCGAGTTTTTGGCGGCTTTCCCCGAGATCCAGGTGCGCCTCATGCTCGCCGACCGCAACGTCAACCTGGTGGACGACCACGTCGACATGGCCGTGCGCATCGGCAAGCTACCCGACAGCGCCATGGTCGCCACGGCCGTGGGCAGCATGCGCTTGGTGACGTGTGCCAGCCCGGCACTGCTGGCTGCACATGGGGTACCGTTGGAGCCTGCAGATCTGGCGCGTTTCCCGTGTGTGACGGTTGATGTTCTGCAGACGTCCCCGAGCTGGCGCTTCCGCCATCCGAACTCAGGCGCAGCTGTCGACGTACACCTGCAGCCCCGTTTAGCGGTGACCACCACCGAAGCCGCAGCAGAAGCCGCGAGCCTGTCCGTGGGCGTCACGCGGTTGATGCACTACCAAGTGGTGGATTCGATTCAGCGCGGCAAGCTGCAGACCATTTTGGAAAGCTACGAGCCCGAGCCCTTACCCGTCAGCCTAGTGCATGTTTCGCGCGGCCAGATGCCGCTGAAGATGCGGAGGTTTCTGGACTTTTCGGCGCCTCGGTTGCGGGAGGCGATTGAGGCTGTGGCTCGGCCGTCGTGAGGGCTAGGGCGTGCGCTGGGTGAACCGAAAGTCGCAATGGCTCGCGCCGCCAGCCAAGGTTTGTGTTCTTTCCAGGTGGATGCCGCGCGCCGCGTAAGCGACGAAGTCAAGGCCACAGATGTTCGGCAAGATTTCGGTGTCGCCATGGTGGGCTGCAAACTTGCAAAAACCGCAGGCCTTGTAGTTGATGCCAAAGTCAAAGTGGTCATCCGGGCCGGGTTCGACAAAGTCGTAGACGAAGTCTTCGGGAAACGCTTCACGATGGTTTGCCGTGCTGCTCATGGCCGCCTGCTCACGTATCAAAGCCTGGTTCTCTGGCGACATGAATTGGCGCCCGGCGGCCAGGCGCTCCGCTTCGGGTGCGGTAAGTAATTGCGCCTTGTAGGTGTCGCGCTCGATCTCGCCGATCACCGGCAGCGGTACGCCATGCCGCGTAAGCACGCGGCTGATGGCCATGAAGCCGATGAGCCGCATGAAGAAGTCGCTCATGCGGCTGGCCGTGCCGCCGACATAAGGCATTTGGGTGAGCACCGTTTCGAACTCGGCCATCACCTCTTGTTTGAGGTCATCGGTATTCGACAGATGCGCAAGCTGGCGCAGCATTGACTCGGCAAGCTCCAGCCTCTGGCGCATGGCGGCCGTCATGGCTTCGCGATGCGATTCGTAAAAGGGATGAATGTTTTCAGCCATGGGGTGCCTCGCAACGCATTGAGCCTAATGCAAACGTACCCGGCAAACCATGGCGAAAGCCCCGCTTCTGCGGGCATCGACATCGGCGCGGCCTTCGTACAGGGTTGGGGCCAAATTGCCCATGGTTCAGGCAAAAATGTCTTGAAAAAAAGTAGCTCCGTCGCTTATCCAGAAAGCGTGGGAAGCTTCGCTATTGATAGCAAGTACTCTCTGGCGAAATCATGCCAGTACGGCGGAATCGCTCTCCCGCTCAAGCCTTCACTTCCACCACTTGTTCGAAGCCGCCGAAGATCATGCGTTTGCCGTCGAAGGGCATGGGCGGGTTGCCGGGGGCCGACGGGTCCATGCGCGGGTCTTCCATCATCTTCTTCATGCCGGCGTCGCGCGTGGCCTTGTCCGGCCATTCAACCCACGAAAAGGCCACGGTCTCTTCGGCAGTGGCCTGTACCGCGCGCCGAAAATCGGTGACCTTGCCATCGGGGACGTCGTCGCCCCAGCCCTCAATCACACGGATCGCGCCGAGCTCCAGGAATAGCGGGTCGAGCTTGCGGGCATGCTCGATAAACTTTTGCTTGTTGGCGGTGGGAACGGCAATCACGAAACCATCGATGTACGACATATCTTCTCTCCGGAGAGGTTGAGCAGTTGGCGCCATGAGAGCGCCTCGTCATCTTGCAACGATCTTTCGACGACCAACAGCATGCCCAATCGACATGGCCTGCAATGCCCGGGCGCCGTAGCACCTGGGCAGGCAAATCAGTCGATGGCCAAGGTCAGGCCAAACCGCTGCTGAGGGTCGCCAGCAGGCGCGTCCACGCGCGCTCAGACTGGGCCGCGTCGTAGACCCGTGTGTCGGGCGGGCACCAGCCGTGGGCCGCTGGGTACACCTCCACCTCGGCAGACAGCTTTGCGGCCTCTAACGCGGTACGCAGCGCGTTTTTGTCCTCGGGCTGTTTGGTGTCGTCGTTCTCGGCAATGGCGATCAAGTAGCGCGCCTTGGTCTGGCCCACCAGCTTATGCGGGCTGTCGGGCGCGCCGGTCACCATGGCGGCGCCATGGAAGGTGCCCACAGCGCCGATGCGGTCGGGTGCCACGGTAGCGGTGCGCACCGCAATCGGCCCGCCCATGCAATAACCTGTGGTGCCGAGCTTTTTCGCCTTGTCCACTTCGGGTTGGGCGTCGAGCCAGGCCACAAAGGTCTTGCCGTCGCTCAGGTGCATGGCTGGCGTCAGGGCCTGCATCAGCGGCATCACTTCTGCTATTGGCGTCTGGCCGCCTTGACCTGCGGTGGGCGCCTTCTTTTGGCGATAGAACGGGTTCACCACCAGCACGCTGTAGCCCGATTCGGCCAGCCGCTTGCCCATTTGCCGGAAGGCCGGGCGCAGGCCAAACACGTCAGGCCACACCAGCACGCCGGGCGCAGCGCCCGATGCGGGGGCGACATAGTACGCGTCGCATACGCCGTCTGGCGTGGTGATGGTCACCTCGCGCTCGGTCACGGCTGCGGCGTTGGCCACACGGGGCAGCACGGTCAGCAAGCCTGCCGATGCCGCCCACGTGCCGAAGTCGCGGCGTGTGTACTTGTTGAGTTCTTCCTGGTCGTTCAGATCGCACATGGTTGGTTTACCTTTTTAGATCAAATTACAGGGCAGCTTATGCCATGAATTGGCCCGACCAGCAAGCAGGAATATGCAGTGTTGAGCGCTCACTCGGCTGCCTCAAAGTCCGGCATCTTGAAGCGTTTTTGATTCAGGTCATCCATCGGGCCGTAGTAGCGGAACATCGGCATAGGCCGCTTGCCAGAGGTCGGGATCCAGTTGGCCTGAAGACCCTCGGGTGCCTTAGGGCCGACATAAATCGTTGTGCTGCCATCGGCGTTCTTGGTCATCTTGTCGAGGTCGAAAGATGAAAGCGTGGTGCGGTTGCTTTCGCTGTAGATGAACGAGAACGTGGCACGGTCATACACCGTCAGGGCCCAGAACTGTTTGACTGGCACATTGGCCGGCACGTTCACCTTGTAGAGCTTTCCAGCATCCAGAGGCTTGCCATTTTTGTCGGCCACGGCCACGGTGTATTGCGTGGCAGGTGTGTCGCTCAACTGTTCGGGCACATAGGTGCACCAGGCGTACTGAGCAGCACGTGCAATGATGTCCACACGGTCTTTGTAGTCGAACGTGAAGCGGCGGTTGTCGTCGGTCTGCATCAACGACGCGTAATTGCGGTCGGGCCAGAACAGCTTGTCTTTAGGAAAGTTGTCGAACACGCCTTGCAGGTAATACCAGGCATCAATCGCGCCCTGGCGCATGGCACGCTTCGTTGTCTCATCCGGCGCGAACGGCTTGCCGCGCTCGATACCCAGGCTCTTGAGCATGCCCATCATCAACTTGTCTTGGGGGCGTACGGGCTCGACCGTGAAGATGTCGTAGATGTCCTTGAACATGCGCTCGTCGTAGAACGGCAGGGTGGCGTAGCGGTCGTTGATGGGGTCGATGAAGCGTTGCTTGGGCGGGCTCTTGGCTTCAGACAAGTAGTACATGCGCAAGCGCTTGGCATACGCATAGGCGTCGGCTGTGGTTTTGCCCGGCACCGGTACAGAGCGGAAAGCAAAGGCGACGCGGTAGTTGGGCGATGGGATGTGGATGTAGCCCGCCGGAATGGCGCCTTTGTAGCCGGGCGGCGTCAACAGGTACTTGCCGCCCTTGCCTTTGTCCTTGCCCGAAGGCCCCACATCGGCAATGGTGAGTTGCCAGGCGTCGACGATTTGACCGTACACGCTGCCGTCGGCGCCGGCGGCAGGAATTTCCAGCACGGCAGGTCCTTTTTGCAGGTCGGTAAACGCCGTGATGTAGGGCGTGGTGCTGTTGGCGGTGAGCGCTTCCAGCTTGGGTGTGGCCGGGGCGCTGTACGAAATGATGTCGTTGTCTTTCAGGCCCAAGTCATCAAACGCTGCGCCGCGAAAGCGGTAGATGGCGGCCGCAGGAATGGCCCAGAGTGTGGCCTCGAAAGCACGCTGGTATTTGAGTTGGTAGTCCAGGTCTTTCACCGAGGCCTGCATGCCCTGCGGGGGCTGCCCACCGAAAGGTTCTTGACCCTGTTGGGCGAAGGCGGAGGCTTGTACGCCGAGGGCGAGCACCGCGCTCATGACCAGTCGGCTTGCCATCTCACGTTGGGTTGCATGCTCCATGAATGACTCCTATGAGAGCGTTACGCTGTTTACGGCACCGCATCAACCTGTGGCAATGGCCATTGACCCTCAAGCACCTTGGGTTGCGGCTGGTACAGACGCAAAATCAAATAATAGTTACCGGCAGGCGTGGGCACCCAGTTGGACGTGTTGTCCGGCTTTTCGCGCTGCAGCGTGAGGGTGAATGAACCGTCTGGCTCTTGCACCAGCCCTGGGGTGTCAGAGCCAAATTTGTAGCGCTGGATGGGGTTCTCGATGAGCATCTTGTCATCTGCGTTGTAGACGGTCAGCGACCAGAATGCGTCCACAGGCGGTTTGGAAGAAAAGCGGACAGCGTATTTCTTTTCGCCCGTTAAAACCTGCCCCTTGCTGTCGGTGTAGCGGATGGGGTACATCGCTTCACGCTCACCCTGGCCGCCCAGGTAGGGGCCGGCCACAGCGGCACGCAGAGGATAGTTGTAGCCGAAGCTGTCCAGCCCCTTGACCCAGCTCCAGCCATTGCGCAACTCCGAAGTGCCCACCACGGACGCGACCGCCACCGACGGGGCATCTTGGATGGCGCGGCGCATTCCGCGCAGCGCTGGCTCGCTGAGCTTACTGGCATCAAAACCCTTTTCGGTCAGGCCTATGCGCGCGAACTGACCGAATAGCGCTTTTTCTTGTGGGCGAACCGGGTTGTCTTTCAATGCCGCCGCCAGTTGGGTGAAAAGCCCGAACTCATTTCCCTGGATGTCTGGAAGCGGCGCCAAGGTCTTGCTCGGATTTTGTTTGCCATTCAGCGACTTGACCGAGAACTTTTGCGACAGCGCAACCACCTGCGCGCCGTCTTCCCCTTGTTTGGACTGCAGTCGGCCCCAGAGCCATACCTTGCTGGTGGTGACGTCCAGCCGCTTGGCATCCTTGGGCAAGGCACCTTTCCAGCCGGGGGGAACCAGCACAAACTTGCCGGCCTTGGTTCCCGTCACCCGGCGGCCAACATAGTGCTCAAGCTCCTGCCACATGTTGAACACGTCGATGACGTAGTAGCGGTCATGTGTGTCTGGTACGGTCAGCACATACGGTTGGTCTAGGTCGACCACGGTACTGGTGTACAGCGTGTCGTTGTTGGCCGTTGGCATGTCTTTGGCTGCAGGCGTGGCCAACACACTGGCCCAACCCATTTGGTTGAGCGGCGCGCGATAACTGGTGGGCGGGCGCGGCGACTGCACCTCAACATACTCGCGCATGACGCGCTCCATGCGCACCAACGGGTACCCCCATATGTAAGCCATTACGGCCAGCGAATAGGCATCCGCTTCCGTGCCTTTTTGCACCACGTCAGGTGTGGAGCCCAAGGTGAGCACCGGGTCTTCATAAGCGGGTGCAGCCATGCCAGCGGTAGATGACAGTGCCATCGCCAGAGCGGTGCACAGTGCGGCAGGAAGCTGGGCAGTCCGAATACATTTGCGCATGATTTAGTCTTTCGTAGATAAAGTCTTCTACTCAATACCCGCGCCACTCTAGCGCACAAATGTGGTCAGCGGCGTCATATCGAAACGCAACTCCTGCAAGGTCTTGCTGCATACAACGTGGGCACCTGTCAGCGTTCCCAGCTTGTTATGCTCCACCACCCATGAGCCTCGCCCCTAATTCCTCCTCCCGCCTCATCCTCTTCAACAAGCCCTACGGCGTGCTGAGCCAGTTTCAGCCCGAAGGCCGCTGGCGTGGTTTGAAGGACTTCATCGACCTGCCAGGTGTCTATGCCGCAGGCCGGTTGGATGGCGACAGCGAGGGGCTGCTGCTGCTCACCAACGATGGCAAGCTGCAGGCGCGGATTGCCGACCCGCGCTTCAAGATGGCCAAGACCTATTGGGCGCAGGTGGAGGGTGTGCCGGACGAGGCGAGCCTAGTCGCGTTGCGCCAGGGCGTGATGTTGAACGATGGCCTGACGCGGCCCGCAGAGGCGCGGCTACTGTCTGAGGCGCCCGCGTTGTGGGAACGTGACCCGCCGATTCGTGTGCGGCAGAGCATTCCCACGGCATGGCTGGCCTTGACCATCAGCGAAGGCCGCAACCGGCAGGTGCGGCGCATGACGGCGGCGGTGGGTTTTCCTACCTTGCGGCTGGTGCGCGCGGCAGTGGGGCCTTACACGCTGGGTGGGTTGGCGCCTGGCACTTGGCAAGACGCCCCCATCAACCTCTGAGCTTTATCGTCCCCAGCGCAGCACTACGGGGTCGAGGCGGCGGGCCACTTCCAGCAAGCCTTTGCGCACCTCGGGGTGCATGTTGGGCCACGGGTGGCGCGGAGCTTCGCAGGTGATCACGCCGCCTTCTTTCATCAGCGCCTTGGCCGCCAGGAAGCCGGCTTGGCGGTTCTCGTAGTTGATGAGGGGCAGCCAGCGCATGTATTGCTCCACGGCTTCTTCGCGGTTGCCGGCGAAGTAGGCGTCGGTGATGCGGCGAATGCCGTCGGGGTAGCCGCCGCCGGTCATGGCGCCCGTGGCGCCTGCGTCCAAGTCGGCCAGCAGGGTGATGGCTTCTTCGCCATCCCACGGGCCTTCCACCGCCGCGTCGGCCAGGCGGATCAGCTCGCGGAGCTTGGAGGCGGCACCGGCGGTTTCAATCTTGAAGTAGGCGACGTTCTCCAACTCGGTGGCCATGCGTGCCAGGAAAGCGGGCGACAAGGGCGTTCCGCTGGCGGGCGCGTCTTGCACCATGATCGGGATGGTGAGCGCGTCGGACAGTTGTTGGTAGAAGCTGTAGATCTGCGGCTCGGTGACGCGGAAGGTGGCGCCGTGGTAGGGCGGCATCACCATCACCATGGCCGCGCCCATGGCCTGTGCGCGGCGCGAGCGTTCCACACACACGTGGGTGCTGAAGTGTGTGGTGGTGACGATGATGGGCACACGACCGGCCACGTGCTCCAACACTGTGCGCGTGAGCACTTCGCGCTCGTCGTCGCCTAGCAAAAACTGCTCGGAGAAGTTGGCCAGAATGCAGATGCCTTGCGAGCCGGCGTCGATCATGAAGTCGATGCAGCGCTTTTGGCTTTCCAGGTCGAGCGTGCCGTCTTCTTTGAACGTGGTGGGGGCTACGGGGAACACGCCCTTAAAGCGCGGAGTTTGTCGAGTGTGTTGGGTGCTCATGTACAGGTCTCGTCAGATGTTGTGAAATGCGTGCGGATCAATGCGAGTGGCGCGGCACATCCGAGCCACGGCAGCCCACCAGGAAGTCGAAGTCGCAGCCTTCGTCGGCTTGCAACACGTGGTCGACATACAGGCGCTCGTAGCCGCCTTTGCGGCCACGCGGTGCGGCGTCGGTCAGGGCGGCCATGCGCGCGGCAAGTTCTTCGTCGCTGATGTCGAGGTGCAGGCGGCCACCGGCGCAGTCGAGCTCGATCCAGTCGCCCTGGCGCACCACGGCCAGCGGGCCACCGGCGGCGGCTTCGGGCGCCACGTGCAGCACCACGGTGCCGTAGGCGGTGCCGCTCATGCGCGCATCAGAAATACGCACCATGTCTTTGATGCCCTGGCGCAGCAGCTTGGGCGGCAGGCCCATGTTGCCCACCTCGGCCATGCCGGGGTAGCCGCGCGGGCCGGCGTTCTTTAGCACCATGACGGAGTTGGCGTCCACGTCCAGGTCTTCGTCGCCAATGCGCTTTTTGTAGTCGTCAAAGTCTTCAAACACCACGGCGCGGCCACGGTGTTGCAGCAGGGCGGGCGTGGCGGCCGATGGCTTGAGCACCGCGCCGCGTGGCGACAGGTTGCCGCGCAAGATGCGGATGCCGCCATCGGCGATGAGCGGATTGTCGAGTGTGCGGATCACCTCGTCGTTGTAGTTGGGTGCGTCTTTCACGTTGTCCCACAGGCTGCTGCCGTTGACGGTGAGCGCATTCGGGTGCGGCAGCAAGCCGTTTTCGCCCAAGCGGCGCAGCACGGCGGGCAGGCCACCGGCGTAGTAGAACTCTTCCATCAAGAAGCGGCCCGAGGGCATGAGGTCAACCAGCGTGGGCGTGCCGCTGCCAATACGCGTCCAGTCTTCCAGCTCCAGGTCGACACCGATGCGCCCGGCAATCGCCTTCAAGTGGATGACGGCGTTGGTCGAGCCGCCAATGGCCGCGTTGGTACGGATGGCATTTTCAAACGCCTCGCGTGTGAGAATCTTCGACAGCGTGAGCCCTTCCTTGGCCATTTGCACCGCACGCATGCCCGACATTTGCGCCAGCACATAACGGCGCGCGTCCACCGCCGGAATGGCCGCGTTGTGGGGCAACGAGGTACCCAGCGCCTCGGCCATACAGGCCATGGTGGAAGCGGTGCCCATGGTGTTGCAGGTGCCGGCGGAGCGGCTCATGCCGCCCTCAGCCGCCAGGAACTGGTGCAGGTTGATCTCGCCTGCCTTCAGCGACTCATGCAGTTGCCACACGGCTGTGCCCGAGCCAATGTCGCGCCCTTCGAGCTTGCCGTTGAGCATGGGCCCACCGGTGACCACGATGGCCGGAATGTCGCAACTGGCCGCACCCATCAGCAGCGCGGGCGTGGTTTTGTCGCAGCCGGTGAGCAGCACTACAGCGTCAATGGGGTTGCCGCGAATGGCTTCTTCCACGTCCATGCTGGCCAGGTTGCGCGTGAGCATGGCGGTGGGGCGCAGGTTGGACTCGCCGTTGGAGAACACCGGGAACTCAACAGGAAAGCCACCCGCTTCAGAGATGCCGCGCTTCACGTGCTCGGCAATTTTGCGGAAGTGGGCGTTGCACGGTGTCAGCTCCGACCAGGTGTTGCAGATGCCAACGATGGGGCGGCCGTCGAACTCATGGTCGGGGATGCCTTGGTTCTTCATCCAGCTGCGGTACATGAAGCCGTTTTTGTCGGCCGTGCCAAACCATTCGGTGGAGCGGAGTTTGCGTTTCGGAGTGTCAGACATGGTGTGGGGTGTCGTTGGAAAAAACTAGTCGGAAAATGTGTGGGAAGCGTTAGCGCCGAGGTGCGGCGGCCGTGAACACACGTTGCAGCAGGCAGAACACAAACAGCAGGGAGCCCACCACGATGCGGGTCCACCACGAGCTGAGCGTGCCGTCGAAGGAAATGAGTGTTTGGATGATGCCGAGCATCAGCACGCCAAACAGCGTGCCGGCCACGTAGCCCACACCGCCCGTGAGCAGCGTGCCGCCAATGACAACAGCGGCAATCGCGTCCAGCTCCAGGCCCACGGCGTGCAAGCCGTAGCCCGAGAGCATGTAGAAGGTGAACAACACACCGGCCAGCGCGGCACAAAAACCCGAGAGCGCGTACACGCTGACCAGCGTGCGCCGCACCGGCAAGCCCATCAGCCGGGCGGACACTTCACTGCCACCAATGGCGTACACCGTGCGGCCAAACGGCGTGTAGTGCGCCACGAAGACGGCGGCCAGTAGCACGGCGAGCGCAATCAACGCGCTGGCCGACACGGAAGCGTCTTCCCACAGCGGCACGCGGATTTGCGAGATGGCCGAATAGCTTTCGTTGGTGATGCTGATCGAGTCGATGCTGATCACATAACAAAGCCCGCGAGCCAAAAACATGCCGGCCAGCGTGACGATGAAAGGCTGCAGCCGGTAGCGCTCAATCAAGTGGCCCATGAAGGCCCCAAACGCCGTGCCCATCAGCAGCACCAGCGGAATCACCACCCACGGGCTCCAGCCGCGGTGCTCCACCAGCGCAGCCGACACCATGGTGGTGAGCGCAATCACCGAGCCGACCGACAAGTCAATGCCGCCGGTGAGCACCACAAACGTCATGCCCACCGCCACCACCACCAGGAAGGCGTTGTCGATCAGCAGGTTCAAAAACACTTGGGCCGAGAAGAAGCCGTCGTAGCGCAGCGAGCCGAAAGTGGCGACCACCATGAACAGCGAGATGGTGGCGGCCAGCGGCCAATACTTGGGGTCGAAGCGCGTGCTGCGCGTGGGTGTTGGCGTCGGCATGACGGGCGGCACCGTTGGGGGCGTGACCACAGGTTGGGGCATGGTGGCGCTCATGAGGGGATACCTCCTGTCCCGTTGTTCTGTCGTACAAACAGAATGCGCAGCGAGGTGCGGAACTCGGCCGACTGCAGCAGCATCACCGCGAACACCACCACGGCCTTCACCACCAGGTTGATTTCGGGCGGCACACCCAGCGAGTAGATGGCGTAGGTCAGCGTCTGGATGATGAGCGCGCCGATCACGCTGCCCACCAGGCTGAAGCGTCCGCCGGTCAGCAGCGTGCCGCCCAGCGTCACGGCGAGGATGGCGTCCAGCTCCAGCAACTGGCCAGCATTGTTGCCGTCGGCACTCTTCACGTTGGAGCTGATCAACAAACCCGCAATGCCCGCACACAACCCGCACACCGCGTAGGCGCCGAGCGTGAGCCGCCGTGCCTGGATGCCGGCCACACGTGCGGCCGAGGGGTTGATGCCCACGGCCTGGATGAACAAGCCCAGCGCCGTGCGCGTGGTGGCCAGGTACAGCACGGCAAACACGGCGATGGCAATGAACAGTGAGAACGGAATGCCCAGCAAGAAGCCGCCGCCGAAGAAGAAGTAGGGCTTGTAGTACACGGTGACGATCTGCCCATCGGTGATGAGCTGCGCCAGGCCGCGCCCGGCCACCATCAAGATCAGCGTGGCGATGATGGGCTGCATGCCCACGGCGGCCACCAGCGTGCCGTTCCACAGGCCGCAGACCAGTGCCACGCCAAGGGCTGCGCTCACCGCCATCCACAACGGGAAGCGGCTGGTCTCACCATCTACCGCGCCGCCAATCATCCACGCGGCAGAGGCGGCGGCAATGGCCACCACGGCGCCCACCGAGATGTCGATGCCGCGTGTGGCGATCACCAGCGTCATGCCCAGCGACACCACCACCAAGGGCGCGGCGCGGTTCAAGATGTCGATGAGGCTGCCGTAGAGGTGGCCGCTGCGCCATTCCAGGTGCAGAAAGCCAGGGTTGAAGGCGGCGTTGATCGCCAGCAGCAACAGCAGCGTGAGCACCGGCCAGGCCAGGCGGTGCTGCAGCAGGCGGCCCATCAGCGAGGTGACGGGCGCGGCCTCAAATTGCAGGGGAGGCTTAGGCGAGGTCATGCGGTCTCCGTGGCCATGTGTGGGGTGGTGGTGTGTTCTGAGGCAATCAGTTGGTACACATCGTCTTCGCTGCTGCCCGCAGGTAACTCGCCCACCTTGCGGCGGTCGCGCAGCACCACGATGCGGTGCGCCACCCGCACCACTTCGCTCATCTCTGATGAGATGAACAACACTGCCATGCCGGCTGCGGCCAGGCGCTGGATCTGGTCCATGATTTCTTGCTTGGCCGCCACGTCGATGCCGCGTGTGGGCTCGTCCAGAATCAACAGGCGTGGCTCGGTGGCCAGCCAGCGCGCGATGATCGCCTTTTGCTGGTTGCCGCCCGACAGCAGGCCAATGGGGGTTTCAACGTCTTTGGTTTTGATGCCCAGCGCGGCGACAAACTTTTCGGCCAATGCCGTTTGTTCGTGCAGCGGCAAAAAGCGGCGCGTACCCATGCGCGCCTGCAGGGCCAGCACAATGTTTTCGCGCACCGAGAGTTCGGCCACGATGCCGTCGGTCTTGCGTTCTTCGGGGCACAGCGCCAGGCCGTGCGCAATGGCTTCAGAAGGGTTGCCAAAGCGCACCACCTGGCCGTCGATGCGCAGCGCGCCACGGTCGGGCGCTTCCAGGCCAAACAACAAGCGGGCCAGCTCGGTGCGGCCCGCGCCCAGCAGACCGGCCAGGCCAACGATTTCGCCGGCGCGCACTTGCAGGTCAACTGGGTGCAGCAGCGCCGTTTGGCCCAAGCCTTCGGCCGACAACAACGCCGGTGCGCTGCTGTCGACGGCTTGCGGTGCTTGTGTGCGTTCTTGCTGTGCTGCCAGTTCGCGGCCCAGCATGGCGGCAATCATGGCCGAAGGCGTGAGGTCGCGGGCCAGCCACTCGCCCACCCAGGCGCCGTTGCGCAGCACGGTGATGCGATCCGACACCGCGTAGACCTGGTTGATGAAGTGGGTGATGAAGACAATCGCCAGGCCATCGGCACGCAGCTTGCGCAGCACTTCGAAAAGCTTATTCACCTCGTCGTCGTCGAGGCTGGAGGTGGGTTCGTCCAGCACCAGCACCCGCGCGTTGACACCCAGCGCACGTGCAATGGCCACCATCTGCTGCACCGCCACCGGGTAGCTCGACAACAGCCGCGTCACGTCGATGTGCAGGCCAATGCGCGCCAACAGCGTGCGTGCTTGGGTGTGCACTGCTGCCCAGTCGATGCGGTAGCCCTGCAGCGCCCCGCAGCGTGGAAAACGTCCGGCAAACACGTTCTCGGCCACCGACAGGTTAGGGCAGAGGTTGACCTCCTGGTACACGGTGCTGATGCCCAACTGCTGCGCCTGCAGCGGCGACTGCAGTTGCACGGTCTGGCCGTCCAGCGTCATGCTGCCGCGTGTGGGCGGGAACACGCCCGTCAAGATCTTCACCAGCGTGGACTTGCCCGCGCCGTTTTGCCCCATCAGGGCGTGGATCTCACCGGGCATGAGCCGCAGCTTGGCATCGCGCAGCACCTGCACGGGGCCGAAGCGCATGTCGATGCCGGAGAGTTCCAGCACGGGGGACGGCGTTGTGCTGGTGTTCATGCTCAGCGGTTCTTGTGGTACACGTCGACAAACACGGCGGCCAGCAACACCAGGCCCTTGATCACCTGTTGGTAGTCGATGCCGATGCCCAGAATCGACATGCCGTTGTTCATCACCCCCATGATGAAAGCGCCGATGACCGCGCCCATGATCTTGCCCACACCGCCCGATGCCGAGGCGCCGCCGATGAAACACGCGGCGATCACGTCCAGCTCAAAACCCAAACCGGCCTTGGGCGTGGCGGTGTTCAGCCGCGCGGCAAACACCAGCCCGGCCAGTGCGGCCAGCACCCCCACGTTGACAAAGGTGTAGAACGCCAGGCGTTCGGTCTTGATGCCCGACAAGCGTGCGGCTTTCTCGTTGCCGCCCAGTGCGTAAACCCGGCGGCCAATGGTGGTGCGGCGCATCACAAAGTCGTACAGCAGCACCAACAGCGCCATCACGATGAGCACGTTGGGCAGGCCGCGGTAAGAAGACAACATCCACGTGAAGCCCACCAGCAAAGCCGCTACCACGATGATGCGGAAGAAGAACACGGCGGCGGGCTCGGACGTGATGCCGTGGCGCGCTTCACGCAAGCGGCTGCGGATGCTGGCCACCGACAGCAGCACCGCCACCACCACACCCAGCAGCAGCGAGGTGAGGCGGAAGCCATCGGTGCTGAACAGGTCGGGGATGAAGCCCGAACTCAGACGCTGGAACACTTCAGGAAAAGGCCCGACCGACTGGCCTTGCAGCAGCGCCAGCGCCAAGCCCTTGAACACCAGCATGCCCGCCAGCGTGACGATAAACGACGGAATGCGAAAGTACGCCACAAACCAGCCCTGGATGGCCCCGATCAACCCGCCGCAGGCCAGACACACGATGGTGGCGGGCAACACCGGCCAGTCGTAGTTGACCATCAGCACAGCGGCCAAGGCGCCGATGAAGCCGCAGACCGAACCGACCGACAAATCGATATGCCCGGCCACGATCACCAGCAACATGCCCAGCGCCATGATGACGATGTAGCTGTTTTGCAGCACCAGGTTGGTGAGGTTGAGCGGCTGCATCAGCGTGCCGTCGGTCATGAACTGGAAGAAGCCCATGATCACGACCAGCGAGATCAACATGCCGTATTCGCGGAAGATGCGACGCGCGTTGGCTTTGGCCGAACCTTGCGGTTCAGCGGCAGGGGCAGCGGCCTGGGTGGGCGTGCCTTTGAGGGTGATGGGGTTGTCCATTCGTGGTGACCTGTTTTATTTAGCTTTGACGATCGCGGCCATGATCTTTTCCTGGCTGGCTTCTGCCGTGGGCATCTCGGCCACAAAGCGGCCTTCGTTCATCACATAGATGCGGTCGGTGATGCCCAGCAGCTCGGGCATTTCAGAAGAGATCACGATCACGCATTTGCCTTCCTCGGCCAGCTTGGCGATCAGCGTGTAAATCTCGTACTTGGCGCCCACGTCGATGCCGCGCGTGGGCTCGTCCAGAATCAGCACTTGCGGCTCGGTGAACAGCCATTTGCCCAGCACCACTTTCTGCTGGTTGCCGCCCGAGAGGTTGAGCGTCAATTGGTCCACACCCGATGAACGGATGCGCAGCGCTTTGCGGTAACGCTCGGCCACGTCGTGTTCGGCGGACTGGTCGATGACGGTAGCTTTCGACACACCTTCCAGATGGGCCAGCGAGACGTTGAAACGAATGTCTTCCTCGAGCACCAGGCCCGCGCCCTTGCGGTCTTCGGTCACATAAGCCAAGCCGTGGCCGATGGCGCGGCCCACGTTGCTGGTGTCGATCTCTTGGCCCTCCAGCAGCACCTGGCCGCTGACGAACTGGCCCCAACTGCGGCCAAACACACTCATGGCGAATTCGGTGCGGCCCGAGCCCATCAGGCCGGCAATGCCCACCACCTCGCCGCGCCCGGCGGTGAGGTTGAGGTTGCGCAGAAAAATGCGGTCGGGGTGCAGCGGGTGGCGTACCTGCCAGTTGCGCACCTCAAAGGCTACGGGGCCGATGTTGGGCGTGCGCGGCGGGTAGCGGTCGGCCATGGCGCGGCCCACCATGCCACGGATAATGTGGTCTTCGCTCACGGCGCTGCTGTGGCAGTCCAGCGTCTCCACCGTGCTGCCGTCGCGCAGGATGGTGATGGAGTCGGCCACGCGCGAAATCTCATTGAGCTTGTGCGAGATGAGAATGCAGGTCACGCCTTCGGCGCGCAGGCCAATCAGCAAGTCCAGCAGCGCCTGGCTGTCGTTTTCGTTCAGGCTGGCGGTGGGTTCGTCGAGGATGAGCAAGCGCACGCGCTTGGACAAGGCCTTGGCAATTTCCACCAGTTGCTGTTTGCCCATGCCCAGGTCTTTGATGGGCGACTCGGGCGATTCTTTGAGCCCCACTTTGTGGAGCAACTCTTGGGTACGGCGGTGCGCTTCGATCCAATCGATCACGCCGTTCTTGGCGACCTCATTGCCGAGAAAAATGTTCTCGGTGATGGACAGCATGGGCACCAGCGCCAGCTCTTGGTGGATGATGATCACGCCTGCGGCTTCGCTGTCGTGGATGCCGCCAAACGATTGGGTCTGGCCGTCATAGACGATGTCGCCCTCGTAGCTGCCGTGGGGGTACACGCCGCTCAGCACCTTCATCAGCGTGGATTTACCGGCGCCGTTTTCGCCCACCAGCGCGTGGATTTCGCCGCTGCGCACACGCAGGTTCACACGGTCTAGCGCCACAACACCCGGAAAGGTCTTCCGGATGTTGCGCATTTCAAGCAAGGTTTGCAATTCAGGGCTCCGTGGGAAGCTTGTGCCTGCCGCCATCGGCTGCGGCACAAGCATGGGGATCACTTGATTTGCGAGGCCTTGTAGTAGCCGCTGCCAACCAGGATGCTTTCCCAGTTGGATTTGTCCACGGCCACGGGTTTCAGCAGGTACGAGGGCACCACCTTCACGCCGTTGTTGTAGGTCTTGGTGTCGTTGACTTCGGGGGCCTTGCCGGCCATCACACCGTCCACCATGTTGGCCGTGACCTTGGCCAGCTCACGGGTGTCTTTGAAGATGGTGGAGTACTGCTCGCCGCGCAAGATGGACTTGACCGACGGCACTTCAGCGTCTTGCCCGCTGACGATAGGGCAGGGCTGCTGCGCAGTGCAATAACCCACACCTTTGAGCGACGACAAGATGCCGATCGACAAACCGTCATACGGCGACAACACGGCGTTGACCTTGTCTTTGCCATAGTAGGCCGAGAGCAGGTTGTCCATGCGGGCTTGGGCCACAGCGCCATCCCAGCGCAGCGTGCCGACCTTGTCCATGCCCATTTGTTTGCTGCGCACCACCAGCTTGCCGCTGTCGATGTAGGGCTTTAGCACCGACATCGCGCCGTCGTAAAAGAAGAAGGCGTTATTGTCGTCTGGCGAGCCGCCAAACAGTTCGATGTTGAACGGGCCTTTGCCTTCCTTCAGACCGAGCTTGTCGACGATGGTGGAGGCTTGCAACACGCCCACCTGGAAGTTGTCGAACGTCGCGTAGTAGTCCACGTTCTTCGAGCCCTTGATCAGCCGGTCGTAGGCGATGACTTTGATGCCTTTGTCGGCCGCACTTTGCAGCACCTTCGACAAGGTGGTGCCGTCGATGGACGCGATCACCAACACCTTCACACCCTTGGTCACCATGTTCTCGATCTGGGCGAGTTGGTTCGGGATGTCGTCGTCGGCGTATTGCAGGTCGGTGCGGTAGCCGCGCTCCTTGAGCACCTTGACCATGTTGTCGCCGTCCGCAATCCAGCGGGCCGACGATTTGGTTGGCATGGAGATGCCGATCAGGCCCTTGTCTTGCGCCTGCGCGAAGGTGGTGAAGCTGGCAGCAGCGGTGGCGCCAATGGCCAGTGCGGCCAGGAATAGCTTGCGTTTCATCTGGTGTGTCCTCGGGGTCAAGATCGGCTTAGTACTTGCGGTTAGGGAACTCTTTGGCGGCCACTTCCATCGGGAAGATGCCTTCTTCGGTCAGGATGCGCTTGGGCAGCGTCTTGCCGGCCTTGATGTCTTTGGCGGCGGCCATGAGTTGTGGGCCGAGCAGCGGGCTGCATTCCACGGTGACATTGAGCTTGCCGGCCATCATGGCCTCGAAGGCGCCCTTGACCGCGTCGATAGAGATGATGGTGATGTCCTTGGCGGGCTTCAGGCCAGCTTCTTCAATCGCCTGGATGGCACCAATGGCCATGTCGTCGTTGTGTGCGTAGAGCACGTTGATGTTTTTGCCTTCGGCCTTCAAGAAGGCTTCCATCACTTCCTTGCCCTTGGCGCGGGTGAAGTCGCCGGTTTGCGAGCGCACGATCTTGAACTTGGGGTCGGCCTTGATGATTTCCTCAAAGCCCTTCTTGCGGTCGATGGCCGGAGCGGAGCCCACGGTGCCTTGCAGTTCGACGATGCGCACTTCGCCCTTTTGGTCTTTCATCTTGTCGGTGAGCCAGCGGCCGGCCTTGCGACCTTCTTCGACAAAGTCGGAGCCCATGAAGGTGACGAAGAGCGTGTCGTCTTTGGTGTTGACGGCGCGGTCGGTCAGCACCACCGGGATCTTCGCGGCCTTGGCCTCGCGCAGCACGGTTTCCCAGCCGGATTCCACCACCGGCGAGAAGGCGATCACGTCGACCTTTTGCGCGATGAAGGAGCGGATGGCCTTGATCTGGTTCTCTTGCTTTTGCTGCGCGTCAGAGAACTTCAGCTCAATGCCGGCGGCCTTAGCCGACGACTTGATGGATTCGGTGTTGGCGGTGCGCCATTCGCTTTCTGCGCCCACTTGGCTGAAGCCCAGCACGATGGGCTTTTGCGCGAAGGCCAGGCTGGGCAGCAAGGCGGCGAGGGAAGCGGCAGCGGTGCTGCTGATGACGTGTCTGCGGTTCAGTTTCATCTTTGTCTCCTGTTAGGGTGGTTTTGCGGAATGGGAAATGAAAAGCGGGAGCAGTGAGGGGCTTGGAAAAAATAAATAGGGGGTTAGTGGGTCATGGTGTAGGCCGTTTTCACGGTGGTGTAGAAATCGGCGGCGCTGTGCGCGTTGTGGCGTGCCTGGCCACGCATGGCGCGGTGTGAGGCGCGGCGTGCACCGCACAGCATTTGCAGATCGGCGTCGGCCGTGGGCATGTTGACCAGCACGGTGTCGGCGCGCGCATGGCGGCGGAAGTTGGCGGCTTGCTGCAGCGAGCGTGTGAACACGCCCATGCACAGGCCGTAGGGCGGGTCGTTGGCCAGGGCCAGGGCGTGATCGGCGTCTTCGGCGCGCAGCACGCAGGCCACGGGGCCAAAAACGTTTTCGCGTGCAATGCGGTGCTCGGGCTGGGCCAGGAACAGTGCCGGGTTCATGAAGTGGCCGGGTGTGGGGCGCTCCAGTCGCTCGCCGCCAAACACGTGTTCGGCGCCTTCGGTTTTGGCGAGCGTCACGCTGTCTAAATCGCGCTTCAACTGGCGGCGGTCGACCACGGGCCCAATGTCGATGCCGGGGGTCAACGCGTGGCCGATCTGCAGGGCGCCGAGGCGCGCTTGCAAACGTGCGACAAAGGCGTCGTGGATGGGCGCTTCGACGATCAGCCGGTTCGAGGCGCTGCAGCGTTGGCCGGTGGCAAAGTAGGCGCTGCGCACGGCGCATTCCACGGCGTGTTCAAGATCGGCATCGGCCAAGACCACCAGCGGGTTCTTGCCCAGTGTCTCCAACTGCAGCTTGGTGTGGCGCTCTCCGGTGGCGCGCAAGATGCGCTCGGCATCGGCCTCGGTGCCGGTGAAACTCAGGCCGTCGATGGCAGCGCTGTCGATCAAGGTTTGGCCGACTTCACGGTCGCCGCCCATCACCAGGTTGAACACACCGGCGGGCAATCCAGCGCGGCTGATGATGTCGGCCAGCGCCCAGCCGCAGGCGGGTACCAGTTCTGCGGGCTTGAACACCACGCTGTTGCCATAGGCCAGCGCGGGCGCAATTTTGGAGGCCGGCACGGCGAACGGGAAGCACCACGATGCCATCAACGCCACCACACCCACCGGTTCGCGGTTGACGTCAACTTGCACGCCGGGGCGCGCGGCGGGAAACACTTGGCCGGTGGAGCGCACGGCTTCACCAGCGAAGAACTTGAAGATGTGGCCGGCGTGCACCACTTCGGCTACCGCCTCGGGCAATGTCTTGCCTTCTTCGCGGGCCAGCAGCAGGCCGAGTTCTTCTTTGCGCGCCAACAGTTCGCTGCCGATCTGGTCGAGCGCATCGGCGCGGCGTTGCGGGGTGGTGCGGCTCCAGGGGGCGAAGGCGTCGGCGGCGGCGCGTACGGCTTGCTGGGTTTGGTGGCGGTCGGCGCGGGCGTATTCTGCAACGATCTCACGCGGATCAGACGGGTTCTCGCTGATGCCGATGGTGGCGCCGGTTTCCCACCGGCCATTGATGTAGTTGCGGATGTCGCGTTGAACGCCGTCTAGCTTCACCTTGTCTCCAGCATCATGAAAGGATTCTTAAAGTCGTTTGGATTCTAGGAATCAAAAAGATATCATTCCAATCAAATTTGCGTCAATATTGATATCAATCGAGGGATTCTGGAAATCCCGCATGCCCACTTACTGCTGAACGATGTCTACCTACACCCACTGGTTTATCCGCGCCCGGCTTAAAACCCGCCAACTGTTATTGATCGTGGCGCTGGCCGAAGAGGGCAACATCCACCGGGCGGCGCAGGTGCTGAACATGACGCAGCCCGCCGCTTCCAAGTTGCTGAAAGACCTGGAAGAAGTGCTGGAGGTGCAATTGTTTGAGCGCCTGCCGCGTGGCATGCGGCCCACCTGGTATGGCGAATGCATGATTCGCCACGCACGCGAAGCGCTGGCGAGCCTGAACCAGGCGCACGATGAACTGGCGGCCCTGAAGGCTGGGCGGTTTGGTCAGGTGGGCGTGGGGGCCATCACGTCACCCGGCTTGGCGTTGCTGCCTGCCGCCATTGCCGCGTTAAAGCAAGAGCAGCCTAACCTGCGTATATCGCTCGACATTGAAACCAGCCCGGTACTGCTGAACCGTCTGCGCGAAGGCAAGTTGGATGTGATCGTGGCGCGCTTATTTGAAGAACACGACAAGGCCAATCTGCGCTACGAGCCGCTGACCGGCGAGCCGGTGTGCGCGGTGGCGCGGCCGGGGCATCCGCTGATGTCGGTCAACGGCCTGACGCTGCGCGACGTGGTCAACGCCGGGTGGATCGTGCCGCCTGCCGGCAGCGTGTTGCGCCACCGTTTTGATTTGATGTTCACCGAAGCCAGCCTGGTGCCGCCCATCAACGTGATCGAGACGGCGGCGGTGCTGTTCATCACGCGCATGCTGCAAAAGAGCGACATGCTGTGTGTGATCGCCACCGAGGTGGCCAACTACTACGCAGCGCACGGCATCCTGTCGATCTTGCCGCTGGAGATGCCGTGCAACATGGACGACTTTGGGCTCATCACCCGCACCGACCGCCTGCCGTCGCCTGGCGCCAAGCTGTTGATGCAGGCCCTGCGCACGCAGAGCCTGGCGGTTTATGGACGCAAGCTGGAAGCCGCCTAATTAAACCCAGCCGGCGTCGACGGTGAACTCATGTGCTGTGCACATGGCGCCATCGTCCGCCGCTAAAAACAACACCATGTTGGCAATGTCTTGTGGCTTGAGTTTGTCGGGCAGGCATTGGTTGCGCGCCAGTTCTTTTTCGCCTTCGGCATCGAGCCACAGCGCAATTTGTCGCTCGGTCATCACCCAGCCGGGCGACACGGTGTTGATGCGAATGCGGTCTTGCCCCAGCGACTTGGCCAGGCCACGCGTGAGCCCGTTCACCGACGACTTGGCGATTGAATAACACGGGTAGCCGCTGCCCTTGCCCTGCCAGCCGGTGGAGCCCAGGTTGACGATGGAGCCAAAGCCCAAACGCTTCATGCCCGGCACGGCAGCTTGAATGGCAAAGAACGCCGGGCGTTCGTTGATGGCCATGCGCTCTTCGTAATAAGCGGGGGTGACAGACTCCAGCGTGTGGCGGTCGTCGCTGGCCACGTTGTTCACCAGCACGGCGAAGTCACCCAAGGCCGCGGCCGCATCGGTGACGGCGGCTTGCAGTGCCGCCACGTCGCGCACATCGCATACCCGCCACCACGGTGCGGTGTGGCCGGCCTCGGCAATGTTCTGCGCCAGGCGGCGGCTGGGTTCTTCGGCAATGTCGATGAATGCCACGCGAGCGCCTTGTGCGGCAAAGCTGCTGACGATGGCCGCGCCAATGCCGCTGCCCCCGCCCGTGACGAAAACCGAGCGGCCTTTCAGGCTCGGATAGGTGGTGGATCCGGGGTTCAAGCGCTGTCTCCTTGGGTGTGTTCTTGGGTTTCTGATATTGCAAATTGCATATTGATGAATATGATGTTGATCTAATTCAGTTATCAATATGCCTCAGGTCGGCGTGGCACGTCAATGCCCACGTGGCACCTGGCTACCCAAGAACGTTCTAAACGGAGACAAAACTTGCCACACAAACCGATCTACACAGCGCCCAGCTTGCGCGGCGCGGTGCGCTGCCTCGTGGACGCGCACGCGCAACTTGGCGAGGGCGCATGTTGGTCGCCGCGTTTGCAGCAGTTGTGGTGGGTCGATATCTTGGGCCGGCAATTGCGCCGCTACAACCCGGTCGATGGTGGTTTGCAAACATGGACGTTTGACGAAGAAGTGTCGGCCGTGGCCGAGTGCAACGACGGCCCAGGTCTGATGCTCACGCTGCGCCGAGGCTTTGCGACCTTCGACCCCACACAAGCGGACGCCCTGCCGCTGTACAGCCACTGCCCGCCCACCGAGCCCGTGACCAACCGCTTCAACGACGGCAAGTGCGACGCCGCCGGCCGCTTCTGGGGCGGCACCATGGACTTTGCCTGCGTTGCCCCCAGCGGCGCGTTGTACCGCTTCGACCCCGACGGCCAATGCAGCCAGCACGACAAAGGCTGGGTGGTGACCAACGGCCCCACTTGGTCGGCCGACCAGCGCACGCTGTACGCCAACGACACCGTGCAAGGCCGCATCTACGCCTACGACTTTGACATCGCCACCGGCGCTTTGGCGCACCGCCGCCTGTGGCACACCTTTGCCGAGGGCGATGGCTTTCCGGATGGCATGACCACCGACGCGGCCGGCCGCTTGTGGATTGCCCATTGGGGCGCGGGCTGTGTGACGGCGCACCACCCTGACACGGCAGAAGAGTTGTGCCGCATCACACTGCCTGCGAGCCAAATCACCAGTTGCGCTTTTGGCGGCGCTGATTTGCGCACGCTCTACATCACCAGCGCAGCCGTGGGCTTGAGCGCCGAGCAACTGGCTGCCGAGCCGCTGGCCGGTGCCTTGTTTGCGGTGGAGATCGACAGCCCCGGCGTAGCCGCAAATACTTTTGGATCGGCCTCGATGGCTGGGAGCACGGACGCATGACACACACATTGGTATGGCTGCGCCACGCAGGCCAACATCTGGCCCTGGTGCCGACACTCGGCGGCAGCGTGGCCGCTTGGCAATGTGAGCGAGCCAACGTTCGGGAAGGACGCACCGGCGACCGTTTCGACCTGTGGCGCCCTTGGGGCGGCGCGGTGGAAGATCTGTACCAGATGGCGTCGTTCGCCATGGTGCCGTGGTCCAACCGCATCAGCCATGGCGGCTTTGAACATAACGGCCAGTTCCACGCCATGCAACCCAACCGCGCGGGCGAGGCTTACCCCATCCACGGCGACGGTTGGTTGCAGTCTTGGCAACATGAGCAAACCGCGCCCGACACGGCGGTGATGACGCTGGAGTCGCAGCACTTCAACGGCGCGCCGTACCACTACCGCGCGACGCAAACTTTTCGCTTGCTGCCCGGTGGGTTGGACCAGACGGTAACGGTGCGCCATTTGGGCCCCGACAGCTTGCCTTACGGCCTGGGCTTGCACCCGTGGTTTCCGCGCACGCCATACACGCATGTGCAGGCGCCGGTGCAAGGCGTGTGGCTCAGTGGCGCCGACCCCATTCCCACGGGCTACACCAGCGAGTTTCCGCAGAGCTGGGATTTGAATGCCGGGCTGGATGCCATCGATCCGCAGGGCCGCTTGATCGACAACGGCTATAGCGGCTGGGGCGGGCAGGCCACCATCACCTGGCCGGAACATGGCTTGCAATTGAGTGTCAGCATGCCGAACTTTGTGGCCGATGGCGGTGTGGCGCAGCACCACTGTTTGATCTACCGCCCGCCGCAAGGGCCGGCGTTTTGTTTTGAGCCCATCACGCACCCGATTGACGCCTTTCACCAGCCGGGCCGGCCGGGGTTGAAGGTGTTGGCGCAGGGGGAAGAGTTGACGCTGGCGGTGCAGTGGCGCTGGCGTGAGTTTGTGTAGAGAAACTCTCTAAAAAAGATAGCTGCTTACGCTTGGTGGAAAAGCGTAGCAGCCTCTTTTGGCTTGAGGTTAACCCGCTTTCGCCGCAGTGGTGCACGGTGCGATTTTGAACTCCACGCGCCGGTCGATGGCGTCTAGCGCGTTGTCGGTGCCGCTGCCCACAATGTTCTCTGCCCAGCCCTTGCCGGTGCCGGAAAGCCGAGGCCCCAAAGTCGGCTGGTTCGCGCGCATCAATTCAATCACACGTTGGCTGCGCGCCAGCGACAGGCGTTGGTTGAAGCCTTCTTCACCAGTGTGGCTGGTGTGCCCGGAAATCTCCAGGCACGATGGGGCGGCAACCGCCTGAGCAGAGATTTCCTGCAACCAGAAGCCGTAGGCACCGCTGACGGCCGGGTCTGCCCAGAAGGTGGTTTGGCCGGGCGTGAACAGTAGCTTCACGGCCAGGGTCTGGGCCTTGAAGCCTTCGGAGATGACGTGGGTGAATGCACTGCGCGCTTCCTTCTCTCGGCCAAGTTTTATCAGGCTGAGGTATTGGCCGTTGTAGGCACGGATGGCGTAGTTGGAAGGCTGGGCCGCGGCGGTCTGGAACATGGCCAGCGCCTTTTGGTACTGGCCAGCGCTGTAGGCGTCTTGGGCCTGGTTGATCAGCCCGAGCGTGCCCACGCCGGCAACTTCATCTGCGCTGAGTTTGGCACCTGCAGTGGCTTCGGCACCCGTGGTGGCCCGCTGGAAGATCACCGGGCTGTCGACGGAGTAGGCGGTGGGCAAAGTGTCGGCCGCAGGCGTGCGCACCGGGCCTTGCCAACGCGCGACCACCTCGTGGGTTTTGCTGTCGATCAGTACCAAGGTCAGCACCTGTGCGACGTCACCCTTGGGCGGGGCGGTCGTCGGCTCGGCGACGGGGCTGGTGGGGTCCTTGGGGGCCAGGCTGGCGCTGAGCATGAGATCTACGGGCGTTTGCACCGCGACCTCGGCGGGCACGCGTTTCAGCTCTGGCGCGGCTGCATCCAGATGGCTGGACACAATCTGCTTGGCTTTGGCGGCGGCCATCGATTCAGGCAGCGCAAAGATGGGCTTTTGCGCGTTCGCGGCAGGCAGGTCGGCGGCGACGTTGACGAAGGGGCCTACCACCACGCTGGCAGGCGCCAGGCGCGCTAGAAATTGCGGCAGATTTTGTTGTGCGCGCCACTGGTTGGTGAGCTGTTCTGTGGCGGCCACCACGTCCTGTTCGAATGGCGTTGCGGGCGGTGCCACGGGGGCAGAAACACAAGCGGCGAGAGGTATCAGCGCAGCGGTCATCGCCAAGGTGCGCAGTGTGCGCGTGGTGGCAGGGGTGAGGGAGGTGGGGGCAGTAAAAGTCATTTTTTAGCGACATTGGTTTTCTAAAACGCGCCGTTGTGCCGTGCTGAGGGGTTCACCCAAAGACATTTGGGCCAGCAGGTTGGTGCATTGCGCGCTGGTGGTTCTGGGGCCCAAGCGCTTGGCCATTGGCGTGGCTTCGGTGGCCGCCGCAGGTGGTGGGAGGGCATGCGGCAGCGTGCCGGTTGGTTGGGCTGTGGGCGAGGTGGGTGTGGCTTTTATGGGTGACGCATGAGGGTGTTCCTTTGGCAGGGGCGTGGTTGGCGTTGAGGACGGGAACGCTGCTGATGCCGCAGGCGCTGTGAGGAGGGCTGTTGTCTGTGGATCGGGCGACTCGGACGTTTCCGTGGCGATGGGGGGCTCCGTTGCGATGGGCGTTGGGGCCGATGGCATTTCGGCTGGCACTTGGGCGCTCACTGGTGCCGTGGGTTGGATTGCCGGGCGGTGGGCATACCACCACATGCCTCCCACCAGCAAGCTGGTGGCCGCGAGTCCTGTTGCCCAGGTGGTCCAACGTGCGACGGGATGGGCAGGCGTGCGCAGGGGCGGTGTCTGTCGCTCGGCCTGCGCGCCAGACAGGGGCATAGCCTCGGTTGGCGGCTGCATCGGCGCTGGTGTGCTGGCTTGCGTGAGCAAGACAGGCGTGACCGCGGGGCGCTGGCTGGGCTCGCTGGGGGCGTCAGTTGTGTTGAGTGCCGACGCTGGTGCGACTGGGACCTCATCTGGAGCCATCGGCGCGATGGCGGCCGTGGTTGCAGCGTCCGCTACTGGCGTGTGCGGCTCGGCGTAGTACAGCAGTTCGTCAGCCTCTAAGGCAACGGCTGTGGCGTGGATCGGTTCGGTCGATTCGAGCAAGATGGCCGTGTGCAGCAACTGCTGGCACAGCATGTTGATGCGGCCAGGGTTGCCTTGTGTGCGGGCATGGATCTCGGCGAAGGCTGAGGGCATCAGATCCGGTAGCCGTGGACCAGCGTATTGCGAGAGCCGGTGCTGTACGTACGCAGTGGACTCTGCCGCCGTGAACTGCGGCACAAAGAATCTTGGGCCTATGTCGGTGGCACATGCAGCTGAAGTAGAAGCTCGCTCGGTGCTGTTGAGCGTGTCTGGCCAACAAGGCTTGCCCACCAGGATCAAGCGCAGAACCGGGCGGCCATGCAATTGCTGCTGGCTCAGTGCCAGCAAGAGATGCAGCGCATCCTGCGGCAGATGCTGCGCCTCGTCCACCACCAGCAGGCTGGACTCGTCGCAACTGGCCCATACGCGCAGTTGGGTTTCGATCCATTCCAACGGTGGCTGGTGCGACATGACCGATGGGCCCGGCGGCATGCCGAACGCATAGGCAATAGAACTAGCCATCTCCAGCGCGGACATCACCGTGAAGGACAACCGCGCAACGTGTGCCCAGTGCGCGGGCAGGCTCTGCACTACTGTGCTGACCAGCAGCGTTTTGCCCGCGCCTGCTTTGCCCTCGACCACTAGCGGCCCGTGACCATTCGCCAGGTTGGTCAGCAAGGCCAGTCGAACCTGTTCTGTGGCCGTGGTGGCGAAGTAGCGCGCCGGGTCCGGGCGCCAGTCAAAGATGCGACCAACTTCGTTCAAGGCTTCAACATTCAGGGGCATGACAGGGGTCCGTTCAATCTGGCTGCGTGGCGTTCTGGGGGCGTGACTACCGTGGGGTGTTGAAGCAGGGGCGTTTTGTTTTTTGCCGCAGGGGCTGCGGGGGACGAGCTGCAAAGCGGATGAAAGCGGGGCGAATTGGCAGTTCAAAAAGACGTTTGAAAAGGGGCAGGCACGCAGCGCCGAGGTGCTTGCGGACGCTGACCAAGCGATCGCCGAATGGTAGGGAGGCTGTCACTTTGGCTTGTGTATTTCTGCGCGCTTTGAGCATGTGATCGCCGCAGCTTTTTGTAAGTAAAACGAGTGCATGTACGGCTGGGGAAACAGGCTTGCCCAACCTGGTTGTCGCCTACGGGTGTCTACGGGCGTGGCGCGGGTCTGCGTGCTGGCAAAATACCGGCCACTCTGGAGCCCACACTTGCAAACTCTTTACCCTCTCTTGGCCACCGTGGTGGCGTACCTCATCGGGTCGTTGTCGTTCGCGGTCATCGTGAGCAAATGCATGGGGCTCAGCGACCCCCGCACCTATGGCAGCAAAAACCCAGGCGCCACCAATGTGCTGCGCTCGGGCAGCAAGGCTGCGGCCATCGTCACGCTGCTGCTGGATGCATTGAAGGGCTGGGTGCCGGTGGTGCTGGTGCGCTGGTTTGGCGAGCCTTACGGCCTAGGCGAAGGCACGGTGGCGCTGGTGGGCCTGGCGGCCTTTCTGGGGCATTTGTACCCACTGTACTTCCGCTTCCAAGGCGGCAAGGGCGTGGCCACCGCGCTGGGCGTGCTGCTCGGCATCCACTGGCTGTTGGGCCTGGGCACGCTGGTCACGTGGCTGATCATTGCGGTGTTCTTCCGTTACTCGTCGCTGGCCTCTTTGGTGGCGGCCGTGTTCGCGCCCGTGTTCTACGTGCTGGTGGCCGGCGCGTTCTGGTACTTCGACAAGTCGATCTTGATGTCGATTGCCGTGATGTCGGTGCTGCTCGTGTACCGCCACCGCGAAAACATCAACCGTTTGCTGCAGGGCAAAGAGTCCCGCTTGGGTAAGAGCAAGGCCCCCGCAGCGAAGTAAGCCGCAGCCCTAACGACTCATCCATACCGCTTCAGAGCGGCGGCTTGCTCAAGCCGTCGCGTTGGCCGGCCGGTCGGCCTGTATGCCCATGCGCAGCAGGTTCTGATGGTTGATGCGCACCTTGACGGCTTCTTGGGTCAGGGCCGCCAGCACCAGCGGGGCGCTGGTGGCCGTGCGGTGCAGGCGTGGCGTGTGCAGCACTTCACCGCTGCGGTTGAGCACAATCGCCACTAAAGGATGGTTGGGCTTTTTGCTGCGACGCAACACCACGGCGGTTTCGCCGTTGTCCAGGCGCACATAGGTGCCAGGCGGGCACAGGCCGGTGGCTCGCACCAGTGCAAAGCCCACGGGGTCGTGCGGCTCGCCGGTTTGCATCATGATGGTTCGCGCCGATTCAGTGGCGCTGCGGCCCGAGCGGGTTTTGCGCGGGCTCACCATGGCCGCATAACGGTCGACGGTGCGCAGAATGTGCGACAGCCGCTCGACCACTGACCATTGTTCGTACTCGCCATCTGGTGGGCTGGTGCCATGGTGGTTGGCCACGACCTCGATCCAAACGCTGTCGTGCACACCCACGTCAATCAACAACAAACGCCCCGAATAGGCGTGGGCCTGGATGCTGGCCGCTTGTTGGGGCGTGGGTTTGTCGCTTTGAGCGGCCAGGTCGTTTTGCAGTTGCGTCATGGCGATGTTCATCGTCATGGCCGCAAACACCAAGCTGTCGCGCTCGCTGCGGGGCAGGTCGAGCTCTTGCGCGGTGAGGTCACACAGCACAGCGCAGATCAACGCGTGCAGCGCGCTGTAGCCCATGGAGGCGTTGGTGGCCAACTGGAACAGCAGGTAGAGCGCAGTGTCGGCGTCTTGGCGCAGCAGGTCTTGCATCCAGCGGTCGTACTGGCGCAGCTTGTGCACGAAGGCCGGGATATTCATCGGGTTGCCAAGCACCATCGCCAGACCCGATTCAAGGTCAGCCCATAGGCTGAGCAAGTCTTCGTAATCTGCGCTTTGAGGGTGCGGCAATGTGGTGGGCTGCATTGAACGGCTGGGCGTACTTCTGATCTTCAGCATTTGCTGGGGCGAGTGACCGAATCTAGCAGATTGTGCGGGCCCTGCGGGGTCTGAACGTGTAGCGAAAAGAACGCAAATGCATGGGCGCGCGCCCTGGGCATATGCTGCACTGCGTCAATAGCGGCGTTCTAGCACCATCTGGTCGTTGGTGCGGTTCATTTGAAAACGTGACAACACGCTGTTGCCCAGCAGCACATAAGGCATGGGCGCGGGGGTGACCACGGCCTCCACGTCGTAAAGTTGCACATCGCCCACACGCACCGTGGCCAGCCGAATGCGCCAACCTTGGGCCATGCCATTGGCCGTGCTCATCTGCACGGGTTGGCCATTCTTGAAGTTGATATTGAGCCGCTCAGCCTCGGCCTGGCTGAGGCCGACGACGGAAGCGCCGGTGTCGACCATGAATTGCGTCGTCGCACCGTTGATGCTGCCTTGGCTGAAGAAGTGGCCCCGGCTGTCGGCCGTGAGCACCACACGCGTGCTGCCTGCACTCGCATTGGCCGCCATTTGCACCGGCGTGTCGCCCACGCGCAAGGTGTGGCGTTTGCCGGTGACTTCCAGATCGGCCGCATCGCTACGCGTGGCGATGACTTTGACGCCTTTGTAGGTCTCGCCAGGTGCGACGGTTTTAGGCGCTCCGCCATCGACCACCAGCAAGGCCTTGTTGCCCAGCATGCCCGAGAGCACCACGCTCTGGGCCTGCGCCAAAGTACCAGCGCCCAGCAGCAAGGCCAGAGCGATGCCGGGGAGCCAGTGGATGTGGCGCATGGTGTGGGCTGGTTTAGTCGCGGAAGTTGTTGAAGCTCAGGGGCAGGTCGACCATCTCTTTGCGGATCAGCGCCATGGCGGCTTGCAAGTCATCGCGCTTGGCGCCGGTGATGCGCACGGCATCGCCCTGGATGGCGGCCTGCACCTTCATCTTGCTGTCCTTGATGGCCTTTTGGATCTTCTTGGCCGCGTCGGACTCGATGCCGTTGCGTACCTTGATGACTTGCTTGACCTTGTCACCGCCAATTTTTTGCACGTCGCCCTTGTCGAGAAACTTCACGTCGACGTTGCGCTTGGTCAGCTTGTTTTGCAACACGTCTTCGATCTGGGTGAGTTGGAACTCGGCGTCACCGATCAAGGTGATTTCCTTGTCCTTCAGTTCGACCGAGGCAGACGTGCCCTTGAAGTCAAAGCGGGTGGAAATTTCTTTAGTGGTGTTTTCGACGGCGTTTTTGACTTCGACCAGATCGGCTTCGCAAACAGTATCAAAAGAAGGCATCTTGGTGGACTCTCTATGGGCAGCCCGGGCCTGTCGGGGCGGCTGCCAGTGGGTGGGGGTGGGCTGCGACAGGCCAGCCAGGCAACGGGGCGGGATGACACCAGACCCGGTGCGACAATCCGGGCATGTTAATCGAGAAAAATGCCCCGCTGCGCGACTACAACACCTTTGGCATCGTCGCCAAGGCGCAAACCTTGGTGCGCATCACCAGCGAGGCCGACTTGGCGCAGGTCTGCGCCGACCCGGTGCTGGGGCCGCAACCCAAATTTGTGCTTGGCGGCGGTAGCAACGTGGTCCTGACCGGCGACGTGCGCCCGGTGGTGCTGAAGGTCGAGGTGATGGGCAAACGCCTGGTGGCCGAGACCGACAAGGCCTGGATTGTGGAAGCCGGTGGCGGCGAGAGCTGGCACGGCTTGGTGCAGTGGACGCTGGCGCAGGGCTACCCCGGCCTGGAAAACTTGGCGCTGATTCCGGGCACCGTGGGCGCCTCGCCGGTGCAGAACATCGGCGCCTATGGCGTGGAGCTGCAAGACCGTTTTGAATCGCTGGACGCCGTGGACTTGACCACCGGCCAAACGTTCACCTTGGATGCCGCGCAATGCGCCTTTGGTTACCGCGACTCGGTGTTCAAACATGTGGCGGCACAGCCCGGCGACTTTGGCCTGGCTGGTCGCGCCCTCATTACCCGTGTGCGCCTGCGCCTGCCCAAACCGTGGAAACCCGAAATGGGTTACCTCGATTTAGAGAAAAAGCGGCAAGAGCGTAATGTAGATGTGCCTACGCCGCTACATATTTATGAGTGGATTTGCGAAATCCGCCGCAGCAAGCTGCCCGACCCCGCCGTCATTGGCAACGCTGGCAGCTTTTTCAAGAACCCCACGGTCAGCCCCGAGCAGTGCGCCGACATCATCGCGCGCGAGCCGCGCATCGTGCACTACCCCATGGCCGACGGCAGCATCAAGCTGGCGGCGGGCTGGCTCATCGACGCCTGCGGCTGGAAGGGCAAGTCCATCGGCAACGCCGGCGTGTACGACAAACAGGCGCTGGTGCTGGTGAACCGTGGCGGTGTGACCGGCGGCGAGGTGGTGACGCTGGCGCGCGCCATCCAGACCAGCGTGTACGAGCGCTTTGGCATTCGGCTGGAGCCGGAGCCGGTGGTCATTTGATGCGCTGAACTAGCCGCCGAAGCGTTCGGTGCGAATGTCGGCGGGCGGCACGCCGTGGGCCACCAAGGCTTGGGCCACGGTTTCCACAAAGCCGTTGCTGCCGCACACGTACACCAAGGGCAAGGGCGATCGTCCCAACGTTTCCAAGATGCTGGCCAGGTAAGCCGCGTCGATGCGCCCGGTCTTGTCTTGTGGCCGTGGCGCCGTGCTGGCGCGCGACAACACCAGGTGCGTGGCGAATCCGTGGTGCTGCTCCAGCGCTTGCAAGGCGGGCCACAGAATGACCTCTGCCATATCGCGCGCGGCGTAGACCAAACTCATGGGCGGCTGCGGGTCGCGCAAAGCGGCGCGGTGCTGCGCCATCGACAGCAACGGCACCACACCTGAACCGCCGCCGACCAACAGCACTGGCCGGGCTTGGTGCGTGGGCCAGACGAAGTGGCCGCCCACCGGGCCCAGCACTTCCACCTCATCGCCGGCTTGGGCCACGTCAAAGAAGTAGGGCGAAACTTCGCCGTCCTCCAGCCGTTCAATCGCCAGGTCGTAAAAACCTTCGAGTGCGGGGGGCGACAGCAGGGAGTAGCTGCGTTGGGCTTGATAGCCGTCTTCGGCAGTGAGGCGCACGTCCACGTGTTGGCCCGCGCGCGGCTGGTGCCAGGTCTGCGGCCGCAAGCGGATGCGCACGATGCGCGGGCTCAGGCGCTCGGTCGACTCGACGGTGGCGGGTGTCCATAACACCATGTCAATCGTCGCTATAGCGCTGCTGTAGAAACGGATCGCCACGCCGGTGGTAGCCGCGCAGTTCCCAAAAGCCCAACTCGTCACGCTGCAGAAACTGCAGTCCACTCACCCACTTGGCCGACTTCCAAAAATACAGGTGTGGCACCAGTAGCCGAGCTGGGCCACCGTGTTCGGCCTGCAGCGGCGCCCCGTCGTAGTGCGTGGCCACCATGGCCTTGCCGCCCAGCATGTCGGCGCTGTCTACGTTGGTTGAATAGTCGTCATAACCATGCGCCAGGCTGAAGGGGGCGGGCGCACCAGAAAATCCGGCGGCGGCCAGCAGGTCGTCCACGGTCACGCCTTGCCAACTGGTGTCGAACTTCGACCAGGTGGTGACGCAATGGATGTCTGCTATCACGCGGGTTTGCGGCAGGGCGTTGAACTCGGCCCAGTTCCACACCTTGACCGGGCGCGGGCCCACCTTGAGCGTGAACTTCCAGTTGGCCACTTCGATGTGCGGCGTGGGCCCGGCGGACAACACCGGAAAGTCATCGGTGAGCGACTGGCCGCGCGGCAGTCGCGCGGCCAAGGTGGCGCTGAGGCCACCGCGACGGGTTCCGCCAAATCCTCTGGTCGCCATGGCTGACTCCTTTTATGAAAACAAGTCTGGCTGCGCTTTGGTTATCTTTTGGGTGGGCTCATCGGCCAACCCAATCGTATCGCCAGCCTGGAGTCGCCCACCACGCAAAATGCGCGCCGTCACGCCACCGTGCCCACGCAATGCGTTGTAGCCGCCATGGCCCAGCAGTTGTTCCATGCGCGAGCACGGGTCGCATGGGCCGGTGATGGTGATCAGCACCTCGGCACCAATGTGCCAGACCAAGGGCCGGTCGGCAAACGGCGAACGCATGGCCAGCAGGTTCCAGCCCGAGACCACCAGGTTGCGCCGCAGCAGCGTGGCGTCGATCGACGTGCGTCCGCACCACGCGGCCACCGTGGGCAAATGTTCGGCCTGGATGAGCGTGATTTCGCGCAAGCGCGCCGTCTCGGTCAGGCGCCCGCGTGTCGCGCGGTGGTCGCCCAGCAGGCCGTAGCCGGGTTGCGCTTCGGCCTGCTGCACCGTTTGCGCCGGTGCCCCTTTGGCAGGGCGCAGGATGATGGAATCGACGCGCCCTTGGCGTGGGTGCTGAGCGGTCAGGGTGCGCAGGTCTGGCATGAGGTTGGCTTGGATGTGGCGTAGAGCTCAGGCGAAACTTCAAGTATGCCTGCGCCCATGAAAAAACCCGGGCCACCAAAGATGACCCGGGTTTTGACTCAAGCGCAGCTAGAAACTGCTCACCAGTGAAGGCTTACTTGCTTTCTTTGTTGCCAATTTGCGCCAGCGCCGCTTCGCCGCCCAGCGACAGCAAGCCGCTGCGGGCGTAGATGCCGAGCTTGGCGCGGGTGTCGGTGATGTCGAGGTTGCGCATGGTCAATTGGCCGATGCGATCCAGTGGCGAGAACGGCGCGTCTTCCACCTTTTCCATGCTCAGGCGCTCGGGGGCGTAGGTGAGGTTCGGGCTGTCGGTGTTGAGGATCGAGTAGTCGTTGCCACGGCGCAGTTCCAGCGTGACTTCGCCGGTGATGGCTCTGGCGACCCAGCGTTGTGCGGTTTCGCGCAGCATGATGGCTTGGGGGTCGAACCAGCGGCCTTGGTACAGCAGGCGGCCGAGTTTGCGGCCGTTGTCGCGGTATTGCTCGATGGTGTCTTCGTTGTGGATGCCGGTCACCAGGCGTTCGTAAGCGGCAAACAACAGCGCCAGGCCGGGGGCTTCGTAGATGCCGCGGCTCTTGGCTTCGATGATGCGGTTTTCGATCTGGTCGCTCATGCCCAGGCCGTGGCGGCCACCGATGCGGTTGGCTTCCAGGATCAGGTCGACGCTGCTGGCAAAGGTTTTGCCGTTCAGTGCCACCGGTTGGCCTTCTTCAAAGCGCACGGTGACTTCTTCGGCCTTGACGGCCACGTCTTCCTTCCAGAACGCCACGCCCATGATGGGGTTGACGATGCGAATGCCGCTGCTCAGCAGTTCCAGGTCTTTGGCTTCGTGGGTGGCGCCGAGCATGTTGGAGTCGGTGCTGTAGGCCTTCTCGGCGCTCATCTTGTAGCCAAAGCCGGCTTGCGTCATGAACGCCGACATTTCAGCGCGGCCGCCGAGTTCGTCGATGAACAGTTGGTCGAGCCAAGGCTTGTAGATGCGCAGCGCGGGGTTGGTCAACAGGCCGTAGCGGTAGAAGCGCTCGATGTCGTTGCCCTTGAAGGTGCTGCCGTCGCCCCAGATGTGGACGTCGTCGTCTTTCATGGCGGCCACCAGCATGGTGCCGGTCACGGCACGGCCCAGCGGCGTGGTGTTGAAGTAGGTGATGCCGCCGGTGCTGATGTGGAAGGCGCCGGCTTGCAGAGCGGCAATGCCTTCAGCGGCCAACTGGCTGCGGCAGTCGATCAGGCGCGCTTTTTCGGCGCCGTATTGCATCGCCTTGCGCGGGATCTCGTCGTAGTCGGGCTCGTCGGGCTGGCCCAGGTTGGCGGTGTAGGCGTAGGGCAGGGCGCCCTTGAGCTTCATCCAGTGCAGTGCGGCGCTGGTGTCCAGGCCGCCGGAGAAGGCGATGCCGACCTTTTGGCCGGCGGGTACGTTTTGGAGAATGGTGGCCATGCTGGAGTTTCCGAAAAGCTGGGGATTAGCCGAAGTGGCAGATGTAGTGGTAGGGCTCGGTCACGCGGATCTCGAACTTCGAGTTGCCGGGCACGCTGAACGATTCACCCGCTTGCGAGCGCACCCAGGCGTCGCTACCCGCCAGCTTGTATTCGCAGCTGCCGGCCGTGCATTCCATGATCTCGGGCGCGCCGGTGTTGAAGGTCAGGGTTGCGGGCAACACCACGCCAACAGACTTCTTGGTGCCGTCGGCAAAGGTGATGCCGTGGCTGACGCATTTGCCATCGAAATAGACGCTGGCCGTGGTGGAGACGGTCACGCCGTCAAATTTTGCAGTGGTCATTGGGCTGGCCGCAAACCGGTGGTTTGCGCGGAGAGGTTGGGACAGCCGATGATTTTAGACCGTGGAAGGGCGCGGGGCGGGCGTTGCTGCCCCATTGTGAGCCGTAGAGGCCGATTTACATCGGCGGCGCGAAGCCGTTGCGCCCTGCGGTGATGCGGGTGGCGGTGGGGGTACCGTCTTTCATGACAGCGGTAACGGTGAGCTTGGCGCCCACCACGAGCAGCGAGGCGTCGGCTGGCTTGAAGGTGACCACGGGCACGTCTGGCGGCACCAGCAGGGTTTTTTCGCCGTCTTTGTATTTGAGCTTCAGCGTGCGACCTGCGGGGCCGCTCGCTACGACTACTTCGTCCACCGTAGCATTGGTCATGGTGCTCTGTGGCACGGCATCCCAGTTGCGATGGCCTTCGCCGGTGCCACGCATGGCCTCGGGGAACACCACCACCTGGATGGCTTTCAGCGTGCCATCGGCCTGCGGCATGGCGCCGCTGCCAATGAAGCTGCCGGCCTGGATGTCGGCCAACTGCATGGGCAGCACTTCGGCAATGGTGGTGGTGGCCGGCACGGCGAGCGTGACGACTTCGCCGCTGCGGTCGCGCACGGTGATGCTGCCGGGCTCCACCTTTTCAATGGCGCCGCGGATGCGCACGGGTGCAGCAGGGGCGGCCGGAGCTTGGGCAAACGTGGTGGAAAGCGTAGCGGCCAAAACGGCCCCCACAAGCATGGAAGCCTGGCGGCGGTTGAACATCATGACGGGCCTTTAAGTGTTGGAGTAGGAATGGACAGACCGGCGCCATGATGCCGCAGATCAGACCAACGCGCTCCAGTCCTCTGGTGTAAAGCCCACGGTAAAGGTTTTGCCCCAGTCGACCACCGGGCGCTTGATCACGCTGGGCTCGGCCAGCATCAGGGCCTTGGCGCTGGCCGCGTCTACCACCGCAGCCTGCGCGGCCGGGTCGAGCTTGCGCCAGGTCGTGCCTTTGCGGTTGACGAGTTTTTCCCAGCCGACGGCAGCGATCCATTTGTCGACCTCAGCGGCGGGCACGCCGGCTTTTTTGAAATCGTGGAAGGTGTAAGCGTGGGCTTGGGTGTCGAGCCAGGCACGGGCTTTTTTTACCGTGTCGCAGTTGGGGATGCCGTAGAGGATGGTCATGGGGTAATTATCTCCAGCCTCAAGTAAGCAGGTTTGAGTTTGCGACAATACCTAGATGCAAACCCTTAACGACTGGCTCGCCCACTGCGAGCAGCTGCACGCCAAGAATATCGACATGGGCCTGGAGCGTGTGCGCGCGGTGGCCGAGCGCATGAACCTGGCTTTTTCCTGCCCGGTGATCACCGTGGCAGGCACCAATGGCAAGGGTTCCACCTGCGCCATGCTGGAAGCCGTGCTGATCCAGTCGGGCTACCGCACGGGGGTCTACACCTCGCCGCATCTGGTGCATTTTGAAGAGCGCTGCCGCTTGAACGGCGAAAGCTCAACTGCTGCTGATTTGATAGCTGGCTTCGAAGCTGTAGAAAGCGCCAGGGGCGAAATTAGCTTGACGTATTTTGAGTTCACCACGCTCGCCATCATGTACCGCCTGGCCAACGCCGGGCTGGACGCGGTGATTCTGGAGGTGGGCCTGGGCGGGCGTTTGGATGCCGTCAACATCATCGACGCCGACTGCGCCGTGATCACCAGCATCGACCTCGACCACATGGAATTCTTGGGCCCCGACCGCGAAAGCATCGGCCGCGAGAAAGCGGGCATCATGCGCGCCGGCCGTCCCGTGGTGGTCAGCGACCCAGTGCCGCCCGAGAGTGTGATTGAGCACGCCCGTGCCATCGGCGCCGACTTGTGGCGCGCGGGTGAAGACTTCAATTTCTCGGGCGACAAGCAGCAATGGGGTTGGGCGGGCCGTGGCCGGCGTTACACCGGCTTGGCTTACCCGGGTCTGCGCGGTGCCAACCAACTGGTGAATGCCGCTGGCGTGCTGGCCGCGCTGACCGCCATCCGCGACAAACTGCCCGTCACCGCCCAAGCCGTGCGCAACGGCATGGCGCTTGTCGAACTGCCCGGCCGTTTCCAGATCGTGCCCGGCGAACCCGCACTGGTGCTCGACGTGGCGCACAACGCACACGCCGTGGCCGCGCTGGCCGTCAATTTGGATGCGATGGGTTTCTTCCCCACCACGCATGCGGTATTTGGTGCCATGGCCGACAAAGACCTGGCGCCCATGTTCGAGCGCATCGGCCCGCTGATCGACCATTGGGTGTTCACCGATTTGCCCACCGCCCGCGCCGCCAAGGCACAGGACCTGCAGGCCAAGTGGCAAAGCCAGAATACCCGCAAGGACGCCATCAGTGAGACGGCCGCAAGTCCGGCCGAGGCGCTGGCGGCAGCCGTGGCCGCTGCTAAGCCGACTGATAGAATCGTGGTCTTTGGATCGTTCTACACCGTTGGCGGCATACTCGAGAATGGTGTTCCCAGGCTCAACGCCAAACATCTGGGCTCCTGAGCACTAACCGCACATGGCTTTTTTCAAGTTCCGTTCTCGCGGCCAAAAGGGCGACGATTTGTCGTCCAACCCCACCGAGTCCATCGAAGGCATGCGTCGGCGAGCCCGCCACCGCCTGATCGGCGCCACCATTTTGGTGCTGCTGGGCGTGATCGGTTTCCCTCTTTTGTTCGATACCCAACCGCGCCCTGTCTCGGTCGACATTCCGATCGATATTCCCGAAAAAGGCAAGGTCAAGCCTTTGGGCGCGGGTGCTGCGGCCAACGGCCCCGTGGTGAAAGTGGAACAACCGCCGGCGGATGCCACGCCCGTGGAAACGACCCCTGCGCCAAAGCCTGCATCCAATACACCGTCTTCGTCTGCCCGCGTCGCTGCGGCGAACAGCCTGTCTGATAAAGAGGAAGTGGTGTCGGCTCCAAAGCCAGAAGCCAAACCCGAATCTAAGCCTGAGCCCAAGCCAGAGCCAAAACCCGAACACAAAGCCGAAACCAAGCCAGAGCCCAAGTCCGTTGCCAAGGTTGAGGCTAAGGTTGATGACAGCGGTGCGCGCGCCAAGGCCCTGCTGGAGGGAAAATCGCCTACAGCAACTCCTTCGGCCGCTGCGTCAGCCGAAGACGGTCTAGAACGTTTTGTGGTGCAAGTGGGCGCCTTTGCCGAAGCCGGCAAAGCGCAAGAAGTGCGTTCCAAATTGGAAAAGGCTGGTTTGAAAACCTACACCCAAGTGGTACAGACCAGCAGCGGCGCCCGTACGCGGGTGCGCGTGGGGCCTTTTGCCAAGAAGGCTGAAGCGGAAAAAGCAGTGGCCAAGATCAAGAGCCTTGACTTATCGGCTTCCGTCCTGACCTTGTAAGCAAGCATTTCTATGGCTGTGTTGGATTGGGTGTTGGTGGCGCTGCTTTTGGCGTCCATCACGCTGGGGGCCTGGCGGGGCCTGGTATTTGAAGTCCTGTCCGTGTTGGGCTGGATTGCCGCTTTTGTGCTGGCGCAATGGTTTGCGCCAGAAGTGGCTGCCCGATTGCCTTTGGGCGAGGCATCGGAGACCGTGCGCTACTGCGCCGGGTTCGTCATCGTATTCATTGTGGCGGCGTTTGCAGCAGGGCTGCTGACGGCGCTGGTCAGAAAGTTGGTCCAGGTCGTTGGTTTACGGCCTGTAGACCGTGTGCTCGGCATGTTTTTTGGTGCCCTGCGTGGCTTGGTTTTGTTGCTGGCGGGCACCGTGGTGGTGTATCTGGTGTCGTTCGACACCCAGCCGTGGTGGCAAGAGTCACATGGTGCCGCGCTGCTGACCGACCTGTTGCACGTGGTGCGACCGATGTTGCCGGAAGAGTTTGCTAAGTTTTTGCCGTAACCCCGCGGCTGAATGTGTGCCGTTACCCCAGCGGCTTGAGGAAATCATATGTGTGGAATCGTTGGTGTCGTCAGTGACGCTCCTGTTAACCAGTTGATCTATGACGCGTTGCTGCTGCTGCAGCATCGGGGCCAAGATGCCGCCGGCATCGTGACCCAACAAGACCGCAAGTTCTTCATGCACAAGGCCAAAGGCATGGTGCGCGACGTCTTTCGTACCCGCAACATGCGGGCGCTGCCTGGCGACTGCGGTTTGGGCCAGGTGCGGTACCCCACCGCTGGCAACGCTTATAGCGAAGAAGAGGCCCAGCCTTTCTACGTGAACGCGCCGTTCGGCATTGTGCTGGTGCACAACGGTAACCTGACGAATGCCAAGGAACTCAAGCGCGAGTTGTTCACCACCGACCACCGCCACATCAACACCGAGAGCGACTCCGAAGTGCTGCTGAACGTGTTGGCGCACGAGATCGAGCGCTGCACACGTGGTTTGCCGCTCACCCCTGCTGACCTGTTCGCTGCCGTGCGCAATGTGCACCGCCGGGTCAAGGGCTCGTACGCCGTCATCGCCTCGATTGCTGGCCATGGCTTGTTGGCTTTCCGCGACCCGTACGGCATTCGCCCGCTGTGTATTGGCCGTGGCGTGAACAACACCGTGATGCTGGCCAGCGAATCGGTGGTGCTCGAAGGCACGTTGCACACCATGGAGCGCGATGTGGCGCCTGGTGAAGCCGTGTTTGTCGACCTGAAGGGCCAGGTCCACAGCGAGCAATGCGCTGAATCGCCTAAGCGCAACCCCTGCATTTTTGAATACGTCTACCTGGCGCGTCCTGACTCGGTGCTGGATGGTATTTCGGTCTATCAGGCTCGTTTGAACCTGGGCGAAACGTTGGCCAAGCGCGTGATCTCTACCGTCCCGCCAAAAGATATCGACGTGGTGATCCCGATCCCCGAATCAAGCCGACCTAGTGCCATGCAACTGGCCCAGTTGCTGGGCCTGCCGTACCGCGAAGGCTTTGTGAAGAACCGCTACGTTGGCCGTACCTTCATCATGCCGGGCCAAGGCACGCGCAAGAAGTCGGTGCGCCAAAAGCTCAACGCCATTGGCAGCGAGTTCAAGGGCCGCAACGTGTTGCTGGTCGATGACTCCATCGTGCGTGGCACCACCTCCAAAGAAATCGTGCAAATGGCACGTGACGCCGGTGCCCGCAAGGTCTACCTGGCCAGCGCTGCGCCGCCCGTGCGTTACCCCAACGTCTACGGCATCGACATGCCGACCAAAGACGAACTGGTCGCGCATGGCCGCACGGTGGACGAGATCCGTGAGTTGATCGGTTGTGACGCTTTGATTTACCAAGACGTCGAAGGCATGAAGCGCGCCATCGGTGCTGCTGCAGAGACCGCAGGCTTGGGCGACTTGCCGGTCGGTGGCTTCGATGCCTCGTGTTTTGACGGCGTGTATGTCACCGGCGACATCACTTCCGACGACATCCAGCGCATCAACGAAGGGCGCCACGCGGCTACCAACGAGCAGGAGGAAGACACTTCCCGCCTGGCCCTGCCCAACGCCCAAACCGCTTAACGCGAAGACTGCCTGAACCCGCACTGACCCGATCCATGACGCAAAAGATTCGCACCCGCTTCGCCCCATCGCCCACTGGTTTCATCCACCTGGGCAACATTCGTTCCGCGCTGTACCCATGGGCATTTGCCCGGGCCACCGGGGGCGACTTCATTTTGCGTATTGAAGACACCGATCTGGAGCGTTCCACCCAAGCCGCAGTCGATGTCATCATCGAAGGCATGGCTTGGCTGGGCTTGAACCACGACGAAGGCCCGTTCTACCAAATGCAACGCATCGACCGCTACAAGGCGGTGTTGGCTGAGTTGCAAGCGGCGGGGCACGTGTACCCCTGCTACATGTCGATGGCTGAACTGGATGCCCTGCGTGAAAAGCAAATGGCTGCCAAAGAAAAGCCTCGTTACGACGGCACCTGGCGCCCCGAGCCTGGCAAGACTTTGCCGCCCGTACCCGAAGGTGTGCAGCCGGTGTTGCGCTTCAAGAATCCGATTGGCGGCGTGGTGGCGTGGGACGACAAGGTCAAAGGCCGTATCGAGATCAGCAATGACGAGTTGGATGACCTGGTGATTGCGCGCCCCGATGGCACGCCCACCTATAACTTCTGCGTGGTGGTGGACGACATCGACATGGCCATCACCCACGTGATCCGTGGCGACGACCACGTCAACAACACGCCGCGCCAGATCAACATCTTCAAAGCCTTGGGCAAAGAGGCCCCGGTGTACGCGCACTTGCCTACCGTGCTGAACGAGCAGGGCGAGAAGATGAGCAAGCGCAACGGCGCCAAGCCGGTGACGCAATACCGCGACGAAGGCTTTCTGCCTGACGCGATGGTCAACTATCTGGCCCGCCTGGGCTGGAGCCACGGCGACGACGAAATCTTCAGCCGCGCACAATTTCTGGAGTGGTTCAACCTGGACCACCTGGGCCGCAGTGCCGCGCAGTTTGACGAGAGCAAGCTGCGTTGGGTGAATGCCCAGCACTTGAAGGCCATGGCAGACGACGCGCTGGAGCCGCTGGTGAAGGCGCAGCTCGCCAAGCAGGGCATTACCGCTGACGACCGCCTGGTCCGCATCTGTGGCCTGTTCAAAGACCGCTGCGACACCATCAACGCATTGGCTGACTGGGCTGCTCGTTTCTATGGCGACGTGACCATCACCGAGGAAGACCGCGCCACCCACCTCGTGCCCGCGATCTTCCCGGCGGTCGATGCCTTGGCTGCAAAGCTCTCCAAATGCGAATGGACGAAACCTGCGATTGCGGCAGCGTTCAAGGAAACTTTGGGCGAATTTGCCCTTAAAATGCCACAGTTGGCAATGCCAGTGCGTGTGCTTGCAGTAGGGACTGCCCACACACCTTCCGTAGATGCGGTGCTTGAATTAGCAGGAAGAGAAAAAATTTTGGCGAATTTGCAAAAACGCTAAAAACCTGTATATAATTCGAGGCTCAGCAGTTAACGATGTGTTGAAAGCAATAAGCAAGAAACAAATCGAAGACAGTGGGGGGTATAGCTCAGTTGGTAGAGCGCTTGCATGGCATGCAAGAGGTCAGCGGTTCGACTCCGCTTACCTCCACCACAGTGTTGAATTGAACGGAAGTTCTTAGGTTATGACCCTATCGTCTAGAGGCCTAGGACATCACCCTTTCACGGTGAGTACCGGGGTTCGAATCCCCGTAGGGTCGCCAAGTTATAGCGCTTGGATGTGATACACGATTTGTGTTGCATCGAAAGCTATCTACCAGGAGTGGTAGTTCAGTTGGTTAGAATACCGGCCTGTCACGCCGGGGGTCGCGGGTTCGAGTCCCGTCCACTCCGCCAAAACGGAAAAGCCATCAATCGAAAGATTGGTGGCTTTTTTCATTTCTGGCTTCAAAACTTTATTCCATGATTTGTCCCCATGACTTCTCAATGTCGTCATGCATCCGAGCCACGGTATACGGGTCATGCTGCTTCCCTATTTCATGTCGGAAAGACATCTTCGCTATGCACCTCTCCCCAAGCCAGACAAAGCCACGGACATGGTCATCGGGTAATTTGTAAAAAATTGTGTTGTATAGTCAATTCATGATGGGCAAAACCTGCGAAAGCCGGTGACGCAAAGCCTGCGGCCTAAGGGTGAAAACCTACGGTAGCGCGGTTGCCAGTCGATTTAATCGATCGCAATGCACAAGGCCCTCGTCCTTTTTGGTTGAGGGCATTTTTGTTTGCGCGCGCGTTGCTTGATGGCCTACCTGCCATGTTGGTGCTGTGCCCGTTGTTTGATCTATTGAAAGGATGCCTGTGTTCGGCTTGGATATGTTGTACCTGGGGGTGATGCTGTTTTCGAGCATCACCCTTTACCCGTTTGAAACTCCGCTGCCTTCCGCCTTGGAAAGCGTGACGCCCATCAGTCTGCACCGTGAGTGGTGGCGTGAAGATGGCGAGGGCAAGTGCACTTTCGAAGGCGTAGCTGTGCCGTATGTGCGCGATTGGGAAGAGGTGGTGCAGCAGGGGGATCGGGAAGTCGTGATTCCGGCTGAGCCTGACAAACGTGCGGCCTATGCCATTCTGGTGAACCGCAAGCTGTGCCAAGGCAAAGCGCCCGAAGCGATTTTGCGCGCTGGCGCGCTTATCGGCGCGCGCCGTGGACTGTTCGATAACGAGAAAAAGGCCATCGGTGCGTCCAACTTCGCCGCTGGTGATTTGCTCCAAACCCCGCCTGACAAACAACCCAAGTGGTTGTCTCAAGTGGTGGGGCGAATCGAGCGTGTGGCGGCTGCCGGGGATGTGAAGGCCAAGGCATTTCTGGACACCAGCGTTGCCGAACTGGACGTGGCGTTGCCCGCGCGCGCGGCGGGCCGGAAGAAAGGGGCGGAAGAGCCGATGGCCAGCGTGGGGCCGGCGGCCGTAGCCGCTTCAGAGGCCAGTGGCCCAGCCACTTCGGTCAAATAAAGCCTTGGATCAAACCCGCTTGCCGTCAGCACCGATGACGGCTTCACCATCCTCTTTGGTGAAGGCGCCGCGTTGCGGTAACGGCAAGATGTCGAGCACTAACTCAGACGGCCGGCACAGCTTGGCACCCAGTGCTGTGACCACAATGGGACGGTTGATCAGGACTGGATGCTGCAGCATGAAGTCCACGAGCGCATCGTCGCTCCATTTTTCGTCGGCCAGTCCAAGCTCTTTTGCCAACGCTTCTTTTTGCCGCAGCAGTTCACGCGCGCTGATGCCCATGGCTTGGAGCAGTTCAAGCAGGCGGGCTTTGCTCGGTGGCGTCTTCAGGTATTCGATGACCTCGGGCTCTACGCCGCTGTTGCGAATGAGTGCCAGGGTGTTGCGCGAGGTGCCGCAGGCGGGGTTGTGGAAGATGGTGATGTGATGCATGAGGTGCTCTCAGTTAATTTTTGGATCGCCTGGCGCCAGTTTCATACCAGGCTTGTGAGCGGTTGACCGCTGCCACAACCGCCAGCATCAGGGGAACCTCGATGAGCACGCCCACAACGGTGGCCAATGCTGCGCCCGACTTGAAACCAAACAAGCTGATGGCCGTGGCCACCGCCAGCTCGAAGAAATTGCTGGCGCCAATCAGCGCCGATGGGCCGGCCACGCAGTGCTGCACGCCCATGCGGCGGTTCAGCCAGTAGGCTAGCCCGGAGTTGAAGACCACCTGGATCAAGATGGGTACTGCCAGCAGCGCAATGACCAACGGCTGTTGCAGAATTACTTCGCCTTGAAACGCAAACAGCAGCACCAGCGTCAGCAGCAATGCGGCAATCGAAAAGGGGCCGAGCTTGTCGAGACGCGCTTGGAAGTGCGCCTCGCCATTGGAGAGCAGAGCTTTGCGCAGCAGTTGCGACAGCACCACGGGCACCACGATGTACAGGCCAACCGAGATCAGCAGTGTTTCCCACGGGACGGTGATAGACGACAAACCCAGCAGCAACCCCACAATCGGGGCGAAGACCACCACCATGATCGCGTCGTTGAGTGCCACCTGCGAGAGTGTGAAATACGGGTCGCCTTTGCAGAGTTGGCTCCACACAAACACCATGGCCGTGCAGGGCGCGGCGGCCAGCAAAATCAAGCCCGCGATGTAGCTGTCGATTTGCTCTGTGGGTAGCAGAGGCGCAAACAAGTGGCGAATAAAGAGCCAACCCAGCAATGCCATGCTGAAAGGTTTGACTGCCCAGTTGATGAACAGCGTGACACCAATGCCGCGCGCATGGGCCTTGACCTGGCCCAGCGCGGCGAAGTCGATCTTCAGCAGCATGGGGATGACCATGCCCCATATCAAAACGCCTACAGGAATGTTGACTTGAGCGACTTCCATGGCAGCCACCGATTGCGTCAGCGTCGGAAAAAATTGCCCAAGGGTGACGCCAACGGCGATGCACCCGATCACCCAAACGGTGAGATAACGCTCGAAAAAGCTGATCGACGGTTTCAGCATTTGCAGCTCGCCGCAGAGGCGTCTACCGCGCAAGGCGCACCCTGGCAGCAGTTCTCCGTCAAGAAGCTGAGCAAGCCATTCATTTGCTCGTAAGCTGCGCGGTAGATGAGGTTACGGCTCGCACGTTCCTGGGTGACCAGCCCGGCGTTGACCAACTCTTTGAGATGAAACGAGAGGGTGTTGGCTGGAATGCCCAGTCCTTCGGCCATGGCGCCTGGGTTTAGGCCGCTGTCGCCCGTGACCACCAGTGCGCGAAACACCTGGAGGCGAATCGGGTGTGCCAAGGCGGCCAGGCTTTTGATGATGTCTGATTCTTCCATATTTCAATAATAGTCGAAATATGGAAGAGATGCATTCCCAAATTTGGTTGGGTGATCTTTGGTGCTTTAGGGAAGCTGCAGCGTGCAGCTATCGCCCACGCCGTCGCGCCACACCTTCACACTCTGCAGCAGGCGGCGTTCGATGTTCAACCGGCTGGCGATAAACGCGCACAGGTTTTCCAGTGTGGGTGTGCCAATACCAGCGACTTCGTCCAGCAGATGGTGATCCAGCATCTCGCGCACCACGGCAATTTCTTGCCGCAACAGGCCTAAGTCCACGACCATGCCGGTGGTTGGATCTTGCTCGCCACCGATGGTGACTTCCACGCTATACGTGTGGCCGTGGATGCGTTTGCTGCCCTCGGCTTCAATTGCGCGCTGCAAGGTGTGCGCAGCGTCGAAGTAGAACTTCTGGCTCAGCTCGAATCTCATCGTATGCCTGTGATCTTGTGGGTTTGCAGGCTCAGGCGCCACTTTGGTCGTTCCAGGCATTTGCCGATGCAGATTTGCACGTTCGCCGGTTGTTGCGGGTTGTCCATGGGCTGCAAGAAGTGGTTTTCAAAATCGGCAGCTTCGAGTTCGTCGAGGTCCAAGCCCGCTTGAGGCCACACCACTTTGAGCTCTTGGCCCTGCCGCTGAATCCACTGCGAGCCGCCCTTGGGGCTGACGCACAACCAGTCGATGCCGGGTGGCGCCTGAATGGTGCCGTTGGTTTCCACCGCGATTCTGAAGCCTTGCGCATGCATGGCGGCGATCAAGGGCGTGTCGATTTGCAACAGCGGCTCGCCACCTGTCATCACCACCAGGCGGTTGGCCATGTCGTGTGCGGGCCAGAAGCTGGCGATCTTTTCGGCCAGGGCTTCGGCGGTGCGGTATTTGCCGCCCGAGGTGCCATCGGTGCCCACAAAGTCGGTGTCGCAAAATTGGCAGATGGCACTGGGACGGTCTTCTTCTCGGCCAGTCCACAGGTTGCAGCCGGCAAAGCGGCAGAACACGGCGGGGTGACCAGCGTTCGCGCCTTCACCTTGCAAGGTATAAAAAATTTCTTTGACAGCGTAGGTCACAGGCGCATCTCCTGAGCGCGTGGGGTGGCAGCGGGCCGGGCCCGCGCGTCAGCCCAGAACTTCGGTCGTGGCTTCTGGCTCGGCGTCGAAGCAGTCCAGAAAGCTGAAGTAGATCGAGGTGAAGAACATCGACGCCATCACCAGTGCCAAAGGCAGCATAGCCGTGGTGGCCAACTCAGGCGAGCCAAACAACAAGGACAACAGGGTCATGCACAAGCCGGCCAACAAAAACACACCCATCCAGGCCAAGCCATAGACGGTGAACGCGCCGAAGTTGCGCAAGCAGGCTACCAAGCTGAAAAACAGACTTTTCACCGGTGCCACATCGTGCCAATGCACCAGTGCGGGTGCGTGCCAGAACATCAGCGACAGCGGCAAATACAGCGCCATGCTGACCCACATGGCGGTCTGGAAAGCCGGGCTGGCCACGACTTCACGCGACAACACCTCGCCCAGCAGGTAAGCCTTGGCAAACGAGCCGCCGTCGACCAGTGCTGACGCGCCCATGACGATCAAAAAACCACCCGCATACAGCAGGCCCAGCATGACGATGGCGTTGAGCCGCTGGCGCCCGGCGCGAAACGCGCTGAGCAAAATGGTGGGCGTGGGGAACTTGCCCTTGTTGGCTTCTTGGGTGGCGGCCATCAAGCCCAGCGTGGCCGCTGGCAGCAGGCACAGGGCCAGGGCGCTGCCCAAGAGCGGCACCATGCTGGCAATGGCCACACTAGCCATGAACATGAAAAACAGACCGGCCAAGGCCAGCGGTTGTTTGAAAAAGGTCAGGATGCCCAGCTTGACCCACTGGAGCCCGGTGCTGGCCTTGACGATTTTGAGTTTCATTGTGCGTTGGATGCGACGTGCAGAACGTCTGGGTTGGCGATGCGCTCTTGCAGCACACGCTCGAAATGGGTGGGGTCGTGGGCCTTGAGGATGGCAGCCTCGCGCGGCAGGTAAAAGTCCCACAGGCGCGAGATCCAGAAACGCAGCGCACCGGCACGCAGCATGGCGGGCAGCAATTGGCGTTCGGCCGCTGTCAGCGGCCGCACAGCGGTGTAAGCGGCCAGGAACGCAGCGGTGCGGTTTGTGTCAGCACGTGCGCTGACCAGGTCGATGCACCAGTCGTTCAAACACACGGCCAGATCGAACAACCAGGTGTCCACGCCCGCAAAGTAGAAATCGAAGAAGCCGGACAACACGGGCTGTTGACCGTCGTGGTCGAACATCACGTTGTCGCGGAACAGGTCGGCGTGGATGGGCCCGCGCGGCAGAGCTGCGTAGGCTGACGATTCGGCGATGTGGTTCTGGTAAGCCACTTCGCTTTGCAGCAGCGCGGCTTGCGGCGGGTCGAGGTAGGGCTTGATGACCGGCGTGGTCTCGTTCCACCAGGGCAGGCCCCGCAGGTTGGGCTGGCTGCGGTTGAAATCGCTACCGGCCAGGTGCATGCGGGCCAAAGTGGCGCCGACCTGGGCGCAGTGCTCGACACCGGGTGCGAGTTCGCTTTTGCCTTTGAGGCGCGTGACCACCGAAGCCGGCTTTTGCTGCACGGTGTGCAAGATGTCGCCCTGGCGGTTGGCCATGGGGTCGGGCACCGGAATACCGCGGTGCGCCAAATGCTTCATCAGGTGCAGATAGAACGGCAGTTGCGCGAAGCTCAGGCGTTCAAACAGCGTCAACACATACTCGCCGCTGGCAGTGGTGACGAAGTAGTTGGTGTTCTCGATGCCGCCCTCGATGCCGCGCAGGTTGCTGACCTCACCGAGATCCAAATCGCGCAGCAGAGCCTGCGCCTCTTGCAAAGAGACTTGTGTGTAAACCGCCATGGCTCAGAAAGTTAGAAGTCCAGCAGTTTCCAGGCAGGTCTGCCGGCGCTGCTTGCAGGGGTGTCGCGGTCGTTATGCGACTGGCTGCGCAAGCCGTTGGATGGCTTGACTTCATAGGCCGGCATGCCGTTGGCTGGCTGCACAGTAATGGTTTGGGTTTCGCCGCCGTAGCGGGTTTCGTCGATGCGGGCGCCTTGGTCTTCCACCGTGATGCGTTCGATCTTCTGATCGCGCGCAGATCCGGGCGTGGATGTGGCCGCAGGGGCCGATGCCGCCGCCTGCGGGGCAGGGGCTTGCGCCCAGCCGCTGGACGCGGCGAACAGAATCAGGGGGAGGACGTATGTGGCGCGCATGGGGCGATTGTAGGACGGTTGTGGTGCATCACCGTACTTCCTTGTGGGCAGTGCACTCAAGGTGGGTAGGGGATTGCGGCGATGGGGCTGCTGAGGCGGCAGGCGGGCCGCCCAAGCAGGCAAAATGCGCCCATGACGAACAAGAAAACCTTGCTGCTGGTCGATGGCTCCAGCTACCTGTACCGCGCCTTTTTTGCCGGTGGCGAAACCATGAGCACCACCTTGCCCGACGGCACGGTGCAAAAGACCGGCGCCATCCGCATCATCATCAACATGATGAACAGCTTGCGCAAAGAGGTACACGCCGACTACGCCGTGTGTGTGTTCGATGCCAAGGGCCCGACCTTCCGCGACGAGTGGTACCCCGCCTACAAAGCCACACGCAGCCCCATGCCCGATGACTTGCGCAGCCAGATCGAGCCGGTGCACGAGGTGATTGCGCTGATGGGCTGGCCCGTGGTGGCCGTGCCGGGCGTGGAGGCCGACGACGTGATCGGCACCTTGGCGGTGGCCGCCGCGCAGCAAGGCATCGAGGTGATCATCTCCAGCGGCGACAAGGATTTGAGCCAACTTGTGAACGAGCATGTCACGGTGATCGACACCATGAGCGGCAAGCGCCGCGATGTGGCCGGGGTGACCAGCGAATTTGGCGTGCCGCCGAGCCTGATGGTCGACTACCAGACGCTGGTGGGCGACACCGTGGACAACGTGCCCGGTGTGCCCAAGGTCGGCCCCAAGACCGCCGCCAAGTGGCTGCAGGAATACGGTTCGCTCGACGCGTTGATGGCCCGCTCCAGCGAGATCAAAGGCGTGGCGGGCGAAAACCTGCGCAACGCGGGGGACTGGTTGCCGCAAGGCCGCCGCCTCGTCACCATCAAAACCGACTGTGAACTGGCGGGTCATATCGATGGCCTGCCTGCTCTGGATTCCATAGCTTACGCCGCAGTGGATACGGTCGCATTGAAGGCTTTTTACGATAAGTTTGGCTTCAAGGGCCTGGCCAAAGCGCTGGAAGGCGCAACGGCCGCCGAGGCTGCTCCCAAGGCAGAAAAAGCCTCCAAGGCCACCGCTTCAGCCGAGCCAGGATTGTTCGACGAGCCAACTGATGCCGCAGCGTCTGCCGCCGCCACCCGCACACCCGGCTTTGAAACCATCCTGACCTGGGACGCGTTCGATGCCTGGCTCGCCAAGCTGCAAGCCGCCGACCTGGCGGCGCTGGACACCGAGACCAATTCCATCGACGAGATGCTGGCCGAAGTGGTGGGCATCAGCGTGTGCATCACCCCTGGCGAGGCCGCCTACATTCCCGTGGCGCACAACTACCCCGACGCGCCCACGCAGTTGCCGCGCGACGAGGTGCTGGCCAAGCTCAAACCTTGGCTGGAAGATGCGAGCAAAGCCAAGCTCGGCCAACACATCAAGTACGACCGCCACGTGTTCGCCAACCACGGCATCGAAGTGCGCGGCTACGCGCACGACACCATGCTGCAAAGCTACGTGCTGGAAGTGCACATGCCACACGGCCTGAGCAGCCTGGCCGAGCGCCACCTGGGCCGCAGTGGCATCAGCTTTGAAGACCTGTGTGGCAAAGGGGTGCACCAGCTCACCATCAACCAAGTGGACGTGGAAAAAACGGCCGAGTACGCGTGTGAAGATGCCGACATGACGCTGGCCGTGCACCGCGTGCTGTGGCCGCAGTTGCAGGCAGATGAAAAGCTCGGCGGCATATATGCGCTGGAAATCGCCAGCAGCGAGGCGCTGTTCCGTATTGAGCGCAACGGCGTGTTGATCGACGCGCCCACGCTGGCGGCGCAAAGCCACGCTTTGGGCCAGCGCATTCTGCAACTGGAAACCGAGGCCTACGAGATTGCCGGCCAGCCCTTCAACCTCAGCAGCCCCAAGCAGTTGGGCGAAATCTTCTTCGACAAACTCGGCATGCCGGTGGTCAAGAAAACCGCCACTGGTGCGCGCAGCACTGACGAAGAAGTGCTGGAAAAGCTGGCCGAAGACTACCCGCTGCCGGCCAAGCTGCTGGAGCACCGCAGCCTGTCGAAACTTAAGGGCACCTACACCGACAAACTGGCGCTGCTGATCTTGCCGCGCAGTGGCCGCGTGCACACGCACTATGCGCAGGCCGTGGCGGTGACGGGGCGCCTCAGCAGCAACGACCCCAACCTGCAAAACATTCCGATCCGCACGCCCGAAGGCCGCCGCGTGCGCGAAGCCTTTGTGGCCGCGCCCGGCAAGGTGATCGCCAGTGCCGACTACTCGCAAATTGAGCTGCGCATCATGGCCCACATCAGCGGCGATGCATCGCTGTTGCGTGCCTTCCATGAAGGCATCGACGTGCACCGCGCCACGGCTTCTGAAGTGTTTGGTGTGGCGGTGGACGAGGTCTCCAGCGAGCAACGCCGCTACGCCAAGGTGATCAACTTCGGCCTGATCTACGGCATGAGCGCCTTTGGTCTGGCGCGTAATTTGGGCATCGACAACACAGCGGCTAAGAACTACATCGCCCGCTATTTCGAGCGTTACCCCGGCGTGAAGGACTACATGGAATCCACCCGCAAAATTGCCAAAGAGCAGGGCTATGTGGAAACCGTGTTTGGCCGACGCCTGCAGCTATCCGGCATTCAAAACGCCAAGGGCGCGCAATTGGCGGGCCTGGAGCGCGCCGCCATCAACGCGCCTATGCAGGGCACGGCGGCCGACCTCATCAAGCGCAGCATGGTGAAGGTGCAGGAAGTGCTGGACGCCGAGAAACGCGGCACGCTGATGATCATGCAGGTGCACGACGAACTGGTGTTCGAAGTGCCGCAAGACGAGGTGGACTGGGTGCGCAGCGAGATCCCGCGCCTGATGGCTGGTGTGGCCGACCTCAAGGTGCCGCTGCTAGCCGAAGTGGGCGTAGGCGCCAACTGGGATCAGGCGCACTGAGCCTGATCCGTTCTCTCTGCCTTACCTTGGAGCCGACTTAAAACCGGTCGGCCCGGTAAGGCGCCGGGTCGATGTAGGGCGTTTCGCCGTGCATCATCTCTGCCAGCAAACGGCCCGTGGCCGGGCCCAGCGTAAAGCCCTGGTGCGCGTGGCCGAAGTTGAACCACAAACCCTTGTGTTGCGGTGCGGGGCCGATCACCGGCAGCATGTCCACGGTGCAGGGACGCGCGCCCAACCACGGCGTGGCCTCCACGGGAGCGCCCAGCGCGACCAATTCGCGTGCGGCAGCTTCTGCATGGGCCAGCTGTACTGGCGTTGCCGGGGCGTCGATGCGGGCAAACTCGGCGCCGGTGGTCAGCCGCAGGCCGAGCGCCATGGGGGCCAGCACCATGCCGTTGTCGGTGTCCAGCATGGGGCTGTGCACCGGTTTGGCCAACGCGTAGTGGCGGTGGTAGCCGCGTTTGACGAACAGCGGCAGCTTGTAGCCCAAGCGCTGCGTCATGGCGTCAGCCCACGGGCCCAGCGCGATGACGGCTTGCGCAGCGTTGACGATGCCGTCTTGCGTTTTCACCGACCAGCCCGCGCCGCTGGCGGCCAGCGTGCTGGCGTCGCCGTGTTGAAGCTGCCCGCCGCGCTGCATAAACAACTTGGCGTAACGCGCCACCAGTTCACCCGGGTCGCTGATAGCCCATGGGTCGCGCCAATGCACGGCGCCAGCCAGGCGTTGCTGGAGTGCAGGTTCGGCCAGAGCGAGGGCTTGGCCGTCTTCGATGCCAACATCCAACCCGTAGCGTTGGGCCACGCGCCGCGCGTCGGCAGCCGCGGCTTCGAAGGCCGAGGCCGAGCGGTAAATCTCGCGCCAGCCCCCCTTGGTGACCAGGCCGCCCGCATCGGCAGCGGCAATCAGGCCCTGGTGTTCGCTGATGCAATGCTCGATCAGCCGGCTGTAAGCGGCCGCCACGTGCACGTAGTTTTGCGGCGCCGAGGCGTTCCAGTAGCGGGCCAGCTTCGGTAGCAGATCGCCCATGGCGTTCAGGTGGTAGTGCACGTCGTTGCCACGGCCGAGTGCCACTTCCACAATCTTCTCCAGGCTGCGCGGGAACGCGTAGGGCTCCACGGCTTCGCGTTGGATCAGCCCCGCATTGCCGTAGGAGGTTTCGCGCCCGGGCGCCTTGCGGTCGATCAGCATGACGGCGTGGCCGCGCTGCTGAAGCGCCAGCGCCGTGCTTACGCCCACCATGCCCGCACCAAGGACGACGATTTCAGTGGATTTCATAAAGCAGCGGCGAATAAGGGAGGGAGAGTGAAGGAAGAATTGTGCCCGTGGGCATGACGCGCAGCACATGCGTCGCCAATCGAGTTTCGAAGGTTGGATTGCCGTAATCGCAATTCATCGCAATTTAGCCCCCGGTGCGGATGGCATCGGTCAGGAACTGCACGAAGGCCCGACCCGCATCGGGCAGCACGCGGCTGGCGCGGGTCTGCACTTCCAAATAGCGCTCGTTCATTTCGCGGTCGCGCAAGGCAATGGCCACCAGCGATTGCCTCTGTAGCCGCGTGCGCAGCGACAGCTCGCCGTAGAACGCAATGCTGCCGTTGCCGCCACCGGTGGAGACAAAGCTCACCAGCGCGTCGGCATGGTTGCTGGTCATGGCCACGTTGTAGTGCAGACCCTGGCGGCTGCAGCTGATGTCGAGCAACTGGCGTACCGAACTGTTTTTGGGCGGCAGCGCCAACGGATAGGCCACCACCTGGGCCAGCGAGAGCTGACGTTGGCCGGCCAGCGGGTGGTCGTTGGCCATGACCGCCAGCACCGGGCTGGGGTGGCGCAGCGCCTGGTTGATGCCCGGCTCGGGAACCGAGCTCAGCGTGATACCCACATCGGCCTCGCCATCGCGCACCTGGCGCGCCACCTCGTTCTGCGGGCAGACCTCCAGATGAAACTGGATGCCGGTGTACTTCTCGCGAAACTGGGCGATCAGCGTGGGGATGAAGTCGAAGGCAAAGCCCTCGGTGCTGATCACGCGCACATGGCCGTTGCGCAGGCCGCGCAGGGCGGAGATGTCGCCGCTCACGCGTTCAATGTCTTGCTGCGTGCGCTTGGCGTGTGCCGCCAGCAATTCGCCCGCCGCGTTGGGAATCATGCCGCGCGCGCGGCGTTCGAACAGCAGCGTGTCGAGTTCGCTCTCCAGCCGCGCCACCTGGCGGCTTACGGCAGAGGGAGCCACGTTGAGCCGCAGCGCCGCGTCCTTGATGGAGCCGGTCTTGACCACTTCGAGGAAGTAGCGCACGGCGGTTTCCTGCAGTACCTGGCTGCGCATGGCGGCGGCTCTTTCAAAGAATGGGGTGAATGTAAATTGCCGAATTGGCAATCATCTAGTCGAAATATTGAGCTTGTTGCATTTTATGGCGACACCTAGCATTGCACTACCTGTTTTGGGTACACGTTTTTGATTGCGTTTTTGTGTCTAGCCTGGGAAATCTCCATGAAAGTCTCCGCAGCCCTTACTTCCCTGCTGGCCTTGGCCGGTTGTCTTGTTGCCTCCGCGCCGGCCTTGGCTGACGCCGCGTTTCCAACGCGGCCGATTTCCTTGGTGATTCCGTTCCCGCCCGGTGGCGCCACCGACGTGCTGGGCCGGGTCATCGGCCAGAAGATGAGCCAGGAGCTGGGCCAGCCCGTGGTGGTGGAAAACCGCGCCGGCGCCGGCACCATCATTGGCGCGGCCTACGTGTCGAAGGCCGCACCGGATGGCTACACGCTGCTGATCAGCTCGGGCACCACCTTCACGGTCAACCCGGCCATCCGCAACAACCTGCCGTACGACCCGGTCAAGGGTTTTGACCCGATTGGCATTGCCGGGCGCACGGGCTTGATCTTGCTGGCCAACACCGATGTGCCGGTGCAAACCGTCAAGCAGTTCGTCGACTACGTGAAAGCTTCGCCGGGCAAGTACGCCTATGGCTCGTTTGGCAGCGGCACCACCTCGCAGTTTGCGGGCGAAACCATTTTGCAAGCCACCGGGCTGAAGATGACACACGTGCCCTACAAGGGCAGCGCCCCGGCCATGGCCGATTTGATGGGCGGGCAACTGCCGTTCACGGTGGACACCGTGGCAGCGGCCGTGGCCCAGCTCAAGAGCGGCAAGATCAAGGCGATTGCGGTGACGACGGCCAAACGCTCGGCCCAATTGCCCAACGTGCCCACGCTGGCCGAAAGCGGCTACCCCGATGTGAACATGGACACCTGGCTGGTGGTGGCCGCACCCAAGGGCTTGCCGACGGACGTGAAGGCCAAGCTGGAAAAAGCGCTTGCTGCCGCCATGGCCGACCCCGACACGCGCGCCAAGGTCACCGGCATGGGCATGGATCCGGCCTTCAGCGACAGCAAGGCTACCAGTGAGTTGATCAACCGCGAACTGCCCATGATGCGGGCCCTGGCCGTGCGCGCCAACATCACGGCGGATTGATTGACCATGCCCATCTTTTCTCCTTCTGATCTGGTTGAAACCTCTGCTGTTGAATTGCGCCGCCTGATCGGCACCAAGGCGATCTCGCCGGTGGAATTGCTCGACGCCTGCATTGCACGCATTGGCTCGGTGAACCCGCACGTCAACGCCGTCACCGCCACCTGTTTTGACCGCGCCATGATCGAAGCCCAGGCCGCCGAACGCGCGGTGATGGCGGGCGAACCACTGGGCCTGTTGCACGGCTTGCCTCTGGGCGTGAAAGACCTGGAGCCCACCAAGGGCCTGCTCACCACCTGGGGCTCGGCCATTTACCGCGACCACGTGCCAGACGAAGACATCGAACTGGTGGCGCGTTTGCGCAAAGCCGGTGCGGTGGTGACTGGCAAAACCAATGTGCCCGAAATGGGAGCTGGGGCCAACACCCGCAACGCGGTGTGGGGTGCCACCGGCAACCCGTTCAACCCGAACCTGAACGCGGGCGGTTCGTCTGGCGGCTCGGCCGCCGCTTTGGCCTGCGACATGTTGCCTTTGTGCACCGGGTCTGACACCGGTGGCTCGCTGCGCATTCCTGCGTCGATATGCGGCGTGGTCGGCTTTCGGCCGTCGCCCGGCGTGGTGCCCAGTGTGCGCAAGCTGCTGGGCTGGACGCCGATCTCGGTGGTCGGGCCCATGGGCCGCACGGTGGAAGACGCCTGCCTGCAACTGGCCGCGTCGGCCGGCATGCACGCGGGCGACCCGCTGACCTATCCGCTAGACCCGCTGTCGTTCTTGAAGCCGCAAGACGTGGACCTGAGCCGACTGCGCGTGGCCTACACCGAAGACTTTGGCGTGTGCGCCGTGGACGACGGCATCCGCGCCACCTTCCGCCGCAAGATAGCCGCCATGCGCCATCTGTTCCGCAGCTGTGATGAGATCAAGCTCGATTTGGGCGAAGCGCATCGCTGCTTCGACGTGTTGCGTGCCGAGGCCTTTGTGGCCGGCATGCACGCGGCCTACGAACGCGACCCGGCGAGCCTGGGCCCGAACTCGCGTGCCAACTATGAGATGGGCGTGAAGATGAGCCTGCTCGACAGCGCCTGGGCGCAAGCCGAGCAGACGCGGCTGATCAAGCGTTTTCAAACCACTTTTACCGACTACGACCTGGTGCTGTCGCCCACCACACCGGTGTCGCCCTTCGCCTGGACGAACCTGTACGCCGACACCATCAACGGCGAGAAGCAAGAGAACTACTACCGCTGGCTGGGCCTGACGTATGTGGTGACCTTGCTCACGCATCCCGCGTTGTCGCTGCCGTGTGGGGTTGATCATTTGGGCATGCCGTTTGGCCTGCAGATGGTGGGCGGCTTCCGTACCGATCACCAGGTGCTCGGCGCTGCGCATGCCATGGAGCAAGCGTTCAGCCACTTGCCCGCACTGCGCCGTCCACGGCCCGATTTGGCGGCGTTGTGCGCCACGAAGATTGATCCGCCACTGTTGTCGATTGTGTCGGCTGCACCAGCAGTGAGCGGTGGTGCGTCCACCATGGCGTCTACTTCGGCCGTTTGATCTGTTGGCCGCTTCAGCCTTGAAGCGGCTCGGGTTGCGTCATGGGCACGGCGCCAAACAGGTTCGCCAGCTCGATGCGGTTGCGCCCGGCGTTCTTGGCGCGGTACAGCGCGGCGTCTGCGGCCTCGATCAACGCTTCGGGCACGAAGCTCGGGTCAGGCAGCGTGCTGGCAATGCCCATGCTCAGAGTGACCTGGGGCGCAGTAGGCGAGTTGGCGTGGGGCAGGGCGGCGGTGTGTAGTTGCTCAATGGCCCGGCGTGCTGTCTGGCGTGCAAAAGACAGGTCGGTGCCGGGCAACAGCAATATAAATTCCTCACCACCGTAGCGGGCAACCAATTCGCCAGCGCGCCGAATGCAGCTACGCAAAATGTGCGCAACCTGGCGCAGGCATTCGTCTCCTGCCACGTGGCCATAGTGGTCGTTGTACCGCTTGAAGTGGTCGATGTCGACCATGATCACTGCCAACGGTTCGTTGTGCCGCATGCAGCGGTTCCATTCGGCGTCCAGCACTTCATCGAAGTGGCGTCGATTGGCAATGCCGGTCAAACCGTCTGTGCTGGAGAGCTCGGCCAGGCGCGCGTTGGCGGCTTCGAGGGCCTGGCGCTGGTGGACCAGGTCAGTGATTTCCAGGCGAGCAGAGACGATGTAGCCCCCGGCGGTACGGGTTTCGTAGGTGTTGATCCAGCGGCCGTTGGTCGACTCCATCAGCAAAGGCGTGGTGCCATGGGTGCCGCGTTTCGCCAGCCGCTCGGCGCGCCATTCCGCTTCTCGGCCCACCGCATTCGGAACCGTGCCCAAGCGCAGCGAGATATCCAGGATGTCGGCAAACTTGCGTCCGGTCATGCCCTCCATGTCCATGTGTTTGTACAGGTGGCGCATGTGCCGGTTGTGCAGTACCAGCCGGTCGTCCGTGTCAAAAATCTCAATCCCGATGGGCAGCGCGTCAATGGCGGCCACCAGCAGCTCGCGCGCCTTTTGCGCCGTTTGTTTGGCAGCTTCGAGCGATACGCGTTGGCGCACCTCGGCGGTCACGTCCAAACGCACACACACATACAGGCCGTTGCCAGTGGCGCATTCGTGCACCTGCACCCAGCGGTCATCGGGGTAGGCTCGCAGCTCGGGTAAGGTGTCGCGCCGACGGCGCTGCAGCCGCTGCGCCAGCCATTCTTCTTCGTGTCCAATGGCTTCGGCGGGTTCGCCCACCGCCAGGCTCATGCGCACCAGCTCTTCGTAGGTTTTGCCACGCGCTTGCTGTAGCGTGAAGTGCGGGCGCCATTCGGCCATGCGTTTATTGAAATAGACCAGCCGGTCGTTTTCGTCAAACAGCTCCAGGCCAATGGGCACGGCCTCCAGGGCTTCATACAGTTGCGCCTGGGCGCGCTCGGCCTGGGCGCGTGCCTGTCCCAAGGCGCGTTCACGGCGCACGTTTTCTGTCACATCGGTGCGCAAGCCGGCGATGCTGCCGTCGGCCAGGCGCTTTTCATCGGTCAGCACCCAGCGGTCGCCGGGCAGGGCAATCATCACCGGGCCATTCGGGTGGTGGTGCTGCCGCAAGCGCTCCTGCAGCCATTCTTCTTCGCGGCCTTTGGCCTCCAGCACTTCACCGGTGTTGACGGCATGGCGCAGCAAATCCACAAACGGAATGCCGGGCCGGATGATGGACGCGGTCAGCGGATAGAGATCTTTGTAGCTGGGGCTGATCACCACCAGCCGGTCTTGCGCATCGAACAGCGAGAACACGCCGTGGCCGGGCAGTTGCTCCATGGCCGCATGCAGGTGTGAGCGGGCTTGTTCCGCTTCGGTCAGGGCTTGTTGCGCGATGGCCAGTGTTTTGCGCAGCGCGGTCAGCGCCCATGCCACGCCGATGACGGCCAGCAAAACCAGCAGCGGCCAGATGTAGTGGACCCAAGTGGGGTAGTCGCTGCGCCCGTCTATATGCCACCAAAGCAGAACGGCACCCCCTCCAGCGGTACTGGCCAAAACCAGTGGCGCGGCGGACGGTCTTAGAGGCTTGGCGGCGTGGGGGGCGGAAGGCTTCACGGGGTAACGGACACGCCTGGTTGTAATGTCGGAAGTCTAGCAGGGCAGATGATGAAATTGGCGGTTTCTATAGGCAAGTCCTATGCCTGAAGACCGCGCCGCGACTGGCTTTGCGCGGTGACGAGCCTAGGCCGATGCGATGGCGATATAGGGTTGTGCCGAAGCGACGGTGGCGTGGATCGAGGGCCTTGCTAAGATTCCGCTCTTTGTCACCTTTTGTGAAACGGTGCAGGCCCTTGAGCCCAAGCGCAGTTCGGGTCTTAACTTCTTCAATTTTTGCTGCCTCCATTTTGGGGGCGAGCGTAGGTAGCTATGGTTTTGATAGCGATCATCTTGGGCACCCTGGGCGCCGGTATTGGCAGCGTATGGGTGGCGGCCATGCTGAGCTTCGGTGTTTTGGCGCGCTACACGCAGCACATGCTGAGCCTGGCTGCGGGTGCTTTGCTGGCCACCGGTTTCATGCATCTGCTGCCCGAGGCCTTTGAAAGCGGCTCTGAGCCTTCAACGCTGTTCGCTTGCTTGTTGGCCGGGCTGGTGTTTTTCTTTCTGCTCGACAAGGCTGAGTTGTGGCACCACGGGCATGAACACCATCATGGCGCGGCTGAGGACCATGGGCACCACAACACGTCACACGATGCGCACGGTGCACAGCATGCACACGATCATCAGCACCATGAACACAGCCACAGCCATGACCACGGTCATCACCACGGATCCGTACGCGCTGGGGGCTGGTCCGTGCTGGTCGGCGACAGCGTGCATGCGTTTGGCGACGGCGTCCTCATCGCTTCTGCGTTTATCGCTGACCTGCGCTTGGGCGCTGTGGCGGCCATTGCTGTGCTGATGCACGAGGTGCCGCACCACATGGGCGATCTGGCGGTGTTGCGTTCGGCCTCGGGCAATAACCGCCGGGCGGCGCTGGTGAAGGTGTCGTTGGCAGGTGCGGTCACCGCTTTGGGTGGCCTGTTGGGTTATGCCTTGCTCGACGTGCTGCATGACTGGTTGCCGTACTTCCTGGTCGTGGCTTCCAGCAGCTTCATCTACGTGGCGCTGGCCGACCTGATTCCGCAGTTGCAAAAGCGTCTGACGGCACGCCAGACCGCGGCCCAGGTCGCCTGGCTGTTGGCTGGCATTGCTTTGGTCACCGTGGTCAGCGGGCTGGCGCATAGCGGTCACCACCACTGACCGTCCGCCATCTCCTACAAGCCCGTGTGCGGCTTGCCGACAGTCATGTGCCGCCACTTGGACCATCCTTGAGTTAATCCCTCAAGCGGCGATGTAAGGTCGCCGCCCGGGCAACTTTGAAGGAGTTTTCCATGGCTAAGTCGGAAGAGCGGGAACTGAATCTAGACCCTATCACCCATGAAATGGGCGCTCACCCTGTGGGCACCGGGCTCGGTGCCGCAGGTGGCGCTGTGGCCGGCGCTGCCATTGGCGGCATTGGCGGGCCTGTGGGGGCTGCCGTTGGTTTGATTGCGGGTGCTGCGGTGGGCGGGCTGGGCGGAAAGGCCGTCGCCGAATCGGTGCATCCCACCGTGGAACATGCTTTCTGGCGCGACCGTTACGCGGAAGAACCTTACTACCAACCCGGTCGTCGCTACGACGACTACGGTCCCGCCTATGAATACGGTTGGACCAGTTGGAGCCTCTACCCCGGAAGTTTTGAGCGTGTCGAGGGCGATCTTGGGCAACATTGGGACGCTTGGCGTGGCGGCTCGCAACTCACGTGGCCAGAAGCGCGGCCGGCCGCGCAGGCTGCATGGGAGCGGGCCACCCTGGCCTACGGCCCGATTGGCGAGCCACTACAGCGCGAAAACATCAGCGCAGACGAGGTCGTGCGTGTGCTCAACACTTTGCTCGAAACCTGCCGCGATGGCGAGATGGGCTTCCGCGAGGTCGCCGAACACACCATCACCCCGAGTTTGCAGACCATGTTCCTTGCGCGCGCCCAGGAGTGCCAGGCGTCTGCATTGGAGTTGCAGCAACAGATCGACCGCTTTGGTGGTCAAGTGGCGCAAGGGGGCACCGCATTAGGCGCTCTGCACCGGGGTTGGGTGGCTGTGCGAGGCAGTCTCGGCGGCTTGAGCGACCTCGCCATGCTGTCCGAATGTGAGCGGGGTGAAGACGCCGCGCTGGCACGTTACAGCCAGGCGTTGCAACAACCCTTGCCACAAGACGTGCGGGCCGTCGTGGTGCGCCAATGGCAAGGGGTGCAACGCCACCACGACACCGTGCGCCGTCTGCGCGAGCAGGAGCGCGAACGCAACGTCTGACCATGTCTGCCGAATGCGCGGGACGCTAGAAAGTGCTCTGAGCGTCCTCGTCGCTTGACACAGCGGGTGTGGCCTTTGCCAGGGCCATCCAGACCGAAAACGGTAGCCGCTCCACCGGGCGTCGTGGCGCTGGACGGGCTACTTCCAAACGGTTGTTTTGCAGCAATAAAACGCCGCACTCTGCGGGCACATCGTCTGCCGTGCCGATGTTTCGGCCTTTGGCGTCGGTGCCCAGCACGTACCAACATTCACCGCCCAGCGCCAGGTAGGCTGTGCGTTTGGCGGGTTGCCGAAGGTCGCCCAGCAGGTCGCTGCGGCGAACCTTGATTTCATGGACGATAGGCTCGGCGTAGGCCTCGACCGTGGTGTTGCGGATCGAGAAAACATCGGGTTGCGCAATGACCCATCGGGTATCGGTTTGGGCTGTTGCATGCTCCTCATCAGAAGGAGTAGAGGAAATACTCTGGATGGGCGCACGCAAGCTCAATCCACGCCACGCTATGCGCCCCGCACGCGCCATTTCGCGTGCCACCAGGTCCACCAGAACTTCGTGGTCGGAACGTGCGGCGCGGTTTTGCGCCAGGGTTTGGGCTAGCAGTTGAATGCCTGTGTCGCTAACCCGCAGCCAAGTATGGCCGCTGTCGTTGGTGCGGCGCTCCAACAAGCCCGCAGCCAACAATTCGACCTCGACCAAGTCTTGGCAGGGCCAGCCAGCCGAGCGGTAAATTTCGCGCAATCGGCGGGCGTGGATGCGGGTGATGGAAGGAAGCGTCGACACGTTCTCAACCGGCCTGCGCGGCCAGTCCTTGCCAGCTTGGCGGCTTAGGCTTAACGCGTGGAGTAGCCCGTGACGCGCCACTTGCCATCCGCATCAAGGATGGTGGTCACGGTTTCGACCAAGTCCGCTTTGTTGGCGAACTTCGAGGCGAACGACGAGGTGACGAAACCGTTGTCGGGGTTGTAGACCGTGGTGGTCGGGCTGCGCTCGATAAAAGCCCCAAACGGTGCGCGCAATTTAGGCACGCCGTCCATCCACGCGCCAATCGGCACGGCAGAGCGGAACTGCTGCGAAGCGCCATCCCAGGCCACGCCCCAGTTCTTTTGGTCCAGCAGCGTCAACCAACCGGCCGAGGCCAACTGGCCAGCCGTGGCTTTGCTGACGATTTCAGGGTCGGGAGTCGCGGCCGGTGCAGCGGCAGGAATGTCGGTGTTGAGTGGCGCAGTGCTGGCGGCAGGTGCTGCTGCCGATGCCGGTGCTTTGAGTTTGGCCTGAGCCAAAGCGGGGCCCGCCGAAAACGTGGACAAAGCGGCCAGCAAGGCCAGCGCGGAGACAGAAGTGGTGGGGCGTTGCATAGAAGAAGACTCCAAAACAGTTGATTGCTTGGAGCGAGTTTAGACGGCTAGGTGCCCCATAAAAGGGTAAAGCTCTGTTTACAACTTTGTCCGACAGACGAAGCGGTGGTTGCCGCGCAGGGTCTGCTATCAATGAGATAGCTTTCGAAGCAAGGACCGGAAGCCGCGAGTCCTCATTTCTTGCTCGTCATTCAACCTCAAAAGCATGCCTAAAAATCAATTTTGTAAATGTTTGACTTCTAAACTATTTATTCGTAAACTGAACTTTCAAGCTGTACCGGCCGTGCCCTAAACGACCGGAAGCCAAGAGACTCAGGAGCCCAAATGAAGATTGTGTGCATCGGCGGCGGACCCTCGGGCCTTTATTTCGGCCTGTTGATGAAGAAGCAAAATCCCGGCCACGACATCACCGTGGTCGAGCGCAACAAGCCGTACGACACCTTTGGCTGGGGCGTGGTGTTTTCTGACGCCACCATGCAGAACATGCGCCAGTGGGACGCCGAGACCTCCGCCACCATCGAGCAAGCCTTCAACCACTGGGACGACATCGAACTGCGCTTCAGGGGCCGGCGCATCCGCAGCGGCGGCCACGGCTTTGTGGGCATTGGCCGCAAGAAGCTGCTGAACATTCTGCAGGCGCGTTGCGAAGAACTCGGTGTGCGCCTGGTGTTCGAGCAAGAGGCCACATCCGACGCCGACTTTGCCGATGCCGACCTGGTGATCGCCAGCGACGGCATCAACTCGCGGGTGCGCCAGGCGCATGCCGACATCTTCAAGCCCGACATCGTGACGCGGCCCAACCGCTTCATCTGGTTGGGCACGAACCAGCAGTTCGACGCGTTCAACTTCATCTTCGAGAAAACCGAACACGGCTGGTTTCAGGCCCACGTCTACAAGTTCGACGAAAACACCACCACCTTCATCGTGGAAACGCCCGAAGAAGTCTGGCGCGCCCATGGGCTCGACCAAATGGGCGTGGACGAATCGGTGGCCTTTTGCGAAGGCCTGTTTAAAGAGCACCTGGGTGGCCACCCGCTGATGAGCAACGCGCGCCACTTGCGCGGCTCGGCGTGGATCAACTTCCAGCGCATCAAGTGCGAGCAATGGTCGTTCCACAACGGCAACAGCCACGTGGTGCTGATGGGCGACGCCGTGCACACGGCGCATTTCGCCATCGGCTCGGGCACCAAGCTGGCGATTGAAGACGCGATTGAACTCACGCGCCTGTTTCAACAACACGGCGCAACGGCTGCGGCCATTCCCACCGTGCTGCAGCACTACCAGGCCTCGCGCAACGTCGATGTGCTGCGCCTGCAAAACGCTGCGTGGAATGCCATGGAGTGGTTTGAGGCCGTGGGCCAGCGTTACGCCGACACCTTGCCGCCCGAGCAGTTCATGTACTCCATGCTCACGCGTTCGCAACGCATCTCGCACGAAAACCTGCGTCTGCGCGACGCCCAATGGCTGGGCGACTTCGAGCGCTGGTTTGCTGAAAGCGCTGGTGTGCAAGTGCCCGCCGACAAAGCCGCACCACCGCCCATGTTCACGCCCTACACGGTGCGTGGCTTAACTTTGAAGAACCGCGTGGTGGTGTCGCCCATGGCGCAGTACTCTGCGGTGGATGGTGTGGCGGGCGACTACCACCTCATGCACCTGGGCGCACGCGCCGTGGGCGGCGCCGCCATGGTGTTTGCCGAGATGACCTGTGTGAGCCCCGAGGGCCGCATCACCCCAGGTTGCCCCGGCCTGTACAACGCCGAGCAAAAGGCCGCGTGGAAACGCATCGCCGATTGGATCCACACCCACAGCGACGCCAAGTTCGCCATGCAGTTGGGCCACGCGGGCGCCAAGGGCTCGACACGCTTGGCTTGGGAAGGTATTGACCAACCGCTGGTGGAAGGCAACTGGCCGCTGGTCTCTGCCTCCGCGCAGCAATACCTGCCCGGCGTGAGCCAAACCGCGCAGGCCATCACGCTGGCCGAGATGGCCACGGTGCAGGCCGAGTTTGTGCGCAGCGCGCAAGACGCGGCCGAGATCGGCGTGGACTGGCTGGAACTGCACTGCGCGCACGGCTACTTGTTGTCGTCTTTCATTTCGCCGCTGACCAACCAGCGCACCGATGCCTACGGCGGTAGCCTGGAAAACCGCTTGCGTTACCCGCTCGAAGTGTTCCGCGCGGTGCGTGAAGTCTGGCCGCAAGACCGGCCCATGTCGGTGCGCATCTCGGCCCACGATTGGGTGGAGGGCGGTATCACACCGGACGACGCGGTATTGATCGCACGTGCATTCAAGGCCGCAGGGACCGACTTGATTGACTGCTCTTCGGGCCAGGTCAGCAAAAAAGAAAAGCCGGTCTATGGCCGCATGTTCCAAACGCCGTTTGCCGACCGCGTGCGCAACGAAGCCGGCATTGCCACCATCGCCGTGGGCGCCATCTCTGAGGCCGACCACGTCAACAGCATCATCGCCGCCGGCCGAGCCGACCTGTGCGCCGTGGCACGGCCCCACCTGGCCAACCCGGCCTGGACGCTGACCGAAGCCGCCAAGATTGGCTACACGGCGGTGGTGTGGCCCAAGCCTTATGTGTCGGGCAAAACGCAGATGGAAAGCAACTTTGCGCGTGAGAAGGCGCAAGCTGCCGCGCCGCAAGTGAAGGAGCCGGCATGACCGCAGAGAGCGCACTGCCGCTGATGGGCAAGCACATGGTCGTGACCGGTGCAGGGCAGGGCATTGGCGCCGCCATTGTGCAGACGCTGGCCGCGCTGGGGGCTAGTGTGAGCCTGATGGGGCGGCGCTTGGAGCCACTGCAAAGCTTGGTGGCCCAACTGCCTGGTACGCCCGGTGCCGAGCGGCATGGCGCTGTGGCGGTGGATGTGGGCGATGAAGCTGCGGTTCAAAAAGCCTTTGCCGAGGCCTGCACCGCACGCGGCCCGGTGGCGGTGTTGGTCAACAACGCCGGCCAGGCCGAGAGTGCGCCGTTTGGCAAAACCTCGCTGGCGCTGTGGCAGCAGATGTTGAACGTCAACCTCACCGGCACTTTTTTGTGCACGCAGGCCGCGCTGCCGGGCATGCTGGAAGCCGGCTGGGGCCGCGTGGTAAACGTGGCCAGCACGGCGGGCCAACGTGGCTACCCTTACGTGGCAGCGTACGTGGCGGCCAAGCACGGCGTGATCGGTTTGACGCGTTCGCTGGCGCTGGAAGTGGCGCGCAAAGGCATCACCGTCAACGCCGTGTGCCCGGGCTACACCGAGACCGAAATCATGACGCAAAGCATCCGCAACGTGATGCAAAAAACCGGCCGCAGCGAGGTTGAGGCGCGCGCCGCGTTTACGCAATCGAATCCGCAAAATCGCCTGGTGCAACCGCAAGAAGTGGCCGATGCTGTGGCCTGGCTGTGCAGCGCAGGTGCCGCGGCGGTCACCGGGCAATCCATATCCGTATCAGGTGGGGAGGTGATGTGAGCAAACGAAAAACCATAGACCTGGAGCCATTGTTGAGCGACGACAGCATTGGCCTGGAGGCCGGGGTCTCGACCGATGAACACCAGTCGATTCGCCTGTGGCTGCGCCTGCTGTCGTGCAGCACCGATATCGAGACCGAAATCCGCAAACGCCTGCGCACCCAGTTCGGCATGACGCTGGCGCGCTTCGACTATTTGGCGCAACTGCACCGCCACCCCGAGGGCCTGCGCATGAACGTGTTGTCGCGCAACCTGATGGTGACCGGAGGCAACGTGACGGGCTTGACCGACGAGCTTGAGCAAGCCGGCTTTGTGTCGCGCACCAGCCAGCAGGAAGACCGCCGCTCGTTCTTGGTCTGCTTGACCGCCAAGGGCCGGCGCGCGTTTGAAAAGATCGCGCAAGTGCACGAAGGCTGGGTGGTCGAGCTGATGGGCGGCCTGGGCGACACCAACCGCCAGCAACTCTACGACCTGCTGGGCCAACTGCGCGTGCAGGTGTCAAACAGCCTGGGCGCCGAAGCGGCCGACAAGGCCGCAGACAAAGCTGCCAGCGTGGCGGCCAGCAAAGCTGCGAACAAAACAATAGGAGACTGAGCATGCCCACGAGCACGACCGAAATTTCCGGGATCGACCCGCAACTGATGGCCGGCAACCAGCAGCCCTGTGCCGACTACCAAGCCACCAATTTTCTGTGGCAGGTGCGCGACCGCGTGGGCATCATCACGCTGAACCGGCCCGAGCGCAAAAACCCGCTGACCTTTGCCTCGTATGCCGAACTGCGCGACTTGTTCCTGCGGCTGCGTTATGCGCCGGATGTGAAGGCCGTGGTGCTGCATGGTGCGGGCGACAACTTCTGCTCCGGTGGCGACGTGCACGAAATCATTGGCCCGTTGATCGGCCTGAAGGTGCCCGAGCTGCTGATGTTCACCCGCATGACCGGCGACCTGGTGAAGGCCATGCGCCATTGCCCGCAGCCCATTGTGGCTAGCATCGACGGTGTGTGTGCCGGTGCCGGTGCCATCATGGCCATGGCGTCTGACATGCGCCTGGGCACGGCGCGCAGCAAGACCGCCTTTTTGTTTAACCGCGTGGGCTTGGCGGGCTGCGACATGGGCGCGTGCGCCATGCTGCCGCGTATCGTCGGCCAGGGCCGCGCCACCGAGCTGCTGCTTACCGGCCGCGCCATCGGTGGTGAAGAGGCAGAACGCTGGGGCTTCTTCAACCGTGTGTGTGCACCTGAAGCGGTGCTGGACGACGCGTTTGCGCTGGCCCGCGAGCTGGCCCACGGTCCGACGTTTGCCAATGGCCTGACCAAGACCATGCTGCAGCAGGAATGGAACATGGGTGTGGACGAAGCCATCGAATCCGAAGCCCAAGTGCAAGCGCTGTGTATGTTGACCGAAGACTTTGGCCGCGCGTACCACGCGTTTGCAGCTAAACAAAAGCCAGTCTTCGAGGGGAATTAAATTGAGTGATACCCGCTACCTCGACTGGCCGTTCTTCACTGCCCCGCACGCCGCGCTGCAACGCGCGCTGGACGCCTGGGCCGCAGAACACATTGCGCAAGACCACCCACACGATGTCGATGCCGCTTGCCGCGCCCTGGTGAAAAGCCTGGGCCAAGGCGGCTGGTTGCGCCATGCGGTGGCTGGTGTGGCGCACGGTGGCGCATCTGAAGTGCTGGACACGCGGGCGCTGTGTTTGATCCGCGAAACGCTGGCACGCCATAGCGGCTTGGCCGACTTTGCGTTCGCCATGCAGGGCTTGGGTTCAGGGGCCATCTCGCTAGCCGGCACACCGGCGCAGCGCGAGCGTTATCTGCCACGTGTGGCGCGCGGCGAGGCGATTGCCGCGTTTGCGTTGTCCGAGCCTGAAGCGGGTTCTGATGTCGCGGCCATGCAATGCGCCGCGCGCATTGAGGGCGACGAGGTAGTGCTTGATGGCGAGAAAACCTGGATCTCGAACGGCGGCATTGCCGACTTCTACGTGGTGTTTGCGCGCACCGGCGAAGCTGCTGGTTCGCGTGGTATCTCGGCTTTCATTGTGGATGCCGATACGCCCGGGTTTGAAATTGCAGAACGCATTGAGGTGATCGCACCGCATCCCTTGGCGCGCTTGCGTTTCACCAACTGCCGCATTCCGCTCACGCAGCGTATTGGTGCAGCCGGCGAGGGCTTCAAAGTGGCGATGCGCACCTTGGACGTGTTTCGCACCTCGGTGGCTGCAGCGGCGCTCGGCTTTGCGCGCCGCGCGCTCGATGAAGGTTTGAACCGCGCCACCACGCGCAAGATGTTCAAGGGTGTGCTGGCCGACTTTCAGCTCACACAAGCCAAGCTCGCGCAGATGGCCACCACCATCGACAGCGCAGCCTTGCTGACCTACCGCGCCGCGTGGATGCGCGACCAAGGCCACAACGTCACGCGCGAAGCCGCCATGGCCAAGATGGTGGCCACAGAAGGTGCGCAGCAAGTGATCGACGCGGCCGTGCAGCTGTGGGGTGGCCTGGGCGTGGTGAGCGAGCAGCCGGTGGAGCGCCTGTACCGCGAGATCCGCGCGCTGCGCATCTACGAAGGTGCCACCGAAGTGCAGCAACTCATCATTGCACGAGAGTTGCTTAACGATGTGAAGACTTCTCAAGGGACTTCAACCTAACGCTAGGGTTGGTTCCGAGTCAGTTGAGTTCCGTTCCAGATTTTTTGACTTCTGCGAGTTCGCTACCATGACCAGTGCCCACATCGATACCTTTGCGCGTGACCGCTTGCCGCCGCCAGAGGAGCAACCTGAATTCCTGTTCACGCTGCCCGCGTTGCAGTTCGCCCCTCGGCTGAATTGCGCGGTAGAGCTGCTCGACAAACATGTGGCCGAAGGCCGTGGCGACCGCGTCTGCATCCAGGCCAAAGGTGTGCGCTGGACTTACGCCGACCTGCAGCGCCAAGCCAACAAAATCGCCCACGTGCTGGTGGAAGACATGGGCCTGGTGCCCGGCAACCGCGTGTTGCTGCGCGCAGCCAACAACCCGATGCTGGTGGCCTGCTGGTTTGCGGTGATGAAGGTGGGCGCGATTGCGGTCGCCACCATGCCGCTGCTGCGCGCGAAAGAGCTGTCGCAAATCATCGCCAAGGGTGAAGTCACACACGCGCTGTGCGACAAACGTCTGGCCGAAGAATTGCAAATGGCCCGCGCCCAAGAAACCAACCTGCAGCACGTGCGCTACTTCAACACCGGCGATGCCGCTGGCCTGGAAGCCGCCATGGCCCCCAAGCCCGATACCTTCACCGCGGTGGACACCGCAGCCGACGACACCTGCATCCTGGCCTTCACCTCCGGCACCACCGGCGAGCCCAAGGGCACCATGCACTTCCATCGCGACGTGATGGCCATCTGCGCCTGCTGGCCGCCGCACGTGTTGCGCCCCACGTCGGACGACGTGTTCATTGGCAGCCCGCCGCTGGCCTTTACTTTTGGCTTGGGTGGCCTGGTGTTGTTCCCCATGACCGTGGGCGCCTCGACCGTGCTGCTGGAGAAAGCGGGCCCGCCCGACCTGCTGCAAGCCGTGCAAGACTATGGTGCGACGGTGATGTTCACCGCCCCCACGTCTTACCGCGTGATGGCACCACAGGCTGACGTGCTGCGCAGCACCAAGCTGCGCAAATGTGTTTCGGCCGGCGAGGCGCTGCCTGCGGCCACACGCGCGGTGTGGAAAGAGCACACCGGCATTGAGTTAATTGACGGCATTGGCGCCACCGAGATGCTGCACATCTTCATCTCGGCAGACGAAGCCCATGCACGCCCCGGTGCCACGGGCAAAGCCATTCCCGGCTACATCGCCCAAGTGGTGGATGACGAGGGCCAACCCGTGCCGCCCGGTGTAGTGGGCAAGCTGGCCGTGAAAGGCCCCACGGGTTGCCGCTACCTGGCCGACAAGCGCCAAAAACAATACGTGAAGAACGGCTGGAACCTGACAGGAGACGCCTACCTGGTCGACGACGACGGCTACTTTCACTACCAGTCGCGCACCGACGACATGATCATCTCGTCGGGCTACAACATCGCTTCACCCGAAGTAGAAGACGCGTTGCTGCTGCACCCGCTGGTGACCGAGGCCGGTGTCATCGGTGTGGCCGACGAAGAGCGTGGCCAGATCGTCAAAGCCTTTGTGGTGCTGCAGCCCGGCGCTGAAGCCACGCCCGCGCTGGTGACCGAATTGCAGGAGTTTGTGAAGGCTACCGTGGCGCCCTACAAGTACCCGCGTGCGGTGGAGTTCCGCAGCAACCTGCCGCGCACCGAAACCGGCAAGCTGCAACGCTTCAAGCTGCGCGATGTCTGAGCCCCTGGTGTTGAAAACCGATGGCGCTGTGTTCGAGCGCCCGATGCAGATTCGTTTTGCGCATTGCGACCCGGCGGGCATCGTGTTCTTTCCGCAGTACCTGGTGATGTTCAACGGACTGGTGGAAGACTGGGTGACCGACGGCCTGGGCATTTCGTACGCTGAGTTGCTGGGCCCGCGCCGTGTGGGCTTGCCCATCGTCAACCTGCAGTGTGATTTCAAAGCCATCAGCCGCATGGGCGACGTGGTCACGCTGGGCCTGCGCTTGCTGCATCTGGGCAGCCGCTCGTTGCGCGTGGGCATTTCTTGTCGCAGCGGTGACGAGGTGCGTGTGCTGTGTGAACAGGTTTTGGTGTGCACCAGCCTGGAGACACACCGCGCCGTTACCATGCCGCCAGACTTGCGCGCAGCGTTAGAAGTTTTCTACAACAAGTGAGCCGTAGCTTCACCGTTACGTCACACCAAATCTAAACCAAACTCAAACATTCAACGGAGATCAAAATGCAAATTCTGCAACCCCCCGGCTGGCCCCGTCCTCGTGGTTATTCGAACGGCGTCTCCGTCAAAGGCCGCATGGTGTTTGTGGCCGGCATGGTGGGCTGGGATGCCGAGTGCAAGTTCCAGCACAAAGACATCGCAGGCCAAGTGCGCCAGGCCCTGGAGAACGTGGTGGCCGTGCTGAAAGAGGGCAACGCCAAGCCCGAGAACATTGTGCGCATGACCTGGTACGTGACCGACAAACGCGCCTATGTGGCCGCCTACCCCGAAATCGGCGTGGCGTTTCGCGAGTTGATCGGCAGCTTTAACGCGGTGATGACGGCGGTGGAAGTGGCCGGCTTGATTGAAGACGAAGCGCTGGTGGAGATTGAAGTGACGGCGGTGGTGCCGGACTAAACCTGAGTCATTGAAAACGTCAAAAAGCCCGGTCGCAGATGAGTCTGCAACCGGGCTTTTTGACTAAGCGGTTAGCTGTTAAGCACTACCGCTTACTTCATCATTTTGACTTCGGCCTTGCCCTTGTCTTGGTCGGCCTTGGCCATCTTCACGCAGGCGCTCTTGGCGTCGCCAGATTGGTCGTCACATTTTTCCTTGGCGACTTCGTAAGTAGCGTCAACCTTTTCTTCAGCGGCCTTGCGGGCGTGGGCGGCGCTAGGCTTGTATTGTTGTTCCAGCTCGGCCTTGGCAACGTTTTCCTTACCCTTGGCTTCCTTCTCGCACACGTCCTTGGCGTTGTCCTTCATGGGTGCACATTGGGCCTTGTCGGTCTTGTAGGTGGCTTCAATGGTGGACTTTGCGGCCTTGTATTCGTCGCTGGTCATGGCGCTGGCTTGTGTAGCCATAAAACACATGGAAGCGAGGCCGATCATCAACAGGTTCTTTTTCATGGCAATCCTCTTTTGTTTGGTGACCGCTAGTGCGATCGGGGAATGAATAAGGCGGTAAATTCTTTTTGGGGTGGCGGGTGGCACCGGTGGGTGTCGATAGATATCGATCGAGGCCGACGGGCGCCACCCGGGCAAGGGCTATCGGTAACTTCCGCGTGGTCTTACGTGTCACCAGCCCCTAGCCAACGCGTATCCGGTTAGTACCAGAGGGTTGGAGGCGTGCGGCCGTCACGGGTTTCCCACAGGGCGACTTGCTTTTCAGCTTCGTCCTTGGAAACGCCATAGCGCTCCTGCACCTTGCCCAGGAACTGGTCACGCTTGCCGGCAATGACGTCGAAATCGTCGTCGGTGAGCTTGCCCCATTGCTCCTTCACCTTGCCCTTGAGTTGTTTCCAGTTGCCTTCAATGGTGTCCTTGTTCATGGTGATGTCCTTTCGATGTTTCGGCGTACCGGAGTCGGTTGCCGTGCATCCAATGTAGGTGGCGGCAAATTTGGTGGGCGTAGGACTTGTCGGGCGCGAAGCGTAGGTTTGGGGCGCGGCGTTTTGCGGGTGTGGGCGGGTGGTGTGTAGGACGTCCAAAAGAAAACCGCCCCGGCTTTTCAGTGCCGGGGCGGTTTCTGTGGTGTCAGACAAACGTGCGGTTTTAACCTTGTGCGACGGGACGGCTCGGGTCGCTGCACCAGTCGCTCCAACTACCAGCGTAGAGGCCGGTGCGGCCTAGGCCCGCGATTTCCATGGCAATGAGGTTGGGGTTGGCGCTCACACCACTGCCGCATTGGTGCACCACACTCGCCGGGTCGCGTGTGCCCAGCAGCGCCAGGAATTCGGCGCGCAAAACATCGGCTGGTTTGAATTTGCCGTCGGCGCCCAGGTTGGCCGAGAAGGGGCGGTTGAGCGCGCCTGGGATGTGGCCGGCCACGGGGTCGAGCGGCTCGACTTCGCCACGGTAGCGCGGCGCCGCGCGGGCGTCGAGCACGGTTTGTGCAGCACTGCCGATGTTCTTCAACACGGTTTCGGGCGAAACCAAAGTTGCCACGGCGGGTTTGATCTCAAACTTTTGTGCGGCACGTGGTGCGGCCTCACCAGATTCGACCGCGCCACCAGCGGCTTGCCAGGCTTGCAGACCACCGTCGAGCACGGCCACCGCTTCGTGCCCCAGCCACTTGAGCATCCACCACAGGCGGCCGCAGTAGTTGGCGCCGTTGCGGTCCAGCACCACCGCTTGCATGGCGTTGTTGAAGCCGACACTACCCAGCCAGGCCGCAAAGGTTTCGCGACTGGGCAGCGGGTGGCGGCCACCGGAGGCTGCATCGGCAGCGTCGTGCGTGCTTAGGGCGGTATCGAGGTTGGCATAGACCGAGCCGGCGACATGCACGTCGGCATACGCCTTGGGGCCGGCAGCGGGGTTGGTGAGTTCGAAGCTGCAGTCAAACACCATCAGCGGTTGGCCGCTGGCTTGCAAGGCCTGGAGTTGTTCAACGGAGATGAGTGTGGTGTAGGTGGTCATGACGTTGAGGAGGTGACAAGTTTCAGTGTTCTTCGGCCGGCGCATCGGGCGCGGCGCGGGCACGCAGCAAGGTGGCGACGATGCCGCTGGTGATGATGACGGCCATGCCGATCCAGCCGATGAGCGGGATGTCGTCGCTGAAGACCACCGTGCTGTAGATGCCGGCAAACACAATGCCGGAGTACTGCAGGTTGGCCACCACCAGCATTTCGCCCTTGCTGCGCACCAGCGCGTAGGCGCGCGTCATGCTGAGCTGGCCGAGGGCGGCCAGCACGCCGATCGGCAGCAGCCATACGGCGGCGTGCCAGTCCCAGGGCGACAGGCCGGTGAGCAGCATACCCAGTGCACCAGCTACCGTGGAGCCCACGGCGAAGTAAAACACGGTGCGGGTTTCGGGTTCGCCCATGCGCGACAAGGCCATCACTTGCATGTAGGCAAAGGCCGAGCTCATGCCCGAGAGCAGACCGATCAGGCCGCCGAAGATTTCACTTTGGTTGAGCGAGGGGCGCAGCATCATCACCACACCGGCAAAGCCGGCCAGCACGGTGAGCACCAGCGACATTTGCATCGGCGGGGCGGCGTTGTCGCGGCCGGGTCGCCAGGTGAGCATGGCGCCACCCACCAGGAAGGCGGCGATCCACACGCTGCTCATGTAGTTGAGCGTCATGGCGGTGGCCAGGGGCAACTTGGAAATGGCGTAGAACCACGCCATCATCGACGTCACGCCGATGGCACTGCGCCAGGCGTGCATGCCGGGATAGCGCGTACCGAGCGCCACCTTTTGCGAGCGTGCCAGCACGGCCATGAAGATGATGCCGATGATGCCCCGGTAGAACACCATCTCGGCGGCATTGAAGGACGTCGAAGCGAACTTGATGCAGACCCCCATGGTCGCGAAGAAGAACGCGGCCATCACCATCCATAACGCCTGCATGCCGGTAGCTTTCTAAAAGTTTTTAAACCTAATGGGCATTCTAGGCAGTCTGCGTCAGCGCAGGCAGCTACTAAGTTTGTAGTGGTTCAAGCTGCTCGGGTATTTGCAGTTGCTGTCGGTACCACTCGTGGAAGTGCTGCATGCCGTCTTCCATAGGGCTTTGGTAGGGGCCGACTTCGTTGTCGCCACGTTGCAAGAGCGCGCGGCGGCCAGCGTCCATGCGCAGGGCGATTTCGTCGTCTTCCACGCAGGTTTCCATATAGGCGGCCTGCTGGGCTTCAACGAACTCGCGCTCAAACGCGGCGATTTCTTCGGGGTAGTAGAACTCGACCATGTTCAGCGTCTTCTGCGGCCCGATGGGGTGCAGCGTGGAGACGGTGAGCACGTGCGGATACCACTCGACCATCACGTTCGGGTAGTAGGTGAGCCAGATAGCGCCGTGTTTTGGGGGCGTGCCTTGGCTGTACTGCTTCATGGCGTCTTGCCAGCGCTGGTAGGCCGGGCTGCCAGCCGCTCCCAGGCGCTGCGCCAGGCCGACGGTTTGCACCGAGTAGTGGTCTTTGAATTCCCACTGCAGGTCGTCGCAGGTAACGAAGCCGCCCAGGCCGGGGTGGAACGGGCCGACGTGGTAGTCCTCAAGATAGACCTCGATGAAGGTCTTCCAGTTGTAGTCGCACTCGTGCAGCTCCACGCGGTCGAGCACGTGGCCCGAGAAGTCGAGGTCGGCGCGCGGGCCCATGTGGGCCAGGTCGGCCATGACGTTGCGGCCACCGGCTTCAAACAGCAGGCCGTTCCACGACTGCAGCGGGTAGTTCTGCAGGTTCAGGCATGGGTCATGGGCGAAGTGCGGCGCGCCGAGCAATGTGCCCGCAGGGGCATTGTTGGCGCCACGGCTGTCACCGCTGTAGGTCCAGCGGTGCAACGGGCAGACGATGTTGCCGCCCGCGCTGCCAGGCTGGGTATGCAGCAGCGAGCCGCGGCCCTTGAGCATCACGGCCTGGCGGTGCCGGCAGACGTTGGAGACGAGTTCCACCCCTTTGGCGGTGCGCACCAGCGCACGGCCTTCGCCCTCTTGGGGCAGGGCGTAGTAGTCGCCCTGGTTGGGTACTGCCAGTTCGTGCCCGACGTAACGGGGGCCTCGCTGAAACAGGGTGGCAACTTCGCGCTGAAACAGCGCGTCATCAAAATAGCTTGAAACTGGTAGTTGGCTTGTCGCCTGCTGCAGTTGAAGACTTAAATCAGACATGAATGTCCTGACCTAGAGACTCCCCCTATGAAGGGGCAGGTGGTGGGCGTTTCATCCGAAGACTAGACGCAAAATGAGCGGATGCCGGCCAAACCCGACGAAAGAGGTGGGATTGTAGCCGCCGTGCTTTATCGCCGTACCGCATCAGGTCTTTGACCGTGTTTCGGGATGTGCGCCCCCTGAAACAGCCAGAGCGCCATTTTGCAAATGCGCCTGGGCCACGCTCGCTCTAAAATGGCCGGTTTTCGACCCCTGACACATTAAATGCCCAAGGCCACCGCAACTGCACCCACTTCAGCGCCGCCCGTCAGCTACGAGGCTGCGCAAGAGGAACTAGAACAACTGGTGAGCAAACTCGAATCCGGGCAGATGCCGCTGGAGCAGTTGCTGGCGGGTTACCAGCGCGGTGCAGAGCTGTTGCGCTACTGCCGTGACAAGCTCGATGCTGTAGAGGAGCAGATCAAGGTGCTCGACCAAGGTTCCCTCAAAGTGTGGGGGCAAGAATGAACGCCATCTTGCACGTTGAGCAAACTCCCGGTTTTGTGCTGCGCGACTGGAGCCAGCAACAATTGGCGCGTGTCGAGCAGGCGCTGGATGCCTGGGTGGCCCCAGACCGCGCGATTTCTGAATCCACCAGCGAACAAGAAGACCACGTGCTCGGCCACGCAGCCCCGGCTGCGCTGCGCGAAGCCATGCGTTACTCGGTGCTGGATGGCGGCAAGCGTTTGCGCCCCTTGCTGGTGCTGGCCGCGCGCGAGGCCGTGCGCGAACTCGAACCCGAAGCCATGCGTGCTGCGTTGGACGACGCCGCCTTGCGCGCCGCCTGCGCGGCTGAACTGATCCACGCCTATTCGCTGGTGCACGACGACATGCCCTGCATGGACAACGACGTCCTGCGCCGCGGCAAGCCTACGGTCCACGTGAAGTACGGCGAAGCCCAAGCCCTGCTGGCGGGTGACGCCTTGCAAGCACTGGCCTTTGAAATTTTGACGCCTGCCTTGGTGCCCCAACAGCCGCCCATCTACGCGGTGCAAGCGCGCCTGTGCCGCTTGCTCGCTTGCGCCGCTGGCTACGAAGGCATGGCCGGTGGCCAAGCCATTGACCTGGCCAGCACCGGCTTGCGCCTGACCGAAGACCAACTGCGCGGCATGCACCGCCTCAAGACCGGCGCGTTGCTGCAAGGCAGCGTGATGATGGGCGCGGCCTGTCTCGCAGATGACGCTCACATGGCCGCAACGGCATTCCCTGCGCTGCGCGATTACGGCGCCGCGCTGGGCCTGGCCTTCCAGGTGGTGGACGACATTCTGGATGTGACCGCAGACTCGGCCACGCTGGGCAAAACCGCTGGCAAAGACGCAGCACAAGACAAACCGACCTACGTCTCGGTGCTCGGCTTGGAGCGCTCGCTGGCGTATGCTCAGGCGCTGCTGGAACAAGCGCTGGAGGCGCTGCAACGCAGCCAACTGACCAACACCGCAGCCTTGCGAGCCCTGGCTGACATGGTGGTCAACCGCGGCAGCTGATGTGATGCTGGGGGTTTGCCATATCGGCACCCAATCCTACCCACGGGGTGTTGAGAGCGCCCGTAAGATTTAGAACTATGTCTACTGCGAAGAACAACCCCTATCCACTGCTGCAGTCCATTGGCGACCCGGCCGACCTGCGCCGATTGCCACGTGAGTCGCTGAAGACGCTGTCCGATGAATTGCGTGCGTACGTGTTGGAGAGTGTTTCCAAGACCGGCGGCCACCTGAGCTCCAATCTGGGCACGGTGGAGTTGACCGTTGCGTTGCACTACGTCTTCAACACGCCAGAGGATCGTCTGGTGTGGGACGTGGGCCATCAAACCTACCCGCACAAAATCTTGACGGGCCGGCGCGACCGCATGAGCAGCCTGCGCCAACTGGGCGGCCTATCGGGCTTCCCACTGCGCAGCGAAAGCCCGTACGACACTTTTGGCACGGCGCATTCCAGCACCTCGATTTCGGCCGCGCTCGGCATGGCCTTGGCAGCCAAGACCAAGGGTGAAGACCGCCGCGCCGTGGCCATCATTGGCGACGGCGCCATGAGCGCTGGCATGGCCTTTGAAGCCATGAACAACGCCGGTGTGTCGGACTGCAATCTGCTCGTGGTGCTGAACGACAACGATATGAGCATCAGCCCGCCCGTGGGCGCACTGAACCGCTACCTCGCGCAGTTGATGAGCGGACACTTTTACGCCGCGGCCAAGAATGTCGGCAAACAAGTGCTGAAGGCCGCGCCGCCATTGTTTGAACTGGCCAAGCGTTTTGAACAACACGCCAAAGGCATGGTGGTGCCGGGCACCTTGTTCGAGCAGTTCGGCTTTAACTACATCGGTCCCATCGATGGCCACGACCTGGATTCGTTGATCCCCACGCTGGAAAACATTCGCCAGCTTTCTGGTCCGCAGTTCCTGCACGTGGTCACCAAAAAGGGACGCGGCTACAACCGCGCCGAAGCCGACCCCGTGGCCTACCACGGCCCGGGTAAGTTCGACCCAGCGGTGGGCTTGCAAAAGGCGGCTGCACCATCGAAGCCAACCTTCACGCAAGTGTTTGGCCAATGGTTGTGCGACATGGGCGCGCAAGATAAGCGTCTGGTGGGTATCACCCCGGCCATGCGCGAAGGCTCGGGCCTGGTGGAGTTTGAGCAGCGCTTTCCTGAGCGTTATTACGACGTGGGCATTGCCGAGCAGCACGCGGTGACGTTTGCCGCCGGCTTGGCCTGCGAGGGGCTCAAGCCCGTGGTGGCGATTTACTCCACCTTCCTGCAGCGCGGCTACGATCAGTTGGTGCACGATGTGGCGCTGCAAAACCTGCCCGTGGTGTTTGCGCTCGACCGAGCCGGTCTGGTCGGTGCCGATGGCGCCACCCACGCCGGGGCGTACGACATTCCATTCATGCGCTGCGTGCCCAACATGGCGATTGCCTGCCCGGCCGACGAGCGCGAATGCCGCCAATTGCTGAGCACGGCGTTCGCCCAGTCGCAACCCGTGGCCGTACGTTACCCGCGTGGTGCCGGGGCTGGTGTGGCCACCTTGCCAGGCTTGGACGCGTTGCCTTTTGGCAAGGCCGAGATTCGTCGTCAAGCCAATGGCACTGCGGCCAACAGCAAAGGTGGCGTGGCCATTCTGGCCTTCGGTACCTTGTTGTACCCGGCCCTGGAAGTGGCCGAGAAGATCAATGCCACCGTGGTCAACATGCGCTGGGCCAAGCCGCTCGATGTTGAGACGCTGCTGCAAGTGGCCGCCACGCACGAGGCCCTGGTGACGGTGGAAGACGGTGCCTTGATGGGCGGTGCGGGCAGTGCGGTGCTCGAGGCACTGCAGGCGCATGGCATTGCCATGCCGGTGTTGTGCCTGGGCTTGCCAGACAAGTTCATCGAGCATGGCGATCCGGTCAAGCTCATGGCCATGCAAGGGTTGGATGCAGCAGGCATTGCCGCATCGATCGCGAAAGCTTTTCCTGAACAACAGCCTCGGCTTGCAGCTTAACGCGTGAGCAACGGGCTTTGGTGATGGGCTTTGCGCCTATCGCAACCCAGCATTTTGATGGCCTTCTGGGGCGCCTAAGCACACGTTGTTTAGGCGCCTTTGTTTTGGGTTTTTCAACGCAAATTTCGACTCAAGAAAACGACTCGTTTCTTACGTTTTTCTGACGAGAAACGCGCAGTTTTTCAGGGGTAAACCCCCAACGTTTCGACCTATCCGGCTCCGTACAATTTATAGCGAACTAATGAGTCCCCGTCTCTCGTTCCAGAGGGGCGGGTTTTGTTTTTTGATCTACGGAAGGTAGTGCAATGGATCGTCGTTCTCTTATCAAACATTCCGGTATTGCTGGTGTGCTCGCCGCCGGTATTGCGCCTGCCGTGCACGCCCAAGCTGCCGTCCGTTGGCGCCTGGCTTCCAGCTTTCCCAAGCCACTGGATACGATTTACGGCGGCGCCGAAGTGTTTGCCAACGCGGTCAAGGCCATGTCGGGTGGCAAGTTTGAAATCTCGGTGCACGCCGCCGGCGAGTTGATGCCTGCGTTCGGCGTGGTCGATGGCGTGCAACAGGGCTCTGTGGAAATGTGCCACACCGTGCCTTACTACTTCTACGGCAAGAACCCCGCGTTCGCCATTGGCGCGGCCATTCCATTCGGCATGAACGCACGCCAGATGAACGCCTGGATGATGCACGGCAACGGCCGCAAGCTGATGAACGAGTTCTACGGCACCTACGGCATGGTCAGCTACGCTGGCGGCAACACCGGCACCCAAATGGGCGGCTGGTTCCGCAAGGAAGTGAAGACGGTTGCCGACCTCAAGGGCCTGAAGATGCGCCTGGGCGGCGGCTTGGTGGGCGAGGTGATGGCCAAGATGGGCGTGGTGCCCCAAAGCATTCCTGGTGGCGAAATCTACCAGGCGCTGGAAAAGGGCACGATCGATGCCGCTGAATGGGTGGGCCCTTACGACGACCAAAAGCTCGGCTTTGCCAAGGTTGCGCCGAACTACTACTACCCTGGCTGGTGGGAAGGCGGCCCAGAGGTGGACTTCTTCATCAACAAGAAGGCATTGGACGCCCTGTCGCCAGAAAACCGCGCCATTGTTGAAGCTGCGACCACCGTGGCCTCTGTCGACATGCTGGCCAAGTACGACGCACGCAACCCAGAAGCCCTGAAGCAACTGATCGGTGCCAAGGTCAAGCTGTTGCCTTTCTCGAAGGAAATTCTGGACGCGTCGTTCAAGGCTTCCGAAGCCGTGTACGCCGAAAACGATGCCAAGAGCCCCGAGTGGAAGAAGATCTTTGCTGACTTCCGCGCGTTCCAGCGCAACCAGGTGGCCTGGTTCCGTGTGGCCGAAGGTCGCTTCGACAGCTACATGCAAAGCGTGAAGCTGTAAGCGGGTACGCCCAATAAAAAACCGCGCCGAGGCGCGGTTTTTTATTGGCTTGTCGTCGGACGAATTCAAAGCTGACGAAACTCGCGCAGCTCTCGCACGATACGTTCAAACTCGGCAATCAGCTCGGGCGTAGCACCGTAGAACACGGTGAACTTGCCCATCAGCGTGCGCACATACAGGCGCGGTGCAATCAGCCATTCCAGGCCGCGCACGCGGATCAGCTTGCCGTAGGCGAGATCGTCAAAGGCCATGTCTTTGTCCCAGATCCAGCGCTGGTGCAGGCCTTCGCTGCTGATGCGGGTGCGGCTGCGCATGATGTGCCACCAGGTCCACAGCATCATCGCCAGGCCGGCCAAGAACCAGACCACGCCGGTGGTGCGGCCCGTGCCCAACACGCCGCTGGTGAACAACTGGGCCAGCCACACACCGCAGCCACCTACGATGCAGGTGGCAAACAGCTTGAAGACGATTGAGAACGCAGGCGCTTCAACCGTGCCACCCGAGCGTGGCACAAAACGAAAAGGAGCGGGACCCAAGCTTTACTTCTTCTCTGCGTCAGGCTGCGGCGCGGCGGCATCGGGCTTGGCGTCAGCGGCGGGCGCGTCGCCAAACGGGTTCTCCCCCTTGGTTTCGCCTTCCGTGTCCTTGTCGCCGCTGGCGGGTTCTGTGGCGTCGTTATCGGGCACCACGATCTGGATGGATTCGGTGTCAATCTTCTCTTCTTGCGGCAAGAACATGGTCACGGTTTGCGGCACAAAAATCACCACCGCCACCAGGATCAACTGCATCAACACCCAGGGAATAGCGCCCATGTAAATGTCGCTCGACTTGATGGGCTTGTCGATGCGTTTCTCTTTGAACAGCGTGTCGGCAATGCCGCGCAGATAGAACAGTGCAAAACCAAACGGCGGATGCATGAAGCTGGTCTGCATGTTCACGCACAGCAGCACACCGAACCACACCAGGTCGATGCCCAGCTTGGCGGCAACGGGGCCCAGCATCGGCAAGATGATGAAGGCGATCTCAAAGAAATCGAGGAAGAACGCCAGGAAGAAGATGAAGATGTTGACGGCAATCAAGAAGCCGATCTGGCCGCCGGGCAGGCCGGTCAGCATGTGTTCTACCCACTTGGCACCGTCCACGCCTTGGAACACCATTGAGAACACGCGTGCGCCAATCAGAATGAACACCACCATGGCGGTGAGGCGCATGGTGCCGACCATGGACTCCCAGATCAAGGCGAACGTCAAACGCTTGTGCATGGCGGCCAGCACCAGCGCACCGACCACGCCCATGGCACCGGCTTCGGTGGGGGTGGCGATGGCGGTGTCGATGCCGGGCAATCCGCCCATCGAGCCCAGAACGGCAAAGATCAAAATGGCCGATGGGATAATGCCGCGCAGACACTTGGCCCACAGCTTGGCTCCGCTCAGGGTGCGAGCCGTTTTAGGAATGCCCGGAATGTGGTGTGGCTTGAAGACGCCCAGCAAGAAGGTGTAGCCTGCAAAGATCAACACTTGCAGGATCGATGGGCCCCAGGCGCCGCGGTACATATCGCCCACTGAACGGCCCAACTGGTCGGCCATCACGATCAGCACCAGCGAAGGCGGCACCAATTGCGTGATGGTGCCCGAGGCGGCCAACACACCCGTGGCGTAGCGCATGTTGTAGCCGTAGCGGATCATCACCGGCAGCGAGATCAGCGCCATGGCAATCACCTGACCCGCCACCGTGCCGGTGATCGCGCCCAGAATGAAGCCCACGATGATGACCGAGTAGCCAAGGCCGCCCTTCACCGTGCCGAAGAGCTGGCCCATCGAGTCGAGCATGTCTTCGGCCAGGCCGCACTTCTCAAGAATGGCGCCCATGAAGGTGAAGAACGGAATGGCCAACAACAGGTCGTTCGACAAAATGCCGAAGATGTTGATCGGCAGGTTCTCCATGAACACCGCCGGGAACCAGCCCATCTGAATCGCAAACAAACCCGAGGCCATGCCCAGCGCGGCCAGCGAAAAGGCCACCGGGAAACCGATCAGCATGATCAGCACCAGCCCGCCGAACATCATCGGCGCAAAATTTTCCATCTGCATGTTGTATTCCGAAAAGCGTTAAAGCATTAGGTCGTGGAGGCTGGGCGGGTCACTGCACCGGTTTTTCGTAGTGCATGTCCATCTTGAATTTGCCTTGCAGGTAGGCCACGCGTTTGATGACTTCAGACAAGCCTTGCAAGAACATCAGCGCGAAGCCCAAGGGCAACAACATCATGGCGGGCCAGCGAATCAAGCCGCCGGCGTTGTTCGACATTTCGCCCGAACGGAACATGCCGATGAACAGCGGCCAGCTCAGATAAGCGATAGCGGCCATCACCGGTAACAGAAAGAAGACCAGGCCGAAGAGATCGACATACACCGAGCCGTTGCCCTTGAGACGGCCGTAGATGATGTCCACCCGCACGTGTTCGTTGAGCTTGAGCACCAACGGTGCGCCCAGCATGACAGTGGCGGCAAACATGTACCACTGGATTTCAAGCCAGCCGTTCGAGCTGATGTCCAGCCCATAGCGCACAAAAGCGTTGCCGGCCGAAATCAGCGCGGCGGCCAACACCGTCCACGCGGCAAGCTTGCCCAACTGCTGGCTGATCCAATCCATGCCAAGCGCGAGTTTGAGGAGTACGGACACAGTAAATCTCCAAAAAACGAAAGTGAAGCCTCTTAGGCCGCCGGAGAGCTTCAAACTTGCAGGTATGAAGCGGGTTCCATTGGCACCACAGCCGTGTAAGGCGCGCGTCAGAAAAAACACAGCGCACATACAGAAACACGCAGCGCGCGCACAGAGGCGAAGGGCTGCGTGTTGAGACTGCAAGGCGTCGATTGTAGGTGGGCGTCAGTGTCTGAAAATCACCGAATCACACGGGTAAACCCGTGTTTTGATCGGCCGTCAAGGCCTGCTTTGCCATCTTTACTTTCGGCTTGAAGCCGCCGCCGCGCTGTAGCGCTTTGGGGGCGAGATGGGAATAATGGGCGCATGTCCTTCACGTTCACTTTGCCCGCCACGCCGGCCGCCATCGACTCGCCGGACATGCGCCGTGCCGGGCGAGATTTGCTCTCTCTGGCGCTGATGGATGCGCGCAACCACACGTTGCATCTGCTCGACCAATTCGAGCCGCAGGTCAACCATGCGGGCGCCGTTAACGAAGTGGTGCCGCCGCCGCTGTGGTTGGCTGGCCATGTCGGCTGGATGGCCGAGGCCTGGATCGGCCGCAACACCCAACGCAGCCAAGGCCCGGAATGCCCGTCCCAGCCCACGCGGCTGGCGTCGATTGAGCCCAACGCCGACCGCTGGTGGAACCCCGAGCAAATGCATCCGCCCGCGCCCGACATCGCCACCACCAAGAACTTTTTGCTTGAGACGTTGGAGAGCACGCTTGAGCTGCTGGAGAAGTCGCCGGAGGACGACAACGCGCTCTACTTCTATCGCCTGGCGCTGTTTCATGAAGACATGCGCGGCGAACAACTCATCACGCTGGCGCAGGCACGCGGCGTGCCGCTGAAGGTGCTGCCACCACCGACCATGGTGGCGCGCGAAACCTTGTTGATCCCAGGCGGTGAATGGCAACTGGGCTCGACCGTGGGAGGCTTTGTGTTCGACAACGAGAAGTGGGCACACCCCAAATCCGTGGCCGAGTTCGACATCGACGCGCAACCCGTGAGCTGGGCGCAGTACGTTGAGTTTGTCGACGACAGCGGCTACGACAACCCAGACTACTGGCGCCCCGAAGGCTGGTCGTGGCTCAAGGCCCATGTGGCGCGCACCGGGCGGCGCGGGCCGCGTTACGTCGAGCAAATCGGTGTGAGCACCGGTGCTGTATTGCAGCGGCGCTTTGGTGCCGCCGTGCGGATGGCGCCTGCGCAACCGGCAATGCACATGAGTTGGTGGGAAGCCGATGCCTGGTGCCGCTGGGCGGGTCGTCGCTTGCCGACGGAAGCGGAATGGGAAATGGCCGCCATGACGGCCGCTCGGCGTGGTTTCCGCTGGGGCGATGTACACGAGTGGACGGCCGACTTTTTCATGCCCTGGCCGGGCTTCAAGGCCGACCCTTGGGACGCGTATTCGGCCCCGTGGTTTCAGCGTGCGCGCACCCTGCGAGGTGCATCGTTTGCCACGCGGGCGCGCATGAAGCACCCGAAGTTCCGTGGCTTTGCCATGGCGGGCGACGATGTGCGTTTCGTCGGTTTCCGTTCTTGCGCCGTGTAGCGCATCTGTAGCGCATGCCCCAAAAGAAAAAGCCTTCTGCGCTGACCTGCGTCGCGCAAAAGGCTTGTTTGGTCGAAGTTCGTTAGGGCCGGCTTAGCTCACTTCACCCATTTGGCTTTGCAGATAGTTCTGCAGGCCAACTTTGTCGATCAGATCGATCTGGGTTTCCAGGAAGTCGATGTGTTCTTCGGTGTCGTCCAGAATGTCTTGCAGAAGGTCGCGTGAAACGTAGTCGCGCACCGATTCGCAGTAGGCGATGCCAGCCTTGATGGTGGCTTGTGCGCCGGTCTCGGCCTTCAAGTCGCAGGCCAAAGCTTCGGGCACGTTTTCACCGACCAGAATTTTCGCCATGTCTTGCAGGTTGGGCAGACCGTCGAGCATGAAGATACGGTCCATCAGCTTGTCGGCGTGTTTCATCTCGCCAATCGACTCCGAATATTCTTTCTTCGCCAGCTTGTCCAGGCCCCAGTGCTTGTACATGCGGTAATGCAAGAAGTACTGGTTGATGGCGGTCAGCTCGTTTTTCAGCTGGGCTTGCAGATGTTCAATGACTTTGGGATCGCCTTGCATGGTGGTGTCCTCCGTGGGTGTTTGTGGTGCGGTATCAGTCGTGCGGGTGTGCGCGGGTGCTCGCGGACATCGGCGGGATTTTCGTCCAGTGCAGCGCATTCTCCAAGGTGGCTGATTCAATAGCCCTGTTCACGCGCTCGGACTGCGAACGGGACTGATAGGCGTTCTTGACGGGTTGCGCCTGCCGAGCGCAAAACAATGAAAAAAGGGCGCCGGCCTTTCGACCGGCGCCCGATGTCAGGCAACAGCGATTTAAGCGGGAGCCGACTCGCGGATCAGGTAGTCAAACGCACCCAGCGCCGCCTTCGCGCCGTCACCGGCCGCGATGATGATCTGCTTGAACGGCACCGTGGTGGCGTCGCCTGCGGCAAATACGCCGGGCAGCGAGGTCTGCCCCTTGGCGTCGACGATGATCTCGCCGTGCTTGCTCAACTCGACCGTGCCCTTGAGCCAGTCGGTGTTGGGCACCAGGCCAATCTGCACAAACACACCTTCGAGTTCCACGCTGTGGACTTGCTCGCTGATGCGGTCCTTGAACACCAGGCCGTTGACTTTTTGGCCGTCGCCGGTGATCTCGGTGGTTTGCGCGTTGACGTGCACGGTCACGTTCGCCAGGCTGGTCAGCTTGCGCTGCAACACGGCGTCGGCACGCAGTTGGTCGCCAAACTCGATCAGCGTGACGTGGCCCACGATGCCGGCCAAGTCAATGGCGGCTTCCACGCCGGAGTTGCCGCCGCCAATCACCGCCACGCGCTTGCCCTTGAACAGTGGGCCATCGCAGTGCGGGCAATAAGCCACACCCTTGTTCTTGTATTCTTTTTCGCCGGGCACGTTGATGTTGCGCCAGCGTGCGCCGGTGGAGATGATGATCGAGCGGCTCTTCAACGTGGCGCCGCTTTCCAGCTTCACCTCCAGCAAGCCGTCTTGCGGCACCAAGGCTGCAGCGCGCTGCAGGTTCATGATGTCCACGTCGTAGTTGCGCACATGTTCTTCGAGTGCGTGGGCAAACTTAGGCCCTTCGGTTTCTTTCACCGAAATGAAGTTTTCAATGCCCAGCGTGTCGAGCACCTGGCCGCCAAAACGTTCAGACGCCACGCCGGTACGGATACCCTTGCGTGCGGCGTACACAGCGGCTGCGGCACCTGCGGGGCCACCACCGACGATCAGCACGTCAAACGCTTCTTTGGCGCTGATCTTCTTGGCTTCGCGCTCCACACCGCTGGTGTCGATCTTGGCCAGAATTTCTTCCAGGGTCATGCGGCCTTGGGCAAATTCGGTGCCGTTCAAGAACACGGTGGGCACGGCCATGATTTGGCGTTCGGCCACTTCTGCTTGGAACAACGAGCCGTCGATCATCGTGGCTTTGATGCGCGGGTTCTGGATCGCCATCAGGTTCAGCGCCTGCACCACGTCCGGGCAGTTGTGGCAGGTCAGCGAAATGTAGATTTCAAATTCGAGGTCGCGGTCCAGCGCGCGGATCTGTTCCAGCACGGCTTCTTCCACCTTGGGTGGGTAGCCGCCGGTTTGCAGCAGCGCCAAAATCAACGAGGTGAATTCATGCCCCATGGGCAGACCGGCAAAACGCGGGCCATGGTTTTCGCCAGGGCGGTTAATGGAGAACGAGGGCTTGCGGTGGCTGTCGTCGCGGCTCTCGATCAGCTTCACCAATGGCGAGGCTTCTGCAACGTCGTTCAACAGTTCGAGCACTTCACCGGAAGCCTTGCTGTCGTTGAGCGATGCGACGATTTCGAGCGGCTGACTGATCCGTTCGAGGTAACTTTTCAATTGGGCTTTGGTGTTGGCGTCAAGCATGATGAACTCACTTTGCAAACGTTTAGGGGAAAAAAAACCCGAGCGCACAGCGCCCGGGTTTAGGGCGATGGTGGTCGCTTAGATCTTGCCGACGAGGTCGATCGATGGGGTCAGCGTGGCTGCGCCTTCGTTCCACTTGGCGGGGCACACTTGGCCTGGGTGGGCGGCGGTGTACTGGGCAGCCTTCAGCTTGCGCAGCGTTTCTTTCACGTCGCGGGCGATTTCGTTGGAGTGGATTTCAGCGGTCTTGATCACGCCGTCTGGATTGATCACAAACGTGCCGCGCAGTGCCAGGCCTTCTTCAGGAATGTGCACGCCGAAAGCGTTGGTCAGCGTGTGGGTTGGATCACCCACCAGTGGGAACTTGGCCTTGCCCACAGCGGCAGAAGTTTCGTGCCACACCTTGTGCGAGAAGTGCGTGTCGGTGGTGACGATGTAGACCTCGGCGCCTGCCTTTTGGAATTCAGCGTAGTTGTCGGCTGCGTCTTCGATTTCGGTAGGGCAGTTGAAGGTGAAGGCTGCAGGCATGAAGATCAAAACAGACCACTTGCCCTTCAGGCTTTCGTCGCTGACGGTGATGAACTTGCCGTTGTGGAAGGCTTCGGTCTTGAAAGGCTGGACTTGGGTGTTGATCAGGGACATGTAACTTCCTTAGTGGTTGATGAAATCGGTAACGAGTTGATATTGTATAGCTCTTGAATGATGGTTTTCAATAGAAAATAACTATTGATGGTGCATGACGCCCCCTATGAAGGCGATCTGTCCGGTTGTAAAGGCGTAACAAAATAATGCTAAAACTTTTGTGGATGAGAACTATTCGCATATACTAAGTTTTACTACGTCAGCTAGCCACATCGCGTCAGTGCACTTTTGCCTGGCGTTTCCCTTGCAGCCAGCCATGGAACGCGTTCAAGACCCTCTGAAGGATCAGAACAAGTTCCCATGTTCCACCTGTTCTGCTGGGCTATTTGTGGCTTCTCTTCATTCGTCTTTCCCACGCTCCTCCAATCCATCGGCACGCTTCGCGCTGCGTGAAATCACGGTTCTTGTGGGCCTGTTGTGCGCTGCTGCCGCCGCTTCTGCGCAAACCCAAACGCCTGCGTCTGCTGCGGCCCCTGCGCTGAAAGAAGTGGTCATCAGCGGTTCGCGGTCCGAGCAGGATCCTGATGAATTGCCAATGAGCATTGACGTGCTCAATGCCAAAGACCTGGAGAGCAAGCAGATCCAAGACATTCGCGATGTGGCCGCCGACCTGCCCAACGTCAACGTGCCGCGCGCGCCTGCACGCTTTACCATCGGCTCGCAAACCGGCCGCGACCAAAACTCCGGCTTCAACATCCGTGGCCTGGGTGGCAACCGTGTGCTGATGTTGGTGGACGGCATTCGCCAGCCACTGAGCTACACCTTCCCGAGCGAAAGCGCTGTGGGGCGTGACTACGTCGACATCGGCCTGGTCAAGCGCGTGGAAATCGTCAGCGGCGCGACCTCGGCGCTGTATGGCTCGGACGGCGTGGCCGGCTTGGTCAACTTCATCACCAAAGAGCCTGCTGATTACCTGAAAGACGGCAAGACCTTTGGCGGCTCGGCCAACGTCGGCTACAGCAGCGACCGTGATGGTTGGAAGACCGGCGTGACCATGGCAGGGCGCGGCAACGATGCGCTGTCGTGGTTGTTCTCGGGCAACATCAGCGGTGGTGATGCCCTGAAGAACATGGGGGCCAATGATGCTGCCGACACCAGCCGCACCACGCCCAACCCTGAAAAAGACAAAGACCAGTCGCTGCTCGGCAAGCTGGTGTTCACCCCCGGTGGTGGTCAAAAGCATGTGTTGACGTTTGAACACGTGGACCACAAGGCCGACTACAACCTGTTGTCGAACATCACGCCTGCAACGCCGGTGCTGACGGGCACAAACCTGGCTAACTCAACCATCGCGTCGAGCGCCAACACCGACATGAAGCGTGACCGCATCACGTGGGACGGCAACTGGCAACTCAACAGCGCAGCGGCCGATGCCTTACGTGTGGTGCTGAGCTACCAGGATTCGCAGTCGACTGAAGCCTTCTACCAAGACCGCTACAGCTCTGCGGACCGCAGCCGCATCACCGACTACAGCGAGAAAAGCACGCAGTTGAACCTGCAGGCCAACAAGCAAATCCGCATGGGTGCGGACTCGCTGCAGAAGATCACCTACGGCTTTGACTACAGCAACAACAAGGTGAAGAACCTGCAGACTGGCACCACGCCGGCCACAGGCGAGACCTACCCGCTGAAGCGCTTCCCGGACACCACCGAGTCCAGCGCTGCGCTGTACGCACAAGACGAAATCATCTTGGGCCCATGGAGCATCACGCCAGGCGTGCGTGTCGATCACTTCAAGATCGATCCAAGCCAAGCGGGCTTCACCAACACCGTGACCGGTTTGTCTGACACCGCCGTGTCGCCCAAGCTGGGTGTGATGTTCCACGCCAATGACGTGTGGAGTGTTTACGGTAACTACGCCTCGGGCTTCAAGGCGCCGAACGCCGGCCAGGTGAACGCCTACTTTGCCAACCCTACGGCCAACTACCGCAGCATCGCCAACCCGAACTTGAAGCCTGAAAGCAGCAAGAACTTCGAGATTGGCGCGCGTGGCCGCTTGGCCAACGTGTCGCTGGACGCAGCCGCCTTCACTGGTCGCTACAAGGATTTCATCGAAGACTTCCAGCAAGTCGGCGGTGCCTTCACGGCAGCCAATCCGGCCATCTACCAGTCCATCAACATCGGCAATGTGCGCATCAGCGGCTTCGAGATCAAGGGTCGTGCCGATTGGGGCAAAGTGGGCGATGGCCGCTTCAGCACGCCGTTTGCCTATGGCCAAACCAAGGGTGAAAACAGCGACACCGGTGTGGGCCTGAATTCGGTCAGCCCCGAGAACGCCATGGTCGGCCTGGAGTACGCCACGGCCGGCTGGAGCGGCGCGCTCAACGTGCGTTACTACGGCGGCAAAGACAAGTCGGATGTGGATCTGAGCGCACAAGCGAACCCGTTCCTCAGCCCGTCGGCCACCATCGTGGATTTGACCGGCCAATGGCGCATCAAGAAAGACCTGCGCTTGACCGCTGGCGTCTACAACCTGACGGACAAGAAGTACTGGCAGTGGTCGACCGTGGTCGGCCAGGCCGCCAACAGCACGACCATCGACGCCTACACCCAGCCAGGCCGCAACTACCGCGTCTCGTTGGTCGCCGACTTCTAAGTTCCCATCAGGAGGTGCCATGAGCAAGCCCGAAGATTCCAATCCGCGTGCCGAGAACCCAACTGGGGCCGCGCGCGACGAGGAATACGAAATGCCTTGCGCCGAGGCCCTCCTGGCCGGCGCGCTGGCTTTGATGACCGGGCACGCGCAAGCGTGCTGCGACCACCACCGCGATGAGCTGGCACGCAAGATCGTCGAGAACCTCTCGGTGCTGTCACAGCACGCCATGTTGTCGCCCGACTTCAAAACCGTGGTCTGGAGCCTGCACACGCGTTGGGTGCAGCACCTGCACACCTTGGCACACCACAGCGGCGCAGCCGAGCCGGTGGTGGTGCCTGAAGACCAGCGTGTGCTGTGGCACAGCACACCCGACATCGTGCAATGAAAACCATAGCGGCTTGCGCTTCATTCATAAGCGCCAGAGCCGCTTTTGTGATTGATTTTTCACTCTCTTCCTCACACTAGAAAACCACCCACCATGACCACCACACTTCAAACCAACCCCGCTGACATCCGCACCCGCTTTGCTGAACTGCGCCAAGCCGGCAAGCGCCACAAAGACGCCGCCGAAAGCCTGGGCCTGACCGAAGGCATGGCCATCGCCGCGCACGTGGGCGCGCATGAGCAACCGATCAAAGCCACGCCGCTGCGCGCCCAATGGCTGGAAATCCTGCAAGGCGTGCAAGCCTGCGGCCCGGTGCTCGCGCTCACACGCAACGAATCCACCGTGCACGAAAAAACCGGCGTGTACAACAAAGTCAGCGGCAGCGCCGCCATGGGCTTGGCGTTGGATCCAGACATCGACCTGCGTTTGTTCTTCACCAAGTGGCACGCCGGTTTTGCGGTGTTCGAACCTGCAGCGTCTGCTACCAACCCACCCAGCCAAAGCCTGCAGTTCTATGACGCGCAAGGCATTGCCGTGCACAAGATTTTTGTGCGCGACGCCAGCGACCGTGCCGCGTTCGACGCGCTGGTCGAGCGCTTTGCCGATGCGAACGCCGCGCCCGTGCAATACACGGCTGCTGAGCCTAAGCCCGCCATCCCCGCCGACAGCACCATCGACGCCGCCGCTTTGGGCGCCGACTGGGCGGCGATGAAAGACACCCACGACTTCTTCGGCCTGCTGAAGAAACACGCGGTGGAGCGTCAGCAGTCCTTCCGCCTGATGGCCGGCCAGTTCAGCCAGCCCCTGCCGTTGAACACCGTGCGTACCTTGCTCGACGAAGCCGCCATGGACGAGACCAGCATCATGGTGTTTGTGGGCAGCCCCGGTTGCATCCAGATCCACAGCGGCCCCGTGCGCCGCATCGAGCCGATGGTCACGCCGAATGCGCAGTGGATCAACGTGCTCGATGCTGGTTTCAACCTGCACCTGCGCGAAGACATGGTGGCCAACGTGTGGGCCGTGCAAAAGCCCACGTCGGACGGCATCGTCACCTCGGTCGAAGTGTTTGACCACACGGGTGAGCTGATGGTGATGTTCTTTGGCTCGCGCAAGCCCGGCACGCCCGAGCTGCAAACCTGGCGCGAGCTGGTGGCGCGTTTGCCACGCGAAGCCTCCACCGTCGCCGCTTAAAGCCAGCGCCTCATGTCTGCGCTGGAGACGGTCGAGATCAAGGCGTTTGTGCCCGCGCGCGACTTCGCGCTGGCCATCCGCTTCTACCAAGACCTGGGCTTCACCAAGGCCTCTGAAGGGCATGGCGTGGCCTATTTCTACTGCGGTGATTGCAGCTTCTTGCTGCAGCCGTTCGACCAACCGGGCTTCGCCGAAAACTTCGTCATGCACCTGTTGGTGCCTGATGCCGAGGCTTGGTGGCAACACGTGGCGCAGGCCGACCTGGCGGGCCACTACCAGGTGCAGGTAGGCGAGCTGAAAGTCCAACCCTGGGGCATGCGCGAATTTGTGTTGCGTGACCCCAGCGGCGTGCTGTGGCGCATTGCGCAGAACCTTGGCCCGCCGGTGGCCGAAGCTTTTTGAAGACCAGAACGAGTATTGATGATGAACAAGAACACCCCACTCAGCCGTCGCCAACTTCTGGCCAGTGCAAGCGCCGTGGGCGCAAGCCTCTGGCTACCCGCTCAAGCGCAAACCACCAAGCTGCCGCGCTTGGTCACCCTGGGCGGCGCCATCACCGAAGTGGTCTACGCGCTGGGCGCCGAGGGCCAGTTGGTCGGCACCGACACGACCAGCCTGTTCCCGCCTGCCGCGCTGAACACGCCCAAGGTCGGCTACATGCGCACCTTGTCGGCCGAGGGATTGTTGTCGCTCAAACCCGATGCGGTGATTGGCACCACCGAAGCCGGCCCCGTGGTGGTGCTCGACCAGTTGCGTACCGCTGGTGTGCGTGTAGATTTGATTGAAGCCGACCACACCTGGGCCGAGGTGCAGCGCAAGGTGCAAGTGGTGGGGCGCAGCGCCGCGCGCGTGGCGCAGGCGCAAGCCCTGCAAGCCAAGCTCGACGCTGACTGGACAGCGGTGCAAAAAGAAGTGGCCGATGCGGTGAAGTCGCGCGGCCGCAAGCCCAAGGTGTTGTTCATCCTGGCGCATGGCGCCAGCCCCCAAGTGGCCGGCACCAAAACGGCGGCAGACGCCATGATCAACTTCGCGGGCGGCATCAACGTCATGACGGGTTTTAATGGTTACCGCCCCATGACCGCCGAAGCCATGGCCGCCGCCGCGCCCGACTTTGTGCTCACCAGCACCCAAGGTGTTGAAGCGCAGGGCGGGTTGGAAAAGTTCTGGAGCCGCCCCGAGCTTGCCCTTACGCCTGCTTTCAAGAAGCGCGCCTTGGTGCAACTCGACGCGTTGGAACTCATCGGCTTTGGCCCGCGCCTGCCGCAGACCGTGCGCACCCTGTACCAACAACTGGTGCTGGCATGAGCCCCCGCTCGGCCGCTCCGAAGGGGGCTCGCACCGCAGTGCGGAGCACGGAGGTTTCCAAATGAGCGCTGCTCGAGTCGGTGAATTTTTGGCCTGGGGCGATGGCAACGAGGGCGGGCTTTCGCTGCCCACACCAGCGCTATCCGCCGCGCTCCAAGACTGGCAACAAAATCTCGGCTTCACCCTGCAACAACACATTCCCGGCGTATGGGCCTTGCTCGGGTGTGGTGGCTTGCGCGTGCAGCTCTGGCAGCAGTTGGCCGACCAGCCGCTGATGCAGCCCGTGCACTTGCGTGTGGTGGTGCGCGACGTGTTCCACCTGCACAGCCGTTTGGACTACCAGGCCAGCACGGGCATGTGTGGCGCGCCGCAACGCACGCCGCTGGGCTCGTGGGAATTCAGCCTGCTAGACCGCGACGGCAACAGCCTGCAGTTGGTGGAATGGCCAAGTGACGCCAACTACCTCCACGTGGCGCGCGCGCTGGCGGCACGGTCGCCGGCATCGGCGCCCACGCAGTCGATTTCAACCACGTGGCAGTCCATGCGTGGGCCCCAGCGGCCATCGTCCGGCCCTGCGGCCTCGTAAAGCGAGGGCTCTATGAACGCCATCGCAAACCAAGCCGCCGTGCCCCACACCCGGCGGCTCACGGGCAAAACCGTGCTCTGGCTGGGGGCCGCTCTGGTGCTCGTCAGCCTAGTCACCGCCAGCGGGCAGGGCGCTTACGCCATTGCACCCATCGACATTCTGAAGACCATCTGGGCCGCCATATTTGGCGGGCTCGACGGTTCGCCCGAGCAACTCGTTTTCATGAACATCCGCCTGCCGCGCTTGTTGTTGGGCGTGGCCGCAGGTGCGGGCCTGGGGCTGTCGGGCGCGTTGATGCAAGGCATCTTTCGCAACCCCTTGGCCGACCCCGGCCTCATCGGCGTCAGCAGTGGCGCCGCGCTCGCCGCAGGCGTGACCATCGTGCTGGGCGCGAGCTACTTCCCCGACCTGCCGCGCACCGTGGGCAGTTGGCCGCTGGTGCTGATGGCTTTTGGCGGCGGCCTGACCGTCACGCTGTTGATCTACATGCTCTCGCAATCCGAAGGCGGCACGCGCATCAGCCTGATGCTGCTGGCTGGCATTGCCATCAACGCCCTGGCGGGCGCGGGCATGGGCTACCTCAACTTCATCGCCACCGACGAGCAAATGCGCAACATCCAGTTCTGGTTGCTGGGCAGCTTGGGTGGCGGGCGCTGGAGCGCGGTGCTGCTGGTGTGCAGTATTGTTTTTGTAGCGGTCTCAGCAGGTCTGTTCTGTGCCAGGCCGTTAAATGCTATTGCTTTGGGCGAGGCGCAAGCGGCGCTGCTCGGTGTGGACGTGGAGCGCATCAAACGCCGCGTGGTGCTGGTCACCGCGATGGCCGTGGGGGCCGTCACAGCCACCACCGGCATCATCGGTTTTGTGGGCCTGCTGGCGCCGCACTGTGTACGCCTGCTGGCCGGGCCAGACCACCGCATCGTGTTGCCCGGCTCGGCCATGCTCGGCGCCGCGCTGGTGCTGTTGGCCGACGCCGTGGCCCGCACCATCGTGCAACCGGCCGAGCTGCCCTTGGGCGTGTTGACCGCGTTTGTGGGTGTGCCGTTTTTCTTGCTGCTGTTGCGGCAGTTCAAGGGGCGTGTGTGATGGCGGCCGTTATGTCTGAACCATTGCCGATGCAAACCTTGAGGGGCAGCCTGCAAGCCGACCGCGTAGGCTTGCGCCTGGGCGGAAAAACCGTGCTGCAGCCGTGCAGCCTGTCCATCCCGGCAGGGCAAGTCACCGCCATCCTCGGCCCCAACGGCGCGGGCAAATCCAGCCTGCTGAGCTTGCTGTCTGGCCAGCGCGCGCTGCAGTCGGGCACGGTGCGCATCAACGGCACCTCGCTGGCCGATTTGTCGCCTGCCCAATGGGCGTTGCGCCGCGCGCTGCTGCCGCAAGACACCGCCACCGCGTTCGACTTCTCGGTGCGCGAAGTGGTGGAGTTAGGCCGCTTTCCCCACCGCCGCCAACCCAGCCGCGACGAGGCCGCCATCGTCGACGACGCCCTGCGCCTGACCGACGTTTACGCCCTGCAGCACCGCGTGCTCAACTCCCTCTCGGGTGGCGAAAAAGCACGCGCCCAACTGGCCCGCGTGCTGGCGCAGATCTGGCAGCCACGCACCGACGGCCAACCCCGCTGGCTGCTGCTGGACGAACCCACCGCCGCGCTCGACTTCTCTCACCAACACCGCGTACTCCAAGCCGTGCGCGCCTGGGCGGTAGAGCAGGGGGTGGGCGTGGTGGCGGTTCTGCACGACGTCAACCTGGCGCTGCGCTACTGCGACGAGGCTGTGGTGCTGCACCACGGCGCCATCAACAGCCAAGGCCCGGCGCACAGCGTGCTCACGCCGCAGCGGTTGGCCGATGTGTGGGGCGTGCGGTGTGAGCCGGTGGTGACGCAAGATGGGGTGGCGCAGCTGTTGATTACGGCGTGATTGCGCTGGCGCGAAAGGCCCGTTGAGCCGTAAATTGAAAAATACGGCTCACTTCTTGAGCCGTATTTCCCGACGCTGGTGCTGACTCTCGAAAACTGTTTCGCCTGCGCTACTCGTGCACCTTGCCCCGCCCAGCCTTGATTTCTGACCGCGTGGACTTGCTCTTCAGGCGCCGCTGCTTGGAACCATAAGTCGGCTTGGTGGGCTTGCGTGTAATAGGTACATGCGCGGCATTCGCCACAAACGCTTCCAGCCGCAGCAGCGCCGCAGCCTTGTTTTCATCCTGGCTGCGCGAGGCCTGCGCCTTGATGATCAACACACCCTCTTTGGTCACCCGCGAAGAGGGCAGCGCGAGCAGGTTGGTTTTGATGGCTTCTGAAAGTGAAGAGGCGTGGATGTTGAAGCGCAAGTGCACCGCGCTCGACACCTTGTTCACGTTCTGCCCGCCTGGGCCTTGGGCGCGCATGGCGGTGAATTCGACTTCTTCTAGGTCAACGACTGGCGGCATTTTGGTGTATCTGAACTTTAAGCCCCATATTTTCGCGGCGTGCTTCGGTACGCCAGCCGTGTGCCGAGACGATTTCTTGGCAGATCGACAGCCCTAGTCCAGCGCCCATGCTTCAAACCGTTGTATTCATCAATGTGTTGATGCCGCTACGCTGTGACTCACCGCGCACAAAGGCCACGACGGTCGGCAGTATCGGGGCTATCCAGTCCAGGGGCCGGGCCAGGGCGGCAACGGTCGTCACGTGGCCAATGTTGTCAAACAGCCGCAACTCCACCTCGGTACCCCCAGCCCGCAAGCGGTTCGCCAGGGCGACGGTGTTGCGTTGCGCATCCACCACTGTGTCGTGGCGTGCGGCCAGCAGCAAGGTGCGGGGGGCTTTGGCGTTGGCGTAGAAGATGGGCTGGGAATTCGCCGGGGTTTGCGGCCAGCCAAAAGCAACCCGTACTTCGGGGTCGCCAATTGGCAAAAAGTCGTACGGCCCGGCCAGACCAATCCAGCCCGCAAGGCGATGGGGTGTTAAACCTAAAGGCGCCAGCCAACGCGGGTCCAGTGCCAGCATGGCGGCGTTGTAAGCCCCGGCGGAATGGCCCATCACCATCACCCGCGCAGGGTCGCCACCCAGGCTGGCTGCATGCGACAAGGTCCATTGCAGGGCCAATGCGCAATCTCCCAGAAAGCCGTCGTAGTGCACGTGGGGGCTCAGCCGGTAGTCGGCCACCACGGCGATGATGCCGTTAGCTGCCAGGGCTTCGCCCACGAAACGATACTCGGCCCGCTCGCCACGCGTCCAGTTGCCGCCGTAAAAAAATAGCACCACTGGTGCACTGCCGGGTACCGTGCCAGTGTCTGGCTGGTACACATCCAGCAGATGCCGCGGATCGGCCCCGTAAGGCACGCCCGTGGGGCCGTGGTAGGAGTCATGGGCCACTAGATGGTCCAGCACCTGGGCACCAGAACAGCCGGACACCAGGGTCGCGATGGCGGAACCGATGCCCATGAGGCCTAGGCGGCGGTTCATAGGTGTGGAAAGTTTAGAAAAGAAAGGCATGCAGTCCATACGCCATTAAACGGCTTTTGGATTCATGCGCATGCTTCAACCTGGCGTTACTGCAAAAACCGAAACGAGCTTTAGCGGCTTTCCTGTGTCATGCTTTCAGGCCATTTCAAAGGTCAATGTTGAATGGCGCATAGGTCAAAGTGCAACGACTTTCTGCACTAACGGTTGAATGGCGTCTTTAAAATTTTAGGGTTATCGATAGTGTGAAATTAAATTATCGATAATAAAGTTCACTCATGTCTTCCACCCCCCCCACCACCGGCCGCAAGAGCCAAGAGGTCTACCAAGCCCTGCGCCGCCAGATCGTTCTGGCCGAGCGGGCGCCGGGTCAGCAATTGGTGGAGCTTGACGTGGCCAAGGCCATGGGTTGCAGCCAAAGCACCGTGCGTGAAGCGCTGATGCGGCTGAAGGAAGACGGGCTGATCGTGCGCCAGGGTTACCGGGGCACGGTGGTGGCGGGCGTCTCGGCGGCCGAGGGGCAAGAGGCGCTGGACATTCGGGCGCGCATGGAGTCGCGCGCGGCTTACCTGTCGATTGGCAACTTCACGGCCGAGCACATTCAGGGGCTGCGCATGCTGGTGCAGCAGATGGAGGCCGTGGCCGAAGCCGGCGACGAATACGCGTTGTTTGAGCTCGACCAGGAGTTCCACCGCGCCCTCTACGACCGCGCCAACCTGCCCGCGCTGGTTCCCATTCTCGACCGCTGCTCGCTCAGCAGCCACCGCTACAAGATCACCCAGTCGACCACGCGGCGCACCCTGCGCGACACCGCGTTGCGCCACTGGAAGATCATCGAAGCCGTGCAGTCAGGCCGCGCTGCGGAGCTTGACCGCGTGTTGTTCCACCACGTTTCCAGTGTGATTGGCGAGCCCGACGATATGACTTCTTCCTCTACCGAATTGCGCATGTCTCCCAGCATGGAGGCGGTGTTTCTGCGCCTGCAAAAAGAAGACGCGCACCTGCCCAACCCGATGACCATTCCCCTGGCGCAGGCCCGCTTGAACTTCAACGCGACCAACGAACGCTGGAACCAGCTTGATGGGCTGGACGTGGCGGTGGAGCACTTCACCATCCCCAGCCCGTCGGGCGGCATTGCTGGTGTGCGCGTGGCGCCCAACAGCGGCGCTAAGCCCGGTACGCTGGTGTATCTGCACGGCGGCGGCTGGGTGGTGGGCAACCTCAAAACACACATGGGCGCCATGGCGCGGCTGGCGCTGGCCACCGGCCTGGTGGTGGTGGGTGTGGACTACCGGCTGGCACCGGACGCACCTTTCCCTGCCGGTTTGAACGATGCCGTGCGCGCTTGGCACTGGCTGCGCACCGAGCAGGCCACGCTGCGCCTGGGCGCGCCTTGGGTGGTGAGCGGCGACTCTGCCGGCGCCAACATTGCCTTGTCGTTGATGCTCGACTTGCGCCACGCGGGCGAGGCGCTGCCGCACGCCGCGTTGTTGTTCTACGGCGTGTTTTCGGCCGACCACCAAACCGAATCGCACATGCGCTGCGGTGGCGGGCAGTTTGGTCTGTCGAGCGAAAAAATGGCCTGGTACCGCGCGCATTATTTGAGTGGCGAACGCAACGACCCGAACGACCCGCGCGTGTCGCCTTTGCTGGCCGATGCGGCCGACCTGGCTGGCCTGCCGCCCATCTACCTCAACGCCGCCGGTCTTGACCCGCTGCGTGACGACAGCGTGGCCTTGGCCCGTTGCCTGGAAGCGGCCAAGGTGCCCACACAACTGAAGATCTTTGACGGCGTGGTGCATGGCTTCATGCAAATGGGCAGTGTGTTGCCCGAGGCGCGTGCCGCGTTTGACGACGCTGCCGCCTACCTGCGCACGCTCTGATCACGGTGCCCTGGTGTGTTCGCTGAGGCGAACAGAGTTTTGGTTAGAACATAAAAAAGGAGACAAACATGCAATCTTCTCGTCGCCCGTTTCGCCCCTATCTGCGCACGCTCAGTGCCGTCAGCCTTGCGTTGACCCTTAGCGCGGGTGCCTCCGCGCAGCAAACCGTCAACTTCTGGTACCACGTCGACAACGCGGAAAACACCAAGATCATGGACGATCTGGTCAAGACCTTCGAGACCAAGAACCCCACCATCAAGATCAAGGCCGAGAACATTCCATGGAACAACTACTTCGACAAGTTGTTCATCTCGATTGCCGGCGGCAAGGCACCGGACGTGGCTGTGACGCGCCTGGCGCTGCAGCCGCAGTTGCTGGAGATGAACGCCATCGAGCCCATCACCAAACAGCTCGCCACCTGGCCCGGCAAGGCCGACCTGGCACCCAACCTGCTGGACATCAACAAGGCGTCTGACGGCGAGTACTACTACATGCCGCTGCAGTACGTGGCCATCTACCTCTACTACCGCGCCGATCTGTTCGCCAAAGCCAACCTCAAACCACCGGCAACCTGTGAAGACTTCTTGGAAGCCGCCAAAAAGCTCACGCTGCCGGCCAGCGCCAACGGCGGCACCGAGCTGTATGGCTTTGGCATGCGCGGCGGCAAAGGCGGGCACGACAACTGGGGCCCGTTCGTGTTGCCGCAAAGCAGCTTCGCGCCGGGCGGCATGACCTCGGCCAAAGCCGTGGCCGCCAACACCTGGTACATCGACCTGCTGCGCAAACACAAGGTGGCACCGCCCTCGGCGCCGAACGATGGTTTCAACGAAATCATCAGCGCCTTCAAGTCGGGCCGCACCGCCATGATCTTCCACCACATTGGTTCGGCCAAGAGCATGGCCGATGCACTGGGCGACAAGGTCTCGGCCGTGCCCGTGCCCTCGTGCGGCGGCGCGCGCTGGACGTATTTTGGTGACGAGTCCACCACCATGTTCAAGACCTCGAAGGTGAAAGATGCCGCCTGGAAGTGGATGACATTCTTGAGCGAAGGTGACAACAACCTCAAGTTCAACGAAGCCACCGGTCAGCTCACCGTGACCAAGAGCGGATCGGCCAAGGTGCCGCAGCCCGAGCGTTTTGTGAAGGCCACCATGGATTCACTGGCGTTTGCCAAGCCGCTGCCGCTGGTGCCGCAAACGGCCGACTTCGTGTCGACCGTGTGGCCCACCACCATGCAGCGTGCGCTGAACGGCGAAATCACGTCGGCGCAGATGATGCAAGAGATCGACAAGCACTTCAACACCAAGTAGGTTGACCATGCTGCCGAAGTCATGCTCTCTCGTTGAGCAGGGGATCACCTGGGCCAAAAAGTGAGCCAAAAAAAGCACACCAACATCCTGCCCTACGTGCTGTTGTCGCCAGCTGTGCTGGCCACCGTCATCGTGGTGTTCTACCCCATGGTGCAGGCGGTCATCACCAGCCTCTACAACAACATCTTGTGGAAGCCGCGCGCGGTCAAGTTCATCGGGCTGGACAACTACATCGCCATTTGGAACGACCCGGTGTTCTGGGCCTCGCTCGGCCGCACCGCCATCTGGATCGGCCTGACCGTGCCGTTGCAGTTGTTGTTGGGTTTGGTGACCGCGCTGCTGCTGAACCAGACCTTCCGCTGGCGTAGCCTGGCGCGCAGTTTGATCCTGATTCCGTGGGCATTGCCGAGTGTGGTGATCGGCCTGATGTGGTCGTGGATCTACAACCCGCAAGTGGGCCTGCTGAACGACCTGATGTTGCGCCTGGGCCTGCTGCAAACCGCAGTGCCGTGGCTGGCCAACCCCGACACCTCGCTCTACGCCATCATCGCCGCGCTGGTGTGGCAGGGCTTTCCGTTCTTCGCCATCATGATTCTGGCCGGCCTGCAAACCATTCCGCACAGCCTGTACGAGGCGGCCGAGATCGATGGTGCCACCGACTGGGAGCAGTTCTGGCACATCACCTTGCCCGCGCTCAAGCCGGTGCTGGTCACGGCGGTGATGCTGCGCATCATCTGGGTGGCGAACTCGATTGACGTGATCTACGTGATGACCGGTGGCGGCCCGGGCTACGCCACCCACACACTGCCGCTGTACGCCCTGAAGCGCACCTACGCCAGCATGGACTTTGGGTATGGCTCGGCACTGGCCGTGAGCTTCTCGCTGCTGTTGCTGGGCGCGATCTACATGTATCTGCGCCGCGCAGGGAAGGGCATCGAATGAGCGCCGCTGGGCCGTTCCCGAGGCGTTCACCTCCCCTTGGGGGGAAGGGTGCGCAGCACCATAGGGGGCAAAAAATATCATGAGTGTGCAGAAACACCAACCGATCAAGAGGCTGTTCACGCTGCACCTGCCGATGCTCGCCATCGTGCTGTTCGCGCTGGGGCCGTACCTGTGGATGTTGATCACATCGCTGAAGCCAGAGTCCACCCTGTTCTCGCCAGACCGCACGCTGCTGCCCGCCGTGGTCACGCTGGAGAACTACGTGCGCCTGTTCCAGAAGACCACCTTTCTGCACAACCTGGGCCACAGCCTCATCGTCTCCATCGGCACCATGTTTTTGGGCTTGTCGGTCAGCATCACGGCGGCATATGCGTTCTCGCGTTTTCGCTTCCCGGGGCGGCGGGTGTTGATGCTGCAGTTCCTGCTGGTCAACATGTTCCCCATCGTGCTGCTGATCATTCCGCTGTTCATCATCATGAAGAACCTTGGCCTGCTCGATACGCACCTGGGCCTGATCCTGGCGCATTCCACGTTCTCGATTCCGTTCGCCACGTGGATGATGATCAGCTACTTCGATGCCATTCCGCGCAGCCTGGACGAGGCCGCCATGGTGGACGGCTGCACGCCCATCGGCGCCATGGTGCGCGTGGTGTTGCCGCTCACCGTGCCCGGCATCATCGCCACCGGCATTTACATCTTCATCACCTCTTGGAACGAATACCTGTACGCCTCCATCCTCGGCGGGCAGAACGTGCGCACGCTCACGGTGGCCATTCAAACCCTGGTGGGCGAATACGAAATCGCCTGGGGCCTGCTCACGTCAGGCGGTGTGATGGGTGCGCTGCCCGTGACGCTGCTGTTCATGCTGATTCAAAAGCGCCTCGTTGCTGGCATGACCCAAGGTGCGGTCAAAGGCTAGTTTGCAGATCAAAAAGGAGACACATTCCATGAACCCCATCGGCATCATCTCGATGCAATACAACCGCCCATTTGTGGCCGCAGACTTCCAACAGTTTGACCGCTGGAAGGCCGCCGGCTACGACTTCGCCGAACTGCTGGTGCCCGAGCCCGGCGAGCTGGACTTGGCCGCCACGCGCCGTGCGCTGGCCGATGCCGGCTTGGGTGTGGTGCTGGCCGCGCGCGTCAACCTCGACCGTAACTTGACCAGCGACGATGCGGCCAAGCGCCAAGCCGGGCAAGACTACCTGGTGTATTGCGCCGAGACCGCGCAAGCGCTGGGCGCGCAAATCGTCGGTGGCCCGCTGTATGGCAACCCGCTGGTGTTTGCCGGGCGTGCGCCGCACGTGGTGCCTGAGTCGCTGCGCCAACAGCGTGTGGACTGGACGGTGCAGGGCCTGAAGGTGGGCGCCGAGGCGGCAGCCAAGTGCGGCATCAAGTTCGGTGTGGAGCCGCTCAACCGCTTCGAGACCGACATCCTGAACACCACCCGCCAGGGCGTGGCGTTGATGCAGATGGTGGAGCACCACAGCGTGGGCCTGGTGCTCGACACCTTCCACATGAACATGGAAGACGACGACATCTGCACCGCGCTGCGCGAAGCCGCTGCGCACATGATCCACTTCCAGGCGAATGAAAACCACCGTGGTTACCTGGGCACCGGCCACATCGACTGGAACCCGGTGGTGCGCACGCTGGCCGAAATTGGCTACACCGGCACCATTTCGCTGGAGCCCTTCCGTCGCCGCGATGAGCGCATTGGCATTCCGTTCGCGCAGTGGAAAGCTCCCGCCAACGACGAACAAACCGAACTTGCCGCCGCCTGTGGCTTCTTGAAGAACCTGATCACTTTGAACGGAGGCCGCAAATGACGTACCGCGTTGGATGGATTGGCTGCGGCCGACACGCCGAGCAAATGTTGTTGCCCCAGCTCACGCGCCACGACGTAGAACTGGTGGCGGTGTGCGACATCAATGCAGAAGCCGCGCAGAAAATTGGCCAGCGTTTTGGTGTCGCCCACGTGGGAACCGACTACCGAGCGCTGCTCGACGTGCCCGGCCTCGACGTGGTGGGCATGGCCGTGGGCCCCACGCAGCACCGCGATATGTCGATTGCCGCGCTGGATGCCGGCTGCCACGTGTTTATGGAAAAACCCACCGGCGCCAACGTGGCCGATGCGCTGGCCATCCAAGCCGCCGCCACCCGCGCCGGCAAGACCGTGGGCGTAGGTTTCATGAAGCGCTTTGCCACCGCCAACCGCATGGCGCACAACGTGGTGAAGGGCAAGGACTTCGGTGCCGTGGCTGGCTTCTTCGGCGAGTACATGACGGCGCCCACCTACTTCAGCGGCAACGTCGACTACACCGGCTTCTACCTGCACCACTGCGTGCACTACATGGACTTGGTGCGTTACTTTGTGGCGCCGGTGCTCAGCGTGACCGTGTTCCGCAACGAGATTGCGGCGGGCAAGCAACTGCTGCACGTGCACTTCAACTTCGAGGGCGGCGCCATCGGCACAGTGGTCATGGGCACCATCCAGTCGCGCGGCACGCCCATGGAGCGGCTGCAAATCATGGGCGACCACCAGCGTGTGGAAGTGAACGGCGTCATTGAAGTGAACCACTTCCGTAACCCGCCGTTCAAGGCTGATGACCTGGACGCCACGCTGGCCGACAGCATCGACACCTTGTCGTGGAAGCCCAACTTCACCGCTGCCGCGAACGAAGACTTCAAGGGCTACAACGCGCTCTTCAAGGCGTTCTTCGCACAGTTAGGTGGCGCGCAGACTGACCTGCCCACCATCCATGACGGCGTGGAGGCCATGCGTGTGATGGCGGCCATGTTGGAGGGCATCACGCAGCCTGGGGTCAACATCCCCGTGCAGCGCTAGGGCGACACCATGGCAGAAGTCACGCTGCGGCAAGTCCGCAAAAACTATGGCAACGTGGAGATCATCCACGGCGTCGATCTGGAGATCAACAGCGGCGAGTTCATTGTGTTCGTCGGCCCCTCGGGCTGCGGCAAAAGCACGCTGCTGCGCATGGTGGCCGGGCTCGAAGAAATCTCTGATGGCGACCTGCACATTGGCGGCACGCGCGTCAACGACCTGGCCCCGCGCGACCGCGACATCGCCATGGTGTTCCAGGACTACGCGCTCTACCCGCACAAAACCGTGCGCGACAACATGGCCTTTGGCCTGCGCCTGCGCAAGGTGGCCGAGGCCGAGGTCAACAACCGCGTCAACAGCGCGGCCGAGACGCTGCAGATCACGCACCTGCTCGACCGCCTGCCGAAAGCCTTGTCGGGCGGCCAACGCCAGCGTGTGGCCATGGGCCGCGCCATCGTGCGCCAACCCAAGCTGTTTTTGTTCGACGAGCCACTCTCCAACCTCGACGCGCTGCTGCGCAACCAGGTGCGTGCCGAGATCAAGAAGCTGCACCGCCGCGTGGGCAAGACGGTGATCTACGTGACGCACGACCAGGTCGAGGCCATGACCCTGGCTGACCGCATTGTGGTGCTGCAGGCCGGGCGCATCGTGCAGTTCGGCACGCCCGATGAAATCTACGGCGCGCCACAGCACCGCTTTGTGGCGGGCTTTACCGGCTCACCCCCGATGAACTTCATGCCCGCGCGCTTGAGTTCAGAGGCCGGCCAACTGGCGCTGCACATCACCGGCGGGCCGTCGCTCGTCATCCCTGCGGAAGCCGCTGGCCGCTGGCGCGAACATGTGGGGCAAGAGGTTGAGCTGGGCATTCGCCCGGAAAACCTGGCGCTGGCCGATGCGCGCCCGGACTGGCCAGCGGTGGACTGCGAAGTCGAACTGATGGAACCCCTGGGGGCCGAAAACCTGCTGACGCTGCGGCTGGGTGCGCAAGAAATCAAAGCGCGTGTGGCGCCTGATATTCGGCCTGAGGTGGGCGCGCGTTTGCGGCTGGCCCTAGACCCGGCGCGGCTGCATTTGTTTGACTTGAAGAGCGGAAAGGTGCTGTAAGCCTATGGCCGCACCTCGCCTGCACCCCAGTCGTCTACAGCACCTGCCAGCCGGGGCGCAGCGCCCCACGTACGACCGCGCGGCGCTGCGCCCCGGCATCGTGCACCTGGGGGTGGGCGCATTCCAACGCGCACACCTGGGTGTGATCAACGAGGCCGCGTTGCTCGAAACCGACGACATGGCCTGGGGCTTGGTCGGCGTTTCGCTGCGCCGGGCCGACACCCGCGACGCCCTGCAGCCGCAAGCCGGCCTGTACACCGTGGCCGTGCGTGATGCGGACGAAATGGGTGCGCCGCGCGAAGTGCTGCAAGTGATTGGCAACCTGCTCGAAGTGCTGGTGGCCCCGGAAAACCCGGGCGCGGTGTTGGAGCGCCTGGCCAGCGTGGACACGCGCATCATCAGCCTCACCGTGACCGAAAAAGGCTATTGCCACGACCCCGCCACGTTGGCGCTGCGTTGGCAAGACCCAGACATTGCGCACGACCTGGCGCACCCATTGCAGCCGCGCAGCGCCATCGGCATGCTGGTGCGTGGCTTGGCCCTGCGCCACGCGCGTGCTTTGCCGCCGGTCACGTTGATGTCGCTCGACAACCTGCCCGCCAACGGCAGCACGCTGCGGGGTTTGGTGCTGGCGTTTGCCCACCGTGTCGACCCGGCACTGGCCGAGTGGATTGCGCGCGACTGCACGTTTCCCAATTCCATGGTCGACCGCATCGTGCCGCGCACCACCCATGAAGACTGCGCGCGCACCAGCGCACGTTTAGGTGTGGACGACGCTTGGCCCGTGCTGGCCGAGCCGTTTCTCGAATGGGTGGTCGAAGACCGCTTTGCCGCTGGTCGCCCCGCATGGCAAGCCGGTGGGGCCAGGTTTGTGGAGCGGGCTGAGCCGTACGAGCTGCTCAAGCTGCGCATGGTCAACGGAACGCACTCCGCGTTGTCTTACCTTAGCGTGATGGCCGGTTGGCCCACGGTAGACCGCGCGGTTGCGCAAGCCGCTTTGCGCCGCTACCTGCTGCGCCTGATGACGGAAGAAATCGAGCCCACGCTGCCCGCCTTGCCGGGGCTGGACGTGGCCGCCTACCGCGAGCGCCTGCTGGCGCGCTACGCCAACCCCGCGCTGCAACACCAAACGCGGCAGATCGCCATGGACGGCACGCAGAAACTGCCGCAACGCCTGCTGGGCACCGTGCGCCAACGGCTGGCCTCGGGCGGCGGCATTCGTTTGTTGGCCCTGGCGGTGGCTGCGTGGTTGCACCATCTGCAAGGGGTGGACGAGGGCGGGCTCAAGTTCGAAATCCAAGACCCGCAAGCGGTGGCCTTGGCGGAAGCTTTGGCTTTGGCGAATGCGGCGGTGACCAGTGCCGAGCCCACGGTGGCGGCGCAGCAACGCACGGCCGCGTTTTGCCATAGCGTGCCCTTGTTCGGCGAACTGGCCACGTCGCCGGTGTTTGTCAACGCCGTGGCGCGGCATTGGCAACGGTTGGGTGAAGAGGGCGTGGAGGCGACGCTGGCAGCGCTGTAAAGACGTGGGGCGGTTGATCAGCTTGCTGCGTCGACCACCGTGCCTTGGTGGAACACCGCTTTGAACGCACCGTCGCGCCGCTGCCAGAGTGTCATGCGGCGTGTGGTGCGCCCTCCCTGCGGGAAGGGTTGCACCAGTGTGTAGGTCAACAGATAAGTGTCTGCGGCCACCTGCATCACGTGAAAGTCTCGTGTCTTCCAGGCCTCTTCAGCAGGTGTCTGCTGGCGGTCTTGCAGCACGCTGAGCGCAAACGCGCGGCTGTAGTTGCGGCCGGACGCGCCGATCTCCCAAAACTCCGGGGCCACCAGCGCTTCAAAATCTTCGGGCGTGGCATCAGCATGCGCGGCATGGAAAACCGGCTCCAATCGCTGTAACTCGTTCAACACGGGAACGAGGTTTTCGGGCGTAACGAGTGTGGGTTCTACTGGTGTCTGGGTTGGCATGCGCGTGCCTTGTGGTGTTGACTCACCGCTGTTATACAAGACGCGCAGCTTGCTCTGCCCTTCGCCCCAGGGCGCTTCTTGCATTTTTAAGCCAATATGGGCTCTAGCGCTTTCGATATGTGCGGAGAGTGCTACTAAAATTATAGCGTTTTTGACTGTGTGCATAGCAGTCGCTGCACTAGAATTCTTCGGATGTCGCCCGTCCAAACCTCCGCTGTACACCTGTTGCGGCGTGCCCATGTCTGAGTTCTCTGCCATCGGCTGGGGCCCTTTTGCCGCAACCGCGCGCACGCTGTTGGCCATGATGGTGCTGTATGGCGTGCTCGCACTGGCCAGCTTGGGTGCGGCGTGGGGCACCCGGCGCGGCAGCAGCTTGCGTGCGCAGATCAACGCTTGGTGGCGCATCTTCCCGGTGGTCAGCGTCGCCATGCTGTTGTACCCGTGGGGGCCTGCGTTGTTGATGTTGCTGATCTCGTTTTTGGCGCTGCGTGAACTGGCCGCTTTGCATGCCGCGCCGCGCCGTTACTTCTGGGGTGTGGGGGTGGCTGTGTGGCTGCTGCAGATGGCGCTGGCGTGGTGGGATTCGGCGCTGGCCACTGGACTGCTGGCGGGCTTGTTGTTGCTGCAGGCGCTAGTGTTTGGGTTGCGCCGGCAGCGTTCGCATCTATTGCTCCTGCTGTTTATTCTGCTGTGCCTGGGCTTGAGTTTCTTGCCCTTGCTGTTGCAGCGCACGCCGATGGCGGGGCTCAACCTGGCGTGGTTTTTCTACCTGTTTGCGCTCACCGCGCTGAACGATATTGCGCAGTTCATCGGCGGCAAGTGTTTTGGCCGGCACAAGATTGCAGCGCGCATCAGCCCGCAGAAAACCTGGCAGGGTTTGCTGGCGGGCGTGTGCGCCAGTGTGGTGATTTCGGCGCTGCTGGGGCGTTACTTGCGCCTGGCCGATGTGCCGTTGTTGGTGGGGCTGGGCGTGTGTTTATCGCTGGCGGGTTTTGCGGGCGACTTGCTGTACTCGGCCGGCAAGCGGCGCTTGGGCATCAAAGACTACTCCACGCTCATTCCCGGCCACGGTGGCATGCTGGACCGGGTGGACAGCCTGGTCTTGACCGCGCCAATGCTGTATCTTGGCCTGCTCTTTTAAGGACTGCATGAAATCACCCGTTACCCCTACGGCATTCGCTTGGCAAACCCTGGAGTCCGGCTTCAACAGCTTCGACCAGACCCGGCTGTTCTACCGTGCCTGGCAACCCGTGTTGCAGCCCGAGGGGCAACCTAAACAGGCGCTGATTTTTCTGCACCGTGGCCACGAACATTCGGGCCGCATTCAGCCGCTGGTCGAGCAACTTGGCTTTACCCAGCACTGGGCGTTTGCCTGGGATGCACGCGGCCACGGCCATTCGCCCGGCGAGCGTGGCGATGCGCCCGATTTTGTGACGCTGGTGCGTGACTTCGAAGCCTTTGTGCGGCACATCGAAGCGGCGCACGGCATTGCGCCTGAAAACATCGTCATCGTGGCCAACAGTGTGGGCGCGGTGATTGCCGCCACCTGGCTGCACGACTACGCGGCACCCGTGCGCGGCGTGGTGATGGCGGCCGCCGCGTTCGACATCAACCTCTACGTGCCCTTGGCCAAACCCGCGTTACGGTTGGCGCTGCGCTTCAGCCCCGGGCTGCGCATCACCAGCTATATCCGCTCGGGCATGCTCACGCATTCTGCCGCGCAGGCTCAGGCCTACGACGCCGACCCGCTGATCACGCGCAACATCTCTGCGCGGGTGCTGATCGACCTGGCCGATGTGGCCGCACGTGTAGTGGCCGACGCCCAGGCCATCGACACGCCGGTGCTGATGTTGGTGGCCGACAAAGACTACGTGGTGAAGGCCGCGCCGCAACGCTTGTTCTTCGACCGCCTGTCGTCAAAGCGCAAAGAGTACGTGGTCGTTCCCAACTGCCATCACGCGATTTTTTATGAAGACGTGGCGCAGGTGCAGCAGGCGGTGCAGGCCAGCAAGGCGTTCATCGCCGCCTGTTTTGCGCAAGCGCTGCCATCGCCCACACGCCACCACACAGCCGACACCGATAGCGCCAGCGCGAGCCAACTCAAGGCCATGCAGCAGGGCACGGCGGGCACACCGCTGGAAAACAAGTTTTACGATCTTCAAAAGTTCTTGCTCGGCCGCCTGGGCCATTTGAGCAATGGCATGCGCATCGGCCAGACGCAGGGTTTTGACTCCGGCGCCTCGCTCGACTACGTGTACCGCAACCAGGCGGGCGGACGGTTTGGCGTGGGTGCTGTCATCGACCAAGGTTATCTGGACGCCATTGGCTGGCGCGGCATTCGCCAACGCAAAGCGCAGCTGCAACAACTGCTGGGCGAGTTGATTGCGCAGTACCCGGCAGACCAGCCGCTGCGCATTCTGGACGTGGCCGCCGGTGGCGGGCGCTACGTGCTGGAAACGCTCAAACGTTTTCAAGACCGCGAAGTTGAGCTCACGCTGCGCGATGTGGATGGCGCCAACCTGGCGCAGGCACAAGAACTCAGCATGGCGCTGCAGCTGAAAAACCACATCGCCTACCAGCGCCGCGATGCGTTTGACTTGCCCAGCTACCCGGCCGATGAGGGCGCTTACGACATCGTGGTGGTGTCGGGCCTGTATGAATTGTTCAGCGACAACGCGCGGGTGTTGACGTCGCTGCAAGGCATTGGGCAGCAACTCAAGCTTGGCGGCCACGTGATCTACACCGGCCAGCCTTGGCACCCGCAGTTATTGTTGATTGCCAAAACGCTGAACAACCACCTCGGCCAACCGTGGCAAATGCGCCCGCGCCCGCAGGCCGAGATGGATGCGCTGGTGGCCAGCATTGGCTGCCGCAAGCTGCGCAGCGAAGTGGGGCTGGCGGGGATTTTTACGGTGTCGGTGGCGCGCCGTGATTCAAGGCCGCCCGCAGACGGTTGAACATAGTCCACACCAATAGAACGAGCATCACCCACAACAGCCCGTTAAGCCACAGCGGGCTGGCGCCGAACACCAGCATCAACGCGAGCAGGCCGAAAGCAAACGCCCGGTCGCTCTTGCCCATGGGGCCGTCAAAGCGCCGGGGCGAGCCCACCTGCAGCGCCAACACACCGGCGAACTCGGCGAGCAACGCCACCACAGTCACACCCACGACCAGCGGGGCGTGAATGCCTGCAGCGAGCGCGAAGGGCAGGCTCAGCGCCACGTCGGAAATCTGATCGCCCAACTCGTTCAGCACTGCACCCAGGTGGCTTTTAAGCCCCGTGAAGTTGGCCAACATACCATCAATGGCGTTCAGCGCCATGCGCAGCAGCATGAAGAACGGCACACCGGCCCACAGGCGCCAATCATCCGGGTGCAGCGCTAGCGCCGCGCCATACAAAACGCTCAAGGCCAAGGCGAGCAAGGTGACTTGATTGGGTGTGACGTGCCACTTCGCTAACTGTGTGAGCAAGGGCCGCAGCAGTTGCTGGAAAGCTGGTTTGAGTTGGTAGATTGAAAAGCTCATGGCTTGATTGTGGCTAAGAGCGCGCTGGCGATTTGCGCGCAGCGACGCTTACCCATGGCGCAATGCAAGTACACGGTGCGGCCGGCGCGGGTTTCTTCTTGCAGGGCGGAGACGATTTCGTTGATGACATCGGCTGATGGCGTCACGATGTCGAGCAAGGGGAAGTAGCGATAGTTTGTGCGCAGGGCTGGGGTTTCGGGGAGTTCGTTGGCCAGATCAAACACCGTGCAATTGCTGGGCAGTTGTGCCGTTTCTCTACGGCTCAAACGTCGGCCCGTCCAAAGCTGCGGCGCGACTTGTTTAAACGCCGGTTTGTTCTTGTCGCGCCACACCACCACCAGCCAGGTGAGCCGGTAGCCGACGAGGTAGGGCGCGTACAAACACCACACCCACCACGGATGGCGGCCGTGGTGCTTGTGCAGAAAGTGCCGGTCGGCGCGCCAGTAGGCCAGGGCTACCAGCCAGAGACTTGCGACCAGGTAAGCCGTCAACAGCAGCGGCCATGCGGCCAGCCCCACAACCGCAGCCACGCCACCCGCCACAAGGTAATAAAAAGCCACGTTAGGTTCTGCGCGGCCTGGCCGAATCACAGCCACGCAGCACAGTCCCAGAGCGAGCCCGGCCACCACATCCAGCAGGTGGTGTTGGTAGGTGAACAAGGTGGCCACGGCGGTCAAGGCCAGCCACGCCGCGAGCAGGGCGCGCAGCGGAACGTGTGTGGGCAGCGAGCGCAGCGCCACCCACAAGACCACGCAGTACGCCACATGTAACGAGGGCAGTTGGTTGTAGGGTGCATCCACCTGGCCCAGCAGGCCGAACAGGCTGGCGAGCCACGGTGTGTCGATGGGCGGGCGCGGCAAGCTGAAGCGCAGCGGGTACAGCACAAACACCAGCCCCGCCAACACGGTGGCCGTGAGCAGCCGTTGGCTCAGCACCCGCAGGTCGTCGCGGCTGCGCACCACAAAAAACGCCGCCACAAAAAATAGACCGCTGCTGAGGTAGGGCACCACCATCCACGGCAGAAAAGGGATGTGCGCGTCAAACACCAGCGCCACATGGCGCGTGATGCCGCGCTGTTGTGCCAGCGCATTCGCCAGTAAATAACAAAGGCCGAAGACAACGCCGTTGACGCCCGCATGCAACAAGCGCTGTTCTACCGTCACGCTGTTTGCTGATGCCATTCACTGCCTAGTTGGAGGGTTGGGTTATCTTAGCAACATGGATCAGCCTCAAAAGTTCAAGCGTTGCATGGTGTTTGCCGGTGGTGGTTTCCGTTTCGGCATCTACCTCGGCATGGTGGCCGCCGCGCGCGATGCGGGGCGTGCGCCCGACCTGTTGCTGGCCACATGCGGCGGTGCGCTGGCGGCGGCGGTGGTGCAAGCGCTGCCGGATGATGCACAACGCAAGGCCTGGCTTGCGTCACCGCAGATGTATGACTTTTGGCGCGGCTTGCAACCCGCACCCCAGGCCACCATTGCACGCACCTTGTGGCTGGCCGCGCAGCGCAAACTGGCGCAGCAGCCGGCACCCACGGTGCCCGATCTTTTCAACGACTACCTGTTTGAAGTGCCGCACCATCTGCCGTTGCCACCGCCGGCTGAAACGTCTGAGGTGACCGTGGCCACCATCGGCGGACAGCTTTTGTTTGGCCCGGCGGACGTCGGCCAGCCACGCGGTGGGCGCAAGTTGTTTGCGCAGACGGTGTTTGGTGATGCGCGTGTAGCGGCGTTGCTGCAGGGCATGCTGTCGCCATTGAACGACCAGCGTTGGGGCCCACACGCCGTGGCCGACACGGTGTTGACCGCGCAGGGCTTGCCGTTGGACGCTGCGGCCCGCCTGTCCATCATCGATTTCTTCTACTTCCCGCCGTATGCCCATGGCGGCCAACGCTACATCGGTGGTGTGGTGGATTTGTTCCCCATCGAGGTGGCGCGCCGTTTGGCGGGCGAGGTGATGATGGAGTTCAAAGAGTCGTTTGACCAGAACTTTTCCATTCCGGCATGGCGCTCTGTGTTGGGGCTGGATGGCAACCAGCGCTTGCGCCAGGTCAATAGCCAGGCGCTGGACGTGTGGATCGACACGTCCGACATTTCTACCGCGTTGGCGCGCAACCAGGTGGGCAAGAAGCTCGACTGGCGCGGCAACCGCATTGGCCTGCGCCTGCCGCCAACCTACGCCGACTATGTGCGCGCCATCGACGCCCAGTGGCAATATGGCTACCAACGTGTACAAGAGGCGCTTCAGCGGCCACAGCCGACGGACACCTCTGCGATGCGCAACGTAGACCGCTACAACATCGCGAATGAAGTGACGCCATGCGCATCTTGATCTTGGGCGGCACCAGCGGCATTGGCCTGGCTTTGGCGCGGCACTACCTCGCGCAGGGGGATGATGTGGCGGTGTGTGGACGTGACCTGTCGCCCTTGCCCGCCGACATCAAAGCACAACCCCGGCTGCAAGCCATGGCGCTGGACATCACCGACCACTCGGCGTTGACCAATGTGTTCAACAACTTTGCCGCCCACGGCTTGGACTTGCTGGTGGTGGCGGCTGGCTTCTACTTCAACACCCGCCATGAACCGCTGGACGCGGCCACCACGCTGCGCATGTTGCGAACCAACTTGGGCGGGCTGAGTTCTGCGTTTGAGTTGGCCGCCGAGAAAATGCTCGCCCAAAAGAGTGGCCATCTTGTGGCGATTTCTTCGGTGGCCGGTTTGCTGCACGACTACCCCGGCGCCTCGCTCTACAGCGCCACCAAGCGTAGCGTGCTGAGTGTGTGCGACAGCTACCGCGCGGGGCTGAAGCCGTTTGGCATTGCGGTGACGGCCATAGCTCCGGGTTATGTGGACACGGCCAAGTTGCGCGCGTTGAACGGTGGCGATGCCAGCCACAAACCCTTCATCTTGTCCGAGGCGCAGGCCGTGGTGCACATCACGCGGGCGATTGAGGCGCGGCAGGCGGTGTGCGTGTTCCCCTGGCAGATGCGTTGGTTGATTGGCTTGCTGAACTGCTTGCCCAAAGCCTTGCTGCGGCTGCGGCGCTAACGAGCTAATCGTCTTTGTTACGCATGGCCCACCAACCGGCCAGCGCAGTAAAACCGACCACCAATGCAGCGACCCACCAAAAGCCGTGGGCGTTCTCGGCCAAGGGGATGCCGCCGACGTTCATGCCCAGCAGACCGGCGGCCAGGTTGATCGGCAGCGCCAACACCGTGACCACCGTCAGCGTGTAGACGCTTTGGTTGGTTTGCTCGCCCACCTGCGCGGCAATTTCTTCTTGCAGCAGGCGAATACGTTCTTGCAGGTCGGCGGCGTCGCGCAGCACCAACGAGAACTCTTCGGTCGCCTGGCGCAGTTCTTCCAGGTCGTCCACCGGCACCCAGGGCGGCGGGCGGCGCAGCAAGCGAAACAGGGCGCCTGGCTCGGGGGCCAGCAGGCGTTGTAACCGCACCAACACGCGGCGCAGTTGGCCGAGTTCGGCGCGTTTGTGTTTGAGGCGGCCCACCAGCAATTGGTCTTCCACCGTGTCGACTTGCGTGGTGGCTTGGCGCACGATGCGCACCAGCACGTCGCCCTGGTCGTGCAGCAGGCGGTTCAGAAAAGCAACCGATGAGGCGAAGCGCAGGCCGTCTTTCACGGCCTGGCGCAGCACGTCGATGGAGCGCAACGGGTGTAAGCGCGCGCTCACCGCCAGGTGCGGGCTGACGTTGAGCCACAGGGTTTCGATCTCGCCGGGGTCGAACGCAAACGAATAGGCCACATCGTTGACCACGGCGACCAGGGTGTCGTCAGCGTCTTCAATGCGGGTGGAGCGCGAACCTTCGTGCAGGGCGGCAAAAAACTCGGGCACTACGGGCAGGTGTGAGCGCATCCACGCCTCGGCCGCCGCATCGCCCAAGTTGAAGTGCAGCCAGACAAAGTCGCCTTCGCCGCGCGGCGTGCTGGGCTTTGCGTCTTTCAGCCAGGCGTCGGCTTCTTCCAGCGTGACGGGCGAGCCAATGCCGCCCGCGCAAAAGCGGTAGCCGCAGATGAGACCGTGGCGGTCCGACCCATAGTTTTGGCCCATGACGGTATGGCGAATGTGTTGGATAAAAAAGCGAGGCAGGGCCGGAGATTTGGCCCGTACGCTACTCGCCAAACATGTCAATTTCGTGACGGTGGTTTGACGGTTTGAAAACAAGAAAGGCCAAATTTCTTAAGAGAATTTGGCCTTTTACGTATGCCGCATAAGCGGCGGCAGCTATCTAAAAAGTAGCGAGCCTGGGGTGCTCAGTATTCCAGCCGTTCCGGCCGAATCTCTTGCAGGATGGTGGTGGAGATCTCTTCAATCGATTTGGTGGTGGTGCTGAGCCAGCGGATGCCGCTGCGGCGCATCATCGACTCGGCCTCGGCCACTTCCATGCGGCAGTTTTCCAGCGAGGCGTAACGCGAGTTGGGGCGGCGCTCGTTGCGGATCTCGCTCAGTCGTTCCGGGTGAATCGTCAGGCCGAAGATTTTGCGGCGGTGCGGCACCAGCGCGGGCGGGAGTTCGTGGCGTTCAAAGTCTTCGGGGATCAGCGGGTAGTTCGACGCCTTCAGGCCGTATTGCATGGCCAGGTAGAGCGACGTCGGTGTTTTGCCGCTGCGGCTTACCCCGACCAGGATCACGTCCGACTGCTCCAGGTCGCGGTGCGATTGGCCGTCGTCGTGCTCCAGCGAGAAATTGATGGCTTCGATGCGGTCGTTGTAGGCCTTGCTTTTGCTCACATCGCTGAAGCGGCCGATGCGGTGGTTGGATTTGATGCCGAGCTCGTTTTCCAGCGGGTTCACAAAGGTGCCGAACATGTCGAGCAGCAAACCCTTGCAGTTGGAGCTGATGACCTTCAGTACCTCCATGTTCACCAGGGTGGTGAAGACGATGGGCCGTTTGCCTTCCATTTCAGCAGTGTGGTTGATTTGCCGCACCACTTGATGCGCCTTGTCCACGGTGTCGGTGAAGGGCAGGCGCACGTGGCGCGGGCGCATCTCAAACTGCGCCAGGATGGCGTTGCCAAAGGTCTCGGCGGTGATGCCGGTGCCGTCGGAGATGAAGAAAACGGTGTGGGTAGGGGTGGTGGGTTCGGCCATGGTGTGGCTATTTTGCAGGATGTGGTCACATTTGCGGCAAGCCAACTTGGGCCGGAGCGCCCTACAATCTGCCGAACGCGATTCATCCGCTCCCAAATTTACATGCCCTGCACACACCCACTAGAACAACAAGCAAGTTGTGCTGCAGGCATTGGCGAGGCCGCAGCCCAATGGGCGCGGCCGTGGTGCCCAGACCCGGTTTCAACCTTTGGAGTCTTCCCATGTCTGCACTATTCAGCCCGACCGCCCTGGTCGTACCGTTTGAAAACCTGAGAATGAACGACGTCGAGTCGGTAGGCGGTAAAAACGCCTCGCTCGGCGAAATGATCTCGCAATTGCCCACCGGCGTGCGGGTGCCCACCGGCTTTGCCACCACGGCCCACGCGTTCCGCCAGTTCCTGGCGCACGACGGCCTGGCCGACAAAATCAGCGCACGCCTGGCCGCGCTAGACGTTGAAGACGTGCGCGCGCTGGCTGTGGCCGGTGCCGAAATCCGCGCCATGGTCGAGTCGCAACCGTTCCCTAAAGAGCTGGAACAAGCCATTGCGGACGCCTTTGCCACGCTGAGCGCGGGCAATGCTGAAGCCTCGTTTGCCGTGCGCTCTTCGGCCACTGCCGAAGACTTGCCTGACGCCTCGTTCGCAGGCCAGCAAGAAACCTTCTTGAACGTGACCGGCCTGGCCGACATCCTGCACAAGATGAAAGAGGTGTTTGCCTCTCTCTACAACGACCGCGCCATCAGCTACCGCGTGCACAAGGGTTTTGCGCACGACGTGGTGGCCTTGTCCGCCGGTGTGCAACGCATGGTGCGCTCTGACCTGGGCGCCGCTGGCGTGATGTTCACCATCGACACCGAATCGGGCTTTGACCAAGTGGTGTTCATCACCTCCAGCTACGGCCTGGGCGAAACCGTGGTGCAGGGCGCCGTGAACCCCGACGAGTTCTATGTGCACAAGCCAATGCTCAAGGCCGGCAAGCGCGCCGTGATTCGCCGCAACCTCGGCTCGAAGATGATCCAGATGGAGTTTTCCACGCCTGCGGAAAAAGCCGCCAGCGGCAAACTCGTCAAGACCACCGACGTGCCCACCGAACAACGCAACCGCTATTCGCTGTCAGAAGCCGAAGTTGAGCAACTGGCGCACTATGCGCTGGTGATCGAAGAGCACTATGGCCGTGCGATGGACATCGAATGGGGCAAAGACGGCACCGACGGCTTGCTCTACATCTTGCAGGCGCGCCCTGAAACCGTGAAGAGCCAGCAGCAAGGCAAGGCCGAGCTGCGCTACAAGCTCAAGGGTAAGAGCAGTGTGTTGGCCGAAGGCCGCGCCATTGGCCAGAAGATTGGTACCGGCCCGGTGCGCCTGGTGCACAGCATCAGCCAGATGGACGAAGTGCAGCCCGGCGACATTCTGGTCACCGACATGACCGACCCGAACTGGGAACCGGTGATGAAGCGTGCCGCCGCCATCGTCACCAACCGTGGCGGGCGTACCTGCCACGCGGCCATCATTGCGCGCGAACTCGGCATTCCGGCCGTGGTGGGTTGTGGCGATGCGACCGAGCGTTTGACCAACGGCACGCTGGTCACCGTGAGCTGCTCGGAAGGCGATACCGGTTTCATCTACGACGGCCTGCTGGAAACCGAAGTGACCGAAGTGCAGCGTGGCACCATGCCCGACATCGACACCAAGATCATGATGAACGTGGGCAACCCACAGTTGGCGTTTGACTTCTGCCAGTTGCCCAACCAGGGTGTGGGTTTGGCCCGCTTGGAGTTCATCATCAACAACAACATTGGTGTGCACCCGAAGGCGATTCTGGACTACCCGAACATCGACAACGACCTGAAGAAGGCCGTGGAATCCGTGGCGCGCGGCCACGCTTCGCCACGTGCGTTCTACGTCGACAAGGTGGCCGAAGGCGTGGCCACCATCGCGGCAGCTTTTTGGCCCAAACCAGTGATCGTGCGTTTGTCTGACTTCAAGTCGAACGAGTACCGCAAGCTCATCGGCGGCTCGCGCTACGAGCCTGAAGAAGAAAACCCAATGCTCGGCTTCCGAGGTGCTGCGCGCTACGTGAGTGCCGAGTTTGGCGAAGCGTTTGCCATGGAATGCGCCGCGCTCAAGCGTGTGCGTGAAGACATGGGCCTGACCAACGTGCAGGTGATGGTGCCTTTTGTGCGCACGCTGGGCCAGGCCGACAAGGTCACCAAGCTGCTGGCGCAACACGGACTGAAGCGCGGCGAGAACGAGCTGAAGGTCATCATGATGTGCGAAGTGCCGAGCAACGCGGTTTTGGCCGATGAGTTCTTGCAGTACTTCGACGGCTTTTCCATTGGCTCGAACGACTTAACCCAGTTGACCCTGGGCTTGGATCGCGACTCCGGCCTGGAATTGCTGGCTGCAGACTTTGACGAGCGTGACCCCGCCGTGAAAGCGCTGCTGAGCCGCGCCATCAACGCTTGCAAGGCACAAGGTAAATACGTAGGCATTTGCGGCCAAGGCCCTAGCGACCATCCAGACTTTGCGCAATGGCTGGCCGACGAAGGGATTGCGTCGATCTCGCTGAACCCGGACAGCGTAGTGGCCACCTGGAAGCGTTTGGCCGGTACCTGATGGTTTGAGACTGTCAGAAATAACGGGATAGTTCAAAGAAAAACCGGAGCCAAGTGCTCCGGTTTTTCTTTTTGGTGTGTGCCGTCTTAAGGGCGATTAGGGGCGAAGGCCCAGCGCAGCGTCCAGCTCTTCACAACGCTTGGCGCCCAAGGCTTCATGCAGGCGCGGCGCCAGGGCCACCAGGTCGGCATAACCGTTGGCTTTTTCTACCGCCAAGTTCAGCTTGAAGCCACGCAGACCCAGGCTGGCAACCAGCGCCGTGGCGATGGGGTAGGCGCGCTTGTAGCGCTCTTGTTCCGATAGGGCTTGCGGGGCGTCAGCATCCGTCTGCAGAGCGGGCGTGGCCGGTGTATTGGTGGGGGGCTCTGCAGAAGACTGGGTTGCAGGCGTGCCCTCGGCAATCAAGCCTTCATCGAGCATGTGCGCGATGTCGTCCATCGTCATGCCCATGCCTGCCGTGGCAGCGATCACATCCTGCACTGAGCGGTGCCCGTCAAACAAAATGAAAGCGGCCCGTTGGTGCGTGGCCAACTGGCGAGATCGCTCTTTGAAAACACGCTGCCCCAACTCGGTCTTGATGAATGTCATGCAAACGCCTCCATCGGCATGCTACTACGCGCCTTTGTGTGGTGCGCAGTTCGGCCGTGTGGGAAAACACCTGTCGCGTGGCCCCAACAGCTGCGCTAGGATGGCGCCGGTCTCGCCCGTGGCGCACGCAAGTTGGGCGAGATATGCGCTCGTTTTATCGCACGTTCCCTCGTTAGAAGTCTCCTGCCGCCCGCTAGCCTTATCGCCATGTTTCCCGCCCAGATTCTCCGTTTGCGCTTGACCCTGTTGGGCATCTGGAGTGTCTTGTCGTTTGGCGTGGTGTACTTTGCGCGCGACTTGAACGTGACCATTGCGGGCTGGCCGCTGAACTATTGGTTTTGCGCGCAGGGCGTGGTGCTGTGCTACATCCTGATCATCTTTTGGTATGCCTGGCGCCGGCGGCATGATGGTACGAATGCGATCGGTTTGGCCCCTGGCGTAACCGTTGATCGCGCGGTGCGCCGCCGCTTGCACCGCAACTTTTTGCTGTATGTGGCAGGCCTGCTGATCTTCCTGTTGGCCATGGCGATTGCCGAGCAACGCGGCCTGTCGCGCTACTGGATTGGCGGCACCTTTTTGTTTGCCACCCTGGCCATGTACGCCAGTATTGGTGTGTATTGCCGCACCTCCAACGAGGCCGAGTATTTTGTCGCCGGACGGCGCATCCCGGCCATCTACAACGGCATGGCAACCGCGGCCGATTGGATGAGTGCGGCCTCGTTCATCAGCTTGGCGGGCGGCTTGTATTTGCAAGGCTTCTCGGGTACCCCCACGCAGGTGGGCGGTGTGGCCTACATCATGGGCTGGAGCGGCGGCTTTTGCCTGGTGGCGCTGTTGATCGCACCGCACCTGCGGCGCATGAATCTCTACACCTTGCCTGATTTTTTTGGCGTGCGTTTTGGTGGCCGTTGGCCGCGCTGGATTGCGGCAGCGGCGAGTGTGTTGTGCTCGTTCACCTATGTGGTAGCGCAGATCTACGGCGTGGGGTTGATCGCGTCGCGCCTGACCGGCGTGCAGTTTGAAATCGGCATTTTGATGGGCTTGGGCGGCGTGCTGGTGTGTTCATTTTTGGGTGGCATGCGCGCCGTGACGTGGACGCAGGTGGCGCAATACGTGATCTTGATCCTGGCGTTCATGATCCCCGTGTCGTGGCTGGCGTACAAACAGCTCGGCAACCCGTTGGCGCCGCTGGTCTATGGTCAACAATTGGCGAAGATCGCAGCGCTGGAAAAAGAACTGGCCGACTCGCCGGCCGAGCTGTCGGTCAGCCGCGAATTTGCGCGCCGTGCCGAGGTCTACCGCACCATGCTGGAAGATGTGCCCGGTGCCCTGGCGCGCGAGCGTGCGGCGGTGCAGACCAAGCTGCGGCGCTTGAAACTGGAGCGCGCCGACCCCGCATTGATTTTGGCCGCCAACCGCGAACTGGCGGCTTTGCCCCGTGACGTCGACACTGCGCAGGAGGTTTGGTCACGTGCCCTGGCCGAAAACCTCGAACGTGCGAAGCCCATGGCCGGCATGCTGCCGCACGCGCAGGCGTTTGCGGGTGACCCAGGCGGCAGCGTGGAAGAGCAAGCGGTGTTCCACAACTCGCGGCTCAACTTCATGGCGCTGGTGTTTTGTTTGATGGTGGGCACGGCCAGCCTGCCGCATCTGCTCACGCGTTTCTACACCACGCCGTCAGTTGCCGAGGCGCGCACCTCGGTGGCGTGGTCGTTGTTTTTTATTGCACTGCTGTATCTGGCAGCACCGGCGTTGGCGGTGTTGGTCAAGTACGAAGTTCTGAGCCAATTGGTGGGGCAGAGTTTTGATGCGCTGCCGAGCTGGATCGCGCAATGGTCACGGGTCGACCCGAGCCTGCTGTCGGTGAGCGACGTGAATGGCGACCGCATCCTGCAGTTCTCGGAATTGAAGCTAGAGGCCGACATCATCATGCTGGCCACGCCGGAATTGGGTGGTTTGCCCTACGTCGTTTCCGGCCTGGTGGCGGCTGGCGGCTTGGCGGCGGCACTGTCCACGGCGGACGGCTTGTTGCTCACCATGGGCAACGCCCTGGCCTACGACCTGTATTTCAAGGGCAAAAAAGACCGCATGGGCGCCATGGCGCGGGTGATGCTGTCCAAATTTGCGCTGATGTTGCTGGCCTTGGCGGCGGCCTACGTGGCAGCGCAAAAGCCGGCCGACATTCTGATGCTGGTCACCGCCTCGTTTTCGCTGGCCACAGCGGCGTTTTTTCCGGCGATGGTGCTGGGTATCTTTTGGCCCCGGGCGACCCGCAGTGGCGCAGTCGCGGGCATGTTGGTCGGCTTGGGTATTACGGTGGGTTATATGCTGGCCAATGCCCCGGCCGTGCGCGCCTTCCTGGGGTTGACGGGTTCGGGGCTGTGGTTTGGCATTTATCCCGTCTCGGCTGGGGTGTTTGGGGCGATGGCTGGCGCGGCGGTTGTGGTGGTTGTGAGCCTGCTGACGCCGCCCGAAACCGCGCCCAGAACCATGCCGGTTTGAACAAAGCGTTGCGCTGGGCTATAATCATCGGCTTTGCCTTGCCACACCGCTTAGGATTTTTGTCCTTGACGCAGCGGGTGGCTATAACCTCAAGGAGTGTCTATGCGTCATTACGAAATCATTTTGATGATCCATCCGGATCAAAGCGAACAGGTTCCAGCCATGCTGGAGCGCTACAAGGGCATGATCACTGCTGGCAACGGCAAGATCCACCGCGTTGAAGATTGGGGCCGCCGTCAACTGGTGTACCAAATCAACAAGCTGGCCAAGGCCCACTACCTGTGCGTCAACATCGAAGCCGACCAAGCTGTGATGGCTGAACTGGAACACGCGTTCAAGTTCAACGATGCCGTGCTGCGTCACCTGACCGTGCAAACGAAGAAGGCTGAAACCGGTCCATCGTCCATGATGAAGACGGTTGAGCGTGAAGAAGCCCGCAAGACCCAGCAGGCTGAATACGCTGCCCACTAAGGCAATCGCGACGGTTTAACCTTTCTGGAGTGAACCACGTTGAATTGACCGCCTGTATCGCCGAGGCCAAGGCCCTTCGATACACCCCGGCTGGTATTCCGATGCTGGATCTTGTGCTAGAGCATGAGTCCACGTTAGAGCAAGCAGGGCAGACCCGGCAGGTCAAAGCAGTGGTCAAGGCCAATGCGCTAGGCGCAATGGCCGAGAGACTCCAGCAGCAACCGTTGGGCAGTCGCTGGCGATTCGCCGGCTTTCTGGCCACGCCGCGATTGGGCAAGAACGTCGTATTTCATATTCAAGAGTTTCAACAAGATTAATCAGGAGTCCATCATGGCCGGACCAAAACGTTTCAATAACAAAGACAAGCGCCCAAAGCGCAACACCCAGTCGCTGCTGTTCAAGCGCAAGCGCTTTTGCCGCTTCACCGTGACCGGTGTTGAACAAATCGACTACAAAGACATCGACACGCTGCGTGACTTCATTGCTGAAAACGGCAAGATCATTCCCGCACGCCTGACCGGCACGCGCGCGATTTTCCAACGCCAACTCAACACCGCTATCAAGCGTGCGCGTTTCCTCGCCATGCTGCCGTACAGCGACCAGCACCGCGTCTAAGGAGCCACAACCATGCAAATCATTCTGCTCGACAAGGTTGTGAACCTTGGCAACCTCGGCGAAATCGTCAAGGTCAAAGACGGCTACGCCCGTAACTTCCTGATCCCTAGCGGCCGTGCACGCCGTGCCACCGAAGCCGCCAAGGCTGAGTTCGAAGCCAAGCGCGCCGAACTCGAAAAGGCTGCTGCTGCAAAGCTGGCCGAAGCGCAAGCTCAAGGTGAAAAGCTGGCCGGCACGACCGTCAAGCTGACGCAAAAGGCTGGTGTGGATGGCCGTCTGTTTGGTTCCGTGACCAACCACGACGTGGCTGAAGAACTGAACAAGCTGGGCTACAAAGTGGCCAAGTCGCAAATTCGCCTGCCCAACGGTCCGGTGAAGATGGTTGGCGATTCCACCATTGCTGTGGGTCTGCACACCGACGTCGTGGTTGAAATCAACCTGTCCGTCTACGGCGAAACGGCCTAATCGGTCTTTTTCCGTCAAAGCCGCCCGGGCGCAAGCCCTGGCGGCTTTTTTCTTCCCTGTTGTCTGCGTTGTGCTCAGCGTGTTGTGCACGGGCTACCCCCAAGGTATCCCCGTTTTATGCACAGGGATGAACGCGTTTATCCCCGGGCTTGTACGATGTTATCCCCAGGCTTGTCCCTCGACGTGAACCGTGTGGCGGCGTAGCATCTCGTTTTCCTCTGGAACCCTCAATGTCGGCTGTTTTCCCTGATTTGGATGATTCTTACGGGCAAGACCGTGTGCCCGATCTCCCACCCCGCGAGCAAGATCGCGAAATCGCGCAATTGCGCATCCCGCCGCATTCCGTCGAAGCCGAGTCGAGCGTGCTGGGTGGCCTGCTACTGGACAACAACGCCTGGGACCGTGTGGGCGACCTGCTCAAGGACGCGGATTTCTACCGCTACGAGCACCGGCTGATCTTCTCCGTCGTGCGCGAACTGATCAACGCCAGCAAGCCAGCTGACGTGATCACCGTGTTCGAGCGCCTGCAAAGTCTGGGCAAGGCCGAGGAAATCGGCGGCCTAGCCTACCTGAATTCGCTGGCGCAATATGTGCCTAGCGCGAGCAACATCCGCCGCTACGCTGAAATCGTTCGCGAGCGTGGCATCCTGCGCAAGCTGGTGACCGCCAGCGACGAGATCGCCACCAACTCCTTCAACCCTGAAGGCCGGCCAGTGGAGAAGATCCTCGACGAGGCCCAGCAAAAGATCTTCAATATCGGCGAAGAAGGTGCGCGCAACAAACAGGGCTTCCAGTCCATGGACACCCTGGTGGTCGACCTGCTGGACCGCGTGCAGGAGATGGCTGACAGTACGGGCGACGTGACCGGTGTGGCCACAGGTTTTTATGACCTCGACCGCATGACCTCGGGCCTGCAGCCGGGCGACATGATCGTGCTCGCTGCGCGCCCCTCCATGGGTAAGACTGCGTTCGCAGTGAACATCGCCGAACACGTGGCACTGAACGAAGGCTTGCCGGTCGCTATCTTCTCGATGGAAATGGGTGCCGCGCAGTTGGCCGTGCGTATCGTTGGCTCGATCGGCCGCATCGACCAAGGCCATTTGCGTACCGGCAAGTTGACCGACGAGGAATGGCCGCGCCTGAGCGACGCCATCGAGCGGCTGCGCACCATCTCGCTGCACATCGACGAAACGCCCGGCCTGTCGCCGAGCGAGCTGCGTGCCAACTCGCGCCGGCTGGCGCGTCAGTGCGGCAAGCTGGGTCTGATCGTGGTCGATTACTTGCAACTGATGAGTGGATCAAGCTCCAGCGGAGGTGGCGACAACCGCGCCACCGAACTGGGCGAAATCTCGCGGGGCTTGAAGATGCTGGCGCGTGAACTGCAATGCCCGGTGATTGCCTTGTCCCAGCTCAACCGTTCGGTGGAGCAGCGCCCTGACAAGCGTCCCATGATGAGTGACTTGCGTGAATCCGGCGCCATTGAGCAGGATGCGGACATCATCATGTTCATCTACCGTGACGAGTACTACACCAAGGACGCGTGTAAAGAGCCGGGCGTGGCCGAGGTCATCATCGCCAAGCACCGTAACGGGCCCGTCGGTACCGTCAAGCTGGCGTTCTTGCGCAATATCACCAAGTTTGAGAGCTTGGCGCCTGGTTGGGACTCTGGCGGAGACTAGCTGTAGCTCACCCCCAGGTCGCTCACTGCGTGTGCTTCCACCCCCTTGCAGGGGGCGATGTCTGCGGTCCGGCAAAGCCGGTTCCGCGACATCCCATGGTTAAGGCAGGAGCTCCGTTTGCCTGCGTTTTTCACTGAAATATCTCCGTTATGAATAGAACAGAAATTGATAGCGCCTCGCGCAGGTTGGAAGCGCACTACGGCAGTTTTTTGCGTAAAACGCCGTTGCTAAAGCTGCCGGGCGCCACATTCGGTGTGGCCTGCGCAGAGGTTTGGCTCAAGCTCGAGCACTTGCAGGTCGGCGGCAGCTTCAAGGCGCGGGGCATGTTGAACCGTTTGTTGGCGCAGCCGATTCCGGCCAGTGGCGTGATCGTGGCGTCTGGTGGCAATGCTGGTATTGCAACAGCCGCTGCGGCCAAGGCGTTGGGCGTGCGTTGCGAAGTGTTTTTGCCCGGCGTGTCGCCCGAAGCCAAACGCGCGCGGCTGCGTGATCTGGGGGCTGAAGTGGTGGTCGTGGGCAATGCTTATGCTGAAGCGCTGGAGGCCTGCCTGGCCCGCCAAGCAGCGACGGGCGCGTTGTTGACGCACGCGTACGACCAGCCTGAAGTGTTGGCCGGTGCGGGCACGTTGGCGGCCGAGATTGAAGAGCAGGGCGGCTTGCCAGACAGCGTCTTGGTCAGCGTCGGTGGCGGTGGTTTGATCGGCGGTATTGCGGCCTGGTTTGAACAGCGCAGCCGTGTCGTGGCCCTGGAGCCCGTCAACGCGCCCACGCTGTTTCGCGCGCGCGAAGCGGGCGAGCCGGTGGATGTGGCCGTCTCCGGCGTGGCGGCGGACTCGTTGGGTGCCAAGCGTATTGGCTCGCTGTCGTGGCCAGTCACGCAGCAGTTTGTGCGCGATGCGTTGTTGCTCGAAGACGACGCCATCCGCAACGCACAACGTTGGTTGTGGAAAGAGTTGAAGCTGGCGGTGGAGCCTGCGGCCGCGCTAGGTTTGGCCGCCCTGCAAACCGGTGCGTACCAGCCCAAACCTGACGAACGTGTGTGCCTGGTGATCTGCGGCGCCAACGTCGATCCCTCCAGCATTCTCTAAATCTCACCGTGCGTGGGCGCCCGTTCAAGCGCCCACATAAAATGCCGCCATGCTAGACATCACCCTTCTTCGCAAAGACCTCGACTCCGTCATCCAACGACTGGAAACCCGCAAGCAACCGCAGGCGTTTCTCAACGTGGGCAGCTTCCGCGCCCTGGAGTCCGAGCGCAAAACCATTCAAACGCGCACTGAAGAACTGCAGGCGCGCCGCAATAGCCTGTCCAAGCAAATTGGCCAACTCAAGGCCAAGGGTGAAAGCACCGACGCCATCATGGCCGAAGTGGCTGGGCTGAAGACAGAGTTGGATATGTCGGCCACTCGCCTCGACCAAATCCAAACCGAATTGCAAGCCTTGCTGGTGGCCGTGCCCAACCTGCCGCACGAGAGCGTGCCTGTCGGCGCCGATGAATCCGGTAACGTCGAAGTGCGCAAGTGGAACCCCACCGAGCGCGCACCCGGCAGCCAAACTTTCGCCGTCAAAGACCACGTCGATCTGGGCTCGCCCCTGGGCCTGGACTTTGAAATGGGCGCCAAGTTGTCGGGCTCGCGCTTCACCGTGATGAAGGGCCCCATCGCCCGCATGCACCGTGCGCTGGCGCAGTTCATGTTGGACGTGCAGACCAATGAACATGGCTACACCGAGTGCTACGTGCCCTACGTGGTCAACGCCGATTCGCTTAGCGGCACGGGCCAACTGCCGAAGTTTGAAGGCGATCTGTTTGCCGCAAAGAAGGGCGGCCAAGACAGCGAGCCCGTGCCCGACAGCACCGCGCTCTACCTCATCCCCACCAGCGAAGTGCCGCTGACTAATTTCGTGCGCGACACCGTGGTGCTCGAGGCCGATTTGCCGATTCGCCTCACCGCCCACACGCCATGCTTCCGTTCAGAAGCCGGTAGCGCCGGGCGCGACACGCGTGGCCTGATCCGCCAGCACCAGTTCGACAAGGTGGAGATGGTGCAAATCGTCCACCCCGAGAAAAGCTACGAAGCTCTGGAAGCCATGACCGGCCACGCCGAAGCCGTGCTGCAAAAGCTCGGCTTGCCGTACCGCGTGTTGTCGCTCTGCACCGGCGACATGGGTTTTGGCGCAGCCAAAACCTACGACTTGGAAGTGTGGGTGCCCGCGCAAAACACCTACCGCGAAATCAGCTCCATCTCCAACTGCGAAGCCTTCCAGGCGCGCCGCATGCAAGCCCGTTTCAAGAACGCGCAGGGCAAGAATGAGTTGCTGCACACCTTGAACGGTTCCGGCCTTGCAGTGGGCCGCACACTCGTGGCGGTGCTGGAAAATTATCAGAACGAAGACGGCTCGGTGACTGTGCCAGAAGCATTGCGCCCCTACATGGGCGGCCTGTCGGTCCTGAAGGCCTAAATTCCTGCTAGAATCGTAGGCTTCGACACCTAGGAGAGGTGGCAGAGTGGTCGAATGTACCTGACTCGAAATCAGGCGTACCGCAAGGTACCGTGGGTTCGAATCCCACCCTCTCCGCCAAGATAGCAAGCCCTTGATCTTTCACGAGATCAAGGGCTTTTGCTTTTGGGCAATTGGCCGATCGCAGCTTTTTGGCCTTCGCTCTAGAGGAGTGAGTCGCGTGGCGAGTATCTTCGCCGTCGCAATAACCTAGCCTGCGCTGTGCCTCCTTGGCGGTGCATGCGTGGTGACGGGCTGCGGGTGGACAATCCAAGCTTCTTTCGTCTTTACTGGCGTTGCCCGCGCGGCGCATCTTTCCATGTCTTTCTTCGACCCCACCGTGTTGATTTTGCTGGCCATCGCTGGCCTCAGCATCTTCGCCCGCAACTACACCGTGGCCGCCGCCATGTTGGTGCTGATCGTCATTCGGCTCACGCCGCTGGCAGCGTATTTCCCGTGGGTGCAGAAGCACGGGCTCAACCTCAGCATTGCGCTGCTGATGGTCGCGGTCATGGTGCCTATTGCCAATGGCCAGATCGCGCCGATGGACTTGCTGAAATCGTTCACCCATTGGAAATCGGCTGCCGCCATCGTGGTGGGCATTTTTGTGGCGTGGTTGGGGGGGCGCGGCGTCTCTCTGATGGGCGCCCAGCCCGGCGTGGTGGCGGGGCTGATGGTGGGCACGGTGCTCGGCGTGGCTTTTTTCCGTGGTGTGCCCGTGGGGCCGCTGATTGCGGCAGGCTTGCTTTCGCTGTTGATTGGGAAATCGTGAAGCCGAGGCTGACTAAACAATCGCGACGTGCACCACTGAAAACAAGATCACGCCCACCAGGGCCAGTCCAAACAGGGTAACCGTTGCCAGCAGCCAAATCAGCACCGTGTCGGCATCTTCTTGGCTGAGATGGCCAGCTTCGATGTCCTTGCCGCACATGGCTGACCAGATGGCTTTGGTGGGGATGGAGAGGCGTATGGCCGGTAGTCCCGCATGTATGTCGTTCAGTGTCATGGAACCCTCGAGTGTTGCTGCACCAGGGCTCTATGGTCGCGCTGAGGGCCGGGCAAAGTGTGACGCAACTGTCACGCCCTGCACGACGGTGCATGCCCCTACCGGCTCAGCCCGGCCTTAGGGGTGCACGCTGGCGGCGGTCAGCCGAACCACCACCGGGCGCACACCCAGCACGCAGACGAACGCCACGGGCATGGCAAGCGCATAGGCGCTGAGTACGCGACCGAAGTAGCCATCGGTCAGGCCAGTGCCCGCGGCCACGATGACCGCACACATCAGAAAAGCCATGATGCCGGCCATGTAGAAAGCAAAGACGAAGTGACTGAAACGCTTCGGCACTTTCCAGAAAGCGGGACGCGCGGATGGGGAAATGGGAGATGACTGAGGCATTTTGAAGTTGGGCTAATTGAGTTGGGTAATTGGAGGGGTTGGATTCACAGGTGATGGCGTCACTGTAGAAGTCCCAAGGCTCTCGCACTAGCCCGACGGAAGCACTTTCACTGCTAAGCTTGGCTTATGAATCCTGTGCTCAATTCCTAATTAAAAGCAATGTCCAACCTGCGAGGCATTGAAACGTTTGTGCGCGTGGTCGAAGGCGGAAGCATTGCCGCTGCGGCCCGACAGTTGGGTATCACCGCAGCAGCAGCCAGTCAGAACCTGGCCCGGTTAGAGAAAGAGCTCGGCACGCGGCTACTGAACCGCACCACGCGCTCGCAGGCGCTGACGGCGGCCGGAGAGGTCTATTTCACGCAGGTCAGCCAGTTGCTTGACGGCTTGGCGCAGGCTGAATCAGAGCTTGCGGCATTACAGGGTGCGGTGCAGGGCAAGCTCAAGGTCTCTTGCTCCGTGGCCTTTGGTCGTCATGTGGTGGCGCCGTTGATGCCAGCCTTCATGGCGCGTTATCCGCAGGTGCATTTGGAAATGCTGATGGTGGACCGCAACGTGGACCATCTGAAAGAAGATGTCGACGCTAGCATCCGGTTCCGGCATGTGTTGGAGCCCGGCCTGGTGGCGCGCCGAATCGCCACGGCGCCTATGGTCTTCTGCGCCGCGCCGGCCTACCTGCAAAAGCATGGCCGCCCCAACACGCCGGAAGATCTGGGCCAACACCCGTGCCTGGCGTTTCGCATGCCGCTGGACGGGCGCATCATGCAGTGGCCGTTTCTGCATAACGGCGTGCGTTTCGCCCCGCCCATTCAGACGGCTGCGGTGTGCAACGACATCGACACGCTTGCCGCGCTGGCCGTGGCGGGCGCGGGTGTGACGCGGCTCGGCAGCTTCATTGCCAACCCCTTGATTGCAGCCGGCAAGCTGGAGCCACTGTTTCTGTCGTCCTCTGGGCGCGCCCAGCTTGGCCATACCCAGGCCGACCCTGAGCCGTTGGAATACTTTGTTTGCTTTCGCGACCGCAAGCACCTGCCAAGCCCGGTGCGGGTGTTTGTGGATTTCATTGACGAAGCCTTGCGGGGACACCCGTTGCTATGCACCCCAACGTGGCCGCTTGAGGGGTGACGGCCTGGTTTGGCGCTGTATCAGCGCTCTGCAGGTGTAGATGAACGTCGAAGAGAAAGAAAGAGGGCCAGCGTGGCACAGGCCGAGCCCACACACAAAAGCGCCATCAGCACCATGCCCAGCAGGCTGCTCTGGCCCGTGACCGCAGCGCCCAGCCATATCACCGTGCTGCAAAACGAGGTCACCAGGCCCATGAGGCTGACGCATTCGTGCACCCGGTCAGGCAGCTGGAAACCAGTGGCATTCAGGCGACTGCGCCAATCAAAGCCGCTGTTGCGGCCGTTTGCGGTTTGTCCGTCGATGTGTATTGCCATGTCTGTTTCTCCTCAAGCTGTGGTTTCGAGTGGAGTGCGCTCTACGGCTAATGTGCGCAAGTTTTGAATTGTTCTCTGTAGGCGGCCGCCATGTGTTGATGTGTCTGGATTGCCTGGGGGCATTTTCAGGGCCAAACGCCCGAAGACCCCCGGCGGTGGCTGTCCAACAGATGCGTGTCCACCATGCCGATGGCCTCCATGAGTGCGTACATGGTGGTGGGGCCGACGAACTTGAACCCGCGCTTCAGCAAGGCCTTGCTCAAGGCGATGGATTCGGGGGATGACGTCGGGATGTCCGCCACGGTGCGCGGTTGCGGGGTCGTCTCGGGCTTGAAGGACCAGATCAATTCCGCCAACCCCTGGTCCTGGCGCAAGGCGATCGTCGCTTTGGCGTTTTGCACCGTGGCAACGATCTTGGCGCGGTTGCGCACGATCTCGGTGTCAGCCATCAACCTGTCGATGTCGGCCTCTGAAAAAGCGGCCACCTCGTCTGGCACAAAGTTCTGAAAGGCCGCACGGAAGCCTTCACGCTTGCGCAGGATGATGGCCCAGGACAAGCCCGACTGAAACGCTTCAAGGCTCACCCGTTCGAACAGCCCGCGCTCGTCTCGCACCGGCAAGCCCCATTCGGTGTCGTAGTAGGTGCGCAGCAGCCGGCTGACCGCCGCCCAAGGCGGGCGCGCCAGACCATCCTCGCATAGCACGGCGCCGATCGCCGGAGTCCCCGTAATCGGGACATTCGGCTCAGGCGGTGCTACCGATGTCTTGCGTTTTGAGGCAGATGCGGTCGATGCTTTCATGCAAGTTCTATTCGGCGGATCAGCAGGGTTGGCCTTTGCGTTCCACGATCCAGGTTGGCGCATCTTGCAGTGCGACCGGGCGCAGGAAACGGTCGACCGCGGCATAACCCACCGAGGTGGTGAACGGCTGGGTGGATGCTGGGAAAGGCCCTCCGTGCTGCTGCGCTGCCGCCACGGCCACGCCGGTGGGCACACCGTTGAACAACACCCGGCCGGCGATCTGCGAGGCAGCGCGCACCAGGCGGCGGTTGTCGGGGGTGTCGGCATCGGCGCCCCAAAGCGTGACGGTGAGCGAGCCGCCCACGGTGTGCAGCAGGGTGACCGCTTCGTCGGTCGAAGTGGTGCGCACCACCAGGGCCGCAGAGCCGAAGACTTCTTCTTGCAGTTCGTGGTGGGCAATGAATTCACTCGCGCTGACTTCTGCCAGGTAGGGGCGTGGCGCCAGGGAGTCCGCTGCCGGAACGTCTTGCACCAGCGGCTTCAGCACGCTGGACGCACGCCAGCGCGCCACACCCTTGTCAAAGGTGGAGCGGATGCCGGCCGACAACATGGCGTGTGGCTGCTGCGCCTGGAGCGCTACCGCGAAGCTCTGCACAAAGGCGTCACCAGCTGCACCAGCGGGCACCACGATCACACCAGGGCTGGTGCAGAACTGGCCTGCGCCCAGGCCAATCGAGCCCGCCAGCGTGGCGGCCAACTCGGTGCTGTTTTTCTCCAGTGCGGCGGGCAGCACCAGCAGCGGGTTGATGGAACCCAACTCGCCGTAGAACGGGATTGGCCGTGGACGGTCGCCCGCCACCTTGGCAAGTGCTGTGCCGCCCTTGAACGAACCCGTGAACGCCACGGCGGCAATCGCGGGCGCATTCACCAGTGCCACGCCCACTTCGATCGAGCCACCTTCCACGAACTGGAACACGCCCGCCGCCAGGCCTTGGGCTGCCACCACTTCATGCGCCAGGGCGGCCGTGGCACGCGATAGGGCAGGATGGGCCGGGTGGCCCTTGACGACCACCGGGCAACCGGCCGTCAGTGCCGCAGCCGTGTCGCCGCCGAGCACTGAAAACGCGAAGGGGAAATTGCTCGCCGAGAACATGGCCACGGGGCCAAGCGGCACGCGTGTACGTGTGAGGTGCGGGCGACCCACCGGGGGAGCACCGGCAATGGCGGCGTCGTCCACCACCGCGTGGATGGTGCCGGCAGCCAGGACGTCAGCGAAACCCTTCAGTTGAAAAATCGTGCGGTCGAGTTCGCCGTTCAGGCGTGGCAAACCGAGGCCGGTTTCGCGGTCGGCCAGCGCCACCAGCTTTTCGCGATCGGCTTCTAGAGCGGCGGCCAGCGCCTTGAGCAGGCTGCCGCGCGTGGCGGCGGAGGTGGCGGCAAATTCGTCGGCTGCAGCAGCGGCTGCAGCTACAGCGGTGTCGATGGCGGCGAGGGTCGATTCAGGCCAGCCGGCGTCGATGGCTTTGCCGGTGCGCGCTTCGAAGGATTGCAGCATGTGAGGTCCTAAAGGTTGAAAAGGTGAAAAGGTTGAAGACGTAGGTGAAGGCGAAAGATGCAGATAAAAGATGCAAATGATGCAGACGAAAAGCCAGCCTCGGCCGTTCCAGTCTATGCATGGATTTTGGCTGTTTTATGGCCGTTTGATGTGTCGTGTGGCGAATGCCCCCGATGGCGCCGCAATTGCTAACCGGGCCCATAGGCAACACCGCAACATGGTGCTAAAAATGGCAGACAGTATTGAGAGGGACGCGACATGCAAACTGTCAAACTCTGTTTGTGGCTGCTGGTGGGGTGCGCTGCGGGGTGCGCTGCGCAAACTGTCACGGAGGTTCGGGGCAATTTGTTCAACGACCCGTTTGTACGGGCCACTAACGGCATCTCGGAGTGTCCTGTTTCATCTGGACCGATGATCACCGAAGCCGATAAGCGTGCCCAGGAACACGGCCGCGTGGAGCGCGGTACCACCTGCTACCGCATGGGCCGTTGCCGCCTGCCCAACGCCTATTTGTACGACGCTGAAATCATTCCTCGTGTGCAAACGGCCATCACCATGGATGGCCGTTTTGCCGACACCAGTGTGTGGGCCGAAGGCCAGCGCCGTTGGGTGTGGCTCACCGGCTGTGTGCGCAGTGCTGAGCAAGCCACGGCGCTGGAGCAACTGGTGCGCAACATCGACGACGTGGAGGCCGTGGTCAATGAATTGAAAGTCTGGCCGCCTGCATCCAGGTGACGAGGCTGCGCTTGCGGTGCTTCAGCGCCTCGACGACACCACAATGCCGCCCACGATCAGCAAGAACGCCGCGCCGTGGAACAGGTGCGGCATTTCGCCCAGAAACGCGGCCGACATCAGCGCGGCAAACAAGGGAGTGAGGTTGGAGAAGAACCCCGCCGTGGCAGGCCCCACACGCTGTAGCCCTGCGCCCCAGCAGCCGTAGGCCAGCACCGCAGGCCCCACCGCCACAAACAGCAGTGCCAGCGCCAGCGGCCAACCCCAGCCCATGTGGGGCGAGGTGATGGCCCATTCCCCGGCCGTCATCAGGCTCGACCAGGCCAGGCCAAACACCACCTGGGCCAGCAAAAAGGCAGCCCAGTCTTGCCGCACGGCGGCCGGTTCTTTGGTGCGCGTGAGCATCCAGCTGTAGAACGACCACGACACCGTGGCCAGCAGCATGAACAGGTCGCCGGGTACCAGGCGCAGCGCCATCAGCTCGGCCCACTGGCCACGGCTCAGCACCACCAGCACACCAGCGGTAGAAAACAGCGCGCCGATGATCTGCCGCCCGGAAACCTTGGCGCCAAAACACAGGGCGCCAATCGCCAGCATCCACATCGGCATGCTGGCCGCGACCAGCGTGACGTTGATGGGCGAGGAGGTTTGCAGCGCCAGGTATTGAAGCGTGTTGTACAGGCCCACGCCCAGCAGCCCCAATAGGCTGTAGCGGCGCCAGTGTGTCCACAGCCCGGCGTCGCGGCGCAGAGCCCAACTGGCCATAGGCAGCAGGATCAGTAGCGCCAGTACCCAGCGCAGAAAATTAAACGTGAACGGTGGAATCAGCGTGTGAACCATGCGGCCCACCACGGCGTTGCCGGCCCAAAGCAAGGGCGGAATCACCAGCAGCAAAATGGTGCTGGGCGTTAGTCGTTGTTGCATGCGCGGGAATGTACCAGCGCCTCGGTGGCGCAGTGCCCGAAGGGCTTTTGTAAAGCGCCTGTTCTGCAGGCTCGGCGTATTCATGGCAGGATGCCTGCCGTTGCATTTTTTATCCCTTTTGGAGACACATTCATGAGCGAAACCAGCAAAGTCGTACAGATCCAGGAACACGGCGGCCCCGAGCAGTTGAAACTCGTGAGCGTGACGGTGGGCGACCCCGGCCCAGGCGAGATCCGCATCCGCCACAAGGCCATCGGCCTGAACTTCATCGACGTGTACCAACGCGCTGGCGTCTACAAAATGCCCATGCCTTTGAACCTGGGCATGGAAGCCTCGGGCGTGGTCGAAGCCGTGGGCGAGGGCGTCACCCACCTGCGTGTGGGCGACCGCGCCGCCTACGCCAGCCAGCCACCCGGCAGCTACAGCGAGCTGCGCGTGATGCCCGCGCGCACGGTGTGCAAGCTGCCCGACGCCATCTCGTTTGAAACCGGCGCGGCCATGATGCTCAAGGGCCTGACGGCGCAATACCTGTTGAAGAAAACCCTGCCGCAAGGTGGTTTGCAGGCTGGCGATTTTGTGCTGTTCCACGCGGCAGCCGGTGGTGTAGGCTTGATCGCCAGCCAATGGGCGCGGGCCTTGGGCCTGCAGCTTATCGGCACGGCAGGGTCGGACGCGAAGTGTGCGCTCGCCAAAGAAAACGGCGCCACCCACGTCATCAACTACAACACCGAAGACTTTGCCGCGCGCGTGAAAGACATCACCGGCGGGCAGGGCGTGAAAGTGGTCTACGACTCGGTGGGCAAAGACACGTTTGAGAAGTCGCTGGAGTGCCTGCGCCCGTTTGGCCTGATGGCGTCTTTTGGCAATGCCTCGGGCGTGGTGCCGCCGGTGGCTCCCGTGGTGCTGGCGCCCAAGTGCCTGTACCTCACGCGCGCCACGCTGTTCACCCACATGGCCACACGCGAAAGCACGCAGGCCATGGCCGACGATTTGTTTGCCGTGGTGGAAAGCGGCCAAGTGAAGATCCACATCGACCAACGTTACCCGCTGGCCGACGTGCAGCAAGCGCACCGCGACCTCGAAGCGCGCAAGACCACCGGCTGCACCATCCTCACGCTGTGATGCTGGCATTGCCCGCACCGTTGCTGCATGCCGACGACCATGCCTGGCTGGCGCAACTGCGCCAGCAGGTCGACCTGCCGCCGCGTGTAGAACGCCAGCCCTTGTGGCTTGGGGACGTGGCGGTGGGCTCGGTGGAGCCGGGTTATCTGGACGGCTTGCCGTCCGCAGGCCACTGGCAGATTCAGCCGCAACAACGGTCCGCCCAGCACGGCTGGGCCTTGTTGGGCGAGCCGCTACAGGCGCTGGCGGGCCTGGCTGATGTCTTGCGCGCAGCGGGCAAAGCCCACGCCTGGCGCAACGAGCAACTGGCGGTGCACGATGAACTGACGGGCGAGCGTGTGGCCACGGTCGAACGTGCCGTGGTGCGTGGACTGGGCATTGCCACGCGTGCCGTGCACTTGATCGGTGTGGCGCCCGACGGCCGACACTGGGTGCAGCAACGTGCGCTCACCAAGTCCAACGACCCCGGCCTGTGGGATACCTTGATGGGCGGCATGGTTTCTGCCTCGGACGACCTGCCAGCCGCCCTGGCGCGCGAAACCTGGGAAGAGGCCGGTTTGCACGTGGCCGCGTTGGCCGACCTGCGCTATGGCGGCGAAGCGGTGTTCCGTCGCCCGACAAGTGACTGCGCGGGCACGGGGTATGTGGTCGAGGTGATCGACTGGTTCGTCGCCACAGTGCCGGACAGCCTGGTGCCGGAAAACCAGGATGGCGAGGTCCAAGCCTTCGCCTTGATGACGCCAGACGAGATCTGGCGCCACATGCGCGCTGGCCTCTTTACAGCCGAGGCAGCGCTGATCCAAGTCGCAGCCTGGAGGCTTTGAGGGTGCTTCGAGCCTGACTGGTTTTTGAGCCTCAGTGCCCGGCGGCGGAGATCAAAAAGCTGGGCATCTGGCAGCATTCGGAACAGAATGAGGGTGCCTAGTTCGCCATTCGTATCTGCTTCCAAAAAGGTCAGAAGGCTTACGATCCATGACGCGCGCCTTGGGCCCGCCCTACGCTCCTGTTCTCACGGCTTTGCGGCGGCTTGTCTCCGCCTACGAGGCCGAGGAGCCGCTGGCCGCGCGCTTCCGTGCCAAGCAACTGCAGGCCGTCATGGGGCTCACCCCGCTAGCGATGGTGGTGAACCTGCTGAATGCGGCCTTTGTCATGCACAACCTGGCGGCCGCCGCACCTTGGTTGTGGCTCTGGTTTGCGGTGTTGCTGCTGTTTGCCACGCAAGGGCTGCGCGCCTGGTTTCGTGCGACGCGTCGGCCGCCGCGCCAAACGGCTTCGCGCCAGGGCATGCGGCGTTCCGTTCGGCACGCTGCGGCACTTGGGCTGCTGTGGGGGCTGCTGCCTGCGCTGTTGCTGCACAGCGTCCCGGTGCAGAGCCAGCAGCTCTTGGCCATCATCTCCTGCGGCATGATTTGCGCCGGTGGTTTTGCGCTGGTGACGGTGCCAGCAGCGGCCATGGCCTATGTTTTTCTGCTCACGGCGGGCTCGTTGACCGGCTTGCTGCGTGCGGATGCGATGGGCACCAGCGCGCTGTTCTGGCTGTTGCTGATCTACAGCACGGTGGTGGTGGGCTCGGTGCGGGTCATGGCGCGCTCTTACGGCGCACGGCTGGTGGCCGAGGCCGATGCGGCGCAGAAGGAACAGATTGTCGGCCTGCTGCTGCGCGACTTTGAAGAAAACTCCAGCGACTTTCTCTGGGAGCTGACCTCGCGCGGCACGCTGGGCCATGCTTCCACCCGGCTATGCCAGGCGCTGTGTTTCGACCCTGCACAAGATGCCGGCCTGGGCCTGGTGGCCTTGATGGCGCGTACCTATGCCACCCCGACCACGCATCCACCGCCCTTGCCCGAAGATGCCATGCGCTATCTGGATCAACTGCGCCTGGCACTGGCGGAGCCCGTGCCGTTTCGCGATCTGCTGGTGCCCGTGGTGCTGGACGGCAGCCTGCGCTGGTGGGCCATGACGGCGAAACCCATGCTGCAGGACGTCCAGGCCCCGACAGGCTGGCGCGGTGTGGGCGCAGACATCACCGACCGTAAACGTGTTGAAGACGAGATGCAGCATCTGGCCCATTTCGACGTGCTGACGGGGCTGGCCAACCGGCGCCACTTCCAGCGGCGGCTGCTGCGGCATTGCGCGGCTGACGGCAGTGCCTCGGGGCGGGCGGCATTGCTGTGCATCGACATGGACAACTTCAAGCGCGTGAACGACGCTTATGGCCACGCCAGCGGCGACCTGCTGCTGAAAACCGTGGCCCAGCGCCTGGCGGGCGCGGTGCGTGGGCGTGACCTGGTCGCGCGCTTGGGTGGTGACGAGTTCGCCATCCTGCTCGATGGCATGGCGCAGGCCGACGAGGTGCGGCCCTTTGCCGAGCGGCTGATGCAGTCGGTCGAGCAGCCCTGCAGTTTGTCGGGGGCGCGCTTTGTGCCGCACATCAGCATTGGCATCGCGCTGCTGCCGGCCGATGGCCGCACGGCCGACGAAGTGCTGCACCATGCTGACCTGGCCTTGTACGAGGCCAAGGCCCGGGGGCGGCGCCAGGCGATGTTTTTCTCGGCCGAGATGGATGTCAAGTCGCGCCGGCGTATCGCCATGGAAGACGCTTTGCGCGGCGCCATGGCGCGTGGTGAACTGCATTTGGAATACCAACCGCAAATCGCGCTGCAGCAAGGCCACGTGACCGGTTTGGAAGCGCTGCTGCGATGGAAGAGCGAACGTTTTGGCCAGGTATCGCCACGCGAGTTCATCCCGATTGCCGAGGAGGCCGGCTTGATTCGCGACATTGGCCTGTGGGTGTTGGAGACCGCTTGCCAAAACGTGCACAAGTTGCCGCCGCATGTGTTGATGGCGGTGAACCTGTCGGCTAGCCAGTTCGACGACGCCCTGTTAGTGGACAAGATTCTGGATGTGCTGTTGCGCACCGATGTCGACCCGCGCCGTTTGGAGCTGGAGATCACCGAGTCTGTTTTTCTCGCCGACACCGAGGACGTGCTCACCGCGCTGCACCGGCTGCGCGCGGCGGGCTTGCGCATCGCGCTGGACGACTTTGGCACGGGTTATTCGTCGTTGGCCTATCTGCGCAGTTTTCCGTTCGACAAGCTGAAGATCGACCAGTCTTTCATCGCCACCATCAGCGACAGCATGGAGTCGGAGTCGATTGTGCGGCTGGTGATCGACCTGGCCGGTGTGCTGCGCATGGAAACCACGGCCGAGGGCATTGAGACCGTGCGGCAGTACGACCGGCTGAGCCACCTGGGCTGTGCCACCGGCCAGGGTTACTACTTCGCGCGGCCACAGCGGCTGGAGGCGTTGCTGGCGTGGCTTTTGTCGAGGGAGCTCAATCCCGAGGCGGCAATTGATGCGCCACTTGCGCCACCAGTTCCCACACCAGTGCCACCAGCGGCGCCAGCGCGCGGTGCTTACGGTGAACCAACATGATGCGGCGCTCCACACGCGGTGTCAGCCGCGTCACCGTGAGTGCGTGGCCTTGCAACTCAGCGGGCGTGAGCGCCAGGGCCGGCAGCACGGTGATGCCGATGCCGGCCTCGACCATACGAAACACGGTGGTGGGGTGGCCCAGCTCCTGCATCACGCTGACCTCGGCTTGTTGTTCGGCCAGCGCCTTGTCGATGAGGCGCCGGCTGCCCGAGGCGTGGTCCAGCAGCACCAGGTTTTCGCCCGCTAGCGCGCGCCAGGGCACGCTTTTGCGCTGCGCCAAGGCGTGGTCGCTGCGCGTCACCAGGCAAAACGGCTCGCGCAAGATGGGCTGGCAATGCAGGTCGTCGGGGGCCGACGGGTCGATCACCACGCCAAAGTCAACCTCGCCCGACCGCACGCTGCTCAACACGTCTTGCTGCACGCGGTCGAGCAGCACCAATTGAATCTCGGGGTGTTGTTCGGCGCAGAGCGCGATACACGCCGGCATGAGGTTGGCCGACAGAGTAGGGCTGCTGGCCACGCGCACCTTGCCTCGCCGCGCCTGGGCCATGCCTTGCACATCTTGTAGCGACAGTTCCAGCTCGTCCAGCAGGCGGTCGAGTTTGCCGGCGAGGTTGCGGCCCGCCTCGGTCGGTTCCACCTCGCGCGTGGTGCGGTTCAGCAGTTGCAGGCCGAGTTGGCCTTCCAGCTCGCGAATGCAGCGGCTGATGGCGGGTTGCGTCAGGCCGATCTGATCGCCGGCGCGGCTGAAGTTGCGGTGTTGCACCACGGCCTGGAACACGCGCAACTGGCGCAGAGTGACATTCATCATGATTAATCATGAATCTATCAGATAAATCCATTTCATTTTTCAATCCAGAAACGGTCCAATCCACCCCATAACTAAATTGCTGAGGTGTGTGCCATGTCCCGTCCCCGTTTTTTGCCCGATAACTTCACCCTCGCCCTGGTGGTGACCGTTTCGTTGGCCAGCTTTTTCCCGGCACGTGGCAGCGTGGCGCACGGTTTTGAATGGCTGACTACCGCCGCCATCAGCCTGCTGTTTTTTCTGCACGGCGCCAAGTTGTCACGCGAGGCGGTGGTGGCCGGCGCCACACACTGGCGCCTGCATTTGCTGGTGTTGGCCAGCACGTTTGTCATGTTCCCGGTGCTGGGCCTGTTGCTCAAGCCGGTGCTGGCGCCGCTGGTCACGCCCGATTTGTATTTGGGCATTCTGTTTTTGTGCTGCTTGCCCGCCACGGTGCAGTCGGCGATTGCGTTCACATCGATGGCGCGCGGCAATATTCCCGCGGCGGTGTGCAGCGCTTCGGCATCTACGCTGATTGGCGTGTTTGTCACGCCGATTCTGGTGAGCCTGGTGGTCACGCCTAATGGCGGTGACGCTGGCCCGTCGCTGGGTTCCATCGGCCGCATCTTGCTGCAGTTGATGCTGCCGTTTGTCATCGGCCAACTGGCGCGCCCCTTCATCGCGGGTTGGATCAAGAAGCAAGGCAAGTTGGTCAAGCTGGTCGACCAGGGTTCGATTTTGCTGGTGGTGTTCACCGCCTTCAGCGCGGCGGTGGTGGAAGGCCTGTGGCAGCAAATTCCCGCCGTGTCGTTGCTCGGCCTGGTGGTGGTGTGCTGCGTGTTGCTGGCCTTGGCGCTGGTGCTCACGCGTTACACCAGCCGTAAGCTCGGCTTCTCGACCGAAGACGAAGTCACCATCGTGTTCTGCGGCTCGAAGAAGAGCCTGGCCAGCGGTATTCCCATGGCAAAGGTGCTGTTTGCTTCACACGCCGTGGGCGCGATTGTGTTGCCGCTGATGTTGTTCCATCAGATCCAGTTGATGGTCTGCGCGGTGCTGGCGCAGCGTTATGCGCAGCGGCGCGAGGTTGCGCCTGCGGCAGTCACCGCTGAAGCACAGCAATCTTAAAAGTTACTGGGCTGGCGCTGCCCGGTACAGCGCTTTCACAAAGTCCGATTGCGTAAGCATGCCGACCAGGCGGCGCTCGGCGTCGATCACCGGAATGTGGTGGTGGCCGTCTTCGGTGAACACCGGCACCAGGTCGCTCACACGCCGGTCGGCACTGGCCACGCGCACTTCGCGCGTCATGATCTGGCCCACCACTTCCGGCCGCTCGGAATGCAGCGTGCCGCTGGGGCGCACCAAGGCTTTGAGCCGGGCGCCCAGGCCGTCGTGCTGCTCGGGCCCGGCCAGGCGCATGAAGTCGGCCCGGGTGACGATGCCCACAATGCGGCGGCTGCGGTCGATGATGGGCAGTGCTTTGATGCGCTGGCTATGCATCAGCGTCCATGCTTCATCAAGCGAGGTGCCAAACTGCACGGCGGTCACGTTGGGCGTCATCACGTCCGCGCAACGCAGGTTGCCAAAGCGGCGCTGGTAGGCGGCCGATTCGGCCTCGTGCAGCAAGTCTTCCAAGTCGTCTCGGCTGATGTCGAGCACCTGGTTGTAGTGCTGCAGCGCGGTGTCCAGGTCGGCGGTGGTGAAGCGGCCGCCACGCTCGGTTTTGGGTGCGGGCGTGGACTGTGCGTGCGGGTAACGGCGGCCGGTGAGGCGGTTGTAGAGCACACCCGCCAACACCAGCAGCAAGCAGTTCACCAGCACTGGAAACAGCACAAACGACAAACTCACACCGCCCAAGGCCGACAACAATGCCGCTGCGCCCCCTGGCGGGTGCAGGCAGCGCAGCCAGAACATCAAACCAATGGCCAGTGCGACGGCCACCGCACCGGCAAACGCCGGGTCGGGAATGGCCATGGCGCACAACGCGCCCACCAGTGCAGACAAGCTGTTGCCACCTACCACGGCCCACGGCTGCGCCAAGGGGCTGGACGGCACGGCAAACACCAGCACCGCGCTCGCGCCAATGGGGGCTACCAGCCACGGTGCGGCCGCATGGGCACCAACCGCAGTCGACGCGCCATAGCGGCACAGCAACGCCACCAGCAAAATGCCTAAAGCCCCACCCGCCACGCTGCGCCAGCGCTCGCGGCCATCCACCTGTAAAGCGCGCGGCCAGAACGAGGCCAGGAAGTCTTGTGTGGAACGCCAGTTCATCGTTGTGGCGCCTTCCAAGGCAGGCCACGCAGTTGCTCGCGTTGTTCGTCCTCATGAAAGTGCGCCAGGGTGGGCTTGATCAAGTCACTGCGCGAGACGATGCCCACGATGCGCTGCGAAGACGCATTGGCCACCACCGGCAAGCGCTCCAGGCCATAACGCGCCATGCGGCTCGCCACCTGGCGGCAGGTCTCGGTGGGCAGGGCGACTTGCGGCGGCGGCAGGGCGTTGAACAATTCGGCTACCGGCACTACCAGGCGGTCGGCCATGGCGTTGGTTTGCAGCATGGCGCGGTCGAGCATGCCGAGCAACACGCCGTTTTGTTGCACCGGGTAGGCACGGTGGGTTTGACCAGTGCCGAAGTGGCTGGCCAAAATGGCGCCAACGGTGGCGGTGGCATCCACCGTCTGCACGGTGTGGCTCATCACCTCGCCTGCAAACGCGCGCTCCAGCGGGTCTACGCCGTGCTCCTGGTAAATGTGCCGACCCCGGCGCGCAATTTTCTCGGTCATGATGGAACGACGCATGGTCAGCACGGTGAAGCCGTAACCCACGGCCGACGCGGTAAGCAGTGGCAGCAGCGCGTTCATGTCGCCCGTGAGCCCCAGCGCAAACACGGTGGCAGTGAGCGGCGCGCGCAGCGTGCCCGACAAGGTGGCCGCCATGCACACCAGCGGCCACAGCGCGGCATCTGGCCCAGGCAACACATGGCCCAGCACCACGCCCAAACCGGCACCCATCATCAGCAGCGGCGCCAACACTCCACCCGAAGTGCCCGAGCCCAAGGCCACCACCCAGATGATGGCCTTGACCGCCAGTACCGCGCACACCACACCCAGGGCCAGCCGGTTGTTCAGCAGGTCGCCAATCACGTCGTAGCCCACGCCCAAGGCGCGCGGTTGCAGCCAGCCGCCAATGCCGACCACCAGCCCACCCATGGCGGGCCACCACATCCAGTGGACGGGCAACTTGCCGAACAGGTCTTCCACCTTGTAGAGCGAGCTGGACAACGCGGCGGCCAGCGCGCCACAGGCCAGGCCGGCTACGGCGCATGACAGCAAAGTTAGCGGGCCGGGCACGGCGGTGTGCAGCGGAAACAGCGGGCCCGGGTCCATCAACAGCGGCCGCAGAAAACCCGCCACCGCACATGCCATGGCCACCGGCAGCAGGCTGCGCGGGCGCAATTCAAACAGCAGTAGCTCCACCGCCAGCAGCACTGCAGCGACAGGTGTGCCGAACACGGCCGTCATGCCCGCTGTGGCGCCGGCCACCAGCAAGGCCTTGCGCTCGGCGGCGGTCAGGTGAAAGTGCTGTGCCAGCAGCGAGCCAATGGCGCCGCCGGTCATGATGATGGGCCCCTCGGCGCCAAACGGGCCGCCGCTGCCGATGACGATGCCCGATGACAGCGGCTTCAACACCGCCACCTTGGGCGACATCTGGCTCTTGCCAAACAGAATCGCCTCAATCGCTTCCGGGATGCCATGGCCACGGATTTTTTCCGAGCCCCAGCGGGCCATCACGCCGATGATGAGCCCGCCCATCACCGGCAGTGCGATCACATACGCGCCCAAGTGGTGGGTGGCGGGCGAGTGGTCGGCGAGTGAAAACGTCTGGAAGAAAAACAGGTTGGTGAAGAAGCGAATCAAACCCAGCAGCACCCACGCCGCCACAGTGCTGCAGCCGCCAATGACGCAGGCCAGCGCGGTGATGCGCAGCAGGCGCTCGTCCATGTTGAAGTCGCCAAAGCCACGGTGCGTGGACGCACGCGTGGCCGCCAAAGAGGGGATGAGCTTTTTCATGAGGGAGCGGACGGTGATCAGGACGCAGGGAAATCGATCTTCGGCACCTCGAACACGCCTTGCAAAGACTTGAGTTCCGCGCGGTGCAGGGCGGCCAGGCGTTGCAGCAGTTCTTCGCCAGCGGGTAACAAATGCACCTGCACTTGGCGGCGATCCGCCTCGTCGGGTCGGCGTTCTACCAGCCCCAGAGCTTCGCAGCGCGACACCAGGGTGACGGCGGCGTGCGGCAGCACCTGCAGACGCTCGGCCAGTTCACCCACGGTCGCCCATTCACGGTCGGCAGCGCCCTTGATCTGCAGCATCAGCAGGTATTGCTGGGGCTTGATGCCCTCTTGCATGGCGGCCAGTTCAGAGAAGCGCTCGAACTTGCGCATCTGGTAGCGAAACTCGGCCAGGGCCTGGAAGTCTTTTTTCTTGAGCACGGCTAAGCCTCGGGTCACAAAGCCCGTATTTATATCACGTCGTGATATTGTTTGCTGGCGCTGTTCGCGTTATTGCGCCAGCCCGAGTGATCTGCTTAGCCGTCTGCGCGCAGCAATTCCGCCACCACGCGGGGGTAGAGCAGGTGCTCTTGCGACAGCACCCGGGCCGACAAACTGGCCGGCGTGTCGTTGGGTAGAACGGGCACCGTCACCTGGCCCAGGATGGGGCCGTGGTCCAGCTCGGGTGTGACGCGGTGCACCGTGGCACCGGCGACTTTGCAGCCAGCTTCAATGGCGCGCTGGTGCGTGCGCAAGCCGGCAAACGCGGGCAGCAGCGAGGGGTGGATGTTGATCAGCCGCCCGGCATAGCGCTGCACAAATCCTTCAGTCAAGATGCGCATGAAGCCGGCCAGCACCACCAAATGTGGGGCATGGGTGTCGATCACCTTGGCCAATTCAGCATCGAAAGCGGCGCGGGGATCTTCGGCCTGGGCGAACTGTTTGTGGTCGACCACGGCGGTGGTGATGCCTTGCGCACGCGCGTATTCCAGCCCTTCAGCATCCGCTTTGTTGCTGATGACGGCCGCAATTTGGGCACCGTAACGGGTGGCCCAACCCTCGCTTTGGGCCGCTTTTACGATGGCTGCCATATTGGAGCCACCGCCTGAGATCAAAATCACGATGTTTTTCATACCTGTGGGAATTATCTCCGTGACCAACGCCTTCTCTCCCCTGACCCCTGTCGAAGCCCGCGTGCTGGCCACGCTGATGGAAAAAGCCCGCACCGTGCCCGACAGTTATCCGCTGTCGCTCAACGCCTTGGCGATTGGCTGCAACCAGAAGACCACGCGCGACCCCATCATGAATTTGAGCGAGGCCGAAATCCTGACCGCGCTGGACGAACTCAAGACGCGCGACCTGGTGCGCCCCGCCAGTGGCAGCCGCGTGGCGCGCTTCGAGCACAACTTTCAACGTGGTGTGGGGGTGTTCGAGCAAGCGGCGGTTTTGCTGGGCATGCTGATGCTGCGCGGTCCGCAAACGGCGGGCGAGTTGCGGCTGAACACCGAGCGCTGGTATCGCTTTGCCGATATTTCGTCGGTCGATGGCTTTCTCGAAGAACTGCAAGACCGCTCGGAAGAGAAGGGCGGTCCGCTGGTGGTGAAGCTGCCGCGCGCGCCGGGCGCGCGTGAGCAGCGCTGGGCGCATCTGCTGTGCGGCCCGGTGGATGTTGAGATGCTTGCAGCAGGTGGTGGCGATGGTGGAGGTACGGTGGGCATCGGTTCCGTGGCCGCTTCGGCAGAGTTGCAGGCCCGCGTGGTCGTGCTGGAAAACGAGGTGGCGCAATTGCGCGCCACGGTGGACAAACTGTGTGCGGAGCTGGGCATTCCGAATTCCACAACCACCTCGACAACCACGATGGAGTCACCTTTGTCTCCGTCCTGACAGCCGGGCGCGAGGTCCGGTGCTAAAAACCAGTGAACCGCAGGAATTGCGGCAACGGTACAACGGAGACAAAAAACATGGACCTCGCTTTCACCCCCGAAGAACAAGCTTTTCGGGAAGAAATTCGCACCTGGGTGCACGCGCACCTGCCGGCCGACATCGCGCACAAAGTGCAAAACGGCCTGCGCCTGAGCCGCGACGACCACCAGCGCTGGGCGCGCATCCTCGGCAAAAAGGGCTGGCTCGGTCACGGCTGGCCTAAGCAGTTTGGCGGGCCGGGCTGGAACGCGGTGCAAAAACACCTGTTTGAAGAAGAGTGCGCCTTGGCGGGCGCACCGCGCGTCGTGCCATTTGGCCCGGTGATGGTGGCGCCGGTGATCATGGCGTTTGGCAACACCGAGCAGCAGCAGCGTTTTTTGCCCGGCATCGCCAGTGGCGACGTGTGGTGGAGCCAGGGCTACAGCGAGCCGGGCTCGGGCTCTGACTTGGCATCGGTCAAAACGCGTGCCGAACGGCAGGGCAACAAGTACATCGTCAACGGCCAAAAGACCTGGACTACGCTGGGCCAGTATGGCGAATGGATTTTCTGCCTGGTGCGCACCAGTACCGAGGGCAAGCCGCAAACCGGCATCAGCTTCTTGTTGATCGACATGAAATCGCCCGGCGTGAGTGTGCGCCCCATCGTGCTGCTGGACGGAGAGGCCGAGGTTAACGAGGTGTGGTTCGACAACGTGGAAGTGCCGGCCGAGAATCTCATTGGCGAAGAAAACAAGGGCTGGACCTACGCCAAACACCTGCTGAGCCACGAGCGCACGAACATTGCCGACGTGAACCGCGCCAAGCGCGAACTTGAGCGGCTGAAGCGCATCGCCAAGGCCGAAGGACTGTGGGACGACCTGCGTTTCCGCGACGAGATCGCCAAGCTCGAAGTCGATGTGGTGGCACTGGAGATGATGGTGCTGCGCGTGTTGTCGGCCGAGAAGTCGGGCAAGAACTCACTCGACGTGGCGGGCCTGCTGAAGATTCGCGGCAGCGAGATCCAGCAGCGCTACACCGAGCTGATGATGCTGGCCGCCGGCCCCTACAGCCTGCCGTTCATTTTTGAGGCCATGGAAGCCGGCTGGCAGGGCGACTTTCCTGGTGGCGAGGTGGGCCTGGCGCCGCTGGCGCCCACCTACTTCAACTACCGCAAGACCACCATCTACGGTGGCTCCAACGAAGTGCAACGCAACATCGTCGCGCAGACCGTGCTGGGTTAAATCAAAAAATAACGGAGCAAACCAATGGACTTCGATTTCTCTGACGACCAAGAACAACTGCGTGACGCCGTGCGCAAGTGGGTAGACCGGGCTTACACCTTCGAGCGCCGCAAAACCGTGGTGCAGGCGGGCGGCTTTGCGCGCGAGGCTTATGGTGAACTGGCCGATCTGGGCTTGGCCGGTCTCTACATTCCGGAAGACGATGGCGGCCTGGGCATGGGCCCGGTAGAAGGCATGGTGGTGATGGAAGAACTGGGGCGCGGCATCGTGCTCGAACCGCTGAGCCAGACGCTGATGGCGAGCGCGGTGATCGCCGGTGTGGCTTCGTCTGAGGTCAAAGCCGCCTGGCTGCCGAAGATCGCCTCGGGCGAAGCGCTGGTGGTGCTGGCGCAGCAGGAGCGTGGTGCGCGCTACAAGCTCGATGTTTGTGCATCAAAAGCGACTTCTGCGGCCGGTGGTTATGCGGTAACAGCTACTAAAAACATAGTGCCTGCGGGCGACCAGGCCGATGCCTTCTTGGTGCCCTCCAAGCTCGGCGACAAGATCGCCTTGTTCTTGGTGGAGCGTGGCGCAGCGGGTGTCACCACACGTGGCTACGTGATGCAAGACGGCAGCCGCGCGGCCGACGTGCAACTCGCCAACAGCCCGGCCACCCTGGTGACGCTCGATGGCCTGGCCGCGCTGGAGCACGCGGTCGACATCGGCATCGCCTGTGTGTGTGCTGAGGCCGTGGGTGTGATGGACAAGACCCTGGCCATCACGGCCGAGTACCTGAACACCCGCAAGCAGTTTGGCGTGGTCATCGGCAGCTTCCAGGCGCTGCGCCATCGCCTCGCCGACATGAAGATGCAGTTGGAGCTGGCGCGCTCCATGAGCTACTACGCCGCACTCAAGCTCAACGCCCCGGCCGACGAACGCCGCCGCGCCTTGGCGCGCGCCAAGTACCAGTTGGGTGTGTCCATGCGTTTTGTGGGCCAGCAAGCGGTGCAGTTGCACGGCGGCATTGGGGTGACGGACGAGTACATCGTCAGCCACTACTTCAAGAAACTGACGCAACTGGAGATGACGTTTGGCGACACGCTGCACCACTTGGGCGAGGTGTCTGGCCGCATGCAGGAGACGGCTGGGGTGTTTGCTTAAGAGCGTCTGCTGCAGTCATTTGCATGAAAAAGGACCGCAACTCTGCGGTCCTTTTTTTCGTCTTTGAGCTTCTCGATCGGGGCGACTATTGCCTCACTTTGTGCGGCGGCGTGTAGCGCACAAACCTGCCAAACCCAAGCCTAGAAGGGCAAAAGAGCCTGGTTCAGGAATCTTGTTTGGCAGCACTTGGTTGAAGCCGACCGCCAGGTTGTCGAATTCAAACGCACGGCCCTTGGTGACAAACTCAAAATCCCGGAAAGTCTCGTTTTCATTGAAAAAAATGTTCACATAGATGTTGGTCGAGTCCGCGTCGCGGTTGCCCGAAATACCGTGAAATTGGTTGATCAGGCTACTACCCGTGATAGTGACCAACTTCTTGTTGTTCTCGTCATAGAAGATGATGTCGTTGTAGGTGTCGATAGAGCCGTAGTACAGTCCGATGTAGTTCAGCTTCGACCCCGGAGCGATGCCCGGAGGCAAGCCAAGGTAGGTGATGCGCACGGCGTCCGGCAGTGCGCCGCCTGGGCCCGGGCCGTAAGCGTAACAACCGCTGTCACCCGCTGGTGGCGCTGCGACGCCTGGTTGGTAGCCGGTGCGGAATCCGTAGGTTCCGCCGGATAGGTTCACCAGACTTGAGGGGGTGTCTAGGCCGCAGCCGAATGAATTGCCGCCGCCGTTCTTGGCGCCAAAGGTGTCGACGAACAGTTGAGATCCGGGTGCCGCCACGTTATCGGCTCCCAACAAGGGACTGGTTTTGCCCGAGAAGTCACCGCCAGCCACATTGGTGTTGGTGAAGTCAAAATTAATGACGTACGCATGGGCTGGTACTGTGATGACGGCCGACGCCGCGAGCAGTGCACTCAAAAAAATCTTCTTCATCTGTAATCCTATAAATATATACAACCTATTTACAACCACCGGTTGCATACACTTCAATGCAATAACAAGGCCAGAGATCAGAAGTTCTTTTAAATCAATTGCCTGAATTTTTATGCTTGTTTAAACAAGCATCGATTGTAAAAAATGCCGACGTTGCGTAACTGGCATTGCTCTGATAAATGTTACCTTTTCCCTTGCTGGGCGCCTGTTCAACGTGATCGGGCGTTACACGTATCCGCCAAAAAAAAGACCGCAAGATTTGCGGCCTTTTTGAGCAATAAGAGTTGCTTAAGTAGAACAAATTGCCATCACTGCTTGCGGCGACGGCGGGTGAGTCCTAAGGCGCCCAGGCCGAGACCCATTAACGCCAGCGAGCCTGGTTCGGGAATTCTGTTGGGTGATGCCACGTTAAAGCCCAGCACGAGGTTGTCCATCTCGAACGCGCGACCGTTGGTGTGGAATTCAAAGTCTTTGAAGAACTCGTTTTCACCAAAGTAGATGTTGACGTAGATGTTGGAAGAATCGAGAAACTGGTTGCCCGATGTGCCCTTGAACTGGTTGATCAGGCTCGTGCCCGTCACGGTGACCAGCTTCTTGCCATCTACACCGTAGAACGTGATGTCGTTGTAAGTGTCGATTGAGCCGTAGTACAGGCCGATATAGTTGAGATGCGAGCTCGGGTCAACACCAGGCGGCAATCCAAGATAGTTGATACGTACCGTGTCAGACAACGAACCATCTGCGGAAGGACCGTAGGCGTAACAGGTGCTGTCACCCGCAGGCGCGGCTGCAACGCCCGTCAGGGTGCCAGTGCGGAACCCATACGTGCCGCCGGTGAGTGCGACCAGGCTAGATGAGGTGTCGAGACCGCAACCAAACGAATTGCCGCCGCCGTTTTTGGCACCGAAGGTATCGACAAAAATGCCCGAGCCTGGCGTAGCGACGTTGTTTGCACCGACTAGTGGGCTGGTTTTTCCGGAGAAGTCGCCGCCCGCGACGTTGGTGTTGGTGTAGTCAAAGGTCACCAAATAGGCGTGAGCAGGCACTGAAATGGTGACTGCGGCAGCCAAAAGCGCACCAGTTAGTAGGCTTTTCATTATTCAGTCCTTGTAAAAATTATGTAAATTGCTTTTGATTATTTGACTTAAGCAATAACGGGGCCAATGAGGAAAATCTTTTTAAATCAAATGCTTGCGCAGATGTATTTGTAACAATGATGCGGGTGTGTAAATGTTTCCGATGTGAAATAAATCACATTTAATAATCGAAGAGGCCAAGCAATCTGGTTGAGTTAGGTTTTCCAGAAAAGCCGTTGACTTCCTCCGGTTTGCAGGTTGCGCACTATTAATTTTTCCCACGGCAGGATCAAGGTGGCATTAAGTCATGGCAAGGTTCACAACATTCTGAGTAAAGACGATTGAGCAATGAGCCAAGGCAAACGAATATCTCCCGACATCGGCAGCGATGCCGTGCAAGCCATCAAAGAAATGGGGGCGGCCATTAAAGGCGCGCGCCTCGCGGTAGGTGAGGGCCAGGCGGCTGCGGCGGCCCGCCTGGGTGTGCACGTGCAAACCATTGGCCGCATTGAAGCCGGTGAGCCAGGCGTGGCGATTGGGCATGTGATGGGCTTGTTGTCGCTCTACGGCATCAGCACCCATTTGCAAACGCCCACGCTTGAGGCCTCGCCGCCTGACACCGATTGAAAGGCAGAAGATGGCAGAGCAGCTTACGAAGAAGATGAAGTCTCTTGAAGCGACGGTGGTGAGTCAAGCGCTCGACGTGCCTGCACACGTGGTCTACGCCTTTGCCCGCCAAGAAGCGAACTTGCCGCAATGGGCTTCTGGCCTGGCCCACGGGGTGGAGCAGCAGGGCGATGCATGGTTTGCCGACTCGCCCATGGGCAAAGTCCGCATCGACATGGCGCCCCAAAATGCGTTTGGGGTGCTGGACCACGACGTCACGCTGCCCGATGGCACGAGCGTGCACAACGCCTTGCGTGTCACGCCCTGCGGCTATGGCAGCCTGCTGACCTTTGTGGTGTTGCGATTGGAGTGCGTGTCGCAAGAGAGCTTTGATGCGGACGTGGCGCATGTGCGGCGGGATCTCGCCGCGTTGACGCGCTTGCTGGAAAGCCGGTAGAAATCCAGTAGGCCATCCGGCAATGTCGCAGCCTAGGGATTCGGCTTCAGTCCTTTTCCGGGCGCACTCCGAGTAGGTTCTTCAGTTGCAGAGACTTCTCCAGATCATCACACCACCTCGCGTACTGCGGGACCGACGGCGGTAGAACGGTGCCTGTCAGGCTGGCGGCAATTTCCACCAGCAGCAGCTCATGGCGTTCCAGCTTTGCAGTGTCTTCCTGCTTCTCTAAAAGAGCCGCAATGCGGAGGAGCTCGAGTCGAGCAAGGGTCTTTGAATTCATGAGAGTCGCCCGCGTTCCAGTTGAGCAAGTTGTAACAATCGAGAAAATTATGCCCATCGCCAGGGCAAAATTTGTCAGACATTGCCTCATCTTTTGCTCGTCGTTCGGCGACTTGATGGCTGAAGGCTGCGGTTGAAGACAACCAAAATATCGACGACGAGAGACACCAAGCAGACGCTCAAAAAGAGGCCAAAACTGCCAGGGTTATGAGCGACTACCCCGAGGCGAGCAGGGCTGACCGGGGCGCTGGCCCGATCTCTGGTTTGCTCTAAACCAATAGCCGAGACGATTTCGGCACGTGCGCCATCAAAAAGTCCATCTGGTCGGCCAGGATACGCCGGTTCCGCAAGATGAAGTCTTCCCACAGGCTGGGCACGTAAGGCGCGTACAGCAGCGGCATGTTGGCCTGCTCGGGCGTGCGGTTGCTCTTGCGGTGGTTGCAGGCGCGGCAAGCGGTGACCACGTTCATCCAATGGTCGGCGCCACGCTGGCCCAGCGGTTTGATGTGCTCGCGGGTCAGCACTTCTTCATGGAAACGCTGGCCGCAGTAGGCGCATACGTTGCGGTCGCGCACAAACAGTTTTGAATTGGTGAGGCTGGGGCGCAGCTCAAAAGGGTTGATGCTGGGCACACCGCGTGTGCCGATGATGCTGCTGACGGTGATGATGGATTGCTGGCCGGTGATGGCGTTGTGCCCGCCGTGGAACACCGCCACTTGGGCGCCAAGTTCCCAGCGTACGTCCTCCGCCGCATAGTGGGTCACCGCTTCTTCAAGCGAGATCCACGATTGGGGTAACCCTTGCGCTGACAACTTCAAGACCTTCAAAGCACGCCTCCATACAGAGTCGAACGGGCACTGACATGAATTGCTGTGGCGGTCAGCCGGTTGATTCACCGCCACTGCGTCACAATATACAGTGTTTTCATGACTTCCATGCTGACGGCGCCCGGTAGCTGGGCGCAACACGCTATCAAAAATATAACAGCCATGCAGGTTTTTCGCGGCTTTCATTACCCCGGCATCGCGCCCGCCTGCGCTTTGACCATCGGCAATTTCGACGGTGTGCACCGTGGCCACCAGGCCATGCTGGCGCTGCTCAAGAACGAAGCCCAGCACCGTGGTGTGCCCAGTTGCGTGCTCACTTTCGAGCCGCATCCGCGCGATTACTTCGCCGCCGTGCTTCACAAGCCCGAGCTGGCGCCAGCACGCATCGGCACGCTGCGCGACAAGCTCACAGAGCTGGCGCGCTGCGGTGTCGACCAAACCATCGTGCTGCCTTTCGATGCCCGGCTGGCGAGCCAAAGTCCGGACGCGTTTATCCGCGATGTGCTCCAGCAAGGCCTGGGCGCGCGCTACGTGCTGGTAGGCGACGATTTCCGTTTTGGCGCCAAACGCGCGGGCGACTACACCATGCTGGATGCGGCGGGCGGCGCCCTCGGCATCGACGTGGCGCGCATGAACAGCTACGAGGTACACGGCCTGCGTGTGTCCAGCTCAGCGGTGCGCGATGCGCTGGGGCAGGGCGACATGGCCGCCGCCGCGCGCCTGCTGGGGCGGCCTTACAGCATCAGCGGCCACGTGGTGCATGGCCGCAAGCTCGGCCGTGAATTGGGCTGGCCCACGCTGAACCTGCGCTTTGCGCACTGGAAGCCGGCCGCCAGCGGCATCTTTGCCGTGCACGTGCATGGTTTGGCCGACCAGCCCTTGCCCGGCGTGGCCAACCTGGGCGTGCGCCCCTCACTCGACCCGAACGATGTGAACGGTGGGCGGGTGCTGCTGGAAACCTATTGCCTGGAATGGCCCGACACGCTGGGGCGGGACGGGGCGTACGGTAAAATTATTCGCGTGGAACTGTTGCACAAATTGCATGACGAGTTGAAGTACGCCAGTCTGGACGCCTTGAAAACAGGCATTTCCAAAGACTGCGACGACGCACGCGCATACTTTTTGACCATGCACGCCGAGACCAGCCGCCAGACCACGCGCGACCGAATTTAGACGACGACCGTGCGTCGTATACCCTGCCGCGTCGGCTTGGCTGGCGTCGCCAGGGTTTCTCCCTGACCCCTCATCGCCGTCTGCCGCCACACGGCAAGCCTTTTCCAAAGTTTCTTACGCGCCCCGCACGGAGCCCCGCCATGACCGATTCCGCCAGCAAGACCGATTACCGCAGCACCCTGAACTTGCCCGACACCCCGTTTCCCATGCGTGGCGACCTGCCCAAGCGTGAGCCGGGCTGGGTCAAGGAATGGGACGACAAAGGCATCTACAAAAAGCTGCGCGACGCACGTTGCGGCAAGCCCAAGTTCATCTTGCACGACGGCCCGCCCTATGCCAACGGCCAGATCCACATGGGTCACGCGGTCAACAAGATCCTGAAGGACATGATCACCAAGGCGCGCCAACTCGAAGGCTTTGACGCGCTGTACGTGCCCGGCTGGGACTGCCACGGCCTGCCGATCGAAAACGCCATCGAGAAAAAGCACGGCCGCAACCTGAGCCGCGACGACATGCAGGCCAAGAGCCGCGCCTACGCCACCGAGCAAATCGCCCAGCAGATGGTCGACTTCCAGCGCCTGGGTGTTTTAGGCGAATGGGACAACCCCTACAAGACCATGAACTTCGCCAACGAGGCGGGGGAAATCCGCGCGTTCAAGGGCGTGATCGAGCGAGGCTTCGTCTACCGTGGCCTGAAGCCGGTGTACTGGTGTTTTGACTGCGGCTCGTCGCTGGCCGAGTTTGAAATCGAATACGCCGACAAGAAGAGCACGACGCTCGACGTGGCCTTCAAGATGCACGAGCCCGCCAAGCTGGCGGCCGCGTTTGGCGTGACGTCGCTGGCCAAAGACGCGTTTGTCGTCATCTGGACCACGACCGCGTGGACCATCCCCGCCAACCAAGCGCTGAACCTGAACCCCGCGCTGACCTACGCGCTGGTCGACACCGAAAAGGGCTTGCTGGTGCTGGCCGAATCCCTGGTCGAAGACTGCCTGCAACGCTACGGCCTCACCGGCCAGGTGGTGGCCACGGCGCTGGGCGAAAAGCTCGGCGGCCTGGAGTTCGAACACCCCTTGTACGACGTGGACGCTGGCTACAAACGCCTCTCGCCGGTCTATCTGGCCGACTACGCCACCGCCGACGACGGCACGGGTATCGTGCACTCGTCGCCCGCCTATGGTCTGGAGGATTTCAACTCCTGCCGCGCCCACGGTTTGGCGCTCGAAGACATCCTGAACCCGGTGCAAGGCAACGGCACTTACGCGGCCGACTTCCCGCTGTTTGGCGGCCAACACATCTGGAAGGCCGTGCCCGTGGTGATCGAGGCGCTGCGCAACGCCGGCCGCCTGATGGCCACCAAAGACATCAGCCACAGCTACCCACATTGCTGGCGCCACAAGACGCCGGTGATCTACCGTGCGGCTGCGCAATGGTTTGTGCGCATGGACGAAGGCGAGGGCGTGTTCACCAAGAACAAGGCGCCGAAGACGCTGCGCCAGACCGCGCTGGAAGCCATCGAGCACACCAGCTTCTACCCCGAGAACGGCAAGGCGCGCCTGCACGACATGATCGCCAACCGGCCCGATTGGTGCATCTCGCGCCAGCGTAGCTGGGGTGTGCCGATCCCGTTCTTCCTGCACAAGGATTCCGGTGAGCTGCACCCGCGCACCATGGAAATCCTCGACCAGGCGGCCGACATCGTGGAGAAGGGCGGCATCGAAGCCTGGAGCCGCGTCACCACCGAAGAAATCCTCGGTGCCGTTGATGCACCCAGCTACACCAAGAGCACCGACATTCTGGAAGTGTGGTTCGACTCTGGCTCCACCTTCAGCCACGTGCTGCGCGGTACACACCCCAACGTGCACCACGACACCGGCCCCGAGGCCGACCTCTACCTTGAAGGCCACGACCAACACCGTGGTTGGTTCCACAGCTCGCTGCTGTTGGCCAGCGCGCTGGAAGGCCGCGCGCCTTACCGCGGCTTGCTGACCCACGGCTTCACCGTGGACAGCCAAGGCCGCAAGATGAGCAAGTCGATGGGCAACGGCATCGACCCGCAAGAAATCAACAAGAAGCTCGGCGCTGAAATCATCCGCTTGTGGGTGGCTTCTAGCGACTATTCGGGCGACATCGCCGGCGACGAGAAGATCCTCGCCCGCGTGGTGGATGCCTACCGCCGCATCCGCAACACGCTGCGCTTCCTGCTGGCCAACGTCAGCGACTTCGACCCGGCAAAAGACGCCGTGCCGCTGGAGCAGATGCTGGAGATCGACCGCTACGCGCTGACCCGCGCGGCCGAGTTCCAGGCCGAAGTGCTGGCGCACTACAAGGTGTACGAGTTCCACCCCGTGGTCGCCAAGCTGCAGCTGTATTGCTCGGAAGACCTGGGCGGCTTCTACCTTGACGTGTTGAAAGACCGCCTGTACACCACCGCGCCCAGGAGCCTGGCACGTCGCAGCGCCCAAACCGCGCTGTGGCAAGTCACGCACGCCATGCTGCGTTGGATGGCGCCGTTCCTGTCGTTCACGGCTGAAGAAGCGTGGAAGCTGTTTGGCGATTCCGAGTCGATCTTCCTGGAAACGTTTGGGACTTTGGCGGGGGCTGATGAAGGCCTGCTGGCCAAGTGGCAACGCATCCGCGAGATCCGCGACCTGGTGAACAAAGAGATCGAAACCCTGCGTGCCGATGGCCAGGTGGGCTCGTCTTTGCAAGCCAACGTGGTGCTCACCGCTGCGCCTGAAGACCACGCCTTGCTCGCCAGCCTGGGTGAAGACCTGAAGTTCGTCTTCATCACCTCGGCCGTTGAACTGGTGGCCGGTGAAGCCTTCCAGGTCAGCGTCAAAGCCAGTGCCGACGTGAAGTGCGAACGCTGCTGGCACTACCGTGCCGACGTGGGTGCGGACGCTGCGCACCCCAGCCTCTGCGGCCGGTGCACCAGCAACTTGTTTGGCGACGGCGAAAAGCGTTTGGTGGCCTGATGGCAAAAGCAATGGCAAAGAAGTCCACCACGCTCGTCAAGTCTTCCGGCCCCTCCGGTTCTTCCAGCAGCATGCTGCCGTGGCTAGGGCTGGCCCTCATCATCTTCTTGGTGGATCAGTTCACCAAGGTGTTGATCCTGGGCTACTACCACTTGGGCGACAGCACGCCCATCACCAGCTTCTTCAACATTGTGCGGGCCCACAATACCGGCGCGGCGTTCTCGTTCCTGGCGGAAGCCTCGGGCTGGCAGCGTTGGGTTTTCACCGGCATTGGTTTGGCGGCAGCGGTATTCATCATCTGGCAGTTGCGCACGCACCCAGGCCAAAAGATGTTCTGCTTTGCGCTGGGCAGCATTTTGGGCGGTGCCATCGGCAACGTGGTAGACCGCGTGCAGCACGGCTATGTGGTCGACTTTCTCGACTTCCACCTGCGCGGCTGGCACTACCCGGCGTTCAACGTGGCCGATGCGGGCATCACCATCGGCGCCATTTGCCTCATCGTGGACGAATTGCGGCGGGTGAAACGCAGCAAATAGCGCGCTCTGCGCAACAGACACCTCGCCACTCTCAATGCTCACGGCCCTCTTCGGAGGGCCGTTTGTTTTGGCGCCACGGTTCCACCATTTGTCACAGCTTAGTCATGCGGTGTCGATTTAATGTAAACGATTACATCGAAAGCATTGACCATGAGTATTCAGGACGTGGCACGCGAAGCCGGCGTGTCGGTGGCGACCGTTTCACGGGTTTTCAACTTGCCAGACAAGGTGACCCCTGCTACGCGTGAGCATGTGGAGCAGGTCGCCCGCGCGCTTTCCTATGTGCCTAACGCCAGCGCCCGCACCTTGCGCACGCAACGCAGCCGCGTCATCGGCGTGGTGTTGCCCACGCTGACCAACCCGGTATTTGCCGAGTGCTTGGAGGGCATCGCCCGAGCGGCCGTGGCCGGTGGTTATGCCATCTTGCCCTTCACCACTGACTACCTGCTGGCCCAGGAAGACCGCGCTGTGAACCTGCTGCTGGCTGGCAATGTGGACGGCATGATCCTGACCGTCTCTCACCCGGCGACGTCGACAGCGCTGCAACGCCTGGTCGAGGCCGGCCTACCCTATGTGCTGGTCTACAACAATCATGCGGAACACCCGTGTGTGTCGGTGGATGGTGAGCAAGCCGTGGCCGATTTGGTGGCCTATCTTGTGACGCTGGGGCATAGCCGCATCACCATGGTGAGCGGGCAAACCGCCGCCTCTGACCGCGCACAACAGCGCTGCCGTGGCTTCCATTACGGCATGGCGGCGGCGGGGCTTGGCGATGGCATGGTGCTCGAAGTGCCCTTCATTCAAACCGCCGTAGAAGACATCACGGCTTTGCTGCAGCGCCCTCAGCGGCCCACGGCATTGGTTTGCTCCAACGACCTGCTGGCCATTCGCTGCCTGCGTGCCGCACACCTCGCGGGTTTGGCTGTGCCGCGTGATGTGAGTGTGCTGGGCTTTGACGGCATCGCCCTCGGTGAAGACCTCACACCCATGCTCAGCACGGTGGCCCAACCGAATGCCGACATCGGCAGAAGCAGTGTGGAGCTGTTGGTACAGGCCATGGCCAGCGGCACGCCGCTAATGCCAGAAGCCAGTTTGACGCTGGAGCACCACTTTCGTACTGGCGAGTCTTGTGGTCGGCCAGAAGGTGCCGCTTCTGAGCCACCCCCCGTTTTTCCCGTGTTTCCCATGTTTAACCGTAACCTCTGACGGAGTCTTTGATGAAAACCACGCTGAAATCCCTGGCCCACGCGGCCGCGCTCACCATCGGTTTGCTTGCCGCCGGCAGCGCCATGGCGCAGACTGCCATCTGCTACAACTGCCCGCCCGAATGGGCTGACTGGGGTACGCAGATCAAGGCCATCAAGGCCAAGACCGGTGTGACCGTGCCGCCCGACAACAAGAACTCCGGCCAGTCGCTGGCGCAGATGGTGGCCGAAAAAGCCAGCCCCGTGGCTGACGTCACATACCTGGGTGTGACCTTCGCCATCCAGGCGCAAAAGGACGGTGTGGTCGCCGCCTACAAACCCGCAGCCTGGGCCGAGATTCCCGATGGCTTGAAGGACCCGCAAGGCCAATGGGTCACGATCCACTCCGGTACGCTGGGCTTCATGGTGAATGTGGATGCCCTCAAGGGCAAGCCCGTGCCCAAGTCGTGGGCTGATTTGCTCAAGCCTGACTACAAAGGCCTGATCGGTTACCTCGACCCCGCCTCAGCCTTTGTGGGCTACGTAGGCGCCGTGGCGGTGAACCAGGCCCGTGGCGGCAGCATGGACAACTTTGCCCCCGGCATCGACTACTTCAAGGCGCTGCAGAAGAACGAGCCCATCGTGCCCAAGCAGACTTCTTACGCACGGGTGTTGTCCGGCGAAATCGCAATCCTGCTGGACTACGATTTCAACGCCTACCGCGCCAAGTACAAAGACAACGCCAACGTGCAGTTCGTCATCCCTACCGAGGGCACGGTGGTGGTGCCTTACGTGATGAGCCTGGTGGCCAACGCGCCGCACGCGGCTGAAGGCAAGAAGGTGCTGGACTTTGTGTTGTCCGACGAAGGCCAGGCGATTTGGGCCAACGCTTATTTGCGCCCGGTGCGCGCCAGCGCCATGTCGAAAGAAGCGCAGTCGCGTTTCCTGCCAGCCAGCGAATACGCGCGCGCCAAGGCCGTGGACTACGGCAAGATGGCTGCGGCACAAAAAGCCTTTTCGGATCGTTATCTGAAGGAAGTGCAGTAATCCCATGAGCGCACGCCACGGTTTTGCGCCTTCGCGCCGTTTATTGCTGGCCTGTTCTGCGCCAGCCGTGGCGTTCTTCGCGGCCTTCTGGTTGTTGCCCATCGCCTGGTTGTTGGCCTTGCCTGCGGGCAAGGGCTGGGCCACATACTTTGCGGTACTGACCAACAGCCGTTATCTGCAGAGCCTGTTGCAAACGCTGGGCCTGTCGCTGGCCGTCACGCTGGCGACGCTGCTGCTGGGCGCGCTGGTGGGCATCACGCTGGCGCGGCACCGTTTTCGTGGGCGGCAACTGTTGTTGTCGCTGCTGACCTTGCCGTTGTCGTTTCCGGGTGTGATCGTCGGCTTCTTCATGATTTTGCTCGGCGGCCGCCAAGGCTTGGTGGCAGATATGTCGGACGCATTGGGACTGGGGCGCATCACCTTTGCCTATGGCCTCACGGGCTTGTTTTTGGCCTATCTGTATTTCTCGCTGCCGCGTGCCATTGCCACCTATACGGCTGCGGCCGGCAGCATGGACGCGCAGTTGGAAGAGGCCGCCCGCTCGCTCGGTGCTTCGCGCTGGCGCGTGGCGTGGGACGTGTGGCTGCCCGAGCTGGCGCCCACCACGCTGGCTTGCGGGGCGATTGTGTTTGCCACCGCCATGGGCGCATTTGGCACGGCGTTCACGCTGGCCAGCAAGTTTGAAGTGCTGCCCATCACCATCTACAACGAGTTCACCAACTACGCCAACTTTGCCTTGGCCGCCAGCCTGTCGATCACGCTGGGGCTGATCACCTGGCTGGCGCTGTGGGTGTCGCGCCGGCTTGCTGGCACCGCCGCGTTTTGAAGAGGTTTTGATGAGAAATGCAAAACAAGCCCCGCTGTTGCTGCTGGGGCTGACCGCCTTGGTCGCGCTGTTCATGGTCGCGCCGATTGGTTTGTCGGTGATGGCCGGTCTGGTCAACAACTACAGCACCGGTCTGCGCAGCGGGCTCACCCTGCGCTGGCTGGGCGAGGTGTGGGAGAACTACGGCGGCACCGTGGGCTGGTCGCTCTGGCTGGCGCTGCTGTGTGTGCTGGGCAACCTGGTTGTCGGCGTGCCGTGTGCCTACGCGCTGGCGCGCAGCCGCTCCCGCTGGGCGCGCCTGTTTGAAGAGCTGCTCACGCTGCCGGTGGCCGTGCCCGGCCTGGCCAGCGCACTGGCGCTGATCCTGGTCTACGGCACGCTGCAGGGCTTTCGCCAGAGCTTTGCGTTCATTTTGGTCGGGCACATGGTGTTCACCTTGCCCTTCATGGTGCGCACGGTGGGCTCGGCATTTCAAAAGAATGAACTGTTGGCTTTGGAAGAGGCGGCGCGCTCGCTTGGCGCCAACTTCACGCAACGTTTTTTGGGCGTGCTGGTGCCGGCCGTGTTGCCGGCCATTGTGGCGGGCAGTTTGATGGTGTTCACGTTGTCGGTGGGCGAATTCAACCTCACCTGGATGCTGCACACCCCGCTCACCCGCACCTTGCCCGTAGGCCTGGCCGACAGTTATGCGTCGATGCGCATCGAAATCGGTTCGGCTTACACGCTGGTCTTTTTGATCGTCATCTTGCCGGTGTTGTGGGGCTTGCAGGCCGTTGGCACTTTTATCGAGAAACACCATGGAACTTGAACGTACGCGCGTGGACGTGGTCCAGTGCGCCAAAACCTATGCCGACGGCACACGCGGCTTGCAGCCCACTAACCTGACGGTAGAGCCCGGTGAAGTGTTGGCCTTGCTGGGGCCGTCAGGCTGCGGCAAAACCACTTTGCTGCGGCTGATTGCCGGGCTGGAGGCACCCGACGCCGGCAGCCGCATCAGCTTTGGCGGCACCGACGTCACGCAGTTGCCGATTGAGCGGCGCGGCATCGGCATGGTGTTTCAGCACTACGCGCTGTTTCCGCAAATGACGGTGGAGGCCAACATCGGCTACGGCTTGCGCATTCGCGGTGTGGGCGAGGCCGAGCGCCGCCGCGTGGTGGGGGAACTGGTCGACCTGGTGCGGCTGAACGGGCTGGAGAAAAAACGCCCTGCGGAACTGTCTGGCGGTCAGCGCCAGCGTGTGGCACTGGCCCGCGCCGTGGCCGTGCGCCCACGTGTGCTGCTGCTGGACGAACCGCTGACCGCACTCGACGCCAAGCTCAAGGAATCGCTGCGCGACGAGTTGGCCGAATTGCTGCGCCGCCTGCACATCACCGCCATCCACGTCACCCACGACCAACAAGAAGCTCTGGCCATTGCCGACCGTCTGGCCGTGATGCAAGCCGGGCGTATTGTGCAAGTGGGCGACGGCGAAACCTTGTATCGGGCACCAGCCCATCCGTTTGTGGCCGAGTTCCTTGGGCGCATCAACCGGCTGGCGCTGGAAGGCGCGGCGACTGCGCTGACGCAGCCCGTGCTGGATCTGGGCGGCTTGGCCCTGCGTGGGCCGCACGGCGCGGCCGGTTTGCTGGTGCGGCCCGAAGATGTAGAAGTGGCTGCCTGGAGCACCGGCTGGGGGCGCGCTGAAGTGCTCAGCCGCAGCTTCCTGGGCGACCGGGTGCAACTGACCTTGGCCGTGGACGGACAAGCACCGCTGCGCGCCGACGTGGCCCGCGACCACCCCGCGCGCCGAGGCGACACCGTGGGCATTCGTATTGATGAACGGCGCCTGATGCCGATGCTGGAGAACGTTTCTTGAACACCCTATTGCTGCAACTGTCCGACCTGCACATCCGCGAACCCGGGCGCCTGGCCTATGGCCGCATCAACACCGCACCCTACCTGGCGCAGGCGGTGGCGAGCATTCAGCGCCTGCCGCAGCAGCCCGATGCCATCGTCATCACTGGCGACCTGACGGACTTTGGCCGCGCGGCGGAGTACGAGCACTTGCGCGGGCTGCTGGCCCCGCTAGCGCACAAGCCCATCTACCTGCTGCCGGGCAACCACGACGAGCGCGCGCAGTTGCGGGCCAGCTTTCCGGAGTACAGCTATCTTGGAACCGAGGGGTTCGTGCAATACAGCGTGCCGGTGGGGCGCCTGCAGCTCATCACACTCGACACCGTCGTGCCCGGCGCCAGTGAAGGCAGCCTGTGCCGCGAGCGCCTGGACTGGCTGGCCGCGCAACTGGCCGAGCACCAACACCGGCCCGTGGTCATTGCCATGCACCACCCGCCGTTTCGCACGTTGATCGGCCATATGGACGATATCGGCTTGCTGGAGGGTGCCGAGGCGTTGGAGGCCTTGGTGGCGCGTTTTCCGAATGTGGAGCGCGTGATCTGCGGCCACTTGCACCGCAGCATCCAGGTGCGCTTTGGCGGCAGCATCGCGGCCACCATCCCATCCCCGGCGCACCAGGTGTGCCTAGATCTGGCGCCCGATGCCGCGTCAGCCTGGACCCTGGAGCCGCCGGGTTTTGCGCTGCACGCGCTGCCGGCGCAAGGGCGACTGGTGAGCCACCTGGCCGCCAGCGGCAGCTACGACGGCCCGTTTCCCTTCCACGACGGCGGGCAGCTCATCGACTGACGACCCTCCCCCTCGGGTGTGCGTGGGCGCCTTGGGCAAGCGCAGATTGTGTCGATATGGTGACGAATGGGTGACAAGGGGCGATTCGGGAGTATCCTTATCGTTTCGTTTTGCGCAGGGGTGGGGCATCAATGGCAGCACCCGCGCTTTACGAAGCTAGGAGTCTGACGTCCGTCCATGAAACATTTGTTGAATCTGCTGGCAGCCATTGCGCTGCTTGTGTGGGGTACCCACTTAGTGCGCACCGGTGTGTTGCGCGTGTTCGGGGCCAACCTGAGGCAGATTCTGGCGCGCAGCACCGGCAACGCTTTCACGGCTGCGCTCTCGGGCATTGGCGTCACGGCGCTGGTGCAGTCCAGCACCGCCACCTCCCTCATGACCTCGTCGTTCGTCGGCCAGGGCCTGATCACGCTGCCCGCTGCGCTGGCGGTGATGCGCGGTGCCGATATTGGCACGGCGCTCATCTCGGTGCTGTTCTCGTTTGATCTGTCGTGGCTCTCGCCGCTGTTCATCTTTGTGGGCGTGGTGCTGTTCCTGGCGCGGCAAGACACCACCGCCGGCCGTGTGGGCCGCGTGTTGATCGGCCTGGGCTTGATGCTGCTGGCGCTGCGCCTGGTGGTCGATGCCACCGAGCCGCTGTTGGCTTCGCCCACGGTGCGCACCTTGCTGGGTGCCGTCAGCAGCGACATCTACCTGGAGATTGCACTCGGCACCGTGTTGGCGGTGATGGCCTATTCGAGCCTGGCCGTGGTGCTGCTGATTGCCGCACTCGCCACCTCGCACGTCATTCAGCTCGACGTAGCCTTGGGCCTGGTGCTGGGCGCCAACCTGGGCAGCGGGGCACTCGCGGTGTTGACCACGGCCAAAGCTTCGGTTGCCGTGCGCCAGGTGACCGTGGGCAACCTGGTGTTCAAGTTATTGGGCGTGCTGCTGTTTGCGCCCACCATCGGCTTGTGGATCGAATACGTTCAGCCTATCTTGACCGACAAGACACAAGCCGTGGTGCTGTTCCATCTGGCCTTCAACGTCGGCATGAGCGTTGCCTTCATCAGCCTCACCAAGCTCGTGGCCAAGGCCATGCAGAAGCTGCTGCCGCAACCCGTGCCTTCGGTGGCGCACCAGCGGCCGCAGCATTTGGACCCATCCGCTTTGAGCACGCCATCGCTGGCCATCACCTGCGCCGCACGCGAGGCCTTGCACCAGGCGGACGTGGTCGAGACCATGATGATCGGCATCTTGCAGGTCATCAAAAACAACGACTTGAAGGTCGCCGAAGAACTCCGCAAGCTGGACGACACGGTGGACCAGCTCTACTCGTCCATCAAGTACTACCTGACCAAAATCTCGCGCGAGGCCCTGGCCGTAGAGGAAAGCCGCCGCTGGACCGACATCATCAGCTTCACCATCAACATGGAGCAGATCGGCGACATCATCGAGCGCATCATCATCGACATCGAAGACAAGAAGATCAAACCTGGCCGCAAGTTTTCCGAGGCCGGCATGGCCGAGATCACCGAATTGCACAGCCGGCTGATCGCCAACCTGCGCTTGAGCATGAGTGTGTTTTTGAACGGCAATGTGCACGATGCGAAGAAGCTGCTGGAAGAGAAGGCCCGCTTCCGTGACTTGGAGCGTACCTATGCTGATACCCACTTGAGCCGGTTGACTGACAGGACCATGCTGAGCATCGAGACCAGCTCGCTGCACATCGACTTGATCAGCGATATGAAGCGGATCAACTCGCACATCTGTTCTATTGCTTACCCGATCCTCGACTCTGCGGGGGCGTTGGCGCCTAATCGGTTTCGGGAGCCGGAGGGGGCTGGGGTGGTTTGAGGGGTTTAGTTGGCGCTGTCGGCCGGGTCTCGCCCCGGCGGGCGAGACACCTTTCTTGTGCGCACAAGAAACGTGCCCCAAAGAAAGCGCCCACATGCCGGGACCCTTCGCAAAGCGAAGGGCAAACCTGCGCTGGGTGGGGTTGGTGGGGGTCTGGTGGAACTCGCGTTCCGCTCAAACAGCCACCAGCCCTGATCCCACCAACCCCACCCATCGCAGGCCCGGCCTGACGGGTGTTGGAAACCAGACGGGCCATCGCGTTGCTCGGCCCGGATTTAGAGCCCGCGATGCGCAAGAGAGCTGGGTGGTATTTGGACTCCTACCCCCTTCTAGCTGCGCCTGCGATGGGCGGTTTTGGCGGGATTAGTTTCGCTGGCTGTCTGAGCCGAAGGCGAGTTCCAGCGAAACCCCGCCAAAACCACCCAGCGCAGGTTGCCCCTCGCTCCGCGAGGGGACGCAGATAGCGGGGTCGCCTTTTCTTGCTGACTTCTTTTGGCGAAGCAAAAGAAGTTAGTCGCCCGCCGGGGCGAGACCCGGCCGACAGCGCCTAATCCAACACCCCGCCAACTCAGGCAGAAGCATCCACCAAAGTCCCCGTGCTAGCCGTACTCGACTGGTTCTTCGCAATAGCCTCGTATTGCTTAAGCACCAACTGCGCCAGCGTCTGCAAGTCAAACGGCTTGCTCTCACTGCTGGCGTTGCTCGTGCTGCTGTCGCTGCTACTGCTGGTAGACGACGTACCGCTCTGCATGCTCTGCAATGCTGTAGCCACCTGTTTGGCAAAGGTATCGGTCTCCTCGGTGCTGAGCTTGTGATCACCATCGGTGTCCACGGCGGCAAACAGCGCCTTCACGGCGTCGGCTGCAGTGGCGGTGCCCGAGGCGATGCCGGCTGCCAACTCGGCTGCAGAGACCACGCCGTCCTGGTTGGTGTCCAGCGGGTCGTAGGTCGTGGAGTCGCTTGATCCGCCAGCGCCACCGGCACCGCCGGGTCCACCTGCTGGTGGTGGGCCGGGTGGCATGGCGCCAGCCTGTGCTGCGCTGGCGGTGGTGTCGCCTTGGCTGGCACCGGGGCGGCCAGCGTCGAATTCAGTTTCTGACAGAGATCCGTCGCCGTTGGTGTCGAGTTTGGCAAACAGTTCGTTGCTGGCGTCGGTCGAGTCGGTGGCGTTGGCATCACCACCGCTCTTCATCTTGGCCATCAGGGTGGCCAACTCGCTGGCGTCAATGCCGCCGCTGCCGTCTGCGTCCACCTTAGCGAACAAGTCATCGCCGGCTTGGCCCGTCGCACCCGCGTCGCCGCCACGGCCTTGCGCGAAGTCCATGGTGGAGGGCGGGGGCGGCAACACGCTTTGCATCGCCTGGCCGAGTTCGGAGGCGCTCAGCGACCCGCTGCCATCGGCATCGGCCTTGGCCAGCAAGTCGCTGGCACTGGTGGTGGACGTGACGCCCGTCTTCTTCGACACGTCGTCGAGCACGGTTTGCAGCTCGTTGGTGTCGATGCTGCCGTTGCCGTCGGCATCGGCTTCTTTGAGCAGCCACTCCTGCATTTTCGATTGATTGGCGGCGTGGGCAGACTTGAGTTGCGCCCAGTTGCTGCCGCTGCTACTGACTCCGCTGATGGAGGACATAACGCTTCCTTTCTTGACTGTGTGTTGAACCACCCCGGGCGCCATAGGGCCCTCAGGGGTGCAACCGATTGTTCAAGCCTAGGGTTAAGCGAGTTTGTCCACTGTGTATCGAGCTTGGTACGAAGCGCCGATACAAAACGGGTACACAGTGCGTTTAGAAATGCTCAGGAATAGAGCGTCGTCCACTTCTGCCGACTGGCCGCCGACGCCAACACCTTCTCGATGAACTTCACGCCGCGTGCGCCGTCTTCCACACGCGGGTAGTCGGCCACCATCGGGTCGGCGGTGGTGCCCGCCAGGTGCGCGCGAATGTCGGCGGCCACGCCCAGGTACAGGTTGGCAAAGGCTTCGATGAAGCCCTCGGGGTGGCCTGATGGCAGGCGTGATGCGCGAACCGCTGCTTCGCACAAGCCTGGGCCGCCGCGTGTGAGGGTGCGGGGGGCCTCGTTGAGTGGCGCGTGGAGGAGGCGGCTGGGTTGTTCTTGCTGCCAGTCCAGCGTGCCGGTGGTGCCATAGACGCGCAGGCGCAAACCGTTTTCGCTGCCCACACAAATTTGTGAGGCCACCAGCACGGCGCGCGCGCCGCCTTGCAGGCGCAGCAGCATGTTGGCGTCGTCGTCCAGCGTGCGGCCCGCGCCCATGGCGGCCAGGTCGGCGCAGATGGCTTCGACTTCCAGGCCGGTCACGGTGGTGAGCAGATTCTCGGCGTGTGAGCCGATGTCGCCCATGGCACCGGCCAGGCCGCTTTGCGCCGGGTCCATGCGCCACAGCGCTTGTTTGTTGCCTGTGGCCTCGGTGGCGGTGGCGAGCCAGCCTTGGTTGTATTCGACCAGCACCTTGCGTACCGTGCCGATGGCGCCGCTGCGCACCATCTCGCGCATCTGCCGAACCATCGGGTAGCCGGTGTAGTTGTGCGTGACGCCAAACACCGTGCCTTTGCGCGCCACGGCATCTACCAGCTCTTGCGCCTGCACGCTGTTGTGCACCAAGGGTTTGTCGCACACCACGTGGAAGCCGGCCTCCACAAACGCCAGCGCTACGGGGTGGTGCAGGTGGTTGGGCGTGACGATGGAGACGAAGTCGATGCGCTCGTCGGCGCTGCGTTTGAGTTCGTCTTCCAGCAGGTCTTGCCAGCGGCCGTGGTTGCGGTCGTCGGCCAGGAACAAGTCTTGGCCCGAGGCGCGGGCCTTGTCGGGCTGGCTGGAGAGGGCTCCCGCCACCAGTTCGATCTGGCCGTCCAGCGCGGCGGCCTTGCGGTGCACCGCGCCGATGAAGGCGTCGCGCCCACCGCCGACCATGGCGTAGCGCAGCTTGCGGTTTGAATTTTTGGAGTGGATGGTGGTGCTCATGCTGCGCCCTGTTTGTCTTTGGCAAACACCGCATCAAACGCGCCGGCGGCGGGTTTGAAGTCCAGACGTTTGCAGAAGGCCGCGCTCTCGGTGGCGCCGTGGATGCGGTCCATGCGGCTGTCTTCCCACTCCACACTCAGCGGGCCTTGGTAGCCAATGTCGTTCAGCGCCACGATGATGGATTCGAAGTCGACCATGCCGCGCCCCACACTGCGAAAGTCCCAGTGCCGGCGCGCGTCGCCAAAGCTGGTGTGGCCGCCAAACGTGCCCACCGTGCCGTCGCCTTTGCCCCACCACACGTCCTTCATGTGGGCGTTGTAGATGCGGTCGGGGAAGGTGCGCAGAAACTTCACGTAGTCCACGCCTTGGTAGGCCAGATGGCTGGGGTCGAAGTTGAAACCGAAGCGGCGGTGGCCGTTGACCGCCGCAATCGCGCGTTGGCTGGTGGCAATGTCGAAGGCGATCTCAGTAGGGTGCACTTCGAGCGCGAAGTTGATGTCCTCAGCCTCGAAGGTGTCCAGAATGGGGCCGAATCGTTGGGCGAAATCGGCAAAGCCTTTGTCCCAATACGCCTGGCTGGTGGGCGGGAAGGCGTAGGTGGCGTGCCAGATGGACGAGCCGGTAAAGCCGGTCACCGTCTTCACGCCAAACCTGGCGGCCGCACGCGCCGTGTCTTGCAGCTCGGCTGCCGCGCGCTGGCGCACACCTTCGGGCACGCCGTCGCCCCACACATGGGCGGGCAAGATGGACTGGTGGCGCTCGTCAATCAGGTCGCACACCGCCTGGCCCACCAGGTGGTTGCCAATGGCAAAACACTGCAGGCCGTGCTGGGCCAGCAGGGCGTGTTTGTCTTTGACGTAAGTGGCAGAGGCCAGCGCCTCTTGCACGTTGAAGTGGTCGCCCCAGCAGGCCAGCTCCAGGCCGTCGTAGCCCATGCTTTTGGCCAAGGGTGCCAGCTCTTTGAGGGGCAGATCGGCCCACTGGCCGGTGAACAGGGTGACGGGTCTTGCCATGGCGAATGTCCTGCTGCGTTTTCAGTTGCTATTGTTTGAATAGCTTCTCGCGCTTATCCAGTAAGCGCGAGAGCCTCTTTTTTCTTAAGCGTAGGCGACGTTGAATAGATCCCCTCGGATGGCCGCGCCCTGGGGTGGGCGGGACTGCTAGGCGCAAACCACAGCCATAGCCCGTGCTATGGCGAGGATTTGCAACGCCGCAGGCTGCCCACGCCAGGGATGCGGGCGCCGAGAGGGATCTGTTCAGCGTTGCCTTAGAACGGAGAATCGGGGAAGTAGAACTGCGCTGCGTTTTCCTTCGTGATCAGCACCGACGGAATGATGTAGTTCGGCGGCAGCTTCGTGCCCTTCAGCCGCGCTTCAGCCGTGAGCTTGATCGCGTCGTAAATGAACTTCGGCGAGTACGACACGTTGGCCTGGATGCGTGGGTCTTTGCCGTCCATCAGTGTCTTGATCATGCCCTTGGCGCCGGCGCCACCGAAGACGATCTTGATGTCGGTGCGCTTGGCTTGGTCGATGGCTTTGAGCACGCCCACGGCCATGTCGTCATCGGCCGCCCACACGGCGTCAATCTGTTTGAAGCGCGTGAGGTAGTCCTGCATCACCTTGAAGGCGTCGTCGCGGTTCCAGTTGGCGTATTTGGCGTCCAGCAGTTTGATGTCGGGGCTGCCCTTGATGGCGGCGTTGAACGCGTCCATGCGTTCGTTGTCCAGCGTGGTGGCAATGCCGCGCATGGCGACGATGTTGCCCTTGCCGCCGAGCGCCTTCACCAGGTAGTCGCCAGGGATCTTGCCGAAGGCGGTGTTGTCGCCCGAGATGTAGGCGTCTTGTGCGCTGGTGTCGGTCAGGCCACGGTCGACCACGGTGACGTACACACCCTTGCTTTTCACCTGCGCCACAGGCTTGGTGAGCGAGGCCGATTCAAACGGAAAGATCACCAGTGCGTTGATCTTGTTCACCGTTTGCAGGTCTTGCAATTGGTTGGCTTGCTCGGGTGCGCCGGAGGCCGTTTTGACGATGACTTGCAGGTTGGGGTAGGCCTTCTCCAGGTCTTTCTTCGCCTGGTTGGCCCAGTAGACGATGCCGCCGGTAAAGCCGTGGGTGGCAGCCGGAATGGCCACGCCCAGCACAACCTTTTCTTGGGCAAAAGCGGGGGCGCTGGCGAGTCCGCTCAACGTGGCCAGGGCCACGGCGGATAGTGCGAGTCGTCGTGTCAGTTTTTTCATTGCTCTGTCTCCTACGGGTGGATGGAAAAGTAGCCTTGCGACTACGGACTGGGAACTACCTCAAAAGGGTTAGCGTTTGCTGCGCTGCATGAACGCCACACCAATGATCACGAAGCCTTGCACCGCCGCGTTCAGGTACACGCTGATGATGCTGGTGAGGTTCAAGATGTTGCTGATGACCGAGAGCAGAATCGCGCCGATCACCGTGCCGGTGATGCTGCCCGCGCCGCCCTTGAGCGCCGTGCCGCCCACGATGACGGCGGCAATCGCTTCCAGCTCCCACAGCAGGCCGGTGGTGGGCGAGGCCGAGCCCAGGCGCGGCACGTACAGCAAGGTGGCAATGCCCACACACATGCCGAGCAAGACGTAGGTGAGGATCTTGATGCGGTCTACGTCCACGGCGGCGTAGCGCGCCACCTGTTCGTTGGAGCCAATGGCTTGCACGTAGCGGCCAAACGCGGTGCGGTTCAAAATCACGCCGCCCAGCAGCGCCACGATCAAGAACACCCACACCGGAATGGGCACGCCCAGCAGGCTGGCGTAATACACCGGGGCGTAGACGTCGTTTAAATCGTTGTCGAGCGTGATGGCGCCGCCGTTGGAAAAGTAGGTGAGGTAGGCGCGAAAGATGCCCAACGTGCCCAGCGTCACGATGAAGGGCTCGATGCGCCCCTTGGTGATCAACAAGCCATGCGCCAAGCCAAAGGCAGCGCCCAGCACCAGCGCCAAGGCCATGCCCAGCACCACGGTGAGCACGGGCGCATTGAGCATCGGGCCTAACGTGTTCATCAACATGATCACGCTGCCGGCGATCAGCGCCGCCATGGAGCCGACCGACAAATCAATGCCGCCCGAGACGATGACGAAGCACATGCCCACGGCGATGATGCCGATGAACGAGGTGCGCGTGAGCACGTTCATGACGTTGTCGGCCGTGGCGAAGTTGCCGTTGAGCAGCGTGCCGGCAATACACAGCAGCACCAGACCGATGACGGGGCCTAGGCCTTGCAGGCGGGCGAGCCCGTACTTGGCGCTTTCGGCCGGGGTTGCCTTAGTGGACTGCTGCATACGTGTCTCCATGGGTGCCTGTCGCGTGCGCTATGAGGGCTTGTTCAGTGAGTTGCTCTTCTTCCAGCACCGTTTGCAATTTACCCCCGCGCATCACCGCCACGCGGTGGCACAGACCAATCAGCTCGGTCAGCTCGCTGGAGATCACCACCACGGCCAGGCCTTTTTCGGCCAGTTGCTGGATGAGGAAATAGATGTCGCGCTTGGCGCCCACGTCCACACCGCGCGTGGGCTCGTCGAGTACCAGCACACGTGGGGCAGGGTGCAGCACTTTGGCCAGCGCCAGCTTTTGCTGGTTGCCGCCAGAAAGCGATGAGGCCTTGCTGTTCAGGTTGCCGGTGCGCAGGCCGAATTCGGTGACCGCCGCTTCCAGCGCGGCCATTTCGGCTTGCGGCTTGAGCCAGGGGGTGCAGTAGCGTTGCAGCGCCATCAGTGTGAGGTTTTGCCGCAGGCCAAAGTGCACGTGCAAGCCCTTGCCTTTGCGGTCTTCGCTGAGGTAGGTGAGGCCTTGTTGTGCGGCGCTGCGCGGGCTGGTCAGCGTGACGGCGCGGCCTTGCATCTCTACCTGGCCACCGCTGCGCGGGCGCAGGCCCAGCAGGCCTTCGAACAGCTCGGTGCGGCCCGCCCCTACCAGGCCGGCAAAGCCCAGAATTTCGCCTGGGTGCACTTGAAAGCTGATGTCTTGCGCCCAGCCGGGCACGCTGAGGTGGCCGACCTTGAGCGCGGGAATGGCGTCGGCCGGATGCGGTGCTTTGGGTGGGTAAAGGTTGCTCAGTTCACGCCCCACCATCAGGCTGGCCATCTGCTGGCGCGTGAGGTGGGCGGTCTCGTCGCGCGCCACAAAGCGGCCGTCGCGCATCACCACCACTTCATCCGTCACTTGCTGCACTTCGTCGAGCTTGTGCGAGATGTAGACCAGCGTCACGCCGTCGGCCTTGAGTTGCGCCATCAGCGCAAACAGGCGCGCGGTTTCACCGGGGGTGAGGGTGGCGGTGGGCTCGTCCATGATCAACAACCGGGCCTTGCGCAACAGCGCGCGCGCAATTTCCACCAACTGCTTTTCGGCCACGATGAGGTGTTTGACGCGGGTGTTCACGTCGGCCTGCAAACCCACCTGGGCTATTGTCGCGGCGGCCTCGCGTTGCATGGTGGCATCGTCTAGCAGCCAGCCGCGTTTTTTCTCGTGACCGAGGAACAGGTTTTGCGCAATCGTCAAATCTTCGGCCAGGCTGAACTCTTGGTGGATCAGCACAATGCCTTGCGCCTCGGCTTCGCGTGAGCTGGCAAAACGCATGGCCTCGCCGTTGATGCGCAGCGTGCCGCTGGTGGCAGTCTCGAACCCGGCCAGGATCTTCATCAACGTGGATTTACCGGCGCCGTTTTCGCCCAGCAGGCCGACGCTGCGGCCAGGCTCCAGCGCGAAGTTCACGCCGTGCAGCACCCGCACGGCGCCGAACTCTTTGACGATGTTGTCAAACACAACCTGAACGCTCATCTTGATGACCTCTTCAGCGTTTCTTGCATGGCCAGCACCCCCGCGCCCACCAGGCCGGCTTGCTCGGCCAGTGGTGTGTATTGAATTTCCAGATGCCGGGTCGAGAGCGCCAGCGAGCGCTGGTAAATGCTTTGCCGAACCGACGCCAAAAACAGCGGCCCCACGCGCGTGATGCCGCCGCCAATGAACACGTGCGACGGGTTGAAGAAGTTCACCACCGAGGCCAGCATTTGCCCGATGAGCGCACCCGTGTCCTGGATGATGCGGTTGGCCGCCGCGTCGCCGTGGCGGCTGGCTTGGCCCACGTCTTCGGGAGTGATGGCACCTTTGCTGGCCAGGCAGTTGGCGAGCAGGGCGCTTTCGCCGGACGCTGCTGCTTCCGTGGCCAGGCGGGCGATGGCCGGGCCGGCGGCCATGGCTTCCACGCAGCCCAGGTTGCCGCAGTGGCAGCGCGGGCCGGCCGTATCCACACAGATGTGGCCCACGTCGCCCGCCGAGCCGTTGGCGCCACGGTACACCTCGCCGTGGCAGACGATGCCGCAGCCAATGCCAGTGCCCACTTTGATGACCAGGAAGTTTTGCAGGCTGCGCTGCAGCCGCCACATTTCACCCAGCGCCATCAGGTTCACGTCGTTGTCGACGAACACCGGCGCGGTGTATTCCTCGGCTAGGTAGTCGCGGATGGAGAAGCTGTCCCAGTGCGGCATGAGCGGTGGGTTCACGGGCTGGCCGTTGTCAAAGTCCACCGGGCCGGGCACGCCCATGCCAATGGCGATGACCTGGGCTGGCGTGGCGCCGCATTGGGCCAGCAACTCGCGCATCAACACCCGCACCCGCGCCATCACCACGCCGGGGCCGGCACGCACGTCGGCCGGTTCGCTGCGTTGCGCCAGCACCGTCAGGTCGGGGCGCAGCACGGCCACGTCGAGGCTGGTGGCGCCCAGGTCGGCGCCGATCAACACGCCCAGTGTCGCGCTGAGCTGTACGGTTTCGGGGCGGCGGCCACCGCTGGAGTTGGCCAAGCCGACTTCCTCGAGCCAGCCGACGTCGAGCAACGAGGCGACCAGGCTGTTGGTTTTGCTTTTGGAGTAGCCAAGCCGGTCGGACAGGCTGAAACGCGATGCGCCGGCCGACCAAAAGATGGTTTGCAGCACGTCGGCCTCAAGGGACGACAACCTGTCTAAAAGCGTGGAACCTGCCAAAGCCTTGTCTCCTGTTTTTTATCGTCCGCCTGTCGATGGCTTAAGAGCCTGTTCGCGATCTATTGGGGGCCGCGCAAATGGTGGTTCGGGATGAGATGCGAGGCGTCAAACCCAAGCCAAGGCTTCTGCCTTGGCTGGTTTGGCAACGACGCAGCTCGCCTGAACCACCATTTGCCCTCCGGGTTGAGGTGAAATCGGGCGATTTGCCTGCCAGAACCCTTGCATGGGCATAGAGCCCATGCTGCGGTTTCCGACAACCAACTCATCCCGATTGCGCCTCAACGCGGCCCCCAATAGATCGCGAACAGGCTCTATGAGCCAAACGCAGGCGGTAGCGCATCGTAGGAGGACTACTTCAGCCCAGCAAGTTTTAACTTCGACCTATTTGTGGTCAATGATGGCGGATATCAGCTTTACATTGAGCGCTCGAACAGCGCCGGTAAAGCCTGTGTAATGCCCGAATTGCGGGGTAAAAGCCTTCCTACACTGGCGGCAGGAAACGTTTTGTAAGCGTTTGAAGGTCATCCACCCATGAAACCACAGCCTCAAATTTTGGTCGTTGACGATGATGCGGGCATCACCAGCTTGTTGCGCGACTACCTGGCCCGCTTTGACTTCGGCGCACATGCGGCATCGGACGGCGCCAGCATGCACGACCAACTGGCGCGCCAGCCCATTGACCTGGTGGTGCTCGACCTGATGCTGCCCGGCACCGACGGCTTGACGCTGGCGCGTGAACTGCGCCAACGCTCCAGCGTGCCCATCATCATGTTGACCGCGCGCGCCGCCGCCGTGGAGCGCGTGGTGGGGCTGGAGCTGGGGGCCGACGATTACATGGCCAAACCCTTCGAGCCGCGTGAACTGGTGGCGCGCATCCAGACTGTGCTGCGCCGCTCCGTGGCGCGCAACGACCCGAGCGATTCCGATGCCTATACCGAAACCGTGCGTTTTGACGGCTGGGTGCTGCACCGCCAGCAGCGCCGCCTCACGTCGCCCAGTGGCTTGGTGGTGCAGTTGTCGAACGCCGAGTTTTCACTGCTGACCACGTTCTTGAACGCGCCGCGCAAGGTGCTGGCGCGCGACCAACTGATGGAGCAGGCACGCGGCCGCGCGATGGATTGTTTTGAGCGCAGCATCGATCTGCTGGTGTCGCGGCTGCGGCAAAAACTGTTGGGCAGCGAAGGCGCGCCACCATTGATCAAAACCGTGCGCGGCGTGGGCTACGTGTTTGACGCTCAACAGGTGCTGGGTGCGCCATCGCTGCAACGCGCAGCGGGCTGAGTTTTAACTTGCGCGCTTTTTGGGGTTGACGATGAAGCGGGTCGCTCGGTGGTTTGCGCCATGGTTGCAGCGCTGTTTGCCGCGCAGCCTGTTCGGCCGGTTGGCCTTGCTGCTGGTCGTGGCGGTGCTCACCAGCCACGTGTTGGCGTTGACGCTGATGTTTGAATTCCACCTCGGCCCCGGCCCTCGGCCCGGTGGCCCACCACCCGGTTTTGAGCTGGCCCCGCGTGGCCCGCCGCCTGCGAGCCGTTGGATGGAGCCAGATGGCGAGGTCTGGGGCAGTGGCCCGCAGAGTTTTGCCGAACCTGGTCCGATTGGCCCGCGCGAGCGATTTGGCCCGCCGCCACACGAAGGTGCGGTGTCGCACCAGACCGGGTTGCTCATCGACATTGGTGTGCGTTTGATCGCGTTGCTGTTCGCGGCGTGGATTGGTGCCCGCTGGCTGGCCGAACCGATTCGCCGCCTGGTGCGTGGCGCCCGCGCTTTGGGCGACAACATTGAAGGCCCGCCGTTGCCGGTGGACGGCACGACCGAATGCCGCGAGGCCAGCCAGGTGTTTAACGACATGCAAGCGCGCATCCGCCAGCAACTGGCCGACCGCGACCGCTTTGTGGCGGCCGTGTCGCACGACTTGCGCACTCCGCTGACCCGCCTGCGCCTGCGCACCGAAAGCCTGGAAGCCGAGCCGCTGCAGCGCCAGTTTCGGCAGGACATCGCCGAGATGGAAGAGATGATCCGCACCACGCTCGACTACTTGTCTGGCAACGCCAATGCCGAGGCCGAAGTGCCGCTGGACGTGAGTTCGCTGATCGAAAGCATGGCGGAAGACCTGCGCGATATGGGCCAGAGTGTGCAGGTGGCCGGCACAGCAGCACCGCTGCAGGCGCAGGTGTCGGCGCTGAAACGCTGCATCGGCAATCTGGTGGAAAACGCGGTCCGCTACGGCGGCAGCGCCGAGGTGTCGTTGTTTGATGAGCCCGCGCAACTGCGCATCGACGTGGCCGACCGTGGCCCCGGCTTGCCCGAAGAAGAGTTGGGCAAGGTGCTGGCGCCGTTTTATCGCGTGGAGTCGTCGCGCAACCGCAACCACGGCGGCGTGGGGCTGGGCTTGTCGATTGCGCACGACATTGCGCGGCGCCATGGCGGGCAATTGCTGCTGCGCAACCGGGAGGAGGGCGGGCTGGTGGCGAGCCTGGTGTTGCCGCGCGCTGCTGTGCCCGCGTAAATACTACTAAATTTCACTGCTAAATTTGTAGCTTCTTGCGCTGATGCAGTAAGCGCAAAACGCCTTTTTGACTTAAGAAATTTTGGCAAAACGTGGGCGCACCACGCCGTCAATCTCCACCGTTTCCAAAAACATCGCTGCCGGGCGTACCCACAGGCCGTGGGCCCCGTAGAGCGCGCGGTACAAAGTCATCGGTTCCAAGGTCTCGCTATGGCGAACCGTGTCGATCACGTCGTACAGCCCGCCTTTGTAGTGCTGGTAGCGGCCGGGCGGGGTTTCAATCAGGGGTGGGGGGTCGTGGTCGGTCATGATGGGGACGGGCAAATAGTGCTGCCCGTGGGACAATCGGGGCTATGCATCCTAAAGCCGTATTGGACGAGTGCACGGAACTCGTCCGTCTAGCACTCAAATTCGACCACCCCGCTGACTCGGTGGTGTCACGTTATTTCCGCGACCACCGTAACCTGGGCCCACGCGAGCGCGCCACTCTGGCAGAGACGGTCTACACCGTGCTGCGCAAAAAACTATTGTTTGACCATCTGGCCCCTTCCGGCAGTGGTCCGAAAGAGCGTCGCCTGGCGATTTTGGGCTTTGCCCACAGCCTGGACGACCAACTGCGCCGAAGCCAACCCGCTGGTGCCAAGCCCCAGCGCGCGTCGCGCGACTTCATCAAGGGCGGCTTGAACGACCAAGAGAAAAACTGGCTCGACCAGTGTGATCAGGTGGATCCATCTGACCTGATGGACCGCCATCGCCACAACCTGCCCGAGTGGCTGGTGCAGCCGCTGCGCGCCCAACTGCAGGACGAATTCTGGCCGCTGGTTGAAAGCCTGAACCGTGGCGCCGGGCTCGACCTGCGTGTCAACACCATGCTGGGCAAACGCGCCGAAGTGCAGGCTGAATTGGCGAAAGAGGGCATTGCTGCCACCCCTACGCCGTATTCCCCTTGGGGCCTGCGCCTGCAAGACAAGCCAAATTTGCAAAAGGTTGACGCTTTCACCCGTGGCGCCATCGAAGTGCAAGACGAAGGTTCGCAACTGCTAGCCCTGTTGCTCGACGCGAAACGCGGCGAAATGGTGGCCGACTTTTGCGCTGGCGCGGGTGGCAAAACCCTGGCGATTGGTGCGGGCATGCGCAGCACCGGCCGACTTTACGCATTTGATACATCCGGCCATCGGCTGGATGCTTTGAAGCCACGCCTGGCCCGTAGCGGCCTGTCAAACGTGCACCCCGTCGCCATTGCCCACGAGCGCGACGAGCGCATCAAGCGTCTGGCCGGCAAGATGGACCGTGTGTTAGTGGATGCGCCTTGCAGCGGCTTGGGCACCTTGCGTCGTAACCCAGACATGAAGTGGCGCCAATCGCCACAGGCCGTGGCCGAGCTGGTGCTGAAGCAAACCGCCATTCTGGCGAGCGCCGCACGGTTGTTGAAGCCGGGCGGACGTCTGGTTTACGCCACGTGCAGTGTGTTACCGGAAGAAAACGAAGCCATCGCCGAAGCCTTCTCCGCCGCACACCCAGCGTTTTCACCCCTTGAAATTGCCGACGTGTTGACCCAGCTAAAGGTAGAAGACGCTGGCAAATTGTGTAGCGGCGGCGCCAATGGCGCGACCTATCTGCGCCTTTGGCCGCATCGTCATGGCACCGATGGCTTCTTTGCTGCGGCCTGGCAAAAGCAGTAATTCCGCTCAAAGGGCAATAAGCAAGCGTTTTGTAGGTTTTGCCCGGAGTAGGAGATTTCCTACTCTCGAATTAAAATCCGAGGGTTTGAAAAAAGTCTTTGCTGACATACGTTTGTCATCAAATGTAGGTTGGCAATAAAACACTGAGGCACTAGAGATTTATGTTGTTACCCGATTGGGCCGTATTGAATGCGGCTGTAGATTGGTTGGCCAATGGGCTGTGGAACCTGTCCTGGTGGCAGATCGTGTTGTACACGCTGTTCACCACGCACATCACGATCGCCAGCGTCACCATCTACCTGCACCGCCATCAGGCCCACCGGGCCATGGATCTGCACGCCATCCCCGCACACTTTTTCCGCTTCTGGCTCTGGCTGGGCACGGGCCAGGTCACCAAGGAATGGGTTGCGGTGCACCGCAAGCACCACGCCAAGTGCGAAACCAAGGACGATCCGCACAGCCCCCACGCGCACGGGATTGAAACCGTGTTCTGGACCGGTGCCGAGCTGTACCGCAAGGAAGCCAAGAACCTGGAAACGATTGCCAAGTTCAGCTTGGGTTGCCCAGACGACTGGATGGAACGCAACGTCTATTCCCGTTACAGCTGGCAAGGCGTGGGCTTGATGATGATCATCAACCTGGCACTGTTCGGCGTGGCTGGTTTGGCTGTGTGGGCCGTGCAAATGGTCTGGATCCCTGTGACCGCCGCTGGCATCATCAACGGCATTGGCCACTACTGGGGCTACCGCAACTTCGAGGCGCAAGACGCCAGCACCAACATTTCGCCCTGGGGCATCATCATTGGTGGTGAAGAGTTGCACAACAACCACCACACCTACCCTACGTCGGCCAAGTTCTCGGTCAAGCCTTACGAGTTCGACATCGGCTGGGTTTACATCAGCCTGATGGAAAAAGTCGGCTTGGCCAAGGTCAAGAAGACGCCACCGAAGCTGCAACTGGGCGACATCAAGCCTGTGGCAGACGAAAAGACGTTGGAAGCACTGATCGCCCACCGCTACGAAGTGATGGCAGGTTACGCCCGCGAAATGCGCCGCGCTGCCGGTGCAGAAATCGACGCCCTGCGTGCCAAGCAAGCCGACGTGTCGGTTCTGGAATCGGCCAAGCGTTGGTTGCATCGCGATGCCGACAAGGTGCCCGCTGCTGCCCAACCGCACGTGGAGCAAGTGCGCGCTGCGCACCCTGTGCTCGACAAGATGATCACCATGCGTGAAGAGCTGCGCCAAATGTGGCTCAACACTTCGCACTCGCGTGAACAACTCACGGCTGACCTGCAAGCCTGGTGCCATCGCGCTGAAAGCAGCGGTATCGCTGCGCTGAGCGAGTTTTCGGTCAAGCTGCGTTCCGCACGCGTTTAAAACCTTAAACGTCGCTCCCAACAAAAAGCCCGCTCTTGAAGCGGGCTTTTTGTTGGGCGTTTGGTTTTACCGACCTAATTTTTTGGAGTTAGAGATCAAACTCTTTCCAGAATCACTGCGATGCCTTGGCCCACGCCAATACACATGGTGCACAGCGCATAACGGCCGCCGGTCTTCTGCAATTGATTGACCGCCGTGGTGGCCAAGCGTGCGCCGCTGGCACCCAGTGGGTGGCCCAAGGCGATGGCACCGCCGTTGGGGTTCACACGCGGATCATCGTCTTGTAAGCCCAATTGGCGCAGAACCGCCAGGCCTTGTGCGGCAAAGGCTTCGTTGAGTTCAATCACATCCATCTGCGCCAGGCTCAGGCCCGTCAGCGCCAGCACTTTCAGTGTGGCGGGCGCGGGGCCCATGCCCATGATGCGAGGCGCCACACCTGCAGTGGCCATGCCGACCACGCGCGCCTTGGGCGTGAGGCCATGCTTGGCGGCGTTGGCTTCATCGGCCAACAGCAGGGCGCAGGCACCGTCGTTCACGCCGCTCGCATTGCCTGCGGTCACTGTGCCGTCGGGCCGCACCACGGGTTTGAGTTTGGCTAAAGCTTCCAGCGAAGTCGAGCGCGGGTGTTCGTCTTCGCTCACCACGACGGGGTCGCCTTTCTTCACCGGCACGGTGACGGGCGTGATCTCCGCATCAAAGTAACCGGCTTGCTGCGCGGCCACGGCTTTGAGTTGCGAGGACAGCGCCATGCGGTCTTGGTCTTCGCGGTTGATACCGAATTCCGTGGCCACGTTCTCGGCCGTCTCGGGCATGGAGTCGACGCCATACTGCTCCTTCATGCGCTTGTTGACGAAGCGCCAGCCAATCGTCGTGTCATAGATCGCGTTTTGCCGCGAGAACGCCGATTCAGCCTTGGGCATGACAAACGGCGCGCGGCTCATGCTTTCCACGCCACCGGCAATCATCAACCCGGCTTCGCCCGCCTTGATGGCGCGTGCAGCGTTGCCGATCGCATCCAGGCCCGAGCCACACAGCCGGTTGATGGTGGCGCCCGGCACGTCGATCGGCAAGCCGGCCAGCAGACTGGCCATGTGGGCCACGTTGCGGTTGTCTTCGCCAGCCTGGTTGGCGCAGCCGTAAAGCACGTCGGTCACGGCTTGCCAATCGACATTGGGGTTGCGTGCCATCAGCGCGCGCAGCGGAATGGCGCCCAGGTCGTCGGTGCGGATGCTGCTGAGGGCGCCGCCGTAACGGCCGAAGGGGGTGCGGATGGCGTCGCAGATGAAGGCTTGGTTTGTCATGGTCGTTTTTAGATTGAAGTTTTGGCGATAGGCAATTGAAGCAAGCGCTCCAGTTCGGCATGGCTCAAGCCGTCCACCAGGTCGATCAGCACTAGGCCGTCTGCCGTGCAGGCCAGTGTGGCCAGGTCAGAGTAGATGCGCTTCACGCAGCGCTTTCCGGTGAGCGGGTAGGTGCATTGCGCCACCACTTTGCTCGCGCCTTGTTTGGTCAGCAAGTCCATCATCACCCAGGTTTGCTTGGCGCCAATGGCCAGATCCATGGCGCCGCCCACGGCGGGAATGGCGTCGGCCTCGCCGGTGTGCCAGTTGGCTAAATCGCCTTGTGCGCTGACTTGAAAAGCACCAAGCACACAGATGTCGAGATGGCCGCCGCGCATCATGCCGAAGCTGTCGGCGTGGTGAAAGAAGGCGCCGCCGGGCAGCAGCGTCACCGGCTGTTTGCCAGCGTTGATCAGGTCGTAATCTTCGTGGCCTGCCGTGGGCGCAGGCCCCATGCCCAGAATGCCGTTTTCGCTGTGCAGCAGCACCTCGCGGTCGGCGGGGATGTGGTTGGCCACCAGTGTGGGCATGCCGATGCCAAGGTTGACTGTGGCGCCCTCATAGATGTCTTGCGCCACGCGCGCGGCGAGTTGGTCTTTGGTGCGCCGTTGATAACTTGGGTTGGTCATGATCATGCCGCCTTTTTAAAGCCACCGGCTTGGGTGGCCACGCGTGCGATCTGCACCACGCTGTGCACGTAAATGCCGGGGGTGACGATGGTCTCGGGGTCGAGCGCGCCGAGCGGCACCACCTCGTGCACCGTGGCGATGGTACGCTTGGCGGCGGTGGCCATCACCGGGCCGAAGTTACGTGCGGCCATGCGGTAGGTGAGGTTGCCCCAACGGTCGCCGCGCTCGGCTTTGATGAGCGCCAAGTCGGCGTGGATCGGCCATTCGAGTACATGTTCACGGCCGTTGATCATGCGCGTTTCTTTCGGGGTGCCATCGGCATGCAAGGCCAGCGGGGTGCCTGCGCCGGTAGGCGTGTAAAAGGCGCCAATGCCGGCACCTGCGGCGCGAATGCGCTCGGCCAGATTACCTTGCGGCACCAGTTCCAGCTCAATCTTGCCGCTGCGATACAGCGCATCAAACATCTGGCTGTCAGCTTGGCGCGGAAAGCTGCAGATGATCTTGCGCACCCGCCCTGTGGCTAGAAGCGCCGCCAAACCGCTCTCGCCGTTGCCTGCGTTGTTATTGACGATGGTGAGGTCGCCCGCGCCTTGTTCGATCAGGCCGTCGATCAGCTCAGCCGGAATGCCAGCGGTGCCAAAGCCGCCAATCAGCACCGTGCTGCCGTCGCGCACACCTTCCATCGCGGCGGCGACGGAAGGTGCAATTTTGTTGATCATGAAAGTGCCTCCAGGATTGGCCTTCAATTGACTTCAAATGTTCGTATATAGAACATTTGTTCTTATAATGAATTTTAGGAGGTCGTGACAGCGATGGCAACCCGTTCAGAAGAAGCCGCAGAACAAGCCCCCAAGCCAGGCGACGCCTACGTGCAGTCGTTTGCACGCGGCTTGGATGTGATCCGCTCGTTCAGCGCCCGCACGCCCGCGCAAACCTTGTCGCAAGTGGCCGAGCGCACGGGGCTCACGCGCGCCGGCGCTCGGCGTATCTTGCTCACCTTGCAAACGCTTGGCTATGTGGAAAGCCAGGAGCGCTTTTTTCGCCTCACGCCGCGCATCCTTGATCTTGGCTTTGCTTACCTGTCGTCCATGCCGATGTGGAACGTGGCCGAGCCGGTGATGGAGGCGCTCGTGGTGCAGGTCTCAGAATCCAGCTCCGCCGCCGTGCTTGACGGCACCGACATCGTCTACGTGCTGCGCGTGCCCACGCGCAAAATCATGCGCATCGGCCTGGGCGTGGGTTCGCGCCTACCTGCGTATTGCACGGCGATGGGCCGCATGCTGCTGGCTGATTTGCCCGAAGACGAAATGCTGCGTCGCCTAGAACAGTCCGACCGCCAAGCCCAAACCAAACACACCATCACCGAGGTGGACGCCTTGCGCGCCAAAGTTGAACAAGCGCGCCGCCAGGGCTGGTGCCTGGTAAACCAAGAGTTGGAAGAGGGCTTGATCGCCGTGGCCGCGCCGCTGGTCAACCACGCCGGGCGCACCATCGCGGCGCTGAACATCAGCGGTCAGGTCAACCGCACCAATGCCAAGGCGATGCAGGAAACCATGGTTCCGGCGCTGGTCAACGCAGCGCGCGAAATGTCGCGGCTGATCGGCCCGCAGGGGTGAAGACGCGGCTTGCTGAGGCCACAGCAGCGAGACACATCGTCCGTGTTCTGAGGGTTAGCCGCGATGGGGCAGGCGATTCAATCGTCGTACCATAGTGCCATCAACCAACGATAAACGGAGACCGTGTCCATGCTAGCCCTCGTCATCCATTCCGCGGGAGACCTGCGCGTCGAAGAAGTCCCTACCGCTGCCGTCGGCCCACGCCAGTTGAAGGTGCGCGTCACCAAAGGCGGCATCTGTGGCTCTGACCTGCACTACTACCAGCATGGCGGCTTTGGCACCGTGCGCGTGGTCGAACCCATGGTGTTAGGGCACGAGATCGCCGGTGTAATCGAAGCCGTGGGCCCTGAAAACGGCGCCTTCAAAGTGGGCCAACGCATCGCCGTCAGCCCCAGCTGGCCCTGCGGCCAGTGCCGCTTTTGCCAGCAAGGCCTGCAAAATCATTGCCTCGACATGCGCTACTTCGGCAGCGCCATGCGCCGCCCGCACGTGCAGGGTGCTTTCCGCCAAGAGTTGGTGGTGGAAGCACACCAAGCCCACTTGTTGAGCGACGAAATCTCTGACGGCGAGGGCGCCATGGCCGAACCCTTCGCCGTGGCCCTGCACGCCGTCAACCGCGCCGGCCCAATGCTCGGTAAAAAGGTTTTAGTCACCGGCTGCGGCCCCATCGGCGCACTGCTGGTGATTGCCGCACGCCGTGCCGGCGCCGCGCAAATTGTGGTCACCGACATGGGCGACTTCCCGCTGCGCAAAGCCAAGCAGGTGGGCGCCGATGAAGCCATCAATGTGGTCACGCAGCCGGAAGAGCTGGCCAAATACAGCGCCGACAAAGGCTACTTTGATGTGCTGCTCGAAGCTAGCGGCAGTGACCGCGCACTGCGTGGCGCCTTCGATGTGCTGCGCCCACGCGGCGTGATCGTGCAAGTGGGCTTGGGTGGCGAGATGACGCTGCCCATCAACGCCATCGTCGCCAAAGAGTTCGACCTGCGCGGCGCTTTCCGCTTCCACGAAGAGTTCGCGATTGCGGTCGAGCTCATCAACAAAGGTTTGGTGGACGTGAAGCCACTGATCTCGGCCTCGCTGCCGTTCCGCGATGCCGGCCGCGCGTTTGCGTTGGCGGCAGACCGTACGCAGGCGATGAAAGTGCAGTTTGACTTTACGTGACGTTGTCTTGACGCCATCTGCCAGGTAAGCGTATATAGCTGCCGTTTCGAAAATGGCCCAAATTCGCCTGTAAACTTGTCTGTTACGCGTGCGATCTCTGCACATGTGCTTGAGGCAATGCGCGGCCTCTCGAGGCGCGATTCAGGAAAGAGCAACAGGCTATGCGCCAAAGCGGCTATACAAACCAACATACGATTACTGCGGACGTGGCCTCGTCCAGCATTTCACTAGTGACTAACCGGGCCTCTGATGAAGAGGTTTTGCCGTTTTGTACGTGGTCGCAAGGGACCGGCGAATGAAGACGGTCGCGATTCTTCAGTCGAACTACATCCCTTGGAAGGGGTACTTCGACATGATTGCAGCCGTCGACGAGTTCATCCTGTTCGACGACATGCAATACACCCGACGCGATTGGCGTAACCGAAACCAGATCAAAACCCCACAGGGTGTGCAGTGGCTTACGGTGCCTGTATTGGTCAAAGGCAAGTACCACCAAAAAATTCGCGATACAGAGATTGACGGACTCGACTGGGCTGGCGCGCATTGGAAAGCCTTGGAGCAAAACTACCGCCGTTCACCGCACTTTGCCGAAGTTGCGGCGTGGTTGCAGCCGCTCTATTTAGAAGCTAGATACAACCATCTGTCTGAAATGAACCGCTCCTTCATCGAAGCGGTTTGTCGTTATCTGGGTATAGGTACACGCATCACAAATTCGTGGGATTACACGCTGGCGGACGGCAAGACTGAGCGTTTGGCAAGCCTATGCGCACAGGCTGGAGGCGATGAATACATTTCTGGCCCCGCAGCCAAAGACTATGTCGATGAACAGGTGTTTGACGCTATGGGCATCAAGTTGACATGGTTTGACTATTCCGGCTACCCCGAATATCCGCAGCTGTGGGGCGAGTTCGCTCACGGTGTCACCGTATTGGACCTGCTGTTCAATTGCGGGAAGGATGCATCCCGTTTTATGAGGTACGTGAGCGCATGAAGTTATCGATCGTTGCGACCCTCTACCGGTCCGCCGCTTACATCAATGAATTTTATGAGCGGGCGAGTACTGCCGCGAGACAGTTAGTCGGGGAAGATTTTGAAATCGTCTTTGTCAACGATGGTTCGCCGGACAACAGTTTGGATCTGGCAGTCCAGCTCACTGAACGGGACTCTCACGTTGTCGTCGTCGACTTATCTCGCAATTTTGGTCACCATAAGGCGATGCAAGCGGGACTGGCACAGGCGCGCGGTGAACGCATCTTTTTGATCGACAGTGATCTGGAGGAGGAGCCCGAATGGCTGGTGGATTTCGCCTCGACCATGGAGGCTGAATCTGCCGATGTGGTCTATGGCGTGCAGGAGGCGCGTAAAGGCAACTGGTTCGAGCGCTGGAGCGGTGAGCTCTATTACACGGTGTTCAACTATCTTGCGAATATTGATCACCCGCGCAACATCGTCACTGCTCGGCTGATGTCTCGTCGCTATGTGGACGCATTGCTGCTGTTCCGCGAAAGCGAGATGGTCATTTCTTGTCTGTGGGTCATCACCGGATTCAAGCAGTGCGAGCGTACGGTGAAGAAGCACACGGGTAGCGCCACCACGTATAGCTTGTCGAAGAAGATTGGACACGCTACCAACTCCATCACCTCGTTCAGCGAAGTACCGCTGCGCATGATCTTCTACACTGGCCTGATTATTTTTGCCTGCGCATTGCTCTACGCTGGCTATCTCGTCTTCCATAAGCTGATCTTGGCCAGCCCCATGGACGGATGGACCTCGGTCATGGTCTCCATCTGGCTGCTCGGCGGCATGATCATTTCTTTCTTGGGCCTGATCGGCATCTATCTCTCGAAGGTCTTTGCTGAAACCAAGCAGAGGCCCTCCATCATCATCAGGAAAATCTATGGCAAATTCTCCCCCACCAATTGACAGCAGCTACGAGCACTTTTACGCCCAGCGCGCTGGCCTGCGGGTCTATCCCACCGAGTTTGTTGTTCGCACCTTCCTGGCCAACTATCCGGGCCTGAAGTTTCGCAAGCCAGTTGCTGGCGATCGGGTGCTCGACATTGCTTTCGGTGACGGCCGCAATACCGTTTTCCTGTGTGACCAAGGCTATGCCGTAAGCGGCATTGAAATTACCGAGGGCATTGTTCGGCAGACTAACGAACGCCTGACCAAACTTGGGCACAAAGCCGACCTGCGTGTGGGGCGTAACAGCAAAATCCCGTTCGACGATGGCTACTTCGATCATCTGCTAGCCTGCCACTGCTGCTATTACTGCGACGAAGGTGAGAGCTTCGCCGACAACATGAAGGAATATGCCCGGGTGATGAAGCCGGGCGGCTGGTTGGTGGCGTCTGTGGCCAGCCTGGAATCCTACATCTTCAAGAATGCGATTCCCCTTGAGGACGGTTCGCAGCGCATTCAGGCTGACCCCTATGGCAATCGCGATGGCTACCGCCTTCATGCGTTTTCCAGCAAGGATCAGATCGAGGCTTACCTCTCGCCCTGGTTTGAGAATTTTTCCTTTGGCTATGCGAGCAACGATTACTACGGTGTCTCCGAAAGCCTGTTCTGGGTTGTTTGTCAGAAACGAGACGGTTCATGATCAGTTATTCTTCCTACCGCTGTACCGAGCCAGCATGTGCTCGCGCGCCCCTGACGCAGAGATCCGATGGTCTGGCGTGTTCCAACGGGCATTTCTTTGCATTCGCCCAGGGTACAGACGTACCCGTATTTGCGAGCGAGCACGAAGGTGCCAACGAGTATTCGTTGGAGAACGCTGCCGAGATGCACGATAACGCCTTGCGCTGGGTATTCAACACTTTTCAGACCGATGAGGAAGGACTGCGCGAGCGCCTTATCGCGCGCATTGCCTTGAAAAAAGGGCAGCGCGTACTCATCACCGGCGCGGGCGCAGGCAACGATCTGCCTTACCTGGTGCGTGCGCTAGATGGTGCGGGCGAGATCTACGTGCAGGACATCGCCAAGGAGATGCTGCTGGCTGGCGTGTCGCGCTACCGCTCTGAACTGGCAGGTTCCGGCGTGGCACTCAACTTCTCCGTGAGCGATGCCACCAATCTGCCATTTGAAGATGGCTTCTTCGACGCGGCCTATCACTTTGGCGGCATCAATCTGTTCCCCGACGTGGCCAAAGGCATTGCCGAGATGAACCGCTTGGTGAAGTCTGGCGGCAACGTTGTGATCGGCGACGAGGGCTTGGCACCATGGTTGGTCGATACCGAACTGGGCCGAATGCTGGTCAACAACAATGCTCTGTACGCCTGCACAGCGCCTCTGGCCGCTTTACCGGCAACGGTTCGCAACGTGAAGCTGAGTTGGGAGTTGAGCAACTGTTTCTACGTCATCGAGTTCCAGGCCAGCACAGACCCATTACCCGTCAACATCGATGTGCCTCATGTAGGCAAGCGAGGCGGCTCCATCCGCAGCCGCTACTTGGGTAAGTTGGAAGGCGTGGAGCCGGCATTGCGCGATCGCATTTACGAAGAAGCTGAGCGGCGTGGCGTGAGCCGCGTGGCTTTTCTTGAGTCGGCACTTCGCGCTTCGTTGGAAAAGAACTGAGTTCCACATGACGCCGCTGAATTCCTTTGTCGCTGGCAAGCAGCCGTTTCCATGGACCAAGAAGGGCCTGGTGTTCGAACCGAATGGTGACGTTTTTTCGCATGGTTCGCACCCATGCGCCATCCACATCGAAGGCGATCGTTACGTTATTGCATTTACACGCCGGGACGAGCGTCAACGTTCGCATATCTTTTTGTGCAACGCGATCGTCTCTGATGGCCATGTCGAACTGTTGGGCACACCCAAGATGGCTTTGGGACCAGGTGAGCCTTGCTACTTTGACTGCGATGGCGTCATCAGCGTGTGTTTCGTCAAGCATGGCGGTGCCATCTACCTTTACTACGTGGGCTGGCAGAACCTGCCCGAAGGCCTGTGGATTTGCGACACCGGACGTGCAACGCTGGATGCGGGCGAGCTCACGCTGACGCGCGACTTCCAGGGGCCGGTGCTCGGCCGCGACAAACACAACCCGCTATTCGCAGCCGCTACGGCCTTCCATGTATCAGGCGACCTCTGGCAGACTTGGTACAACTCGGGCATCAGTTGGACAAAGACCGAGCAGGGCTGGAAACATCACTACGGCATTCACTACGCACATTCGCACAATGGCGTGGATTGGACCTGCCACCCCGGCATGTGCCTGCCGTTTGCCGACGAGTACGAATATGCCTTCGGTCGGCCCAGTGTGATTCACCGTGAAGGCACTTACTTCATGTGGTATGCGCACCGAGCTACTAAGACGACCGACACCTATCGCATCGGCTTTGCATCGTCTGCTGATGGGCGCCAATGGCAGCGCAACGACGCCCTATCAGGCATCGACGTCTCTCCCACTGGTTGGGACAGCGAGATGATCTGCTATCCCTGTGTGTTTGAGCACCAGGGGCGGATGTACATGCTCTACAACGGCAATGGGTACGGCAAGACCGGTTTTGGTCTGGCCGTCATGGAGTAAATGTTATGAAGAAGATTCTGTTGGCAGGCAACGCGATCACTGCTGAAATCCTTTGTGCCTACTTGCGCCAAGATGCACGGTACGAAGTTGTCGGTGTGACGGTTGATGACGAGTACGTTGCGCAGGGTAGCGTGGTTGGCTATCAGACGGTGGGTTTGTCAGAAGTGACAGGCGTTTTCGCTCCAGACGCGCACTACGTGATCATGGCCATGGGCTACAACGATCTGAACCGCACACGCGAGCAGATGTATGCTCGTCTCAAGGCGATGGGTTACGGTGTCGAGACCTATATCCACCCGGATGCTCGGGTCTACACCGACTTTCCATTGGGCGAGGGCTGTGTTGTACTGCCTGGCGCGGTGATCGAGCCGCAGGCACGCGTTGGTGTCAATAGCATGGTGTGGAGCAACGTCACGCTCGCGCACCATAGCAGCGTGGGTGACCACTGCTGGATCGCTGCGGGTAGCGTGGTCTCTGGGCAGGCTAAGGTCCTGCACAACACTTTTTTGGGCGTGAACAGTACGGTGGTCAATGCCATCACGGTGGGTGAGTTCAACGTTGTGGGCGCGAGCGCCATGATCTCGCGCGACACCAAACCCTACTCAGTTCACCTGGCTCGCTCGGCCGAGCCCTTCCGCTACTCGTCGGAAGACTACGTTAAACATTTTGGAATCTGAACATGAACACTAAACTAGCAGAGGTGCTAGCAGAGATCTTCGGTCTTCGCGTTGCAGAGGTCCACCCTGAACTGCAGCAATCAGATGTTGGCACTTGGGATTCCCTCAAGCAGATGGACTTGGTATTGTCCTTGGAGCGTGAATACAGCATTGCATTGGACATTCCCGACATCTTGCGAATGACCTCGGTCGCTGAAATTGTGGCCGTGCTTCAAGACAAGGGAGTTGATCTTGGAAGTTAAGGGCGCCATCGCGCTGGTGACCGGTGGTGCGCAAGGCTTGGGTTTTGCGATTGCCCAGCGATTGGCGAATGAAGGTGCCACTGTAGTGGTGGCTGACCGCAATGTGGAGGCTCTTGCTGGCCTACCGTCGGGGTTTGATTCCGTGACGATGGATGTCACCGATCCCGAAATGGTCAAGGCTGCGGTCGATAGCGTGGTGGCGCGTCTTGGAAAGATCGACATCCTGGTCAACAACGCCGGTGTCATCTTTAGTGAGCCCTTCGTCAACATCATGAACCCAAATGGCATGATGCATGACTATGGTCGATTCCGTGCTTCCCTTACGGTCAATCTCGATTCCGTTTTCATCGTGACAGCCGCTGTCGTCGAGCATATGGTCAAGCGTCGAATCAAGGGCGCGATCATCAACATCAGCTCTATCAGTGCCTGCGGCAATGAAGGACAGACTGCGTACTCCGCCGCCAAGGCTGGCGTGAATGCCATGACTGTGACCTGGGCCACGGAATTGGGCCGCTGGGGCATACGCTCAAACGCTGTGGCGCCGGGTTTCATTGGCACCGACTCTACACGCCACGCGCTGAACGAGGCCACGCTGAAACATATCCAGAGCAATACTCCGCTGCGTCGGCTCGGCCAAGCCGACGAGGTCGCGCAGGCAGTGGTCACCCTGGTGGGGAACGACTTCATCAACGGCACGGTTTTGGAAGTCAATGGCGGCCTGAGGATTTGATATGTTGCGGCTCTCTACCGAGCAGTATGCTGCAGCCCACGCGATCTACCTTGGCCACGGGGCGTACTTCCCGCTGATTGCCGCAGTGCTGAACGACGCTCAGGACGGCGTTGTCTATGCAGATCAAATGGACGGCCCAACCCAGGTCTATGTAGAACATGCCTTCGGATTCGCCCAAGTATTCGGCAAACCAGTACCAGCGTTTGAGCAAGCCTTGCAGCGCTATCTGCTGGTCGACAAAGCCTTCTCTTGCGCAAAGGTGCGGCTCTATACCCCTTACTATGCGGATTTTCTGCAAGTCGGCGAGTGTGATGCTTTGCGTTCCTGGCGGCAGCATTTTCAGTTTGACTGGGCTCGTTCAGACACCTCCGGCCATGCTGCAGTAGCGGCGAGCGTAACCCTCATCTGTACTGATGCGAGCCACGTCGATTTGATCGAAGAAGCTTTCGGTGTGGTTGGGCGGTTCTGGCGAACGGCAGGCGATTTTGCTCAGCAGTCGAATGCTGTGCTGGCACTGGTCGAGGGGCAGCCCGCCGCCCTGTGCTACGCCGCCGCCGTGGCGGGCGGGAAAGCTGAGATTGATGTGTTAACACTGCCAGCCTTCCGGCATCTGGGCTTGGCCAAGGCTGTGGTAAGGCTGTTCAACCAACGCTGTGGTGCACAGAATGTGCTGCCGCTATGGGACTGCTTCACCAACAACACCGCTTCCATGGCCTTATGCCAGTCAAGCGGCTTCGTTGCGCTTGGTGATCCGTACCCCTTCTTTACCATCAACCGATAGACGTTTAGCTGCCATGTCTGCAATCTTGCATCACCACAACCTAGCCCACCTACTTGACGACGTGTTGACCCAACATGCTGCTCGGCCGGCATTGCGCTACGCCAACGAAGACACCACATACCGCGCGTTGGGTGGATGGGTTGATTCGCTGGCTGCGCTGCTGCTCTCCAAGGGCTTGAAGCGTGGCGACGTTATCGCCATTGGTCACGACAAACAGGCTCTTTCGTATGCCCTGATGTTGGCCGCGATCCGGCTTGGCGTGGCTTACGTCAACATTGATGTGGCCTCGCCAATTGCACGTAACAGTCGTGTGCTGCAGGCCAGCGCGCCTTCTCTTTTGTTCTACGATGATTTGGCCTACCAGGCTGGCATGTCTGAACTGGCGACGGGCCAAGGTTGCGAGTTGGTGTTACTTGATGTCTCGTCGCTCCCAACGACCCGCGAAGTCGACCGGGAACGCCAGCGCGAGTGTTCGCGGCAGGTGGACGGCGCGACCATTGCCTACATCATGTTCACGTCCGGCTCCACCGGTGTGCCCAAAGGGGTGGCCGTCACACACCAGAACGTGCTTCACTTCATCGCCTGGGGGCGCGAATGCTTTGGCATCACCGAGCAGGACAACTTCGCGAACTTGAGCCCGATGTATTTTGACAACTCGGTGTTCGATTTTTACGTGGGCCTTTTTTCGGGTGCGGCCCTCACTCCCATTCACCGTGACTTGACGACCAAACCTTATGAACTGGTGGCCTACGTTGCAAGAATGCAGTGCAACATGTGGTTTTCAGTGCCGTCGCTGTTGATCTACTTGAACGCCATGAAGGCGCTGACGGCCAAGGGCTTACCTGATTTGCGCAACATTGTTTTCGGCGGCGAGGGCTACCCTAAACCTGAGCTCAAAAAACTCTACGACACATTTTCCGGACAGGCTGTACTCACAAACGTCTATGGCCCGACGGAATGCACCTGCATCTGCAGCGCCCATAAGTTAAGCGCAGAAGATTTCCAGGACCTGAATGGTCTGCCCACACTTGGCCATCTCAACCCCAACTTCGATCATCGCATTTTGGACGAGGAGGGCCACGATGCTGTGGAAGGCGAACTGTGTTTGATTGGCCCCAACGTGGCGGCGGGCTACTTCAATGATCTCGACCGAACGGCTACCGCCTTTCACACCATCACTGACGCTAACCGCTTCATGAAGCGGATGTACCGTACCGGAGATTTGGTGAAAGAGGTGGAAGGTCGGCTCTATTTCATTGGCCGTAAAGACAACCAGATCAAGCACATGGGCTACCGCATTGAACTCGAGGAAATTGAGCACGCTTTGGTAAAGCTTCCCAAGGTGAACCAGGCGGCTGTCCTTTATTTAAGAACAAATGCAGCCTACGGAAAAATCGTTGGTTTCATTGCTAGCGCAGAAAAACTTGAAGAAAAACTTTTATTGGAACAGTTGGCTGGACTTTTGCCCAGCTACATGATTCCAGGCCGAATTGTGATTGAGACGGAACTCCCGAAAAATGCAAATGGCAAGATTGATCGACAAAAACTGCAGACCTCATTAACAAGTAGAAATGAATAATTTGATGTCGAAGTTTCCCACTCTAGGGCAAATTGTTCGCTATGGTGTGGTAGGGGTTCTTAATAACTTGCTTGGTTATTTTATCTATTTGGCTATTACCTACTTTTGGCTAGATCCCAAAATTGCGATTACCCTTCTTTATCCAATTGGGGCGACGACAGCCTATTTTGGTCATTCAAAATATTCTTTCTCATACTCAGGAACAAAAAAACGCGCCTTGTGGCGTTATGTCATAGCACACTTGATCAGTTATGGTGTCAACTACTTCATGTTGTACTTTTTGTGGGAGAAATTTAACTTTCCGCATCAGTTGGTACAGGCCGCCGCAATATTTGTATGCGCTGGGGTTTTGTTTTTATTAATGAGATATTTTGTCTTTAAGCCATCGCATTCCACCACTGTTCCCCATGTAGATCGTCATAATTAAATAAAATCAATGATCTTGTTTTTTAAAGATAAATCAATTCCAGCAAAATATCAGCTGCTGTCGTCTTTTGCAATTAGCTGTTTATTTGTTTTTTTACTTTGTTTTTTCTTTCCTCCAAAATGGGAGACGAATGACGACGTAGGCATGTCAATGTTGGCGCATGGCTATGGTGTTTCGGTTTTTGGTTCGCCAAAAATTCTGTTTTCTAATGTGGTTTGGGGCTATTTTGTTCGAATCATTCCAACGATTAATGGCGTCTTAGGCTACTCTATTGCGACCCTTTGTGTGTTGGTCACAATCGGGAGTGTTTTGGTTTGGAGCCTCCTTCGGAGCGGTGTGGGCTATATTGCTTGCCTATCGATTTTTGGATTGGTTCTGACTGGTCCCGTCATCTTTCCGCAATTTACGATTAACGCCGGTCTGCTTTTTATCGGAGCACTCCTATGCTGGCGAATGTATGCTCAGAAAAATAGCACAGGAGTGCTGATTGCTGGTTGTACTCTGGCATTTTTGAGTTTTCTGGTTCGTGCCCCACAATTTTTGTTGATGTTGATCGTGGCACTGCCCCTGATTCCATGGCGTAGTTTGCTTGCATCACGGTTGACAAAATATGCATTTTTTGCACTGTCCTTATCAATCGCTTTATCTTTTGTCATAGACAAGCAGGCCTATCAAAGCGAAGAGTGGCAAGCATTTAATGAGTTGAATCCTGCTCGTGCTGCATTTACGGATTATGGAGCGGGGAAGGTCCTAAAAGAGCACCCGGATATTATGAAAAGGCATGATTTCAGTGCCAACGACGTTGATTTGATTGGGCATTGGTTTTTTGTTGATCCCAATATTGCAAACCCTAAAACTCTGACGTCGATGCTGACTGAGTTGGGACCTTTATCAACTCAAAAAAACTCATTAGATAATGCGTTCACGGGTGTTCAAACGTTATGGCATCCGAGACTCTGGATCAGTTTTTGTGTCGCAATAATTTTGCTATTTCTCATGCCAAGCTGGAAAGTGGCAGTCAGCTGGGGGCTATGCATTCTGGCCGTATTTTCGATCGGTCTGCTGGGGCGGCCTGGTGTTTTACATGTGTATGTAACTCTGGTTTCTCTGCTGTTAATTGCGCCATTTTTAACGGGCAGAGCCTCCGGGTGGCGGATGCATCTTGGTGTGTGCATATTGTTTGTGGCAATGCTGACGAACGCATGGAATGTTTTCGCCGAATCCAAGCGGTTTAGCCTTGAAGCGCAGAAGATTTTGGCAGATGTGCCCACTTTCCCGAATACACCTGTCGTAATTTGGGGTGGAACCTTTCCATATGATGCTGTTTATCCTGTTTTAGGCGCATCAACTGCTGCGATGTCTTATAGGCATTACGGCCTTGGAACTTCAACGTTGGCGCCGTATACAGTAGCGTATGAGGAACAAAAAGCCGGACGAGGTTTGACAGATATCTTGGTTGCAAAGGGTGGAATGCCTGTGATGGCTCACCCAATCTATTTGAAAATGCTTGAGATCTATTGTCAAGAAAGATTGCACGGAAAGTTAAACGAACTGTCTAGCCAAAAATATGGGGCGACAGAGCTGCGTTTTATTCAATGTGAAACAACGAATTAAAAGAGCTGTAGGGGTTTTGGTGGCCTACGTTTGTCGGTTCGTGTTCAATCTCGTTGCCATATGCTCAGTACGCCAGGGTGAATTTCTTTGAATAGTTTCCGCGTGGAAGAAATGAAAAAAATGGACAAACATATCCCATTCAACTGGCCGCACATGACCGGTAAAGAGCTCTACTACATTGCTGAGGCCCATTTCAATGGGCGCTTGGCAGGAGATGGCCCGTTTACCAAGCGTTGCCACGGTTGGATCGAATCCCGTACCCACTGTCACAAGGCGCTGCTGACGCACTCATGCACAGCGGGCCTCGAAATGGCTGCTTTGCTGTTGGAGATTCAGCCGGGCGACGAAATCATCATGCCGTCGTACACTTTTGTCTCTACTGCCAATGCATTTGTCTTGCGTGGCGGTGTGCCGGTATTTGTTGATATTCGAGAAGACACGCTGAATCTGGATGAGCGTCTGATCGAGGCGGCTATCACCCCTCGCACGCGCGCCATTGCGCCCGTGCACTATGCGGGTGTCTCGTGTGAGATGGACACCATCATGGATATCGCCCGGCGACATCAATTGAAGGTGGTGGAAGACGCCGCACAAGGGGTGATGGCCAGCTACAAAGGCAAAGCGCTGGGCGCGATTGGCGATATCGGTGCCTTTAGTTTTCACGAAACCAAGAACGTGATTTCGGGGGAGGGCGGCGCTCTGTTGGTCAATGATCCGGCGTTGGCGCTGCGTGCAGAAATCATTCGCGAAAAAGGTACAGACCGCAGTCGCTTCTTCCGCGGTGAAGTGGATAAATACACTTGGCAAGAGGTTGGATCGTCGTTTTTGCCCGGTGAACTGATTGCTGCCTTTTTGTGGGCACAGCTTGAAGAGGCCGATCGCATCACGCAGCAACGCCTGGAGAGTTGGAACCGATACCACGAAATGCTGGCGCCGCTGGAGGCGGCGGGTGTGCTGCGTCGGCCTATCGTGCCGCAAGAGTGCCAACACAACGCGCACATGTACTACGTGCTGATGGACCCGAGTATCGAGCGCCAGAGCGTTTTGGATGCCTTCCGCAGCAGTGAAATTGCCTCAGTGTTCCACTACGTCCCATTGCATTCGTCTCCAGCCGGGCAGCGCTATGGGCGTGCGCATGGCTCGATGGAGGTCACGGTGCAGCAGTCCGAGCGCCTGGTTCGTTTGCCTCTATGGGTGGGCATGACCGAAGAACAGCAAGCCCGTGTGTTGGGTGTTCTTCAAGCGGTCATACGCTAGGCCGTATACGCTTCTGTGATGAGCGCGACGGGCGGTACCGCCCGCCGTGCCCTGTACACACGACTCGAACAGGTCTTGATTGATCTAGTACCGGGCTATCGTTCGATCGCACCGGTTCCTTTGGCGTTTCCTTGCGTCAAGCTCAGCGTTCTACGACGACTCCATCACGCCACCAACGCAGTTGCGTGATGACTGTTGCTAATTCAAATACAATTGCGAATTAATTGCATTGGCATTTGAGGCTCAGCCCAAGTGCTGGACGGCAAGCTCGGAGTTGCTTACCCGAGTAAGACTAAAAAATATAACCAATAAGTCTTTCAAGCTCTTGGAGCTTGTGAAAGCCGCTGCTTAATTTGTAGCGGCAAGTGCGGGTTGTTGTCTGCTATTTCTGTAAACCGAACCACATTCGATATGAACCGTGCACTGAAATCCCCGTTCTGGAAGCTTTGGGGCTGGCCCATTGTGTTAGGCCTGTTGAGCGCCACCGGCTTGGTGACTGCTTTGGTGTCTGACGCCTGGGGCGACGTCTGGTCGTGGATTGGCCTGGGAGTGCCGGTCGCGGTGATCGCGTGGTTTGCCTGGCGTTGAGGGTTGCCTGCCTCGCCTCGATCTTGTTCGTTTTTTAACTTTTGACTTCTTTTGATCTCCATGCGTGTTTCCCGTCCGGCTCTTCATCCCGTCGCGCTCGCGGCCTTCATCACTGTTGCCAGCATGGGGGCCATGGCGCAAATGGCGACCGCGCCATCTGCTGAGGCCAAAACACTGAGCACGGTGAACGTGAACGCCAGCGCGGACGCATCGGCCGAAGGTTTGTCTGCGCCTTATGCGGGCGGCCAAGTCGCGCGTGGTGGGCGGGCAGGCGTGCTGGGCACGCGTGACAACATGGAGACGCCTTTCTCCATCACCGCCTACACCAATGAACTGATCCAGGATCGCCGCGCCAAGAGCGTGGGCGATGTGCTGCAAAACGACCCAACGGTGCGTGTGGCGCGCGGCTTTGGTAACTTTCAAGAGTCGTATTTCATTCGCGGCTTTGTGCTGAGCTCTGATGACACGGCGTACAACGGTTTGTACGGCCTTCTGCCGCGCCAGTACATTGCCACCGAGCTGTTCGAGCGTGTGGAGGTGCTGCGCGGCGCGTCCACCTTCCTGACCGGTGCCACGCCTTCTGGCGGCGGCATTGGCGGCACCATTAACCTGGTGCCCAAGCGCGCGCTCAACGAGCCCCTTTCGCGTGTGACCGTGGGCGTGGACAGCGGCGGCCAGGGCTCGGTGGCGCTGGACTTGTCGCGCCGCTTTGGGCCTGACAACAGCACGGGCATCCGTGTGAATGCGGCCTACCGTGACGGTGGCACCGCCATCGACAATGAAAAGGCCGAGCTCGGCTTGCTGGCCGTTGGCCTGGACTGGCGTAGCCGCAATGTGCGCTTGTCCGGCGACATCGGCTGGCAGGACAACCGCTTGAAGCAGACCCGCCCCAACGTCACGCTGAGCAGCGCCGTCACCAAGGTGCCCGATGCGCCTGATGCCAGCAGCAACTTCGCGCAGCCCTGGAGCTACTCGAACGAACGTGATCTGTTTGGCACCTTGCGTGGAGAAGTCGACATCACGCCGGACGTGACCGCCTGGGGCGCTTACGGCATTCGCCGCAGTGAAGAGGCCAACTCGCTGGCCAACCTCACGGTGACCAATGGCTCCACGGGAGCGGGCACCATCTACCGCTTCGACAACACGCGCGAAGACAGTGTGGGCACGGGTGAAGCCGGTGTGCGCGGCAAGCTGCGCACCGGTTCGGTCGGCCATGAATGGCTGGTGTCGGCGTCTTTCTATGACCTGAAGAAAGACAACGCGTATGCCATGGACTACCTCAACACGAAGGCTACTAACCTCTACACGCCCACCAGCTACGCCTTGCCCGCCTACGGCTCAAGCGTGTTGCTGGGCAACAAGCTGTCCGACCCTGCGCTGCAAGGCAAGGTCAAGCTCACCAGCTTCGCCATTGGCGACACCTTGTCCTTCATGGACGACAGCCTGCTGCTGACGCTTGGCGCACGCCGCCAGACGCTGGAGCAGACCAACTATGCTTACAACACTGGCGCGGTCAGCTCCTCGTATGACCACAGCCACACCAGCCCAGCCGCAGGCGTGGTGTTCAAACTGAACAAACAGACCTCGTTCTACGGTAATTACATCGAAGCCCTGATCCCAGGCGAAACCGCTCCTTCTACTGCACCCAACGGCGCGCCCGTCACCAACCGAGGAACATGGTTGGCGCCCTATGTCTCCAAACAAAAAGAAATCGGCGTGAAATACGACGGAGGGAGCCTGGGCGGCAACCTGGCCTTCTTCTCCACAGAGAAGCCGCGCGGCGCCACCAACAGCGCCAATGTCTACGGTACCTATGGCGAAGACAAGCACCAAGGACTGGAATTGACAGTCTTTGGCACGCCCACACGCGGCGTACGTCTGCTGGGTGGCGGCACCTGGCTGGACGCCAAGCAAAAGAGCACCGGCGTGGCCAGCACCGAGGGCAAGCGCGTGATCGGGGTGCCTGAGTTCCAGGCCAATATCGGCGCGGAATGGGATGTGCCCGGCGTGCGTGGCCTGGCCGTGGACGGCCGCGTGGTCTACACCGGCAGCAGCTATGCCGATGCCGCGAACACCTTGAAGGTTCCTGACTGGACGCGTCTCGACCTGGGCGTGCGTTACGTCACCGAACTCAGCGGCCGCCTGGTCACCCTGCGCGCCCGCGTCGACAACGTTGCCGACAAAAACTACTGGGCTTCGGTCGGCGGTTACCCAGGCAATGGTTACCTGAACGCCGGTGCACCACGCACCTTCGGCCTGAGCGCCGCTGTCGAGTTTTGACCCGGTTGACCTAGGAGCAGGCCCCATGCGCACAAGCACTCTCAAGACCTGGACGTGGCTGCACAAGTGGAGCAGCCTGGTGTGCACCGTCTTCATGCTGCTGCTGTGCCTGACCGGCCTGCCGCTGATTTTTCACCACGAGATTGGCCACCTGCTGGGCACCGAGGTGGAGTCCAAGCCCATGCCGGCGGGCACGCCGCACCTCAGCCTGGATGAAATTTTGAAGACGGCCAACGCGCGCTTCCCTGAGCGTGTGGTGCAGTTCGCCTCGCAAGGCGAAGACGACAAGAACATCTGGTTCGTCACGCTCACACCCACGCCAGACCCGACCGAAGACTTCAAGTCCATTGCCGTGGACGCGCGCACCGGCGAAATCCTGGAGCGCCCACCGGTGGACGAGGGCTTTATGTGGATCATGTTCAAGCTGCACGTTGACTTGTTCGCCGGTTTGCCGGGCATGTTGTTCCTGGGTTTGATGGGCTTGTTGATGGTGATCGCCATCGTCTCGGGTGTGGTGCTGTACGCGCCTTTCATGCGCAAGCTCGACTTTGGTGAAGTGCGGCGCAACCGCTCCACCCGCGTGAAGTGGCTCGACCTGCACAACCTGCTGGGCATCGTCACGCTGGTGTGGGCCTTGGTGGTGGGCAGCACGGGCGTGATCAACACCTGGGCGACGTTGATCGTTAAATACTGGCAGCACGCGGAACTGAGCGTTCTGCTCGAACCCTACAAAGGCCAACCCACGGTGGCGTTGAACGCGCGCGCCTCGGTGCAAAAGTCTTTGGACGCGGCGATGGCGCATGCGCCTGGCATGACCATGTCGTTCGCGGCGTTCCCCGGCACGGCTTTCTCCAGCCCGCACCACACCACCTTCTTCCTGCATGGCGACGAGCCGCTCACCGCGCGCCTGCTGCAGCCGGTGATGGTGGATGCCAAAACCGGTGAAGTCACGGCCGCGCCGCATCTGCCTTGGTACCTCACCGCGCTGTTGGTGTCGCAGCCTCTGCACTTCGGCGACTACGGCGGCATGCCCATGCAAATCATCTGGGCGCTGCTCGACATTGCCACCATCGTGGTGTTGGGCAGTGGGCTGTATTTGTGGCTCAAGCGCCGGCAACCGCAAGCGCAAGCCAAGCGACCGAATGAAGATCTTGAGGTCGAGCCAGAGCTTTCTGGCGCCATGGCTGAAGCCACAAACAAAGCCACAGCCAACACCGCCGCGCGAACGCTGTCCGCGCCGCAGCAGCCAGGCTAGATCTCTCATCTAACCCAGCGCATTCTCTAACGTCCTGGCACCACGCCAGGGCGGGGCGCAGCCTTGTGAGCCGCATGGACGTGCGGCTCTGAAAGCAGCGCCGCCATCCAGTTTTACAACCGTGAAAGAGGAGAACTTATGAAGAAAAATTTCAACCGCACCCTGCTGGCATCGCTGCTGTTGGCTGGCGTCAGCATCGGCGCCCAAGCCCACCAAACCTGGCTGGAACAAGACGCCAATGGCGCCAAGTTCTACTTCGGCGAGTTTGGTGACAACCTGCGCGAAGCCTCGCCTGGCCTGCTCGACAAGTTCGTCAAACCCGTGGCGCACAAAATCTCTGCCAAGGGCGCCGAGCCATTGGAAATCAAAAAGACCGCCAACGGTTTTGCCTTGTCGGCCACCGCAGCACCCGGTGAATCGCTGATCGCTGAAGAAGTGGCCTACCCCTCGTGGGAAAGCAAGGCTGGTGACAAAACCGCACGCAACATCTACGTGCCTGCAGCCCGCCTGGCCACCACGCTGACCAAGCAAGACCCCAAGCTCACGCTCGACCTCGTGCCCACCGGCAGCGTGGACAAAGGCAACGTTGAACTGCAAGCCTTCTACAAGGGCCAACCGCTGCCCAAGGCCAAGGTCGCTGTGGTCACCGCCTCGGGCTGGGCGCAAGAGCACCACACCGATGCCGCTGGCAAGTTCAGCGTGAACCTGCCGTGGAAGGGCACCTACGTGCTGGAGCTGTCGCACAACGACGCCGCTGGTGTGGAACGCGCTGGCGAAAAGTTTGACCGTGGCAGCTACGTGACCTCGCTCACGCTGCAACTGAACGAAGGCTTGGCCGCGCTGCCTGCCGCACCGGCAGCTGAGCCTAACAAGGCGAAGTAAGGCCCGTTAAGCGACTTTCAGGTCTCACCCATTTCTAACCCTTAGTAGCAGCCAGCTAGAAGCCAGCAAGCGTAAAACGTACATGACATCACGCTCGCTTGTCTCTCCTCCATCGTCACGCACAGCCTTGGCCTTCCTGGCCCTTGCCTGCTGCGCGCAGACCGCTGCGCTTGCCCAAAACAACATTACGACCACCAACACCACAGGTGCATTGCCCGAAGTCCGCGTAACGGACACAGGCGACACCTCCACCGAGGCCAGCGGCCAATACACAGCCCGCACGCTAAGCATCGGCAAAACCGGCCAGTCGGTGCTGGAGACCCCGCAGTCGGTCAGCGTCATCACGCGCCAGCAGCTCGACGACCGCAACCTCACCAAACTCGAAGACGCGGTGAAGCTCACCACCGGCGTCACCGTCACGCGCCTGGACGGCGCGGGCAACTACAACACCATCCAATCGCGCGGTTTCGACATCGGCGCCATCTTGCTCGATGGTGTTCCGATCTCGCAGGGCGCCAACTACGCCACCGCGCTGGATGCCGCCATCTACGACCGCTTTGAAGTGCTGCGCGGCCCGGCCGGCCTGCTGCAAGGCGGTGGCGAACCGGGCGGCGCCATCAACCTGGTGCGCAAGCGCGCGCTCAAAGACTTGCAGATTGGCGCCAACATACAAGCCGGTTCGTACGGCATGAAGCGCGCCGACATCGATGTGACCGGCGCACTCAATGCCTCTGGCAGCTTGCGTGGCCGCGCCGTGGCCGTGACCGACCACCGCGACAGCTACATCGACACGCTGTTCAACAACAAAGACCTGGGTTACGGCACGTTGGAGCTGGACATCACGCGCGACACCACACTGTCGGTGGGCTACACCCGCCAACGCGTGCGCGCGGCGGTGGACCAAGGCTTGCCTTCGTACGCCAACGGCCAGTTGCTCGACGTGCCCGTGTCCACCATGGTGGGCCTACGCGCCAACCGTCAAAACCTGGACACCACCGACGCCTTTGCCGAGCTGGAGCACCGCCTCGACAACGGCGGCCTCATCAAAGTGACCGCGCGCGACGTTACGCGTGAATCGTTCTACCGCTCGGGCCGCGCCAACAGCGCGGTATCGGCCAGCGGGGCCGTCGCGATGCAGACGGTGGACTTCCAGAATGAAGCCAAAGATCGCAGCGTCGACGCTTACATCACCAGCCCATTTGCATTTGCCGGGCGCACACACCGCGTGTTGTTCGGCGCCAGCCACCGCGAAGGTGAAACCTACGACAACAACTACGTCTACGGCCCCACGCTGGCGTTCAACGTGTTTCAGCCCAACTACGACTTGATCTACCCCACGTTGACGTTGCCGGGCTACACCGCCATCACCACCAAGACCGAAGACGGCCTGTACGGCCAACTGCAATACGGCCTGACGGATCAGCTCAAACTGCTGGCCGGTGGCCGCCTGGCCTGGGCCAAGGTGGAGACGCGCAGCACCAGCACGGGTTTGGTCACGTCTACTTCCGACCCGGGGCGCAAGTTCATCCCGTCGGTGGCCGCGCTGTACGATATTCAACCGGGGTTGACGGCCTACGCCAGCTACTCTGAAACCATGGTGGTGCAAACCGCGTTGGACGCCGCTGGCCAATTGCTCAAGCCGCGCACCGGCGAGCAAATCGAGTTTGGTTTGAAGGGCGAGTACCTCAACAAGCGCTTGCAAACCCACATGGCTGTCTTCCGCATCGAAGACCGCAACCGCGCCATCACCGACCCGAACAACACCACCGCCTCCATCGCCGGTGGCGAGGTGCGCAGCCAGGGCCTAGAGCTGGAAGTCAGCGGCCAGGTCGCGCCCGGCTGGGACGTGTTGGCCGGCTACGCCTACACCGACACCGAATACGTGAAGGCGCCCGTGAGCCAGCAAGGCCAGGTGTTCAGCCCCATCACGCCGCGCCACAGTGTGAACCTGTTCACCCGCTACGCCTTCCGCAACGACGCGCTCAAGGGTTTGAGTGTGGGCGGCGGTGTGGCCTACAAGAGCGAGTTCTACGCGCAAAGCGGCACGCTGCGGTTGGTGTCGGGCGACTACGCCATCTTCAACGCGCAGGCCGGTTACCAGATCAACGACAACGTGTCGCTGAACCTCACCATCGACAACCTGTTCGACAAGAAGTACTACGAGAAGGTGTCTGGTGTCGCCCGCCAGAACTTCTACGGCGCACCGCGCACGCTGGCCCTGGCCATGCGCATGCGCTACTGAGCACGTGTTTCAAAGCCCACCACCGCAGTTTCTCTTCATGCCACATACGCCACCACACCCCAGCCCCGCCGCACAAGCGGCTGAGGCTTCTCCATCGTCTCGACACCGCTGGCTGCCCCACGGCAGCGAAGGCGCGCGCTACCGCTGGGGTGTGGCGTCGCGTGCGGTGGCCGCCATTGGGGGCGGCTATGTGTTGGCCGCGCTGGTGACGGCGGTGCTCGCGTTGGTGATGCCCACTTCACGTGTCGAGGCGGCGTTGACGGGCACGCTGGCATCGTTTGCGGTCTACACCGTGGCGGTGATGTGGGCGTTTGCGGCGCGCACGGCGTGGCGCGCCTGGCGGGGGTTGTTGGTTCCCTGCGCGCTGTTGGGCTTGGTGCTGCTGGTGCATTTTTACGGAGGTAAGGCCGCATGAAAGAAGGTTTCCGCCAATCGATGGCCTGGTTGCACACCTACAGCGGTTTGCTGGTGGGCTGGGTTTTGTTCCTGGTGTTTGCCGCCGGCACGGCCAGTTATTTCAAGGACGAAATCTCGTTCTGGATGCGGCCCGAGCTGCACCTGGCCGCCGCCACCTTGCCCACCCAAACCGAAGTGGCCGAACGCTCATTGGCCACGCTGCAGCAAAAGGCGCCGCACAGCCAGCGCTGGTTTGTCACGCTGCCGACCGAGCGTGAACCTTCTGTGCGCGTGACCTGGGTGCGCTCGGCCGAGGAAATCGCCGCCGACAAAGCAGCCGACAACGGCAGCAACAAGCGCCCCAGGCGTTTCGACACCACCAACCTCGACCCAGTGACGGGGCAACCACAAGCCGCCGCACGCGCCACGCGGGGTGGCGAGTTCTTTTACCGCCTGCACTTCGACCTGCACTACATGCCCGCCATTTGGGCGCGCTGGATCATCGGCTTCTGCGCCATGATGATGTTGGTGGCCATCATCAGCGGCATCGTCACGCACAAGCGCATCTTCAAAGACTTCTTCACCTTCCGCCCGAAGAAGGGTCAGCGCAGTTGGCTGGACGCGCACAACGCCGTGGCGGTGCTGGGCTTGCCCTACCACTTGATGATCACCTACACCGGCCTGATTACGCTGATGTTCATGTACATGCCGTGGGGCGGCCAGGTGGCCTACAAGGGCGACCAAGACAAGTTCTTTGCCGAAGTGTTTGCGTCCAGTGGCGCGCGCGACCCCAAGCCAAGCGGCGTGGCGGCAGCGCTGGCGCCCATTGCGCCCATGCTGGCGCAGGCGAGCACGCATTGGCATGGCGCGGCGGTGGACCGCATCACCATCAACAACCCGAACGATGGCGCCGCCACCATCACCTTGCTGCAGCAGGCGGGGCACGGCATTTCGTCGGCCCAGCCGGTGATGGTGTTCAACGGTGTGACCGGCGCGCTGCAGTCCACCGTGGGTGACGACCCCGGTGCGGCTGCGCAAACGCGCGGTGTGATGTATGGCCTGCACCTGGGGCGTTTTTCGAACCCGTTGCTGCGTGCCTTGTTCTTCGTCTCGGGCCTGGCGGGCTGTGTGATGGTGGCCACGGGGCTGCTGTTGTGGGCCGTGAAAGAGCGGCAGAAGTACGCCAAGGCCGTGGCGCACGGCGGCCGTGTGGGCTGGGCGTCGCGCCTGGTTGATGGGCTGAACGTGGGCGCGATTGCCGGCCTGCCCATCGCCATGGCCTCGTACTTTTGGTTCAACCGGCTGTTGCCGCTGGGCCTTGCGGAGCGTGCGCAGAGCGAGATCGATGGCTTCTTCTGGGTGTGGGGCCTGGCCGCGCTGGCCGGCTTGGCCTGGCCCACGCGGCGCATGTGGCAGATCCAACTGGCGCTGGGCGGCTTGCTGTTTGCCTTCGTGCCGGTGATGAATGTGTTCACCTCTAGCAGCCACCTGGGCGTGTCGATACCGCTGGGCCTGTGGGCTGTGGCGGGCTTTGATCTGGTGTGTCTGGCACTGGGTGTTTTGCTGTTGGTCAGCGCGGTGTGGTTGGGGCGGCGCAAAACAGTTGCCACCAAGCGCGCGCCATTGGCTGCGGCGCCACGGCATGCGGCACAAGCTTTGGGCGCGGAGACTGGCCGATGAACGCGTCTCTCTGGACTTGGGCGGGCTTCTGTGCCGCCACCGCTGGTTTTGGCGCCTTGAGCTTGGCCATGGACCGGCACTTTGAAGACATCCACGGCCGGGGCACTTCGCCCGGTGTCAAGCGGCGCTGGCTGCAACTGGCGGGCTGCCTGGCCTTGGTGGCGTCTCTGCTGGCCTGCCTGGCCGCGCAGGGCACGGCGCAAGGCTGGGTGTTGTGGTGCGGCGTGTTGACCGTGGCCGCTTTGCTGTTGATGGCGTTGCTGTGTTACGCGCCGCGATGGGCGCCGCGTGTGAGCGCGTTGGCAGCATTGGTTGCTGTGGGTGTGTTTCTGTTGCACCGCTGGGGCGCTTAGTGTGGGCGTCTCGCGCGGGGCTGGGTTCAAGCTAAATCGCCTATTGGCGCTTGATTGACAAGCGACGGTAGCTAGGTTTTTGATAGCATTCCATACGCACGCTCAGGGTAATCTCGCGGCGCATTGTGTTGATGCGTCTCTACAATCTATTGCACTGCAATATGTCGAACACCGCGCGGCGGGGTTCGGGTAGAAACCGAGGAATCGAGTGCCAAGTAGTAAACCCATCCCGGACGACGCCACGGCGTCGGACCAGCGCGTCATCAAGAAGTACCCTAACCGCAGGCTCTACGACACCAAGACGTCCACCTACATTACCTTGACCGAAGTCAAAAACCTGGTGATGGAGGGCCAACCGATGGTGGTGCGCGACGCCAAGACCGGCGACGACCTCACGCGTTCCATCCTGCTGCAAATCATTCTGGAAGAAGAGGCCGGTGGCGCACCGCTGTTCACCGAGCAGGCGTTGGCCAACATCATCCGTTTCTACGGCCATACGGCACAGGGCTTTTTGGGTCCTTACCTTGAGCGCAACGTGCAGGCGTTTGTCGACCTGCAAGCCAAGCTGAGCGAGCAGTCCAAAGTGCTGACGCCCGAGACCTGGGCGCAGTTCAGCAGCATGCAGTCGCCGGTGATGCAAAACCTGATGGGTACCTACGTCGAGCAGTCGAAAAACGTGTTCACGCAGTTCCAGGAACAGATGCAGAAGCAGACCGAGCAGGTGCTGGGGACCTTTGGACTGAAGAAGCCTTAAACGGGCTCTCTCCCCAAAGACAAAAGGCCAGGTTACCCCTGGCCTTTTCTACTTGCGCGCTGGCTTTTGAATTAAGGCAGCAGTTCGAACTTCAGGTCGGCCAGTGGCGTGACCTTCTCTTCGCGCACCAGCTTGAACTCGGTGTTCGGGCCAATCCACTTGGCCCAGATGGCGTCGATCTCGCCGGCCTTGTCCATGGCCATCAGCGCGGCGTTGACCTTGGCCAGCAGCACGGGCTCATCCTTCTTCATGCCCACGCCAATCGGCTGGAACACCATCGGGTCCTTGATCATCTTCAGCTCAACCCCGGCGGTCTTCGACTGGTTCACCAGCTTGGTGATGGTCATGGTGTTGGCCACCACACCGACCGACTTGTTTTGCTGCACCGCCATGTAGGCCGAGCCGGTGTCCTGGAAGGTCACGGGTTCAGAGCCGTTCATCTTGATGGACAGCTCCGAGGTCGAGCCCTTGGTGGAGCTCAGGCGCTTGCCCTTGTACTCGGCCTTGGTGGTGGCGGTGTCGGTGGCTTTCACGGCCAGCATTTCCTTGGCGATGTAGTAGGGGTCGCTGAACTGGATTTGTTCGCCACGGCTCTTGGTGTAGGCCAGGTTGGCCACGGTCAAATCGACACGGCCCATCTTCACTTCAGGCACACGTGCCTCAACCGACAGCGGTGTGATGGCCGCCGTCAGGCCCAGGTGCTTGGCCAGGGCGTTGCACATGTCGACGTCGAAGCCCACCATCTCGCGCGTTTTCGGGTCGGGTGCGGCGAACGGGGGCACGTCGGCAAAGGTGCCGCACTTGAGTTCCTTGCGCTGGACCATGTCCTGCCATTGGTCGGCCTGGGCGGCGAAGCTGAGTGCGAGCAGACCGGCGATCGCCGTCATGCGGGGAAGACGAGAGGCTTGGAACATGGTGAACTCCTGGGGAAAAAGAAAACGCTGGGGGGTTGGGGAAGGGCGCTGGGTTGGGGACTCAATGCGCCCGCAGGTCGGACAGAAAACGTTTCGCTCGGGGATGCTGTGGGTTGCTGAAGAACTCTTGCGGTGTGGCCGTCTCCAGGATGCGGCCCGCGTCCATGAACCAGATCTGGTCGGCCACTTCGCGGGCGAAGTTCATCTCGTGGGTGACACACATCATGGTCATGCCGTCGTTGGCCAGGCCCCGCATCACCTGCAACACCTCGCCCACCATTTCGGGGTCGAGTGCGCTGGTGGGCTCGTCGAACAACATCGCGGGCGGCTCCATGGCCAGGGCGCGCGCAATCGCCACGCGTTGCTGCTGGCCACCGGAGAGCTGCGCCGGGTAGGCACCGGCTTTGCTGGCCAGGCCCACACGTTCCAGCAGTTGCTGGGCCTTGGTTTTGGCGTCCGTCCGATTCACGCCGCGCACACGCATCGGCGACATCATGATGTTCTCCAGCACCGACAGGTGTGGAAATAGGTTGAAGCTCTGGAACACAAAGCCGATGCGGCTGCGCAGGCGGTTCAGCGCCATGCTGGTCATGGGCGCGTGGATGTCGTTGCCGTCAAACAGCAGTTGGCCCGACTTCACTTCTTCCAGCCGGTTCACCGTGCGGATGAGCGTGGACTTACCCGAGCCCGAAGGCCCGCACACCACCACCACTTCGCCTTTTTTGACCTCGGCATTGATGTCGATCAAGGCGTGATAGCTGCCATACCATTTGTTGATTTCGTTGAAGCAGATCATGGGGAACTCTCAGGATGCGTGAAATGGTGTGGTCAGGTTTCAGCTGGTGTGGCTGTAGCAGGCAAAGTGCTAGGGGGAGTGCCAAGTTGCCCTTGGCGCTTGCGCATCACACGCCGCTCCAGCCACTTGGCCAACTGCGTGAGGCTGTAGCACACCACGTAGTACGTCACCGCCAGAATGAAGAACACATGGAACGGCTTGGTCAGCAACTGGTTGTTGATCTGGTTGGCCGCGAAGGTCAGCTCCTGCACGTTGATCACATAGCCCAGCGTGGTTTCTTTCACTGCCGAGACAAACTGGCTCAGCAAGCTGGGCAGCATGTTGTAGAGCGCCTGCGGCAAGATCACCGCCCACATGGCCCCCAGGTAGCTGTGGCCCAAAGCGCGCGCCGCTTCCAGTTGGCCGCGTGGCAGGGCTTGAATGCCTGCACGTACCACTTCTGAGAGATAAGCGCCTTCGTAGATCACCAGCGTGCACAGCATGGTGGTAAAGCCGGATACGTTGCGGCCAATCAGCAGCGGCACCAGAAAGTACACCCACAAGATGACCATCAGCAGCGGCACACCGCGCACCACATACACCAGGGCCGTGGTAGGCCAGCGCAAGATGCGCCAGGGCGACAAGCGTGCCAGTGCGATCAGCACGCTGAGCGGGAAGGCCAGCGCAATGCCCAGCACCGACAGCACCAGCGTGCAGACGATGCCGCCCATGGGCCCGTTGGGGTACTGGCCTACCAACAGCAGCAGCCAGTTGTCGCGAAGAATGTTGTAGAGATCGATCATGACAACTTCGCCTATCGTGCGCCAGCAATGCTGTAGCGCTTGGAGAGCCACGCCCCGGCGGCCATGATCAGCAACGAGAAGCCCAGGTACACCAAGGTGGCCACCAAATAAGCCTCGAAGGTGCGGAAGCTTTGGCTCTCAATCTCCTTCACGGCGTGGGTCAACTCGGCCACGCCAATCGCCATGGCCAGGCTGCTGTTCTTGAACAGCGAGACGCTGTGGTTCACCAAGGCCGGCACGGCGTTGCGCACCGCTTGCGGCAAGATCACATAACGCATGGAACTGATGTAGCTGTGGCCCAAGGCGCGGGCGGCTTCGGTTTGCCCATCGGGAATGGAGCGCAGGCCCGAGCGCAGGTCTTCACTGAAGTAGGCCGCTTGGCACAGGCCGAGCGCGATGATGGCAAACAAGGCTTCGCCGTTGTGCTCGGACAGCCAGGCTTGCACATCGTTGGGCAACAGGCTGGAGATGCCGAAGTACCACAGCATCAATTGCACCAGCGTGGGCACATTGCGGTGGTAAGACACATAGGCTTCCACCGCGCGTTCAGCGATGCGGCTGGGCATGAGCCGCACGATCAGCAGCACCAAGGCCAAGGTCATCGCCAAAAGCCAGGAGCCTGCGGCAATTTGCAGCGTCATCCGTATGCCCTTGAGGAGCATGGCGCCGAACTCAGCGTTCAGCAGGATGGCCATCAGGTCGAAGTTTTTCATGCGTGACTTCTGAGGGACGTGGGGGTGTCGTGTGCCTGCGCGGCTTTAAGCCTGTGGGCGTTCTGGACGTGTGGTCGACAAGCCGCCGGGCACTTGCAGCGTGGGGGTGATTTCCATGTGGCCCACGTTGACTGCAATCGGTGCCGAAATGGCGAAGGCAATGGCGTTGGCAATGTCTTCGGCCTGGGGCAACTCAAAGCCTTCCACAAAGCGTTCGCGGATCTCGGCACTGTCGCCATGCACGTGGGCAAAGATGTCGGTGGCCACGCGGCCGGGGCAGATTTCGGTGACGCGCACACGCTTGCCGTAAGCATCGATGCGCAACTGGCGCGACAACATGCTCACCGCCGCCTTGGTGGCGTGGTAGGTGCTGTTGCCACCGAAGTTGTAGGCCGCGGCAATCGAGCTGATGTTGATGATGTGGCCACGGTCGCGTGCCACCATGCCGGGCAACGTGAGGCGGCAGATGTGCAGCACGGCGCGCAGGTTCACGTCGATCAGCAGGTCGATGCCTTCTTCGTCGGCTTTCAAGATGGAGCCGGGGCGGTCTACACCGGCGTTGTTCACCACCACGTCAAAAGCCACCTCTTGGGTCAGGCGTGTGACGCTGGCTAGGTCGCTGACGTCGATGGCGTGGGGAATGCAGCCGGTGCGTGCGGCCAGTTCGCTGAGCTTGCCTGCGCTGCGCGCCAGGGCGTGCACTTGCAGACCCTCTGCACACAGACGTTCGACGGTGGCCGCGCCGATGCCCGAGGAGGCGCCGGTCACGAGGGCTGTTTTGTAATCGGAAAAAGGCATGTCAGGTTTCTTTCTTTTCTGGACGATGGAGACGGCGGTACTGGGTTTTTGCAGTGGGCCGTGTCTCGTATGAACTCACTTTATCGGCGCGACACCAATCGCGCCAAGACGGATTGGCTGTGAGGCGATAAGCTACCCTTATGCTGCGCCGCAACAGTGCACGGCCAGACACGCAGGCGCCAAATTGGTGCCGTACTTTCTGTAGAGAAAAGGGCGCTGGTCGCTTTCATGGCGACTGTCTTGAGATGGGGACGATACGTCCACCAACGGCTTCAATCTTGGCCCGCACAGCGGCCGCCAACGCCACGGCGCCGGGCGTGTCGCCGTGCAGCAGGATGGAGCTGGCACGCATGGGTATTTTGCGTCCGCTGTAGGCGGTCACGGTGCCTTCTTCCAGCAATTGTGTGACGCGGGCCAGCACCTTGGCGCTGTCGTGGATCACCGAGTCCGGCAGCTTGCGTGGCACCAGTAAGCCGTTGTCGTCGCAGGCGCGGTCGGCCAAGAAACTGCTGGCCACACGCAGGCCGTGGTGGTCGCCTGCGCTTTCAATGGCCACACTGGCTGAAGAGCTGATGATCAAGCCCGGATCGAAGCGCGCCACGGCTTCCACCAGTGTCATCGCCAGGTCGGCATCGGCCGCTGCCATGTTGCCCAATGCACCATGAAAGCTCATGTGGGTCATGCGCCGGCCGCAGGCTTGCGCAATGCCAGCCAGGGCTCCCAACTGGTAAACCACAATGCTGGCCAACTCGTGTGTGTCGATCTGCATTTGGCGGCGGCCAAAACCCCCCAGGTCGGGAAAGCCCACGTGGGCGCCGATGTCGATGTCGATCCCACGCGTGGCCGCCAGGCGCACCGTGCGCTCCATGATGACCGGGTCGCCCGCATGAAAACCACAGGCGATGTTGGCAGATGAGATGATCTTCAGCAGTGCTTCGTCGTCGCCCATGCGCCAAGGGCCAAAGCCCTCGCCCAGGTCGGCGTTCAAGTCGATGTCCATTGCTTGCTCCTTAAAACGCGTTGGCCTAGGGCGCAACGCTGATGTCCACCAGCGGCGTGCCGTAGCCCACCGTGCAGCCTGGCGGCACGTGCCAGTCGCCAGTCCAGCCGTCGCATGGGGCGCGCACTGGCAGCAGCAACAGGCCCACCTGCATCAGCGCGATCAGGTCGCCGGCTTGCACCGTGCTGCCAGGGGGGCACAGTGGTGTGCTGCGGCCGGGGATGCGGTCGAGCAAGACGCCCAGCGAGCCCGCCCGCACGCTGACGTGGTCGGATGTTGTGGCGGCCATGGGCGCGGGGGCCGCTGGCTGCTCTACAGCAGCACCCTCACGGTGAATTTCCACCTGCACGGTGGGGCCGCGCAGCTCCAGCAAATCGATGTCGGTGGCGGCCAGCCATTCGGCCAGTTGGCGGATGTCTTGGGTCTGCATCGTCAGCTCCTTTGTAGCGCCCAGCGCTGCAGTTCAATCAGGCGGCGTGCCTCGTCCAGCCAGGCTTGCACTTCGTCGAGTGCGGCGATGGCGGTTTCATAAGTGGCTTCTATAAAACGCACACGGCTGCCGATGGCCGCCTGCCCCAGGCGCCACAGGTCGGCCTCGATCACGGTGCCAAATTTCGGGTAGCCGCCCGACGGTTGGGCGTCGCGCATCTGCACGATCGGTTGTCCGCTGGACGGCACCTGGATCACGCCCGGCACGATGCCATGCGAGCGAATTTCCATCGCCGCGATCGGCACCAGTGGCGTGCCTTGCATGCGGTAGCCGTAGCGGTCGCTTTGCGCGGTGATCTTCCATTCGCCGGCCCAAAAGGCGGCGCGTGAATCTTCTTTGAAGCCGGTGTATTCGGCGGCGGGCAGCACACGCATGGCGGGCAGGCCATCACGTGTCAACGGCAGGGCCAGAATAGGTGGCAGCACACCAAAATCAACTGCGGGCGCGAGGCCGGGCTTGGCCGCGCGCAACACATCGCCTTGGCGTACAGCGCGGCCATCGAAGCCGCCAAACGCGCCGCGCAACTGGGTGCTGCGCGAGGCCAGCACTTCAGGCACGTCAATGCCGCCAGCCAGCGCGACATAGGCGCGGCTGCCGGTGCCCGCCAGCGGCAGGCCCAGCGTCAGCACCTGGCCTTTGCGCGCCTGGTGCACCCACCAAGGGGCAAGCATTTGCTGGTCAAGCCGCGCTTGGCAATCGGCACCGGTGAGAGCGAAGGCGCAGTCTTCGGTGAAGCGCACTTGAAACGGGTAGACCGGCACTTCGAGTGCGGCAGCACCGGTGGGGTTGCCTAGCAACAGGTTGCCTACGGCCAAGGCCAGTTGGTCCATGGCACCGGCCGTGCCCACGCCAAAGCGCAAGCTGCCCAGACGGCCCGCGTCTTGCACGGTGGCGAGTGCGGTGGAGGAAAGAATTTCAATCATTGAGGGCCTGTTAACACTATGGATGCAAGTGCGAACGTGGTTAGAAAAGCGCCAATCAAGGCGCGGGGTGACGGCCAGGCGTCCGCCTGGCCTAGACCTGCAACGCGGAGTGGCGGTTTTCTAACCACGTTCCCTCCGGGTTGCAGTCCAAAAGACCAGCCGCAGCGTTGCAAAGCCTTGCCGGGGTTCACCCCGGCTGCGTTTTGCGCCTCGCCTCTGGCCTTTTGAACAGCAACGCATCTTGTATCCATGGTGTTAACAGGCCCTAACGATGTCCTGAACACGAAAGCGCACGCAGTCGCCCGGCTGCAATACGGCCGGTGGGTCTTGCTCGGGGTGGAAGAAGTCCATGCTGGTGCTGCCAATGGTGTTCCAGCCGCTGGGGCCGGCCGAGGCCGATACACCCGTCTGCACACCCCCAATGGAGACCGAGCCGCCCGGCAGGTTGACGATGGGCACGGCGCGGCGCGGCGTCGCGATACGCTCGTCCATGCCGCCCAGATAGCAGTAGCCGGGGTGGCTGCCCAGCGCATACACCGGGTAGAGCGGTGCGCAGTGCAATGCCACCACTTCGTCGATGCTGAGGCCGGTGTGCGCCACCACGTCGGCCAGGTGTGGGCCACCCACGCCGCCATACACCACCGGCAGTTCGATGATGCGGCCTTGCAGTGGCAGCGGGGCCGTAGCTTCCCAGGCTTGCAGCACGGTGTTTTGCAACGCTTGCAGCGCGGCCAGCGTGCGTGGGGGCTGGGCGAAGGTCAGCATCAGGTTGTTCATGCCGGGCACGGCTTCGCGCACTTCGGGCAAGGCCTGCAGTTGGCCGGCCATGGCCCAGATGCGTTGCTGTGGCGCCAGTGCCAGGGCACCCGGCGCCTCAAATAGCAGCGCCGTGGTGCCCAGCAGCGTCACGTTGGGTTGGGTGGTGTTGGCGTTATGCATGGGCGCCTTTAGAGACTGCGCGCTCTGCGCTGCGTTGCTGCAGCCAGCGTTCAAGGTGGTGAATGTCCACACCGCCTTGCTGAAAGCCGGTGTCTTCAATGATGTCGCGGTGCAGCGGCAGGTTGGTGGCTATGCCGCCAATGTGCATTTCGGCCAGCGCCAGGCGCATGCGTGCCAGTGCATCGGCGCGCGAGCTGCCATGCACGATGAGCTTGGCGATCATCGAGTCGTAGTAGGGCGGCACGCGGTAGCCTGCGGTGACGTGCGAGTCGACCCGCACCCCAAAGCCGCCTGGGGGCTGCCAGGTGCTGATGCGGCCCGGCGCGGGTGCAAAGGTTTCGGGGTTCTCGGCGTTGATGCGGCACTCCAGCGCGTGGCCAAAGCAGGCCACCTGGTCTTGCGTCAACGCCAGGTGTTCGCCGCGCGCCATGCGGATTTGCTGCTGCACGATGTCGATGCCGGTGGTCATCTCGGTCACCGTGTGTTCCACCTGCAGCCGCGTGTTCATCTCGATGAAGAAGAACTCGCCGTCTTCAAACAAGAACTCAAACGTGCCCACGCCGCAGTAGCCAATCTGGCGGCAGGCTTCGGCACAACGTGCACCCACGGCGGCCAAAAGCATCGGGTCGATGCCCGGGGCGGGCGCTTCTTCCAGTACCTTTTGGTGGCGGCGTTGCAGCGAACAATCGCGGCTGCCTAACCACAAGGCGTGGCCGTAGCGGTCGCACAGCACCTGGATCTCCACGTGGCGCGGGTGGCCGAGAAACTTCTCGATGTAGACCTCGGGGTTGCCAAAGGCGCGGCGCGCTTCTTCGCGGGTCAGGGCCATGGCGTCCAGTAACTCGCCCTCGGTCTGCACGATGCGCATGCCGCGCCCGCCACCACCGCCGGCGGCTTTCACCATCACCGGGAAACCGATGTCGCGCGCGATCTGCAAAATGGCGGCGTTGTCGTCGGGCAGCGAGCCATCGGGCCCGGGCACGCAGGGCACCCCGGCCGCGCGCATCGCGCTTTTGGCGGCCACCTTGTCGCCCATGGTGCGAATGCACTCAGACGGCGGGCCGATGAACACCAGGCCAGCTTCTTCTACCCGCGCGGCAAAACCGGCGTTCTCAGACAAAAAGCCATAACCAGGATGGATGGCCTGCGCGCCGCTGACCTTGGCCGCGTACAAAATCGCGGCCTGGTTCAAGTAGCTTTGGGCCGGAGACGCGGGGCCAATACACAGAGCCTGGTCGGCCTGCGCCACGTAGGCCGCGTCGCGGTCGGCTTCAGAGTAGACGGCCACGGTGCGTAGCCCCAGGCTGCGGCAGGCGCGCTGAATGCGAAGGGCGATTTCGCCGCGATTGGCGATGAGCACAGTATCAAACATGGTGCTCAGGCCAATCGCAGCAATGGTTGACCCGCTTCCACTTCCTGCCCCGACTCGACCAGCAAGGCCTGCACGGTGGCATCGTTTTCAGCGCGGATTTCGTTGAACACCTTCATGGCTTCCACCACACACACCACTTGCCCGGCTTGGATCGATTGGCCAGCGGCCACGAAGGGCGGCGCGTCGGGGGAAGGGCGCCAGTGCACCACACCATACAAGGGCGTGGTGATCTCGTTGGCGGCGGGCGCTACGGGTGTGGCGACGGAGGCTGCGACCTGGCGCGGCGTGGTTGTGGCCACGGGCTTTGACGGCGGCTGGCTGGTAGGCGTTGAAGGGGCGGCCTGCGTGGCTGCTCCTGTCGACCCTCCTTTTTTCCGTACCAGCCGGAGCTGGATGCCGTCGCGCGTCAGCGCCATTTCACTGAGATCCGACGCGGCCATGGCGTCGATCAAGGTCTTGATTTCCTGTAGATTCATCTCGGGTTTCCTGCCCTCGCGGGCGGCGTTCACACGCTGTGGTTCAGCGTGTTCAATGCCTCTAAGTTACCGAGAGATGGCCCGCGACGCCAAGACCGTTTGGCTTTGCCGGGATAAGAGCGCCTTATGGGTTGGGGCAATGCTGAACAAATCCCTCTCGGCGCCCGCATCCCTGGTGAGGGCAGCCTGCGGCGTTGCAAATCCTCGCCATAGCTGCTGCTATGGCTGTGGTTTGCGCCTAGCAGTCCCTCCCTCACCAGGGCGCGGGCATCCGAGGTGACTTGTTCAACATCGCCCTAGGCGACGGAGGTAAGAGTGTTGGTTTTCTCTGTGATGGCGCCCGGGGCCGCATCCACCAGCAGATCGTTCACCAGTTCGAGCAGGATCTCGCGCACGGCTTGTGCGGGCTCAGACAGCGGCAGGTGGTCCGACTGGCACAACGCCAGCGGCGCTTCGATCACGGGTTCAACAATCTTACTTTGCCACGCCATGCCCGACGCCACAAAGCTGCGCGCAATCGAGGCCGGCAGAATCGTCGAGCCCAGGCCATCGGCAATCGCCGCCGTGAGCGTGATGGCCGATTCGACTTCGGCCACCACACGCGGCGTCATGCCGGCGCGCATGAAGGCTTCGTTGACCAGCTTGCGCACGATGTTGTAGGGGCGCGGCAGCAGCAACTGCACATCGGCCAGGGCTTCAAGGCGAATGTTCTCACCGGGTTGGGGTTCGGTGGCGGGCCCTACCAGGTACAACTCTTCCTTCACCAGCGGCAGGAACTTGAGGCCGTGGATGGCCTTGTCGCCATACAGCACGGCCAAGTCCATGCGCCCGTTCATGATGAGTTCACTTAGCGTGGTGCCGTAGTTTTCGTTCAGGTACAGCAAGATGCCGGGGTGGCGCGCACGCACGCGGCGCAAAAGGGGCAGCGCCAGCGTGGCGGCTGCGGTGCCCGGGGCCACGCCCACCGACACCTGGCCCGACAATCCTAGGCCCGCAGCGGCCATGTCGCTCATGGCCTGGTCGCATTGGCGCAGGATTATTTGGGCATGGCGGTACAGCGCCTTGCCGGCTTCGGTGGGGGTGACGCCGCGTTGGGTGCGTACCAGCAACTGTTGGCCGACTTCGGCTTCGAGTGTGGCGAGTTGCTGGCTCAGGGCTGGCTGCGCGATGAACAACACTTGGGCAGCTTGCGTCAAGCTGCCGATGTCTACGATTTTGACGAAATATTTGAGGCGGCGCAGGTTCATACGCGAGATGCAAGCAAAAGGCGAGCCTAACATTTGCTTATGGGAGCGGGCAGGGGGCTAACCCCATGCAAGAGGCCCGCTGACAGAGGCGTAAAACGCGTCATAAGCTCTTCCTATATCTCCAGAGCGATCTTGTCTTGGCTTTCCAAAACGACAACGCGTAACGTTCGGGCCTATCACCACAGCCATGCGCACCCATCAATGCCGTGGCTTTGCCGATTTCACAGCCCGAAGGAAATGCCGTGTCCCGTTCCAGAATCGCCGCGCGCGTGCGCCGCATCAAGCCATCCCCCAGCAGTGCCGCCGCCGACCGCGCCAGCGAACTCCGCCGCCAAGGCCGCGACATCGTCAACCTGGTGGTGGGCGAACCCGATTTCGACACCCCGGCGCACATCCGCGATGCGGCCTGCGCAGCCATTGCGCGCGGCGAAACGCGCTACACCATGTCGGCCGGCACGCCCGCGCTGCGCCAAGCCATCTGCGACAAGCTGCTGCGCGAAAACGGCCTGCAATACAAACCCAGCGATGTGGTGGTGACCTGCGGCGCCAAACACGCCATCTTCAACGCCTTGTCGGCCACGCTGGAGCCGGGCGACGAAGTGATCATTCCGGCGCCGTACTGGGTGTCGTACCCCGACATGACGTTGGCCTGCGATGGCACGCCCGTTGAGGTGGTCTGCCGCGAAGACGATGGCTTTCGCCTGACGGCTGCTGCACTTGAAGCCGCCATCACGCCCAAGACCCGCTGGCTGTTGCTGAACTCGCCCACCAACCCCACCGGCGCGGCCTACAGCGCGGCCGACCTGCGCGCCCTGGCTGACGTGCTGTTGCGCCATCCGCAAATCTTGCTGATGACCGACGACATCTATGAACACATTCGCTTCGACGGTGAAGTGTTGCCGCACATTGTCGCCATCGAGCCACAACTGCGCGACCGCACGGTGGTGATCAACGGTGTGTCGAAAACCTACGCCATGACCGGCTGGCGCATCGGCTACGCGGCCGGCCCCAGCGACCTGATTGGCGCCATGGAAACGCTGCAGTCGCAATCGACCAGCAACGCCTGCACCATCAGCCAGGCCGCTGCGCTGGCCGCGCTGCAGGGCGACCACAGTTTCCTGAAAGACTTTGTGGCGGTGTACCGCCAACGCCGCGACCGCGCGCTGGAGTTGATCAACGCCATTCCTGGCCTGAGCTGCCGCACGCCGGGCGGCGCCTTCTACTTGTTCGTCAACTGCAGTGGCCTCATCGGCCGCACTACACCGGCCGGCAAGGTGCTGGAAAGCGATGTGGACGTTGCGCTGTACCTGCTGGATGCCGAGGGCGTGGCCATGATCCCTGGTTCTTCGTACGGCGTGGCGCCGTATTTCCGCATGTCGATTGCTACCAGCATCGCCGTCATCGAAGAAGGCTGCCTGCGCATCGGCCGTGCGGCTGCGGCACTGCGCTGATTATTTCTATCAAAACGAGACACGAAAGCACACCCATGGAATACAAAGCTCTGCGTAAAAACGCCTCTGCCCCGCAAGTCGCCGCCAAGGTTCTGGACGCCCTGCGCGACCTGCCTGTGGCCGCTCTCAGCGACAACATGCACCGCAACATTGGCACCTCGGGTCTGCACCCTTACCACCGCCCGGGCAAACAAACCATGGCCGGCACGGCCGTGACCGCACGTTCACGCGGCGGCGACAACCTGACCTATCTGCGCGCGCTGGAGTTCTGCCGCCCCGGCGATGTGCTGGTGGTCGACGCGCAAGGCGACCTGAACAACGCCGTCGTCGGCGGCATCCTGTCGTTCTATGCGGCCAAGATCGGGCTGTCGGGCATCGTCATCGATGGCGCCATCCGCGACGTTGCAGAGATTCGCGACCGCGACTTCCCTGTCTATGCACGCGGTGTGACGCACCGAGGTCCCTACAAAGATGGCCCTGGCGAAATCAACGTGCCGATCAGCGTCGGCGGCATGGTGGTCAACCCTGGCGACATCGTGGTCGGCGACCAAGACGGTTTGCTGGCAATCGTGCCCGAAGACGCAGAGCGCCTGATCGAGAAGGCTCGGGCCGTCCTGGTGGCCGAAGAAAAAACCATAGAAGCCATGCGCGAAGGCCGTTGGGACCGCAGCTTCATCGACGCACTCGAAGCGCGTTGCAACAACTGATCCGTCCGACCTCATTCCTGCCCCTGACTTATGCGACCTTCCGTACTGGCCACCCGCGCCACTTTCCCCGACATTGCCGACCGCCTGCGCGCACACTTTGATGTCACCGACAATCCCAGCGACACCATCTGGAGCCCGGCCGAGTTGATGGCTCGGCTGCAAGGCAAGGCTGGCGTGATGAGCACCGGCAGCGAACGTATCGATGCTGATCTGCTCGACGCCTGCCCCGACCTCAAAGCCGTGTGCAACGTGGGCGTGGGCTACAACAACATCGACGTCGCGGCCTGTACGGCACGCGGTGTGGTGGTGACCAACACGCCCGACGTGTTGACCGAAACCACGGCCGACTACGGCTTTGCATTGATGATGGCGACCGCGCGCCGCATTGCAGAGTCCGACCGCTTCGTGCGCTCAGGCGACTGGACCAAAACCGGCATCCACGACCACTTTGTGGGCGGCGACATCCAGGGCGCGACCCTCGGCATTTTGGGCATGGGCCGCATTGGCCGTGGCATTGCGCGGCGCGGTGCGCTCGGCTTCGGCATGCGTGTGGTCTACCACAACCGATCAAAGCTGGATGCGGCGCAAGAAGCCGAGTCGGGCGCGCAGTATGTGGACAAGGCCACACTGCTGAAGGAGGCCGACCACCTGGTCTTGGTGCTGCCGTATTCGCCGTCGTCGCACCACGCCATTGGCGCGGCTGAGTTGCGACAGATGAAACCCACCGCCACCCTGACCAACATCGCGCGCGGCGGCATCGTGGACGACGCGGCGCTAGCCACTGCGCTGCGCGCGGGCACCATTGCGGCAGCGGGCCTGGATGTGTTTGAAGGCGAACCCAAGGTGCACCCCGATTTGCTGACCGCACCCAACACGGTGCTCACGGCGCACATCGGCAGTGCCTCGGTGCGCACGCGGCGCGCCATGGCGGCCCTGGCCATCGACAACCTGATCGCCTCGCTGGGCTTCGGCCCGCAAGCCGGTGTGCCGCTCACGCCGGTCAACACCGTCAAATCACAAACGCGGGGCTGACATGGCCGCGCTGATGAATGCCACGGGGGCTCCGGCTCCCGCGATGGAGGCCGCCTGTCGTTTGCTGGTGATGGGCGTTTCGGGCTGTGGTAAATCGACCCTGGCCGCACAATTGGCGCAGGGACTCGGCGGCCAGTTGATCGAAGGTGATGATTACCACCCGGCCGCCAACGTCGACAAGATGCGGCGCGGCATTGCGCTGGAAGATGCCGACCGCTGGCCATGGCTCGACCTGCTGGGCGCGCGATTGGCGGCTTCTACTGGCCCTGCGGTGCTCACCTGTTCTGCCTTGAAGAGAAGCTACCGCGATCGCCTGCGCGCGGCGGTGCCCGGCTTGCGCATTGTTTTTCCGCAGTTGGATCTGCCCGAGGCCACGCGCCGCCTGGGCGCGCGCAAGGGCCACTTCTTTCACCCCAAGCTGGTCGTCAGCCAGTTTCTGACGCTGGAGCCGCCCGTAGGCGAGCCCGATGTTTTTCGGATCTCGGCGCTGCTAGCGCTGTCCGACCAGACCAGAGCCGTTGCGCACTGGCTGCAGTCCACCGCACCAGAGGGTAGTCCTCTGGTTTTCACTTTCAAAGAGTTGGCCTTGCCGTGAATACATTCCTTCAAAAATTCGACCTCACCGGGCGCACCGCGCTCATCACCGGTTCTAGCGCAGGCATTGGTTTTGCGTTGGCGCGTGGTCTGGCACAAGCTGGCGCCGCGATCGTGCTCAACGCGCGCAGCAGCGAAAAGCTGGAAGCTGCCGCCGCCACGTTGCGCGCCGAAGGTGCCACCGTGCACACCGCCGCTTTTGATGTGACCGATGGCGCAGCCGTGGCCAAGGCCGTGGCGCATATCGAGAGCGATATCGCCCCCATCGACATCCTGGTGAACAACGCCGGCATGCAACGCCGTGGCCCGCTAGATCAGTTTGAAGAAGCGCAGTGGCACGAGCTCATGAAGACCAACGTGGACAGCGTGTTCCTCGTGGGTCAAGCCGTGGCGCGTCACATGATCCCGCGCGGGCGCGGCAAGATCGTCAACATCTGCTCGGTGCAAAGCGAACTGGGACGCCCCGGCATCGCCCCCTACACCGCCAGCAAGGGGGCCGTGAAGATGTTGACCAAGGGCATGGCGATTGACTGGGGCCAACACGGCATCCAGGTCAACGGCCTGGGCCCGGGGTACTTCAAGACCGAGCTGACCGATGCGCTGGTGAAAAACACCGAGTTCACGCAATGGCTGGTGAACCGCACGCCGTCGCGCCGCTGGGGCGATGTGGAAGACCTGGCGGGCGCTGCCGTGTTCTTGAGCAGCGATGCCTCCAACTTCGTCAACGGCCACATCTTGTACGTCGATGGTGGCGTGACCGCCACGCTCTGAAAGGAACAGACCCATGGAAGCTTTAGTCATTCACGCCCCCGGCGACCTGCGCGTCGAAACCTTTCCGACGGCCGAGTTGGGCCCCGGCCAGTTGCGTGTGCGTGTGCGCTGTGGCGGCATTTGCGGCTCGGATCTGCACTACTACCAGCATGGCGGCTTTGGCACCGTGCGCATCCAGGAGCCGATGGTGCTGGGCCACGAGGTGGCCGGTGTCATTGACGCCGTGGGTGAAGACGTGGTGGGCTTCGCAGCGGGTGAACGCATTGCAGTCAGCCCCAGCCGGCCTTGCGGTATGTGCCGCTACTGCCAAGAGGGTTTGCAAAACCATTGCCTGGACATGCGCTACTACGGCAGTGCCATGCGCAACCCGCATGTGCAAGGCGCTTTCCGCCAGGAGATCGTGGTCGAAACCCACCAAGCGCACAAACTCACCGACAACGTGAGCGACGGTGAAGGTGCCATGGCCGAGCCGCTGTCCGTGGCGCTGCACGCGGTGCGCCGCGCGGGGCCGCTGGTGGGCAAGAAGGTGCTGGTCACCGGCTGCGGGCCCATCGGCGCGTTGCTGATCATCGCTGCGCGTCGCGCCGGTGCCGCGCACATTGTGGCCACCGACGTGAGCCAGCACACGCTGGGCAAGGCGTTGAAGGTGGGCGCTGACGAAGTGGTCAATGTGGCTGAAGAACCCGATGGCCTGAAGCGCTTCACGGCCGACAAAGGCAGCTTCGACGTGTTGTTTGAAGCCAGTGGCAACGAGCGTGCACTGCGTGGCGCACTCGACGCGCTGCGCCCACGCGGCATCATTTTGCAAGTGGGCCTGGGGGGCGACATGAGCTTGCCCATCAACATGATCGTAGCCAAAGAGTTCGACCTGCGCGGTGCCTTCCGCTTCCACGAAGAGTTCGCCATGGCGGTTAATTTCTTGAACAAGGGTTTGATCGACGTGAAGCCGCTGATCTCGGCCACGCTGTCGTACCGCGACTCCGCCCGCGCCTTTGCGCTGGCAGCCGACCGTTCACAAGCCATGAAGGTTTTGTTGAACTTTGATTGATGTTTGTTGACAGCTAGGCGGCCCCGTTCGCCGCAGGTTCTGAAACTTCCAAGGAGACACCATGCTGATAGGCGTGCCAGTGGAGACGGTGGCGGGGGAGACGCGGGTGGCGCTGACGCCCGAGACGGCGAAGAAACTCAAAGCCCAGGGCCATACCCTGCGGCTGCAAAGCGGGGCTGGCGTGGCCGCGAGTGCGCCGGACGACGTGTACCAGGCGGTGGGCGTGGAGATCACCGATGCCGCAGGCGCCTTTGGCTGCGACCTGGTGCTCAAGGTTCGCGCCCCCACGGCTGCTGAACTCCCGCTCCTCAAACCTGGCACCACCATCGTCGGCATGCTCAACCCCTTCGATGCCGAGGGCCTGCAACGCCTCGCCGCTGCCGGCGTCACCGGCTACGCCCTGGAAGCCGCCCCGCGCACCACGCGCGCGCAAAGCATGGACGTGCTCTCCAGCCAGGCCAACATCGCCGGCTACAAAGCCGTGGTGCTGGCGGCCAACGCCTACCAACGCTTTTTCCCCATGCTGATGACGGCGGCTGGCACGGTCAAGGCCGCCCGCGTCGTCATCCTCGGCGTCGGTGTGGCGGGTTTGCAGGCGATTGCCACCGCCAAACGCCTGGGCGCGGTGATCGAAGCCAGCGACGTGCGCCCCAGCGTCAAGGAGCAGGTGGAATCCTTGGGCGCCAAGTTCATCGACGTGCCCTACGAAACGCCGGAAGAGAAAGAAGCCGCCGAAGGTGTGGGCGGTTACGCCAAACCCATGCCGCCGAGCTGGCTGGCGCGGCAAAAGATCGAAGTGGCCAAACGCGTGGCGCAAGCCGACGTGGTGATCACCACCGCACTCATCCCCGGAAGAGCGGCCCCGGAGCTGGTGAGCGAAGACATGGTCAAGGCGATGAAACCCGGTTCCGTTCTTGTTGACCTGGCCGCTGGCAAGGGGGCGAACGGAACCGGCGGCAACTGCCCGCTCACCGTGGCCGACCAAACGGTCGTCGTGCACGGCGTCACCCTGATTGGCGACACCAACCTGCCGGCCCTGGTCGCCGCCGACGCCTCGGCCCTGTACGCACGCAACGTCCTCGACTTCCTCAAGCTCATCGTCACCAAGGAAGGCACGCTGCACCAGGACTTGAACGACGACATCGTCGCCGCCTGCCTGATGACGCACGGCGGCGAAGTCAAGCGCAAATAAAAGGATAAAAAACCATGGACGCTGTTTCCCCCACCCTGATCAACCTGATCATCTTTGTGCTCGCCATCTACGTGGGCTACCACGTGGTCTGGACGGTGACCCCCGCGCTGCACACCCCGCTGATGGCCGTGACCAACGCCATCTCGGCCATCGTCATCGTCGGCGCCATGCTGGCCGCTGCGCTCACGGAAACCACGCTTGGCAAGACCATGGGTGTGCTGGCCGTGGCGCTGGCGGCGGTCAACGTCTTTGGCGGCTTTCTGGTGACGCGCCGCATGCTGGAGATGTTCAAGAAGAAAGAGAAAAAAGCACCTGCCGCAGAACAAGGAGCCAAGCCATGAGCGCCGCACGGCCGTCCGAAGGCGCGGGCCCCCTGTTGGGGGTGCGTGAAGCACACGCAGTGGCAAGCCTGGGGGAGAACCAATAATGTCCATGAACTTGGTGACTTTGCTGTACTTGATCGCCAGCGTGTGTTTCATCCAAGCCTTGAAAGGCTTGAGCCACCCCACGACCTCCATCCGTGGCAACCTCTTCGGCATGAGCGGCATGGCGATCGCCACGCTGACCACGGTCGGCCTGATTTACACCCATGCCACCGCCTTGCAGCGCAACCCGGTGGAAGGCCTGGTCTACGTGGTCGTGGCCCTGCTGGTCGGTGGCACGGCCGGCGCCCTCATGGCCAAACGGGTCGAGATGACCAAGATGCCTGAACTCGTCGCCTTCATGCACAGCATGATCGGCCTGGCGGCGGTGTTCATCGCCGTGGCCGCCGTGGCCGCCGTGGCCGAACCCTGGGCGTTTGCGATTGCCGCCAAGGGTGAAGCCATCCCCGGCGGCAACCGCATCGAACTCGCCTTGGGGGCCTTCATCGGTGCCGTGACCTTCAGCGGCTCGGTCATCGCCTTCGGCAAGCTCAGCGGCAAATACAAGTTCCGCCTGTTCCAGGGCACACCGGTCAGCTTCCCCGGCCAGCACAAACTGAATCTCGTGCTCGGCCTGGCGGCGGCTTTCTTCATCTTCGGTTTCTGGCACAGCCAAAGCTGGATGGACGTCTGCCTGGTCATCGCCCTGGGTTTTGCGCTGGGTGTCTTGCTCATCATCCCCATCGGTGGCGCCGACATGCCCGTGGTGGTGTCCATGCTCAACAGCTACTCGGGTTGGGCGGCGGCCGGCATCGGCTTCAGCCTGAACAACAGCATGCTGATCATTGCCGGCAGCCTGGTGGGCAGCTCTGGCGCCATCCTCAGCTACATCATGTGCAAGGCCATGAACCGCTCGTTCTTCAACGTGATTGGGGGTGGGTTTGGGGGCGATGCGACGGCCGCATCCGGCGCGGCCGCCGTGCAACGCCCGGTGAAAAGCGGCAGTGCCGACGACGCCGCCTTTGTGCTGGCGAACGCCGAGACCGTGGTCATCGTGCCTGGCTACGGCCTGGCGGTGGCGCGCGCGCAGCATGCGGTGAAGGAACTGGCGGCCAAGCTGACCGAGCGCGGCATCACCGTCAAATACGCCATCCACCCGGTGGCCGGGCGCATGCCGGGCCACATGAACGTGCTGCTGGCCGAGGCCGAGGTGCCCTACGACCAGGTGTTCGAGATGGAGGACATCAACGGCGAGTTTGGCCAGGCCGATGTGGCCATCATCCTGGGGGCCAACGACGTGGTCAACCCGGCGGCGCACACCAAGGGCAGTGCGATCTACGGCATGCCCATCCTCGAGGCCTACCGCGCCAAGACCGTGATCGTCAACAAACGCAGCATGGCGGCGGGCTATGCGGGCCTGGACAACGAGCTGTTCTACATGGACAAAACCATGATGGTCTTTGGGGACGCTAAGAAGGTCGTGGAGGATATGGGGAAGGCCATCGAGGCGTAGTGGCGGAGGGGGTTATCGCACGTCGACAAACCCGCCCGCGCGGCGGTGCTCATCCGGCGTCACACCGGTCATCCGCCGGAACATCGCAATAAAAGCCGAGGCGCTGGCGTAACCCAAATCCAGCGCCACGCTTTCCACCTTGGCGCCCGACTCCAGCAGGGGCAGTGCTTTGACCACACGCAAACGCTGCCGCCATTCGGCAAAAGACATGCCCAGATCGCTCTGGCAGCGACGGCTGAGGGTGCGTTCGGTGGTGTGGAAGGCGGCTGCGAGCTGTGCCAGCGAGCGTTCATCACCCGGCTGCTCGTCGAGGGCTTCTAACACCTTCTGCAGCACTGCATCTTGCGAACGCGGCAAGTAGCTGCCCACGCTGCGCGCTTGCGTGAGTTGATCGACCAGCACCTGGAGCAAGCGTTGGTCTTCAGGACGCTGCGGCAGGCCGGGCGGCTGCAGGCGCAAATTCTCCAGCAGCGCGCGAGTGAGGGGGCTCACGGTCAACACGCAGGTGTTTTGCGGCAGGGCGGTGCAAAGGTTGGCCGTCACGTACAAAGAACTGAACAACGACTCCTGGCGGTTCAGCCCACGGTGCTCGACCTGCGGCGGCAGCCAGATGCCGAACTGTGGCGGCGCCACGTAGTGCTCTTCGGCAAGCTTCACCTCCATCACCCCACTGAAAGAGTAAACGAACTCGCCCCAGGCATGGCGGTGCACGGGATAGCTCGCGTGTGCCGCCATCTTTTCCGCACGGAAGACGATGGGTGCAGGCAAGGCATCGCGGTACGGCGGCGACAGCAGGCTGTTGGCGGGGCTTGGTTGTCGGCGGGGCATTTGGTGATTTGCGCAGTGGGTCGTTTGTCGGAATGGCAGCATGGATTGTCTGAAATTCTCTACCTGTTTGAAACAAGCCAATTCGACAATCGCTGATCTCGACCAAAACCGCACTTGCCCCCTCGCCCATGGATACCCGACTTGCTCTAGACCGCCGCGCCATCGGCCTGATGTTGCTGCTGTGCCTCACCTGGAGCCTGCAGCAAATTTCGCTCAAGGCCGTGGCGGATGATGTGAGCCCGATCTTGATGGTGGGCTTGCGGTCTGGCGGTGCCGCCTTGCTGGTGGCCGCGCTGATGTGGTGGCGCGGCGAGGGCTTGACGTGGCGCGACGGGCGTTGGCGCCCTGGACTGGTAGTAGGCGCACTGTTCGCGTTCGAGTACCTGCTGGTGGCCGAGGCCCTGCGTTTGACCCACGCTTCACACGTGGTGGTGTTTCTCTACACCGCGCCCATCTTCGCCGCGCTGGGCCTGCATTGGAAATTGCCGGCGGAGCGCTTGCACGGTTTGCAGTGGGTCGGCATTGGCATTGCGTTTGCGGGCATTGTGGTGGCGTTTTTGGGGCGTGGCCCGGGTGGCGAGGCCATGGGGCGCGATGTGTTGCTGGGCGACGTGTTGGCCTTGTTGGGCGGTGCGGGCTGGGGCGCCACCACGGTGACCATTCGCTGCTCAAAACTGTCTTCCGCACCGGCGACCGAGACGCTGCTGTACCAACTGGTCGCTGCCTTTGTCTTGCTGGTGCCAACGGCGTTGCTGCTGGGGCAGGGCCACTTTGTGCCCACGCCACGGGCATGGGGCCACCTGGCGTTCCAGACCATTGTGGTGTCGTTTGCCAGTTTCTTTGTATGGTTCTGGTTGCTGCGCCGCTACCTGGCCTCACGCTTGGGCGTGTTCTCTTTCGCGACGCCGGTGTTTGGCGTGGTGCTTGGCATTGGCTTGCTGCATGAACCGGTGGAGACAAGCTTCGTCATCGGCAGCGGGCTGGTGTTGGCCGGCATCTTGCTGGTCAGCGGCTATAGCTGGTTGCTGCAACTGCGCTGGTTGAACAAACGTACCACGAAGAAAAGACACCCTGCATAAGTTGTGCTTACGCAGGGTGTGAAATTGCCCGCAAGGGCAAGGAGACAAACTATCGCCGATAGACCCGTGGCCCCTGCAGTGCATGAGAGTCCATGCCGCTGAATCTGCACAAGCCACAACGTCAACCCAAGCTTATCGCTGAAGCCCGCATCGGCCAAAGAAGCAAATCGTGTTTGGTTATACGCCACGGCGTGGCTCCGGGCACATGCAAAGCCGACGATGTTCAGGCGTCGTTCACGCGCCAACCATCGAGCGCAAAGTCGCGCTCGATGAGTTTTTCGCCCAACAGGAAACTCTTCACTTCCCCCAGCAGCGCCACGCCTTCGGGCGGATAGGCCACCTCGGGGAAGTGCGACAAGGGGTGCGAAATTTTCACCACCTCTACCGGGAAGCCGCTGACCTCGGCGTGGAAGGCGTAGTAGGCCTCGCTGTCGCGGCGAATGTCGGCCAGGGCCGCGCGCCGGGCGCGCGTCCATGCGGCGGCCAGGCCGGGGCGTGCAGCCAGCAGTTTGTCGGACGCCACGATCACCGACGTGCCGCGCAGGTTGGGGTGTTGCTCGGCTTGGTCGATGACCGGGTAGCCACGCGAAGCCAGCAGGGGGCCGGTGTCGATCTGCGCCGCAAAGGCGGCGATGGCGCCCTTGTCGAGCGCGGCTTCACCATCGCGCGGAAACATGTGAATCACCTTCACCGATTTCTGCAGGCCGTTCTCCTTCAGCAAGCCGAGCACATAACGGTGCATGTAAGAGCCGCGCGCCACGCCGATGGACTGGCCGTCAAGCTCCTTCACGCTGCGCACGCCGTTGCGTGGCGTCAGCAGCCACACGTTCAAACCTACCGAGTCGAAACCGATGAGTTGCGTCTCCAGGCCGCGCGCACGTGCCACGATGGCCGGGGTGTCACCGTAGATGCCCGCGTCCAGCGCACCGGCGAAGAAGGCTTCGTTCAGATCGGGGCCGTTGGGGAAGTTGCGCGTCACCACGTCCTTGATGCCCAGCGGCGCCAGTTCGCGCAGCAGGTGGCCCTTTTGCAAAGCCCAGCCCGTGGCGGCCGCAGGCTTTTTGCCGGGGCCGATGTAGCCTAGGCGCAGCACGCTGCTGTCGGCCGTTTGGGCAATGGAGAAGCCGGGCAGCGTGCTGGCCACAGTTGCACCGGCGGCGGTCAGCAGCAAGCGGCGGCGCGAGGAAGAGGTGATAGATCGTGAGAGTTTCATAGCATCAATGCGCACGTTTAAGAAGTTCAAAACTGGCGTCAGCCGCCGCCGTCGACTGGCGGCCACGGCCCCAGCCAATGGCATGGCGGTAGCTGCCCATCAGGGCTTGTGTGGCTGGCTCGCGCTCTTCGGCCGTGGCGCGGCGGTCGGCAATGGGCGCCACATATAAAGCGTCTTCAGGGCAATACAGTTCGCACATGAAGCAGGTCTGGCAGTCGTCTTGGCGGGCGATGCGTGGCGGGCCGTCGGCCACGACGTCAAATACGTTGGTGGGGCAGGCGCTCACGCAAATATTGCAAGCGGTGCAGCGTTCGGGGCTGATGAGTTCGATCATGCGGCGACCTCTTCGCGCACGGTTTGTGTATTGACCCAGACCTCGTCCAGCCCGCCGCTGAGCAAGCGGTGGCGTTGGCCGGGGTCCAGCACTTCATGCTCGCGGCGGCGGTGCATGCCACGGGTTTCTGTGCGTTGCAACGCGCTGCGGTACATCCAGCGCGCGGTGGCCAACATGGCGGCGGCCTCGCGGGCGCGCACCGCTTCGGCGGCGCTGGTGGCCGGTGCGCTTTGGCGCAGGCGGTGCCACAGGTCGTCAAGCCGGCCCAGCGATGCGTGCAAGGCGTCGCCTTCGCGGAACCAGTTGCGTTCATAGGGAAAGACTTCTGCCTGCACCGCGCTCACCACGGCCCGGCTGTCGTAGGCCGTGGCACCTTGGGTGGACAATGCCACGCCGCCCGCGCGTTGCAAAACACGTGCGGTATGGGCGCGCTGGTCTTTGCCAAACGCCGCAGCGCCCGCACCGGCCCAGAAGCCAGACGACAGCGCCCAGGCCGCGTTGTGGCTGCCCCCGCCGGTAAAGCCGCCGCAGATCAACTCGCGTGTGGCGGCGTCGCCCGCCGCGTAAAGGCCTGCGACCGATGTGGCGCAGGTCTCGTCGACGATGTTGAGTCCGCCCGTGCCGCGCACCGTGCCTTCCAGGCGCAAGGTCACGGGGAAGTGCTGCGTGAATGGGTCTATGCCTTGGCGGTCGAACGAGACGAAGAAGTTGGGTTGCGCCGTGCGCATCCACGCGCGAATTTGTGGGTCGGCGCGGTCGATACACGCGTAGACCGGTTGTGTTTGCAGGTTGTGCGCAATCACACTGCGCCCGCGCGAAGAACCCGCGCCTTCAATCGCCTGGCCTTGGCCGTCGTAAAAGGTCGCCCAGTTGTAGAACAGTGATTTGGTCACCGACGAAAACGCCGGGCCCAGGCCGTAGGCGTTGGAGAACTCCATGCCTGAGAGCGCCGCGCCCACCTCTGCGGCCATCAATTGGCCGTCGCCGGTCAACACATTGCAGCCGAGGGCTTTGCTCAGGAAGGCGCAACCCCCCGTGGCGATGACCACGGCGCCCGCACGCACCACCCAGGTGTCGCCGGTCTGCCGGTTCACGCCGGTGGCGCCGGCGACCGTGCCTTGTGCATCGACCAGTAGTTCGAGTGCCGGGCTGTGGTCGAGGATGCGTGCGCCAGATGATTTCACCTGCTTGCGCATCAGCCGCATGTATTCGGGGCCTTGCAGCGAGGTGCAGCGCAGCTTGCCTTCGTCGTCGCTGGGGAAGGGGTAGCCCCAGTCTTTCAGGCGCTCCACGTTGTCCCAGGTTTGCGCGAGCACGCGATCCATCCAGGCGTTTTCGGCCAGGTGGCCGCCCTTCGCCAGGCGGCTGGCTTTGGCGGTGACGCGGGCGTCACCATCGGGTGACACGTGCCACAGCCCGGTGCCCGATGGCGCGGTGGCGCCAGAGGTGCCACAAAAGCCCTTGTCGGCCAGCAGCACGCGCGCACCCTGGGCCGCAGCACTGATGGCCGCCCAACAGCCGGCGGGGCCACCACCGATGACCAGCACATCGACCTCGTACCGCTGGCTGCCATCGCCACCGGTCAGGGCATCGCCCGCAAATTCTCTAGCGCCCATGTTTTTTCTACCTTGTGTTCGTGAGAGTTCTTCACTCTAAACAGCCGTGGCGCGGCACACAAAGAAGAAATCCGTTCAACGATATACGCTTCGTTGACGTTGGTGCTCGTGGCTCGGTTTACTCCAAGGTAAAGCCAACCTTCAGCGTGACCTGCCAGTGTGCGACCTTGCCGTTCTCTACATGGCCGCGCGTTTCAATCACGTTGAACCAATGGATGTTGCGGATGGTTTCGCTGGCCTTGCTGATGGCCGTTTCAACCGCTTGTTCGATGCTGGTGGGCGACGAGCCGGTGAGTTCAATTGTTTTGTAGACGTGGCTAGACATAGGGTTTCCTTTAAAAAATCGACTTCAGATCAGGATCACGGTACTCCGCATCTGCACCAGCCGGCAGCTCATCCACTGCCGGCAAAGGGTTATGTTCCCGGTTATGTGCCCGCGCTGGTGTGCGGACGCAGGCCCGTTCAAGGCTGCAGATAAAGCTCAGAGAAGCTGCCGCGCAAACCTTCACCCGTGGGGGCGTAGTCGCGCACCTTCTTGGCGCTGACGGTGATGTTCGGGTTGGCGCCGACTTCAATCGATGGAATGTCGTCGTGCACCGCTTTCTGGAACTGCACAAATAGTTCGCGGCGGCGGGCTTCGTCCACTTCCACCGCAGCCGCTTCCAGCAGCTTGTCGACTTCGGGGTTCACATAGTGTGGCGCGTTGGAGAACGGCAGGCCCACCTTGAAGTTCTTCGACCAGAAGATGCGCTGCACGCCCACCGACGGGTCAAAAATGTTGGTGAGTGACTCAAACGTGATGTCGAACGCGCGGTCAGTGTAAGCCTTGGTCACGTAGGTGGCGAAGTCGTAGCTCTCGATGTTGGCTTCAACGCCAATGCGCCCCAGCGACTGGCGCACAAAGTCAGCCGCCCGGCGCTCCACAAACGGGTTGAACAGCAGGCGCAGCTTCAGCCGTGTGCCCGAGGCATCGCGTTTGAAACCCGCCGCATCCAGCGCCGCTTCGGCTTGCTTGGGGTTGTAGGGGTAGGGCTGGATGCTGCTGTCGTGGTAGCGGCTTTGCAGCGTGCCAATGGGCGAGGCCGAGAGCTTGCCGTAGCCAAACCACACCGTCTTGGCAAAGGCGTTGACGTCGATGGCCTGCGCAATGGCGCGACGCACTTCGATGTTTTGCAATGCTGGTGTGTCGAGGTTGAAGTAGAGCTGCTGGTGGTCGCCCACATAAGGCCAGTTGCGTGAATCGACGTTTAGGTTGGGCAGCTTCTTGAAGCGTTCCACGTCGGCCAGTGGCACACCTGCGGCACCAGCGCCGAGGTCGGCACCGCCAGATTCGAGTGCGGCGGCACGCGCCACCCCATCGGTGATGAAACGCACCACGATGCGGTCGAGGTAGGGTTTGGGTTTGTCCCAGTAATTGGGGTTGCGCTCCAGGATCACGTGGCTGCCTTGCGCCCATTCTTTGAAGATGAACGGCCCGGTGCCGATGGGGCTGCTGTTGTATTTGTTGGTTGCAATGTCGGTGCCTTCATACAAGTGCTTGGGCACGATGGGCGACTCGGCTGCGGCCAGCGCGGTCAGCAAGAAGGGCGACGGTTTGCTCAGCACAATGATGGCGGTGTTTGCGTCGGGTGTTTTGACTTCCACCACGTTGGCAAAGCTGCCACGGCCGCGCGGGTGCACCTGCTTCAGCGTCAAGATGGAGAATGCCACATCGGCCGAGGTGAAGTCGCGCCCGTCGTGCCACTTCACGCCCTTGCGCAAATCAAAGCGGTATTGCAAGCCGTCTTTGCTCACGTTCCAGGCGGTGGCGAGCAGTGGCTTGGGTTTGAGGTCGTAGTCGTAAGTGAGCAGGCCTTCGACGATCTTCGGGCCGATTTCGGTGTTGCCACCGGCGGTGGTGGTCAGGGGCACGATGGAGGAGGGCACGGGGTTGACCACCCAGTTCAGGGTGCCGCCAGCTTTGGGTTGAGCGTGTGCTGTCAAGGCCCCCATGGACAACAAACCTGCCACGACCAAGACTGAGGTGCAGCGGCTCAGCAGCGGCTTGGAAATCTTCGAAAAACGCATGAAACTCCCTCTGTCGATGTAGTGAAAGAGGTCGAATCTAGGGGCGCGTTTGGACGTCGGCAAAGAACATTTCGGCGCAACGAAACTACATTCTTGTTGCGGCATTTTTCTTCTATCTAAGCTACCGATCCGCAGTTCGCCTTTGGCTGTTTGTTGCGCAGAATGACGCTGGTGCGTCCACCATTGCTGGCGCCGACTTCTAGATAGAAAGCACACACCATGAGCCAACTCCACGCGCTGCCGGAAGAATCCCTCAACCGCCTATTCCGCGATGCCCGCACCGTGCACGCGTTCCAGCCCGTGCCCATCAGCGACGCCACGCTGCACCAGCTCTACGACCTGTTGAAATGGGGCCCCACGGCGTTCAACGCCCAACCCGCACGTTATGTGTTTGTGCGCAGCCCTGAAGCCAAAGAGAAGCTGCTGGGCGCGGTTTCTGGTGGCAACAAGAAGCAGACCGAAGCAGCAGGCGTGACGGTGATCGTGGCGCAAGACAGCCGTTTCTACGAGCACCTGCCATTGCAGTTCCCTGCTTACGACGCCAAGCCTATTTTCGAGAACAGCGCTGAAGCGGCCCAGTCCACTGCCTTCCGCAATGCCAGTTTGCAGGGCGCGTACTTGATCTTGGCGGCCAGAGCTTTGGGTTTGGACGCCGGTGCGCAATCGGGCTTTGATGCTGCTGCGGTGAACAAGGCCTTCTTCCCTGATGGCCGCTACCAGGCCAACTTCTTGATCAACTTGGGTGTGGCCGACCACAGCGGCACGCACCCACGTGGGCCGCGCCTGAGCTTCAACGAAGTGGCACAGATCGTTTAAGCCGTTCGTTTAAGCCATTTATCTAGGCCATTGAAACCCCGGACTGCCGCAAGGCAGGCCGGGGTTTTGCATTAGAACGCTGGAACCAAGGCGCCGTTGAACTTCGATTCAATGAACTGCTTCACTTCAGGCGACTGGTAAGCGGCTACCAGGCGCTTGGTCCATGGCTTGTCTTTGTCGGCCTGGCGCACGGCGATGATGTTGGCGTAAGGGCCCTTGGGCGACTCTTTGATCACCGCATCTTTGGCCAGCGTGAGGCCGGCCTTTTCAGCGTAGTCGTTGTTGATGGAGGCAATCGTCAAGTCGTCCAGCGAACGTGGCAATTGCGCGGCGTCCAGCGCCACCAGCTTCAGCTTCTTGGGGTTGGTCAACACGTCGAGCGGTGTGGCGTTGTTGTTCTTCACAGCTTCAGGTTTGAGCGTGATCAGCCCGGCGCTCTGCAGCAACAGCAGCGAGCGGTTACCGTTCGACGGGTCGTTCTGGATGCCCACCGATGCGCCTTCGGGCAGCGCATCAATCGACTTGATCTTGCGCGAGTAAAAGCCCAGCGGCGCCGTGATGGTCAGGCCCACGGGCACGATGTCAAAGCCACGCGCCTTGTTCTGGTTGTCGAGGAAGGGTTGGTGCTGGAACGCATTGGCGTCCAAATCACCAGCCGCCAGTGCGGCGTTAGGCAATTGGTAGTCGTTGAACACCACCACGTCCAGCGTCAAGCCGTCGCGTGCCGCCACGCGCTTCACCACGTCAAAGATCTGCTCGGCGGTGCCCACCGAAATGCCGACCTTCAGCGTCTTTTTGTCTTGCGCATGGCTAGTGCCGGTCAAGGCCATCAGGCCCATGGCGATGGAAGCAATGGCCAGGGCGGTGCGGCGGCGGGTCAGGGAGCGTGTCATGTGGAAATCATTCCGAAGTTGAAGTGCAGCGAATGTCCCACGTTGGTGCATTCGGGGGAACGAAGAATCCCGCATGTTCTTATGCGCCCGATGCTGGATGGATGGCAGCGCGCGGGAAAGGCTTTTGCTTATGCGCTTTCCTTCGTTGTGTGGCGCTAGGTCGGCTCCTATGCTGTGCGATAGCCCACTGGTTCCTTTTCCCTTTCAGCAGACCCCCAACATGCATCTCCTCAAAGCCGGCCGCGTCGTCAGGCGCACGGTATGGCAAGCCATACCCACCGTCATCAGCGTGGTCATTCTCAATTTTTGCCTGCTGCAATTGGTGCCGGGCGACGCGGCCGATGTGATTGCGGCAGAGTCTGGCGCGGCTACGGCGGAGACCATGGCGCAACTGCGCAGCCACTTCGGGCTCGACCTTCCGGTGCTGCACCAGTTGGCTGCCTACTTGAACAACTTGGCGCACTTCAGCCTGGGCACATCGCCACGCTACAACCTGCCCGTCACCACGCTGATCGGCGCACGCCTGGGCAACACGCTGCTGCTGATGCTGGCCGCGTTGGGCACGGCACTGGCCGTAGGCATCTTGTTGGGCAGCGTGATGGCAAGCCGTGTGGGGCGCTGGCCCGACCGCGTGTTGTCGGTGCTCGCCTTGCTGTTGTATTCCACACCCGGCTTCTGGCTTGGCCTGATGGCGATTGTGCTGTTCTCGGTGCACCTGGGCTGGTTGCCTACGGGCGGCAGCGGCAGCATCGGCGTGGGTTACACCGGCTGGGCCAGTGTGGCCGATACGGTGCGGCACCTGGTGTTGCCGGCGTTGGCCATGTCTGGTTTCTACATTGCCATTTTTTCGCGGCTCACACGCGCTTCGATGCTGGAAGTGAGCCGGCAGGATTTTGTGCGCACCGCAGAGGCCAAGGGCCTGCACCCGTTGGCCGTCACCTTTCACCACGTGTTGCGCAATGCTTTGATCCCCGTCACCACGGTGGCGGGCATGCACTTCGGCACGCTGCTAGGTGGCGCAGTGGTGGTCGAAACGGTCTTCAGTTGGCCCGGCCTGGGGCGGCTGGCTTTTGAATCGGTGATGGCGCGCGACTACACCGTGCTGCTGGGTATTTTGTTGCTGTCGTCGTTGCTGGTGATCGTGGCCAACATGCTGGTGGACTTGCTGCACGCCTGGCTGGATCCGCGAATTCAGTTGCGTTGAACCCAGCAACTCTTCTCTGCCTATTTAGATCCCATCTGCCATGTCTACTCCATTTCCCGTTGAGGGTGCCGCCACCCAACCCCTGGTGCGCGACAACCCAATAAAAGCCTGGTGGAGCCGCGCCACGCAATGGTTTGCGTGCTCCAGCACATCGGCCCTGGTCGCGCCCACACAAGCTGGCCGCCATGCCGCCTTGCGCGCCTTCGTGCGCAACCCCGCTGCCGTAGCCGGTGTGGTGCTGTTGCTGGGTGTGTTGATCCTGGCGCTGGCCGCGCCGCTGCTATTCCCTGGCGACCCGCTCGACATGGTGGCCACACCGTTGCTGTGGCCGGGCCAAGATGCAGCGTACCCCTTGGGCAGCGACTCCATGGGGCGCGATGTGCTGGCAGGCATTGCCCATGGCGCCCGCGTGTCGCTGGCCGTGGGGGTGGTGGCCGCCGTGCTCAGCCTGTTCATCGGCATTGTGGTGGGGGCCACGGCGGGTTACTTCGGCGGTTTTATCGACGATGTGTTGGTGCGCATTACCGAGCTGTTCCAGACCGTGCCGTCGTTCTTGTTTGTGATTGTGGTGGTGGCCATTGGGCAGCCCTCGGTGAAGGTGATTGTGCTGGCCATTGGCCTGGCGTCGTGGCCGGTGATTGCGCGTTTGGTGCGTGCCGAGTTCCGCACGCTGCGCGAAGCCGAGTTTGTGTTGGCCGCGCGCAGCCAGGGCTTCAGCCACCTGCGCATCATGCTGCAAGAGATGCTGCCGAACGCGCTGCCGCCGGTCATCGTCACCACCTCGGTGTTGGTGGCGAGTGCAATCTTGATCGAGTTGGCGTTGTCGTTTCTCGGCATGGGCGACCCGAATGCGGTGTCGTGGGGCAGCATGATCGGCGAAGGCCGCGAGCTGTTGCGCACCGCGTGGTACCTCACAGCGCTGCCCGGCGCGGCCATCGTGTTGACGGTGCTGGCACTGAACCTGGTAGGCGACGGTTTGAACGACGCCTTCAACCCCCGCTTGAGAGGCCGTTGAGATGAGTCTAGATCTTGTGCCATCGTCTCCCTTGCTCGATATTCGCGGGCTAGACATCAGCTTCAGAGGTTCGCAAGGGCCCATCCAGGCTGTGCGCGGGCTCAACCTGAGCATTCAACGCGGCGAAACCTTGGCCCTGGTGGGCGAGTCAGGTTGCGGCAAATCGACCACTGCCTTGGCGGTGCTGCGGTTGTTGGCGCCGGGTGCCAGCTTGCGTGGCAACATCTATTTTGACGGGCGCGACATCCTGGCGCTACCACCGGCCGAGTTGCGTGCGCTGCGCGGCCGCGATGTCTCCATGGTGTTCCAGGAGCCCATGACCTCGCTCAACCCGGTGCACACCATCGGCGCGCAAATCATTGAGACGCTGCGCCGGCACGAAGACCTGTCTGCACTGGCGGCGCGCAAGCGTGCGGTCGAGCTGCTCGACCTGGTGCGCATTCCCGATCCACACCGCCGCATCGACGACCATCCGCACAACCTGTCGGGCGGCCAGCGCCAGCGCGTGATGATCGCCATGGCCGTGGCTTGCCGCCCCCGATTGTTGGTGGCCGACGAACCCACCACTGCGCTGGACGTGACGGTGCAGGCGCAAATTCTGGAGTTGCTCGACGGCCTGCGCCGCGAGTTCAACATGGCGCTGCTGCTCATCACCCACGACCTTGGCTTGGTGGCTCAATGGGCCGACCGCGTGGCGGTGATGTACGGCGGAGAAAAGGTGGAAGAGGCGCCTACCGCGCAACTCTTTGCCCACCCCGCGCACGCCTACACCAAGGGCTTGTTGGGAGCTTCTTTGCACGCCGGGCGGTCGCTGCACTACACCGAAGAGCGCCTGCCCGAGAGCCGTGTGAGTGTGGATGCCGTCACGCACATCCGCAACTTTGCGCTGCATGTACCGACTGTACCGACAGTGGCGCCCCGTGTGGCGTCGCTGGAGGTTGCGCACCTGAACACGTCGGTGCCGTCCTTGCTCTCCGTACAAGACCTGCGCACCGATTACCCCTTGCGCCAAGGTGGTGTGTTGCATGCCGTGGATGGTGTGTCGTTCGACATTGGCGCTGGTGAAACTCTAGGCTTGGTGGGTGAGTCGGGTTGCGGCAAGTCCACCCTTTCGCGCACCTTGCTGCGGCTGGTGCAGCCCACCAGTGGGCGCATTGTGTTCGACGGCACCGACATCGCGCCGCTGAGCACGCGCGCGCTCAAACCTTGGCGCAAGCGCGTGCAGATGGTGTTTCAAGACCCGTACGCTTCGCTCAACCCACGGCGCAGCGTGTTCGATATTTTGGACTCGGTGCTGGTGGTGCATGGCGTAGACGCCAAGGAAGAGCGCCGCAAACGCATCGCCGCCATTCTGGATCGTGTGGGCCTGCCAAGTGATGCGGCCAGCCGCTACCCCAACGAGTTTTCTGGCGGCCAGCGCCAACGCATTGGCATTGCGCGCGCGCTGGTGGTGCGGCCCTCGCTGGTGGTGCTGGACGAGCCGGTGTCGGCGCTCGACGTGTCGGTGCAGGCGCAAATTTTGAACCTGCTGGTAGAGCTGAAAGAGGACTTCGGGCTGTCGTATCTGTTCATCTCACACGACTTGTCGGTGGTGCGCTATTTTGCCGATCGCGTGATGGTGATGCACAAAGGCAAGATCGTCGAGACCGGTAGCCACCAAGACATTTGGGATCGGCCACAACACCCTTACACGCGCAGCCTGATCGCCTCGGTGCCTGGGGAGGAGCGCCGTAAGGCGGCTTGAGGGCACCGGAAGTTCGCTACGGGGCCTTACTTGAAAAAGGCATAAGCAGCGGCTGATTCGTTCGTTGGGTTTCTAGCGGGCTGTTCGCATACTCGCGCGTTTAGCGTTCAGGTATTCAACCCTAGCCAACATGACCAGCCCCCAATCCACTCCATCCCCCGTGCCGCTGATCCGGCTGGCCGGTGTGCAGAAGTCCTTCGCTTTGCCCAACGGCGAAGTGTTTGATGCCGTGCAGTCGCTGTCGCTCGACATTTCACAGGGCGACGTCTTCGGCCTCATCGGCAAAAGCGGCGCGGGCAAGTCGACCTTGTTGCGCTTGATCAACCTGCTGGAGCGGCCCGATGCCGGCCAGGTGTTGGTGGGCGGGCGCGACCTGACCACGCTGTCGCGGCGCGAGCTGCGCGACACGCGGCAAAACATCGGCATGATTTTTCAGCAGTTCAACCTGATCCAGAACGCCACGGTGTTCGACAACGTGGCTTTCCCGTTGAAGATCCATGGCCGCCACAGCCGCGCCGAGATTGATACGCGGGTGCGTGAATGCCTGGCGTTGGTGGGCTTGTCGCAAAAGATCGACAGCTACCCGGCGCAACTCTCAGGCGGGCAGAAACAGCGCGTGGCGATTGCACGTGCCTTGGCCCCCAGGCCCCAGGTGTTGCTGTGCGACGAACCCACTTCGGCGCTGGACAGTGAAACCACGCGCGACCTGCTGGAAACCCTGCGCGACATCAACCAGAAGATTGGCGTGACGATTGTGATCGTGACGCACGAACTCTCGGTAGTTGAAGTGTTGTGCCAGAAGGTGGCGGTGCTGGAGAACGGCCGGCTGATTGAACAGTTTGCGGTGGATGCGCCGGCTGAGGCACGGCAAACCGCGCTGGGCCGAGAGATCGACGCCTTGGTGCGACGCCGCGAACGTGAGGCGCGTGAAGAACGTGATGCAGAGGGTGCGCATCTGAAATCCACGCCCACCACTCAGTCGCTTCACGCTGTGCCTGCCGCTGCCGCTACCCCTACACCAGCCTTCATCCGAGGAGTCGCCCATGTCTGAAAACCTGCTCGCCATTTTGCCGGAGCTGTGGGTTTCCACCGGGCAAACCTTTCTGATGCTGGCCATTGGTTTGTCGGCCGCGCTGCTGATCGGCGGCCCGCTGGGCATCTTGTTGTTTTTGCTTGGCCCCGGCCAATCGCTGGACAACCGGCCGGCCTTCCTGGTGCTGAACTGGCTGGTCAACACGGTGCGTTCGTTCCCGTTCATCATTTTGCTGGTGGCGCTGGTGCCGTTCACGCGCGTGATTGCGGGCACTTCCATCGGGCCGCTGGCGGCTTCGGTTCCGTTGTCGTTTGCGGCGATTCCGTACTTTGCGCGCCTGGTTGACCAGAGCTTGCGCGAGGTGCCGCGTGGCGTGATCGAGGCGGCCCACGCCATGGGCGCTTCTGAGTTGCAGATTGTGTGGCGCGTGTTGATTGTCGAGGCGCGTTCTGGCCTGGTGCTGGCGTTGACGGTGCTGGCCGTGAGCTTCTTGTCGTATTCGGCGATTGCCGGTGTGGTGGGCGGCGGTGGCATTGGCGACTTGGCTATTCGTTATGGCTACTACCGCTTTCAGACCGATGTGATGGTGCTCACCGTCGCCTTGCTGGTGGTGCTGGTGCAGAGCCTGCAGTTTGTGGGCAACACGCTGGCGCGCCGGTTGGACAAGCGTTGAAGCCCGACTTTCTTCGTCAATTCTTCCCGTTCATTCTTAACTTTTAACGCTATGTCTAAACCATCTTTGACCCGCCGTTCCGCTCTTGTGGTATCGATAGCCGCCTTGCTCACGGGCAGCCTGTGGATGACCGCGCAAGCGCAGGCTCCCGCTGCCAAAAAAGATTTGGTGATTGGTGGCACCGCCGGCTCCAACATCGACCAACTGAAGTTTGGCATCGTGCCGCTTCTGGAGAAGAAGGGCTACCGCGTGAAGCTGGTCGAGTTCAACGACTACGTGCAGCCCAACCAGGCGCTGGCGCAGGGCTCGCTGGATGCCAATTTCTTCCAGCACCGCATTTACCTGCAGAAGTTTGCCACCGACCAAAAGCTCGACATCGTGGAACTAGTGCAAGGCCCGATTGCGCCTCTGGGGGTTTACTCCACGCGCCGCAAAACCTTGGCCGAAGTGAAAGAAGGCGACCGTGTGACTTTGCCTAATGACCCGAGCAACCTGGCGCGTGCACTGGTGCTGCTGGAGCAAAAAAAGCTGGTGACGTTGAAGCCGGGCATCGACCCGATTCGTGCTTCTGAGAAAGACATTGCCGAGAATCCACACAAGCTGAAGTTCATTCCGCTGGAAGCCGCGCAGCTGCCGCGTTCACTGGGTGACAGCGAATACGCCATCATCAACGGCAACTTCGCGATCTCGTCCGGGCTGAAGCTCACTGAGGCCGTGGTGCTGGAGAAAACGCCTGAGCACTACTTGAACGTGGTGGCAGTGAAGCGTGGCGACAAAGATGCGCCATGGGCCAACGACCTGGTGGAAGCCTACCGCTCGAAGGAATACAAGGCGGTGGTGGATGCGCGCTTCCAGGGTTACGCCAAGCCCTCATTCCTGCAGTAAACCAAGCCGGCCCTGCCCGCTGAGGGCTGGGCCGGTTAGAACTTAGTCCACCAAACTGGGGGCCGCGCTGCGTTGCCACACCGCGCGGGCATACAGCTCGGGGCCGTAGTCCGGGGCCACGTCCGCTTCGATGCGGCGTTGGTGTGCGGACAAGTCGGCCAGCGCGAAGTCGCGGCTGATCTGCGCCACGGCAGCCGGAATGTCGCGGCGCATGCTCGGCACGTCGCCTAGCGGCACACCGGTGCTGGCGAATCCTGCAGGGTTCTGCACATGGATGTTGCGCAACCACGGCGCGCTGCCAGGCTGCTTTTCCAGATAGTGCAGGCCCGCGCCGAGGTAGGGCGAGGCGGCGAGTTCGTCATCGCGCGCATCGGCTGGTGCTTGGTACTGGTCGCGCCAGCGCAGGATGTGCGGCGCAATCTCGGCCAGCTCGGGCCGGGCGCTGGGTTCCACGCGGTAGCCGGTGCCGGCGATGGCGAAATCAAAACGAAACACTTCATCGCCCACCTGCGCCTCGATGCCTTCGGCGTCAACCGATGCCGACTGCCAGGGTGCGGCCAGATGCAGGTGGAAATTGGCGAACTTCAACACCCGCTCCACCGAATCGGCTGGCGGTGTGGAGCCCGCGCGGCGGTAACGCAACGCTTGCTGCCAACGCACGGCATCGGGCAGCGCGTGGTAGTTGTCGTAGATGCCGGGGTAGGCGCGCACCTTGGACACGGGTGTAGACGCAATGTGCTCACGCCGTGCGAACAAGTGCACGGCTTTTGCGCCCGCTTCGAGCGCGGTGGCTGCCGCATCAAAGGCCGACGCTGCTGCACCCACCACGGCCACCGTGCGGCCGCGCAATGCGGCGAAGTCGATGGCGTCTGCGGTGTGGGCGGCCCGCCCTGCGGCGACCGCCGCCTCCAGGGCCGCAGGCACAAAGGGCGCCCCGTTGCCGGCCACGCCATTGGCGAGGATGATTTTGCGTGCGGTCTCAACGCGTGGTTGGCCATCCACCTCAAGGTGCAGCTTGAAGTGGCTGAGCACGCCGTTGGTCACGGGCTCGATGCGGGTCACGCGTGTGCCGTAGCGCACCTCCACCCCCAGGAAGCTGCGGAACCAATCCAGGTAGTCGGCCCACGCCGTGCGCGGAATGCGGTCGATGGCGGCATAGGCCTCTGCCCCGTGCCGCGCTTCAAACCAGGCTTGGAAGCCCAGCGTGGGCAGGCCCAGCTCTGGCCCCACCAGGTTTTTCGGTGTGCGCAGCTTGTGCATGCGGGCGCGTGTGCGCCACACACCGGCCTGCGCTGCATTGGGCGCGGCATCCAGCACGGTGACCCTGCCTATGCCCGCGCGCTGCAGCGCAAAGGCATAGGCCGCGCCGCTTTGGCCGCCGCCGATGATGGCCACGTTGTGGTCGATGCCGGGGCTGTCGGGCACCCAGTTGTCGGGCGCGGGGCCCAGCAGGCGCAAGGTCTCGGTGGCCAGATGGTCGGGTTGGGCAAATTCGTTTGGATGGGGCATGACTAAAAGATTTGATTCAGCTTGCGTCAGCGCTGGCGGGTTCACGCTCAGCCTTGGCGGGTGTGGACGTTTGGGCGGTCTGCGCGGGATGCAACGGGCGCTTCAGCCCCAGGTGGTCGCGCAGCGTGCTGCCGCTGTACTCGGTGCGGAACAGGCCACGGCGGCGCAGCTCGGGCAGTACCAGGCGGATGAAGTCAGTCAAGCCGCCGGGTAGCACCGGGGCCATGATGTTGTAGCCGTCGGCGCCAAAGTGGCGCCAGCGTTCTTCGAGCTGGTCGACAATTTGCTCAGGCGTGCCCACCAGTTGCCAGTGGCCGCGTGCACCGGCCACGCGTTGGTACAACTGGCGAATGGTCAGGTTCTCGCGCCGGGCCAGGTCGATCATCAATTGCTGGCGGCTCTTGCTGGCGTTGGTCTCGGGCAGTGGCGGAATCGGGCTGTCTAGCGGATAGCCCGAGAGGTCAAAGCCCCCGGTCAAACCAGAGACCAGGGCCAGGCCCACCACCGGGTCGATCAGCGACTGCAATTGCTCAAACTTCTCGCGCGCCTCGCTTTCGCTTTGGCCCACCACCGGGAACACGCCGGGCAGCACCTTCAGGTCGTCAGCCTCGCGGCCATATTTCGCCAAGCGGCCTTTGAGGTCTGCATAAAAGCTAACCGCGTCTTCCAGCGTTTGCTGTGCAGTGAACACCGCCTCGGCGGTGCGTGCGGCGAGTTCCTTGCCGGCTTCTGATGAACCGGCTTGCACGACCACCGGGTGGCCTTGTGGCGAGCGTGGCACGTTCAGCGGGCCGCGCACCGAGAAGTGCTCGCCTTTGTGGTGCGGCACGTGGCGCTTGGCCGGGTCGTAAAAGCGGCCGGCCGCTTTGTCGACGGTAAAGGCGTCGTCTTCCCAGCTGTTCCACAGCGCCGCCACCACGTCGGCAAACTCCGACGCGCGGCCATAGCGGTCAGCATGCTCGAAGTGTTCTTCGCGGTTGAAATTGCGCGCCTCGTGTGCGCTGGACGAGGTGACCAGGTTCCAGCCCGCGCGCCCGCCAGAGAGGTGGTCGAGCGAGGCGAACTTGCGCGCCACGTGGTAGGGCTCGTTGAAGCTGGTGGAGGCGGTGGCCACCAGGCCGATGCGCTCTGTCACCGAAGACAGGGCTGACAGCAAAGTGATGGGCTCGAACTGCGCCTGGTAGCTGTGTGCGGTGCGGCTCAGAAAGTCCACGTCTTCACCGCGTGTGCCCACGCCGTCGGCCAGAAACACCAGGTCGAACTTGGCCGCTTCTGCCGCCTGTGCGAGTTGCGCATAGTGCTTGAAGTTCACGCCCGCACCGGCAGGTGACTCGGGGTGGCGCCAGGCGGCGATGTGGTGGCCCGTAGGGTAGAGAAACGCGCCCAGGCTCAGGGTTCCGTTGCGTTGTGTCATGTTGGTCGCGACGCGGCAATGCAATTGGATTAAGCGGCTTGGCGCACAGGGTCGCGCCCTGAAGGCCGTGGCAGGCCCAAGTGCTCGCGCAGCGTGGTGCCTTCGTACTCGGTGCGAAAAAGGCCACGGCGCCGCAGGATGGGCAGCACACCGTCGACAAAGTCTTGCAGGCCGTCGGGCAGGGCGTCGGGCATCAGGTTGAAGCCATCGGCCGCGCCGCCTTCAAACCAGTGCGCAATGTCGTCGGCAATTTGCTCGGGTGTGCCCACCACCACGCGGTGGCCACCACCACCGGCCAGCGCGCGGATGGTTTGGCGGGCGGTGTAGCCGTGGCGGCGCGCGACGGCCAGCGTGGCGTTGAAGAAGGTGTGGTTGCCATTGCCGTTGCCGGGCAGGGCCAGGTTGTCGGGCAGGCGTTCGTCCAGTTTCAACTGGTCGGGCGTCAAGCCCAAAATGCCGGCTAGGCGCGTGAGGCTGTAGTCCCACGGAATCAAGTCCACCAGTTCGTCGCGGCGGCGAAGGGCCTCGGCCTCGGTGGCGCCGATGATGGTGGTGAGCCCGGCCAGCACCTTCACCGCATCGGGCCCACGGCCCAACGCCTGTGCACGCGCCTTCAACCCACGCCCGTAGGCCAGCGATTCTTCAAACGATTGGGATGCCGAGAACACCGCCTCGGCATGGCGCGCGGCCAACTCGCGGCCATCGGCCGAGCCGCCGGCCTGCACCACCACCGGGTGGCCTTGCACCGAGCGGGGAAGGGTGGAAGGGCCGTGCACCGAGAAGTGGTCGCCGTGGTGGTTGATGGGGTGCACCTTGGCCGGGTCGATGAAGCGGCCGCTGGCTTTGTCGCCAATGAAAGCGTCGTCTTCCCAACTGTTCCACAGGGCTTTGACCACGCTGGTGAATTCTTCGGCACGCGCGTAACGCTCGGCGTGGTCGGGCACGGCGTCGCGGCCGAAGTTGCGGGCCGAGGGCAGGTCGGCCGTGGTGACCACGTTCCAGCCCGCGCGGCCACGGCTCACGTGGTCTAGCGTGGCAAAGCGGCGCGCGATGTTGTAGGGCTCGTTGTAGCTGCTGGATGCGGTGCCGATCAGCCCGATGTGGGTGGTGGCCGCTGCCACCATGGCCAGCAACACCGTGGGCTCAAGCGCGGTGATGGGGCGGAAGTGGATCTGGTCGACGATGGCCGCGTTGTCGGCCAGAAACACCGCATCAAGTTTGCCCGCCTCGGCGATTTGTGCCACGCGGATGTAGTGCTGCACGTCGACAAACGCGTTCGGGTCACTGCTCGGCAGGCGCCAGGCGGACGGCACAAAACCCGCGTGCAGGATGTTGACGTTGAGGTGCAGGCGGCGCGGCGGCTTTGGCGAAAGGAGGGCTTGGGTCATTGGAAGGTTCCAGGTTCGGGGTGTCCTTCGCCCAAAAACCAGCGACCGACATTGCGTGACTTGTATTCCGCTGGGTTGTGCAGCGTGTGGATGCGGGCGTTGCGCCAAAAGCGATCGAGACCACGTTGGCGCACGGCAGAACGCGCGCCGGTCACCTCAAAAATCTCGCTGGAGACTTTGAGCGCCACCTCGCCCGCCAACACATTCGCGACAGCAATGGCCACGGCCGCTTCGCCGCGTTCTGCGGCGGTGAGGGCCGTGCCGCGTGCGGTGACGTGGTCGAGGGCCAGCAGCGCGCGGTCGGCCAGGGCTGTGGCCGCGCGGGTTTGAACGTACAGCTCGCCGTATTGGCGTTGCACCCAAGGGTCGTCGGTGTGGCGCTCCACACCTGAATGCACCCAGGGGCGCGAATGCTGCACGGTGTAGCCGCGTGCGGCGCGCAAGGCGCCTTGAGCCGTGCCCACAAACACGTTGAGCAGCACACTTTGCTGCAGCAGCGCGGTGAGCGTGCGGTAGGGCTCGGCTGGGGCGCCGGTGGGGTTGAGCGGCACGGGTGCGCCCAGCACCTCGCTCTGGTGCACACGCACACCGTGGTAGCTCACGCGGCCGCTACCAGTTTGCCGCTGGCCAATGCCGTCCCAGTCGTTTTCGATCACCAGGCCTTCGCGGTTGGCCTCTATAGCGGCGAAGCGGCGCTCGCCAGTGTCGGCGTCTTCCCAGGCGATGGCCAAGCGGTCGGCCACGTGTGAGCCCGAGGTGAACGGCCGATAACCTTCGAGCACAAACCATTCACCATTACGTTTGCCAAACAGGCTTTGCGAAAAGCTGTTGGTGGTGTTGCCCCAGAACCAGTTGCCCTCTGCCGAGCGGCGCCACAGGTCTTCGGTTTTGGCCGGGTCTTCGCGCAGCGTCATGCCGAGCAGGCTGAAATGGTGGTAGCCGTACAGGTGGCCGAGCGAGCCATCCACTTGCGCGAACAGACGGCCGATGCGCAGCGCGGTTGACCAACTCTCGCCCTCGCCACCAAAGGCTTTGGGCAGCAACAGTGCGAGCAGGCCCTGTTCCTTCAGTGCCTGGATTTGCGCCGTGGGTTTGCCGCCCGCGCGGTCGCGTGCAATGGCGTCTTTTTCAAAGCGGTCGCGCAGTTGCACGGCGCGGGCGATGAAAGGGTTGTCGGTGGATGGCTCGAACAGCGGCGGCGCTTGGCTGGCCGCTGGTGCTAAGTAGGCGAGATTGGCGGACATGCGGCGGGCCTCTGTTGGAACTCTGTTGAGTAAGCCGAGTTCAGTGCACGCGCGGGAAGCCGTGGCGCTCGGCCAGCAGATCGAGAATGCGGCGCGAGTCGGTGACGAAGCGTGTGTTGCCCAGGGTCTGTGCGTCTGTCGGTGCGGGCTGCGCATCACCCAAGATCAGCACGGGCAGGCCTTGGTGGTCGGCATCCAGTGCGGCGATCACGGCAGGGCGGGGGCGCGCGAAGCCTACGCGTTCCACGTCGAGCCCGGCTGCGCGTTGTGGGTCGGCCGCCAGCAGGCCTTCGATGGGCAGGCCGTGTGGGCAGACAAAGGTTTCGCCCGCGTGTTTGGGGTCGGTAAAGCCGGGGGCAAGCAAGATGAGGCGGTCGCGTGACATGGTGATCCTGAAAAGTGAAAGCGTTGTGCTGGGTACTAGCGGGCTTAGCGGTAGAGCGCGGGCTCGGGGTAGGCGCCGGTCAGCGCCCAGGTGCCGACCGAGCGTTTTTTGTATTCGGCGGGGTTGTGCAGCGTATGTGTGCGCACGTTGCGCCAGAAGCGGTCGAAGCCAATGGCGGTGGTGGCAGAGCGTGCACCCATCAACTCAAACACGTCGTTCGATACCGCCAGGCCGGTTTCACCGGCATAGAGGTTGGCTACGGCCAGGTCGATGGCGGCGCGGCCGCGCTGGTCTTCGGTGAGGGCGGGGCCATGGGCGTAAGCCTCGTCCAGCGAACGCGCGGCCTGTTCGGCCAGTTCAACGGCGGCGAGCACGCGAATCGCCAGGTCGCCGTATTTGCGCTGTATCCACGGGTCGTCGACATGGCGCTCCACGCCGGAATGGATCCACGGGCGTGAGTGTGTGTTGGTGTAGTCGCGGCCTTCGGCTAGCGCGCCTTGGGCGCTGCCCACAAACACGTTGAGCAGCACGGCTTGCTGCAGCAATGAGGTCAACGACACAAAAGGCGTGAGCGGGTCACCGGCCTGGCCCAGCAGCTCGTCGTCGTGCAATTGCACGTCTTCAAACGTCACCGTGCCGCTGCCGGTTTGGCGTTGGCCAATGCCGTCCCAATCGTCTTCGATGACGATGCCGGGCCGGTGCGCCGGCACCACGCCGGTGAGGCGTTGGCCTTGCTTGTTTTCCCAACTGACCTGGATGACATCGGCCACATGGGTGCCGCTGGAAAACGGCCGAAACCCGTTCAACACCCAGCCCTTGCCGTCGCCCGCGCGCTGCGCCGACGAGGTTTTGGACAAGGCGTTGCCCGAGTTGCTCCACAGCCACTGGTGCTGCACGCTCTGGCTCAGCCATCGCGATTTTTGAGCCGTGCTGCCACGCGCCAGCAGCGTGTGAAGCGGCAGATGGTGGTAGCCAAACAGATGCGCGAGCGAACCATCGGTGCGCGCAAACTCACGCACCACGCGCAGCACCGCTGCCCAAGAGGCGCCGCCGCCGCCGTATTCGGTGGGGATGCGCGCCGAGAGCAGGCCGCTTTGCTTCAGCAGTGCGATCTGCGCCACCGGCCGGCCGCCAGCCTGGTCACGGGCCACGGCGTCGTGGTGAAAAGACTGCCGCAACGCTACGGCAGTGGCCAGCAGCTTGTCGTCTTGGGCTGCGGTCATTTGGCGAAATATTCAGGCAAGCGGTAACCCGACCAGACCGGGTTGGCCTTGAACAAGCGCTGGAACTCGGCCGACTGGTAGGCGGCTGCAATGTCCTTGGCAAACTTGGCGTCGACGTTGCCACGCTTCACCGCCACCACGTTGACGTAAGGTGGCGTCATGTCTTCGAGCTTCAGTGCTTCGGTGAGCTTCAGGCCCGAGGCCACGGCAAAGTTGCCCTGCACGGCGGCGATGTCGGCATCGGCCAGCGAGCGCGGGGCTTGGGCGGCGTCAATCGGCACCAGCTTCAGGCGCTTGGGGTTGGCCACCACATCGCGCTCCGACACGCTGATGGGGTTCACACCAGGTTTGAGTTGTACCCAGCCCACGGCGGCCAAGATGTTGAGTGCACGCGCGGCGTTCACCGGGTCGGCCGGCAGGGTGACGGTGGCGCCCTCGGGCACGGTGTCGAGCGACTTGTGTTTTTGCGAGTACAGCCCCATGGGCGGCGTGGGCACCTGGATCACCGGCACCAGGTCAAAACCTTGCTGCTGGTTGCTGGCGTTGAGGTACAGGCTGTGCTGGAAAATGTTGGCATCGATCTGGCCGCGTTGCACCGCGTCGTTGGGCTGCACACCCTGGCTGAACTCCACGTATTTGATGTTGTAGCCCTGTTGCTTCAGCAGTGGCTCTATGCCCTTGGTGAACGCATCGCGGTAAGGGCCGGGCATGAAGCCGATGCTGATTTCGGCGGCCAGCACGGCGGTGGAAAGAGAGGCCGCGATGGCCGCGAAGGCGGCGTTTTGCAGCAGGCCCAACAAGCGTTTGCGCAGGGCGGTGGAGAGATGGCGTTTCATAAGAGGTGGTTCGGTGAGGTGAGTCAAAAGATCACTTGACTCTAGGTTCCGACGGCACCGGCGCAAACGAAGATTTGCGCGCATGCAAAGATGCAAAACAAGGATGCAAGCGGCTGAGCCGCCTACGCAGCGCAATGTTTCAGTTGCTGCTGGTACCCACCGACCAATAAAAGCTAGGCCGTGTGCCGTTGATGGCGTGGTCGCCCACCAGGCGCGACTTGTAGATGCTGGGGTTGTGCGAGGCCAGTGTGCGTGCGTTGCGCCAGTGGCGGTCTAGCCGCACGTCTTCTTGCAGGGCCGAGGCGCCGCCCACGTCGAACAAGTGGGTGGCGGCGTTCAGCACCAGGTCGGCCACCACAGGGTGGGCCTTGGCGGTGCGCAGCTCGGCTTCGATGATCAGCGATTCGGGAATCGGCTGGCCGGCCTGTCGTAGGCGGTCGATGTCGCCCAGCGGTTGCGCGGCAGAGCGCACGATGGCCGCGGCTGCAAACGCCGCGCTGGCCAGTTGGCCAATCACCTGCTGCACTAGCGGATCTTCGGCGGCGGTGGCGCCGCTGCCGTTGCTGTACACCCGTTTGCGCTTGCGCACAAAGTCCACCGCATCGCGCTCGATGGCGCGGGCAATGCCGGCCAGGGTAGCCAGGTGGATCAACTGGAAGTACGCGGTCATAGGTGTGGCGCGGTCGCGCGGGTAGGTGAGCGCGTGATCGCCATCGACCAGCGCGTTCTCGAAGTGCGTGGTGCCCGATGCCGACAGCCGCTGGCCAAAGCCGCGCCAGTCGTCGTCGCAGCGCACACCTTCGGCAGCCTTGGGCAGCAAGGCGATCACGCGGCTTGATTGGCCGGCAGCATCAATGCGTTGGGCCGAGACTGCAATCCAGTCGGCATACAAGGTACCGGTGCTGTAGTACTTGTCGCCATTCAATACCCAGGCCTTGTGCAGCGGGGTGAGTGTGGTGTTAAGTGTGCCGAGCGCGCCTTCGCCGCGTTCTGTGGTGGCATTGCCATACACCACGCCTTCGCCCGCGCGCCGCAGCCATTGCGTTTGCAGGGGCGGGTCGATCTCGGCGTACAAACGTTCAATAAAACCAAAGTGCGCGCGGAAGATTTGCGGCAGGTTGGAATCGGCCTCACCCAGCCCGATCAGCAGGTCGAACCATTGCTCCACCGATGCGCCCAGGCCACCCAAAGCCGCGGGCACGCGCAACGCACCAAAGCCGGCTTCGCGCAGCCATTGCACCGGCTCGTAAGCGAGATCTCGCTGGTTCTCGCGCTGAACGGCGCCCTCGGCGATGCGGTCGAAAACAGGGCGGAAGCGTTCCGCAAGTTGGCTGTCGGTAGGGTGTGTGCTGGACATGGGCAGGGGCGTGGAGAAAAAGGCTGGCCCACCGCAGCGGCGGCAGGCCGAAGGCCCCACTGTCCGTCAACTTGTGTGCCAAGCGAAGCACGTTATTCGTCTTTGCTTATGCGTCAACCGGCTGTGGCGTGCGCGGCAGGGCTGGGTGCTACTAAGACGATTTTCAAATAAGTAAGCTTCCATTCATTCGTTCTAATTTACGAATGGACTGCCTAGAGTTGGGTGTCAGAAGTGGCGGCATACCCGCCATTACCCTCTACCCATCACCCACAGGCAGTCTCATGAAACCATCTCTCCTCGGTCTTGCGCTCGCGCTCACTGCGGGCCTGACCTTCGCCAACGCAGGCCATGCCGACACCTATCCTTCGCGCGGCATCCAAATCGTGGTGCCCGCTGCCCCGGGCGGCAGCCCGGACATCCTGGCCCGCATCGTGGGGCAGGCGTTGTCGGTTCGGCTGGGGCAGCCGGTCAGCATTGAAAACAAGCCGGGGGGTGCTGGCAACATTGCCGCACAAGCGGTGGCGCGTGCGGCGCCAGACGGCTACACCTTGCTGGTGGCGGCCGATGGCATCTCCATCAACCAAACCCTGTTTGCCAAGCTGCCGTTTGATGCGCGCACCAGCTTTGCGCCCATCGTGCACGCCATCTCGTCGCCGCAGGTGTTTGCGGTCAACGCAGCCGTGCCTGCGCGTTCGCTGAAAGAGTTTTTGCAACTGGCGAAGACCGAGCCAGGAAAATACGCGCTGGCCTCGCCTGCCGTGGGCACCACCGGCCAGTTGGGTGTGCTGCTGCTCCAAACCCAGGCGCAGATCCAGGTGAAGCCCGTGGTCTACCGCAGCGCTCAGCCGGCCCTGACCGACGTGCTGGGTGCCCATGCCGACGGCATCATCGTGACGATTGCGCCCGCATTGCCCTTCATTCGCGAAGGCAAGTTGCGCGCGCTGGGTGTCTCTACCGCCAAACGCTCGGCTGCACTGCCCGACGTGCCCACGTTTGTCGAGCAAGGCCTGCCCGACTTCAACTTCGATTCATGGCAAGGCTTTGTCGCGCCGGCCGGCACACCACAACCCATCATCGACCGGCTGAACCGCGAGTTCAACGCCGTGCTGCAAGACCCTGAAGTGCGCAAGCAGTTGCTGGCGCAGGCGTTTGACCCGGCAGGTGGCCCGCCCGAGGCTTTCCGAAAAGTGATCGAAGACAGCATCGTCAGTTGGGGCAAGGTCATTCAAGCCAACAACATTCGACTCGATTGATGGCGTCTATCAGCACACCATAAAAGGAGACTCCCCATGTCCTCATCTGTGTCCTCATCTACTTCTAGTATTGACCGCCTTTGGTACACCCGCTGCCCGGTGCCCACCGCGTCGGGCATCGCCATCCACCATGGCTGGATCGACGCTGAGTTTGCGGCCGATGGCATCACCGTGTCGTCGCTGCGCGCCTCGGCCGACCGCAAGGTGCGCGAGTCGCATTTCGACCACCGCCAGGTGAACTCGTTTCGCCAAGGCGGCAATGCGCCACCGATCTGGTCGCGCTCTGAAGGGCAAGACGTGGTGGTGGTGGGGCTCACTTGGCTGCCGCAATACCAGTCCATCCTGAGCCTGCCAGGCTCGGGCATCCACACGGTGCGTGATTTGAAAGGCAAGCGCCTGGCGCTGCCGCGCCGGGTGGGCGAGAAGATCGACTTCTGGCGTGCTTCTGCATTGCAAGCTTATTTGCAGGTTTTAGCCGCTGAAGGCCTGGGCGCTGAAGACGTCACCTTTGTCGATCTGCCCATCGCTACACCGTACATCCAGGCGCAAAAGGCATCGTCTTCGGGCACCTTGTTTGATGCACGCCAATCGGCCAGCAACGCACGCGCCGAGGCTTTTGCCTTGATCCGTGGCGACGTGGACGTGCTCTACCACTACGGTGCCACCGGCCCGGTGCTGCAAGAGTTCTTGGGCGCACACGTGGTGGCCGACATTGCCCACCACCCCGACCAGCGCGTGGCCATCAACAACGGCACGCCCAACGTGTTGTCGGTCAGTGGCGAACTGGTGCGTGAACATCCCGACCTGGTGGCGCGCTACCTGCTGCAGGTGCTGCGCGCCGCACGCTGGGCCCGTTCGCACCAGCGCGAGGCCGACAGCATCATCGCGCGTGAAGTGTCGGTGGTGGACGAATGGCTGCCAGACGCGTTCGACGCCCAGATCTACGACAACCTGGAGCCCAGCCTGCGCCCCGGCCTGGTCGACGCGCTGAAAGTGCGCAAAGACTTCCTGCTGGCGCATGGCTTCATCCGCAACGACTTTTCGGTGGACGACTGGATTCAACCCGGCCCGCTGGCCGCCGCGCATGCGTTGCTGCGGCAGTTGGACGAAGCGCAAGGCACACAGCCGAAGGAGCGCGCCGCTCCCGTCGGTGCATGAGCCAGTCCCCATGACCATCAGCCTGGCCAAGCTGCGCACGTTCATCGCCATTGCCGAAGAAGGCCAGTTCAACAAAGCCGCGCAACGCCTGGGCACCTCGCAGCCTTCTTTGAGCGCGCAGTTGCGCGAGCTGGAGCAGGTGCTGGGTGTAAGCCTTTTCAACCGGACCACGCGCTCGGTGGCGTTGACGGCAGAGGGCGCGCGTTTTCTGCACCGTGCGCGGCGGCTGCTGAGCGACCTGAACGATGCGGTGGCGGACATGCAGAATCTATCGTCGCTGAACCATGGCCGCATCGTGATTGCGGCCACGCCGTGGGTGTCGTCCACGCTGCTGCCGCAGGCCATCAACGCCTTCAAGGCGAGCTTTCCTGAGATCCAGATTCAGGTGCACGAAGATATTTTGGTGAATGTGGAGCAGATGGTGGCCAACGGCTTGGCTGACTTCGGCATAGCGCCGCAGCCGGAGAGAACGGCCACTTTGGATTTTGCGTTGCTGCTGACGGAGAAGTTCTTTGGTGTGGTGCCACTGGGCCACGCACTGGCACAGTCTGATCGCGCTACGCTCGCCGAGCTTGCGGCCTACCCTATGTTGGCGTCCAAGCAGGGCGCGGGCATTCGTGAAACCACCGAGCACGCGCTGCAAGACCATGGCATCTTTCCTAACATTGCGCATGTGCTGCTGCACCAGCAAACCATTCTGAGCATGGCCGAAGCCGGCTTGGGCGTGGCCTACCTGCCCGCGCTGGTGATCTTGTCGGGCGGTGTGCGCCGTTTGCATTTGCTGGATATTTCAGACCCCGAAGCAAGCCGCCGTGTGGGCATCTTGCAGCGCAAGGGCGGCAGTGCGTCTGCGGCTGCGGCGGAATTCATCAAACGCGTGGCCAATGGCGAGCTGCTGGCGGGCGCGCTGCAGGCCGGCGAGCTCCCCTCTGCAAATGGCCGCAGGTTGCTTGCAGGCATTGCAACGGCATTTGCGCGTGACACGGTAGTGCCGTGCTGAGCTGAACCGAGGTGAGCGAAGGTTTAGGCTTCGCTCGCCACCGGAAACTGTGCGTCCTCCACCCGGTTGCGGCCACGGGTTTTGGCGGCATACAGCGCGATGTCGGCGGTTTGCACCAACAGCAGGGCGTCAACCGATGCCACTGGTGTGGTGCTGGCGACACCGATGCTTGCCGTCACGTATTGCGAGGTGGGCGAGGTGCCGTGCGGCAGGCGTGCCCTGGCCAGTTCGGCCAGGATGTCTTGCGCCATTTTGCGGGTATTGGCGAGGTCGCTGCCCGGCAGCAGCACCACGAACTCTTCACCGCCGTAACGTGCCACCAGTTCACCCGAGCGCTGCGCACATTCGCTCAAGATGGTGGCCACGTGGCTCAGCGTTTCGTCGCCACGGGGGTGGCCGTAGCGGTCGTTGTAGAGCTTGAAGTGGTCGATGTCTAGCATCAACAAGCCCAGCGGAATGTTGCGCCGCTGGCAGCGCGACCATTCGGTTTCCAGTTGCTGGTCAAAACAGCGGCGGTTGCCCACGCCGGTCAGGCTGTCGGTCACGGCCAGCAGCTCCAGCTTCTTGTTGGCGGTGGCCAGCTTGGCGGCGTACTGCACACGCTCGGTCACGTCTTGTGAGGCACCTGCCAGGCGCACCACTTTGCCGGCATGCACCACGGCTTCGCCTTGCGAACGAACCCAAAGCTTGCGCCCCTTGCCCGTCACCATGCAGGCCTCGACCGACCACGGTGTGCCAAACGCCATGGCTTTGCGAATGGCGGTTTCCAGTGCCGGGCGGGTTTCTTCGGTGTACGGCGCGAGGGCTTGTTCCAGGCTGAGCGACGTGGCGTGGGGCAGTTCGTAGATCTCGTACATCTCCTGGGTCCAGGTCATTTCCATGTTGGCCATTTCCAGTTGCCAGCCGCCCACCTTGGCCAGTTTGCCGGTGCGCCGTTGCAGGGCGGCGGCGGCCATCAGTTTGGCGGTGGCGTTGTCGTTGAGTGTTTTTTTCTCCTGCGCTTCACGGCAGGCGGCGGCTTTGCGCTGTTGCGTCAAGCGTAGCCAGGTGCAACTACCGACACACAGCACGATGAACAGCAACGCGTAAGTAGCCAGGTCTTTCCACCACTCGGCGTAGATGGCATTGATTTCGCGGCTGACGGTGACCACCAATGGTGTGTCCATGCTCAGATCGGCGGGCAAGATGGTGCGGTACACCACCATGCGGTTGGCGTGGTCGGCCGATTCCTTGCCCTGCATCACGCTCTCATCGCGTTCGCTGGCCACGTGCTGCGAAAACAGCGAGCCCCAGGCACCGATGTCGCTGCCGATCAATTCAACCGCATGGCGCGCATCGATGAAGATCTTGCCGTTGCCATGGACCAGGCTGACCCGCATGTCGGGGGCGTACAGCACCGAGCGGGCCAGAATCTCAAAGTAGCTTGGGTCCAGGTTGGACGTGACCACCCCGTTGAAGCGGCCTTGCGCATCGGGCACGGCTTTGGTCAGGTTGATGGAGTAGTTGCCTTCTCGCGTCACAAAGGGCGACGACACATACAGCATGCCAAAGTCTGTGCGGTCGCGCGGTGCCGAAAAGTACTCGCGGGCACTGAAGTTGATGCCGTGCAGGGTTGTACGTTCGGCAATGGTCACGGTGCCTTTGGCATCAGTGGCCAGAATGCCCTTAGAACCCGGCATGGCTTCACCCAAGGTTTTCAACTGGCGTGGTGTGACGGTGGCCGGCTGCCCGGTGCCTGCCCCTAGGTCTGAGCGCACAGCACGCAAGGCGTTGTCGATGCTGTGCAGTTGCCGGTCCATGTTTTCGGCCACCACCAGCGCCTGGGTCTCCAACCGGTTGCGTTGCTCTTCCGTCACGCGGTGGTAACCGCGGCAGAGCAGCAACACGCCCAGCCCCAACACCAGCGCCAGCGCTGTTGCCAAGGTGATCCAGGCACGCCATTCCTGGGGAATGCGCGATTCTTTCGAATCGCAGGCGTTTGTCTCGGTGGTAAGGGTGATGTTCATGTCCCGAATTTTCTGATTTCGCCCCCGTTTGTGATGTCGAATTGGTCCGCTTTTGCAGGCCCAGGCATGGGATGACACAGTTCCGTAACAGTTGAATACCTAGGCGTTTCAGGCGCTTTTCCTACACGTCACTACGTGCAGAGGTGGAAAATCTTGGTCGATTCAAGTAGGGTATTTGCGGGTGATTTTGTGGCTGGATAGGGCGCCAATTTCGCCTCAATTGCCTTCCAATGGCGCCAGCCCAGTGGCTGCCGCTGATTGGCCTTTGCCGCTGGTGGATGAGACACCTCCACCGCATCGACGCGCTGCTTGAATCCTATAAAAGGAACAACAATGAGACTACAAAACACCTCGCTCAAGAGCAAACTGCTCCTGCTCTCCTCTGTGGGCATTGCGGGCAGCATTCTGATGGCTCTGGTGGGCTACTTTGCGCTCGTCGCGGCCAACAAAACGGAGACATTCCTCGCCGAAGACGCCATGCCCAGTCTGGTGCTCATCAGTGGCATCAACGATCTGGCCAACAACGTGCGAGAGGTTGAACTGAGCGCGTCCATCGCTGGCAACGTCGACGAGGTGCGGGCCGATGAAAAGGCGGCGGAGACCTACGTCGTCCGTGTTGCAGAGAAAGTGTCGCAGTACGAAAAAGCCATCGATAACGACGAGGAACGCCGGCTTTTCTCCACCTTTTCGAATCGGTGGGCGGCTTATCGGGTGGCCGTCTCAGAGACTTTTACGCGCGCCAAGTCGGGCGACTACTCCGGCCTCGATGAATTGCGCCGCCGCGCCCGGGTCGATTCCGGCAAGGCGTTTCGGGAGCTGGGCGATGCCTTAGATGCCTTGGTTAACTTCAATGACAAGGCCGTGCAAGAAGCCCACGCTTCTGCCGTGTCGGCCGGCCAGCGCGCAGTCGCCACGCTCGCCGTGCTCGCGGTGGTCGTGGCGGTGCTGCTTCTGGCCTTTGGCACATGGATGCGCAAGGTCTTGTTGCGCCAGTTTGGCGGAGAGCCCAGCAAGGCACTTGAGGTAGCGCGTGCCGTGGCAAAGGGCAATCTCAGCTTGCCGATTGACTTGGTCAGCGGCGACAGCGGCAGCGTGATGGCTTCGTTGAAAGAGATGCAAAGCAGCCTGAGCGAAACGGTGCTGCAAGTGCGGCGCAGCGCGGAAGGTGTTGCCACCGCTTCGACCGAAATCTCCCTGGGCAACAACGACCTGAGCGCCCGGACCGAGCAGCAGGCCAGTGCGCTGGAGCAAACCTCGGCTTCGATGGAGCAACTGGGCTCAACCGTGAAGCAAAACGCCGACAGCGCCCGCGAGGCCAGCCGTTTGGCCGCGACTGCCTCTGCCGTGGCCACGCAAGGGGGGGAGGCGGTGGGCCAGGTGGTTGAAACCATGAAGGGCATCAACGAAAGCTCCAAACGCATCGTCGACATCATTTCTGTGATTGACGGGATTGCCTTCCAAACCAATATCCTGGCGCTGAATGCTGCCGTGGAAGCCGCGCGCGCGGGCGAGCAGGGGCGCGGTTTTGCGGTCGTGGCCAGCGAGGTGCGGGGCTTGGCGCAACGCAGTGCCAAGGCAGCCAAAGAGATCAAGGACCTGATTGCCACCAGTGTGGAGCGGGTTGAGCAGGGTTCCGCGCAAGTCGACCGTACCGGCAGCACGATGCAGGAGTTGGTGGCGTCCATCCGCACGCTGACGACGCTGATCGCAGAGATTAGCCACGCCAGTGGCGAGCAGAGTGCGGGCGTGAGCCAAGTGGGCGAGGCCGTGAGCCAGATGGACCGGGCGACGCAGCAGAACGCCGCCCTGGTGGAAGAGTCGGCCGCGGCCGCGCAGAGCTTGAAGGAGCAGGCCGCGCAGTTGGTGTCGGCGGTGTCGGTGTTCAAGACGGCCTGAGCCGCAAGACCACAAGAGGCCGGCTCAACCTTGTATGTCTGCATATCGATAGCTGCTTTTGTTCGTTCGCCGTCAGCTGTTCCCTCTGTAGATTGGTATGCCTTGCCCGGTGGGGCGGGGTGCACGCGATCAGAAGATGAGGATGTCATTCATGCGCAACCCGTTTGCTCAAAGCGAGTGACTCCGTTATCGTGCTTTTTCTTGGCTGTACTCCCGGCGCAAAAGCGACGCTGCGTCCAGCGCGGCGTATCTCACCTGGGAGGCGCAGTTGCCCGTAACCCTTGGTTCGGCCAGCGCAACTGGCTTTAGGTTCCCTGTATGAAAGTCTGCATTTATGGCGCTGGCGCCGTGGGCGGCCATGTGGCCACACGTTTGGCGCATGCTGGCCACGCCGAAGTCTCGGTGGTGGCGCGCGGTGCGCAGTTGACGGCAATTCGCGAGCGTGGCCTGGTGCTGCGCAATGACGCAGGCGCTGAGTGGCGCGCCGCGATCCACAGCGCCACCGACCGGCCGGAGACCCTGCCGCCGCAAGACCTGGTGCTGGTCGCGCTGAAAGCCACTGCTTTGCCATCCCACGCGCAGGCATTCGACCAACTGTTGGCGCCGGGCGGTATGACGGTGTTTTTGATCAATGGCATTCCCTGGTGGTGGAATGCCGGCCGTGAGGGAGGTGGGCGTTCTCTGCCTCTGCTAGACCCCGATGGCCAGTTGTGGAACACGCTGCGCCCAGACCGCACGCTTGGCGCCGTGGTCTATTCGTCCAACGAAATCGAGTCGCCGGGTGTGGTGCTGAACCGTGGCAGTGCGCGCAACCGCTTCATCCTGGGGGCGCCATTGATGGGCGATGCCGCGCAAGCCGAAAAACTCAAGCAAGTTGTGGCGCTGTTCCAGGACAGCGGCCTGCCCGCCGAAGTTGCGGCTGACTTGCGCCAGACCATTTGGGTCAAGCTGCTGCTCAATGCCGCTGGCAACCCTGTGAGTGCACTCACCCGGCTGGGTACTTTGCACCGTGGGCAAGACCCCGGCCTGCAGCAACTCAGCGCCAGTATCGCCACCGAAGTGCAGACGATTGCCCAGGCCATGGGTTGGACCATGCCGCCAGAAGCCATGGTCGACGCCTTGACCGTCGGCCAAGGGCAGAACATCCGGCCTTCGATGCTGCAAGACGTGTTGGCTGGCCGCCCCATGGAGATCGAGGCCCTGCTGGGCCAACCGCAGCAATTCGCGCGTGAGCTTGGCATCGCCACTCCCGCCATCGATGTGGTGCTGCCCCTGCTGCGCGGGCTTGACCGTGGCATTCAACTGGCCGGCCAGGCCTGAGCCCATCGCCTGCGTCCTATGTATAGGGCCTTTGTGGGATGGCAGGGCTCGGGTTATGCCATGTGCCTATGCCGTAAGCAGTTTGTTTTGATGGCGCGCAAAGGCTGATGGTTTGTACGTGTGCTGCTCTTATTTTCTACAAGCCCCCTGGTTACCCTCAAACTTATCCACAGAAGCGCTGAACAAGTTTTTTCTGTGCGCAGTACATGGCACACAAACCAACTATGCATAGTTGAGATGCTTCTAAATTGAGGGCGGGATGCTCGGTATCGTGGCGCTTTGTGCCTGCACTGCGATAAGACATCGCGACCTCGATATGGACCGTACACCCGTTAATCTCTCCCGTTTTGTTTCCGCCCCCGTGCTACGCCAGTGGCTCAGCGATGGCGAAGAAATTGCCCTTCTGGACTTGCGCGAAGCCGGGCAGTTTGGCGAAGGCCATCCGTTCTTTGCGGTGCCGCTGCCCTACAGCCGCCTGGAGCTGGACGTGGGCCACCTGGTGCCCCGGCGCGACACGCGTGTGGCGCTGGTCGACGCCGCCGATGGTGTGGCCGAACGCGCCGCCGCCCGCTTGGCCAGCTTGGGCTATACCCAGGTCTTCATTCTGGAAGGCGGGGCGCCGGGCTGGGCGGCTGCCGGTTATGTGTTGTTCCAGGGCGTGAACCTGCCCTCTAAAACCTTTGGCGAACTGGTGGAGCATGCGTATGCCACGCCGCATCTCTCCGCCCAAGACCTGCATGCGCGCCAACAAGCCGGCGAGCCGCTGGTGCTGTTGGACGGCCGCACGTTTGAAGAGCACCGCAAGATGACCATTCCCGGCGCGCTTTCCGTGCCGAACGGCGAGTTGGCGCTGCATTGGCGATCGCTGGTGCCCGATGCCACCACGCCGGTGGTGATCCATTGCGCTGGCCGCACCCGCAGCATCATTGGCGCGCAGATTTTGCGCAGCCTGGGCATTCCCAACCCCGTCATCGCGCTGGAAAACGGCACGCAGGGCTGGGCGTTGGAAGGCCTGAAGCTGGAGCATGGCAGTGTGCGCCGCAGCACTCATGGTGCGGCGGCACAAGATGAAGACCGCGCCGAAGACCGTAGCGCGGCGGCCCGAGAGGCCCAAGCCACGGGTGTTCAAACCCTCAGCGTGGCGCAGGCCCAAGCCTGGCTGGACGATGCCCAGCGCACCACCTACTTGCTGGACGTGCGCACTGCCGAAGAGTTTGCGCTTGGCAGCCTGGCTGGCGCGCGCCACGCGCCCGGCGGCCAACTGCTGCAGGCCACCGACCAAACCATTGGGGTGCGCAACAGCCGCGTGATCGTGCTCGACGACGAGGCTGTGCGTGCGCCCGTGGTCGCCGCCTGGCTGCGCCGTCTGGGCTTTGAAAGCGCGGTGGTAGAGGGCGGCATTCGCGCCAGCCTGCACGTTGCCGCGCAGCCGTCCACAGCCTCGGCACAACTGACGCCTGTGCCCGAAGTCGACCATGGACAACTGCCCGCCTGGGTGGCACGGCAAGCGCCGCTGCTGGTGGACTTGCAGCCGTCGATGGCCTACCGCCGACAACACGCACGTGGCGCGCACTGGACGGTGCGCCCCCGCTTGGTGGCCGACGTGCGCCAGCGTGGTCGGCAAGACCAACCTATTCTGTTGTTTGCGCCCGATGCCGCTACGGCGCGAGTGGCTGCTGCTGACCTGATGGAGGCCGGCTGGCGCGACGTGCGCTGGACGCGCCTGGAAGATTGGATCGCCGCCGGCCTGCGGGTCGAAGCCACCCCCGACCTGCCGACCGATGCCGACGCCATCGACTACCTGTTCTTTGTGCACGACCGGCACGAAGGCAACCTGGAGGCCGCGCGCCAGTACCTGGCCTGGGAGACTGGCCTGATCGCCCAATGCGAGCCAGACGAATTAGCGGTGTTTCGCTTGCCTGAGGTAAAGCAAGCCCACTAGCCGCATATTCATATCCGGAAACCTTCCTTGTCGGGAAGGCGGGGCTGGCAAAAGATAGAGCTTCTGCTTTTTGTTTTGCGAGCCCCATTCATGCTGTCTACTTCGAAATCATTTTCCAGCGCCTTCAAGCCCCGCACGGTGGCGCTGGCTTCCGTTCTGTTGGCCCTTGCTTCCACGGTAGCCCATGCCGACGCCACGCTCGACAAAATCAAACAGCGCGGCAAGGTCAGCATTGGCGTGTTGGTCAACGGCGGCCCGTTTGGATCCATCGACCCCGCCACCCAACAACTCGTAGGCTGGAACCCCGAACTGGCCCGCGCACTCGCCAAAGGCCTGGGCGTAGAGGTCGACTTGGTGCAGGTGCAGCCCGCCACCCGCGTGCAGTTTTTGCAGGCCGGCAAGGTGGACTTGTTGATCGCCTCCATGGAATTGAACCCCGACCGTGCCGAGATCCTGGGTTACGCCCCCACGCCTTTCTACCGCGTGGGTGGCACGGCCGCTGTGTTGAAGACCAGCGGCATCACCAAGTGGGAAGACCTGCGTGGCAAGTCAGTGTGTGTGTCGCAAGGCAGCAGCTTTGCCAAACCCTTGGCCAACGACTATGGCGCGCAAGTGCACGGCTACAAGAGTTCTTCAGACTCTTTGCTGGCGCTGCGTGGCGGCAATTGTGTGGCAGCGGTGCACGACTCCACGCTGATCCACCCCACGCTGCGTGGCAATGCCGAATGGTCGGCCTACGCTGCTCCGCTCACCACCGAACTGTTGGCCGCACCGTCTGTGGTGTGGACGCGCAAGGGCGAGCAAGACACGATTGCCGCCGTCGACAAAGTGTTGCAGGACTGGCACCGCTCCGGCTGGCTGATCGCCACCGAAAAGCGCTTGGGTATCGAGCCACCACAGCCGCTGTTGCCTGAATTGCAAGCCAAGTTCAAGGTGGTGCTGTAGGCGCCTCTGTTTAGCGCGACCTCTTCACAACACCCGCATGCCGTATGGCGTGCGCGGCCAGAACCTTTGCATTCCCATCCTCATGAAATTCAAGCTCTCTTCTCAAACCTTGTGCCTGCTGGGTTTGATGGCCGCCAGCTTTGCCGGTGCAGCGCACGCTGACGCCACGCTCGACAAGATCAAGCAGCGCGGCAAGTTGTCGGTCGGCGTGGACAGTCCCGAGCCACCGTTTGGCCTGCTCGACACCGCCACCGGCAAGGTCGGCGGCTTTCAGACCGACTTGGCACGCGACATTGCCAAGCGCCTGGGCGTGGAGCTGGAAGCGGTGCCCGTCACCGCCGCCACGCGCGTGCAGTTTCTGCAGGCCGGCAAGGTGGATTTGCTGATCGCCAATATCCAGTGGACGCAGGAGCGCAGCGAAATTTTGAGCTTTGCGCCCACACCCTACAACTTGGTCGGCGGTGCCGCCATCGTCGCCAAGGGCAGTGGCATCACCAAGTGGGAAGACCTGCGCGGCAAGGTGGCCTGTGTGTCGCAAGGCAGCAACTTCGCCAAGCCGCTGCAAGACACCTATGGCGCGGTGGTCAAAGGCCTGAAGGGCATTCCTGAATCGCTGCTGGCGCTGAAGGGTGGCACCTGTGCGGCATCGGTACACATCCAGCCGGCCATGCTGCAAACGCTGACCGGCGCCAGTGCTGCCGAATGGAAAGACTTCCAACTGGCGACCAACGACCAGTTGATTCCATCGCCCACCGTCATCTGGACGCGCCGTGGCGAGGCCGACACCCAGGCCTACGTGGATAAGGCCATCCAAGACTGGCACCGTAGCGGCACGCTGGTGAGCCTGTCGAAAAAGTACGGCGTGCCCGACGGCTACTTTGTCTCTGCCAACCAAAAGGCGCAGCAAGGCAAGTTCGACCGCGCCCCTTTTGAGGCTGACGTTAAATGACGCTCACCCCCAGTCTGCGCGCACTTCGTGTCGCTTCGCCAACCCCCTTGCAGGGGGCAACACCAGCGGCCTGGCAAAGCCGGTTCCGCGGTATTCCGCGTGGCATCCTTCTCGCGGCTAGCTTCGTGTTCGTGGCGCACACCGCCCACGCCGATGCCACGCTCGACAAGATCAAACAACGCGGCAAGCTCGTCGTCGGCGTGATCTTGTCTGGCCCACCGTTTGGCACCATCGACCCGGTCACGCAAAAGCACATTGGCTACAACGTCGAGTTGTCCGAAGGTGTGGCCAAAAGTTTGGGTGTGGCGCTGGAGACGGTGCAAGTGCAGCCGTCCAACCGCGTGCAGTTTCTGCAGCAGGGCAAGGTCGACATCTTGATCGCCAACATGCAGTGGACGCAAGAGCGCAGCGAGATCCTGAGCTTTGTGCCCACGCCGTTCGAAGAAGTGGGGGGCGCCGCCATCAGTAAAAAAGGCAGCGGCATCACCAAGTGGGAAGACCTGCGCGGCAAGCCGGTGTGTGTATCGCAAGGCAGCAACTTCACCAAGCCGCTGGCCGAAGACTACGGCGCGCAAATCAAAGCCTTTCGCGGCCAGCCTGAATCTTTGCTGGCGCTGCGCGGCGGGAACTGCGTGACGGCAGTGCACGTGAGCCCCACGCTGCGCGAACTGGTGAGCGACAACGCCGACTGGAGAGATTACGAGATCGTTTCCAAGAGCGACCTGATTCCATCGCCCTCGGTGATCTGGCTGCGCAAGGGCGAGGTCGATACACAAAACGCCATCGACAAGATCGTGCAGCAGTGGCACCGCAGCGGCTGGCTGATCGAGGTGGAGAAGAAAAACGGCATGACCCCCACGCCGCTGCTCTACCAGTTGCACGACAAGTTCAAGAAGACGCCCGCCTAGCCGCAGGCGCATCAACGCACGCAAGTATGCATAAGGCTCAGACGCGATGACCCAAACGCCGCCCACCACCTTCTCGCTGCTGGACATCCTGCGCGAACAACTGGGTGCGCAACAGGTGCTCACCGGCGCCGATGCCGCACCCTTCTTGACCGACCAGCATGGCCGCATCCACGGCCAGGCCCTGGCCGTGGTGCGCCCGGCCGATGCCGAGCAAGTGGCCCTGGTGGTACGCCTGTGCCGCGAGCGCCGCATCCCCTTGGTGCCGCAGGGCGGCAATACGGGTTTGATGGGCGCGGCCACACCAGACAACAGTGGCCAAGCCGTGGTGCTCTCCTTGGCGCGGCTGAACAAAGTGCGCGAGGTCGATACCGACAACGACACCATCACGGTGGAAGCCGGTTGTGTGTTGGCCAACGTGCAGAAGGCCGCGCTGGAAGCAGGGCGCCTGTTCCCCTTGAGCCTGGGCTCCGAAGGCAGTTGCACCATTGGCGGCAACCTGGGTACCAACGCGGGCGGCACGCAGGTGCTGCGTTACGGCAATACCCGTGAGCTGACGCTGGGCCTGGAAGTGGTCACGGCCGAGGGCAACATCTGGCACGGCTTGCGTGGCCTGCGCAAAGACAACACCGGTTACGCGCTGCGCGACCTCTACATCGGCAGCGAAGGCACGCTGGGCATCATCACCGCCGCCACGCTCAAGTTGTACCCGCTGCCAGCGGCGCAACACACGGCGCTGCTGGCGTTTCCGTGCATTGGCGACGCGATTGCTTTTCTATCGATCGCCCGCGCGGGCTTTGGCGCGGGGCTCACGGCGTTCGAGCTGATGTCGAACACGGCGCTGCAGTTGATCGCGCAGCACGTGCCCGAACACCCAGTGCCGCTGGAGACCATGAACGCGCCTTGGTACGCGTTGCTCGAATTGTCCGACAGCGAAAGCGAAGCCCATGCGCGCGAGCGTTTCGAGGCAGTGGTGGGCACGGCGTTTGAAGACGGCCTGGTGGTCGATACCGCCATTGCCGAGAGCCTGCAGCAAAGCCAGGCCTTGTGGCGACTGCGCGATGAAGCACTGGGTGTGGCACAGCGCCGGGACGCGCAGGGGCGCAGCAACATCAAACATGACATCTCGGTGCCCATCTCGCGTATTCCCTCTTTCCTGCGCGAAACCGCCGCCGCGTTGGAAGCACGTTTTCCCGGCGTGCGCCCCGTGGCGTTCGGCCATTTGGGCGACGGCAACCTGCACTACAACGTGTCGCACGCGCTGAGCGGCAGTGTTGACGAGCTGTTTGCGCGGGAAGACGCCATCCACGAAACCGTGCACGACAGCGTGCACGCCCATGGTGGCTCCATCAGCGCAGAGCATGGCATTGGCCAGACCAAACGCGACGTGTTGCCGCGCTACAAAAGCAGCGTCGAGCTGGATCTGATGCTGCGTGTGAAGCGCGCGCTCGACCCCTTGGGTTTGCTCAACCCCGGCAAGGTGCTTGGCTAAATTTTTCTTGGCCGAACCAGATTTTTTAGGATCCCCATGACCACCACTTCTTTTGCGTTGTCCAAGCGCGTGCAGCGCGTCAAACTGTCTCCCAACGCGGCCGCCAGTGCACGCGCCTCGGCGTTGATCGCGCAGGGCCGCGACGTGTTGGTGCTGACGGCCGGCGAGCCCGACTTCGACACGCCCGAGTCCATCAAACAAGCCGCTATTGCCGCCTTGGCGCGTGGCGAAACCAAATACACGCCCACAGCGGGCACGGCCGAATTGCGCCGCGCCATCAGTGCCAAGTACCTGCGCGAGAACCAGTTGGAATACGCACCGTCGCGCATCGTTGTGTCGAACGGCGCCAAGCAGGTGATCTACAACGCGCTGGCCGCCACGCTGGATGCGGGCGACGAAGTGATCTTGCCCGCGCCGTATTGGCCGTCTTTCCCCGACATGGTGTCCGTCAACGACGGCACGCCGGTGATCGTGCAGGTGAACGAGGCCACCGGCTTCAAGCTCACCGCGCAGGCACTGGCCAAGGCCATCACACCGCGCACACGTTGGCTGATTTTGAATTCGCCCGGCAACCCCAGCGGTGCGGTCTACAGCGCAGCCGAGCTGGCCGCCTTGGCCGATGTGTTGCGCCAACACCCGCGTGTGCTGGTGCTGTGGGACGAAATTTACGAACACATCTGGTTCACGCCAGAGGCGCCGGTGCACCTGCTGCACGTGGCACCCGATTTGCGCGAGCGCACCTTGCTGGTCAACGGCGCTTCCAAAACCTACGCCATGACCGGCTGGCGCATCGGCTGGGGCGCAGGCCCGGCCGCGTTGATCGAAGCCATGGTAGTGATCCAGTCGCAGGCTTCGAGCGGTCCCAACTCCATTGGCCAGGCCGCTACCGCCGCCGCCTTGAATTCACCCGACCAAAGTTTTGTGAACGAAGCGCGTGTGGCCTATGCACGCCGCGCCACGCTGGTGAGCGAAGGGCTCAACGCCATTCCCGGACTGGCACTGTTGGCGCCCGAGGGCGCTTTCTTCGCCTACGTGCACATCGGCAAATGGATTGGCTGGGAGCGCCCCGATGGCCGTGTCATCCGCTCCGACAGCGACCTGGTGGACTGGTTGCTGGAGGCCGAAGGCGTGGCCGTGGTCGACGGTGGGTCTTATGGTTTGTCGCCGTATTTCCGCATCTCCATTGCGGCCAGCGATGTGGTGTTGCAAGACGCCATCGTGCGCATCCGCCGCGCGGTGACGGCTCTGCGTTTGCCCGTTCCGGTGCCGGCGCTTTCGGTGTGATGTTTTTATGAGTGTGGACTTTTTACCGGCCATCGTGGCGGCGTTGAAGCCGCTCGGCCTGAACTACGCGTTTGTGTTGGACGCGGGCGAGCGCCAAGCCTTTGTGCGCGGCCTGGGCGTGACCTTGCAGTTGTGCCTGTTGACCATACCTGGCAGCCTGGCTGCCGGTGTGGCGATCGCCGCCGCGCTGACCTCGGGCCGCCCGTGGCTGGCCCAACCCGCGCGGGCCTTTGTTGAGGTGACGCGCAACACACCTACGCTGGTGCAGTTGTACTGCGCCTTCCTGGTGCTCAACATGCTGATCAGCCAGCAGCTCAAATCGGTGGGTGTGGCGGGCAACCCGCTCACGCCGTTTGTCTGGGTGGTGATCGTGGTGTCGCTGCACAAAGGTGTGTTCCATGCCGAGGCCTTGCGCGCCGGCATCGAGGCCGTGCCGCGCACCACGCTAGAGGCGGCACGTTCGCTCGGCTTTTCGCAACGCCAATTGCTGGCGCGGGTGGAGCTGCCGCTGGCTGTGCGGTTTGCGTTGCCGTCGCTGGTCAACAACCTGATCGACCTGGTGAAGATGACCGCCGTGGCCTCGGCGATTGCGGTGGGCGACGTGACCTACGAGTCCATCATGATCTGGACGCAGCGCGACAACGTGCTGGAGTTGCTGCTGTTGATCCTGCTGTACTTTGGCTTGTTGACCTGGGGCGTGAGCCTGGTGGGCCGTTGGTTGGAACAACGTTGGAGGATGCCCGGTTATGGCCAGTGAATTCATTCTGGGCGGCACCTCTTCGGGCGGTCCTGTAAATCCAGGGCAAAGCCCGTGGCGCAACCCGTGGGTGCTCACCGCCCTGGCCGCCGCTGCGGTGTTGACCTTCTGGGTTAGCACCGGCACCACGCCCGCCGTCTTGCTGCATTTGTGGAAGTGGCTGCCGGTGCTGCTGCGCGGCTTGTTGGTCAACATCGAGATCAGTGTGTTGGCCATGGCGCTGGGCACGGTGGTCGGGCTGTTGATTGGCGCGTTGTCGTTGTCGCCTTCCAAAGCGCTACGCACGGCCACGCGTTGGTATGTGCAGTTGTTTCGCAATGCGCCGGTGCTGGTGTTGATTTACTTCACCACCTACGTGTTCCCCTTCGAGATCAACCTGGTGTCGTGGACGTTCCCGTTCCCCGATTGGATCAAGGTGGTGCTGGGCCTGGCCCTGCCGGCCAGCGCCAACGTGGCGGAGATCTTCCGTGGCGCCATCCAGTCCATTCCCAGCGCGCAGTGGGAAGCCGCGCAGTCGCTGGCGTTTCGCCGCACGCAGATCTTCCGCCTGATTGTGTTGCCGCAATGTGTGCGCCGCATGTTGCCGCCGTGGATGAACCTGTACGCCAGCATCACCATGAGCACTTCGCTGGCTTCGTTGGTGGGAGTGCACGATGTGGTGGACACGGCGCAAATTGCCAGCAACACCGTCGCCCGCACCGACTTCACCATCCTCGTTTACTTCACGCTGTTGGCCTTGTTCTTCGCCTATTGCTACCCGATTGCCCGCGCCACCCGCGCACTGGAGCGCCGCCATGACCGCCAATGATGTTTTCCTGACCAACAACCCCGCCGTGAACACCGCTCTACAGCCCTTGGTGGCCTTGCACGATGTGCACCTCTCGTTTGGCAACGCGCCCGCCACCAACCAGGTGCTCAAAGGCATCAACGTCGAAGTGCGGCGCGGCCAGGCGGTGTCCATCATCGGGCCTTCGGGCTCGGGCAAGTCGACCATTCTGCGTTGCATCACCGGGCTGCTGCGGCCACAGCAGGGCAGCATCCGAGTGGGTGACACGCAGGTTGATGCCCTGCGCACCGAGGCGGAACTGATCGCGCTACGTAAACGCGTGGGCTTTGTGTTCCAGCAGTACAACCTGTTCCCGCACCTCACGGTGCTGGAGAACCTGGTGATTGCCCCCACCCGCGTGGGCGGGCGCGACCGGGGCCCGGTGCACCGCGAGGCGCGCGCGCTGCTGGAAAAGGTGCGCTTGTCGCACAAAGAAAACGCCTACCCCGGCGAGTTGTCGGGCGGGCAGCAACAGCGTGTGGCGATTGCGCGCGCGCTGGCCATGCAGCCGGAGTTGATGTTGTTCGACGAGGTGACCTCTGCGCTTGACCCCGAAACCGTGGGCGAGGTGCTCACCGTGATCCGCGACCTGGTGAACGATGGCCTGACCTGTGTGCTCGTCACCCACGAGATGCGTTTTGCCGAAGAGATCAGCGACGAGGTGTACTTCACCGAAGCCGGGCTGATTGTGGAACACGGCCCCGCAGCCCGCATCTTTGGCGACCCTGCCAGTGAACGCACACGTGCCTTCCTGCACCGCGCCTTGGGCGAGGGCGCACGCAACCGGCCGTCGCCCGTGTTGCTGCCAGATCCGCCGTTGCAGTTTGACCGTTTGCGTTTCGCACTTTAATTTTCCTGAACACCCCACACGACAAGGAGCCCACGATGGCCGAAACCCTGATCCCTTTAGACGACTCTATTGCCACCCAACGTGCCAACGCAGTGCAAGAAGCGCTGGCAGACATCCGCCACATCCTGGCGCAGAGCCAGCCGGTAGACCGCACCACCCTGGAAGCCATCACCGCCCGGCTGGAGCGCCTGGCCGCGCAAAAGCCATTCTTCACACGCGCCGACTTTGCGCCACCGCCCGCGAGTGAAGGCGTGGGCGCGTCCACGCGTTACCGCTTGAACGCCGCCGACGGCGACGAGGGCCTGGCGCTGTACCTCAACTCCATCAACCCCGGCAAGACCACCATTCCGCACAACCACACCACCTGGGCGGTGATCGTGGCGGTGGAGGGCCAGGAAGAGAACCGCATTTACCGCCGCACCGACGACGGCCTGAACCCAGCCCTGGCCACGCTGCAACTGGTACGTGAACTGACCGTACAGCCCGGCACTTCGGTGTCGTTCCTGCCCGACGACATCCACAGCATCCACGTGGTGGGCGATGCGCCTACGCTGCACTTTCACCTCTATGGCCGCGCACTCGAAAAGCTCTCGGGCCGCATTGGTGTGAACCTGGAAACCGGCCAGGTGGTGAACTACAACGCCACGCAGTTCACCCCCAGCAAGGTGGCCGCATGAGCCAGAAGAGCGCAAGCAAACACACCCACACGCAACCGCTCGGCGCCGCCACCCGGTTGATCCACGCCGGTGTGCCGCCGCTGCGTGACGGCACCGGCCCGGTCAACGTGCCGGTGGTGCGCACCAGCACCGTTCGTTTTGCCGACACCGCCACCCACGCCGATGTGCACCACCGCCGCGCGGCGGGTGAACGCGTGGCCGGCTACGGCCGCCATGGGCTCGACACCCATCAGGCGCTGGAAGATGCGGTCACGGAACTGGAAGGCGGCCACCGCGCGTTCCTCGCGCCGTCGGGGTTGTCGGCCATCGCGTTGACTCTGCTGGCTTTGCTGGCCCCCGGCGACCACGCCCTGGTGGCCGACAACGTTTACGCCCCGGTGCGCCGTGTCGATGACGGCCTGCTGAAACGCATTGGCGTGACGCTCGAGTACTTCTCGCCCGGCCACGACGACCTGGTGGCGCTGATCCGCCCCAACACTAAGCTGGTCTACCTGGAGTCGCCAAGCTCGTTGTTGTTTGAAGTGATCGACTTGCCAGCCTTGGCCGCAATTGCCGCCGCCCGCGGCATCACCGTGGTGGCCGACAACACCTGGAGCGGCGGCTGGTTCTACAAACCGCTGACGCTTGGCGCCAACGTGGTGGTGCAGGCCGCCACCAAGTACATCGCCGGGCATTCAGACTTGATGCAAGGCGTTGTGGTGGTCGACAGCCCGGCGCTGGCCGCCAAGCTCACATCGGCCTACGAGTCGCTGGGTTTGACCATTGGCGCGGACGATGCGTATCTGTCGCTGCGCGGCATCCGCACCTTGCCCGTGCGCCTGGCGCAGCACCAACGCCATGCCACCTTGGTGGCCAAGGCGTTGCAGAAACACGCCCAAGTGGCGCGTGTGTTCTACCCCGCCTTGCCAGAAGACCCGGGTCACGCGCTATGGCAACGCGACTTCAGCGGCGCCAGTGGGCTGGTGTCGTTTGAGTTGAAAGACGGCGACGTGTCGGTGGCGAATGCGTTCATCGACGCCTTGCAGCACTTTGGCATTGGCGCATCGTGGGGTGGCTATGAGAGCCTGGCCCTGATTGCGCCGCCCGAGCGCCTGGCGGCCTACCGCAGCTGGAACAGCAGCCAACCCGTGGTGCGCCTGCACATTGGGCTGGAAGATCCGCAAGACTTGATTGCCGACGTGGAACAGGCGTTTGCCAAAGCGGCCGCCGTGTGGGCTGCAAAGAGCGAAAAGCTGGTGCCCGCTTAGCTGCCTGTTCAAGCGGTTCTGCTCAAAAAAGTCGTTGCTACAGCGCCTCAGATCAGGGCGATAGGCAAGGCAGTCGCCGTGAGATTGTCTGTAGACGACTCAAAAACCTCCAATGCTGTCGCATAAGATCAGGTGATACTCCGCCATGCCCAACTTCGGGAGCTAAGGACTGAATTGGGCGAACTCAAACTGCGGATAACAGGTTTAAGGAGTCGAACCAGCAATGAAGATCCAATCCGTTCGTATCAAGAATTTCCGCACGCTGAAGGACGTGGCTATCCCTTTCGAATCCGTCACTACCTTCATCGGGCCGAACGGAGCAGGAAAATCGACAGTCCTTCGTGCGCTAGATTGGTTCTTCAATGGCAAGTCAGGTTCGCTGACGGAGAAAGATTGCTCATTTGGAGCGGTTGGCGAAGATATCGAGGTACAGATCACGTTCGCTGACCTGACTGAAAAGGATCGCGCTGCACTTGGAAAATATGCCCCCGAAGGGGCTCCCACATTTACCGCATGGAAGCGCCGATCACCTGATGGATCTGATGTGTTGTCGGCAAATTCAAAGAGTTTTCCGGCTTTCAACGCGATCAAAGCGGCAACTGGTGCAACGGGGAAAAAAGAGGCCTATTCCAAATTACGAGCTGACTCCCCGGGTCTAGGCTTGCCGCCGGCAACTACAGCAACGGCTATTGAGCAGGCAGTGATGACTTGGGAAGCTGCTAACACGGATCAGCTTCTCGACGCGCCGGAAGCGCTACAGACCAACTTTTTCGGTTTCAATAGCGGTGGAAAGATGAGTGGTCTCTTTGACTTCGTCTTGGTGACTGCAGACCTCCGAGCAAGTGAGGAGTCGATCGACGGCAAGTCGAGCATCATTGGCAGAATCCTTGAGCGTTCAGTCGATCGTGCAGCCGCCGATGAGGATATCGCGAAAATTGTCGAGGAGTCGCGTGCGAAGCAGCAGCAAGTCTACGAGGAGAAGTTCAAGGGGCAATTAAGTGCCATCACTACCCAACTTAACGAGATCGTCTCCGCATACTCTCCCGGTCGATCAGTCACTGTAGCCCCCTCGGAGGTGGAACTTAAGGCGCCTAGAACCACGTTTGAAGTGGCAGTACTCGATGGCACAACCGAGACCGCTGTGGAACGTCAAGGACATGGCTTTCAGCGCACTATTCTCATCTCTGCACTTCAGCTACTAGCGCAGTCGGGCGCAGCCTCAGCTGAGGGCGTCATTTGCCTCGCGATCGAGGAACCAGAGCTTTTCCAGCATCCGATCCAAGCACTAGCTTTTGCGAAGGTACTCAGGGCACTTGCAGAGAACGCTGCAAAACGCATTCAAGTGACTTATGCAACGCATAGTCCCTACTTCCTTGAGGCTCGATATTTCGACCAGGTCCGACGGCTGACGCGATCCACTGATGCCACTCCAGTGGTTTCTGTTCACTATGCAACGGTGGCCGACGTGAAGGCAAGGCTTCACGGGGTGGTGGATGCCGATGTAGTGGATCGTCGGCTTGACCATAACGTGGCGGACCAGCTTGCCATTGCGCTTTTCGCAAACCGTGCCTTTATTGTGGAAGGACCTACAGAGTCTTCCGTGTTCTACGGTATCGGCGATAGGTTTTCACCAGGCTCGCTTGAAGCGGCAGGCATCTCGATCGTTCCTGTTGGCTCAAAATCATCTATATCGCTTGCACATGCGATTCTGACCTCAATTGGTGTGCCTGCGTATGCGCTTTTTGATGCCGATGGCGGGTTTGAGGCTCGAGCCAAGGAAAAAAACAAAAAGCAAGAGGACATTGAGAAGGAGCGAAACAACCATGCGACGGAGAATCGAAAACTGTTGCGATATTTCGGCTTACCAGAAACAGACTTTCCAGCTGCGGCCGTAAATCAAACCGTGGCAATCTTTGATGATCATCTTGAGGCGTTTCTTTCCGAAAATTGGAAAGAATGGTTTACAGCCTGTGAAAGCGTGGAGATCGAAACAGGAATAAAAGTTTCAAAGAATCAGCTTGCCTATCGCACTGCAACACTCAAGGCAGAGGCTGTAGTTCCTGAAATGCTTTTGCAAGTCTTGGCTAAGGCAGGGGGAAAATAGACATGCATGACATCATCTGCCCGCACTGCGCTAAGGCATTCAAGATTGACGAGGCTGGCCTCGAAATTCGAGGAGCTTAAAAAGCCGGGGGCCGCAGACGTGGAATGAGTGCATGTTGTTGGTGCCAAGTTTGCACCTGGCACGCAACGGATTCAGCGCGTCAGGCGGTGGCGGTGACCCGGCCAATGTCGGGCACTGCGGCCATCAGCTCACGGGTGTAGGCGTGCGTGGGGGCCGTCAACACCGCTTCGGCCGCACCCACTTCCACCAGGCGGCCATGCTGCATCACTCCCACCTGGTCGCACATGTGGCGCACCACGGCGAGGTTGTGGCTGATGAGCAGGTAGGTCAGACCAAACTCGTCTTGCAGGTCGCGCATCAGGTTCAGCACTTGGGCTTGCACGGATACGTCGAGCGATGACGTGGGCTCGTCGCACACAATGAATTCAGGCCGGCTGGCCAGCGCGCGCGCAATGGCGATGCGCTGGCGTTGGCCGCCCGAGAACTGGTGCGGGTAACGCCGGCCATCATCGGGCGAGAGACGCACGCGGCGTAGGGCCTCGTTCACACGGGCTGCGGTTTCATCGGCGCTGCTGGTCAAGCCCAACACCTCCAGCGGCTCGGCAATGATGCTGTCGACACGCCAGCGTGGGTTCAGGCTGGCGTAGGGGTCTTGGAAGATCATCTGAAAGCGTTTGCGCTGTGATGCAGCGCCTGCGGCATCAGCCCAGCGGTCTACACCGCCCAACACCACACTGCCGGCGGTGGGCTTTGTCAAACCCGCGATCATGCGTGCCACGGTGGATTTGCCTGAGCCCGATTCCCCCACCAGGCCAAAGCTGCTGCCACGCGCGATGCTGAAACTCACGTCTTGCACCGCGTGCAACACCTTCTGGGGTTGACGGGCCAGCGTGCGCAACAGCCAAGGGGCCGAGAGGTCGAAATCGCGCGACAGGTTTTGCACCTGCAGCAGGGTGGTGGCTTCTTCGGTTGGCTTTCGTGGTGCTTCGTTTTGCAGCGTCACGGGTGCTGCCGCCTCGGCCAAGTCGGCGCCAATCTCGGGCACCGGCAGCCGGTGCAGCCGTTGGGTGAGCGATGGAATCGCCGCCATCAGCGCGCGTGTGTACGGCGCCTGCGGGTGGTCGAGCACACGGCGTACGGGCCCTGTCTCCAGCACCTGGCCTTGGTACATCACCATCACCCGGTCGGCGGCTTCGGCGATCACACCCATGTCGTGGGTAATCAGCATGGCGGCCGTGCCACGTTCGCGGCAGACCTTGCGCAACACACGGATCACCTGCGCCTGTACCGACACATCCAGCGCGGTGGTGGGCTCATCGGCAATCAACAGCTCGGGCTCGGCGCACAGCGCCAAAGCAATGGCGACACGCTGGCGCATGCCGCCGGAGAACTGGTGCGGGTATTGGTCGATGCGGGTGGCCGGGTCGGCAATTTCCACTTCGACCAGCAGCGCAATGGCGCGTGCGCGGGCTTGCGGTGCATTCAAAGGCAAATGAAGGCGAATGGTTTCCACCAGGTGTTGGCCAATGGTCAGCACCGGGTTCAGGCTGGTGAGCGGGTCTTGAAACACCATGCCGATGTGTTTGCCACGCAGGCGGCGTTGGTCTTCGGCGCTCAGGGTGTCGATGCGTTCGCCGCGCAATGCCACCGAGCCGCTGCTCAAGCGGCCGGGCGCTGCGATCAGGCCGATGACGGCGTTGCCGGTCATGGATTTGCCGGCACCCGATTCGCCCACCACACCGAGGATTTCACCGGGGGCAATGTCGAACGACACGTCGCGCAGGATGTGCACGGGGCCACGGTAGGTGTCGAAGGTGACGCCGAGGTTGCGCACGCGCAGTGTGGGGGTGGCGTCGGCCGCCACCGGGGCGGCATTCACCCGGTCTTGCACGCCGGAAAAAATAGGGTCGCGTGCGGTCATTGCAGTTTGGGGTTGAGAGCGTCGCGCAGCCAGTCGCCGACAAGGTTGACAGAAAGCGCCAGGGCCAACAGCACCAGCCCGGGGAACAACAAAATCCACCATTCGCCCGAGAACAAGAACCCTTGGCCGATGCGGATGAGTGTGCCCAACGACGGCTGCGTGGGCGGCAGGCCCACGCCCAGGTAAGACAAGGTGGACTCGGCCACGATGGCCAGCGCGAAGCTGATGGTGGCAATCACCAGCACCGGGGCCAACAGGTTGGGCAAGATGTGCTTGACCAAAATGCCAGTGCGCGAGCGGCCGATGACCTGCGCGGCGAGCACGTAGTCTTTGTGTTTCTCTACCAGCACCGCGCCGCGCACCGTGCGCGCGTACTGCACCCATTCCGACAAACCAATGGCCAGCACAATCACGTACAGCGCCATGTCGTCGCGGTAACCTTCTGGCAACACACCGCGCGCAATGCCAAACACCAGCAGCGCCACCAGCAGCACCGGGAAGGTAAGTTGCACGTCGGCCACGCGCATCACCAGCGTGTCGAACCAGCCACCCACATAACCGGCGATCAAGCCCAGCGGCACACCAATGGCCAGCGACAGCGCCACCGAGGCACCGCCCACCAGCAGCGACATGCGCAGGCCATACAAGATGGCCGAGAACACATCACGCCCCTGGTCGTCGCTGCCCAGAGGATAGGCCGCACCCGAAAGCCCGGCTTGGCCAGGCCGCGTGAACGCGTCGAGCAGCTCCAGCACCGCTGGGTTGAACGGATCTTGCAGTGCAATCCACGGCGCGAACAAGGCACCGAGCAACAGCAGGGCGAGCACGACCACGGCAGCTTGCACGGTGCGCGAGAGCGCGAACGAACGCAGGACGGCCGAGTCGGAGTGGCGCCATTTGCGCCGGGTTGGCGCGACAGTGGCAATAGAAGGAATCGTCATGGGTAAAGGGTCTTGCTATGCCGTTGATAGCTGCTTGCGCATACCGGGTAAGCGCAAACGGCCTGTTTTTTTTAAGACCTGCGCAGCCGTGGGTCGACCAGCAGGTACACGCCGTCAACCACAAAGTTGATCAGCACATACAGCACGGCGATCAACATCAGGTAGGCCGCAATCACCGGCACGTCTACCGCCTGGATCGACGAGATGAACAACAAGCCCACACCCGGCCACTGGAACACCGTCTCGGTGACAATGGCAAATGCGATGAGCGAGCCGAGTTGCAAGCCGGTGATGGTGACCACGGGAATGAGCGTGTTGCGCAGTGCGTGCCGGTAGTGGATACGCCGCTCGGGCAGGCCACGCGCACGCGCAAACCGCACGTAGTCGGTGCGCAGGGCTTCCAGCATTTCGGCGCGCACCAGGCGCATGATCAGCGTGAACTTGAACAAGGCCAGCGTGCACACCGGCAGCACCAGCGATGCCCAGCCCGAGGTGGTGAGAAAGCCAGTGCGCCAGCCGCCCAGGGCCACGGTGTCGCCCCGGCCAAAAGACGGCAGCCAACGCAGCTCCACTGCAAACAAATAGATCAGCCCAATCCCGATCAAGAACGTGGGCAGCGACACCCCGACGAGCGACACCGTCATCAAAGCGCGACTGGCCCAGCCGTCGCGCCGGATGGCGGTGTACACGCCGAGTGCCACACCCCCAGCCACAGCCAGCAAGCCGGCCACCAAAGCCAGCTCCAACGTGGCCGGCAGGCGCTCGGCAATCACCTCGACCACCGGGCGCTTGAGGCGGTACGAAATGCCAAACTCGCCGTGCACCACGTTGCCCAGGTAGCGCAGGTATTGCACCGGCACGGGTTGGTCGAAGCCCAGCTCGGTGATGACGGCCTGGCGGTCGGCCAACGACGCGTCTTCACCCAGCAGGCTGATGGTGGGGTCGCCAATGTGGCGGAACACCATGAACGAGACAAACGAGACCGCCAACAAAACCAGGATCGACTGGCCCAGCCGGCGTAGGAGTAACAGCAGCATGCGGGTTTACAAACTTGAGAGACTCAAGGCGCCGCGACTTTGACGTTCTTGAAGAAGATCGCGTCTTCCGGGTTCACCGGAATGTCGAACTTGCGTTTCATCGCGTAGTCCAGCACCTGATGGTGCAGCGGCAGGTAGAAGCCTTCCTTCTGCACGGTTTGCCAGATGGTGTGGATGGTGGCGTCGCGCTTCTTCGCGTCGGCTTCTGTGGCCAGCGAGGCGATTTGGGCATCGGTCTCGGCGTTGCTGTAGCCAATGGCGTTGGCCGAGCCACGGCCGTCTTTGCCACGTGTGTGCACCAGGTAGTCGAAGATGTAGGCCGAATCAAACGTGGGTGCGGCCCAGCCGTAGAGGTAGAAGTCGGTGTCGGCCTGGTTGATGGCGGTGGCGTGTTGTGCGATGGGGCGCGCGGCCACGGTCGCCTTCACACCGATGCGTGCCAGGAAGCCAGACACGGCGGTGCAGATGGCCTCATCGTTTACATAACGGTTGTTCGGGCAGTGCAGGGTGATGCCAAAGCCGTTGGGGTAACCCGCGTCGGCCAGCAGCTTCTTGGCTTGTGCTGTATCGGGCTTGGGCCAGGTGTCGAAGGCTTTTTCGTAGCCGTGCACAAACTGCGGCGTGATGATGCCGGCCGGTACCGACAAGCCACGCATCACGGCGGTGCGCAGCGCTTCGCGGTCGACGGCCAGGCCAAAGGCTTCGCGCACACGCGCATCGGCCAGTGGGTTCTTACCCTTCACGTCGCTGTACTTCAGCTCTTTGGCGCCGACGTTCAGGCCGAGATAGATGGTGCGGTTCTCCAGGCCTTCGGTCACGCGCAGGGCGTTGTCGGCCTTCAGGCGGGCCACGTCTTGCGCGGGCACGTCTTGCACAAAGTCCACTTCGCCCGACAGTAGCGCGGCGATGCGCGTGGCGGCCGACTTGATGGGCAGGTAGACGATTTCCGTCACGTCCAGCGGCACTTGGCCCTTGCCCCAGTAACCGGTGAATGCTTTGAACACGGTGCGGGTATCGGGCTCGCGTGACACCAACTGGTAAGGGCCAGTGCCGTTCTCGTTGCGCGTGGCAAAAATTTCATCTTTGCCCGACACGTCTTGCGGTTGCTCGGACTGGTGCGCCTTCGACCACGCCGCGTTGACGATGAACAGGTTGGTCAAGGTGTTGGGCAACACCAGGTTAGCCCCCGAGGTTTTGACTTGCACGGTGAGTGCATCGACCTTGCGTGCTTCGACCACCGGCGACAGCAGCGTTTTCCACGCCGAGGTGGCGGCCTTGGCGCGCTGGAAGGTGAAGACCACGTCGTCGGCGGTGAAGGCCGCGCCATCGTGGAACTTCACGCCGGGGCGCAGCTTGAATTCCCACACCGTGGGGTCGGCGGTGACTTTCCAACTGGTGGCCAGGCCGGGTTGCAGTTTGCCGTCTGCGGTGCGCAGCACCAGCGGCTCGTAAACCTGGTGCAGCAGCGTGACGTTGGTGTTGAGGTTGACCGCGTGGGGGTCGAGCGTGGCCGGGTCGGACGCGCGGGCCCAGCGCACGGTCTCGGCGTGCAAGGCGGTGGCGGAGAACACGGTGGCGGCCACCAGGGCCGCGTTCAAAAGGGTGCGGATAAACATGAGATTTCTAACGGGTAAAGACGGTCGCGGGGCTTGCTGCGATTACTGCGCGGCGGCTGAAGCGCTGGCGGGATTCACCACCTTGAAGAACTTGAAGTACGGCGTGTTCGATGGGTTCACCGGGATGTCGAACTTGCGTGCCATGGCGTAGGTCTGGATCTGGTCGTGCAGCGGCAGGTAGATCAGCTCTTTCTGCACCGTGGTCCAGATGGCCTTGACCGTGGCGTCGCGCTTCTTGCTGTCGCCTTCAGAAGCCAGCGAGACGATTTGGCGATCCACCTCGGCATCGCTGTAACGCGTGGCGTTGGTGGCGCCGCGCGAGTTCTTGCCACGCGTGTGCACCAGGTAGTCAAAGATGTAGGCCGAGTCGTAAGTCGGCACACCCCAACCATAGAGGTAGAAGTCGGTGTCCTGGTTGTTGATGGCTGCGGTCTGGATCGCCAGTGGGCGCGACACCACGGTGGTCTTCACGCCAATGCGGCCCAAGAAGCCCGAGACGGCTTGGCAGATGGCTTCGTCGTTCAGGTAGCGGTCGTTGGTGCAATGCAGGGTGATGCCAAAGCCGTTGGGGTAGCCAGCTTCGGCCAGCAGCTTCTTCGCGTGGGCCGCGTCGCTTTTGCCCACGGCACCAAAGGCTTTTTCGTAGCCGCGCACAAACGGTGGCGCGATGATGTTGGTCGGCACCGACAGGCCACGCATCACGGCGCTCTGGATGGCGTTGCGGTCGATGGCGAGCTGGAACGCTTGGCGCACGCGGCGGTCGGCCAAGGGGTTTTTGTCTTTCACATCGGAGTAGGTCAGAGGCGCGGCGCCCACGTTCAAGCCCAGGAAGATGGTGCGGTTCTCGGCCGCCTGGTTCACGCGCAGCTTGGGGTCGGCACGCAGGCGCCCGATGTCTTGAATGGGCAGGTCTTGCACAAAGTCAACTTCGCCAGACAACAGCGCGGCCACACGCGTGGCGGGCGACTTGATGGGGAGGTAGACCAGCTCGTCAATCTCGAGTGGGAACTGGCCACGGCCCCAGTAGCCAGGGAACAGCTTCAGCACCGTGCGCGCGTCTTGCTCGCGCGAGGCCAAGGTGTAGGGCCCCGTGCCGTTCACATTGCGCGTGGCGTAGGTTTCTTCTTTGGCCGAGGCGTTTTGCGGTTGCTCCACGCCGTGGGCCTTGGCCCAGGCGGCGCTGAGGATCTGGATGTTGATCAGGTTGTCGGGCAGCAGCGGGTTGGGGCCGCTGGTCTTGATCTGCACGGTGAACGGGTCGATCTTCACCACATCGGTGATCGACACCAGCAGCGAGCGCATGTCGGACGTGGGGGCTCGCGCGCGTTGCAGCGAGAACAACACATCGTCTGCTGTGAACAGGCTGCCGTCGTGGAACTTCACACCCTTGCGCAGCTTGAATTCCCACACGTTGGGGTCGTTGGTCAGCGCCCACGACGTGGCCAGTGTGGGCACCAGCTTGCCGTCGGCCGTGCGGATGATCAGCGGCTCGTACACCTGGTGCAGAAGGTTGTGGTTGGGGCCGTTGTTCAGCGCGTGTGGGTCCAGTGTCGAAGCATCCGTGGAGCGCGCCCAGCGCAGCGTCTCGGCTTGTACGGCCGGTGTGCACAGCAAGGCTGCGACCATGGCCGACAACAGGGGCAGCGTGCGAAAAGGGGCGGAGCGTTGCGGATGGCGAGTGTGGAGCATGGGTGGTCTGTGCGACGGTGGTGAATACAAGTGGAAAGAGACGCGCAGCAGATGGCGCGCGCAAGAAGGCGGATTCTGGCGAGCGAAGCGCCCCAGCACAAAGCATGAATTCGCCTAAGCAAATGCGCTTTGTGGTGGGTGTTTTGAAGTAGACGTTTACGTCTTGGGGAAACGTTGCGCCAAAAGGGCGAACAACGCCCGCAGGCCTTGCGCTTCGCCACCCTTAGGGCGGCCGGGGCGTTCTTCCAGGTTCCACGCAAACAAGTCGAGGTGCAACCACGGCACGTGTTTGGGTACAAAGTTTTCCAGGAGCAATGCCGCCGTGATGGCGCCGCCCAAGGGTGCGCTGGAGGCGTTCATGGTGTCGGCGTGGTCGGACTTGAGCATGCTGCGGTACGGTGCCCACAAAGGCAGACGCCACAGCGGGTCGGCCTGCTTGTGGGCAACGGTGAGCAGGTCGTTGGCCCAACCGTCGTGGTTGCTGAACAGAGCGGGTAACTCGGGGCCAAGCGCCATACGGGCCGCGCCGGTGAGGGTGGCCAAGTCGATCACCAAAGCCGGAGGCGTGCTGGCATCACCTATGTCTTGGTGAATGGCGTGGTGCAACGCATCGGCCAGGATCAACCGGCCCTCGGCGTCGGTGTTTTCAATCTCCACCAAAGTGCCGTTGCCGGCTTGGACGATGTCGCCCGGCCGCAAGGCGCCTGCACCCACGGCGTTCTCGACCGCTGGCACCACCAATGTCAAATGCACCGGTAGTTTGGCGGCGATCACCAATTCGGCCAAGGCAATGGCGTGGGCTGCGCCGCCCATGTCCTTCTTCATCCAGCGCATGCCGGTGGCGGGTTTGAGGTCGAGCCCGCCGGTGTCGAAACACACGCCTTTGCCGATCAGCACCACGTGCGGGTGGCTAGCGTCGCCCCACTGCAGTTGGGCCACGCGTGGCGCATCGGCGGCGGCTTGGCCCACGGCGTGCACCAGTGCAAAACCGGCGGCGGGCAGGGCGTTGCCCACCCATTCGCGGTAGTCGGCGCCATGGCGTTCGGCCAGTTGGTGCACGTGGGCCGCGAGTTGTGTGGGGCCGAGCTGGTTGGCTGGCAAGTTGACCAGGCGGCGCACATCGCCGATGGCGGCGGCCAGCGGTTGGATGTGGTCTTGCTCGGCTTGGCTGGCCTGCAACTGCGGTACCGCATCTGGCGTTGTGAGCACAGCGCTGGTTTGTTTGTGGGAGGGCAGAGCCCCCAGTGCCCAGCCCAGCAGTAACAGCGTGGTGTGTTCCGGCTCGGTGGCTTCGGCCAGCGTGTAGGCGCCCGGCGGCAACATACGCGGCAGCGCGGCCAGTTGCCACAGCGGCTGTGCCGCATCCACTCCTACCAAGACACCCGCCACGCTGTGGTCTTCGCCGGGCAGCAGCAAGCTACGCCCTGGCGTGGCTTCAAAGCCCGCCGCCTGCACCCACAGGGCTTGAGCGGGTGGCAGCTTTTCCAGCAGCGCTGGCAGGTTTGACGGCGTGACGCGGTAAAGCGGTATCACCGTTTCAGTGGGGAGCGTGAAGGAGGACGGTTGTGTTGCGGCGCTCAAGCTGCGGCCACCAGGCGAATGCCCACGTCGCCTTCGCGTTCCAGTTGGGCGACCAGGCCCAACTCCCAATCCAAGTAGGCGCGGAAACCGGCATCACGTGCGGCCAGGTCGGCATGGGCGTAAGGGCTGTACCAGTGGTCGTCGTCGCCGGTGAGCACTCCTTCAGCGCCGCTGGCCGTGGGCAGGCTGGCGGCCACCCAGGCGTCGGTGCCGCCGCTGATGGCTTTCACTGTGCGTCCCTCACGCGCCAAGCGGACAGCCAGCTCTGCGGCCACGGTGCGGGCCAACACGCCATCGGGCGAGGTGATCAACACCGCCTGATCAGCGGGCAGCTTGGCGACAAACTCGGCCAGGCGATCTGGCACGGCGAAACGTGCACCGGCAATGTGGCGGCGCTCAAACGCGGCGCGGCGGTCGACATCAAACACCACGGCTTGGTTGTTGGCCAGCAGGCCTGCAGCTTGTGCGGGCGAAACCAGGGCGGCAGGCGCACGCGACTGCAACACCCGTACGGGCTCGGTGCCGGTGATGAGCGTTGGCAGAGCGGCAGGCGAATACACAAACACTTCGTGGCTGCCCAGTTGCGCCAGCCAGGCGCCGGTGGTCAGGGCGCGCACGCCGTCCCAGTCGGCCAACACAATGCGCGCGTGGCGCGTGGCGGCGTATTCGTCGGTGGCTTGCACCAGTTGGCCGCCGGGTGCCCAGCGCCAGCCCTCCAAGTGGCCGGCTTGGTATTCCTCAATGGTGCGCACGTCAAAGCGGTACAGGCTGCGCTCACCGGCTTCAGCTTCGAAGCGGGCCAGGGTCTCGGCATCGATACGTTGCACACCTGCGCGTTGCGCCACGGAGGCGGCGCGTTCGCGGGCCGTGGCCACGGTGGCGGCGGTGGGCTCGGGCAGGGGCGTGGTGCGGCCGTGGGCCAAGGTGCGGCCGGCCAGCAGCCAGGCCATGGTGCCGTCTTTCAACGAGGCCACTTGGTTGGGAATGCCCGCGTCGATCAGGGTTTGCGCACCCACAATGCTGCGTGTGCGGCCGGCGCAGTTCACCACCACAAAGGTGTTCGGGTCGGGGGCAATTTCGCCAATGCGGTAGACCAACTCGGCGCCGGGCAGGCTGTGCGCAAACGGCAGGCTGAAGGCGGCAAACTCTTCGGGTGTGCGGCTGTCCACCACCACGATGTTGTCGCCACGCTCTATGCGTTGTTGCAGTTCTTCGGTGTCGATCCACGGTGTGTGTTTTTCGTGTTCGATCACTTCACCAAAGGCTTTGCTCGGCACGTTGCTGCCAGTGAAAATTTCGTACCCGGCGTTGGCCCAGGCATCGGTGCCGCCTTCGAGCACCGAGACGTTGTGCCAGCCCAGCCGCACCAGCTTGGCGGCGGCTTGGTGGGCCAGGGACTCGTCGGCATCCACCAGCACGATGCGCGTGTTGCGGCGGGGTACCAGGCGGTCGATCAGCAGCTCCAGGCGCCACAGCGGGGCCGATGCGGCCAGCAAGATGTGGCGGTGTGTGAAGACGCCGGTCTCGCGCACGTCCAGCACGGCGATTTCCTCGCCGTCGTGCGCTTGGCGGCTTTGCGCCAGCGTGGCCTTCAGGGCCTGGGGCGAGATCAGCGGGTGGCGGATCAGCGCGGGCGGCGCAAAGGTGCGGTAGCTGCCGCCGGTTTTGCTTTCAAACACCACACGCTCCAGCAGGCGGTCGAGTGCCAGGCCGTAGAAATGCAGGTGCAGCCCGGCCTGGCCGTCGATCAATTCGATGGTGTGCACATCGTCGCCGGTCAGGGTGATGGCGTTGCCTGCCGCTACGTCCACCGTGCGGGTGAGTTGTAAGCGGTCGCGTGTGGCGTCTTCCGTGGTGTGGCGGCTGTAGACGTCGTTGCGCTCGTTGCCGTTGACACCGGCAATGATGGCCCAGGTGGTGTGGTTGTGGGGTGGCTGGGCCTTGCCTGCCAGGCCGGCCGAGACGTAGAGCGCGTAGTGGCCGTTCAAGTCTTCAGCCAGGCGGTAGACCTGCGCCGGGCGCTGCGCATCCACAGGGAAGTGCTCGGCGGGGAACAGATCTTTCTGCAGGCCCAATTGCACCAGCGCATCGGCCACTACCTTGAGCTGCTCGGCCGTGGCGTTTTGGGAGTCTGGCAGCAGACGACGTGCGGTCTGGATGAAGGCGGTGACGGCGCTGGTGCGGCGGCTGGCAACGTCGCTGCCGCTGAAGTCGAGGGAAATGGCGGTTTGGGTCATGGTGGGGGGCTCTAGATGAACGCGCACGCGAACTTGCGGTTGGTGCGATGGGTTGCTCAGCCTAAGGGCTGGGTGGCCCAAGCACAACGACGCAAACCGACTATCGATAGACGCAATGCTTCGTTCACACGCGTGGGGCGCGTGCCTAGAGTCGGCCCATCTTCTGACTTTTGCCTCGGGCGCTGCCTTCGACTTCATCATGAAAAAACGTTTTCTCTTGCGCGCCACGCTGGCGGCTTCCTTTGCAGTGGCGGGGCTGCAGGCTTCCGTGGCCCACGCCGCTGGCGAGGCCGATCACTTCCCCAACAAGCCGGTGCGCATCGTCGTGCCCGTAGCCGCTGGCGGCAGTGCCGACAAGCTCACCCGCACGCTGGCCGACAAACTGAGTCAGTTGTGGGGCCAGTCGGTGGTGGTGGAAAACATTGCCGGCGCCAGCGGCACCATTGGCGCTGCCAAGGTGGCCAAGGCGCCAGCGGATGGCTACACCCTGCTGCAGCAAGGCGAGGGCTTAACGCTCAACGCCATCCTGTTCCGCGAGCTGCCCTACGACTCCAAGGCGTTTGTGCCGGTGATCAAGGCCGTGGTCAACCCGCAGATTTTGGTGGTGAATCCCGCCACCGGCATTAACACCTTCGCCGAGTACCTGGCACGCGCCAAGGCCAAGCCCGAGAGCATCAGTCTGGGGCTGCCGGGCAATGGGGGCATTGCGCATGTGGCGCATGAAATCCTGACACAAGAGACCGGCGCGAAGGTCAACTACATTCCTTACCCCGGCGGTGGCCCGGCCACGCTGGACGTGTTGGGCGGCCACACCGATGCCACGCTGATCACGCTGGCGGCCGTGACCGAATACGTGCGCTCCGGCAAGCTGCGCGCCCTGGCCGTGACCACGCCTTACCGCTCGCCCGCCTTGCCCGATGTGCCTACCATGGCCGAAGCCGGTTTGCCGGGCTTCTCGGTCGAGAGCTGGCAGGGCTACTTTGCACCAGCGGGTACGCCGCCGGCCATTGTGGAGAAGATCAACCGCGACATCCAGACCGTGCTGAAGGCGCCCGACGTGTTGGCCAAGCTGGAAGACATGGGTTTCAAGGTGGCGGGCGGCAAACCGGCCGATCTGGCCGCCAGCCTGCGCACCGAGCAACCCAAGTACGCGCTGGCCATCAAGACTGCGGGTATTTCGCTGCGCTGACGTTTGGGGGCAAGTGGGCCCTGAGAAGGCCCACAAGCACGTACAGACTTACGTGCACAGCTTCTTTGTTCGGTTTACAGTTGCTGTAAGCCCATTCAAAGAGGTTTCCAATGCTTGACACCCCATTGGCTCCATCGCTTGAATCTTCGCGTCTGGCGCGGCTGCGCGACCTGGTGGTCTTGGACAGCGAGCCCGAGCCGCTGTTTGATGAGCTCGCCCGGCTGGCCTCGTCCATTTGCGGCGTGCCGATTGCGTTGCTGAGTTTGATTGACGAAGAGCGGCAGTGGTTCAAAGCCAATGTGGGCCTGCCGGGGGTCAACGAAACGCCCAGAGACGTGGCTTTTTGTGCCCATGCGATCCAAAGCGATGCCTTGTTCTGCGTGCCCGACGCCACGCAAGACAGCCGCTTTGCCGACAACCCGCTGGTCACCGGCGCCCCCGACATTCGCTTCTATGCCGGTGCTCCCTTGGCACTGGCGAACGGTGCGCGCGTGGGCACGCTGTGTGTCATCGACCGCACGCCTCGGCAGCTCACCCCCGAGCAGAGCGAAATGTTGTCCACCCTGGCGAAGATGACGACCCAGGCGTTGGAGATGCGCCGTGACCTGATCCACAAGACCCTATCCATACGGACAGAGTATGAGAAAGCCTTGTCCCGCAGCGAGGAGCGCCACCGTACGCTGATCGAACACCAGTCGGAACTGGTATCGCTGGCCCGCAAAAACGGCGACCTGGTGTACGTGAATCCGGCTTACGCGCGTCAGTTTCGGTTTGCCGTGAATGACGTGGAGGGGCGCAATCTTTTCGATGAAGTGGATGCCGCCTCGAAAGACAACGTCAAGCGTTTGATCGACGAAGTGTTTGCCACGGGGGAGCGCCGCACCAGCGAAAACGGCATGCGCGGTGCGGACGGCCAGGTGCGCTGGGTGGCGTGGACGAACAGCCTGCAGCACACGCCCGATGGGGAAATCTTGCTGCATTCGGTAGGGCGCGACTTTACCGACCGTAAGCGTGTGGAAGACGCCCTGCGTGCCAGCGACGACCTGTTGCACCGCACCGGCCGGCTGGCCGGCGTCGGCGGGTGGGAGGTCGATCTGGTGGGCGAGAAGTTGACGTGGTCAGAAGAAACCCGCCGCATCCATGAAGCCCCGCCCGATTATGTGCCCCAGATGGCGGGCGCCATTGGGGCCTACGCGCCCGAAGCACGCCCCCTGGTGCAAGCGGCCGTGGAGCGCGGCATCCGCGATGGCACGCCTTGGGACTTGGAGTTGCAGCTCATCACGGCCCGTGGCCGGTGCATTTGGGTGCGTGCGGTGGGGGAAGCCGAGTTTGAAAATGGCCGAGCGGTCAGGCTGTTTGGCGCACTGCAAGACATCAACGAGCGCAAACAACTGGAGCAGCGGCTGACCGAAAACGAACGGTTTGTGCGCCACGTCACCGATGGTTTGCCGATCCGCATTGCCTATGTCGACGCGCAGCGGCGTTTTCAATTCGTCAACAAGGCGCACTGCCAGCGCTTGGGGGCGACGCGTGACGAGATCATCGGCCACACGCGCAACGAGCTGAAGAAAACCTCGGCCGACACGGTGATCGAGCCGCGCGTGACGGCGGCACTGGCGGGTGAATTTCAACAGTTTGAATACGACGACATGGTCGACGGCCAGTTGCGCCGCATTGAAAGCCGCATGGTGCCCGACGTGGCAGAGAACGGCACGGTGCGTGGCTTTTACTCCACCGGCATCGACATCACCGACCGCAAGGCGGGCGAGCGGGCCTTGCATGAGCTGATTGCGATTTTCGACACCACGCCCGACTTCGTGGTGCAGTCGAACCACCAAGGCGAGCTGACTTACATGAACCCGGCGGCGCGCCGCGTGGTGGGTTTGTCGCCCGACGCACCCTTGGCGGGCCGCAGCTTTGCCGAGTTCAACACACCGGCTACCAACCAACTGTTCATCGACGCCATTCGCCCGGCGGTGAAGCAACACGGCAGTTGGATTGGCGACACCACCATTCTTGCCGAGGGCGGGCGCGAACTGCCGGTGAGCCACATGGTGATCGCCCACAAGGACCACGATGGGCGCATCGACCGTTATTCGGCCGTCATCCGCGATATCTCTTCCGAGGTGGAAGCCAGGCGGCTGCTGCAACGGCAGACCGCCACCTTGAAGTCGGTCACCGAGGCCATTCCGGCGATTGTGGGGGTGGTGGGCGCTGATCGCCGCTACCGTTTTGTGAATGGCGGGTTTGAGCGCTGGAGTGGCACGTCGCGCGACATGATTGTGGGCCGCACCATGGTCGAGGTGGTGGGGCGGGTGGAGTACGAGCGCAGCCGCCAGTGGATTGAGCGCGTGCTGGCCGGCGAGACGGTGAACTTCGAAAAGGAATATCCGGGGCGCCACAGCCAGTCGCATCTGGCCATCAGCTTTGTGCCCTTGTGGCACGACGACGGCACGGTCGATGGCTTTGTGCAGATCGGCCAAGACATCACCCAGCACAAAACCGAGGAAGAGCGCCTGCTGCAACTCAGCCAGAAAGATGTGCTGACCGGCCTGCTGAACCGCGCCGGGTTCGAGAGCTACATGGCCCACCAAACGCGCGCGGGCAGTCAGAACGCCGTCGCCTTGCTCTATATTGATCTGGACCGTTTCAAACCGGTGAACGACCAACACGGGCACCCGGTGGGTGACCAGGTGCTGCAAATGTTTGCCAAGCGCCTGACGGCGCTGGTGCGGCCGAGTGACGCAGTGGCGCGGCTGGGCGGCGATGAGTTCGCCATTGTGTTGGCGGGGGTGCGCGAGGAGGCCAACGCTGGCGCGGTGGCCGACAAAGTGGTGGCGGCCGCCCACATGCCGTACGACATCGGTGACCTGCATCTGCTGTTAGGGGCGAGCGTGGGCGTGGCCTTCAGCGCCAACGCGGCGGGTGGCCTGGCCGACCTGGTGGCGCGCGCCGATGCCATGCTCTACCGCGCCAAGCAGGCCGGGCGCGGACGGCGCGCGGGAGGTTAGGGCTTGCGGGTGAATCTGAATTTATAAGTCTTCAGATGTTTTTCTCATAAACAAGCAACAAATCATTCGTTCCTTGTCTGACGAGGGGCTTCTACAGTCGCATCTTTGAGGGTGCTGTCGCTGCACTCCACCGTAAGAAGACACACGAATGACCACCGCCGTAGCAAGCGCGACCCTCGCGCCCCCATCGCAAGCTTTTGAGATTCGCCCGTTCGATGCGCCCGTGGGGGCCGAGATCATCGGGCTCGACATTTCTAAACCGATCAACGACGCCGACTTTGCGCGCATCCACCGCGCGCACCTCGACCACCACGTGGTGGTGTTCCGCGACCAGGACGTGTCACCGGCCGCGCAGATCGACTTCAGCCGCCGCTTCGGCCCGCTGGAGATTCATGTGCTGCACCAGTTTCACCTTGCCGGTCACCCCGAAATCCTGATCGTCTCGAACATCAAAGAGAACAACGAGCCAATTGGCTTGGGCGATGCCGGTGTGTATTGGCACTCGGACATTTCATACAAACCCGAGCCCAGCCTGGGCTCGCTGCTGCACGCGCAAGAGCTGCCCAGCGAGGGTGGCGACACCTTGTTTGCCGACCAGCATCTGGCCTGGGAAGCGTTGAGCCCGGCGCTGCAGCAGCGCATTCTGCCGCTCAAGGCCGAGCACAGTTACCTGGCCAAATACGAAGAGTTGCGCGCCAAGAACCCCTGGCGCCCCAAGCTCTCGCAAGAGCAAATCGACAAGGTGGCGCCTGCGGTGCAACCGGTGGTGCGCACGCACCCAGAAACCGGCCGCAAGGCGCTGTTTGTCAGCGAACACTTCACCACGCGCATTGTCGGCCTGCCCAAAGAAGAGGGCGATGCCCTGCTGGCCGAATTGTTTGCGCACAGCGTGAAGCCCGAGTTCATTTACCGCCACCAGTGGAAGCCGCACGACCTGGTGTTCTGGGACAACCGCTCGCTGATGCACTTGGCGGCTGGCACGCCGGATCACCTGCGCCGCAAGCTCTTTCGCACCACCGTTCAAGGTGACACGCCTTTTTGAAATTAGTTTAAAGAAAGCCATTTCCCATGTCTCCATTCAAGCGTAAAGCCACAGCCCTTGTCGCCGGTCTCGGCCTGGCCCTGAGCAGCCTGGCCGCCCATGCCGAAGGCCAGATCCGTATCGCGCAGCAGTTCGGCATCGTCTACTTGTTGCTGAACGTGGCACAAGAGCAAAAGCTGATTGAAAAACACGCCAAGGCTGCAGGTGTGGACGCCAAGGTCGAATGGGTGCAACTCTCGGGCGGCTCGGCCGTGAACGACGCCTTACTCTCGGGCAACATCGAAATCGCTGGCGCCGGCGTGGGGCCGCTGCTGACCATTTGGGATCGCACCAAGGGTCGGCAAGACGTGAGGGGTGTCGCCTCTTTGGGCAACTTTCCGTACTACCTGGTCAGCAACAACCCGAACGTCAAAACCATTGCCGATTTGACCGACAAAGACCGCATTGCATTGCCTGCGGTGGGCGTTTCGGTGCAGTCGCGTGTGCTGCAGTTTGCCTCTGCCAAGCTGTGGGGCGACAAAGAATTCAACAAGCTCGACAAGATCAGTGTGGCGCTGCCACACCCGGATGCGGCCGCAGCCATCATCAAGGGCGGCACCGAGATCACGGCTCACTTTGGCAACCCGCCGTTCCAGGAACAAGAGCTGGCCGGCAACCCGCAGGCGCGCATCATCCTGAACTCTTACGACGTGCTGGGCGGCCCATCATCGGCCACGGTGCTGTATGCCACCGATAAGTGGCGCACCGAGAACCCCAAGACCTACAAAGCCTTTGTGGATGCGTTGAACGAAGCGGCGCAGTTTGTCGCGGCCAACCCCGAGAAGGCGGCCGACATCTTCTTGAAGGTGAGCAACGCCAAGACCGACCGCGACCTGCTGCTGAAGATCATCAAGAACCCCGAAGTGCAGTTTAAAACCACGCCGCAAAACACCTACGCCTTGGCTGAGTTCATGCACCGCGTGGGCGCCATCAAGAACAAACCCGCCTCTGCGAAAGACTACTTCTTCCCAGACGCGCACAACGCGGGCGGTAACTGAGCATGACGTTAGTGGCGCCCAACCTGGCCTTGCGGCAAGGCTTTGAACCTGATGCCAGGCCAGAGCTTGAGCGCCCCTCTGCGGTGAACACGCTGAACTCATCTGGCGCCTCAGCCAATGCTTCACAAGCGCTGCTCGAAGTGGATGGCGTGTCGCTGGAGTACCGTACCACCGAGCGTGTGGTGCGCGCCACACACCAAGTCAGTTTTGATGTGCATGCGGCCGACCGTTTTGTGCTGCTCGGCCCATCCGGCTGCGGCAAGTCCACACTGCTGAAAGCCGTAGGCGGTTTCATCGCGCCGGTAGAGGGCGAGATTCGGCTCGCCGGCCAACGCGTGATCAACCCCGGGCCAGACCGCATCGTCGTGTTCCAGGAATTTGACCAGTTGCCGCCGTGGAAGACGGTGCTGCAGAACGTGATGTTCCCGCTGCTGGCGTCGCGCACATTGGGCCGCAAAGAGGCGGCCGAGCGCGCGCTGTACTACCTGGCGAAAGTGGGCCTGGACAAGTTTGCCAACGTGCACCCGCACCAGTTGTCGGGCGGCATGAAACAGCGCGTGGCGATTGCGCGCGCCCTGGCCATGCAGCCGCGCATCTTGCTGATGGACGAACCCTTTGCCGCGCTGGATGCGCTCACCCGCCGCAAGATGCAGGAGGAACTGCTGGAGCTGTGGGAGGAGGTGCGGTTCACGCTGCTGTTTGTCACCCACTCGATCGAAGAAGCGCTGGTGGTGGGCAACCGCATCGCGCTGCTGTCGCCGCACCCCGGTCGCATGCGCGCCGAAATCAACAGTCACGCCTTTCACCTGGGCAGCTTGGGCGGCGCGGAGTTTCAGGCCACGGCGCAGCGCATCCACCATTTGTTGTTTGAAGAAGAGGGCGTGTCGCCATGAGCCGCGTGTTGCAACCATCGAGCCTGGTCACTCCGCCTGTGCGGGCAGAGTACGAACGCCCCCTTGAGCCCTTCACCGCAGTACCCGTGGAGCGCGCGCTGCCCCTGGCCACCCGCTTGTGGGCGCAAGACTGGCTGCGCAAAGGGCTGATTCTGGCGGTGCTGGCCGTGGTGTGGGAGCTGGCCGCGCGCTGGCAAAACAACGACCTGCTGTTGCCCACCTTCTCTGCCACCATGCTGGCGCTGGTCGAAGGCCTGGCCTCGGGCGAGTTGATCGACAAGGTGCTGATCTCGGTGAGTGTGCTGCTGCAAGGTTATGTGGCGGGTGTGGTGCTGGCGTTTGCATTGACCACCTTGGCCGTCTCCACCCAGTTGGGCCGCGACCTGCTGGCCACGCTCACCTCTATGTTCAACCCGTTGCCGGCCATTGCGCTGCTGCCTTTGGCGCTGCTGTGGTTTGGCCTGGGGCGCGGCAGCCTGGTGTTTGTATTGATCCACTCGGTGTTGTGGCCGCTGGCGCTGAACACCTACGCCGGCTTTCAAGGAGTGCCCGAAACCTTGCGCATGGCCGGCCGCAACTACGGCTTGCGCGGCATTCCTTATGTGCTGCAAATTCTGGTGCCTGCCGCCTTGCCGGCCATTTTGTCGGGCCTGAAAATCGGCTGGGCTTTTGCCTGGCGCACCCTTATTGCGGCCGAGTTGGTGTTTGGCGCGGCATCGGGCAAAGGCGGTTTGGGCTGGTACATTTTTCAAAACCGCAACGAGCTTTACACCGACCGTGTGTTCGCCGGTTTGGTGATGGTGGTGTTGATTGGCCTGCTGGTTGAAAGCCTGGGTTTCGCCACGCTGGAGCGGCTGACCGTGCGCAAGTGGGGCCAGCAGCGCTGAGCCCGCTCACCAAGCCTTGATGCCTTGTTCTGGCCTTTGTTTTTATTTTTCTACGCACTGAATGACCCAGCAAAACATTCCTCACTTTGATGCCATCGTGGTCGGCCTGGGCGCCATGGGCGCGGCCACCTTGTACCAACTGGCCAAGCGCGGCGCGCGTGTGCTGGGTTTGGATCAATTTTCGCCACCGCATACGCTGGGCTCGTCGCACGGCCAAACCCGCATCACGCGCTTGGCGGTGGGCGAAGGTGATGCCTATGTGCCGCTGGTGCGCCGCTCGCACGAAATCTGGGCAGAGCTTGAGGCCGCCACCGGCCAGTCGATCTACACCCGCACCCACGGGCTGGTGTTGGGCCCGCGCGATGCACCCGCCGTACGTGCCGACAAAACCGGCGACTTCGTGCGCAACACTATTGATATCGCCCAACGCAACGGCATCGCGCATGAGGTGCTAGACAACGCCGACCTGCGCCGCCGCTACCCGCAGTTCAAACTGCGCGGCGACGAGTTCGCCTACTGGGAGCGCGATGCCGGTTTTGTGCGCCCCGAAGTCGCCATTGGCGCGCAACTGCAGCAAGCCCAAGTGCATGGCGCTGTGGCCCAACTGCAAGAGACGGTGACGGGCTTGGCGCAAGACGGCGACACGGTACTGGTGACCACCACGCGCGGCACTTACCGTGCCGACCAAGTGGTGGTCTCCGCTGGGCCATGGCTGCCACAGTTTCTGCGCGATGGCGCCGATGAAAAGGCCCTGGCACAGCACTTCAACGTTTACCGTCAAGTGATGTTCTGGTTTGACGTAGGCGCCGCAACGCCAGCGTTCGCACCAGAGAATTTCCCGGTGTTTATCTGGACGCTGGGCGACGAGGCGGGCAGCAGCTTCTACGGCTTTCCTGCGGCCGGGCCAGGCGTGCCCGCGTTGAAGGTGGCAACAGCCCAATACCAAACCACCACCACACCGACCACCATCGACCGTGTGGTGTCGCCCGCCGAAGTCGACGCCGCGCTAGCGCGTTTGGTCATGCCGCACTTCAATGTGCCGCAAGCGCGTTGCACCGAGGCGCATGCCTGCCTCTACACCGTCACGCCCGACCACGGCTTTGTGATCGATCGTTTGGCTGGCTGGCAAGGTGTGCATGTGGCGTCGCCTTGCTCGGGCCACGGCTTCAAACATTCCGCAGCGATTGGCGAAGTACTGGCCTTGCGTGTGCTGGGTTTGCCGGACGCGATTGACCTCGCGCCGTTTTCGGTAAACCGCTTTTAGTGGAGATTCTGCATATCCACATGCGATAAATCGCCTTGATGGAAAGTGCTGCGGCTACATAAGCTCTGGTCTTTTGATGTTCGTTGCCGGGCGCAACGGCGTCTGCATACCAAAGACCCAATATGACGCAACTCACGGCTTTTCATTCTCAGGCTTTGCCTACCCGCCGACACCTCATCAAGATCGCGGCAGGTGCAGCAGCCACCATCGCTCTGCGCCCGGTGCTGGCGCAGACGACTTCCAAAACCATCCGCATTGGTTATCAAAAGTTCAACACGCTGAACATTTTGAAGGGCACTGGCAACCTCGAAAAAGCGTTGGCCGAAAACGGTATCAAAGTGGAATGGAACGAGTTCTTGGGCGGCAGCCAATTGGCAGAAGCCCTGGCGGCCAATGCAATTGACTTTGGCCATGCATCGGACGGCATTGGCATCTTCCAGCAGGCCAGTGGTAAAGGTTTGGTTTATCTTGCCGCCGAAAGCCCGTACCCAGGAGGTGTGGGTTTCCTGGTGCCCAAAGACTCGCCCATCAAAACCGTGCGCGACCTCAAAGGCAAACGCGTGGTCACCGGGCGTGGCTACAACACGCAGTATGTGTTGATCAAGGCGCTGCAAAGCGTGGGGCTCACTTACGAAGACATCGAGCCGGTGTACATCCTTACCGCATCGGACACCGTGGCCGCATATCAGTCGGGCAGTGTGGCGGCCATTGGCTTGTGGGACCCTTTCCTGGCAGGCGCGCAGATCGCCACCGATTCGCGTTTGTTGTTCGATGGCACAGGCTTGAGCGGCAACCGTACCTACCACTTTGCACAGCCCGGCTATGCGCGTGCGAATCAGGACACGCTGAAGGTGGTGTTTGCCGAGTTGAAGAAAACCAATCAGTGGGCGCAAGACAACCCGAAAGAGGTGGTGGCCTTGCTGGCGCCGCAACTCAAGGTTGAGCCCAAGGTCTTGGCCTTGGCGACCGAGCGTCGACAATACGGCGTGGTGTCACCCACCGCAGAGATTGCGAAAGAGCAGCAAGGTCTGGCCGATGTTTTTGCACAGTTGAAGTTGATTCCGAAACCGATTGAAGTGAAAGACGCCTTCTTGAACCTCAACTTGGTTTGAGTTGACGGTGGTGCGCTGTTGACGTACGGCAAAGTCGAACAGCACAAAAAAACCGACCCTGAGGTCGGTTTGCTTTTTTAATAAGAGATTCAATCGTCTTATTCTTTAGGCGTCTTCAAGGTGCCGCCATTAGCCTTCTTGGCATTGGCGGTGTCGGTCTTGACTTGCGAACGGGTTTTCTTATCACCCGTTGCTGCGGCAGCGCCCGTGGGGTTGGCACGCTCGCTTTGGGTCAGTTCACCTTCCTTTTTGGCCTGTGCGGTGTCCGACTTGACTTCAGCGCGGGCCTTCGGCGTGGTGACTTCGGGCTGGGCCTTTGGCAGGTCAGCATCGCGTTGGGCAAATGCACTTGAAGCCGAGATGATGGCGGTAGCCCCGAGGGCAAGGGTCAAAGCTTTAGCAAGTTTCACGGTGTACTCCTTGAATAAATGTATCGAGTATTCGATGGGTTCATTGTGTGGGGGCGCCATCAGCCGCCTTGTAGGATCGATGGCCGTTTGCCTGTGGTCACTCGGTCACTCCTCTGTGCGTTTCCATGCGTGAAGTGTTAGGCCAGTAGCTTTCCATTCCACGCGATTTGCACGGTGCGCGCAGTCAGCACCGCAATCGCCAGGGTCAGTGCGCCCAACAAGCCGATGGCCAAAATCCAAAGCGAGGTGCTGGCTCTGAACTCGGCGTAGCGCAGGGCTGCATTCACCAAGGCGGCCAGTGGGAAGCTGATGGCCCACCATGCTGGTGAGAACTTGATGCTGGGGCGAAAGACCTTCGGCGCGACAACCGCACACATGAAAACCGCAAAATAAAACAGCAGTCCGGAGAAGTTGTCGATGCCTCCCACGAGGTTGCTGTAGGCTAAACAGCCCACCGCAAAAGGGGCGATCAGAATCATCAAGGAGGGTGTCATCGCGGGCGCCAACGGATCGCGGTGCACCAGCCGGCTAACGATCATGCACATGAACAGCAGCGCAAGCACCGAACCTACGGCGCTGGCGAGCAAGTTGACTTCAGCCGCCCATGCCATGGGCATATGCCCGCCCGTGACGGGAATGTCCAGCGTGGCCACGCCGGGAATCAACATGGCAGGGATGGCGTGTGATGCGTCGACTTGGCCGTTGAGCAGCCGAGAGACGGCGACGAAGCACAGGCTGAACGTCGCCAGCACCCCCGCGGTCCAGATGGCCTGTGCGGCAGGTGCGTTGTAAGGTCCCACCACGGCGGAGATCAACAGTATCGATATGACGATGGTGCCAAAAAAATTGCTGGACACGGGATGGCGAAACTCTGCCATCACCGCGTCTCGGTGCTTGAGCAATTTGGTCACATAGCCGACTGCAATGGTGGCGAAAACGGCCAAGGCTAAAAGGCCTATGCCCTCGCCGATGATGGCTGGTACGCCCAGGCTGTCGTGCGCAAATCGCCAGGCCAGGGCCAGGCCCGACAGGCCCATCACGGCAGCAAACAGGTTGACGGGTAAATTGCGTAGAGATGCGCCGGCGCGCGACGCGAAGACCGCTGGCGCTGGCTGAATGGTTTGACTTGACACGGCGGGTTCCTTTGGCAGAATTCGTATGAGTGGTAAGTTTCTGCCATTCCGTGGCGGCTGTCTTTGCCACTGCAGTGCGTTTTCTGCCAATCAATGGGCTATCTCTGCCACGTTGTCCTTGCGAGCTTTGTCATCACCCGATCTGCCATGCGTGTCGCCATCCTTGCCTTTCCCCGCTTTCAACTGCTGGACGTTGCCGGCCCGGCCGACGTCTTCGCGGAGGCGTCACACCAATTGGGCCAGCCACGCGCCTACCAGGTACAGGTGATCGGCGCGGAGGCGGGCATGCTCAAGAGCAGCAGCGGCTTGCGTTTGGCGGTGGACGCCACCGTGGCCACGCACCGCGGCCGCATCGACACGCTGCTGGTGGCGGGCAGCCCGAACCTGGCGGACATGGCGACAGATCAGCCTTTGCAAGATTGGCTGCAGCGGCAGTCGCGTTCCGTTCGGCGTTACGGCTCGGTCTGCACCGGTGCCTTCGTCTTGGCCGAGCTGGGGCTGCTGGACGGCAAACGCGTGGCAACCCATTGGAATTCCACCGCGCGCCTGGCGGCCAGCTACCCGCAGGCTTGTGTGGAGGCCGATGCCATTTACGTCAAGGATGGTCGGCTGTTCACTTCGGCCGGCGTGACCGCAGGCATGGACCTCGCGCTGGCCATGGTGGAAGAAGACCATGGCCGGGAACTGGCCCTGCGCGTGGCGCGCGAGCTGGTGATGTTCCTCAAGCGGCCAGGCGGCCAGAGCCAGTTCAGTGCGCACTTGGCGGCACAGAGCACCGAGCGTTCGGCGGTGCGTGAGATCCAGGACTATGTGCTTGCGCATTTGACGGACGACCTCGCCGTGCCCACGCTCGCCTTGCGTGCCGGCATGAGCGAGAGAAGCTTTGCGCGCATCTTCCGCAGCGAAGCCGGCACAACCCCTGCAGAGTTTGTGGAGAGCGCGAGGATCGACGCGGCACGTCGATTGGCCGAAGAGTCGGACCTGCCCGCCAAGCGGCTGGCCCATGCGGTGGGCTACGCCAGCGTTGAGGGCTTTCGGCGGGCGTTTAGCCGCCGCTTGGGTATAGGCCTGGTGCAATACCGAAGGCGTTTCGCGCGTTGATGCTCAGATGTTGCTGTGTTGCGGGCCCGCGAGCCGTGGCGTAGACCTGCGCGCTGGTCATGGCGCTGGTCATGGCGCCGAACATGGAACGGAATAGCCTGAGCGCAACTTGTTCGACCCGGCGATTGGCGACGCGACATGTGTCGCGTGATAATGCGAGGAATTCTTGTTTAAGAATGTACCTCTCTGCCAACGTCGCCGCGCGACGCCAGCCTGTGAGAGCGCTTTTGTTTCCCTCCCTTCGCACAGGCCGTTTTGTGTTCGAGCGCTATTACCGCGAGCTGTTGAGCTTTCTTTCCCGCAAGGTGGTCGACCGCAGTGTTGCGGCCGATCTCACGCAGGAAAGCTACGCCCGTGTGTATGCGGCCAAAGCCTCGGGTTCGGCCATCAGCGACCCGCGCGCGCTGTTGTACCAAACCGCCCGCAACCTGGTGATCGACCACCATCGGCATGGCGATGTGCGGGCCAGCGTTGAAGTTCCGAGCGAGCCGACTGAGGCGCAAGACGCGCACGGCCAGCAAGACGAGCGAGGCCCGCACGGCGCGCGCGGACCACGCCACTGGGAGCCCGAGACGGCGATGTCTTCGCAGCAAACCGTTCTGGCCTTGGTGAACATCATCGACAACCTGCCGCCGCGCTGCCGCGAGGCCTTTATGCTCAACCGCTTTGACGGCATGACCTACCCTGAGGTTGCAGCGCGCATGGGCATCTCGGTGAAGGCGGTGGAGCAGCACATCAAACACGCGTTGAACGCCTGCGAGCGTGGCCGTGCGCTGGCGGCGGGTACTGGCGAAGAGCCAGCTGTGGTGCGCAAAAAGCTCAACCGATCCAGGCATGATTGAACCCCAGCTAGGGTATTCGGCCGCTGGCACGTCTACCTCTACAAGAAACCAATTTTTCCATGAGCACACCGCCCCTCCAACCCGCTAACGCTTCGCGCCCCCGCGAAGAAGCGTTGGACTGGTTCGTCCGGCGCCGAAACCATGGGCTGGCGCCGCAAGAAGAGCAGGCCTTTCAAACCTGGCTGGCCGCAGACGCCGCCCACCAAGAAGCCTTTGACCGCTGGCAAGGCGAATGGCAGGCCTTCGATGCCATTCCGCAAGAGATGCGCAGCCTGCTGCAACGCAACCTGGCCTACGACCAAGCCATGGCGGCGGCCAGTAGCGCCGGTAGCGCCGGTGCCGAAAAGGAAACGACGCGGCCGGCGACCGCGCAGTACCCATCGCCCAGCCTCCCATCGCCAACGCCCACACGCCGCCGTGTGTTGGCGCCGGCCTTTGCCATGGCGGCCGTCGCCGCCGTGACCGGTGGCACGGGCCTTGTCGCTTGGAACCATTGGCAAGCCCAGCCGGTTTTCACGCAAGCCTTCAGCTCCCCGCGCGGCCAGCTAACAGAAGTGACGCTGCCCGACGGCTCCAGCCTGCGGCTCGACACTGCCACGCGCATAGAGGTACGCTACTACCGGCAGCGCCGCGAAGTGAGGCTATTCGACGGGCAGGCGATTTTTGCCGTTCAAGCCGATGCGCAGCGACCCTTCCACGTGGAGGCCGGCCCGGTGCGGGTGACGGTGGTGGGCACCAAGTTTTCGGTGCGGCACACACCAGAGGTGCCGGGCAACGCGGGCGTGCAAGTGGCCGTGGGGGAAGGCAAAGTGCGGGTGGAACGTGTCGCGGCCGACGTTGCGCCGAGCGCCGTGTTCCTCACCGCCCGCCAGCAGATCGCCAGCGACGCCAGCGGAGTGCTCTCGGCCGTGTCGCCCATCACCACCGTTGACTTTGCCCCGTGGCGCGACCATCGTCTCAGTTTCGACAACCTGCGGCTCGACCACGCCTTGGCCGAACTGGCGCGTTATGGCGATCCGCAACTCAGCATCCGCGACCCGGCCGTGGCCGCCTTGACCATCACCGGCGTTTTCGACCCCCGCGACATGAGCACCTTCCGGCGTGTGCTGCCCGCTGCCTTGCCGGTGCGCTTGCAACCGGCCAGCGCTGGCGCGGCGGAAGTGGTGCTGGCCCGTTAAGTGCTGGCCGGTTAGGCGCCGGCGCAAAATTTTTTGGCGGATGGGCTAGGGTATCCGGCGCGTGCCCCGTCTTCACCAGTAAGAACCGTCTGTTTTTACCTTTGGAGTGCGCCATGTTTTGTTCCCCGCTGTGCCGTCCGGCACCGCTTGCCCTTGCCTTGTCGTTGGCCTTTGCCTCTGCCACTCTCTACGCCCAAGGCGCCGCAGGCCTGCCCAGCACCGCCATCCCGTTCAACATTGCGGCCAAGCCGCTGAGCCAGGCGCTGAGTGAATGGGCGTTGCAAACCCGCATGCAACTCATCGTGCCACCGGCGCTGGTGGCGGGCAAAACCGCACCGGCGGTGGCGGGCAATCTGAGCCCGCAGCAGGCCTTGAACCAACTGCTGGCGGGCAGCGGGCTCTCGGCGCGCATCGATGGGGCTGCGGTGGTAATCCATGATGCGGCCACCCCGGCTTCCGGCAGTACGCTGTCTGAAGTCACGGTCACCGCGCAGGCCGATTTGCCTGGCGATCTGCCGGCTGCTTATGCCGGCGGCCAGGTGGCGCGTGGCAGCCGGATGGGCTTGTTGGGCAACAAGGATGTGATGGACACGCCGTTCAACGTCACCAGCTACACCGCTGAATTGATGGAGAACCAACAGGCGTTGACCGTGGCCGATGTGTTGGCCAACGACCCGTCGGTGCGCACGGTGTCCTACGGTTTGACGAATGCCTCTGGCGCGGGTGACTTGTTTCTGATTCGCGGCTTCTCGACGCAGAACTCGGTGTTGTTTGATGGCGTGGGCGGCGTTGCCCCGTCGCGCACCATTCCGGTGGAGACCGCCGAGCGCATCGAAGTGCTCAAAGGACCAAGCGCCTTGCTCAACGGCATGGCGCCAGGGACTGGCGGCTCCATTGGCGGCGCGATCAACATGGTGCCCAAGCGTGCGGACGACGCGCCCTTGACGCGCTTCACCGCCAGCTACGCATCCAAGGGCAACCTGGGTGGCCATCTGGATCTGGGGCGGCGCTTTGGCGAAGACAACCAATGGGGCGTGCGCTTCAACGGCGCCTACCGCAATGGCGACACGGCCACCGACGGCCAATCGGTTGAACTGGGCACCGCCACGGTAGCCATCGATTACCGAGGCCGTGGCCTGCGGGCATCGTTGGATGCGGGCCACCAAACCATGAACAACGAGGCACCGCAAGGTGCTGGCGGTTTTGGCATTGACGATGCCATCGCCATTCCGCAGCCGCCCAATGCCAGCAAGCGCCTGGCGCAAGATTGGGAGTATTCCAAAACCAAGAGCGACTACTTGCTGGCCAAGGCCGAGGTCGACCTCAACCCCAACTGGACGCTCTATGGCGCAGCCGGCGGCAGCAACAACCGCTTCCAATATCTCTCGACCGACATCTATGTGACCGACACCCAGGGCAACGCGCAAGCCACGGTCTACTACTGGCCCGATTGGGACAATTACCGAACGGCCCAAGCCGGTTTGCGTGGGGCCTTCAACACGGGCACTGTGAAGCACCAGGTCAACCTCAGTGCCACCTATTTGAAGAGAGACCACGGCTACACGACGGATTACTACGGCTTCAGCAGCTTCGACACCAACATCTACAACCCGCCGGTGATAGCGAGCCCGTCGACAGCCGGTTTTTCATCCAAGCCCGCACAGACCGACAGCTTGCAACTGCCGTCTCTGGCGTTATCTGACACCGTCTCGTTCTTTGAAGACCGCCTTGCGGTCACGCTGGGTGCACGCTACCAGCGTGTCAAATACATCACCTACGACACCAGCACCGGCGTGGGCGACACCACGTATGACGAACACGCCATCACGCCCGTGCTGGCCGCCGTGTTCAAGCCCATGGCGAACATGTCGGTCTATGGCAATTACATCGAAGGCCTGAACCAGGGCGACACCGCGCCCATGGGCACCACCAATGCCCAGCAGGTGTTCCCGCCCATCAAAAGCAAGCAATACGAAATGGGCATGAAATACGACTTTGGCCGCTTCACCAGCACGGTGAGCGCGTTTCAGATTCAGAAGCCCAGTGGCTTGATCGTGTCGAACGGCGACGGCACCTTCACCTACCAAGTGGGTGCGGAGCAACGCAACCGAGGCCTGGAGCTGAATGTGTTTGGCGAGGCGGCGCGTGGCACCCGTGTGCTGGGCGGGGTGACGTACACTGCCGCCAAACTCACCCACACCAGCAGTGGCAGCTTTGATGGCAACACCGCACCCAACGTGGCGCGCTGGCAGTTGAACTTGGGTGGCGAAGTCGACCTGGCGGCCGTGCCCGGTTTGACGCTCACCACGCGCATGATCTCCACCAGCTCGCAGTATCTGGACGAAGCCAACCTGCGCAGCATTCCGGGATGGACACGCTGGGACATTGGCGCGCGCTACAAGACCAAGGCTTACGAGCGGCCCTTGGTGCTCAGAGTCGGCGTTAACAATCTGTTTGGCCGCGACTACTGGTCCAGTGGCTCGGGTAGCTGGATCTACCTGGGCCAGCCGCGCACGGTCACGGCTTCTGCCACGATGGATTTTTAGCTTGACGTGAACATGCCATGTGATGCCTTGGCACGCTCAGCGCTGCTGCGCTGAGCAAAGCAAGTTCGGGTTCAGCGCCGCAGCGCTGGGGCAGCCGCAGAGCGACAAGGTTCTGGTGAATTCGTCGCGCAGTATTTGCAGCACTTGGGCCGCGCCGGGTTCTCCGGTTGCGCACACGCCGTACAGGGCAGGGCGGCCCACCATGACGGCATTGGCGCCGAGCGCAAGCGCTTTGGCGATGTCTGAGCCTCGGCGCACGCCGCCGTCGACCAACACCTCCAGTTGGTCGCCCACGCGCTCGCGGATGCGTGGCAAGGCGTGGAGCGAGGCGATGGCGCCATCCAACTGGCGACCACCGTGGTTGGACACCACCACCGCATCACAACCCGCCTGGACGGCCCGCTCTGCGTCATCGGCGTGGAGAATGCCTTTCAAGACCAGTTTGCCCGGCCATTGGCGCCGCAGGGCCGCCAGATCGGCCCAGTTGAAGGCGGGGTCGAATTCACGTCCGACCGAGGCTACTGAGGCTACCGAAGTGACGCCAGATGCTGCAGTGGTTTGCGGCGCCATGTCTTGCAGGTTTGGCATCGGCGGTATGCCGTAGCGCAACATCTCCAATGCCCACCGGGGGCGCGAGGCGAAGTCCAGCAGGTTGCGGGCGGTGTAGCGAAAGGGCATGGCAAAGTCGTTGCGCAAATCGCGCTCGCGTTTGCCGCCCACCGGCACATCAGCAGTGAGCACCAGCGCTTCGTAGCCTGCGGCATGTGCACGCGCGACCAACTTGGCTGTGGCGGCGGGGTCTCGCAGGGGGTAAAGCTGGAACCATAGACGCCCGCCTGCGGCTTCGGCAAGATGCTCGATGGAAGTGGTGGCCGTGGTCGACAACACGTAGGGCACGCCCGCTTTGGCCGCCGCGCGGGCGATGCAGATATCGCCGTCTCGTCGGCCAAAACCCACCGCGCCCATAGGGGCGATGACCACCGGCATGCTGGCGGCCTGGGACAGAATCAGACAAGCCGGATCTGGCTTGTCCACGCCCGAGAGCACCTGCGGCACCAAGCCAATTTCTTGGTACATGCAGGCGTTGGCGCGCAGCGTGATCTCGTCTTCGGCGCCACCGGCATAGAAGTCAAACACGGCCCTGGGCAGCTTGCGGCGCGCAAGCCGCTCCAGGTCTTGCGTGGAGAAGGCGCGCGATAAGGTGTTGGGCATCCGTCGAAATTCCGTCGTGCAGCGGTGAGCGGTGCAAGGCTTTTAGCGCGGCGTTTGGTTGGCGAGGCGAACCAAGGCACCGGCGGCTTCTCGGTCATCTTTGAGAAAGCTCGCAAAGGCCTGGGGCGTGGTCACGGCGGGCTCGATGTACCGCGCCTCCATCAACTCCAGCATCTTCGGGTCTTGGAATACGTTGGCAAATTCAGCGTTCAGCTTGGTCACCACCGCTGCCGGTGTGCCCGCCGGCGCGGCAATGCCCCACCAAGGCCGGCTTGAAAAGCCAGCCAACCCGGCCTCTTGTATGGTTTGCACGTTGGGCAAGGACTTGGAGCGCTGCTCAGACGCGACGGCAATGGCACGCAGTTGCCCGGCTTGCACCAAACCGATGAAGTTGCCCAATCCCATCTGCGCGATCTGGATTTCACCCGCGGTCACGGCGTTGGCGATGGGGCCGCCGCCCTTGTAGGGCACGCCCACAATCTTGGTTTTCCATTCGCGGTTGATCCACGCCACAAACAGCTCTTGCAAAGAACCTTCGCCTAGCGTGCCCACGTTCACGTCAGAGGGATGGCTCAGCGCGTAGGCCTTGAGTTCGGCCACGGTTTGCACTGGGAAAGCGGCAGGCACCACCAGCCCTTCGACCACAAAGAAAAGGCGGCCCACCGGTGCAAAGTCTTTGCCGGGGTCGTAGGGCAGTTTGTCAAACGTGTAGGGGTTGAAAGACATGATGGAGTGGTACACCGCGCAGATGGTGTAGCCGTCGGGCGGCGCTTTGGCACAGGCTTCCGCGCCCACAATGCCGCTGGCACCGGGCTTGTTGTCGATGATCACCGGCTGGCCCAAACGCTGCGACAACATCGGCTGGGCCGCGCGCAGCACCACGTCGGTCACGCTGCCGGCCGCAATCGGCACGATGATGCGAATCGGCTTGTTGGGGTAGGCCTGCGCATCGGCCCCCAGGCTGGCCATTGACAAGAGTGACGCCAAAGCTAGCGCCATGCCGCGAAATACTGGCTTCATGTTGTGTCTCCGAAAAAGTTTTTATTTGGGCCGGGTGGGCCCGTGGCCGTCTCTGCTTGTCTGTCTGTTCCTCTCTGTCTTTTCGCCTTTTTGGGCAAGCTGGCATTCGCTGGCTTAAGCGCTTCAATACAACTTGCTGGTGCTGGCCGCCTTGTGCCCCAGCAGTTTGATGATGTGTCCGAACTGCTCGTCGTCTTCGGCCATGTAGTTGCCAAAATCTTCGCCAAAGCGCCAGCGTGTGGTGAACGCGTTGGCCTTGGCTTCGGCTTGAAAATCGGCGTCACTTTCCACGCGGTGGAGTGCGTCCACAAAGGTTTGGGTCAACGGTGCCGAAAGGCCAGCGGGGGCGACCAAGCCGCGCCAATGCGCCACGCTCCAAGGTACGCGAATGGCTTCTTCTACCGTGGGCACGTCGGGAAAGGCGGCGTGCCGCACATCTTCCATGCTGGCCAGTGCCCGCGCTTCGCCCGAACGCAGGGGGTGGCGCGCATCGGTCATGGTGATGGGGGCTACCAGCGCCTTGCCCTGCAGCACGTTGGCCAAACCTTGTTCACCGCTGTGGGTTTCGATCCAGCCAATACGGTCGGTTTGGATGCCGGCAGCATGCAGCAGGCCGATCAACGAAAACTTCCAGACGCTGAAGTCTGGTCCGCCCGAGCCCACCACATCGTGGTGCCGGCAGTGCGCCAGAAAATCCGTAAGGTTTTGAAAGGGCGCATCGGCCCGCACGATGATGGCCGACGACTCCACAAACGGCACGGCCAGTGGCGTGTAGTCACGCGGCGTGAGAGCGGTCACTCCGTCGTGCCAATGCATCATGCCGATCTCGCCGGTGATCAGGCCCAGGGTACGGCCGTCGGGCGCTGCAGAGGCGATGGCGGTGTGGCCCGTCACGGCGCCGGTGACGTTGCGTACCTGAATCGTCTGCCCCAGGTGCTTGGACAGGTACTTGGCCGCCAGCCGCGCGCGCTGGTCGCTTCCGCCGCCCTGCACGTAGGGCACGATGAGATCGATGGTGTGGGGCGAATCGTTAGGGGAGGACATGTCGGTCATAGGGTGCAAAGTGGCGGGAAGGACGGGCGTGATGTTGAGGTTGGCTGCACGATAGTGCTGCGTGGGCCGTGCGTCCAATGGCACGTTTTCATGCCGCTATTCCTGCAAGTTATCTTCCTCGGGAAATCCCGAGGGCCGCTCAAGCGTGGCTTGTCGGGGTTGCGCGCAAGCGATTGCGCAGCGCTGCACAGAAGATCTCGATGGCGGGGCCGGGTGCCGGCCGGCTGCGGTAGACCACACCGCCTTGAAAGCGCCAGAATGAATCTGCCACCGGCAGGGCGCGGATGCCCAAGGTTTGGGCGCGGGTGAGCAACTGATTCGATTGCGTGGCCACAAACTCGCCGGTTTGCACCAGCGATAGCAGCATCTCTAACGAGCCAGCTTCGACCACAAACCCTGGCGAGCGCAGGCCGCGCATGGCGAAGTAGCGCTCCATGCGTTCCAGCACCGCGTAGTCGTTGCGCTGGCCGACAAACTTGCACTGGCTCAATTGGATGGGCGATACCGTCGCCAAATTAGCCAGCGGGTGGCTTGCGTGCGCCAGGATGACGTGGGCACTGTCAATCAAAACTTCGCGGCTCAGGTCTTCGTGCTCGGGGAAATCCAGCGCGGCGCACACCACATCAATCTCGCCTTTGAGCAGTTGCGGCATCAGCGTGTCGAGCACACCTGCCACCACGCGCACATGCAATTTGGCGTAGCTGCGGCTCAGGTCGGCAATCACCTCTGGCAGCACCCACGCCGACCAGAGTGGCCCGGTGCCAATCGTCAATGAACCGATGCCGCCTTGCTGAAGCTGCTGCAGCTCGTTGCGTGCGCGGTCCGACTCCAGTTGGATCATCCGTGCGCGGTGGGCCAGGGCCAAGCCATAAGCGGTGGGCACCATGCCGGTTGGGGTGCGGTCGAAAAGTGAAACGCCCAACTCATCCTCCAGCCGCCTCAGGCTTTTGGACAGTGCGGGTTGGCTGATGCACAGGTCTTCGGCCGCCTCGGTCAACGTACGGTGTTCCAGCACGCCCAGAAAGCAGCGCAGCAAGTTGGAGTTCAGCATGGCCCCGGTCGACAGTTGGTCGTGAAAAGCGCCGCTGGTGTTTTCAGATCTTTTCATGAGTGCTGCACACCACGGCTTGCGGCTGTCCAGCCGAAGGCGGCTGCGTCGAAAGATTTCGCGACCATCCGATGTCTCCTTGCTGCCGGGTCATGTGTGTAGACAGCGCTTTATACGTTTTGTGGGGAGAGTTTAGAACTGCTGCGCGTGGCAGAGAATCCATCGAACGAATTGAGCGAATTACCCAAACGGGCTTGATCAATTCGCCAAACGCTTCTAGGCATGCTGGGGGCGAGCAGGTTTGGGTGACGCTTTAGCTGCGGCTCTCTGCCAAGCCGAGCGCTTCTCTGAACAAATCCACCCGTGGGTTGCGATACCCCGCACGGTAGATCAGCGCCACGGGGCCTGACGGTACTTCGGGCTTGACCCGCACCACGTCCACCAGGTTGAGGTTTTTCGCGTGGGCGATCACCGTCACATCGGGCGCAATCCCTAAGCCCACACCGGAGGCTACCAGCTCCACGTTGGTCACCGGGCTGGCGGATTCGATGATGGGGGTGGGCGGCAGCGCGCCAGCGCGGATGAAGCAGTCTTCGATCACCCGCCGTGCCATGGCGCCTTGCGCGGGCAACACCCAGGGCTCCAGAGAAAGCTCTTGCCAGCTCACGCTGCGCGCGCGCAGCAACGGGTGGTGTTTGGGCGCGATGATGTTGAACTGCACCTCAAACAGTTTTTCGTAGTGCAGCGCCACTTCGCCGGGCTCGGGCATTTGCGCGGGGTAGGTGGTGAGCAAGGCATCCACTTCGCCTTTCACCAACGCCTGCATCAGCATGGGCACACGCTCCTCCAGCAAATGCACACGCACCGGAGGGTTGCGGCTGACGAGTTTTTGCAGCACGGCCGGTAGGTAGCCTTGCGCCACGAAGGGCGGGGCACCGATCCGCAGGCTCGCGGCAAAGTGCTCACCCGCCGTGGCTTCAAATTGCACGTGGGCCAGCTCTTTCAGCAGCAGCGCTGCGCCTCGGATGGCAATGGCGCCCTGGTCGGTGGGCTTCAGGCCGCGAGCGCTGCGCACAAACAGCGGGAAACCAAAGGCCGACTCTATTTCGGCCAGGGCTTTGCTGAGCGCGGGCTGCGTCAGGTTCATCGCCTCGGCCGCCGCGCGAAGGCTGCCGCCACGCTGCAGTTCGGTCAAAAGGCGCAGGTGCCGAAAACGCAGGCGGGAGATGAGGTGTTCGGCGTCGGTAGATCTCGTCATCGCAGCATCTCTGTGGGTTGCTAAAAAGTTTTCAACATATAAAAAGATATCACTTTTTTTTATTTCTTGTCGATCCTATGCTTCGGCAAAACAAACCAGGAGACAAACCCATGGACCGTCGCACTTTTTGCTTGAGCGCTGCCTCAAGCGCACTACTCGCCGCGGCCTCAGCACACGCTGCTGAGGCCTACCCCACCCGGCCGGTTCGGCTCATCGTGCCGTACGCGGCGGGTGGTGGGCCGGACGTCATGGTCCGGCAGTTCGGCCCCAAGCTCGGCGAGATTTTGGGCCAGGCCATGGTGATCGAAAACAAGGTGGGTGCGGGCGGCGTGCTGGCCGCCCAATATGTTGCGCAGGCCCCGGCCGATGGCTACACCGTGCTGGTGGGCTCCAACTCGCACTTGATCCAGAAGATCCTGCAGCCCAGCCTGAAATTTGATCCGGCCAACGAGTTCATTCCCGTGACGGTGATTGGCACTTCGCCCAGCGTGCTGGTGGTGGCGGCCAACTCGCCTTACCGCACGGTGGAGGACTTGATTGCCGCCGTCAAGGCCAACCCCGGCAAGTTGAACTACGGCTCGGGTGGCATCGGCTCTGCCGCGCATCTGGGCGGCGCTACGCTGATGTCGCTCACCAATGGCAACGCGGTGCACGTGCCGCTCAAAGGCTCGGTGGAGATTCCTTTGTCGCTGCTGCGCGGCGACACCGATTTCGCCTTCACCATTGCCGGCACGGCGATCCCACAGGTCAAGGGTGGCAAGCTGCGCGCGCTGGCCGTGACCAGTGCTGCGCCGTTGAAAGAGCTGCCCAACGTGCCGCCGCTGCGCGACGTGATGCGCAGTGAGTTGACGGTGCAGGAGTTTTGGTTTGGCCTGTGGGTGCCGCTCAAAACGCCGGCCGACATCGTCAACGCAATCTACCGCGCCACCACCCAGGTGTTGGCCGACCCCGCCATCAAAACGGCTTTTGAACTGGCGGGCAACAGCGTGATCCACAGCGACAGCCCGAAGGCCGACGCCGCGTTTGTGCAGGCCGAAAACCGCAAGTGGACCGAGATCATCAAGCTCACCGGCGTCACCGCCAGTTGAACGCGTAGCGAGAAGCGAGAACCTTATGTCCAAACCCCTCAGCGGCGTGCGTGTGCTTGATTTGTCGCACGTCATCGCCGGGCCCCTGGCTTCTTTTTATCTGGCCCAGATGGGGGCCGAAGTCATCAAGATCGAGCCGCCCGCATCTGGCGAAGTGATGCGCTCCGTGAAGTCCGCACAAGGGGGCGACACCCCTACCGGATTCGTCGCCTGCAATGCGGGCAAACATTCGGTGGCGCTGGACATCCGAACGCCTGAAGGCGCGGCGCTGGTGCGTTCTCTGGCCGCGTCGGCCGATGTTTTCATTGAGAACTTTCGCCCCGGTGTGGTGGCGAAGTACGGCCTGGATTACGCCGCGATCAAGACGGTGAAACCCGACATCGTGTATTGCTCGATTTCAGGTTTTGGCCAGCAGGGCGACTGGCGCCACCGAGGCGCATACGACCACGTGGTGCAGGCGCTGACCGGCATGATGATGATGTCGGGCGAGGGGCAAGCCGCGCCGCCGTTGAAGGTTGGTTTTCCGGTCATCGACGTGGCGGTAGGTATGCTGGGTGCGCTGTCGATCGTGTCGTCTCTGCACCGGCGCTCACGCGACGGCGAGGGCCAGTACATTGATTCTTCCATGGTGCAGGCCTCGCTGATGTTGATGTACCCGAATGCGAGCGCCTTCCTGTCGGACGGCGTGGAGGCCCCGCGTACCGGCAACCGCGGCTACACCGGCAGCCCGGCGGCAGACACCTATGCATGCTCAGACGGGTGGTTGGCCGTGGCCGCCAACACCCCGGCACAGTTTCGCAAGCTCACGGCGGTCTTGGGGATCGAATCTTTGTGCGACGACGCCCGCGCGCTCGACCTTGAAGCATTCAACTCGCCCGGCGGTTTTGTCGTGCCGCGCGATACGCCCTACGTCACCGCGCTGTTGCGGTCTGCGTTTGAAAGCCGCAGTGCGTTTGAACTCGAAGACCAACTCAGTGCGGCAGGCGTGCCGGCCGCGCGGGTGCGGCGGCTTGGTGAATTTCTGCGCGAGGCAGAAGAGACCGGCTGTGTGGACTTGCCCGACTTCCGTTTTCAACAAGGCCAGCACACCGTGCGCACCCATGGGCTTGGCTTTGCCTTTGCCCATGAGGGCGAATCGTCGTCGCATGGCGCGGAAACGCTGGGGCAAAGCACCGCCGTCGTGTTGAAGCGCGCCGGTGTGACCGATGAGGCCATGGCAGCGCTGCAGGATGCCGGCGTCATCCGCACCGCTTCGCCAGCCTTGCATCCCGCCGCCGCTTTGTGATCCATAACTTTCAGTGAGAGAAAAAATGTCCCAGCTTTTGAAAGATCGTGTTGCCATCATCACCGGCGCTGGCCGAGGTTTGGGGCGCTCGCATGCGCTTGAGCTTGCGCGCCACGGCGCACGTGTGGTGGTCAATGACATTGGCGCCTGCCAGCCCGGCTCTGCGGCACAAGCCGTGGTGCGCGAGATTGAGGCCGCCGGTGGTGAGGCGTTTGCCAACGATGCTGATGTGACCCAGCCAGTGCAAGTCGAGGCCATGGTGCAACAAGCCGTGGCCCGGTGGCAGCGCGTGGACATTCTGGTCAACAACGCGGGCATCTTGCGCGACAAGAGCTTTGCAAAGATGGAGCTGGACGACTTTCGCCTGGTCATGGAGGTCCACCTCATGGGCGCCGTGCATTGCTGCAAGGCGGTGTGGAACTTGATGCGTGCGCAGAACTACGGCCGCATCGTCATGACATCTTCTTCGTCCGGCCTGTACGGCAACTTCGGCCAGGCCAACTACGGCGCCGCCAAGATGGCCTTGGTGGGGCTGATGCAAACGCTGGCGCTCGAAGGCGAACGCAACAACATTCGTGTGAATTGCCTGGCGCCAACGGCCGCCACCGCCATGACCGAAACCTTGCTGGCGCAGGAGGAACTGGCGCTGCTCACGCCCGAACTGGTCAGCCCTGGCCTGGTGGCCTTGGTCACGGACGAAGCCCCTACACGCAGCATCTTGCTGGCGGGTGCGGGCAGTTTTGAGAAGGCCAACATCACGATGACCCAGGGTATCGTGATGGCGCCGGCTGAATTACAAGCCGAGCAGGTGGTGGCGCGGTTGGCTGAAATCTCCGAGCGCAGCGAAGAACAGGTGCCTGCCACCGGCTTCGATCAATTGCGCCACGAAATCGCCAAGGCTAACGCACACAGCAACGCGCGGCAGGGCGCAGCGCACGCCGCAAACGTTTGAAGAGCCTGAGCATGCATCCCAAAGAAGTGGTTGTTTTGTCGGCCGTTCGCACGGCCATTGGCAGCTTTGGTGGCCGCTTGAAGGATGTGCCGCCCACCAGAATGGCGGCAGACGTTGTGCGTGCCGCGCTGCTGAAAGCCGAAGTGCAGGGCGATGCCGTGCAGCATGTGTGTTTCGGCCAGGTGATCCAGACCGAGCCGCGCGACATGTACCTCTCGCGTGTGGCGGCCCTGGAAGGTGGCTGCCCCGAGACAACACCCGCGTTCAACGTGAACCGCTTGTGTGGCTCGGGTCTGCAGGCCGTGATCTCGGCTGCGCAACTCATTCAATTGAGCGACTACGATACGGTGGTGGCCGGTGGTGCCGAAAGCATGTCGCGTGCGCCTTACAGCAGCACTGGCATGCGCTTTGGCGTCCGTATGGGCAACACCGAAATGACGGACATGCTGACGGGCGCTTTGCATGACCCGTTCCACCGCATCCACATGGGCGTGACGGCTGAAAACGTCGCCTCCAAATGGGCCATCACGCGGGACGAGCAAGATGCGCTGGCCCTGGAGAGCCACCGTCGCGCCGCCATGGCTTGCCGCGAGGGGCGCTTTGCCGAACAGATCGTTCCGATGACCGTCAAGCGGGGCCGAAGCGAAGAAGTCTTTGATCAGGATGAGCACGTGCGGCCCGATGTCACGCTCGCCGATTTGGGCAAGCTCAAGCCTGTGTTTGCTGCCGATGGCGGCAGCGTCACGGCGGGGAACGCATCGGGCATCAACGATGGTGCGGCCGCGTTGGTTCTGATGGAAAAAAGCGTGGCCGCATCACGCGGCCTGCAACCGCTGGCCAAGCTGGTGGCCTACGCCCATGCGGGCGTGGACCCGCGCTACATGGGCATAGGCCCGGTGCCGGCCACGCTGGCGGCATTGAAGAAGGCCAACTTGACGGTGGCCGATCTCGACGTGATCGAATCCAACGAAGCCTTTGCCGCGCAGGCTTGTGCCGTGGTGCAGGCGCTGGAGCTCGACCCCGCCAAGGTCAACCCCAACGGTTCGGGTATTGCGCTGGGCCATCCAGTGGGGGCCACCGGCGCCATCATCGCGGTGAAGGCCATCCACGAACTGCATCGCATCGGCGGGCGTTATGCCTTGGTGACGATGTGCATTGGCGGCGGGCAGGGGATCGCAGCCATTTTCGAGCGGCAGTAACCGCGGGTTCCAATTCTTTTGATATCGATGCAAACAGATCAGATGGCCTACGCGGGTCAGAAACACCGGTTCAACTCCGTGCACGCACTGGACGAATTCATGGGGCAACCGGCATGCGCAAGCAAGGCCACCCTGATCGACCAACCGACGATTGATGCCTTTGGCAGCCTGACCGACGACCGACAATGGATCCACGTCGATCCGGTGCGTGCCGCAGCCGAAACGCCTTTCAATGCCACGATTGCGCATGGCTTTTTGACGCTGTCACTGCTGACCAGTTGGCACTTCGACTGCTTTGACTATGCCGACGCCAAAGCCTTGCTGAACTATGGGTTCGACAAGGTGCGCTTCACGGCACCTGTGCCATGCGGCTCGCTTCTTTCGGCTGCCTTTCAGCTCGTGAAGGTGCAGCACGTGAGTGAACGTGAAGCGCGTTGCGTCTGGAAGGTTGAAGCGCGTGTGGGCGACAACGAGCGCCCGGCGTTGGTGGCCGAATGGCTCATGCAAATACGTTTTTGAGTTTGCACGAGCGCATGTAAGCGCTCAGGCGTTCAGAAGTTTTCCCAGTCACCATCGCCGCCCGCAGCAGAGGTCGCAGCGGGCTTGGCTGCCGGTGCGGGCGCAGATGTTCCTAGTCTGCGTGTCGCACCTGCTGCCGGCTGGGGTTTGGGGTTCGCAGGCCGCGCCGCCGCTGTTGGCCGGTTCGGTGCTGGCGTGTTGCGCGGCAGGCTTTGGGGGGCTGGTGCGCGCGCTGCGGCGGCCACTGGCGCGCGTGGTGCGTGGCTCACACCGGAGCCGACGTTGAACATCGAGACCACCTCGGATAGCCGGTGTGCCTGATCGCGCAGCCCAGCCGCTGCGGCGGCCGATTCTTCGACCAACGCGGCGTTTTGCTGCGTCATCTGGTCGAGGTTCGTCACCGCCAAATTCACCTGGCCGATGCCGTCGCGCTGCTCGCTTGACGAGGCGCTGATCTCACCGATCAGATCGCTCACGCGACGCACACTGCTGACGATTTCGCCCATCGATTCCCCGGCTTGTGCCACCTGCTGCGTGCCGGTTTCCACCGTCTGCCCCGAGGCGCTGATCAGCACCTTGATCTCCTTGGCGGCTTCGGCCGAACGTTGCGCCAGGCTGCGCACTTCTGCGGCCACCACCGCAAAGCCGCGCCCTTGCTCTCCGGCGCGCGCGGCTTCCACGGCAGCGTTGAGCGCCAGGATGTTGGTCTGGAAGGCGATGCCGTCGATGGTGCCGATGATGTCGCCGATCTTGCGCGAGGCTTCGCTGATGTTCTGCATGCTGTGCACCACTTGGCCGACGACTTCGCCGCCCCGGGTTGCCGCCTGCGCAGCGCTGGCGGCGAGCTGATTCGCCTGGCGCGCGGTGTCGGCCGATTGCGTTACCGTGCTGGTGAGTTGCTCCATGCTGGCCGCTGTTTGCTGCAGGTTGGCGGCGGTCTGTTCGGTGCGTGACGACAGGTCCTGGTTGCCGTTGGCAATTTCGACCGAAGCCGTGGACACGGATTCCACACCGCTGCGCACGTCCGCGACCAGTTCACGCAGTTTGCTCACCATCTCGCCCATGGCGCGCAGCAGTTGGCCGAATTCGTCCTTGCGGTCTGAGCGGAGTTGCTGCGTGAGGTCGCCGCCAGTGATGGCGCGGGCCACAATGACTGCCTCGTCCAGGGGACGTGTGATTGAGCGCACCAGCACCAGCGTGAGCAGAACGCCCAGTGCAAACACCACCGCCACGATGACGATGGCCAGGGTTGCGGTGTTGCGGCGAGACGCCTCGGCCTGCGCCTTGACCACATCGCGCTGGCGTTCCTGCACGGTCACGAAGTTATCCAGCGCGGTGAGATATTTGGCTATGGCAGGCTTGAACGAGTCCTCCACAAATGATTGCAGCGCCGCTGCGTCTCCTGCGGCTTTGACGTCCTTGGCTTTTGCGGTCAGCCCCAGCACGATCGAGCGCACGGCCGCTATGTTTTCAAGCGCCTGCTTGTCCTCAGCCGACGTGGCGGCTTTGGTGACGTCGGCCTGGATCACGTTGATACGGCCGATGATGTCCTTGACCTGGCCGTCATAAGACTTTGCCAACACCGGATCGCTGGTTACCGCGCCGCCCAGCACCATGGTGGTGGCCGTTTCGGTCGCGCCGCGCCAGCGCACGGCGGTGGTGATCTTCTGCTCGTAGGCGTTGACCGACGTCATGGCGGCATCCACCGCGCGGTTGGCGTCAACCTGCGACCAGATGGAGACCGCCAGCATGGCAACGAGCAGGCCGAGAATCACGCTCCAGAGTTTGGTGGAAACGCGCAGATCGCTGAATTTCATATCGATTCCGTCAGAAAAGAAGTCGCAAGCTAGAGGCCCATCATGCACAAAATTGCATGCAATTGTGTGTCGCAACATGGTACACATTTATTGCCTACTGGTTGAAGAAATCGTTGCGTCCAAACCTTCGATCGCGAGATGAAAAAGGGGGGCGTTGAATGCCATGAGAGCGGTCAAAATGTTGGACACAGCGGGGCAGGGCAAAGTTGAGAGATTAGAATGAGATTAATTCTCATTTGAAACCCAATCGTGCCATGTCCGTTTGCTCCAGCGTCCCGGTCTGTACCGCTGCCCTTTCCGTGCAGACACTGTATGAAGAGCACCACGGCTGGCTGATGTCGTTGCTGCGACGGCGTCTGAATTGCCCGCACGGTGCAGCAGACATGGCACACGACACCTTCCTGCGCGTGCTGCTCAAGCCAGAGCTTCTCGACAATCTGCGCGAGCCTCGTGCTTATCTCACCACGATTGCACGCGGCCTGCTCTACGATCACTGGCGTCGCAGCTCGCTCGAGCAGGCTTGGATGGAAACCCTGGCGGCGCTGCCTCAAGAGTTGGCGCCATCGACTGAAGACACGCTGATCATTCGCCAGACGCTGCAGCGGCTGGATGACATGCTCAGCCACCTTGCCCCGAAGGCACGCGATGTGTTTGTGCTGTCGCAACTGCAGGGCCTGGGCTACGCACAGATCGCCTCGCAAATGAACATGAGCGAGCGCACCGTAAAGCGTTACATGGCCCAGGGATTTGAAATCTGTTTGACCTTGGTTGATGGATTCGATTGATGCTTCCCGAACCCGGCACATCGCCATCGCAGTCCGCCATTCCACCTGCCGTCATTCGCCAGGCCGCGCAATGGCTGGTGCGCCTGCACGCGGACGAGGTGAAAGCCGGTGACGTTGCGGCCTGTGCACACTGGCGCGCGGCCGATCCCCTGCATGAAGAGGCTTGGCAGAAAGCCGAGCGTTTGAGCCGTCATTTTGGTGTTCTGCCGCCAGAGCTTGGCGTGCCTGTGCTTACGCGGCAGCATGCGCGCAACAACCGCCGCGCGGTGCTGCGCACGCTGGCGGCTTTGGGCCTGTTGGCTCCTGCCGCCTGGTTCAGTTGGCAGGCGGACCATGCCACCGCCACGGGCGAGCGCCTGGATGTCACCCTTGCCGATGGTAGCCGTCTCACGCTCAATACCGACAGCGCCGTGGACGTGCGCTGGACGGACACGCAGCGCGTGGTGCGCCTGCGCCGAGGTGAGGTCTACGTGCGCACCGCGCCTGATGCGGGCCGCCCGGCAGGCTTGGGGCGACCCTTCATCGTGGAAACCCAGCAGGGGCAGATGCGCGCACTGGGTACACGCTTCGTGGTGCGCATGATGCCGCCTACTGGCGCTGCGGCGCAGGCCACGCAGCTCACCGTGCTGGAGCACCGGGTAGAAGTCACGCGCGCAGGCGGCGGCTTGCCCATCTTGGTGGACGCGGGCCAGGGGCTGGGCTTTACCGCAACGCAGAGCGGCAATGTGCAGCGCAACGCCGACATCGCAACAGCGGCTGGCGGTGCCCCCGGCTGGACGCAAGGCGTTCTCTATGCCGATGGCCAGCGGCTGGATGAGTTTCTCGCAGAGCTGTCGCGCTACCGGACTGGCACGATCCGCTGCGCGCCCGAGGTGGCTTCGCTGCGCATCTCTGGCGCCTACCAACTCAACGACACCGACCACGTGCTCGCCATTTTGCAAGAAACCTTACCGGTGCAGGTCATGCTGCGCACACGTTTCTGGGTGACGGTGGTTCCGCGTGGCGGAGCCTGAGATCGGCATCTTCAGCCGCCGCATCACTCTGTTCTCAAAAATCTTTTGATCGGTTTGGCACTTTCTTGTGCGCTGCTTCGGCAAACGGGTTGAAAGCCTCCACACAGGGGCTCTTTTATCCGCCCAACGCAAAGTGACCAACTGCATGACACGCCCAGCCTGCCTTCCATCTCCATCCCGTTTCCGCACTAACGTTTCTCTTAACCCGGTGGCCCTGGCCTGCCTTCTGGCCCTGGCAGGCGGGCTGGCAACCTCACCTGTCTACGCCCAGACTGTAGCCAGCTCGGCGGCCACACGCAGCTACAACGTGGCCGCAGGCCCTCTGCGCACGGCTTTGCCGACGTTTGCGGGCCAGGCCGGCATCACGCTCTCCTTCACGCCTGAACAGACCAAGGAATTGCGCACTGCAGGCCTGCACGGAACCTTCAGCTTAGAGCAAGGTTTTGCCTTGCTGCTAGCCAACAGTGGCCTGCAGGCCGCGCCCAGTGCGGCCGGTGGTTATACGCTGCAGGCCGCGCCAGTTTCGGCGATGAGCACAGCCGATAAGACGATGAAAGAAGTCACCGTGACGGCGCAGGTGGAGCGCACCACGGGGACCACCGAGGGGACGGGCAGTTACACCGCTGCAGGCCCCAGCAGCACCGCAACGGGACTGGCACTGACGCTGCGCGAAACCCCGCAGTCGGTGACGGTGATGACCCGCCAGCGGATGGACGATTTCCAGCTCAACAACCTGGCCGATGTGCTGGACCAGACACCCGGCATTCAGGTGAGCCGAAGGGGCAACTTCACCGAATTTCGCGCACGCGGCGCGCTGGTGAACCTCAAGATGGACGGCGCCCGGCAAATGTCCGACGGCTGGGGGGTCACCGCCTACAGCCTGTCTGCGCTTGATGACATGGCGGAGCTGGACCGTATCGAAGTGATCAAGGGATCTTCTGGCTTGACCACGGGGGACGGCTATCCAGGTGCGACAGTGAACATGATCCGCAAGCGGCCCACCGCACAGTTCCAGGCCAATGTCAGTGCCAGCGCGGGCAGTTTGGACAGCTACCGAACCGACGCCGACATCAGCGGCCCGCTCAACGCCAGCGGCAGTTTGCGTGGACGCCTGGTGGCATCGGCCTCTGAAGCGGGTTCGTTCCGCGACAACCAGAAAACCAATGGCCGCCTGCTCTTCGGCACGGTGGATCTGGACATCACACCAGACACGCTGCTCAACGCTGGCGTGAGCTGGCGACAGCGTGAATTGCGTGGCAGCGCGGGAACCGCCCCAATCCAGGCGTACAGCGCAACCGGCGTGGCCACCCCTTTGACGCCGCGCTCGTTCAACATCGCCGCACCTTGGGCCGGCTACGACCTGGAGACGGTCAATCTGTTCACCAGCCTGGAATATCGCTTTGGCAACGGCTGGACGGCTACAGCGCGCGCCAGCCACCAGAAAGACCAGTCTCCCTTGATGTTGGCCGGCGCGCTGGTGCGCGACAGCGCAACGACCGCGCTGGACGCCAGCGCCGTCAAGGACTTCACCAACACCAATACCAACGCCAGCGTGGACCTCAAGGGCCCGGTCACCTTGTTCGGCCGCACACACGACCTCATGCTGGGGGCCGACTACGCCAAGTTCGAGTCTCGCTCCAACAACTACTACCCCACGGGGGGCGCCATCCCGACCGTCACACTCGCGTCGCTGGGCAGCACCTATGCGGCCGGTGGCGGCGCCATTCCGTTGTTCTTCAACCCTGATGCCATTGGCTACGCGCTCAACACGTTCAGCTCGCAGCGCACCTCGGCCTATGCGGCGGGTCGCTTCGATTTGGCCGATCCCGTGAAGCTCATCACCGGCGCACGCGTCACCAACTACCGCAAGCTGGATGTCACGCCCTACTGGTGGAACTACGACATGAACGAGCACGGCGTGGTCACGCCCTATGCCGGCCTGGTGGTGGACGTGAGCCCCAACGTGTCCTTGTACGGCAGCTACGCCAGCATTTTTCAGCCGCAGAGTGCGCAGACGGAAACCGGCCGCACGCTCAACCCCGAAGAAGGCAAAACCTATGAGGTGGGTGCCAAGGGCGAGTTCTTCGACAAGCGCTTGAACGCCAGCCTGGCTTTCTTCCGCATGAAGACCGACAACACAGCAGAAGCAGCAGGCGGGCGTACCCCCACCAATGGCACGGCCTACCGTGCGGTTTCGGGCGCCACGCGGCACGGCTATGAACTGGAGATGTCGGGCGAGATCAGCACGGGCTGGCAAGTGCAGGGTAGCTACGTGATGCAGAACAGCAGCCTCACCACCGCGAGCCGATTTCCACGCAATCAGCTCAAGCTAGGCTCGACCTACCGCCTCGGCACCGGCACGCTGCAGGGCCTGACGCTGGGTGCCGCTGCGCGCTGGCAAGACGCGACCGAGGTCACCAATGCAGGCGGTTTCCGGCTCAACCAGAAGGCCTACACTGTCGTCGACCTGATGGCCCGCTACCAGGTCGACCGGCATTGGAGCGTGGCTCTGAACGTCAACAACGCATTCGACAAGCAGTACTTCTCGGATATCTGGAGTTCGTCCAACGTGCTGCTCTACACCTGGGGCGCCCCGCGTAGCACGACGGTGAGTGCGCGCTACGATTTTTGAGAATCGGTTCAAATTCTGGGGAATTTATCTCAATACATGGGGTCACAGAAGCGCCTGATGGGCTCCTCTCCCGGTGACGGGTACGGAGCGCACGGCATCGTTGCCGCCATCACTCCTGTTAACAAAAAACTCTTCCATGCCTGATTAAAAAGCGGGGTGCGCTCCGCGACAATCAAAGGTTATGACCGGGAATCCCATGCAATCCAAGAAATTTACCCTCCTGCCTCTCGTATTCGCCCTGGCTGCAGGCGCCCTGGTGCCCAGCACGGCAACTTTTGCCGCCGATCGCCATGCGGCCAAGTCTGCTGCTCACAAAAAGCCTGCTGCAGCCGAGGCGTCAGGCCCGGCACCATTGGCCGGCCAATCCGCTGTGGCCGACGGTGTGCCCGCCATCCCCGCCAAGGCCTGGCTGCTGATGGACTACGACTCTGGCGAGGTGCTGGCCTCAGCCAACCCCGACGAACCGTTGCCACCCGCGTCGTTGACCAAGATGATGACCAGTTTCCTGGTCGAACAGGCTCTCCGCTCGGGCAAGCTCAAGAAAGACGATCTGGTCTCGGTGAGCGAGAACGCCTGGTGCCGGGGCTCTAGCACCGAGTCGTGCATGTACTTGCCGCTGAACAGCCAGGCAACGGTGATCGACATCCTGCGCGGCATCGTCATCCAGTCGGGGAACGACGCCTCCAAGGCGATCGCCGAGCACATGGCCGGCTCCGAAGCGGGTTTCGCCAAACTCATGAATGCCGAGGCCAAGCGCCTGGGCATGACGAACACGAATTTCGTGAACCCCACGGGTCTGCCTGACCCCGCGCACAAGTCGTCTGCCCGCGATCTCGCCATCCTGGCGCGCGCGATCATCCATGACAGCGCCGACTACTACCCGATCTACGCCGAGCGCGAGTTCAAGTTCAACGGCATCAAGCAAGGCAACCGCAACGCCTTGCTCTACACCGACCCGACTGTGGATGGGCTGAAGACGGGCCACACCGAAGAAGCCGGTTATTGCCTGGTCACGTCGTCAAAACGTAACGACATGCGCCTGATCACGGTCATGCTCAACACCAGCAGCATGAAGGCGCGCGCCGACGAGACCCGCAAGCTGCTGGGCTGGGGCTTTAGCCGCTTCGAGAAGGCCACACCGATCCAGCAAGGTGCCGTGGTTACCAATGCCAAGATCCGCTTTGGCAAGGCTGATACGGTCGCTGCTGGTTTAGGAGCGCCCTGGATGCTGACCGTGCCGCGCGGCCAGAAATTGCAGACCTCGGTGCAGTTGAACCCAGAATTGGAAGCACCCATCACCAAGGGCGCCGTAATCGGCAAGGTGATCGCCGAATCGAATGGTAAGCCGGTTGGCGAAGCGCCCCTGATCGCGCAAGCGGATGTGGAGCGCGCGGGCTTCTTCCTGCGCTTGTGGCAGCGACTGGTCAAGTAATTCGGAAACGCCCCTATGGGGCATCAGCCAAGACGGCCGGCGCGGGTTTGCGTCGGCCTGGCGAGCTGCCCTCGGGGGAGGGCGTATTTATATTGGGTGAGACTCAGGTTGCCTTGCGAGCCTGACGGTTCTCTGGTCGCCCGGTAGGACAAAATTGCAAGTTGCCCCCTTCGGCGATGGTGTGTCTTTGGCCGTTCACTTCTACGATGCTTGCTGCAAGTAAGAGGATTCTTTGCTTGAGATGTGATCGCCGCGCATGAGCCCGTCTTCATCCTCCACCAAATCTGCAAGCCGTTTTTGAAACCTGCTATGCCAAACGGATCCGCTGCGTCGCGCGTTGCACCGCAGCGTAGAAGAACGCGTGGACTGCCCACTACCGTGGTGTTGGCTGACTTCAGCGCGGGAGCGCATGAAGCCGACGGGTAGTGCCCGCTGCTCGACACAAGCATCGTGGCCCCGGGTACGCTACTACCGACGGTGACAAGCTTTCAGACTCTCATGTCCAAGAGCCCGGCACGACCGTCCATCAAAAAATGATGCTTCTCAACTTGAATTGAACTGCGCTCAGATTTTCTGAGGGATCCCCAAAAAACATTCGCTTGTTGGAGGGGGCGCTTTGGCGTGGAATCGACTTCTCACATCTCGACCCCTTCCATCTCCGTTTACCAGGATCCCTCGAAACCATGATCACCAAGTACAGCAAGCACGACGCCAAAGACTACGCGCGTGAACACTTTCGCGGAGTATGGGCCGCCACCACCACTCCCTTTCTTGAAGACCTTTCGTTCGACGAAATGGGCTTCCGCCAAAACCTCCGGCATTGGATTCAAGACCTGGGCCTAGGCGGCTTGTTTGTGAGCGGCAAGCAGGGTGAGTTTTTTTCCATGTCGGTTGCAGAACGCAAACGTACTTTTGAACTTGCGGTAGAAGAGGCGAACGGCCGCTGCGGCATCGTGACTTCGTGTTCGGATGCCAATCTTGACGTCGTGCTCGACCTGGCTCGCCACTCCCAGAATGTCGGCGCCGACTACATCGTGGTGCACAGCCCGGTGCTGCACTTTCACCACAACCCTGATGAGACGGTTTACGCGTACTACCGCTACCTGAGCGAGCAGACCGACATTGGGATTGCGTTGTGGAACCATCCCGACTGCGGCTACATCATGAGCCCAGAGCTGTGCGCGCGTATTGCGGAGCTGCCGAACATCGTGGCCATCAAATACAGCGTCGACCGCGCGTTGTACAAGCGGCTGACCGAAATGGCGGGCGACAAGATCCTGGTCAGCTCGGCATCGGAGGAGGACTGGCTGGACAACATTGTGGAACTTGGCTGGCGCCTGTATTTGTGCTCTACGCCTCCGTTCCTGCTGCAGACCGCCGTTGACCAGCGCATCAATGAATACACCCAATTGGCCTTCGAGGGAAAACATTTGGAGGCACGCAAGGTGCGCGACAGCCTGGAGCCTGCGCGCCAAGCTTTCAGTTCTGCTCGGCCAACGGGAACGCCACAGGCCTATACCAAATATTGGCTGGAGCTTCTGGGCCAGACCGGCGGCCCAGTACGCCGCCCGCTGCTCAACTTGAGCGAGACCGAGAAGGCCGACGCGCGCGAGGCATTGGCTCGTAGCGGCTTGAAGCTGTCGATCGAACCCGCTGAATCAGCTTGTAGCGTGGTGGGAGGCCGGGCATGAAACTGCGCGTCGCTCTGATCGGTTTTGGCGCCATAGGGCAGAGATTGGCGCGTGGGCTGCTGGCCCACTCCGATACCGTAGAAATCACCGGCATCCTGGTGCATGAACTCGAGGCGGCGCAGGCCGCGGCCCATGGAGACCTGGCCGCCTTGCGACCCTTGTTGAGCGTTGAGCGGGCACCTTGGTTGGCGCAACGCCCAGCCCTCGTGGTGGAGTGTGCCGGCCATGCGGCGGTTGACGCGCACGCCGAGGCGGTGCTGTCGGCTGGCTGCGATTTGCTGCTGGCGTCCGTTGGTGCGCTGACCGACGACGCACGCCTTGCCCGCTTGCGCGCTTTGGCCACTGGGGCGGGGCGCCAGGTGTTGCTGGTCTCCGGGGCCATTGGTGGCATCGATTGGCTGAGCGCAGCGCGCGACGCAGGGCTTGGCAAAGTGGTGTACCGGGGGCGCAAACCGCCCGCTGCTTGGGCTGGTAGCCCGGCTGCGTTATCGCTGTCGCTGGATTCGCTTGAGGCGCCCGCGCTGGTGTTTGCCGGCAGCGCACGGGATGCCGCTCACAACTACCCGCGCAACGCCAATGTGGCCGCCACGGTGGCGCTGGCTACCTTGGGCCTGGATCACACACGCGTGGAGCTGTGGGCGGACCCCAACGTCAGCGAAAACTGCCATGAAGTCGAGGCCTGGGGCGAAGCCGGCCACATGCTTTTGCGTCTGGAAAATAAGCCCGACCAAGACAATCCACGCACCTCGATGATCACCGCACACAGCGTGTTGCGCGCGGTGCTCAACCAATGCGCGCCCATCGCGCTTTGAAGCCATGCCCCTTGGATGAGGGGCATTCTTTTCGTTGATCAGTGCGTTGGTCTGTGGGGAGAAACGGCTGCAGTCTCACGCCACGCCAAAGTCTTGCCCCGCAGCTTGCTTCGCATAGGCGATGAAGGCTTCACCCGCGCTGGTCAAGGGGCGTTCCGGGGCATGCAGCGCCACGATGGCACGTTCCACCACCGGCTCTGTCAACGGGATGGCCCGCACACCAATGGCACGCGTACGGATCAGCGCATAACGCGGTAGCACCGCAATCGCCAGACCGGCCTCCACCAAACCCACAGCCGTGGCCACATTCGCCACCTCGAAAGTGGCCTCTACAGGTTCGCCCATCTCGGCCAGACCACGAGCTGAAAGGTTGCGTAGCCCCGAGCCGGGCTGCATCAGCGCCAAGCGTTCACCCGCGAGATCGCGCCATTGCACTTCCGGGCGCGTGGCCAGGTGGTGGCCATCCCGGCAGGCAAGCATCAGACGGTCTTGGTGCAGCACCGTGGCGTGAAGATCGGTTGTGTCCACATCTGCCGTGCACACGCCCAAGTCAGCTTCACCCGACCGGACGGATTGCGCGACCTCGCCCACGGGAAGATCGCGCAGCGTGAGTCGAACAGCGGGAAACCGCTCATGAAATCCAGCCATCAGATGCGGTAGCAGTGTGGCCGCCATCAATGGCGATGCCGCGATGCGCAAGCGCGAGCTACGCCGCTGCGAAAACTCCTGCAGGTCGGTGATCGCGCCATCGAGTTGCCCCATCATTTCTTCGATCGATGGCAACAACTTTTGCCCTTCTTCAGACAGCACCATGCGCCGCGTGGTGCGCTCAAACAGGCGCGCCCCAAGCTCGCCCTCCAGCGTGCTGATCAGCATGGAGAGCGCGGAGGCGGTCAGGTGCATGCGTTGCGCTGCACGCACCACGCTGCCTTCTTCGGCGACGGCAATAAACGCGCGCAGTTGGCGCAAGGTGACAGCGGAGGTTCGAGACATGGGGTGTTCCTGATGCAGACAGGCTTTAGCGCGCGAATGAGAGAAGCGAAAGATCTGGATGAGCGGATTGTCCTCTCCAGTCGGGCCACGGGCGACGGCCTAAAGTATTGGAAATACTTGTGAATCTATTAAATTAAATCGTTTGAAAAATGTCACTCCGAGCGTTGAAATACACACCAGGCCAGAGATTTGCATGTGTCATCAAGGCCTGCCCGATCACGATCCCACGGAGAAAATGTCGATGGAAAAATCGCCCCTGAAAATTCGAATGCTGTTTGCGGTGCTTGCGACTGCGTTGACCGTCAGCCTGACATTGCCATTGCAGGCCTATGCCCAGAAGGCCGCAACCACAACTACAGCCACAGCCGCCGAAATTGAAACCTTGTTGGCGAAACAGGCCATCACCGAACTGATCTACAAGTACCCCCGGGGTTTGGATCGAGGTGACCGTGCATTGTTGATCTCGTTGGCGCACCCGGGTGCCAAGATGAGTTTTGGCGGCCGCGAGTTCCCTAACTGGGAAGCGTACGTGGATTGGTTGATCCAAGCCCACGATGAGATGACGGGCAACAACCACCGCATCACCAACATCCTGATCGAGGTCAACGGCGACCGTGCGGTCAGTGAATCCACCGGGACCGCGACCTTGCTGGTGCCCAAAGAAGGAAACCCCGGCCTCTACGAAGAGCGCTGGATGCATTCACGCTATCTGGATAGCTGGTCGCGCCGCGACGGAAAATGGGCGCTGGATGGGCGGCAGACCGTTAACGACTACCGCCGGGTGCTGGATGTTCCTGCTGATCTGGTCAAGGCGCGCTACCAGGTCATCGGCCACATTGGCCGCAACGATTCTTCCTACCGGCACTTCGAAAGCATCAAGTGATGAAGTCAGCGTTGAATTGCTCCCGCCGCAGCGTGTTCGCGGCCCTGGGCATGGCCATCGCCAGCCCTGTTTCTTGGGCGCAAGGCGCACCGTGGCCTGCACGTACCGTCAAGATTGTGGTGCCCTATGCGCCAGGCGGTGGCGTGGATTTGTTGGCGCGCATGTTGGCAGATCGCCTGCAGCGGCTGTGGGGGCAACCGGTTATCGTGGAGAACAAGGTCGGTGCCTCTACGCTGATTGGTGCCGGGGCTGTTGCCAAAGCGGCGCCCGATGGCCTCACGCTGTTGCTGACCAGCGAGGCCACCATCACCAGCAACCCGTTTTTGTTCGACAAACTGCCCTACGACCCGGTGCGGGAGCTGACCCCGATCTGCCAACTGGTGAGCCTGCCCCAAATGGTCGTGGCGCACCCATCCGTGCAGGCGAACAACATGGCTGAACTGGTCACATTGGCGAAGTCGCCGACAAGCGCACTGAGCTATGCGTCCTACGGCTCGGGCAGCCTTCCGCACCTGCTTTTTGAGTCCTTCAAAGCCAAGTTTGGTGTGAACCTGATACACGTGCCCTACAAGGGCATCTCGCCCGCCGTCACGGCCGTACAGGCGGGCGAAACACAACTTACGCTAGCCGGTGTGTCCGGGGCCTTGGGGTTGCTGCGTGCTGGCAAGCTCAAGGCGTTGGCTGTCGGGCGGGCCACTCGCTTGGCCGAAATGCCTGAGGTGCCCACGCTGCGTGAAGCCGGCTTGGCAGACATCGATCCCGGCGAGTCTTGGTTCGGGCTTTTCGCGACTGGCGGTACGCCAGCAGCGGTTGTGCAGAGGATTAACCAGGAGGTCGTTTCCATCGGCCACGACCCCGCTTTCCGTGACGCTGTGCTTGTCGCTCGTGGCTTCGAGCCGGTGTTTTCGGCACCCGACGCCTTTGCACGCTTCATTCAAGCTGACATGCGCCAGAAGGCGCAATTGATCCGCATCTCGGGCACCAAAGCCGAGTAGCGCCGCCTCTTTTCCCTCCTTCTTCTCGCGATTTATGCGCCCAAACGTGGCGCAGGAGATTCTCTGTGCCTTCGATATCCTCATCCGCCCGCAACGGCCTTGACCAAGAGCTCATCGTCCGTGGCGGTTGCGTGCTCACCATGGACCCCGCGCTGGGTGATTTGCCCTGCGCTGACCTGCACATCCGAGACGGCGCCATCGTGGCGGTGGGGCCTTCTATAGACGTCGAGGGGGTGCCGGAGATCGACGCTCGCGACATGATTGTGTTGCCCGGCTTTGTGGACACGCACTGGCACCTTTGGAACAGCGCGCTGCGTGCGCTGGTGAGGGGAGACGATCCTCAGCACGGCTACTTTCCGGTCACGCTGGGCACCGGGCCACTGTTCACGCCTGAAGACAGCTATCGCTCCGTGCGTTTGGGGCTTGCCGAAGGGCTGCTTTCTGGCATCACCACGGTGCAAAACTGGGCCCACAACACGCGCTCACCGGCCCACGCCGATGCCGAACTGCGCGCCATGGCGGAGATGGGGCAACGCGGTCGTTTTGCCTATGGTTGGGGGCAGGAGCAGCCTTTGGATCAACCTATGGATCTGGAGGATCTGGCCCGCGTGTTGCGACAGGGGCTGCCCTCCGAACTGCTGACCCTGGGCGCCGCCGTGCGCACGCCGGTCTCCAATCCACGCGGTGCTGTTCCCATCAGTGTGGTGAGCGAAGAGTGCGCCAACATCCGCGCACTCGGCTTGCCGTTGACGATGCACGCCCGCCCGGGACTGGTGCCCGTGCTTGCTGAACACGGTTTGCTGGGACGTGATTTGCAACTGGTCCATCCGCAGGGCATGACGGCTGCAGATTGCGCATTGCTGGCTTCCACCGGCACCACCATGACCTGCTCGCCCACCATCGAGATGCTCTACGCCCAAGCGACACGCGGCGTCATCCAGTTTCATGAAATGGAGGAAGCCGGGGTGGTGCAGAGCCTGTCGGTGGACAGCTCCGGTGCATCGGCCAACGCTGACTTTTATGCCTGCATGCGCGCGCTGCTGTGGTCGCACAAGCAGCGCTTCGGTAACCGCCAGCCACTGACTGCCCACCGCGTGCTGCGCCTGGCAACGCTGGATGGTGCACGCGACCTGGGGCTGTCGCACTTGATCGGTTCGTTGACGCCCGGCAAGCGTGCCGACATCCAAATTTTGCGGGCGACCGACCTCAACCTAGCGCCGGTTTTCGACCCCGCCCACGCGTTGGTGTATTCGGCTCAGCCGGCGAACGTGGACACGGTCTTGGTCGATGGACGCGTGTTGCTGCGAGGCGGCCAGCCGACCCGCTGGGACGGTGCCGAAATTGTCCGCGAGGCCACGGAGGCTATGCGTGCGCTAGCGGGTCGTTACCCGGCCGTTTGACCCCGATTTTCCCCACCCAGGTGAGCCGCCGCGCCCGCCAAAACATCCCTCAGGAGCATTGAATGAAGAACCGACACACCCGTTGGCTGGCCGCTGTGACTTTGGCCGCAGCCCTGTATCCCCACGCGCATGCGGCCGACTACATGGAGCAAGGCGAACGCACCAAAGGGCGGTCGTACTCGCCCGCCGTGGTGACCGAGGGCGGGCGCGTGGTTTGGCTGGCGGGTGAAACCACCATCACCGACCTCAGTGGCAAAGACGTCAAGGGCGATGTCGAAGCGCAGACCCGCACGATATTCGCCTTGTTGGACCAGACGCTCAAGCGCGCGGGTGGCAGCCTTAAAGACATTGTGAGCATGACGGCCTACCTGACCGATGCGCGCAATGGTGCAACCTTTTCCAAGGTGCGCACCGAGATGTTCCCCGACCGAAATTTTCCGGCCAGCGCGCAGATCACGGTGTCCAACCTGGCGGTGCCCGGCATGTTGATCGAGATTCAGGCGGTGGCCGTGATCGGTGACAAATGCTCAAAGGCGAACCCGTGCATTCCGAATTGAAGTCTGACACCAGCGCAGTGCGGCGCCGGTCAGGTTTGGAGTTGCTTGCAGCAGGTCTCCAGGCAACTGCGAAACGCACTGGCACTCGGCGACAGCGAGCGTGCAGCGCGCCACACCAACTCGATTTGGCGGTGAATCACCGGATCGTTGAGCGCGCGAAAACGCGCTCGTGTCGAGCGCACCAGCGCGCCCACATAGGCCGGCACCACGGTGGCGCCGAGACCTGCTTCCACCAGGCCTACGGCGGTGCTGAGATGCCCGACTTCGAAACGCAGGGCGGCAAGCTCACCTTCGCGGTGCAGCAGTGGATCGACCAGGCTGCGAAAGCCGCCGGCAGGCACCAGGCCAATCATGGGCTGCCCATCCAGGTCGGCCCAGGTCAGGCGCCGGCGGCGCTGCGCCAGTGGCCAAACCGCCGGCAGCATCACGCCCAGGCTATGGCGCAGCAGGGTGACGCGTTCGAGGGCCACGTCGAGTTGCGGAAAAACCCCGAAGCCCATGTCGGCGTCTCCGCTGTCGACGACGCGTACCAATTGCTCGGTTGGCAGATCGGCGATGCGCACCGAAATCGCGGGGTGCGAAACCTGGAATTGCGCAATCACGTCTGGCAAGAAGTTGGCGGCGAGAAACGGCGTGGTCGCAATCGTCACACGACCCCGGCGCTTCTGCACCAGGTCTTGCGTGTTGGCCACGGCGTGCTCCACGTCCGCCAGGATGCGTTCCGCGCTGTCAAACAACTCCTTGCCTGCATCCGTCAACGCAATTTGACGTGTCGTCCGGTCTACCAACGCAAGCCCCAACTGCAGCTCCAGCTCTCGGATCAACAGGCTGGTCGCCGATTGCGTCAAGTGCAGCTTGCGTGCGGCCGCAGTGAAGCCACCGCTATGGATGACTTCCACGAAGGCCCGCAATTGCCGCAAGGTGATGTTCATATGAATTGCTGATTAATTTACTGAATTCATTTCATTTTCACATTCAGCGCCAGATTTAACTCTCCCTACCCTAAGTACTCGAATGAAAAATAGTTTCTCCACTTTGGCCCTCATCGGCCTGGCCGCAGGCGGCAGTGCTTTTGCGCAAACCCAGGTCACGATATTCGGCGTGGTCGACCTTGGGGTTGCCCACATTTCGCAGGGCGACGCCAGTCTTACGGCCGTGAGCTACAGCGGCAACAGCCATTCGCGTATCGGCTTTCGGGGCACGGAAGATCTGGGCGGTGGCCTGTCGGCAGGCTTCTGGCTGGAAGGTGCGCTGGTGGCCGACACGGGTGGTGGCGCCATGAACTTCCAGCGCCGTTCCACGGTGGGCCTGACGGGCCGCCTGGGCGAGTTTCGTGTGGGCCGCGAAATGTCGGCCACCCACCTCAACCCCTCGTGGTTTGACCCGTTTCAAGGCACCGGCATTGGCCAGCCCACCGCCTACAGCATGCTGGGCGCGCCGATTCGTGTGAGCAATGCGCTCACCTACCTCTTGCCTCGGCAACTTGGCGGTTGGTACGGGCAGGCGCAATACGCATTCGGCGAAGAGCCCGCCACCAGCGTCAACCGCAAGAACAACAGCTATGTCGGCGCGCGCTTGGGCTACAGCGACGCAGCGGTGAACGTGGCAGGTGCCCTGGGCCGGCGCTACAGCGGAACTGCCACCACGCCAGCGCATGTCAACGCCGCCAACTTGGCCGTCTCCTACAACATCGGTGCACTGACGCCGATGGCTTTCTGGGCCCGCGAAGCTGACTCCAGCGGTGCGCGCATCGACGCCTGGTTGCTGGGGGCGACGTTGAGCCAGGGGGTAGGGGAGTGGCGCGCAGCGTATAGCTACTACAACCGCCAGAACAGCGGCAACGATTGGAGCAAGCTGGCCCTGGGGTATGTGCACAACTTGTCCAAACGAACGGCGGTCTACGGCACGTTCGCCGTCATCAACAACCAGGGCGCATCGGCTCAATTGGTGGCGAGCACCGGCGTGGGAGATTGGCCAGCCACGTCGCCTCTGCCCACCCAAGCGGGCATCAATTCGAGAGGTCTCGAATTCGGCATTCGCCACAACTTCTGAAGTTAGCCAGGAGCATCACCATGGACCACAAACCATATTCTTTCTCTGGCCTTCATGCACACACGGCTTCGCGCCGGGGCTTTCTTGGCATGTTCGGCTCGCTGGGAACCTTGGGGGCGCTGGGGGCCGGCGCCCTGGTGCCCGAGGGCAGGCCATTGGCCCAAACCCTGGGCACAAAAGGCACACGCATCGACTTCCACCACCATTTCTTCTCGCCCGCCTGGATCAAGCTTGTGGAGCGGCAGCATCTGAAACAGCCGGTGTTGGGGTTTGAGCAATTCAAGTCCTGGACCGTGGCGAACGACCTCGAAGCCATGGACCGTGGCGGTGTGGAGAAGGCATTTTTGTCGGTGACGCAGCCCGGCGTATGGTTTGGCGATCCAGCCGAATCGCGCAAGGCGGCGCGTGAGCTCAACGAGTTTGCCGCCCGCATGAAGGCCGACTATCCAGGCCGCTACGGGCATTTTGCGGTGCTGCCGCTGCCCGATGTTGAAGGGAGTTTGCGCGAAATTGAGTATGCGTTCGACGTGCTGAAGGCCGACGGCGTGGGGCTGCTGTCAAGCTACGACGACAAGTGGCTGGGCGATCCATCTTTCGCCCCGGTATGGGCCGAACTCAACCGCCGCAAAGCCGTGGTCTACACCCACGCCACAGCACCCAATTGCTGCGCCTGGAACTTCCAACCCGGGATCTTGCCAACCTTTGTGGAGCTTGGTTCCGATCTGGCGCGTTCCATGGTGAGCTTGATCCAAAGTGGCACGGCCAAAGCAACGCCGGACATCCGCTACATCTGGTCGCATGGCGGCGGCAGCATCTGGGCGCAACGCTTTCTGGTGGGCGAGACGGCGGAGTCGCTGGCGCGCGTGGCGCCGCCCGATTCGCGGCTGCACCACTTCCGCCGCTTCTACTATGACACTGCGGCCGCTGCGGACGCGGTACACATGGGCATTCTCAAGATGATTGTGCCGACCTCGCAGATCGTGTTCGGTTCTGACTTCCCCTGGGTAGAGCCCGCCAAGATTGCGGAGGGACTGGAGCGCTCTGGCTTGAGTGCAGCCGAGCTGCAGGCCATCTACCGCGACAACGCGCGGGCACTGGTGCCATGAGTAGTACCCACGCTTTGAACATGAAGGCGCCCACACCAAGCGTGTTGTCTGCCTCAGACCCCAGCGCGTTGCTGGCGGCCGTTCTACGGGCCAACGCTGGCACTGCCAACGCTCGGCTGAAGCAGGTCATGGACGCGCTGATCCGGCACCTGCATGCGCTTGCGCTGGAGGTCGACCTGTCTCCCGCCGAACTCGACCTGGCGCTGGATTTTCTGGTTCGCGTGGGGCAGGCCAGCGGGCCGCAGAAGAATGAAGGCATTCTTCTGGCCGACATCCTGGGCCTGGCAACCCTGGTGCAACTGCGGGGCGCGCGTGAAGCGCTGGCGCAGGGCGGCACCGAGCCGGCACTGGTCGGGCCGTTCTGGCGTGCCCATCAGCCGGTGCGTGCCTGCGGCGAAAACATTGCGTTGGCCGACACCCCGGGCGCGCCGCTGCATGTGCGCGGTCGTGTGCTCTCGCTCAATGGTGCGCCGTTGGTGCACGCACGGGTTGAGACATGGCAGGCCTCACCGCAAGGCCTTTACGAGAACCAGGACCCGCACCAGCAGGATATGAATTTGCGCGGAGTCTTCTTGACCGATGCCCAGGGCTGCTTCGACTTCCACAGCGTGCGTCCCGCTGGTTATCCGGTGCCGGTGGACGGCCCCTGCGGCGAACTGCTGGCAGCGCAGGGGCGCGGTGTGATGCGCCCCGCACATCTGCACTTCATCGTGGTGGCCGCAGGGCACAAGGTGCTGGCAACGCAGTTCTTCGACATCGAAGACCCGCACGCCCACCACGACGTGGTGTTCGGCGCCGTGGGCTCGTTGTTGCGCCGCTTTGAGCCCGATGGTCGGGGCGGCTTCAGTCTCGACGTTGAACTTCGCCTCGAACGCGGCGACACCGTGCTCCCCCATTGCCCATTACCTTGAGATCGATATGCAAGACAACAGAAGTTTCGCTCCACGGGAGCGGCTCGATGGCGAAATCGCCGTCATCACCGGTGGCACGGGTGCCATAGGTTTGGCCACCGCACACCGACTGGCCGCACTCGGCGCCCAAGTGGTACTGCTGCAGCGAGGCGCACCAGAAAAATCAGCACCCCTCCTGGCGCAATTGCCGGGCACCGGACATCGTGCGCTGCAGGCCGACGTGACCAACAGCGCCGGGCTGCGCGCCGCCGCTCAGACCATCGAGCAGGAGATGGGCCGCACCACCGTGCTGGTGAACAGTGCGGGTTTTACGCGGCAGGTGGCGGCTGCAGATCTTGAGGGTCTGGATGACCAACTGATTGACGACATCTTCGCCACAAACTGGCGTGGAAGTTTTGCTGCAGTACGGGCGTTTGCGCCGCAGATGAAGCTCGCTGGCGACGCGGTGGTGGTCAACGTATCGTCCATCGCAGCCTTTACCGGCCTGGGCAGCAACCTTGCGTACGCGGCCGCGAAGGCGGCGACCGATGCGCTCACGCGCGCGCTGGCCAAAACCTTGGCGCCGCAGATTCGCTGCATGGCGGTCTCGCCCGGCGTGGTGGACACCGCCTTCGTGCCGGGGCGCGACGCGGCTTTCAATGAACGCGTAGGCGCCACGATTCCGTTGAAACGTGTGGGCGTGGCAGATGACGTGGCCGCAGCCATCGTCGCCTGCTGCACCGCATTGCGTTATGCCACAGGCAGCGTCATCGTGGCCGATGGTGGCCGTCATCTGGGGTGAAGACACACATGGAAAAACCTACCATCCTCACCTGCGCCGTGACGGGCAACCTCACCCGACCCGATCAGACGCCCCATTTGCCGATCACGCCGGCCCAGATCAGCGAAGCCTGCCTGGAAGCGGCTGACGCCGGTGCGGCGGCCGTGCACATCCACGTTCGCGATCCCGAGACCGGCGCGCCGTCGATGGATGTAGAACTTTATGGCCGCGTTGTCGAGACCTTGCGACGCCACCGGCCGGAGCTCATCATCAACCTGACGACGGGCCCTGGCGGACGGTTTGTGCCCAGTGTGGACGAACCCCGTATCGCCGCTGCTGGCACCACGCTGTTGCCACCGGAGCAGCGTGTAGCGCACATCGCCGCGCTGAAACCGGACATTTGCTCGCTCGACCTGAACACGATGAACTCGGGCGAACAGGTGGTGATGAACACCCCAGCGAATGTGCGCAGGATGGCTGCCGTGATACGTGAGCATGGCGTTGTGCCCGAACTCGAATGCTTTGACACCGGCGATCTGATGCTTGCGCAGGCGCTGCTGGACGACGGCACGTTGAAGGGGCCTGGCCTTTACACCTTTGTGTTGGGGGTGCGTTACGCATTGCCATTTACACCGGCGGCGCTGGCGCTGGCGCGCTCTTTGATCGCGCCCCAGGCCGCATGGTCCGCCTTTGCGGTGGGCCGCCATGCTTTTCCCGCAGTAGCCCAGGCTTTCTTGCTGGGGGGCAATGTACGCATCGGCCTCGAAGACACCATTTACCTCGACAAGGGGGTGCTGGCGCAGAGCAATGCAGACCTGGTGCGCAAAGCGCGTCGCATCGTCGAAGACCTCGGCGGCCGACTGGCAAGCTGCCAGCAGGCTCGCGACAGTTGGGGCTTGCGCACCACCAACGCCGATTTCTGAATTTTTACTTTTCCAAGGATATTCACCATGACCACTGTGACCCCATCGCGCGCCTTGCGCGTAGGCCAGAAAGCCGAAACACCCGATGCTTTGCAACTCCAACTGGAAACGCAAGATCTGCCAGATGCACCTCCTGATCACGCCGTGGTCGAGGTCTTGGCCGCTGCCGTCAATCCCAGCGATGTGAAGGCAGCGTTGGGCTTGATGCCGCAGGCCGTCTGGCCGCGCACCCCTGGACGTGATTTCTCTGCACGGGTTGTGGTCGGTCCTCAGGAATGGATGGGGGCCAATGTCTGGGGCACCGGTGGAGACCTGGGCATCACCCGCGACGGCAGCCATGCCCGTTACTTGGTCTTGCCAGTCGCCGCCTTGGTGCGCCGCCCCGAAGCCGTGTCGGCCGCTGCCGCCGGCACCGTGGGCGTGCCCTTCATCACGGCGCACGAAGGGCTGCGTCGCGCGGGTCTGGTGGGGCGAGGTCAGACCGTCGTGGTCTTCGGTGCCAACGGCAAAGTGGGTCAGGCCGCCATTCAATTGGCGACGCGAGCTGGTGCGGCGGTGATTGGAGTGGAGCGGGGCGCCGGGCGCTACCGAGGCCACGCCAGCCAACCCGTCACGATGCTGGACGGAACCCGAGCCGACCTGGGCGAGGCGGTACTGGAAGCTTCGGGCGGCCGGGGCGCAGACATCGCCTACAACACCGTGGGCTCACCGTACTTTTCTGCAGCGTTGCAAAGCCTGGCAGTAGGCGGTACGCAGATCCTCATCTCCACCATTGAACGCTCGGTGCCATTCGACATCCTGGGCTTTTACCGCCGCAATCTTCAACTGGTGGGGGTGGACAGCCTGAAGCTGGATGTGGTGAAGTGCGCCGCCATTCTGGACGCGCTGGCCCCAGGTTTCACCGATGGCTCGCTGCGCGCATTCGACGTGGATGCTGCCGGGTTGGTGCCGCTGGACCAGGCGATAGAGGCCTATCAACAGGTGCTCGCCGGCTCGTCCTCACGTGTCGTTTTTGTTCCCTGATTTCGGAGATCAGCATGCATTTGGTTCGACTCGAAGAGGCACCGCGCTACGACGCTCCAGGACACGAGGGCTTCAAGATGTCGCGTCTGCAGGGGCGCGAAGCGGGCCCCGCTGATGCGGTGTGGCTGGGCTTATCTGTGGTGGAGCCCGGCGGCAGCACGACACTCGTGGCCTCCGCGCAGGAGAAGTTCTACGTGGTACTCGATGGAGAGTTGGAAATCAGGGGGCAGATGCCGGATGGTGTCAGCCACTGCGAGGTGCTGCGCAGGCTGGACAGTTGCCGCATCGCGCCCGGGGAGGCCCGGCAACTGCGTAACCGGGGCGACAAGATTGCACAAGTGCTGCTGATCATGGCGCAGGAAAGGTAAGTTGACTGTCGGAGCATCTAGCTCCGACGTCAGCTTTGACGGTCAGATGTGGAACCAGGCCAATGCGCCCAGCAGGACGCCAACAGCGCCAACACCCAGCGTGGCCCCTTTCATCCAGCTGCGTTTGGTCAGCAGGGCGATGGCCGCCAGCGCAATCGAGATCTGCAGTGCCGTCGTGGCCTGGGCCCAGCGGTGGTGCTGGTGCATTTGCTCGTCGCTTCGGTGGTTGAACTCTGTTGAATCGTTCTCTAGCGCCTCGGCCTTGTCTTTGATCTCGTTTTTTTCCTTGTCGTAGCGCGCAATTTTGTCGCGATATTTGGCCTTCTGCTCCTCGCTGCTGCTCAGCTCCAGCGCCAGCTCTGCAAGGTTCTGTTTACTGCTCTTGGCCTGGTAGTAATTCCACTGGTTCGAGGCTTCAGTCTTTTTGATCGCGGCATCGTTCTTGTAGAGCGCAGCATTGGCCTGGGTGGCGCCGCCCATATACGAGAACATCGCTCCTACGGTGGCGAGGATGGCGGTGATCACGGCCAACTGGCCCGCCATGCCCTTGGGCTCGTGTTGGGCTGCATGTTCAAGCTCATGGTCGTGCGGTCCATGCACGTGGAATCCATTTCCGGACATCTTGTCTATTCCTTGAGAAAAGTTCTATTGAAGTGATTGGTTATGCCGTGAAGCCTGCCAAGCAAAGTGCGCCCAATTGTTGTTGCATAGCTGGGCACAAAGGTCGCACATTTTCCCTCGACTGGATGTCAGTTTGGCCAAATGCATCAATCGAACCCCAACGCTCCGGTCGCACTACTTCTGCCCAAAGCGGGCCGCCTGCCCGCTGGCGTGGAACTCCTTGAGGATGTAGTCCACAAACACCCGCACTTTGGCTGGCACGAGCTTGCGGCTGGTGTAGTAGATGGACAGCGGCTGCGACTCGGCATACCAATCGGGTAGCACGCGCACCAATGCGCCGGTCTCCAGCAGCGGCAGCGCATGCGGCAGGGGCAACATGGCAATGCCGATGCCGATGGCCGTGGCACGCGCCATGGCTTCGGGGTCGTCTAGCACCATCACTGGGCGCACGCTGGCGACAAGTTCTTCGCCAGCTTTGTTCTTCAAGGCCCAGGGCACCAACCGCCCGGTGGCCAGCGAGCGGCGCAGCAGTCCACGGTGGCGCGCGAGGTCGTTGGGGTGTTTGGGCGGGCGGTGGGCCTTCAAGTAAGCGGGGGAGGCCATCAGCACAATGCGCAATCTTGAAAGTTCGCGCGCAATCAGCGCATCGGTCAGCTCAAGGCCGCCGCCGATCGCCACGTCGAAACCTTCTGCCACCAGGTCGACCTGGTGGTTGTCGAAATGCAGATCCGGTATGACGTCCGGGTAGCGGCGCACGAACTCGCCCAGCAGCGGCACCAAATACTCGCGGCCCACCGTGTGGGCGAGGGCCACCTTCAGGGTGCCAGCCGGCTTGCCGGCACCCTGGCGCAGGTCCGTCAACGCGTCGCTGATCTCGCTCCAGGGCAGTCGGACCTGGCCAAACAAGCGCTCGCCGTCCGTGGTCAGTGCCAGGTTGCGGGTGCTGCGTTGGAACAGCCGCACGCCCAGCCGCGCCTCCAGTTGGGCAACGCTTTTGCTGACCGCCGCCGGCGTGATCCCCAGGCGGCGCGCGGCGGCGGAGAAGCTGCCTTCGTCGGCAGAGGCGATGAAGGCGTCGAGATAGCTGCGTAGTTCGGTCATGGCTAAAGCTTATACCAATGGTTGAAACTGAAAGATCAATTTACTGACTACCGGAAACAGGTGATGGAGCCCAAACTAGCACCCATCAACCACTTCAATCCGAAAGGAAACACCATGAACACGTCCCTCAACACCAGCACCAGCTCCGCTGTCGCCGCCAAGCCTCTCTCCGGCAAGGTCGCCTTCATCCATGGCGGCTCACGCGGCATCGGTGCTGCCACGGCACGTCGCCTGGCGCGTGATGGCGCCAGCGTCGCCATCGGTTATGCGGCCTCGGCCATCGCCGCCGAAGCGCTCGTCGAAGAGATCAAGGCCAGCGGCGGCAACGCCATCGCCCTCAAGGCAGATGCCACCGATGCGGCAGCATTGACGCGCGCCATCGACGGCGTTGCCGAACGCTTCGGTCGCCTGGACATCCTCGTCAACAGCGCTGGCGTGCTGGCCATTGCACCGCTGGAGCAGTTCACCTTGGAAGACTTCGACCGCACCGTGGCCGTCAACATCCGCTCGGTGTTCGTCGCCTCGCAAGCGGCGGCCAAACACATGAAAGAAGGCGGCCGCATCATCAACATTGGCAGCACCAACGCGCAACGCATGCCCTTTGCGGGCGGCGCCCCTTATGCCATGAGCAAGTCCGCCCTCGTCGGCTTGGTCAAGGGCCTGGCGCGCGACCTTGGTCCACGCGGCATCACCGTGAACAACGTCGCACCTGGCCCTGTGGACACGGACATGAACCCGGAAGAGGGCGACTTCGCCACCTTGCTGCATGGCTTGATGGCCATCCCCCGCCACGGCAAGGCAGACGAGATCGCCGGCATGGTGGCCTACCTGGCCGGCCCCGAAGCGGCATTCGTAACTGGCGCCGACTTGCTGATCGACGGCGGCTTCGCAGCCTGATTCGAGAAGCCCTCGCCGATGCTCCTCCAGCCAGCGGGAAGCTGGCCCTGAAAGCGTTTCGCACGTCGTTAACGGTCGCACACAGGCGGCTGTTAACGAGGCGCTTAAGCAAGATTGGCCCCCATTGCGGCGTCAGCGCACATTTGCAAGTTCCCCTGCCAGCCCCCCGCTGGACATCTGCGGCGAAAACCGAACATTGGCGGCCGCGATGTGACAAATGTTGGATTGCGCAGCGTTTCACACGATTTACGAACGGTCGTTCACATTTGAGTCACAAACCCAGTACCCGCCTCTTCAAGAATCACCCATCGACGCACCGGGTTCTTCCACATCCCTGATGCGCTCGGTTGAGGTTGTCCATCGGCCTCGTCGACGGCTTGAAGGCAAAGGTGAAATCCTGGCTTTGACATGACGGTCGATTCTTCGGTGGTCCGTGTGGAATGAGAGGACCTTTCGGTGAGACTTTATTTCGTTGCCCCTGATGCGACCGAGGTACAGCGCCTTGCTGGATTCAAGGCAGCGGAAGCGACTTTTGCGGCTGCAGGCCTTTCACCCTTTGCAGCCGTCACGGCCCAGTTTCAAACGGGCACGATGACCTTGATGCCGAATCCTGCGCAACTGCGTGCCGCCTACATTTGGCGCGCTGCACTGGCCGCAGCATTGATGGCTTGCTACGGCGACGAAGGGTCTCCACCACATGCACGGCTCATGGTGGCGGAGTAGGGCTGCACGGTTCTCGGTTGGCCATGAATAATCTTCGGGCAACCGCTTGGGCTGCTCAAGAGAGCCGAACGCTTTTGCGCCTATTGAAATTCAAACCGCGCTGAACTTTCGTGTGCTGAGCAAGCCACGCCATAGGGGGACAGAATTGTTCAAGTTCTATGCGCATATGGGGTTGCCAAATATGTTCCGCCGTGCTCAACGTGCGAGGGCATGTTGACGGTCCTACGCTCAACTCAGTGAATGAATTGAGCGGCGGATGCGCACGGGCACTGACTTGTACGACGGCGTGCCGCTGCGAGCGTCCTGGTGATCCAAGGGAATCAGCACATTTGCTTCAGGGTAGTAAGCGCCTGCGCAGCCTTTCGGAATGTTGTAGGCCACGGCTGTGAGGTGAAGCATCGCCGCTTCTGGTGATGTCTCATCACGCTCGCCGCCATCGGCCTGTGTTGCTGCAACCACGTCTACGCGATCTCCTGCTGCAATACCGTGCTCTGCCAGATCGTCGGCGTTTAAAAAAACAACATCCCGGCGGCCAAAAATGCCCCGGTATCGGTCGTCCAAGCCGTAGATGGTGGTGTTGTATTGATCATGGCTGCGCAACGTGGCCAAGGTCAACACAGTAGGGTCAGTTTGCGTCGAATCGTCTTTCACTCCATCCATCACCAGAAACTCCGCCTTGCCTGATGGCGTGTGCCAAATGCGTTCGGACGGCCCTACTGGCAGTCGAAAGCCGCCGGGTGTTTGAATACGCCGGTTGTAGTCTTGAAAGCCTGGCACCACGCCTTCGATCGCGTCGCGGATGCGGTCATAGTTGCCCGCCATGCCCGCCCAGTCAATGGCGTACTTTTCGCCCAGCACGGCAGCGGCCATGGCGGCCACGATGGCGGGTTCTGAACGCACCAACGGAGAGGGCGGTGGCAGCCGGCCGGTGGAGGCGTGCACCATGGACATGGAGTCTTCTACCGTCACGGACTGCGGGCCGCTGGCTTGCATGTCTTGTTCGGTTCGCCCCAGGCAGGGCAGGATTAGCGTCTGCTTCGCCGTCAACAAATGCGAGCGGTTCGGCTTGGTGGCGATGTGCACGGCGAGTTGCAAGCCACGCATCGCAGGGAACGTGCGCTGCGGATCCGACATGGCGACCGCGAGGTTGCCGCCCAGGCAGATTAGCACCTTGGAGCGCCCGTCGGCCATCGCTTCAATGGCGGCTACCGCGTCGTGACCGTGTGCGGCGGGCGGCACAAAACCAAACTTTTTCTCTATGCCCTGGCGCAGCGCCAACGGCGCCTTTTCGTCGATGCCCACGGTGCGGTCGCCTTGCACATTCGAGTGGCCGCGCAAGGGGCAGATGCCCGCACCGGGGCGGCCGTAGTTGCCGCGCAGCAGCAAGAGGTTGGAGATCTGCTGCACGTTCTCGGTGCCGTGGCTGTGCTGCGTCACACCCATGCCAAAGCAGACAATCGTGGCCGAGGCTTTGCAGTAGATGCGCGAGACATGCTCCAGCGCTTCACGCGACAAGCCGGAAGTGCGCTCGATGTCGTCCCAATCGGTGTTCTCCAGATCCTGCACCAGCGCATCAAAGCCGTGGGTGTGTTCGGCGATGAATGTGCGGTCAAGCGTGCCAGCACCACCCGCCGCCAGGTCGATGGCATCCAGCGCCAAAACGCCCTTCATCACGCCCTTCAGGGCTGCGGCATCGCCGCCCACCTTCACCTGCAGGTAGTCGGTGGCAATGCCGGTGGAGCTGAAGGTGGCCATTTCCACCGGGTCTTGTGGTGCGGCAAACCGTTCGAGTGCGCGTTCGCGTAGCGGGTTCAGGGCCACGATGGCCGCACCTCGACGCGCCGCCGCGTGCAGCGTGGTCATCATGCGTGGATGGTTGGTGCCAGGGTTGTGGCCAATCGAGAGGATCAGGTCGGCGTGGTCGAAGTCCTCCAGCGTCACCGTGCCCTTGCCGATGCCAATCGACTGCGGCAAGCCCACGCTGGTCGCTTCGTGGCACATGTTCGAACAGTCCGGAAAGTTGTTGGTACCGTAGGCCCGCGCAAACAACTGATAAAGAAAAGCGGCTTCGTTTGAAGCGCGCCCTGAGGTGTAGAACTCCGCCATGTTCGGGTCCGGTAAGGTCTGCAGCACCGTGGCAATGCGTGCCATCGCGTCTTCCCAGGCAACCGGCACGTAGCGGTCTGTGCTGGCGTCATAAGCCATGGGGTGCGTCAAGCGGCCCAGGTTTTCGATGTCGTGGTCGTTCCAGGTGAGCAACTCGCTCACAGTGTGCTGGGCGAACACCTCGGGCGTTGCGCGCTTTTCGGTGGCCTCCCAAGACACGGCTTTGGCGCCGTTCTCGCAGAACTCGAATGCCGAGGTGTGTTGCGGGTCGGGCCAGGCGCAGCCCGGACAATCAAAACCCGTGGGCTGGTTGTTTTTAAGCATGATCTTCGTGCCCGCCAGCATGTTCATCTGGCCTTTGATGGCACGCGCTACCGCGCCCAGGGCATCCCAGCCGCCGGCCGCGTGGGTGTAGGTTCGAATGCTGTTGTCCGTCATGTGCATTCCCCTTTAATCTGCAACCGAGGCGGGTTGCATGGATCCAGTCGCCCTGGCGGCCTCATACACCCGTTCGTGATGCGATGCCAACAGGAGTACCGGTGCTCTATCGTCCAGCCATGCATTTGGTGCCACGAACCACGAGGCCATTTCCCAGTCGGACAATGCCACCGCCAGCGCATCGATGACCCCCTGCACATCGGCGCGTACGGCTTGGCTGCCCGCAGAAAACTGGAAGAACGGCAGCCAGATTTCGCCCCGCCACGGAAAGCTCAGCACCCGCCGCTGCACGATGTTGCGCGCCAGTTGAGCCAAGCCGGGGCCTTGTGGCCGAACGGCAATCTCGGCGCCCTTGGCCAACCCGCCGACACAACGGTAAGCCGCCAGCAAGCGCAAAAAATCGTGGTCCTGCTTTTCGTTTGCTGGCGAGGCAGTGGCAGCCCCCTCAGCTCGCATCACTTGGGTCGAATCCCAAAAACGACTATGGGCGTGGCGATGGGTATTGGCATCAAGGGTTGGCATAAAACCTCTGCGGTGGTGTGGTGTTCAGGCCATCTTGCGTCGCCGCCATTGCGCGCGTGTTTCAAGCACGCCGTGCTTTGTTTCAGTTGTAGGCGTTGCCGTTTTTCGGCAAGGGGCAGAGCCAGCGCGGCTTGAGTTGCATTTGAAACCTGCTGACGTCTCGCGGTAATCAACAGGAAATGGGTTGCCGCGACAGTGAAGGTCGGCGCCACGTGGCGAGGCTGAAGACTTCAGCCCCAATACGCGTGCACAACATTCAACGAATGCACATCCCCTGAAAGCGTTTTATGGAAACACAACTCTCCCCAAATGATCTCAAGTCCAAAGCGAGTGAATACCTGACCTTCCGGTTGAGCCAGGAGGAGTACGGCATCGACATCTTGAAGGTGCAAGAAATTCGCGGCTACGAGACCCCCACCCACATTGCCAACGCGCCGAAGTTCATCAAGGGGGTGGTCAATCTGCGCGGCACCATCGTTCCCATCGTCGACATGCGGGAAAAATTCAACCACGACGCCGCGTTCAACGCGTTCACCGTGGTGATCATTCTGAGCCTGAAGAGCCGCCTGGTGGGCATCGTGGTCGACTCGGTCAGCGATGTGTTGGCGCTGTCGCCAGACGATGTCAAAGCGGCGCCCGACTTCGAGAGCATTGTGGATACCAACAGCCTGTTGGGTCTGGGCTCTGTAGGCGAGCGTATGTTGATCTTGCTCGACATCGAAAAGTTGATGTCGGCGCCGGACATGGGGCTCGCCAGCCACTAGGCATTCGTGGCTGAGCTGGCTTGGCCAGTATTTTTAAACCCATCGCCCGTGCATGCCAATAGGGATGCGCGGCCGGTGGGTTCATTCACGCCACACGTTGCCGAGTTAGTGCTGCCCCGGCACCAGCTTGAAGACGGCCACAACCTGCACCAGGCCATCGGCCTGTGTTCTGAGGCTGCTGGCCGCCGCCGCCATTTCCTCCACCAGCGCAGCGTTTTGTTGCGTGGCCTGGTCCATCTGGTGGACGGCTTCGCCGACCTGCGCCACGCCAGAGGCCTGCTCGCCGCTGGCCGCGCTGATCTCCCCCATGATGTCGGCCACCTTGCGGATCGACGTGACCACTTCGGTCATGGTGGTGCCCGCACGGTCGACCAGCGCCGAGCCCTGCGCGACGCGTTGCACACTGTCGCCGATCAGCTTCTTGATTTCCTTCGCCGCCTCGGCCGATCTTTGCGCCAGGCTACGCACTTCGCTGGCCACCACCGCAAAACCACGCCCTTGCTCGCCGGCACGGGCGGCTTCAACGGCGGCATTCAATGCCAGGATATTGGTCTGGAACGCAATGCCGTCGATCACGCTGATGATATCGACGATCTTCTTCGAGCTGTGGTCGATCTCTTTCATGGTTTCGACGACCTGGCCGACCACATCGCCACCCTGGATGGCCACGGTTGAAGCGCTCAAGGCCAATTGATTCGCCTGGCGGGCGTTGTCGGCGTTTTGTTTGACAGTAGAACTCAGCTCTTCCATGGAGGCGGCGGTTTGTTCCAGCGCGCTGGCCTGGCTTTCGGTGCGCGCGCTTAAATCGTTGTTGCCTTGCGATATTTGCGCACTGGCCGTGGCCACATTTTCCGAGCCGGAGCGAACGTTGGCCACCACCTGCATCAGGCCCGTTTGCATGAGTTGCAGGCTGGACAACATTTCGCCCAGCTCATCGGTTCGGCTGGTGTCGATTTGCCCGGTCAGGTCTCCGGCGGCCACCTGCCGCGCCACCGCGCTGGCCTGCGCAAGCGGGCGCGTGATCGTGCCGGAGATCAGCCAGGCGATCAGCACGCTCAGTACCACGCTGGTGCCGCCCAGCAACATCATCAGATTACGGCTCTGGCTGTAGATCGCCTGCACCATCAGCGCCTTTTGGTCGATCTCCTTGCGCTGCGCATCCAGTAGCTCTTCAAACTTGGTCATGTAGAGCTTCGACGCTGGCGAGAATTTTTCGTCCAGCAGTCTGTTGGCTTCGTCGGACTTTCCTTGGCCGCGTAGCGCAATCACGGCATCGCGCGCTTGGAGGTAATTTTTGCGGGCATCCGTGATGTCGGCATACAGCGCCTTTTCTTGAGCTGTTTCCATGAGCGGCTCGACTGCCTTCTGATAGTCGCCAGACTGTTTGGTCGACAGCACAATGTCATCCGCAAAGAATGGCGTGAGCGATGGATCGCTGCTCTTGGCAATCGCCAAGGTGCGGCGTACACCTGCGGCGACGTTGCGGTACCAGTCGCTGAGGATTCTTTCGGTCTTGATCGGGCCGGTCACCATGTCTGAAGTGCTTTGGGCCACCGCATTGAGCCGAACAATGCTGAGCGCCATGATGACGGCCAGGAGGACGAGAACCGACGCAAAACCCAAGGCTAGCCGCCTTGAGACCGAAAGGCTTGTAAAAAGTGAACGCATAGGAATTCCTGGTTGAAGGAGGGACTTGTCAGGGCGCAAGTCTGTGTCTCGCCTGTTTCCGACGGGTTTCAAAACCCGTGGGCTATGTTTCACCTGTAGGAAGCGGGGTTGCCGGTTGATGGCCCACGGTGGCGAAAGGCGCGGAAAGTGATGTGGCAGTGCGGCACGGTTTCAGGTGTAATTTGGCGGGGGCGCTTCGACATTGAATCGGCACATGAATCGGTGTTAATCGGAGCGACGTTGACAAACTCCAAGCACATCCATGACCGCAACCGACTGCCATTTGATGAACCGCGACAGCGCCTGTGCCTGTATTGCACCCATGGCGCTTCGGTGCGGGCGCTGAGGAAGATGTAGAAAGATGGCCAAGGCGGCGTATAGATCTGCAGGGCAGACCCTGCAATCCAGAATCCTGGCGATCGGCGTGCTGGTGGTGGCTGCGCTGGTGGGCTCGGCCGTTTTCGACTCATGGCGCCTGCACGAGCATCTGGACGATTGGAATGAACGGGTGCTGGGCAATTTGGCCCGCGCCCTTTCCAACGAGGCCAGTCGCAACTTTCAAAGTGTTGACTTGCTGCTGAAGGACACCGCACGCTGGTACGTGGAGAACGGCCGCGAAATGAGGCCGGAGCAGGTTCAACAGGTGCTGGCTGCTCGCGCCAGGGGCTTGGGCCAGGTCAGCGTCTTGACGATTGTGGACGCCTCGGGGATGCAGCAGTTCCGCTCCAAAAGCACCCGCGAACCGCTGGCAAATGTCGCGGACCGCCCTTACTTTCAAACGCAGAGGGATGGTCAGAGTGTCGGCCTGTTCATCAACGAGCCGGTGGTGACCCGCAGCGAAGGCGTTTCGTCGCTGGTGATGTCCAGAAGAATGGAAGGCGCCAAAGGCGAATTTTTAGGCATCGCGACGGCCACCGTGACGCTGGAAGAGTTTCGCGACATGTACGCCACGCTGCAGCTCACGGAAGGCACGTCCTTGCTTCTCACGCTGGACGACGGCACTTTGATCGCCCGCCACCCGCCGGTTCCCGACGGCGATCCAAGCATCAAGTTCCCCGAGCTGAACAGCTTTAAAGACGGCCCCATCATCGACCGCGCCATCAGCCCCTTTGATGGTCGTGCGAAGCTGATCGCCGCGTTGCCCATCGGAAGCCAGCCGCTCATCCTGTCGGTGACACGCGACGAAGATCTGGCCTTTCGCCCATGGCATGAAGAGTTGCAGAGTGCCGTGGTGCGCACCGCGCTGCTGTCGTTGCTGATCATCTTCACAATCTACGGTCTTCTGCGCCAGCTCAAAAAGCTGGAGACGGCCGAACACGCGCTCAGAGAAAGCGAAGAACGGTATGCATTGACCATGGACGCGGCGGACGGCGGCCACGCCGAATGGAATATCAAGACCAGTGCCACGTTCCTGTCTGAAAAGTGGCGCTCGCTGCATGGCGTGCCGCAATTGCCCGAGGCGTCGACTCTTCAAGAGGTGGTAGGAGCGGTCACGCTGCATGAAGAAGACCGCGCTAAGGTGCGCGACACCATTGCGCTGCATCTGGCGGGGCGGTTGGCGTCCATCGAGATCGAATACCGGATTCTTGATACGCATGGGCAATGGCGTTGGGTGCACGCGCGTGCCAAAAGCTTGTTTGACGAACGCCGTGCACCGGTGCGCGTGTTCTGCGCGGCCACCGACGTGACGGAAGGGCGTGAGGCGGCATCGCGCAAGCTCGAGCTGGAAAGACGGGTGCAGCAAACCCAGCGGCTAGAGTCGCTGGGTACCTTGGCCGGCGGCATTGCGCATGATTTCAACAACATCCTTGGCGCCATCTTGGGCTTTGGGGAAATGGCGCAACAGCAGGCCCAGCACGGAACCGATCTGCACCGGCATATCGGCCGCGTGATGCAGGCCGGCGACCGGGCCAAGCTTCTGGTGCGGCGCATTCTGGATTTCAGCCGAAGCGGTGTGGCCGTGATGAGCCCCGTGCCCATCCAGGCGGTGGTGGAAGAGGCGCTGGCGATGCTGTCGCCCACCTTGCCGCTGGGCATTGCGATCAAGAGCGAACTCCATTTGGGTCGCACGGCCGTGATGGGAGACGCGACGCAGCTGTACCAGGTGGTCATCAATCTTTGCGCCAACGCCGTGCAGGCCATGGGAGAAACCGGCGTCTTGACGTTGCGGCTCGACCTAGCCCAAATTGAAGATTCCACCAAATGCATGCACGGGGAACTGGCGCCGGGCCCCTACGTTCGGCTGACGGTGGGCGACACCGGCTCGGGCATCGCCGCTGAAGTCTTGCCGTCCATCTTCAACCCTTTCTTCACGACGAAGAAGGGGCGAGACGGCACCGGCTTGGGGCTTTCCGTGGTGCACGGTGTGGTGACCGACCACCATGGCGCGATCGACGTCACCTCGGATGTGGGGAGCGTGAACAGTGGCACCACTGTAACGGTCTACTTGCCGACGCAGGGCACCAGTGCCGATCTTTCTGTTGAAGATGAAGCACAGTTGCCGCAAGGGCAGGGGCAAGCGATCATGGTGGTGGACGACGAGGCCGCGTTGGTCGAAATTGCCGAAGAGCTGCTCGCCAGCATTGGCTACGAGCCCGTGGGCTTCCATTCCGCCGAAGCCGCGCTGCAGGCTTTTGTGGCAAATCCAGAGCGATTTGATGCGGTGCTCACCGACGAGATGCTTCCGGGCATGCCAGGGCGTGAGTTGGCTAGGCGCCTGTTGGCTTTGCGTGAACACTTGCCCATCGTCATCATGAGCGGAAAAGTGACGCCCGACCTGGAGGAAAGCGCCCGTGCCATCGGCGTCAAGGCGGTTTTGCACAAGCCGCTGCGGCTGAAGGAAATGGCGGATGCTTTGGCGCATTGGACGGCTTCGACCGCTGCCCATTAAATGCATTACGGCCACATCGCACTTGCCAGCTTTTGGTTCGTTTTCGGACGAAACGATTACAGATGTAATCTGCCGCAGTTTCTTGAAATCGAACTGGAACAAAAACCAGCCGTAATGGACGGCAGAGCTATGTATGGTGTTTGACGGAATGCGACTATGGTAAAAATTTTGGTGATCGAAGAAGATCCCGCCATCAGAGCTTTGGTGCAAGAGTGGCTTGTGGCTGCAGGCTACATGGTGGACGTGGGGGGGCTGAACCCGGTGCAGGCCGCCCACATGCCCTCGCTTGTGCTGGCCAGCATGATGAATTTAAGGGGGCCGGGTGCCATTGAACTGCAGCGGTTGCGCAGCAAGTTCCCCCAAGTCCCGGTGGTGGTGATGTGTGCGCAGCTTGGCCATAGTTTTGCCTATGACTCCGAGACCGTGGTGTCGCTAGGGGTGCGAGCGCTGCTGGCAAAGCCGTTTTCGCAAGCGGAGTTGCTGCGCGCGGTGGAAGAAGCAGTCGCGCATGGTCGCTGACAAGGCGTCCGAACGGCTAGACGGGCAAAGGCTGAGGACACGCATCCTGGCGACCGGTGCGCTCGTGATCAGCGCGCTGGTGGGGTCGGCGGTCTACGATGCCTGGCGGCTGCATGAGCAATTGCAGATATCGAACCGGCGCGCCTTGGGCAACCTGGCCAGAGCGCTGGCGAATGAGGCGAAGCGCAATTTCGAGAGCGTCGATCTGCTGCTCAGGGACACCGCCGACTGGTACGAAGACGCGGCGGGCAAGCTGTCGCAAGAGCAGATTCAACAAGAACTCTCCGCCCGTGCCAGTGGCCTGGCGCAGATCAGTGTGCTGACGGTTGTGGATGCCCACGGCGTCCAGCGGTTGCGCTCGCGCGACACCGGCGAGCCGCTGGCGAATGTGTCTGATCGGGCGTACTTTCAAGCGCAGCGCGAGGTGCCCTCGGGCGGGCTGTTCATCAACGAGCCCATCGTCACGCGGACCGAAAAAATACCGTCGCTGGTGATCTCGCGTCGCGTGAATGGCCCGCATGGCGCATTCGCCGGGGTTGTGGCGGCGATTGTCACGCTGTACGAGTTTCAAGACATGTACTCCACACTGCAACTCAACGAGGGCAGCGCGCTGATTTTGGCGTTGGACGACGGCACGCTGGTGGCACGCCATCCACCGGCTGATGGGGCAGAGAACCGTCCCAAGTTTCCCGAGTTGGCTGTGCTGAAGGGCGGTGAATTGGTCGACCGTGCCATCAGCCCGGTGGATGGACGGCCCAAGTTGATTGCCGCATTGCCGGTGGGCAACCAGCCCCTGATCATCGCCATGACGCGCGACGAAGAAATTTCGCTGCGCCCCTGGTACGACGAAGTGCAGAGCGCCGCCATACGCACGGCTTTGCTGTTGCTGTTGATCGTCTTCACCATCCACCGGCTGCTGCGCCAACTGAAAAAAGTGGCCTTGGGTGAACAGGCCCTGCGCGAAAGCGAAGAGCGCTACGCCCTGACGATGGACGCCGCCGAAGGCGGGCACGCCGAGTGGAACATCGCCAATGGCACAACGTTTGTCTCGGACAAATGGCGCGCGCTGCATGGCATTGAGGCAGATGCGGATGTGTCGACCATCCGCGCACTGGTGGCGGCATTTCGAACGCACGAAGAGGATCGTCCGGGCACGCTGCATGCCATCGAGCAGCACATGGCGGGTTTGACGCCCTCGATCGAAGTTGAGTACCGCACGCACCACGGCGGCGATCAGTGGCGCTGGATTCACGCGCGCGCGAAGACGCTTTTAAACGACCGTGGCGAAGCCGCCCGCATCTTCTGGGCCGCAACCGACGTGACGGAACGACGCGAGGCGCTTGCCAGCAAACTGGCGCTGGAGCGGCGCCTGCAGCAAACCCAGCGGCTTGAGTCGCTGGGCACCCTGGCCGGCGGCATTGCGCACGACTTCAACAACATCCTGGGGGCCATTCTGGGTTTTGGCGAAATGGCACAGCAGCAAACCCAGCCGGGCAGCGCCATGCACCGGCACCTCAGCCGCGTGATGCAGGCTGGCGACCGCGCGCGTTTGCTGGTGCGCAGAATTCTGGACTTCAGCCGCAGCGGCGTCGCCGAACATGTGCCAGTCCACATCCAGTCGGTGGTGGAAGAGGCGCTGGCGATGTTGGCGCCCTCGCTGCCTTCGGGTGTTGTACTCAAGACTGAACTGGCGGTGGGCAATGCCGCCGTCAACGGCGACACCACCCAGCTCTACCAGGTGGCGATGAACCTGTGCACGAATGCGCTGCAGGCGATGGGCAACCCGGACTCTCGCGGGGGCGTGCTCACCGTGCGTTTGCAGCAGCACGACCTCACTGCCACCAAAACGTTGCTGCATGGAAGCCTGTCCCCGGGCCGCTACGCCTGCCTGGAAGTGGCCGACACCGGCACCGGCATCGAGGCGGATGTTTTACTGGCGATGTTCAACCCGTTTTTCACCACCAAGAAGGGCAGCGAGGGTACAGGCCTGGGCTTGTCGGTGGTGCATGGCGTGGTCACCGACCATGGCGGCGGCATCGACGTGGTGTCGCAGTTGGGCGTGGGCACCACGGTGTCGGTCTGGCTGCCGGTGGTGGGGACTTGCGAGGCGGTTCGCTCCACCTCCACCGTGCCGGTTCAGATGGCGCGGGGTAGGGGCCAGACCATCATGATCGTGGACGACGAAGTGGCCTTGGTTGAACTGGCCGAAGAGCTGCTCGCCCGCCTGGGTTACGAGCCCGTGGGCTTCCACACCGCAGAGGCGGCGCTGGCGGCGTTTGAAGCGGCGCCTAACCGGTTTGATGCGGTCTTGACCGATGAAATGTTGCCCGCCATGCCTGGTAGCGCGTTGGCGCAAAGACTGTTGGACTTACGCCCCGGCGTGCCTATTGTGGTCATGAGCGGAAAAATTACGGCTGAACTGGATGCCCAAGTGGCGGCACTGGGGCTGCGCGGGCTGTTACATAAGCCGCTGCAGTTGGGCGAAATTGCGCAGGCGCTGGCCCGCGTGATGGCATTTGACAGCGTTACCACGGGTGTTACATTTATTAAGCAGGCGTAAAGCGCCTGCGGCGTTTGCCGATAACCCATGAGTTGAACCATGAGGCTGGCTTGAAACCGAATTCGAGCCGCGTTTAAGCCGAGTGTTCTGTGTCAGCCAATTTCTTGCGCGCGAATGAAGCCCCATATTCTTGTCGTTGACGATGACCCCGCGATGCGGGAACTGCTCGCGGAGTACCTTGGCGAGAACGATCTTCGGATCACCACAGTTGCCACCGGTGGCGAGATGAAGACAGTCATGGCCGAGGCGGTGATCGACCTCGTGGTGATCGACCTGCGCCTCAACGGCGAAGACGGTATGCAGTTGGCGCGTGGCCTGCGCGAGCAGAGTGCGATTCCGGTGATCATCGTTACGGGCAAGCAGGAAGAAGCCGACCTCGTGATGGGGCTGGAGATGGCCGCCGATGACTACGTCACCAAACCCTTCAGCAACCGCGAGCTTCTGGCGCGCATCCGTGCGGTGTTGCGCCGCTACCAAACACAACCGGCCGAACTCACCCCCAGTGGCGGCGAGACCAAACGGCGTGCCTACCGCTTTGCGGGCTGGGAGCTGAACGTGCTGCTGCGTCGCTTGACGGCACCCGATGGCGAGCGCGTGGAACTGAGCAACGGTGAGTTCAATCTGCTGCTGGCATTTTGCGAAACGCCCCGGCGCGTGTTGTCGCGCGACCGGTTGCTGGAGTTGTCGCGCCTGCACGGCGCCGAAGTCTATGACCGGTCGATTGATGTTTCGATCCTGCGCCTGCGCCGAAAAATTGAAGCCGATGCCGCTGCACCGAAATACATCAAGACCGAGCGCGGTGCTGGCTACGTTTTCGAGACCGACGTCGAAGCTTTGCATTGAGACCGGAGTGCTGGCAGGCAGTCCTTGTCAGCTCTTCATGACGGGCAACTGAAAAGCGGCCACAACCTGCGTCAGCTTGCCTGCCAAGTGGCGCAGGCTATCGGCCGCAGCGGCACTTTCTTCTACCAGCGCGGCATTTTGCTGGGTGACTTGATCCAACTGCTGCACCGCATCACTCACCTGGCCAATGCCGCTAGTTTGTTCAGCGCTGGAGCCGCTGATCTCGGTCACCAGTGTGCTCACATGGTTGACCTGCGCCACGATCTTCGCCATGGTTTCGCCCGCCGTCGCCACCAGAGCGTTGCCGTGGGCGACGCGCTGGGTGCTTTCACCAATCAGCGTTTTGATTTCCTTGGCGGCTGCGGCACTGCGGTGCGCCAAGGTACGCACTTCGCCGGCCACCACCGCAAAGCCACGGCCTTGTTCGCCCGCGCGTGCGGCTTCCACGGCTGCGTTCAGCGCAAGGATGTTGGTTTGGAAGGCAATGCCTTCAATCACCTGGATGATGTCGGCCACCTTGGCCGCGCTGTCGGAGATTTCATTCATGGTGCTGGTGACACGCTTCACCACTTCACCGCCCTCGGTCGCCACGTCGGATGCATCGTGCGCCAGCCGGCTCGCCTGCTGCGAGGTCTGGGCGTTTTGCTGCACGGTTGACGAAAGCTGCTCCATCGATGCGGCCGTTTGCTCCAGATTGGCCGCTTGCTCTTCCGTGCGCTGGCTCAGGTCGGCGCTGCCGTTGGCCACCTCCAGCGAGCCGGTTTCAATCGACTCGGCGCTGCTGCGCACCTCCGAGACAATGTTCACCAAGCCCTGGTTCATCTTCTTCAGCGCTTGCAGCAGTTGCCCCACCTCATCGGTGGAATCCACATGCACGGCGCTGGTCAGGTCGCCAGCGGCCACGGTTTCGGCCAGCACTACCGCTTGGGTGATAGGCCGGGTGATCGAGCGCGACAGCGTTCTTCCCAACAGCACCGCAAATAAGAGTGCCAAGCCTGACAACACCACGATGTTGCGAATCCCGGTTTTGGCTTGCTGGTCTGCCTGGCTGGAAGCCTGGTTCATCAGGTTTTCCTGGTACACCGTGAAGTCGGCCATGGCCGCCGCGTAGCGGGCTTGTTTGTCGCGCAGTGGGCCATTCAGGGTCTGCATAGCCTCTTCGCGTTTTTGCTCGGCCACGAGCTTGTTGAAATCATCCAGCGCCGTCACGTATTCACCACGCCGCGACTGCACGGTGGCGAGCAAATTGCGGCCCTCGTCAGACTTCACCATGTCGGTGAGCGTGGCATAGAGCTTTCGGATCACTTCGCGGCTGGCCATCATGTTGGCCACTTCGCCCTTGCTTTGGTCGGCCGAGAGAATCAAGGAATCGCGGGAGAACTTGCCCTGCTTGCTGATCTCTTCCGAAATCTTATTGGTGAGGCGCACCTTGACGTAGTAGTCCTGGGTCACGTCTTTCAGGTCTTGGTTGAGCGACAGCAGCATCTGTGTGGACAGCGCAGCCACCGCCAACATCAACACAATGACCAAGCCAAACGAGAGCGCCATGCGCCGGGAGATCTTGAGGTTTTTAAGCATTTGCATAAGGCCTGAAAGGTGTCAGTTGGAGGTTTCTAAAGCGAGGGTTCTGCTGCCCTGCAGGCTCAAAAGCACTGCAATCTTTTCGGCAGAGCAGGAGGCGGCGTAGAGGTAGCCTTGAAAACCGTCGCAGCTACTCTTCTCTAAAAAGCGGTGTTGCGCCTCGGTCTCGATGCCCTCGGCCACCACCACCAGGTTCAGGCTGTGGGCCAGGCCGACGATGGCCGTGGCAATCGTCGCGTCGCTGGTGTTGGTGAGCGCTTCGCGAATGAACGATTGGTCGATCTTCAGTTGGTCTAGCGGCAAACGCTTGAGGTAGCTGAGAGATGAGTAGCCGGTGCCAAAGTCGTCCAGCGAAAAGCCCACACCAATGGACTTCAGGGCGGTCATTTTTTCAATCACGTCTTCGATGTCGCTGAAGAGCATGCTCTCGGTCAACTCCAGGCGCAGCCGCTTCGGGTTGACACCGCTTTTTTGCAGCACCGTCATGACCTGCGTGACGAAGTCGGCCTGGCGCATTTGCCGCGCACTGATGTTGACGGAAACGGTCAGGTGCCGCGAATCTGCATGTGCGGCCCAAAGGCGCAGCTGGTCGCAAGCGCGCTCCAAAACCCATTCGCCGATCTGCAGAATCAGCCCCGATTTTTCAGCCAGCGGAATGAACTCGGCTGGCGACACCGTGCCGCGCCGTTGATGGCTCCAGCGCACTAAGGCCTCCACACCGATGACGGTGCGGCTGGCGTCCACAATCGGCTGGTAATGCAAATACAGCTCGTGGCGCGCGATGGCACCGCGCAGCTCTCTTTCAAGCTCCACGCTGGCGGCGGCAATGCTTTGCATCTGCGGGCTGAACAAACGCAAGGTGTTGCGTCCCGCCGCCTTGGCCTGGTACATGGCCAGGTCGGCCTGCTTCAACACCACGTCAATGCTCTCGGTGTTGGCCCCAAAGGTTGCGACACCTACGCTGGGCGTGCTGAAGACCTCATGGCCGTTGAGCAGATAGGGCATGGACAAGCGCTGCACGATGTTCTGGCCCACTTGCTCGGCACGCTGGCAGCCGTCTGTGGCGGCTTCTCCCAAGCCTTCGAGCATCACCACAAACTCATCACCGCCCAGGCGCGACACGGTGTCGGTCTTGCGTGTCACCTCCAGCAATCTTGCGGCCACCTGGGTCAGCAGCATGTCGCCCTTGTCGTGGCCCAAGGTGTCGTTCAGGTCTTTGAAGTTGTCCAAGTCGATGAACAGCACGGCCCCCACCTGGCGTGTGCGGTGCGACAGGTTGATGGCGCGGCTGATGCGATCCAGCAGCAACCGGCGGTTGGGCAGGCCGGTCAGGCCGTCATAAAAAGCCAGGCGTTGGATTTCACTTTCATGCAGCTTGAGGGCGCTGATGTCCATGCGTGAGCCGAGCATGCGCAGCGGTTTGCCGTCGCCGTCTCGCTCCACCACCTTACCCCTGGTTTGCACCCACACCCAACTGCCGTCGAGGTGGCGCAGGCGGTGCTCGGTCTCATACCGAGGGGATTCGCCGCTCAGGTGTTTTTCAAACGCGTTGACTACGCTCTCCAAGTCTTCTGGATGGATTTCGTCGCGCCATTTCGAGGTGGTGTAGGTTTCGCCTACGGCGTGGCCCAGGATGTTGGCCGCCCGCTCGTCGACGTGCAGCAGTTCGCTGGGCAGCGACTGGTCCCACAGCCCCAGCCGCGCACCTGTCAGCGCAAGTTCCATGCGGTGTGTGCTTTCGGCCTCTTCCTGGGCGCGCTTTTCAGCCAGTGCGGCGAGCGTGAGGCGCTTGACCTGCACCAGCCGGATGCTGAAGCCTGCGATCAAGATGAACGCCGCCCAGGTGATGCCGAATTCGATCGCCAAGCGAATCCATGGTTTGTTGATCTCGGCCAAGCTGCGGCTGACCGTGACCACCAGGGCCTTTTCCAGATGCGACTGCGCCGGGTCGATGGTGCGCTGGATCACCATGCGGCGCAGGTCGGGTGCTGTGTCCAACCCGGGAATCGTGCTTTCCGGGAGCAGGGTAGGCGGCACAAACAGCACCATGAAGCCGTCGCGTTGCGAGATCGAACTCCACATGTCGGGCGCATAGATCACCGACTGCATCACCACATCAAAGTACGCGGGATTCAGCACGGCGGTGACCACACCGGCAGCGTCGCCGGGGGGCGACTCCATCTTCATCGACAGCTTGATGTTGGACGTGCCGGGGGTGTTTTCATAGGGCCGAGATACATACACCACATCAGGGTCTTGCATGTTCGGAATGCTGTGCAGAAACTCCTTGTCATCGAAATGGCCGTCGCGCATCTCGTCGCTTGAATGCAGGATGTTGCCCTTTGTGTCCAGCAATACCAAAGCCCGCACCCCGGGCATGGCAGCGCGAAGCCCTTGAATGGAGAGCCCGGTGGCCCTGGGGCCATTCATCAGATGCGCCCGGCGCACGTTGTCCAGCGCATTGCGCACGCCAGACAACTGGCGCCGCAGGTTCTCGTCCACGATGCGGGCCTGGGCTTCCAGGTGGGCGTGTTCGTTCTCCAGAATGAAGCTGCGCTCCGACCAGACTGCATAGATGCTGAGGGTGCAGCCGAGCAGAACCACGGCGGCGAACGCCAGCCATTCGGCTCGCTCTCTGCGCAGAGGTCTTTGGAGTTTCATGGAGTCGCCCTTCAATAAGATGCTGTTCTGCCAAACGCAGAAAGCAGTCTTCACGCGCGGCGACTCAAATGTGATGGTTTGGCGTTTCGAGCCGATTACCAAACCAGCACGGCATATTTCAGATGCAATAGTTGACCGGCCGTACTCAGGGATAACCAACATCACCCGTACGAGGTATTGGAGGGTTGACGGTGGTTCGCCTATATTGAGCCCCACCCGTGTGTGAATCGAGAAACAGCCCGTGCCAAATGATCTGCAAGCCCTGAGGCACATCTTGGTCGAGTCGACTCTTCGATGCTCTTGTTGGGGTACGCCACCATGCGACTGTTTGTCAGCTTATTGACCAGTCTATGGGTGCTCACAAGTTGCGCCATCCTGCCAGCGCCGCCGCGTCTCGCGCTCAGCCAAGCCTATACCGACGTGGCGGGCACCAAGCTTGCACAACTGGCAAATGCCTCTTTGCCGACCGACGGATCCACATCAGGTTTCAGGCTGATGCCCGAGGCCACAACAGCCTTGAGTGCCCGGATGGCCTTGGCCTCAACAGCAGAGCGCTCGATCGACGCGCAGTACTACATCGTTGAAGACGACCCGGTTGGGTTGTTGTTCTTGTCCTCGCTGCGTGCTGCGGCGCGGCGGGGCGTTCGCGTTCGCCTGCTGATAGACGACCTCTACGCCGGTAGCAAGTACCCCATCTACGCGGCCTTGGCCAAAGAGCCCAACTTTGAGATTCGGCTGTTTAATCCTCTTCCTGCGCAAGGAAGCGATTTGTCGCGCAGGCTGCTTTTTTCGTTATGGGAGTTTGGCCGCATCAACCACCGGATGCACAACAAGCTGTTTGTGGCGGACAACAGTTGGGCCATTCTGGGGGGGCGAAACATTGCTTCCGAGTATTTCATGCAGAGCGCCACCGCGAACTTCATTGACATTGACGTATTGGCCACTGGCCAGGTCGTTGCTGAGCTTTCAAGCACTTTCGACCAATATTGGAATAGTGCCGATGCGCGGCCGATCGAGAGCCTCGTCACGGCTGCTTCTGATGATCTGGCCGCGCCGCTGTCTCTGACGGACACAAAGGTTGTGGAGGCCTTGCTTTTTCCGGCATTGGAGCGCGACACCGACTTTTTGGGACAGGGACGTATCGCAGAGCAGATAGAGTCTGGCAAGGTGGTGCTGATAGGGGGATCGGCCGAAGTGTTGGTCGACCCGCCGGAGAAGATCTGGATGTCCAGTTCGAGTGAACGATATGCCGCCAGCGTGACCCGAAAAACGATCGCAGCACTCGGTGAAGCGAAGGAAGAGGTCGTGTTGATTTCGCCCTATTTCATTCCGGGTGAGCTGGGCCTGAAAATGATTGAGGGCAACACCGCGCGCGGCGTGAGAACAGTCATCTTCACCAATTCGCTCGAAGCAACCGATGAGACCTTGGCCTTCACCGGTTATGCGCGTTACCGCAGAGCCCTGCTGCGTGCGGGCGTGCGGCTATACGAACTGGGGGCGCAACTCTCGGGGCGCAACCCTGAGTATGGTGACTTCAAGTTGTCTGTGGGGCGTTTGCATGCCAAGGCCGCCATCATCGACCGTCGCAAGTTGTTCCTCGGTTCGATGAACATGGACAGGCGTTCGGCGCGCCAGAACACGGAAGTGGGCATCCTCATTGACAGCCCCGAGTTGACGCACAGTTTTTCTCGGCTGTCGGCTGTACGTCAAACGGGCGCTTTTGAGGTGCGGATCTCCGGTCAGGATGATGCCCTCGAGTGGGTCAGTCATACATCTGACGATGTGGAGTCGATACGCCGCGATGAACCTGGGTCCGACCTCTTGTTGTGGTTCAAGAACTGGCTGTTGATGCGCTTGGTCTCTGAAGAGGATCTTTAGCGTTTGCCAAAGCATTCATTCTTGCCACCTATTGCGTCAGATGCTGTGTGTTGACACTTTTGAATTGCTCCACATCGGCGGTGGATGACCCTGTGGAGAACATGCCGTGAACCCTGCAAGAACCAGTCGCGGCGCGGCCCGCAACACGATGCCTGCGATTTAAGCAGTGTGTCTAAGGCCGAGCGGGGCCTGGAGGCTTTCATTTTGTGAAGGCCCACCAGGCCCCTCTGTTGCCGATTAGCGTGCGGGCACCGGATCGATGGCCTGGTAGGCTTGCTGAGTGCGCTGCGCCGCCTTGTGCACCATGGTGTAGGCGTAGTCCACGCCCATGCCATAGGCGCCCGAGTGCTCCTTGACGATGGCCATCACCGCGTCATAGGTGTCGCGGTGCGCCCAGTCACGTTGCCATTCCAGCAGCACCTGCTGCCAGGTCACGGGGATCACGCCGGCTTGCACCATCCGTTGCATCGCCATGTCGTGCGCTTCCTTGCTGGTGCCGCCCGAGGCGTCGGCCACCATGTAGATCTCGTAGTCGCCCTCCAGCATGGCCGACAACGCGAAGGTGGTGTTGCAGACCTCGGTCCACAGGCCGGCCACGATGACCTTTTTGCGCTGGTTCGCGGCCAGGGCATCGCGCACCTTCTGGTCGTCCCACGAATTCATCGACGTGCGCTCCAGCACCGCTTGGCCTGGGAACACATCCAACAACTCGGGGTAGGTGTAACCCGAGAACGACTGGCTTTCCACCGTGGTGATGGTGGTCGGGATGTGGAACGCCTTGGCCGCCTTGGCCAGGCCCACCGTGTTGTTCTTTAGCACCTGGCGGTCAATCGATTGCACACCAAAGGCCATCTGCGGTTGGTGGTCGATGAAGATCAGTTGGCTGTTCAGCGGGGTCAGGACTTCGAGTTTGGATGATTTCATTGGGATGTACCTCAACTAATAAAAAAATGGTGGCCCGGCTGGTCGGTCCGGGCTGCGTCTGGCATTGCGTTGGGTGCCGTTAAGGCGCGGTGTCGACAAACACAAGCTCTGCGTCCGATGTCGCCGTGACGCGGAAGGTGTCGACATCGGCAATCGCTGCACCATCACGGGCCGCGAGCCGCACACCGTCGATCTCCACATCCCCGCTGGCCGTCACCAGATAACCCAGGCGGTCTTTGCCGAGGTGGTATTCCGCCGATTCACCGGCCTTCAGCGTGGCGCCCAATACCCGGGCGTTGGTGCGGATGGGCAGGGCGTCGGTGTCACCGGGCAGGCCGCTGGCCAAGGCGACGAACTGGCCCGAGCGGTCGCCCTTGGGGAAAGGCTTGGCGCCCCACGATGGGGGCTGGCCACGGCCGTCTGGAATGATCCAGATCTGGAAGATCTTCGTCGTGCCGCGCTCCTGGTTGTATTCGGAGTGGCGGATGCCGCTGCCGGCACTCATCACTTGCACATCGCCGGCTTCGGTGCGGCCGCTGTTGCCCAGGTTGTCCTGGTGGGTGATGGCGCCTTCACGCACATAGGTGATGATTTCCATGTCGGCGTGGGCATGCGGAGGGAAGCCGGTGCCGGGGGCGATGGTGTCGTCGTTCCACACCCGCAGCGCACCCCAGCCCATGCGGGCCGGGTCGCGGTAGTCGGCAAACGAGAAATGGTGTTTGGCGTCCAGCCAGCCGTGGTTGTCACCGCCGAGTTGGTCGAAAGGTCTGCGTTCAATCATGCTGTTGCTCCTGCGGTTGGCACCGTGTTTGTGTTGCGATGGGTGAACTTTAGGTTGTGGCGATTGATAAGAGAATAGAAAATATAGAAATCCATCCATTCCAAAATAGTCATGAAGAAACTGCCTGATCTGGAAGCCTGGGCGATCTCTGCAAAGGTGGCCGAGACCGGTTCGTTGGCGGCGCAAGAAGCGACGATGCCGCTCAGAGGACGTTTTGGATTCTGCGGATGAGGCATGCAACTGGTCGTCAGAAACGGCTTTAAATCAACCAAACGTAAACGCGTAAGCGCGAGCGCCAGGGGCCAGAAATTGAATCTCGACTGTGCTGCTGTCGATCCTGCCCGTTTGCCGTATAAGCTGGTACAGCCGGTTGGCCTCGATCAACCCGTAGCCATTCGCGTCGACATCGGTGCCGTGGTCCGCGCCCGGCGGTTTTCCGTTCAAGGTGATCCGAAAGCGTATAGGGGCCTTGGCCGACGCACCGCCCAAAACCAGGTTGACGTCACGCGCATGGAAACGCAAGGCCAGGGTTGCATCTGCACGCATCGACTCTGCAAATTCGGAGCGCACCGTCCACTCGCCGCCGAGCGACCATTCGTTGTCTGACAGCGGCCCGGGTTGATAGCTTTTCACACGGTCCAACGCTGGGCCGCCCTGGGTGCGCAAGCCGCTGCCTTTTTCGTAGCCCAGGTAGGTTTCAGGGCTGCGCAGATGGGCCGTGTCGGCGGCCATGCCGACACCTTGAGTGTCGGGGGGGATGTGGGCGGTGATGTCGGCCACGACTTTTCCCGTAGCGGCACTGGTGCCGGCCTCCTTCAGCAGCGCCTGGATGACACGTTCTGATTGGGCAAACCCGCCTTCGCCAAATTGGTGGTGGCGCACGCGGCCTTGTGCGTCGACGAAATACAGCGCGGGCCAGTACTGGTTGTCGAAGGCGCGCCAGATTTTGAAGTCGTTGTCTTGGGCGACCGGGTAGCTGATCTTCAAGTCCTGCAGCGCCCGCTGCACGTTGCCTTTGTCTTTCTCGAAGGCAAATTCTGGTGTGTGCACGCCCAGCACCACCAAACCCTGGTCGGCGTATTTCTGCGCCCAGGCTCGCACATAGGGCAAGGTGCGCAGACAGTTGACGCAGGAGTATGTCCAGAAGTTGACCAACACCACTTTGCCGCGCAGCGACGCCATGCTGAGGGGCTCGGTGTTCAACCACGCGGTAGCCCCGTCGAGCTTGGGCCGCACGGACTCCACAGGAAGGCCGGAAGGCAGCGAGGGAAGCTCAGCCGCATGGGCCGAAGGCATGGTGGCCTGCAACAAGCGTGCTTCGATACCGCCGTTGGCCGCTGGCAAGCTACGTGCGAGAAAGCCCGTGTCCCAACCAGCAGCCACGGCCACCGTCCCGACCAACATGGCGACACCGGCCAAGCGCGTGGCGACCCCGCCCGGCGCTTGCCGCGAGCGCAGCGCCGCAAACACACGACCACCTCTTTTCAACGCGCGCAACGCAAGCCCCAAGCCGGTGGCGGCGCCGGCCGCATACGCCAGCAAAAGCAGAGACGATGCCACACCAGGCCCCGCCAGCGCGGCGCCGGATAACACCAAACCGAGGATGGGGCCAGCGCAGGGCGACCAGATCAAGCCCGTGCCCACACCCAGCAGGAAAGAACCCCAGATGGACCGCGTGGACGGGGTGCTGGTCAGTTGCGATCCTGCCCGCACCAGGGGTTGGCTCAGCCACGTGGCCAGCCTTGGGAACACCAGGCTGGCCGCAAAAAGCATCAGGCAAGCCAACGCGAGCCAGCGCCCGACCTGGTTCAACTGCACCGCCCAGTGACTGGCCACCGCGCCGAGCGATGCGACGGAAGTAAAGGTCACGGCCATGCCCGTCAGCATCGGCAGGCCGCCTTGCGTGAACGGCTTGCCCGAGCGTGCAAACACAAACGGCAATACGGGCAGGATGCAGGGGCTGAACAGGGTCAGCAGTCCCGCAAGAAAGGCGATGAAGTAGAAGGTCATGGCGGCTCCGGTCGTGGATGTGGCTGGTGGGACTTAGAAACGAGTGACGTCGATCACCGCTTGCGCAAATGCCCCCGGCGCTTCTTGCGGCAGGTTGTGGCCAATGCCGCCATCGAGCTGGCGGTGCCGGTACTTGCCGGTGAACTTGCTGGCGTAGACGGCTGGGTCAGGGTGCGGCGCACCATTGGCATCACCTTCCATGGTGATGGTGGGCACGGCGATGGTGGGTGCCGCCGCAAGCCGAGCCTCCAGCGCATCGAAGCGCGATTCGCCTTGCACCAGCCCAATGCGCCAGCGGTAGTTGTGGACCACGATGGCCACGTGGTCGGGGTTGTCAAAAGCCTGGGCGCTGCGTTGGTAGGTGGCGTCGTCGAACTGCCAGCGTGGCGACGCCTGCTGCCAAATGAAGCGGTTGAACGCTGCAGGGTTGGCGGCGTAGCCGTCACGACCCCGGTCAGTGGCCAGGTAGGACTGGTACCACCATGCAAATTCAGCCGCAGGAGCCTGTGGCTTGGCATTTACTTTGGGGTTGCCAATCAAGTAGCCGCTGACCGACACCAGTCCGACCACACGCTCGGGCCACACGGCCGCCAGAATGCAAGCCGTACGCGCGCCCCAGTCGAAAGCGCCGAGCACGGCTTGGCGAATGCCGAGTGCGTCCATCAGCGCCACGATGTCTTGTGCCACCGCGCCTTGTTGGCCATTGCGCAAAGTGTCTGCCGAGCGGAAGCGGGTGGCGCCATAACCGCGCAGGTAAGGCACGATGACGCGGTAGCCGGCTTCGACCAGGCGCGGCGCCACATCAACAAAGGCATGGATGTCGTACGGCCAGCCGTGCAGCAAGATGGCGACCGGCCCGTCGCTCGGGCCCAGGTCGGCGTAGCTGACGCGCAGATCGCCGGCGTCGATGCTCTTCAACGCCGCAAAGATGGAAGAGGCTGAGCTTGATGTGCCGGTGGTGGCTGCACTTGCTTTGGATCCGAGCAGCGTACCCAGGGAACTGGTGGCAAGGGCAACGGTGGTGCCGGTCAAGAATCCGCGACGGCGCAAGGAGGGGATGGGCATGGTCATGCTTTGGCTTTCAGTGGTTGGAAGGGCGCCAACTTGTTGTGTGTTGGCGTACCCGTAGTAAACCGCTGCGATGTATTTGGCATGTGTCATGCCAGAGGAGAAATGCCTCGGTATGTGTTCTGGGCACCGCCGGATACACAGCCATACAAATCTCTGCAAGAGAGATTGGGCAGTGGCGTGTGGGCAAAGGAGCGAGCGGCGGCGTCGGCCGCTTTCTGCGTCGACTTGATCTACGAGGGATTGGGTTGGAGGGCGCGCGCCAGCCCAGACGCAGCTACCTGGTCAGCGCGGTGCGCGGGGGCTACGGCGTGGCCGACAAGTGGTGTCGGCGCAAGAAATCAGCGGACACGGGCCGCTGGCGGGCCGGCTGACTTCGGCCATCAAACCACCCGCACAGAAGAGCAGGGCGAACCACCATTTGCGCATGGGGTTGGGGTGCTTCAAGCGTCCTGCGCCTGCACTTGGGCGGCGAACACATAACCTTCGCTGCGCACCGTCTTGATGTAACGTGGTTCGCGCGCGTCGTCTCCCAGGCACTTGCGCAGGCGGCTGATCATCAGGTCGATGGATCGCTCGAAAAGATCGGCCTCGCGGCCCTGCGTGATGTTGAGGATCTGGTCACGCGTGAGGACTTTTTGCGGGTGGTCGACCAGCACACGCAGCAGCCGGTACTCCGCGCCGCTCAGTGACACCATGACACCTTCGGCATCGACCAGCGCGCGCTCGACGGTGTCGAGGCGCCAATCGCCAAATACCAGCCAGCGCGCTTCATCCTGGCTGCGCATATTGGGCGGCAACATACGCGTGCGCCGCAAAACAGCCTTCAGCCGCGCCAGAAGTTCACGCGCGGCAAAGGGTTTGGCCAGATAGTCATCGGCGCCCATCTCCAGGCCCAGGATGCGGTCGGCCTCGTCGCCGCGCGCGGTCAACATCAGGATGGGCGTGGCCTTGTATTTTCCGGCGCGCAGGTCCCGGCAGAGCGTGAGCCCGTCTTCGCCCGGCAACATCAGGTCGAGAATGATCAGGTCGAATGGGCCTTCTTGTTCGAGGGCTTGGCGCATGTGCCGCCCGGTGGGCACGGCGGTCACGCGCACGCCGTTCTTCACCAGATAGGCACTTACCAGTTCGCGTATCTCGCGGTCGTCGTCGACCATCAACACGTGGTCTGCGCTGGGTAGGGGAGTGGACATGAAGGCGGGTTCCTGGCGAGGATTTGAAGTTTAAGTTGGCAGACTGAGCCGAGCCCGAAGGCCGCCTTCCGCACGGTTGTGCAGTGACAGCGTGCCGCCCAGCGACAGGCTCAATTGCTGCGCAATCGCCAAGCCGAGGCCTGTGCCACCGGTGTCGCGGCTGCGCGAGGTTTCGAGTCGGTAGAACGGTTGCAGCACGGCCGTGAGTTGGTCAGACGGAATGCCCGGGCCGTTGTCGCAGATGTCGATCAGCAGTTGCCCACCCTCGCGGGCCACAAGTACGTCAGCGCGGCTGCCGTATTTCAATGCGTTGTCGACCAGGTTGGCCACGATGCGCCGCAGTGCGTTCGGGCGCGTGTTCAACGGGGCACCGGCTTCACCCGAAAGCCTCACGGGTTGGCCGGTGTCGGTGTAGTCGTTGACGATGCTTTGCAGCAGCGCCTCGACATCCAGCCGCCGGATTTTTTCTTCTGAGCTTTGCAGTGTTTTGGCGTAGCTGACACCCTCTTGCACCAGCGCGCGCATCGCGTCGAGGTCTTGCCGCAGTTTGTCGCCCTCGGGCAGATCGTCCATGAGGTCGATGCGCAGACGCATGCGGGTGATGGGCGTTTGCAGATCGTGCGAAATGGCCGCCAGGATCTGCATGCGTTCGTTCAGGTAGCCGGCCATTCGCCGCTGCATGGCATTGAACGCACGCGCGGCACGTACCACTTCTGCGGGGCCGTCTTCGTTCATCATGGCCGGTTGCAGGTCTGGCCCCAGTTGGTCTGCGGCATTGGCCAGGCGGGCCAGCGGCCGCGTCAACAGTTTGGCGGCCAAGGCTGCACATGCGGCCAACACCACCAACTGGCCTATCAGCAGCCAGACCACCCAATCGGCCACAGGCATCGGCACACGCTGTGCCAGCACAAAGAGGTCGCTGCCATCGGTCAGGCGCACTTGCAAACGCACGCGCTCGCGCACGCCCGGCAGTTGCGCCACGGCCAGCACGGGGAAGGGCTGCAGGGCCTTGGTAATCACGCCCACAAAGTTGCTCAATGCCGGTGAGCCCAGGGTGGTGGGGGCTGCTAGCGGCGTGGTGTCCGCGGCATCGGCCAGGGCAAAGCTGTAGTTGGTCCGCTCCAGACGACCGAGCCAAGCATCGCGCTCGTGGGCCGGCAGCCGATCGAGGATGGCCACCGAGCTGGCGATATCGTGCTCCACTCCGCGCAGCATCAGGGTCTGCAGTGTTCGCCCGCGCTCATAGCGAATCGCCCCATACGTGAGCGCCTGCGCCAAAGCCATGCCGAGGATCACCACCAGGGCGACCCGCGTCAAAAGTGTTTTTGGCAGGCATCGGCGCACAGCAGCAAGCAGGCGGGGGCTGAAGGGGTTGGCTTGGGCCGTCGTCATGCTTGCTGTCTGTGGGGGCTAATCGGGTGATGGGGGGCTGAGCAGGCCGTTTACGCAACCGAAAGGTCGACGTGGATGTTGCCTCGGGTGGCCTTGGAGTAGGGGCAGATCTGGTGTGCACCATCGATCACTTGGCGGGCTTGCTCCGCGTCCACGCCCGGCACGCTGACCTTGAGGCGCGCTTGCAGGGCGAAGCCATCAGGGCCCGAAAGCAGATCCACTTCCGCATCGACGGACACATCGGGCGGCAGGCGCACACCCTGGAGTTGGGCTGCGCGCGCCATGGCGCCCATGAAGCACGCCGACCAGCCGGCGGCAAAAAGTTGCTCGGGGTTGGTGCCGTTGCCGACGGTGCCAAAACGCGTCAGTTGGATGTCGAGGTGGCCGTCGTCGCTGCGCGCGGCGCCGTCACGTCCGCCGGTGGTGTGGGTGCGGCCGGTGTAGATCACTTTGTCAATCGCGGTCATGTCAATTCTCCAGGTGTGGGAAGGTCAGAGGAGGCGCGATTGTTCCATCCGGCTGCCGCGAGACCCAGAGGATTTCTGACCCAATGTAGCCCCGTGAGGGATAGGTACATTACTATACAAATCTCTTGCCGCGCGGGTGTTGTGGCGCCTAAAACGCTCTACGCAGAGGCGGCTCCCGAGGTCGACCGGCGGGACGACCTTTTCACCTTTGGCGCCACCGCCGCCCTGGGCTGAAGTGCTTCGGGGCCAAGTTCGCGCACCAGATCCACAAAGGCGCGCAGGCCGGCCGGCATGTGGCGCCGGCTAGGGTAATACAGGCAGATGCCCGGGTAACTGGGCGTCCATTCCGGCAGCAGCGCGACCAGGCGACCACTGGCCAAATCGTCGGCCACGTGGAACAAACCCAGATAGGCGATGCCGACCCCAGCGCGTGCGGCTTCAAGCATCAGCGTGGGTTCGTCGAGTGTGATGTGGCCGGGCACGTCGAGCGTCAACGCTTCGCCGTGGCGCGCAAATTCCCAGCGGTAGATGTTGCCGCTGGAGAAGCGCCAACGCACGCAGCGGTGCTGCATCAGATCGTCTGGCACCTGCGGCGCGGCGTGCGCTGTCAAGTACTGCGGCGAGGCCACCACCACCATGCGTTGCTCGCCGCTCAAGGGTACGGCCACCATGTCGCCCGGCACCGCCTCGGCCAAACGAATGCCAGCGTCAAAGCCTTCGGCCACGATATCGATCAGCCGGCGCTCGGTGACGATGTCGATCGCCATGTCGGGGTAGCGCCGCAGGTATTCGAGCACGATGGGCGTGAAGATGATCTGCGCTGCGCCCACCGAGGTGTTCAACCGCAAGACCCCGCTGGGCGTGTGGCGCAAATCGTTGACGGCCTCCAGTGCGCCTCGAATGTCGGCCACCGCCGGCGCAATGCGCGCGATGAATTGCTCTCCGGCCTGGGTGACGGACACGCTGCGCGTGGTGCGGTTGAACAAGCGCACACCCAGGCGCGCCTCGAGTGCGGCTACCGTGGCGCTCAGGGCCGAGCGTGACATGCCCATGGCCGTGGCCGCTGCCCGAAAACCGCCGTGCCGCGCCACCGCCAACACGGCTTCTAGTTCCACCAGCCCGCTGCTGTTCATCGTCCATTGTCCTGAAATTTGGTATGACGCATGATGATTTGGCCGGCTTCTCAAGTCAATGTGGCAGCTCTAAATTCCAGTCCTGGGCGATTTTTCAATGCCATTAACAGCAACCGACTGGACATTCCCATGCGAAACATCAACACGATTTATATCGATGGCGCCTTCGTCACCCCACACGGCCGCGAGCAGGCCGAACTCATCAATCCCGCCACGGAGGCGGTGATTGGCCACGTGACCCTGGGTGACCGGGAGGACACACAACGCGCCATTGCCGCAGCCAAACGCGCCTGGCCGGCTTATGCGCGGACCAGCAAGGCCGAGCGCATTGCTTTGCTGCAACGCTTGCACGACGCAGTGCTGGCGCGTGCCGACGACATCAACGCAGCATCGACCGAGGAATACGGTGGCCCGGTGTCGCGCGCGGCTTGGGTGGGTACCTATGCCGCAAATGCCTTTTTGTTGGCCGCAAAGACTCTGGCGGATTACCCGTTGACACGGCAGATCGGTACGGCCCAAGTGGTGATGGAGCCGGTGGGCGCGGCCGGGCTCATCACGCCGTGGAACTCCAACGCCGGCTTCATCTGCAACAAGCTGGCCACCGCACTGGCCGCCGGCTGCACCGTGGTGATCAAGCCCAGCGAGATGAGTGCCATCCAGACCCAGGTCGTGACCGAAGCATTACACAGTGCTGGCCTGCCACCGGGCTTGTTCAACATCGTGAATGGGCGTGGCGATGTGGTCGGTGCTGAACTCAGCAGCCATCCTGACATCGCCAAGATTTCGTTCACCGGCAGCACCGCCGTGGGCAAAACCATTCAACGCGCCGGGGCCGACACGCTGAAACGTGTGACGCTGGAGCTGGGTGGCAAGTCTCCCACTGTGGTGCTGGACGATGCGGACTTCGCCACCGCCATGCCTTTGGCTGTGGCCGCAGGGTTTCAGAACAGCGGACAAGCCTGCATCGCCGGCACCCGCATCCTCGTGCCCGCGCATCGCCTGGAAGAAGCCGTTGCCTTGACCAAAGCCGCCGTGGAGTCTGTGAAGGTAGGCGACCCACACGATCCCGCAACACAGATCGGCCCCATGGTCAGCCGCCGCCAGTGGGAGCGCGTGCAGGGCTACATCCGACAAGGCATTGCGGAAGGGGCTCGCTTGGTCACGGGCGGGGAAGGTCGCCCAACAGGACTCGATGCTGGCTTTTACGTGCGGCCAACCTTGTTTGCAGACGTCCACAACCAGATGACGATCGCACGTGAGGAAATTTTTGGGCCGGTGTTGTGTGTGATCCCCTACGACGATGAAGAGGACGCCATCGCCATCGCCAATGACACGGTTTATGGTCTACAAGCGGTGGTGTTGTCGGGCTCCGATGACCACGCTCGTGCAGTAGGGAGCCGTTTGCAAGCGGGCAGGGTGTTGATCAATGGCCTGCACCATGAGCCACTGGCGCCTTTTGGTGGCTTCAAACAATCGGGCATTGGCCGCGAGTTTGGTGTGTTTGGTTTGGAAACTTACCTGGAGCCTAAATCGGTGATTGGCTCTACCTAATTCACCAGTTCGATAGGCCCTACATGTTTGCAGTTTTCCTCTGGGCAAGTAGCCAGTGCGCCATGTGGAGACTTGAGGGTGAGGCCACCATTCGGGCCGTAGGTGGCTCGCCAACGCGTTCTGCATGATGGGCACACCAGCGAGACCGCTGCAATCTGTCTCCCAGGAGGGGCGCGGCGTGTGCGCTCCGCTTGAAGCTCGCTAGGGGCCGTGTTTTGCCAGTTGGGATGTGTGCCTAAGAAGGGTTGAGTCGGTGCTTCCATGAGATTTCTTTCCGAGACGGTTTTATTTTGTACAAACCGCGCTAAAAAACTATCGGAAACAGCGTATCTACTGCAGACTTAGTTCACGCTGGAGGAGTAAATTTGTGCAAAAAAGAGCCAAGTCTGCTGACGAAGTGAGGTGCGGTCGCTTTCGTCAGCACAAAAAAACAGCCTCAGTTGACGTCGCTTGAATTTAGTGAGAATGTTTGTTCCGCCTATGAAGTAATGCTGGTGGGCGACCAGTTTTACTGATCACTAGGTCTCAAATTCTGTTTTTTGGCGAAGGCTTTGTTTAAAGTATCCGTAACAATCAGAAATATGTTCCGGTGCGCTGCACGGTCATGTTTTCTTGCTGAAGTTCGTATTTTCCGTTCAGTCTCCTCATGATCTTCTCGCCCCTGAACAGCCTGCCTCCGGCCCTTGTGCCGTTCCCTGTTGGTTGGCTGCGAGTTGTCACTAGTTCGCTTGGACTTTATGGCGACTGCACTAGCGGTGTTTTCTGGCTAGCAACTTCTGCCCGTATCTTTCGCAACGCATTTCGAGCGGCTACGAACCGAAATGTTCGTTAAGGCTTTGACGCGACCTTCCGAAAACTCAACTATGTTCATGAGGAAAGGTTCAATGCGGACAGACGTACCAGGCCAGAGGATTTCTCCCAATCGGCTGGCTGCGGCGATCTTTGTTTTATTTGTGGCGGGCGTGCTGGCCTTGGGTCTGGTGCTCTACAACCACGCCCGGCGCGCGGCAGAACAAAACGCAGAGGAGACCCTGCGGGTGAGCGCGCTGGCCACGGCGTACGTCTTCAACACCTGGTTGAAAGAGCGCGCCGCCGATGCCGAGGCTGTGGGCACCAGTGATCTGCTGCAACAAGCCTTGGACCGATGGCAGCGGGGCGGGGCAGATCAGGACACGAATGCAGCCGTCATTCAAAAGCATCTGGCGCTCATCCAAAGACTTTACGGCTACCGAACCGTGGCCATCATCGACAGAAACACTGAAAAGAGTGTCTTCCGCGCTGGCGTCGCGCCCACTTCGGGCCAACTGGCCTTCGTTGCGCGAACCCAGGCTGCCAAAAGTCCACAGTGGATAGAGCTTTCGTCTCCAGACGAGAGGCAGCTTCACATCGGGCTGGTGCAAGGCATGGCTGATGGCTTCGGGTCTGCAGCGTTGGCGCTTTATATGGAGTTTGACCCCCGGTGGCTCGTCAATTCACTTGAGAAGGCGCAACCCGCCAACTGGGCCGGTGAAACACTCTTGGTCAGGGCCTCCGCAAGTGGTGCACAACTTCTGTCGTCTTCGACGGGCGCCACGTTGCAGCCACTGGCGCGATCCTATTCAGACATGCTGTTGGGGGCGGGGCTGGTGGTAGACACCCTTCGGCCCAGGGTTACCGTTTCCGCATGGCAAGGCCGAAAGCAGGCGGGTGAGAACGTCATGGCGAGCAGCGAGCGTATCTTGCTGCCCGGCTGGATTGTCATCAGCGAGCTGCCCTCTGCCACGATATACGCGACCACCAAGAAGGGCAGTGAAGTCTTGCTGGCGGGCAGCGCAGCGCTGATTTTGCTGGGGTCCTTGCTTTATCTCACCTGGCGGCGTGGCGATAGGTTGAGGGTTTTTTCACGCGAGGCCGACTTGCGTCAGCACTACGAACACATGTTGCGAGAGTCGGCCGACGTTTTCCTTTTGGCCGATGAAGACGGCACCGTCTTGGATGCCAGCCATGGGGCAGCTACGGTCTACGGTTATCCACGCGAACGGCTCGTGGGCATGTCCATCTACCGCCTGCGAACGCCAGAAAGCGCAGCAGCGCAAGCCGCAATGTGGAAAGAGATGAAACCCGGCGAGTCCCGGCAGGTTTGTCTGCCACGGCAGCGCGCCGACGGATCAAGTTTTTTGTTTGAGGGCAGCCTGGGTTGCTTCGAAGCCGATGGTCGACACCACTATCTGAGCATTGGGCGGGACGTCACGCGCCGCGCCGAAGTCGACACACGGCTGCGCGTAGCGGCGAGCTTTTTCGAGCGCTCGGCCGCAGGCATCATCGTCGCCGACCGCGACCGGCGCATTGTGTCCATCAACAGCCGGGTGACCGCCATCACTGGCTATCAGTTGGAAGACCTGCTCCATCAACCGACGACCAAGTTAAGCGCGGGGTTGGAACCAGCGGTCGCGGAGCGCGCCCTCTCGATCTTGAAAGAAGAGGATTTTTGGGAAGGCGAAGTCCATATTCGACGAAAAGACGGGGCGGTGTTTCTGGCACGTCTGTTCGTCTGCGCGCACCGTGGCGCCGATGGCGAAGTGGAGCAGTACATCGACGTCTTCACCGACCTGACGCGCCTGAAACAAGCGGAAGGCCGCGCCGAGTATCTGGCGATCCACGACCCCGCCACCAAGCTGCCCAATCGGGCGAAGTTGGAACAGGATCTGCCCAAGTACCTGGCAGACGTGCATGTGCAAACGTCGCCCGGCCAGAGCTTGACGCTGGCCTTGGTCAACCTCGACCGCTTCAACGCCGTCAACGAATCTTTTGGTTACGCCCAGGGAGACGCTTTGCTGGTGGAAGTAGCCCAACGTTTACGTGGCCTGGGCACCGACTTGAAAGGCCTGTACCGCTACGGCGGAGACGAATTCATGCTAGTGCTGCCCGGTAGCCTAGTCACCCATGCGTTGCTGATCAGCGAGGTGCGTGCACTGCTGGCACCGCCCATCCGCCTTGGGGCGCACCCGGTATCGCCCACCGCCAGCATCGGTGTGGCAAGTTACCCCGACCATGCGCTCACCTCGGAAGACCTGTTGCTCAACGTCGAATCGGCCATGCGAATGGCCAAGAGCCAGGGGCGCAACACCTGGCGTCTGTATGCGCCTGAGATGAATGCGTCGGCCTACGACGACATGCTGTTGGCTGTGGACCTGCGCCAGGCCATCGACGCGGGCGCGTTGCAGTTGCACCTGCAGCCGCAGTTCACGTTGGAAGATGGCAAACCTGTGGGGACTGAAGCGCTGCTGCGCTGGCAGCACGCCGCACGCGGCGCGGTGTCGCCCGCGCGTTTTATCCCGATTGCTGAGTCTTCGGGGATGATGGCCGAAATTGGCCATTGGGTGGTGCGCGAGGCAGCGCGCATTTGGGCGCAATGGCGCAGTGATGGTTTGCAGCCGTTGCCGATTGCCGTGAACCTTTCCGCCACGCAATTTCAGGCGCCCGATTTTCTCTTTGAAGTGCGCCGCGTGTTGACCGAGTTTGATCTGCCAGCGGGGGCTTTGGAGATGGAAATCACCGAAGGCATTTTGATGGCGAACACCGATGTGGCCGTTGACACCATGCGTCAGTTGGTCAGCATGGGCATCCAGATCGCCATCGACGACTTCGGCACGGGCTACTCCAGCCTGAGCTATTTGCGCCAGTTCCCGGTGAGCAAACTGAAGATCGACCGTTCCTTTGTGCTGGACCTGGGCAAAAGCGGCCAGCGCGAAGCCGAGGCGATTACCTCTGCCGTGATCGCCATGGCCAAGAGCTTGAGGTTGCGCGTCATCGCCGAGGGAGTAGAGACCACCGCCCAGCGCGATTTTTTAAGAGAGCAGGGGTGCGACGAAGTCCAGGGCTATCTGTATGCCCGGCCGATGCCGGTGGAGGCGATCAAGCCATTGCTGGCGAACCAAAGCGAGTCGCACCAGATGCACCACGCGGGAAGCCAAAGCGTGTAAGGGCTTGAGGAAAAGAAGCGATGAGACGGTTTAAAGAATTTGAAGCTGGCCGCATGCCGAGACCCGCGTTTGGCGTGGTCGTGGCCTCAGGCAGCGGCTGGAGTATGAGGTAGAGGGCGTTATGCCAGATCGAAAACCATCCGATATCGCTCGCGAGACGCTTAAGCTGCTGGCCAGGCGGCGCCAGGAACCTTCGCCCGAAAATTACCAGGCGCTATATGACGAGATCGCCGGGCGGGCAGCAGTGGCGTCGTCTCAGGCCGCCTCGCCCCTCAACAACTGGCACAACGTCACGGCGCTGCAGGAGCCACTGGCGCACTTGGTGGAAAGCAGTGTTTATGCCCAGCCGGCTGATGATTCCGACTTGCGCCGACAGGCTGCGCAGTTGACCGCCTTTGTGCGTCAGCCGGTGCTGAGCCTCGACACCTTGAAGACCATGCTGGAGACGTTCACCCAAAGGCTGGATGTCGACAACGAGGAACACAGCGCCATCCAGGCGGGGCAGTGGGAGCTGTTGCAACTGATCCTGCGCAACATCAGTGCGGTGACCGTGGATGACCAATGGCTGCAAGGCCAGACAGAGTCGCTGCTGGCCGCCTCTGCGCCGCCCATGTCGTTGCGCCGAGTGGATGCGCTGCGAGACCGGTTGGTGGAGGTGATCGACCAGCAGACCGGGGCCAAGCAGCAGTTGATCGCCGCCCAGGACAACATGAAGGGCATGTTTGAAGCGTTCCTCGGCACGCTGCGCCGCATTGCGGCTTGCAATGAAGCGCACTACAGCGTGATCGAGACCTGCACGCGGCGCATGCAGGAAGCCAAAACCCTGGAAGACATCGCACCCGTCATGCGCGAGGCGTTCATGGCCAGCCGCACCATGGCGGACGAGGCCCTGGCCATGCACAGCGAGCTGAGCATGATCCGGCAGAAATCGGAGTCGACCGAGGCCGAGATCGAGCGGCTGCGGCATGAACTTGAAGACCTGAGTGCCTTGGCCAGACATGATGCGCTGACCGGCGCGCTCAACCGGCGTGGTTTGGATGAAGCCCTGGAGCGTGAAATCGCTGCGGCCACACGGCGGGGGAGCGGGCTGAGCATTGCCTTGCTCGATGTAGACAACTTCAAGGCCTTCAACGATCGCCTGGGGCATGAGGCCGGTGATGGCGCGCTATTGCATCTGGTGGCGGTGGTGCGCGAATGCATGCGGCCGCAGGACGCCATCGCACGTTATGGCGGCGAGGAGTTCGTGCTGCTGCTGCCCGAGACCGAACTGCGTGAGGCTCTGGAGGTCATGACGCGGCTGCAGCGTGAACTCAGCAAACGCCTTTTCCTTCGCGACACCGAGAAAATCCTGATCACCTTCAGCGCTGGTGTCACGCAACTCGCGGCAGGTGAATCTGCCGCTCAGGCGCTGCGCCGAGCCGATCAAGCCATGTACCTGGCCAAGCGCGCGGGCCGGAACCGAGTGCACGGCGCTTGACAGTCTTGGCGTTTGGCAAAACGGGCCGTTGTTCTTCTGACTCTTCAAAGGTAGCAAGTGCGGCGGCCATCACGTTAAAGCGCTACCCGTCAAGAACCGGCCGCCGACTCACAGGCTCGGCCTTCGACAATAGTGCTGCGTGATACCCACATGAAAAGCACAAGCCCCGAGAGGGTCAGTACGAAGCCCGCCCATGCGGTGGACAGCAGGCCACTGCCGTGCGCGATGGTTTGACCGCCAGCCCATGCGCCGATCGCATTGCCGACGTTCAACGCGGCCAGATTCATGGCCCCCATCAGCGTCGGTGCATCCGGCGCTGCACGAGTGAGCCGAACCTGAATGGTGGGGATGGCGATCATCATGGTGGCACCCACTGCAAACAGACCTGTCATCAGAACCACGATGTTGCCTCCACCAATGGCCAACAGGGCCAAGGCCACCAGTCCGCTGGCGAATCCCATCACCAAGCCACGCGAAGGATGGCGGTCTGCCAACCATCCCCCAAGGGCGTTGCCTGCCGTCATGCCGACCCCGAAGACGCCCAACGCGAGCGGAACCCAAGTGGCGTCCAACTGAGCACCGTCCGTGACCAGTGGTCCGATGAAGGTGTAAACGGCGAAGATGCTGGAGACACCCAGCGCGGCTACGGCCATCATGAACCAGACGGAGGCACGCCCCAACGCGCGCAGTTCCTGCAATACGGGGCCGCCGTCCAGCGCCTGCGAGCGCGGCACCAATATCCACAGCGCCACGAGCGACAGCACGCCCAAGGCCGACACTGCGAGGTAGGCCAAGCGCCAACCAAGCGTTTGGCCGAGCAGTGTGGCCAGCGGCGATCCCACGATGGTGGCCACCGTCAGCCCCGTCATCACCAGTGCGAAAGCCCGGCCGCCTTGGCCAGGCCCCACGATGTAGGAGGCAACCACGGCCGCCGCGCCAAAGTAAGCGCCCTGTGGAATGCCACTCAGGAAGCGTGCAAACATGAAGAAGTCCAACCCGGTTGCGCTGGCTGACAGCACGTTTGCGGCCACAAAGAGGGCCATCAAAACGAGCAGTAGCTTCTTGCGGTTGAGCTTCGCCGCCAGGATGGTTACCACGGGACCACCGAGTACAACACCGAAAGCATAGGCCTCAATGGCATGTGTGGCGGTTGGAATGTCCAGATCAAGACTGGCTGCAAATAACTGCAGAAGCCCCATGCTGGCGAACTCGGACGTGCCGATACAGAAGGTTCCGAGTGCCAGTGCCAGCAGGGCCAGCGCTTTGCGGCTGAGCCAGCGCGTTTCAACTTCTGGGAACTGGGCCACATGATGGCACTGTGGTCGGTAAGCTTGGTCGAACATGATGGTTCTCTGAAAAGGTTGAACGCATGGGGCGTGCGATGAACACGCCGCCAGATGCAGTTAGCGGTGCTATCGATGAGGGAGGAGATGGGACGGAGGCGCCAGTGGTCGCCCGCCGCCCCCAACGTCAGATGCCGTGCGGCAGCGGCGCTTCGGGGTGCACCAGGCCGGCATGGCGCAATTCGCGCCAGAAATCTGCTGGCACAGGGGACTCCAAGGCCGCGCGATCTTCAGCGATGCGATTGGGGCGGCTGGCTCCGGGAATCACTCCAACGACTGCAGGATGTGACAACGCGAATTGCAGTCCGGCCGCCTTCATCGTCACGCTGTGTCGATCGGCTATCGTCTTGATGTCTTTTACTTTGGTCAGGATGGCCGTTGTGGCCGGCGCATATTCGAAGTTCGGCCCGCCCACCAATGCACCTGAACTGTAGGGACCACCGACCACGATGCCCAAGCCCTTCGCAGCCACTTGTGGCATGACCCGCTGGAGTGCCTTGGCATGATCCAGCAATGTGTAGCGTCCGGCGAGTAGGAAACCATCGGGTCGCGGTTCTTGCAGATCCAGCAGCAGTTCGATCGGTTCCACCCGGTTCACGCCGAGTCCCCACGCGCCGATCACACCTTCGTCGCGCAACCGGTCTAACGCCTTGAATGCGCCCTTGCGTGCCGTCTCGAACACGCTGAGCCAATCGTCGCCGTAAAAATCCTGTGCGATATCGTGTACCCAAACGATGTCCAGACGGTTGGTCTTCAGACGCTGAAGACTGTCTTCGATCGAGCGCAAGGTCGCGCTCTCGGAGTAGTCGTTCACGATGCGGTTGGCGCGACCGTGCTTGAACACCTCTCCCTTCTCACCGAGGTCGCGGGCATTGACGTCTTCGACTTCGTCGAGGATCAGGCGGCCGACCTTGGTCGCAAGGACGTAGCTGGCACGGTCGCGCCCGGCAAGCGCTTCGCCCAGCCGAGCCTCCGCCAAACCAGCGCCATAGAACGGCGCCGTGTCGAAAAAGCGGATGCCGTCATGCCATGCAGCATCGACGGTGGCTTGCGCTTCCGATTCAGGAATAGCGCGGAACATATTGCCCAGAGGCGCGGTGCCAAAGCCCAGCGGGCGTGGCAGTAGGTTTTTCAAAGTCATGGTTTTCTCCTTGGATGACAGGGTTGTGGTTGGGATCAGGCAGGCCGGCGGCTTCAATACAGCTTCGCCAGCGGCTTGCTTAGTTGGATCAAGCAGCGCGCAAGAGTGAGGCCTGTGGTGGGCACGGTGCCCATCAGCGCGCGATAGGGAATGAGGTAGAGGCTCACGTAGATCCAGTGCGCGGAGAGCCTGTTGACGAGCGCCTTCAAATTGACGCTCGTGTTGAAGACGGCGCGTTGCGCCTGGATCAGCGGATGCATGACATTTCCAAAGTATTCCGGCGCGATACCGGCAATAGGGGCTGAGGTAAATGCACGGTCGCGGCGCGGTCGTGCAATCCGACAAGGTTTATGAGGTCACTCGCACCGAGGAGCGATTGAGTTCGTCGGCGAAGGCGTGGTTGACCTCCCGATGGCCTGCCTCGTCCTGGCGTACGGCCAGCACCACATCGCGCAGCCGGGCATTGGGTGCCAGCTTCCAGTAGTCAATGGCGATGTCGGGCGCGGGCACGTTGTCCACGCGGCCGGCATCGATTTCCTGGAGGTAGAGCGTGTAGCTGATCACCGCCTGCTCTTCAAAGTAGCCGACCAGCCGATGCGCGGTGCGCGACGATGTCAGATACAGCCCGAAGAAGAAGACGAAAAACAGCGCCTGTACCAGCAGGATCACCGCGCGCTCAAACCAACTGGGCTTGGCGATCTCCACAAACGTCATCAGGTGCATTCGCTCGTTCTCGGCTTCGTCCAGCAGCGTGCGGATCCAGCCTGCGTCATCCGCCATCCAGCGCAAGCAGCGCAGATGCACCAGCATGCCGCCGACCATGCCCGGCACGGCAGCCACCGTCTCGAGCACGATGGCGCGGTTGCCGTAGCGCTTGGCGAAGAAGGTGTCGGCAAAAAAACGCAGCGACAGCGTGATGCCTAGTGCAACACGGTCTGAGACGTTGGTCGCGGGGCGGTGAACGGTGAAGTCTGAGGATTCCATGTTGAGCTCCAAGTTGCAGTGAGGTTCCGGGTTCTTCGGCGGGTCTGGAATCGTCCTGCCGAGGGGTTGAGTGCCGCTGGTCTTGAAGTAACCAGTGTTCACTTGGCGTTAATGTATAACCCAATGTGACCACTGTCAACATTTTTTCAAAATGCTCTTTTAAGGCGAAAAGCCAAGCCAAACAGAGGACCGGTGCCCAGCTGAGGGATGCGGTGAGCAGGCCGATGGGATTGGCGTACACTTTGAAGTTACCGCCGTCAACATTGAGCCGCAAAAACGCACTACGTCATGGACATTGCCTCTAAGCCCTATCACCACGGCGATCTGCGTCGTGCCTTACTCGACTCGTATCTAGAGCTTTTGCAGGAGGAACAAGGGTGGCATTTCTCGTTGCGAGACCTCGCCAAACGCAGTGGTGTCAGCCATTCCGCGGCGTACAAGCACTTCCCTGACAAAGCTGGCTTGCTTGCCGAAGTCGCTGCGGCAGGCTTTGAGAAGCTGCGCCTTTTTTCGCAACAGGTCGCCAATACGTCTGCGCTCGATCAGCCAGAAGGATTCTTGGCAATTTGTCGTTCGTATGTTGAGTTTGGGAGGACGAACGCCAACCTTTACCGGGTGATGTTCAGTGCCGAAGCGCACGGGTGTGATAACCAGTTGCTCAAGGAAAAGGGCATGGAGTCATTGGGCGTTCTGGTTCACGCCATCGAGGAAGGCCATCGCACCGGATGGATCAGGCATCGAGACGCGTTAAAGCAAGCGCATGCTGTCTGGTCCCAGCTTCATGGACTGACAGTTCTCTCGCTTGACGGTTTAGTCGGCTTCGTTGGCGGTATGGATCCAGCGATGGATTCGTCATTTGAACTGCTGCTGGAAGGACTTCAGGTCAGTTAACGCTCGGCGAAGTGGACGACCTGTTCGGCGCATGATGAGATGAGTGACAGGTTCCCACCTGACGATCGGGTTGTTTGGTCTAATCAGCGTTGATGGTCGAGCCGATGAAACGCCCTTGCCTTGAACGCTGTGCGCCGACCTCGACTGATCCCACTGGGAACAAGCAATCCAATCTCAAGGGGCATTGGTTTCCATGTGGCCTAGTTTGAAAATCGCGAGCGGGAACTTTGGGGCGTGATGGAGACTAATGTGCCTGTTAAATCTGTGGCTTATTGAATGACGAGGAAAACAACTTGCTTTTGACTGATATCGCCGTCGAGCACACGCTGGCGTCCAAAAAGGGAGGACCTCGTGAGACGCTTTTTCTGCATCCCTTTACGAATACCCAACGAGATTCTCTTGGCAAATTTGAGATCGTTCGTAGCATTCGCAAGCTAGGGGCTAAAGAAGTGAAATGCTCGACATTCGTGTCGTTTCAGCATTTGGCAGAGCTATACGCAAAAGGTGTACTCGATGAATTCGGTTTTTCCGTTCGTATGTGTGCCGCTGATGGCAAGTACCCCGCGACGAATCCCGTAAAGAAAATACTCCCAGCCAGTATCAAACCAGGCTCACCGTTCGACCTGGCGGTTCAAGGCATCGATGTTTCAATCCCAGCTAACCGCGAATTGAGAACAGCGTTGCTTCGCACTGACGTTAAGCTTTGAGGGTGCCTGTGAACCACTCTGTTGCCGATATCGACATCATCGCCACTTTCAAGAGGGCGGAGGCAGATGCTGCTCACAAGACCGGACTGATCAAAGCTGCTGCGAAAAAGGGGCCGAAGGCCATCCAAGCCGCCGTAGACGCCGCTGCAAAGGCGGCAAAACGCCGGGACGCATACGCAAAGAAGCTGGAAGCCTTGGGCGTGAGTCTCAAGGATTGAGGAGCAATCCGCCTATTTCCAAGAGCAGTCGCTCGTCGGAACAGTGGGGGCGCCTAGCGGACAACTGAATGGCCGGTGAGCCGTTGCTCGCCACCGGCAGGTCCTGGCCGACACGCCATACGGGAGAGGCCGGACAGGCGTTCCAAGCCGCCAAGGGCTTGGACATGGTTCTGCATGTGGAAGCTCAGGCGCCAGCATTTGGCAAGGCTAGAAAGTTTGCGAACATTAATCCGTGACCCCCGCAGCCTCGAACAATGGCTTGCCCACAGGACCAGCCAGGAAACTGACGAATGCCTGGGTAACTTCCTGCTGCTTACTGGCCGCCAGTGGGGCAGCAGCATAGGTGGTGTAGTTCTGTATTTCTGCGGGCACCGGTCCCACGAAGCGTAGGCCCTTGTCCTTGTAAAGCAGAATCTCGGTGATGGCACCAAAGCCAATTTCGTTACCCTTACCGCGGATGACATGCTCCATCACGGCTGCGCCATCGGGATACCGGGTGGTTCTGGACTCCACTTGTCCGTAGACCTCCATTTTTTTAAGAAGCCCCTCTAGGTACATGCCGGTAGATGCTCGGTTGAACACCAGCGTATCTGCCGCAAGCACTGATTGTTTTAGCGCCACTGCACTGGAAATGTCAGGTACGGGGCCACCTTCACGAACTGCCACCCCCATGCCGACGCGACCCACGATGGCTCGCGTTTCTGCCAGCTTACTGGCGCTGGCAAATTCACTGATAGAGGCACGCGGTGCAATGACGGCGTCAAAGGCTTCATTTCCGTCAATGCGTTTCTTCAACTCTGGTGCTGTATTGAACGTCACTTTGACTTGATGGCCGGTTTGTTTCTCGAAAACGTCCACGGCGGCTTTAAGACCTGGCTCGATGGCTCCCGCGCTGAGCACGGTAATTTCGGCGGCCTGCGCTAGTACGAAACTGGCCATCAGCACACCAGGAACGAAGTGACGACCAATGGAGGAGAAGCGGTTCATGAAAACTCCGAGTGAGATGAAGACGGACGACGACCTTGACCTGCTTGTATCGTAAGCCGAAGGCTCACCTCTGTCCTTCCGGCATTCCCGTTTGGCGGGGCCGTAACGGGACAAATGAGAGAGATGAGTCGACGCAAATCGGTCCAAGATCAGGGCTTGCCTGAAAACCTGAATGTTGACTCGGGACTGAATCCCAGGGTTTAGATGCAGTCGGCGTGGGGGCAATTCTGGCTCTCGCTTACAATGCCTGCCCCAGCTCATCCGCCAGGTCGCCCTGCGAAACACAAATGGAATCAGATACTTACAACGCAGTCGCGACTCCGGAAACGGCCAAAATTCCCAAGGTGGGATTTGTGAGCCTTGGCTGCCCCAAAGCCTTGACCGACTCGGAACTCATCCTCACGCAACTCAGCGCCGAGGGTTATCAGACCTCGAAGACCTTCGAGGGCGCCGACTTGGTGATCGTCAACACCTGCGGTTTCATTGACGATGCGGTCAAAGAAAGCCTGGACACTATCGGCGAAGCGTTGGCTGCCAATGGCCGCGTGATCGTCACGGGTTGCCTGGGCGCCAAAGCCGGCCCCACCAGTGGCAACCTGGTGCGCGAAATGCACCCCAGCGTGTTGGCCGTGACCGGCCCGCACGCCACGCAAGAAGTGATGGACGCGGTGCACGCCAACTTGCCCAAGCCACACGACCCATTCATTGACCTCGTGCCCAATGCATTTGGCTCGGCTGGTGTCAAGCTCACGCCCAAGCATTACGCTTATTTGAAGATCAGCGAAGGCTGCAACCACCGCTGCACGTTCTGCATCATCCCGTCAATGCGTGGCGATTTGGTGTCGCGCCCGATTGGCGACGTGTTGAACGATGCACGTGCCTTGTTCGAAGGCGGCGTGCAAGAGCTGCTGGTCATCAGTCAAGATACCTCGGCCTATGGCGTGGACGTGAAGTACCGCACTGGCTTCTGGGACGGCAAACCGGTCAAGACCCGTATGCTCGAATTGGTGCAAGCGCTGGGTGAAATCGCCGCACCGTACGGCGCCTGGGTGCGCCTGCATTACGTCTACCCGTATCCAAGCGTGGACGAAATCATTCCGTTGATGGCAACGGGTAGCGTGCTGCCTTACCTGGACGTGCCGCTGCAGCACAGCCACCCTGACGTGCTGCGCCGCATGAAGCGCCCGGCCAGTGGCGAGAAGAACCTGGAGCGCATCCAACGCTGGCGCGAAGCCTGCCCTGAGCTGGTGATCCGCAGCACCTTCATTGCAGGTTTCCCCGGGGAAACTGAAGCGGAGTTTGAGCACCTGCTCGACTTCATGCGGGAAGCGAAGATCGACCGCGCAGGCTGTTTTGCTTACAGCCCGGTGGAAGGCGCTGCCGCTAACGACATTCCCGGCATGTTGCCCCCCGAGCTGCGCGAAGAACGGCGCGCGCGTTTCATGGCTGTGGCCGAAGAAGTGTCGGCCGCCAAGCTGCAACAGCGCGTGGGTGCGACGATGCAAGTGTTGGTTGATTCGGCGCCTGCGCTGGGCCGCAAGGGGGGAACCGGCCGCAGCTATGCCGATGCGCCGGAGATCGATGGCGTGGTGCATTTGTTGCCACCAGAAAAAATCAGCAAGACGATGAAGGTGGGTGAATTCACCAAGGCACGCATCGTGGGCACGCAAGGCCACGATTTGGTGGCGCGGCCGATTTAATCCGACTCGCCTTCAACACAAAACAGCGCAGCACCTGCAAAGGTCTGCGCTGTTTTTTTATGCGTGTGTGTTGCGGAAAAGACGTGACAGGTTAAAGTGTCACGGAAAACAAAAAAGCCGCTGAGTCATCAGCGGCTTTTTATTCGAGATAAGGTGTGGTGCCCAGAACTGGACTCGAACCAGCACGCCTTGCGGCGCTGCGACCTGAACACAGTGCGTCTACCAATTTCGCCATCTGGGCCCACGAGAAGAAGTATAACATGTGAAAAATGGACTTTTGATCCAGGGTAAAAAGTTTTCGCAATTTTTCCCAATTCGGTTTTATCCTTACGGTTGCCACCTGCACTGCGCTATGGGAGCGCAGGGGCTGAACAGAAAGAACATTTATCAAAACGCCAAGCCATACCAGCGCCTTGCTGGACGAGATCGAAGGAACCATCCAAGGCCACCGCGACGGACACGGGTTTGTGCTTCGCGACGACGGTGAATCGGATATCTACCTCCCCTCCAATGAAATGCGTGCCGTGCTGCACAAGGACCGTGTCAAGGTTCGTGTGGTGCGCAGCGACCGCAAAGGTCGGCCCGAAGGGCGCGTGGTCGAAATCGTGGAACGTCCGCCGCACCCGATCATCGGCCGGTTGCTGCAAGAAAGCGGCATCTGGCTGGTTGCGCCGGAAGACAAGCGTTACGGCCAGGACATCCTGGTGCCCAAGGGCGCCACCGGCACGGCCAAGCCCGGTCAGGTCGTGGTGGTCGAGCTGACCGAGCCGCCCGCGTTGTTTGGCCAGCCTGTGGGCCGCGTCAAAGAGGTACTGGGTGAGGTTGATGACCCCGGCATGGAGATTGAAATCGCCGTACGCAAGTACGACGTGCCGCACATCTTCTCGGACGCCTGTATCGCGCTGGCGCGTGGCCTGCCCGAAAAGGTGCGCCCACAAGACAAACGCAACCGCATCGATTTGACCGACGTGCCGCTGGTCACCATTGACGGTGAAGACGCGCGCGACTTCGACGATGCCGTGTATTGCGAGCCCGCCAAGGTGGGCCGAAGCAAAGGCTGGCGCTTGTTGGTGGCGATTGCCGATGTGAGCCACTACGTGGAAACCGGCTCGGCCATCGATGTGGATGCTTACGACCGCGCCACCAGCGTGTACTTCCCGCGCCGCGTGATCCCCATGCTGCCCGAGAAGCTGTCCAACGGCCTGTGCTCGCTCAACCCCGAAGTTGAGCGCTTGTGCATGGTCTGCGACATGATGGTCACCGCCAAGGGCGAGGTCCACGCATACCAGTTTTACCCGGCGGTGATGTTCAGCCATGCGCGCTTCACGTACACCGAAGTGGCGGCCATTTTGGGCAATACCCGTGGCCCAGAGGCTGTGCGCCGCAAAGACCGCGTGCAGGACCTGCTGAACCTGGCCGACGTGTACCGCGCCTTGTTGGCTGCGCGCAGCGTGCGTGGTGCGGTTGACTTTGAAACCACCGAAACGCAAATCGTCTGTGACGAAAACGGTCGTATTGAGAAGATCGTGCCGCGCACCCGCAACGAAGCGCACCGCTTGATTGAAGAGGCCATGCTGGCGGCCAACGTCTGCAGTGCTGACTTCATCAACCAAGGCAAACAACCCGGCCTGTTCCGCGTGCACGAAGGGCCTACGCCCGAGAAAAAGGAAGTGCTGCGCAACTACCTGAAGGCCATGGGAGTGGGGCTGACGATCACCGACGACCCCAAGCCTTCTGAGTTTCAGGCGATTGCGGAGGCCACCAAGGATCGGCCCGACGCCCAGCAGATCCACTCGATGCTGCTGCGCTCAATGCAGCAAGCCATTTACACGCCGGTCAACAGCGGCCATTTTGGACTGGCTTACGAGGCCTACACCCATTTCACCAGCCCGATTCGTCGCTACCCGGATTTGCTGGTGCACCGCGTCATCAAGGCGATTTTGGGTGGCACCAAGTACCAATTGCCCACCTTGCCCACGCCGGGCGAGGCGCATGCCAAGCTGGCCAAGCGGCTGCAGAAGAACAACGCTTCCAAGCTCAATGGCAAGGTCGCCGAGCCGAACCAAAAGCCCAAGAAGGTCAGCCAGGACACGCTGGCCTGGCAGGCTGCCGGGCTGCATTGCAGCGCCAACGAACGCCGTGCAGACGAAGCCAGCCGCGACGTCGAAGCCTGGCTCAAGTGCAAGTACATGCGCGAGCATCTGGGCGAGGAATACAGCGGCCTGGTCACCTCGGTCACCACGTTCGGCATCTTTGTGACGCTGGATGCGATGTACGTCGAAGGCCTGGTGCACATCACCGAACTCGGTGGCGAGTACTTCCGCTTCGACGAAGCACGCCAAGAGTTGCGCGGTGAGCGCACGGGTATCCGTTATGCCATTGGTTCGCGCGTGCAAGTGCAGGTGAGCCGTGTCGATTTGGATGGCCGCAAGATCGACTTCCGCTTGATTCGCGATGGTGAAGACCTGCCGGTACGCAACAACAAGGAGCGCGGTGGCAGTGGCGGTGGCTTTGATGATGCGGGCAAGAGCCGCTCCGGCGGTGCGCGTGCAGAGTTCAAGGCCGCACCGCCCGCCCGCAAATCGAAGTCGGAAACCCGTGCGGCCAAGCCTACCGGTGTTGGCAAAGGTGCCAAACCTGCCGGTGGCCCGAACCGCAAGGCCGCGCAGAAGAAACCCCGCGCGCGCCGTTAAAAAACTGTGCCGTAGAAAGCCGCAGGGATGCGGCTTTCTGCTGCGCTTTCTCAACACCTTTCAAACATAAACAGACCAGGAGAACATGGATGGAGACGACGAAGAAAATTGCTATCGTTACCGGAGCCGGTAGCGGCGTAGGCAAAGCGGCCGCATTGGCCTTGTTGAAAGACGGCTACCACGTGGCTTTGGCCGGCCGCCGCGTCGAGCCGCTGCAAGCCGTGGCCGATGAGTCGGGTGCCGGCGCACGCGCGTTGACGGTGAGCACCGATGTGTCGGACCCGGCGTCCGTCAAGGCGCTGTTTGATACCGTGGTCAAAACCTTTGGCCGTGTCGACGTGTTGTTCAACAATGCGGGTGTAAACGCACCTGGCATCCTGCTCGAAGACCTGACACTGGAACAGTGGAAGAACGTGGTGGACATCAACCTGACCGGCATGTTCTTGTGCATCCAGGCCGCCTTCCGGGTGATGAAAGAGCAGTCGCCACGCGGCGGCCGCATCATCAACAATGGTTCGATTTCGGCCACGGCGCCGCGCCCGAATTCAATTGCCTACACCGCCACCAAACACGCGGTGGAGGGCTTGACCAAAACGGCTTCGCTGGATGGCCGCAAGTACGACATCGCCGTGGGCCAAATCGACATTGGCAACGCCGCCACCGACATGGCCATGCGCATGGCCAAGGGTGTGCCGCAGGCCAACGGCGAGATCGCCATTGAGCCGCTGATGGACGTGAACATCGTGGGCCAATCGGTGCTCTACATGGCCAACCTGCCGCTGGAAGCCAATGTGTTGTTCCACACGGTGATGGCCACGAAGATGCCTTTTGTCGGTCGCGGTTAAGCCGCTGAGTCCGCTGAACCCCGGCGTCGGCTGGGGCAAAATCAAGGGCTCTTCACGAGCCCTTTTTGCTTCATGCCGTCCACGATGCCGCCTTCTGATCAAACTGCCAACCGTGCTGCAACCGCTCCTTTGGAATGGGAGGCGATGGACGCCATGCCGTTGCCGCCCGCCGTGCCGCAACGGCCCTACGGCAGCGCACCGCAACAGTTTGGCGAACTGCGTCTGCCTGAGGGGCAGGGCCCTTTCCCGGTGGTGGTGTTGATCCACGGCGGCTGCTGGCGCGCCAAATACGACCTGGTCTACATCACCCGTTTGGCCGCTTGGCTGGCCAGCCACGGTTGGGCCAGTTGGACGATTGAGTACCGACGCGTGGGCGATGCTGGTGGTGGCTGGCCAGGTACCTTGCTCGATGTGGCGCACGCCGCCGATGCACTGCGCGAACTGGCGCAAACCGAACCTCTGGATTTGACCCGCGTCGTGGCCGCAGGGCACTCGGCCGGCGGGCACTTGGCGCTGTGGCTTGCGGCGCGCGCTGGCTTGCCGAGCAACAGCCCGCTGTACCTAGCCAACCCGTTGCTGCTGGCGGGGGTGTTGGGCTTGGCCGCCATCAGCGACCTGGAAACCTACCGCGCTGAAGGCCCTGCAGAAAGCTGCAACGGCATGGTCGACATGTTGATGGGCGGCAGCCTGGATGCCGTGCCCCAGCGCTTTGCCGAAGCCTCGCCCTTGGCGCGGCTGCCGCTGGGTGTGCCGATGGCGTTTGTGCAGGGGGAGGAAGACGACACCGTCTCCGCCGACTCGGTGCGCCGCTTTGTGGCGGCGGCAACAGCGGCGGGCGATACCACGCGGCTATGGAGCCTGCCTGGCGCTGGCCACTACGATGTGGCGGTGGCGCACACCAGCAGTGAACCTGTTTTGCTGCAGGCGCTGGCGTGGTTTAAAGGTCTAAGAACCTGTGCACGATCTCTCTAGGGCCGCGCAGGCACCTTATCGGGATGCACTGCTAGGCGCAAAACCCAAGCCAAGGCTTCTGCCTTGGCTGGTTTTGTAACGACGCAGGGCGCCCGAGAAGGTGCCTGCCCTGCGGGTTGGGGTGAAATCGGGCGATTTGTCTGCCATAGCCCTTGCATGGGCAGAGAGCCCATGCGGCGGTCTCTGACAGTCAACTCATCCCGATTGCACCCCAACGCGGCCCTAGGGAGATCGTGAACTGGTTCTAAGCTAAATTGGCCGTTGGCGCTTACTGCATAAGCGCAAGCAGCTATCAAATTGAGGTTGTGCGACTTTAGAGCTGCACCTTGGCCGCCTTTGCCACCTTCGTCCACTTGTCGATTTCACCTTTGATGAACTTGCGGAACTCGGCAGGTGGGCTGCCCACGGGCTCGGTGCCTTGGGCGATGAGTTTCTCGCGCACATCGGGCAGCTTCATCACGGCGGCCAGCGCGGTGGAGAACTTGTTCACGATTTCGGGCGGTGTGCCCTTGGGCGCAAAGTAGCCAAACCAGGCCACCGATTCAAAGCCGGGGTAGGTCTCGGCGATGGTGGGCACGTCGGGGATTTCGGCGTTGCGCTGCAGCGTGGTCACGCCCAGCGCGCGCAGCTGGCCCGACTTGATGTGCGGAATGGCGGGTGGCAGGTTGCCGCAGAACATCGACACCTGGCCGCCGATCACGTCGGCCACCGCCGGCGATGCGCCCTTGTAGGGAATGTGCAGCAGGTCGATGCCGGCCACCAGCTTCAAGTATTCACCCGTGAGGTGGGCCGACGAGCCATTGCCGCCCGAGGCAAAGGAATACTTGCCCGGCGACGCCTTCGCCAGCGCCACAAACTCGCTCAGCGTTTTGGCCGGAATCTGCGGGTTGATGACACACACGTTGGGCGCTTTATTGATCAAAAGTACCGGCTCAAAGTCGCGCAGCGGATGATAAGAAAGCTTGGCGTACACCGCGGCGTTGATGGCGTGCGACCCGGCATTGCCTATCAAAAAGTTGTAGCCATCGGCGGGCGCGTTCTTCGCGGCCTCGGTGCCGATGATGCCGCCAGCGCCTGGTTTGTTGTCGATGACGAAGGGCTGGCCCAGGCGCTCTTGCAGCTTGGTGCCGATCAGGCGTCCGGCCAGATCTGCGCCGTCTCCCGGCGTGCCGGCGACGATGACTTTGATGGGCCGCGTGGGCCAGTTTGCGGCGTTAGCGCTGGCGTCTGAGCCCTGTGCTTGCGCCAGTGCTGGCAGCATCGACAATACGCCAGCCAAAATGGCTGAACACGTTGCCGCACTTGCCGTGGAAATCAAGCATTTGGAAACCATGATGAATCACGCCTTTGATCAAAAATAGAGGATTATCTGAACTGTCCAGGCTTTGGCCCAGTTGAGCCATAGCAGATTCCCGCATATCCTTGATCGAAAAACGCATAAGAGAAGCACCTCACCAAGTGAAACACCTCAAGCTGCAACCTTCTGACGACACGGTCGACGCCCTCGACATCACCGACCATCTGCGCGACGGCATTTTGAGCGGCATGTTTGCGCCGAACAGCCCGCTGCGCATCGATGCGCTGGCGACGCAGTTCAACGTGTCGCACATGCCGATCCGTGAGGCGCTGCGGCGGCTGGAGTCCGAAGGGCTGCTGGATACCGTGCCGAACCGCGGTGCGCGTGTGGTGGAGGTCACGCCAGCTTTTGTGGCCGACATTTTCGATCTGCGGACTTTGATCGAATCCTTCATGACGCGGCGCGCGGCCGAGCGCATTACGCCCGCGCAACTTGCAGAACTGCAGGCCATTCAGGCGCGTTACGAGGCGGCTGCGCAAAGTGAAGACGTGCCCGCTGCGCTGGCGGCCAACCGCACGTTCCACGCCACCATCAACAGCATCGCGGGCAACCGCGATGGCAGCTTGATTCTGGATCGCCACTGGCGGCTGATCTCCGCGCTATGGCGTGTGTATGGCTACCAGACCGAGCGTTTTGAAGGTGTGATCAGCGACCATCGGCAACTGCTGGAGGCCCTGGCCGAGCGCGATGGTGAGGGGGCGGCGGCGCTGTCGGCGGCACATTCAACTCGCGCGAAGCAGACGCTGCTGAAGCGTATGCGGGACAGGCTGAGCGCGGACGCCGTGGATCGGCAGGCGTCGGCCTAGCCGCTACGGTTGTGAGGCAGACTGCAGTTCGCGCGAGAGTGCGCTGGCTGTGAGTGCCTGGCTGCCCTGCCAGGTGTCAGCCGTCAAACCATGTAGATAGACTGCATCCCGCGCAGCTTCTGTGGCGCTGTGACCGGCAGCCAAGAGGGCCCCGGTCAACCCCGCTAACACATCGCCCGTGCCCGCCGTGGCCAGCCGCGCGTTGCCCGTGGGGTTGATGAACGGCAGCGCCTGCGGCGTGGCGATCACCGAGCCGGAGCCTTTGAGCACCACCACACAGTCAAAGCGTTCTGCCAATTGTTGAGCGGCGCTCAAGCGGTCGGCTTGAATGGCTGTGGTACTCACGCCCAGCAGGCGGGCGGCTTCAAGTGGATGCGGCGTGAGGATGGTGGCCTGCTGCGCCGAATCGCGCGCGGTCAACTGCGCTTGCAACCTGGTGTCGGCCGCAATGGCATTCAGCGCGTCGGCGTCCAGCACCAGGCGTGGGGCTTCCTTCAGCACGCGCGGCAACACCTCGGCCACGGCTTTGCCGCCACCGCAGCCGCAGACAACGGTAAGCGTCGCAAGGGGCAGGGCGGCGACGTCGCGTAGCATCAACTCGGGCAGGGTGGCGCTAATGGAGCTAATGGCGGTAGCGTCAACGTTGGGCGTGAGCAGTGCCGCATACACCCGGCCTGCGCCACCGTGCAGCGCGGCCGATGCGGCCAGTAAGGCTGCGCCTGTCATGCCTTGTGCACCGCCAACGATGGCCAGGTCGCCATAGCTGCCCTTGTGGCTGGCGTGGGCGCGTACGCGAGGCGTGGGGGGTGGACTGAGCAAGGCGCTGGAGGCGAAAGCGTTGATGTCTACATCGAGTGTGTCGAACCAGATTTGGCCAGCCGCGTCGCGCCCCAAGCCGGTGAAGAGGCCGGGTTTTAAGGTCAGCAGGCTGAGGGTGTGCTGTGCATGCACCAGGGCCTCGGCACCCTCACCGGTGTCTGCGTTCAAGCCCGTGGGGACGTCCACAGCCAGCACGATTCCAGTGCAGGCGTTGATCTGCGCGATCCACTGCGCCATGCGGCCGGCCGGTGCGCGGCTGCTGCCCAGGCCGAGCAGGGCGTCGATGACCAGATCTTGCGCGCCGAGGTGTGTGGGTGGTGCATCGGCTAGCGATACACCTGCAGCACGGGCGCGGGCGAGAGACGCCAACGTGTCTGACGGGGCGTGTGCTTCGTCGCCGAGCCAGGTCACGACGACTGTTTTGCCCCAGCGGTGTAAATGCATCGCGGCCTCTAGCCCGTCGCCGCCATTGTTGCCGGGGCCGCAGGCCACCCAGATGGTGCGCGCGTGCGGCGCCACGGCGAGGGCGAGGCGCGCCACGGCCAGGCCTGCGCGCTGCATCAACGTGTGCGAAGGCGTGGCGGCGAGTGCGGCTTGTTCGATGCGGCGGGTCGCGGCGCTGTTGAACAGCGCGGGGGCGGCGAAATCGGCGGTGATGCGTTGCATGCTGCGATTTTGCGCTGCTGGCGGCGCTGATGGTGGAGCGGTTGTGCGCCCTAGCGGCGTAAGCGCTCCAAGCCCAAGCCTTCCAAGTCCACACCCGGGGTGCGGCGCTCGATCAGGTCGGCCACCGCGCGCGCGCTGCCGCAACTCAGCGCCCAGCCGCTGGAGCCGTGGCCCAGGTTGAGCCACACGCCGGGCACGCCGCTGGCGCCAATCAATGGTGGACCGTCGGCCATCATCGGGCGCGCACCTTTCCACACTTGCACGCCCGCGCTGATGTTGGCCGCGCCCGGGAACCAGTCGTGCAGCACTTTGTAGAGGGTTTGGATTGCGGCTTGGCGTGGCTGGCCTGGGCGGCCGCCAATTTCTGCGCTGCCGGCCACGCGCACACGCTGGCCCAGGCGGGTGATGGCGACCTTGTAGCGCTCGTCCATCACCGCGCCGCGCGGGGCGTTGAGTGGTTCGCGGATGTTGGCCGAAACCGAGTAGCCGTACACCGGCGTCATCGGCAGGCGCACGCCCAATGGGCTCAGCAACGCGGCCGAGCCCACGCCGGCGCACAGCACCACGGCATCGAAGCTGCGCGGGGTGGGTTCGTTGGCGATGTAGACCGTGGCGGCTTGCGCCGACGAGATCTTGTCGACGGTGCAATTGAATTCAAATTTGACGCCCCGGCGCTGGGCATCTGCCTTGAGCAGCATAGTGAACTGGCGGCAGTTGCTGGCCTCGGCGTCTTCGAGATAGATGGCGCCCACCAGCGGGCTGTCGGTGCTGAGGGCGGGCTCGATCTGGCGTGCGGCGTCGGCGTCAATCTCTTTGAATTTCTGGCCAGCTTCGCGCAGCACGGCCAGGCCGGGTTGGGCCAGCGCGCGGTCGGCCTCGGTGCGCAGCAGCACCATGTAGCCGGGGCTGCGGTCGTATTCAAGGCCATGCCCTTGGGTGATTTCGCTCAGACGCTCGCGGCTGTAAAGCCCCAGGCGGATCATGCGCGCGCGGTTGGCGGCATAGGTATCGGGCTTGCAGGCGCGCAGCCATTGCCACATCCAGCCAATGTCGTGCCCGCTCAACGGCCAGGCTACTTTCACCGGCGCGTGCTGGCTGAACAGGTAGCGCAGTACTTTGCGCGGCATGCCGGGTGCGGCCCAGGGCGTGATGTAGCCGGGCGCGATCACGCCGGCATTGGCAAAGCTCGTGCCTTCGCCGGCAGCGCTGTTGCGCTCGAGGACGGTGACGTCGTGACCATCAATGGCCAACTCGAACGCGGTGGTGACGCCAATGACCCCGGCGCCGATGACAGCAATCTTCATGCAATCCTGATTTTGCGAATTAAATCTTTGGTTGCGCCCAACCATCGTGCGCAACCAGCTATCAAAATTGTAGAAGCGTTTCGATCTCCAGGCCGAGGTTCAGGATCACGTCGTCGTGTAACGCTCCCTGCCAGAGCATCAGGCCGGTGGGCAATTCGTCAGGCGCATGAGACGGCAGCGACAGTGCGCAGCCGTCCAGCATATTGACCACGCTGGGGTTGCGTAGCAGCAACGCGTTGGTGCGAAAAAACGCGTCGTCGTGCGCGGGGTCGGGGCCGAGGTTGGCCAGCGGCGGCGCGACGATCGGCACGGTGGGCGACAAAACGGCTTCATAGCCGCGTAGCGCAGAGGTCATGCTGGCGATCCAGCGTTCGCGTGCGGCCACCAGTTCCATGTATTCAAACGCGGCCACGTGGGCGCCGCGCTCGATGCGGGCGAGGACGCGCGGGTCGTAGCTGGCGCGCGCCGAGGGGCCGCGGCTGAGCAGCGGGCGGTGCCAGAAGTAACTTTCGGCCGCTGAAAAGCCGCCGGTGGTCTGCATGTCGCGCAACGTGCCCAACTCGTGCAGGCGCAGGTTGACGATTTGTGCGCCGGCTTGGCTCAGGCGCTGCAGGGCGCGGTCAAAAGCGCGGTGGTTGGTTTGGTCCAGCCCGTCCAGCATGGTGTGTTCGGCCACGGCCAAGCGTATGCCTTTGAGGCGGCGCGGGTTGCGAGGCACGGCGCGTTGGCTCAAGATTTCGTGGGCTACGACGGCGTCGCGTACCGTGCGTGTCATCGCGCAAACGGTGTCCAGCGTGGTCGACAGCGGAATGGCGCCCTCGGTGGGGACCAGCCGAGCCGTGCTCTTAAAGCCCACGATGCCGTTGAGTGCGGCTGGAATACGGATGGAGCCGCCCGTGTCCGAGCCCAGCCCAATGAATGCCGCGCCGGTCGCGACCGAAACGGCGGCCCCGGATGACGATCCGCCCGGAATGCGGGCCACTGCGGGTTTGGGGCTGGTCAGACCGGGGATGGGGCCGGGCGCCATGTTGTAGCGCCCGTCCCATGCGGCTGGCGTGCCGAAATGGGGGTTGATGCCGACGCCAGAGAATGCGAATTCCACCATATTGGTGCGCCCGATCAGCGTGCCGCCAGCCGCTTTGAGGCGGGCGACGGCGGGGCAGTCGGCACTGGCGGGCGGGGCGTCTTGCAGAATGCGCGAGCCAGCGGGGGTGGTTTGTCCCTCTATGTCGAACAAGTCTTTCACCGAAAAAGTCAGGCCGGCCAGCGGTGTCTCGCTGAGCCCTGGTTGACCCAATTGGGCTTGCGTACTCTCGAATGTGGGTCTAAGGAAAACGTTCTGGCAGGCTGCCGACTGGGCCTGTGTCACGCAATGCGCGAGTTCTGCCGTTGGCGTGGTGGTGTTCTGGCGCAGGCGTTCACGGGTCGCGGTCAAGTCTGGAATCATGGTCGGCGGCTGGGGTGTGCTACACTCCCTGGGTTTAGCTGATCAGTCAAGAGCATTGGTCAAGAGCATTTGTGAGAATGTTCTTGAAATGTTTTTTGACATCGCAAAAACACAATCGCAAAGCAGTCCACTCAAGGTGTTGCATTTTTTGCGCCAACGTTTCGCCGCTTGAAGCTATCAAGGTGATATCCAAGTGTGTCCGTTTCGTCTGGTTACAAAGATATCGCAATAACGGACTGTATTTAAGACCCAACCTTTGGAGTTTTCCCTATGTCAGTCACGATGCGCGAAATGCTGGAAGCCGGCGTTCACTTTGGTCACCAAACCCGCTTCTGGAATCCCAAGATGGCTCCGTACATCTTTGGTCACCGCAACAAAATTCACATCATCAACCTGGAAAAGTCGCTGCCGATGTTCCAGGAAGCTGCCAAGTTCGTGAAGCAACTCACGGCTAACCGTGGCACCGTTTTGATGGTTGGCACCAAGCGCCAAGCCCGCGAAATCCTGGCTGGCGAAGCCGCTCGCGCTGGCGTGCCTTTCGTTGACCAACGTTGGTTGGGCGGCATGCTCACCAACTTCAAGACGGTCAAGACCTCGATCAAGCGCTTGAAGGACATGAAGATCCAGCAAGAAGCTGGCCTCGAAGGCATGAGCAAGAAAGAGCAACTGATGTTTGCTCGCGAAATGGCCAAGCTGGAAAAAGACATCGGCGGCATCCAAGATATGGCTGCCCTGCCAGACGCGATCTTCGTGATCGACGTTGGTTTCCACAAGATCGCCGTGGCAGAAGCACGCAAGCTGGGCATTCCTCTGATCGGTGTGGTGGACTCCAACCACTCGCCAGAAGGTATTGACTACATCATTCCAGGTAACGACGACTCCTCCAAGGCTGTGACGCTGTACGCACGCGGCATTGCAGACGCGATTATCGAAGGCCGCGCCAACGCCGTCACCGACGTGGTCAAGGCTGTTGCTGAAAGCAGCGACGAGTTCGTGGAAGTGAACGAGGCAGCGGCCTAAGCCCCAGGACGCCGCGTGAAAACGCGATAAAAGCGGGGCTGCATGGCCCCCTTTTTTTTAGTTTCTTTCAAATATTTGAGTACGGAGAATACAAATGGCTGCTATTACCGCAAGCATGGTCGCAGAACTGCGCGGCCGCACCGACGCCCCCATGATGGAATGCAAGAAAGCCCTGACCGAAGCCGATGGCGATCTGGGCAAGGCTGAAGAGCTGCTGCGCGTCAAGCTGGGCAACAAGGCTGGCAAGGCCGCCTCGCGCGTGACCGCCGAAGGCGTGGTCACCAGCTTCATCGATGGCAACACCGGTGCGCTGCTCGAAGTGAACTGCGAAACCGACTTCGTGACCAAGAACGATAGCTTCCTGGCGTTGGCCCAAGCCGCTGCCGAACTGATCGCCAAGCAAAACCCAGCCGACGTGGCTGCTTTGGGTGCACTGGCCTACAGCCAAGACGGTTTTGGCCCCACGCTGGAAGACGTGCGCAAGGGTTTGATCGGCAAGATCGGCGAAAACATGACGTTCCGTCGCTTTGTGCGTTTGAGCGGCAACAAGCTGGCTGCTTACCTGCACGGCACGCGTATCGGCGTGTTGGTGGAATTCGAAGGCGACGAAACCGCTGCCAAAGACACCGCCATGCACATTGCTGCCATGAAGCCAGTGGCTTTGACCAGCGCTGACGTGCCAGCCGAGCTGATCGAAAAAGAGCGTGCTGTTGCCGCTGGCAAGGCCGAAGAAGATCGCAAGGCTGCAGAAGCCGAAGGCAAGAAGCCACAACCAGCCGATATCGTTGCCAAGCGCATCGAAGGCGGCGTGGCCAAGTACCTGAAGGAAGTGTCGCTGCACAACCAAGCTTTCGTGAAGAACGACAAGCAAACCGTTGAGCAAATGCTCAAGGCCGCCGGCACCACTGTCAAGAGCTTCACGCTCTACGTGGTGGGCGAAGGCATTGAGAAGAAGGTTGACGACTTTGCTGCCGAAGTTGCTGCCCAAGTCGCTGCCGCCAAAGCCGCTGCCTAAGAACGTCCCGACGTTCTAAACAACGCGATCCGTCATCGACGGATCGCGTTTTGCCGATAACATCTCTATTTCCAGCCCACAGTCAATCAAGGAGTCCCTCATGACCAATCCGCAGCCAGCGCACAAGCGAATTTTGCTCAAGCTGTCTGGAGAGGCGCTGATGGGGGATGACCAGTTCGGCATCAACCGCGCCACCATCGTGCGCATGGTGGAAGAAGTGGCTGAAGTGACCCGTCTGGGCGTAGAGGTGGCTGTGGTCATCGGCGGTGGCAATATCTTCCGCGGTGTCGCGGGCGGTGCCACCGGTATGGACCGCGCCACGGCCGACTACATGGGCATGCTGGCCACCGTGATGAATGCGCTGGCCTTGGCCGACACCATGAACCACGCTGGTTTGGTGGCCCGTGTGATGTCCGCCATCAACATCGACCAAGTGGTCGAACCCTATGTTCGCCCCAAGGCCTTGCAGTACCTCGAAGAGGGCAAGGTCGTGGTGTTTGCTGCCGGTACCGGCAACCCATTTTTCACCACCGATACGGCGGCTGCTTTGCGCGGCGCAGAGATCGGTGCTGAGTTGGTGCTCAAAGCCACCAAAGTGGACGGCGTCTATTCCGCCGATCCCAACAAGGACCCATCGGCCACGCGTTATGCCAAGATTTCCTTCGACGAAGCGATCTCGAAGAATCTGGGCATTATGGACGCCGCAGCCTTTGCGCTGTGCCGCGACCAGAAGCTGCCGATTCGGGTGTTCTCCATCAACAAACACGGCGCTCTGAAGCGCGTGGTGATGGGTGAAGACGAAGGAACCCTGGTTTACGCTTGAGTTTGTGCACCCGTCGCGCCAGATGGCGGGCCGGTGTGCCGACCATTTGAGGAAGAAACATGACGATTGCCGAAATTCGCAGCACGATGGAAGCCAAGATGGACCAATCCATCAACGCTTTCAAGAACAACCTGACCAAAATCCGTACTGGCCGCGCCAACCCAGCTTTGCTGGACTCCGTGCAGGTCGACTACTACGGCTCCATGGTGCCGATCACCCAAGTCGCCAACGTCTCTTTGCTCGACGCGCGCACGATCAGCGTGCAGCCGTGGGAAAAGGGCATGGGCGCCAAGATTGAAAAAGCCATTCGCGACAGCGACCTGGGCTTGAATCCATCGTCGATGGGCGAACTGATCCGCGTGCCGATGCCGGCCATGACCGAAGAGCGCCGCAAGGAATTGACCAAGGTGGTGCGTGGCGAAGGCGAAAACGCCAAGGTGGCTGTGCGTAACCTGCGCCGTGACGCGAACGAAGCCGTCAAGAAACTGGTGAAAGACAAGCTCGCCTCCGAAGACGACCAAAAGCGCGCCGAAGCCGAAGTGCAGAAGATCACCGACAAGCACATTGTGGCGATCGACCAACTCGTCACGGCCAAGGAACAAGAACTGATGGCGGTTTAAGAGCCGCTCATGACCGTTTCTTCAAACGCTCCGAAGCACATTGCCATCGTGATGGATGGCAACGGCCGTTGGGCCACGCGCCGATTTCTGCCACGTGTGGCAGGCCATCGGCAAGGGGTGGAGTCGCTGCGCCGCTGTGTCCAGGCTTGCCTGGACCGTGGCATTGGTGTTTTGACCGTCTTTGCATTTTCTTCAGAAAACTGGGACCGTCCGGCCGAGGAGGTCTCGGGCCTGATGTCGCTGATGGTGAGCGTGCTCGCCAAAGAAGTGCCCAAGCTGCATGCCAACGGTGTGCAACTGCATTTTGTCGGCGAGCTTTCGGCTTTGTCTGAAAAGGTGCGTGGTGGCTTGCTGCAAGCCGAAGCGGCGACGGCTGGCAACGGCCGTCTGGTACTCAACATCTGCTTCAATTACGGTGGCCGCTGGGACATCGCGCAGGCTGCACGCAAGCTGGTCGCTGCTGGCGAACCTGTCACCGAGCGCAGTTTGGATGGTGCTATGGCGCTGGCCCACTGCGCCGATCCCGATTTGCTGATTCGCACCGGCGGCGAATTCCGCATCAGCAATTTCTTGTTGTGGCAGTGCGCTTATACCGAGATGTATTTCTCGGACAAGCTTTGGCCAGAATTTGACGAAGCTGCATTGGACGGCGCCATTGCGGCCTACGCGCAGCGCGAGCGTCGATTCGGCAAAACCTCGGGCCAGGTCGCTGGTGCCGCGTCCACGCGGGCTGCCTCGTCCGGTTAATCGGACTTACATGCTTAAACAACGCATCATTACCGCCATCGTTCTGTTGGCTGTGCTCCTGCCCGCGCTGGCTTATCCCTCGCCTGAGCCTTTCTGTCTGTTGATTCTGGTGCTGATCGGTGCTGGTGCCTGGGAGTGGGGCCGGCTGAACAAGCTCGGGGGTGGTGCTTCGTGGACGTTGGCGCTTGTGGCTGTCCTGATCTGCGCCGGGCTTTGGCAGGGCGGCTGGCTTGAAAAACCAAGCGTTCGCTTGTGGCTACCGGTCGGTGCCCTTTGGGTGCTAGTCGGCGCTGGTCTGATCAAGCGTGGTGTCGATGGTTGGAGCCAGATTGCCGGCCCTTTGCGTGTTGCGGGCGGTTTATTGGCCTTGTGTCTCACCTGGTTGGCGGTGGGGCAGGCGCGCGTGATTGGCATCAACTTTTTGTTGTCGGTTTTGGTTTTGGTGTGGGTGGCGGATATCGCCGCTTACTTTGCTGGCCGTGCCTTTGGTTTGCGTTTTACCAAGGTGAAGTTGGCGCCCGCCATCAGCCCCGGCAAAAGCTGGGAAGGTGTGTGGGGCGGCATGGCGGGAGTGCTATTGCTGGCGCTGGGCTGGATCTGGGGTGACCACGCCTGGCAAGCCGCGAGCCCGAGCTTGTATTCGCGGCTGGCATCGGCCAATTGGCTGTTGCTGATCTTGGCTGTCGTCTTTCTGGCAGCCATGAGTGTGGTGGGGGATCTGGTCGAGTCGCTGATCAAGCGCAGTGCTGGCGTCAAAGACAGCAGCAATCTGCTGCCCGGCCACGGTGGTGTGCTGGATCGCGTCGATGCGCTGCTGCCCACCGTACCCCTTGCGATGATGTTGTACGCCTTTGTGGCATGAAGTTTTGGATATGAAGCAACGCCTGACCATCTTGGGCTCCACGGGTTCAGTGGGTGCCAACACGTTGGACGTGGTGTCGCGCCACCTGGATCAGTACGAAGTTTTTGCGCTGAGCGCCGCCACGCAGGTTGAGCTGCTGCTGCAGCAGTGCGCCGCCTACAAGCCTCGGTTTGCCGTGATGGCCAGCGAACCGCATGCGCATCAGTTGGCTGAAAAGATTAAGCAAAATGGGCTTGAAACGGTTGTTCTGATTGCGCAAGATGCTCTTGAAACGATAGCTTCGCACGAGCAGGTTGATGTGTTGATGGGCTCCATCGTCGGCGCAGCAGGTTTGGCACCGTGCCTGGCTGCCGCTCGCGCGGGCAAGCGTTTGTTGCTGGCCAACAAAGAAGCGCTTGTGGTTGGCGGCGACGTATTCATGGACGCGGTACGCACCGGTGGCGCCCGCTTGTTGCCCATCGACAGCGAACACTCTGCCATTTTTCAGTCACTGCCTGAAGACCCATCCACTTGGGCGCAGCGGGTGGAGAAAATCATTCTTACAGCGTCTGGCGGCCCGTTCCGCACATGGGCGCCTACCGATTTGCGCACCGTCACGCCCGAGCAAGCTTGTGCCCATCCCAACTGGGTGATGGGCCGCAAGATCTCGGTTGACTCGGCCACCATGATGAACAAGGCGCTTGAAGTCATTGAAGCACGTTATCTGTTTGGCCTGCCGCCCGAAGCTTTGGAGGTGGTGATCCACCCGCAAAGTGTGATCCACTCGATGGTGCAGTACCGCGACACATCGGTGGTGGCGCAGCTCGGCACGCCCGACATGCGTGTGCCGATTGCCTATGGCCTAGGTTGGCCCGAACGCATTACGTCAGGTGCGGCACCGCTGGATTTCCGCAGCTTGGCGGCCATGACGTTTGAGTCCTTTGACATGCCCGAGCACCGCGCACGCTTCCCCGGCCTGCAATTGGCCTGGGACAGCCTGCGTGGTCCGTCGGGTACGTGTGCGGTGCTGAACGCGGCCAACGAGATCGGCGTGGCCGCGTTTTTGGATCGGCGCATCCGTTTCGACCAAATCCACCATGTCAATCTTGCAACTTTAGAGGCGGTGGTGCCCTCCAAGCCCACAAGCCTGGACGACCTGCTGGCCTTGGATGCGCAATCCCGCGCAACCGCGCAGCAGTTGGTTGCAGGACTCGCCCACTAGTGGTGTTGAAGAGGGCCCCAGCATGTTGACCTTATTGGCGTTTTTAGCGGCCCTGGCCTTGTTGATTGCAGTGCATGAGTACGGCCATTACCGTGCGGCCGTGGCCTGTGGTGTAAAGGTACTGCGTTTTTCTGTAGGGTTTGGCAAAGTTGTCTACTCATGGACGCCCAAGGGCTCGCCCACCGAGTTTGCCTTGAGCCTGTTCCCGCTGGGCGGCTACGTGAAGATGCTCGACGAACGCGAAGCGCCGGTTGCGGCCGAAGAACGCCACCTGGCCTTCAATACCCAACCCTTGCGCTCACGTGCTTTCATTGTGGCCGCCGGCCCCATCGCCAATCTGTTGTTGGCCACGCTGCTTTACGCGATGGTGAACTGGAGTGGTGTCGACGAACCGCGCGCCGTGCTGGCGAGCCCTGTGGCAGGCTCGTTGGCCGAGAAAGCAGGCCTGGTTGGTGGAGAAGTCGTGTTGCGTGCCGCCAATGGCGACGATGCGCTGGACGAGGTGCGTTCGTTCGACGACTTGCGCTGGCGTCTCACACGTGGTGCGCTCGATGGTGAAAACGTTCGCTTGGAGGTGGCTCGCCCTGGCGGTGCTGCGGCAACCAGTGCGGCACGCGAGATCGTTTTGCCGCTGAGCGTCATTCAAAGTCCCGAGCCGGATGCGGCCCTGTTCCGCCGCATCGGTATCCTCTCGCCATGGACCAAACCGCTTATTGGCAGCTTGGTGGCCGATGGTGCTGCTGCACGTGACGGCCTCCAGCCAGGTGATGAAGTGCAGCAAGTGGGCGCGACCCGCATCGTGGATGGCCAGCAACTGCGCGAAACCGTGCGGGCGTCAGTCAATGGCGACCAGCCTGTGGCGCAAACCTGGACGGTGGTGCGTGGCGGCGTGCAACAGCAATTGCAGGTGACGCCCGACGTTCAAAAACAAGACGGCAAAGCTTTTGGCCGTATCGGTGCCTTCGTGGGGGCGCCGCCAGAAATGGTCACCGTGGACTATGGCCTGTTCGAAGGCCTGTGGAACGGTGCTGTGCGTACATGGGATATCTCGGTGCTCACCTTGCGCATGATGGGCAAGATGGTCATCGGTGAAGCTTCACTCAAGAATTTAAGTGGACCTCTTACGATTGCTGACTACGCCGGCAAATCTGCGCAGATGGGCCTGTCACAATACCTCACCTTTCTGGCGCTCATCAGTGTCAGCCTCGGCGTGCTCAATCTGCTGCCGTTGCCTGTCCTCGATGGTGGGCACCTGATGTATTATCTTTGGGAGGCGGTGACAGGCAGGGGCGTGTCCGACGCATGGATGGAGCGGCTGCAGCGCGGTGGCGTTGCGATTCTCCTGGTGATGATGTCCATCGCGTTTTTTAACGACGTCACCCGTATTTTTGGTTAACTGCACGCCATGTGCTGTTACGCGAGTTTGGCAAACCACTATTCATGAACAATCATTCAAAAAGTTATCGCCTACGGGCGTTGAGCGCGACTCTGGCCTTGCTATTCGCCACCAACGTTGCCTGGGCAGTGGACCCTTTTGCCGTGCGCGACATCCGTATTGAAGGCCTGCAACGCGTCGAGCCCGGTACCGTGTTTGCTTCGCTGCCGTTCCGTGTGGGCGATACCTACAACGACGAGCAAGGCTCGGCAGCCATCCGTGCGCTGTTCGCATTGGGCCTGTTCAAGGACGTGCGCCTGGAAACCAACGGCGATGTGCTGGTGGTGATCGTCGAAGAGCGTCCCACGGTGGCCGACGTTGAATTTGCGGGCTCCAAAGAGTTCGACAAAGACGTTCTGAAAAAAGCCATGCGTGATGTCGGTTTGACCGAAGGCCGTCCCTTCGACAAGGCATTGGCTGACCGCGCTGAGCAAGAACTCAAGCGCCAATACATCAATAAGAGTTTGTACGGCGCCCAAGTGGTCACCACGGTCACGCCGATCGAGCGCAACCGCGTCAACGTCACGTTCACGATCACCGAAGGTGAGCCGGCCAAGATCACCGAGATCCGTGTGGTGGGCAACAAAGCCTTCAGCACCTCCACCTTGCTTGGCTTGTTTGAACTGGATACCGGGGGCTGGCTGAGCTGGTACACCAAGTCCGATCGGTACTCGCGCGCCAAACTCAATGCCGACATTGAAACGCTGCGTTCGTACTATCTGTCGCGTGGCTATCTGGAATTCAAGGTCGACTCCACCCAGGTGGCGATTTCTCCAGACAAGGAAGACATTGCGGTCACGTTGAACATCACCGAAGGTGAGCGTTTTGTAGTGTCCGGCGTCAAGGTCGAAGGCAACTTCCTGGGCAAAGAAGATGAGTTCAAGTCGCTTATCACCATCAAGCCCGGCCAGCCTTACAACGCTGATTCGGTGACCAGCACCGTCAAGGCTTTTAAAGATTACTTTGGCAGCTTTGGCTTTGCCTTTGCCACGGTTGAGGCGCGTACCGATATCGATCGTGCGACCAACCAAGTGGCTTTGGTGTTGCAGGCCAACCCATCGCGCCGCGCCTATGTGCGTCGTGTGAACATTGCCGGCAACTCGCGCACCCGTGACGAAGTGATCCGCCGCGAGTTCCGTCAATACGAAGCCTCCTGGTACGACGGCGACAAGATCAAGCTGTCACGTGACCGTGTGGACCGCCTGGGCTACTTCAAGGAAGTCGGCATTGAAACGCAGGACGTACCGGGCTCACCCGACCAAGTCGACGTGCAATTGAATGTCGAAGAAAAGCCAACCGGTAGCGTGCAACTGGGTGCTGGTTTCTCCAGCGCCGAAAAGCTGTCGCTGTCTTTCAGCTTGAAGCAGGAAAACGCTTTCGGCTCCGGTAACTACCTGGGCTTTGAAGTCAACACCAGCAAGTACAACCGCACCATCGTGTTCAGCTCGATTGACCCGTACTTCACCAACGACGGCATTTCGCGCGCATTGGACATCTACCACCGTTCGCAGCGTCCTTACAACGACCAGGGCGGTGACTACCAATTGGTGACCGAAGGTTTGGGCTTGCGTTTTGGTGTGCCGTTCAGCGAAACCGATACGGTGTATTTCGGTACCGCATTGGAGAGCACGACCATCAAGCCGGGAACCAACATTCCTGCTGCTTACCTGGCCTATGCCGAACAGTTCGGCTACAAGAGCACCAACTTGCCGTTCACCATTGGCTGGTCGCGCGACGACCGTGACAGCACCTTGGCGCCAACGGCCGGCCGCTTTCAGCGCTTCAGCAGCGAACTCGGCTTGATCGGTGACGCCAACTACGTCAAGGCGAACTACCAGTTCCAACAATATGTGGCGCTGAGCAAGCTGTACACCTTGGCCTTGAACAGCGAGTTCGGCTACGGTAAGGGGCTGAGCGGTGATCCGTTCCCTGTGTTCAAGAACTTCTATGGCGGTGGTCTGGGTTCGGTGCGTGGTTTTGACCAGGGCACCCTGGGCCCACGCGATGTGACCGGTTCGTCGATCGGCGGCTCGAAGAAGTTCAACCTGAACGCTGAAATGTTCGTGCCGTTCCCAGGCGCGGGCAATGACCGTACGCTGCGGCTGTTCGGCTTTGCCGATGCAGGCAACGTGTACGGCGAAAACGAAAAGTTCGACTTGTCGATGGTGCGTGCATCCGTCGGCGTCGGTCTGAGCTGGATTTCCCCCGTGGGACCTTTGCGCTTGGCTTACGCCCAGCCCGTGAAGAAATTCCCAGGGGATAGAATCCAGAAACTGCAATTCCAAATAGGTACATCGTTCTAATGAAGAAATTTCTACGTCAATGCTGGCTGGCTGCAATCGTCGGCGTGATGGGGTTGTCGGCACAGGTGCATGCCCAGGCTGAAGATTTCCGTATCGGCTTCGTCAATACTGACCGCATCTTCCGCGAGTCGAGCGCTGCCAAGGCCGCGCAATCCAAGCTGGAGCAAGAATTCTCCAAGCGCGATAAGGATTTGAGCGACACCGGCGCGGCCTTGAAAAGCGCCTCGGAAAAGTTTGAACGTGAAGCGCCTACGCTGGCCGAAAGCCAACGTGTAGCACGCCAGAAGCAACTGGTCGAACAAGACCGTGACTTCCAGCGCAAGCGCCGCGAATTCCAGGAAGACCTGAACTCGCGTAAAAACGAAGAACTGCAACAAGTGCTGGAAAAGGCCAACCGCGTGATCCGCCAGGTGGCCGAAGCTGAAAAGTACGACGCTGTGTTGCAAGAAGCCGTGTACATCAACCCCAAGCACGACATCACCGACAAGGTGTTGAAGGCGCTGAACGGTGCCAACGGCGTCAAGTAAACGCCATTGTTGACAGCGCTGCTGCTGTCACAAAGCGCGTGGTGTGATCAAGAGTGATCATCGCGCGAGAAACACCCGACGCTAAGGCCCGAGCTTTAGCGTCGGGTAATTGCCTCTTCAACGGTCTCTTGGGCCCTTATCCCTTTACCGAATGGCATTGCAACTCAAAAGCATCGTCGACAGCCTCGGTGGGACTCTTCACGGAGACCCCGATGTGCTCATTCAAGCGCTGGCGCCTCTGGGTGATGCGGGGCCAGGTGAACTGACCTTCTTAAGCAACCCCAAGTACCGGCAACAACTGGCCGCCTCCCGGGCGGCCTGTGTCATTGTGGGGGAGGCAATGGAAGAGGCGGCCCGTGTGCGCGGCGCCTGCATCGTCACCCCCGACCCCTACCTGTACTTTGCCCGTTTGACGCAGCTCTGGGCGCGTCAAAACGGCCAAGCCGCAGTGCCCGGCATCCACCCCAGCGCCGTGGTTGACGCTGACGCTGTCGTCGACCCGACGGCCACCATCGGCCCGCTGTGTGTAGTGGAGCGCGGTGCGCGCATTGGCGCCCATACGGTGCTCAAGTCGCGTGTGACGGTGGGCGAGCGGTGCGTGATTGGCGCCCGTGGCATCCTGCATTCGGGCGTGGTGATCGGTGCGGATGGCTTTGGCTTTGCACCTTTCCAGAAGACCTGGGAAAAGATCGAGCAACTCGGCGCCGTCACCATTGGCGACGACGTGGAGATTGGCGCCAACACCTGTATCGACCGTGGCGCCATCCGCGACACGGTGATCGAAGACGGCGTGAAGCTCGACAACCTGATCCAGATCGGCCACAACGTCCACATCGGCAAACACACGGCCATTGCGGGCTGTACGGCGATTGCCGGCAGCACGCACATTGGCGCTTACTGCACGCTGGCTGGTGCCTCGCGTGTGGTGGGGCATTTGACCTTGGTGGATGGCGTGCACATCACCGCCACCACGCTGGTCACGCGCTCCTTGTTAAAACCCGGGGTCTATAGCGGATCCTTCCCACTCGACGAAAATGCGAAGTGGGAGAAAAACGCGGCGACGCTGAAACATCTGCACAGCTTGCGTGAGCGCATTCGGGCGCTCGAAAAACGAAACGAACAAGGCGATTCAGAACCATGATGGACATTCACACCATTCTTAAACAACTGCCACACCGCTACCCGTTCCTGCTGGTAGACCGTGTGCTCGACCTCGAAAAAGGCAAGACCATCCGTGTGCTGAAAAACGTCACGATGAACGAACCCTTCTTCCAAGGCCACTTTCCACAACGCCCGGTGATGCCCGGTGTGTTGATGCTCGAAGCCATGGCCCAGGCCGCCGCGCTGTTGGCTTTCCATGCCCTCGACGCCTCGCCTTGCGGCAACACGGTGTATTACTTTGCCGGTGTGGATGGCGTACGTTTCAAGCGCCCCGTGGAACCAGGCGACCAGTTGATTCTGGAAGCTGAGCTGCTGCGCATGAAGGCCGGCATCTTCCGCTTCAAGACGCGCGCCATGGTGGGCGACGAAGTGGCGGTGGATGTGGACCAACTGACCTGCGCGATGCGCACCATTGCCTAAGGGGCGTCGCGTGAGTCTCATCCACGCTACCGCAATAGTCGACGCCAAAGCCGAGATCGACAGCAGCGTTGAGATCGGCCCGTACACCGTGGTGGGCCCGCACGTGCGCATCGCCGCCGGCACCACCGTCGGCCCGCATTGCGTCATCGACGGGCACACCACCATTGGCCGCGACTGCCGCATCTTCCAATTCAACTCGATTGGTGCGGTACCGCAGGACAAGAAATACGCCGGTGAACCTACCGAGCTGATCATTGGCGACCGCAATACCATCCGCGAGTTCTGCACCTTCAACCTGGGCGTGCCCCAGGCCGGCGGTGTGACGCGTGTGGGCGACGACAACTGGATCATGGCCTACACCCACATTGCGCACGACTGCATTGTGGGCAACCACGTCACCATGGCCAACAACACCACCTTGGCCGGGCACGTGCTGATTGGCGACTGGGTGACGGTGGGCGGCCTCACCGGCATTCACCAGTTCGTGAAGATTGGCGCGCATGCTATGGTGGGCTTTGCTAGTGCTGTGTCGCAAGACGTGCCACCGTTCATGCTGGTCGATGGAAACCCACTGGCCGTGCGCGGCACCAACCTTGTGGGCCTACGCCGACGCGGGTTTTCCAACGCACGCCTGGCCGTCATCAAGCAGATGCACAAGCTGCTGTACCGCGAAGGCAAGACGCTGGCGCAAGCCACGGAAGACATTGCGGCGCTGCCCGGCAGCATGCCCGAAGCCGATGAAGACGTGGCCGCCATGACCGCCTTTTTGGCTAGTGCCGAGCGCGGCATCGCCCGCTGATGAGCGAGCCAGGTCAGGCTAAGTCGTCTCACGTGGCCATGGTCGCAGGTGAAGCCTCCGGCGACCTGCTCGCCAGCCTGGTCATCGATGGCCTGCGCGCCCGCTGGCCCGACCTGAAAACCAGTGGCATCGGCGGGCCGCAAATGATCCAACGCGGTTTTGACGCGCACTGGCCCAGCGAAAAACTGGCAGTGCACGGCTACAGCATTGAAGTCTTCAAACGCGTGGGCGAGTTGCTGCGCATCCGCAAACAACTGCGTGAACGTTTGCTGCGCGAGCGGCCAGATGTGTTCATGGGTGTGGATGCCCCCGACTTCAACCTAGGTCTTGAAGCCGGGCTGAAGGCCGAAGGTGTGCGTACGGTGCACTTTGTTTGCCCATCCATCTGGGCCTGGCGCCCAGAGCGCGTCCACAAGATTCGCCAAAGCGCCGACCACGTGTTGTGCATCTTTCCGTTCGAGCCTGAACTGCTGGCGAAGAACGGCATTGCCGCCACCTACGTTGGCCATCCGCTGGCCAGCGTGATCCCGCTGCAGCCCGACCAACGTGCAGCGCGCGAAAAGCTCGGTTTACCGCTGGAAGGGGCCGTGGTGGCCTTGCTGCCCGGAAGCCGTGGCTCTGAAGTCCGCTACTTGGCCCCAAGGTTTTTTGAGGCTGCAGCGCTGATGCTGAAAGCGCAGCCAGCTATTCAATTTGTAGTGCCCGCCGTGCCCGCACAACAAGCCGCAATTGAAGCCCACGTGGCCGCCGCTGGCATGACCGGGCGCATCCTGGTCGTGTCCGGGCAGTCGCATACCGTCTTGGCCGCGTGTGATGTGACGCTGATCGCCAGCGGCACCGCCACGCTGGAGGCGGCGTTGTTCAAGCGGCCCATGGTCATCGCCTACAACATGCACTGGTTGTCGGCCTGGCTGATGCGGCGCAAGCAGCTCCAGCCCTGGGTCGGCTTGCCGAATATTTTGTGCCGCGAGTTTGTCGTGCCCGAGCTGCTGCAAGACGCCGCCACACCGCAAGCGCTGGCCGACGCTGTTTTGCAATGGCTAGACGATCGCGCCCGTGGGTCTGCGAGAATCACGGCCCTTGACGAAAAATTTCTTGCGTTGCACCACGAGCTGCGACGCGACACAGCGCAGCTTGCCACCGATGCCATCCAGAAAGTCCTCCATTCCTGAACAAAGTGCGTTCGCCTGGTCCGCCCAAGGGCTGATGGCGGGGGTGGACGAGGCCGGGCGTGGCCCGCTGGCCGGGCCCGTGGTGGCGGCAGCCGTGATCCTGAACGACCTGAACCCCATTGCCGGTCTGGCCGATTCGAAGAAGCTCACCGCCGCCCGGCGCGAGGCGCTGTTTGACGAAATCCGCGCCAAGGCCTTGTGCTGCTCGGTGGCCGAAGCCAGCGTGGAAGAGATCGACGAACTCAACATCTTGCAGGCCACCATGCTGGCCATGCGCCGCGCTGTAGAAGGTCTACGCCTCACACCCGCTCGCGTGCTGGTCGATGGCAACCGCCTGCCCACATTGCGCGTGCTGGCCGAGGCCATCGTCAAGGGCGACGCGTTGGTGCCCGCCATTTCGGCCGCGTCGATTTTGGCCAAGGTGACGCGAGACCGCTGGTGTGCCGAGGTTGACGCCCACTACCCGCAATACGGCTTTGCAGTGCACAAAGGCTATGGCACGGCCGCGCATTTGGATGCCCTGCGCGCGCATGGTGCCAGCCCGCTGCACCGCCGTACGTTCAGCCCGGTGCGGCAGGTACTGTTATGACCAGCTCCAACATCGTCCACGTCACCGCGCGTGACAACGCCTTGCTCAAAGACCTGCGCCGCCTGGCGCAAGACAGCGCCGCTTACCGCAAGCAAGGCCGCGTATGGCTCGAAGGCGACCACCTGTGCCGTGCCGCATTGCAGCGTGGACAAAAACCATCGGTCGCGGTTTTTTGCGAATCTTTTTGGCCTGTAGCGCAGGTTGAATATGCACAAGCAGCTCCTAAATTCGTAGTTGTTCCCGATGCCTTGTTTGCCGAACTCAGCGGCTTGGAATCGCCCGCGCGCATGGGTTTTCTGCTCGACTTGCCCGAGGCAGCCGCGCCAATGAATGGCCAGGCTGCGGTGGTACTCGACCGCGTGCAAGACGCCGGCAACGTCGGCTCCATCTTGCGCAGCGCCTCGGCCTTTGGCTACAAGCAAGTCATCGCCCTTAAGGGCACGGCCGCACTCTGGAGCCCCAAGGTTTTGCGCGCCGGCATGGGCGCACACTTCGGTTTACGCTTGGTGGAAGGCGCAGACCTTGCCATGGTGCAAGCCACCCGTTTGCCGCTGCTGGTCACCAGCTCGCATGGCGGCAGCTACCTGCACCAGGCCGATTTACCTTGGCCCTGCGCCTGGGTGATGGGTCACGAGGGGCAGGGCGTGGCGCCTGAACTGGAAGCGCTGGCCGCGCAGCGCATCCGCATCGCCCAGCCGGGCGGCGAAGAGTCCCTCAACGTGGGCGCCGCTGCTGCCATTTGTTTGCACGCCAGTGCAACGCAGCGCACGTAAACATTTGTAAACGTATACTGCTTCGCAACTTCAAAGAGCGGGCGCGCCACCGTGCGCGGAGCGGGGATATGCAACAAGCAGTGAACGTGAACGCGCGCCATCGGTGCGCGTGCGGTCTATCTATGGGTGCGGAGCAACGCCAACAGTTCGGGGGCCTGAGCGTCGCCCAAATGGGGGGCGCGCGATGAGGTCCTCCGCCAGCACCTTTGGTGCAGACATACCAACCCCGCAGCCGTTCTGGCACCGCCTCAACAGCTTTTTCGCCTTTCCATTTCAGGCCAAGCCGTTGATGTACGGGTTGGGGATGGCGTTCTGCAGCCTGCTGTTCGATGCCATTTTCTTTTTGCCCGATGCGCTGGCGATCTTGCTGATCGAGCTGGGCATTGTGCTGGCCGCCAGCCGCTACGGCTTCAAGATCGTGGCCATGGGCTCGCGCGGTATTTGGCGCGCGGCCGACTTTCCGGGCACGCTGGACGAGGACTGGGTCAACCTGCCGTGGAAGCTGTTTGCGATCTCTTTGGTGCAAGGCATTGCGATCGGCTTTCTGGTGGAACTGAACCCAGGGCTCGGCACCCTGGGCTTGTTCGTGGTGTCGTTCACCTTCCCGGCTGCGGTGATCGTGCTGGTGCAGTCGTGCAGCTTCTTCCAGGCGATGCACCCCGGCCACGTGTGGGACACCATGCGCATCATCGGCTGGCCGTATGCGTTGTTGTGTTTCTTTCTCTTTTTGCTCAGCGCTGGAGCGCAGATCGCCATTGGGCTGCTGCTGCCGGTGATGGACGGGCGCATTGCATTGCCGATCATCAACTTCGCCTTCATTTATTTCGGCTGGGTCACGGCCAGCCTGTTGGGCTACGTGATGTACCAACACCATGAGGCCCTGGGCATCGACTTGCTGCCCGGTGGCGGTGTGGATGGCGCGTCGTCCATGGACCGCCGCACGCCCGAGCAAATAGCGGCGCAGCGCGTGGATGCCGAAGTGGCCCAATGCATTGCCGAAGGCGACCTCGGGGCAGCGTTCAGCATTGCCTACGAAACGCAGCGCACCGTGGCCTGGGACGACCTCGCCGCGCAGCGCCGCTACCACCGCGTGCTGACGTTGCTGCCCGATAAAAAGACCACGATGCTGGACCACGCGCAGCGCTTTATCCCCATGCTGATGCGGCGCGACCTGGCCTCGGAGGCGCTCAAGGTGTTCAAGACCTGCCGCGAGGCGGACAAGGGCTTTGCGCTTGAAGACCCGGCGATGGTGATTGCCATGGCGCGCTCCGAATGGCGCGGCGGGGACGCCCATGGCACGCTGGCATTGTTGTCGGGCTTTGACAAGCGCTTTCGCGGCCATGAAGCCATTCCGCAGGCCTACGAGTTGGCCGCACGGGTGCTGGTGCAGGGCTTGAGCCGGACCGATGTGGCGCAGCAGATTTTGCTGACGCTGGAGAACCGCTACCCCGACAGCGAGCAAACCAAAGAAGTGCGCTGGCTGCTGCGGCCAACATCAACTGCAGCTACAGCCGCCACCGTTACCGCGACAACGGCAGCCACCGCAACGCCGACCTGAGGTACCGGTTTCAGGCGTTCTGCAGCGCGCGCGTCACCATGTCGTTGGGCGCGAGACGCTGCAGGTGCGGCAGCAGGCTGATGGCTTTGTCGCGCTGACCTGTGTGCAGCAAGCCATTGGCACACACGGACAAGGTGTCGCCCAACTCGGGATGGTCGGGCGCGGTTTTCAGCAAGATGGTGCAGAGCCGCCCCGCATCTTCAAACTGCTTGATGCGCACGAAGCGGCGCGACAGCCGCGCCATGTCATCAGGCCGCAGGCGCACGCCGGGCTTGGCCTGGTCGAGGTAGGTGGTGAAGCTGGTGTGCTGCAAGGTCAGCGTCTCGGTGTCGGTGGCCGACAAGCGAAAGATGTGCTGCGCCGCGCGGTGAAAGTTGTCACTCGCGGGTTGCAGCCGTGCGGTGTTGAACCATGCGCGCAGGGTGGCGTTGTCGTGAGGCTGTAGCGCCGCCGCTGCACGCCATTCCGCGCTGGCCGCCTCGTGCTGCATCGCCGCCCCCAGCCGTTTGGCTTTGGCCACGTGGCGTTGAAAACCATCGTCTTCGTTTGCGCGTGCGGAGGCTTGGGTCTCTGGCGCCGCTACGCGCTGGAGCGCCATCGCCCCGGCCATCAATACGGCGCCGGTGATCAGTCCGCCCAAATGCGCCATGTACGCAATGCCTTGGCCGCCCACCCAATGTTGCAGCAACTCGTTGGCCATCCATGCCGGCAGCAACAGCAGCGCCGGGGCGGTCACGTAGTTGAAATAGAAAAACAACTGGTAGAAGAAACGTATGCGTTTGAGCCGGTACATCACGGCGTACATGCCCATAAGGGCCGACACCGCGCCCGATGCACCAAGACCCAAGCCGCCCTTGCCGGCATAGGCCCAGTCGGCGAGGGCCGAGGCGCCAACGGCCCCCAGCAGGTAAAAGCTCAAGAAGGTGCTGCGTCCCAGTGCCAGTTCGACGGAAAAGCCGAACAAGAAGAGGAACAGCATGTTGCCCAGCAGGTGGCCGGTGCTGCCATGCAAAAAAGCGCCGGTGAGCCAGGTCCAGGGTTTGAAATCAGCGTCCTTGGCGTAGTCCTGCGCCCAGCGCGCGGTGAACGGGGCGGGCCACATTGCATCGAACTGCTGGCGGTCGCGTAGCCATTCGGTGTACTGCGCATGCTCGGGCGTGATCACGGTTTGGGCGTGCAGTTTTTCTACGAAGGCTGGCTCACGTTGCAGCGCTTCCAGCAACTCATCCGTGCGCTTGTGGGCCAACAACTGCCGGGCGGTGCGGGCGTGCGGCGACTGTGTGCTGTCAAGCCAGTCCACAAAGGCCGGCAGCTCCAGCGCGGGCAACACGCTGCGTGCGTAGGCGCGTGCGGCACGCTCCTGTGCGTTTTCTTCACTGCGCTGCGGGCCCCAGAACACCAGCATGTTCAGCAAGATGAGCAACACCGTCATCCATGGCGGGTTACGCCAGCTGGGTCGGTTTTCGAGCGGGATGGCGTAGAACATGGCGCGCCCTTTGGCTCAGAGTTGGCCCGGCGCCAGGTGCCAACGGATGGCGGGCTTCGAGGCGGATGGACGTGTGGGCATGTCTTTGGCAGCGACGATGACGAAGCTGCTAAATGTATCTGCGAATGCACCGTTGGATGCCCTGCGCCACCACCCGCCTGGCGTCACCTCATTTGGTCACGTCGCGCAGCCAGGCCGCGCAGTCGCCTGAGGCTTCGACCGGCCAGTCCACCGTCAACGCCGTGTCGCCACGGCGCAGTTCAATGTGGATGTGTTGGCCGCTGGGCGTGTGGCCGTTGAACAGGCGTGACCACCAGCCGCGTGGTGCGGTCGCAGGGGGTGTTTGCGTGACCGGCGATGGCGTGGCGACGGCTGGTGCAGCCGTGGCGACTGGGGCAGGGGGCGGCATGGGAGCGGGTGTCGAAACAGATGGAGGTGAAGCAACTAGTGCAGGTGCCGATACTGCCGCCGGCTTAGCCACCACCACCGTTGCCGCCACAGGCGCCGCGCCACCCTCCAACCGCGCCACCAGGTTTTGCCCAAACTCCTCCCACATGCGGTCGGCCTTGGTCTTCATCACCGTGAGGCCGAAGGTGCCCAGGCGGCCCAGCACGTCGACCTTGACCTTCATGCGGATCTCGGTCTTGCCGTCGGGCAGGGCGGCGAGGAACAGTTCGCTTTGCTGTTTGAGCGAGCTGGCCACCGAGGCATCCTCACCCGTGCCTTCGCAGCGCAGGTAGTGCGGCGCCTGTTGCTCGACGATGGTGGTCTTGAGCTTGAACTTGGCGCTGATGAAGGAGATCTTGACGTGGATCACGGCCACGTATTCGACGTCGCTGATCACCTCGATCGACTTCATGCCGGGCACACAGCTGCCCATCACGTTGGGGTCGAGCAGCATGGCCCAGACTTTTTCCGTGGGTGCTGCCACGGTCATGATTTTTTCAATTTCCACGCATCTTCTCCGCAGCGTTCAAGACAGATTCGACGATTTGCGTGTAGCCCGTGCAGCGGCAGAGGTTGCCGTTGAGGCCGTGGCGCACTTCGTCGACGGTTGGGTTGGGGTTGCGCGCCAGCATGGCGCACGAGGCCATCAGAAAGCCCGGCGTGCAGTACCCGCATTGCAGGCCGCCGCATTGCATGAAGCTCTCTTGTAGTGGGTGCAGCTGCTCGCCTTGAGCCAGGCCTTCAACGGTGGTGATGTGGCTGCCACAGGCCTGCACGGCCAACGACAGGCAGGACTTGACGACCTCGCCGTCTTTGATAACGGAGCAGGCGCCGCAGGTGCCGGTTTCACAGCCGCGCTTGGTGCCGGTGAGATGCAAGTCGTCGCGCAAAAAGTCGGACAACATGCGCCGTGCGGGCACTTCCACGCTGTGGGGTGTGCCGTTGACGGTCACATCAATCTGGTGTTTGCTCATGCATGGGCTCCGTGGGTGTTCAGGGGCGCGGGGGAAAGCCCAAACAATTGGGCGATGGCGCGTTGGGTGACCACGCGCACCATCTCGCGGCGGAAGGTGTCCGAACCACGGGTGTCGGACACGGCCAAGATGTCCTGCGCCACGATGTCGGCGGCTTGCTCGGCCACGTCGGGCGTGACGGTTTTGCCAGTGAGGAAGTCTTCAGCGCGCGCCACGCGTGCAGGGATCGGCGTGGAGGCGCCCACCACCAACCGGGCCGAGTGGCAGGTAGCGCCGCTGCGTTGCGTGGCCAGTGCCAGGTTGACCAGCGGGCGGTGCTCAGCGGCGGTGCGCAGGAAGCGCGTGTAGTGACCATCCGCATCAGGCGCGGGTGGGGCGATGCGAATTTCTTGCACTACTTCATCGGGCTCGATGGCGGTGACGTAGTAGTCGACGAGAAATTCTTCCATCGACAACACACGTTCGCCGCGCGCACTGGCCAGCACCACTTGTGCGCCGAGCGACATCAAGCAGGTCGGTGGATCGGTGGCCGGGTCGGCATAACAAAGGTTGCCGCCGATGGTGCCCTGGTGGCGCACCTGTGGATTGGCCACCTGTGCGGCCATGGCGGCGAGCATGGGGTAGTGCTGTTGCACCAGCGGTGAGCGCGCCACATCACAGTGGCGCGAGAGCGCGCCGATGCGCAGGCCGTGTTGCGCGTCGAAGCTGATGCCTTGCAACTCAGGCAGGCGCGCCACCGAGACGATGTGTGTGGGCGAGAGCATGCGTTGGCGCATGGCCAACATCAGCGCTGTGCCGCCGGCCATGACGCGGCAGTCTTCGCCCAGGTCGGCCAGCATGCGGCTGGCCTCGGCCACCGTGGTGGGTTCCAGAAAGTCAAAGTCACGCATGCTGCGCCTCCTTTTGTTGGCGCAGCGCGGCCAGGATTTTCTCGGGCGTGATGGGCAGCTCGCGGATGCGCACACCAATCGCGTCATACACCGCGTTGGCGATGGCCGGGGCGCCGGGCAAGATCGCGGTTTCGCTCGCGCCCTTGGCGCCGTACGGGCCGTTGGGGTCGATGGATTCGACCAGGCCGCCGCGCAGCATGGGCACGGCGTCGGCCATGGCCATGGTGTAGTCGGCAAAGTCGGCGTTGGCGATGCGCCCGCCTTCCAATTGCAGGTGCTCGTAGAGCGTCCAGCCGATGGCCTGCACGGTGGCGCCATTGGTCTGCCCGTGGATGGCCATGGGGTTGAGGGCCTTGCCGCAGTCGTCGGAGACAAAGCTGTCGAGCACGGTGACTTGGCCGGTGGCGGTGTCGACCTCGACCTCCAGCGCCTGCGCGGCAAACGAGTAGGCCGGGGCGATGTTGCCGTAGACCTGGTCGTTGTGCATGGTGGTCTTGGCGTCCCAACTGCACGTCACCTGAATGCCTTCGCCGCCATGGCGCCAGATGTGCAGGCGCGCGAGCTGGGCGATGCTGGCTTGGCGTGTGGGGTCACCCTTTATGCGTACCATGCCCTTGGCCAATTCCAGTTGATCGACTTCGGCCTTGAGTTCAGTGGCCGCGAGCGCGAACAGTTTGTCGCGCGCCTTGCGTGCCGCCTGGATGGCTGCGTTGCCACCGGCGATAGTGATGCGCGAGGCCAGCGCGCCAATGGCGCTGGGAGAGGTGTCGGTGTCGGGCGGCACCACGTAGGTATGAGCCAACGGAATGCTCAGCTCATGTGCCACCACCTGGCTCAGCATGGTCATCGCGCCCTGGCCCACGTCGGCCTCGCCGCTGTGGATGTAAACGCGGCCGTCTTCGTTGATCTTGATGCCGACGGTGGAACCATCCCAGTTGCCGATGGTGCGGTTGCCGCTGACGTGCATGGCGGCGGCCATGCCGACGCCGCGGCGCTTGACGCCCGTGCCCTTGGGCACAGCGCGTTTGGCTTTCCAGCCGATGGCGTCGGTGCACTGGTCAATACATTCCTTCAAGCCAGTGCTACCGATCTGCCAACCGTGGATGCTGGTCTCGCCCGCGCCGATGGCGTTGCGCTTGTGGATGTCCACCGGGTCGAGGCCGAGCTGCTCGGCCATGGCATCGATGTGGCTGTTGAGCGCGAACTGCATTTGTGTGCCGCCAAAGCCTCGGAACGCGCCATGCACCGGCGTGTGGGTGTAGACCAGCGTGGCGTGGGAGCGCACGTTGGGGTTGCGATGCATGTTGTCGCTGCGCATGGCGCTGACGTGCATCACCTCGGGCGCCAAGCCGCAGTAGGCGCCGCAGTCGGCGATGATGCGCACCTCTTTGGCGACGATTTCGCCGTCGCGCATCATGCCCAGCTTGAGGGTGATGTGCTCGGGCACGCTGGACGGCGCGGCCAGAAAGTCTTCGAGCCGGTTGTTGACCAGGCGCACGGGCTGGCCGGTCTTGACGGCCAGCAGGCCGGCGATGAGGTTGTTGGCGTCTTCGACCATCTTGCCGCCAAAGCCGCCCCCGGTGGTGGCCTGGTGCACACGCACGCGCGAGATGGGTAATTCCAGCGCGCCGGCCAGGCGCACGCGGGCCAGCGACGCGGAGTGGGTGGAGGTCCAGACCTCTAGCCGCCCCTCGGGATCGATGCGCGCCACGCTGGCCATGGGCTCCAAATAGCCGGGGTATTGGGCGTGGGTGGTGTAGGTGGCTTCAAACACCAAGTCGGCCGAGGCCATGCCGGCGTCGACATCGCCGCGGTGGAACTGGATGTCGTGCGCGATGTTGTTGCGCCCGGGGTGGATACCGGGGGCTTCTTCGTCCATCGCTTCCTCGGGGCTGAGGATGGCGGGGAGTTCCTCAAATTCGATTGCGATCAGGTCGAGCGCGTCGCGTGCGATTTCTTCGGTGATGGCGGCCACGGCGGCGACTTCTTCGCCGGCGAAGCGCACCACGTCCTTGGCCAGAATGGCGCGTTCTTTGTGATGCACACCCCAGAGGGCGCCCGGCGCATCAGCGCCGGTGAGCACGGCGCGAACGCCGGGTAGGGCCAGTGCGGCGCTGGTGTCCACGCGGACGATGCGCGCGTGTGGATAGGGGCTGCGCAGCACCTTGGCATGCAGCATGCCGGCGACCTTGAGGTCGCCCGCGTACTGCGCACGGCCGAGCACCTTGGCGCGGGCCGTGACTTGGGGCACATCAGTGCCCAGGGTCGATGGATTCATGGAGTTACTCAAGCGAAGCGCGGCGCCGGGTGCAAAACACGGCGCCGCGGGAGGCAGATCAGTCGGCAGTGATGCCCAGTTCCTTGATGATCTTGCCCATCACCTCATAGTCCGAGGCGTTGGTCTTGCCCAGCACGTCGGGCGCGCCGCCGGCAGGCAGGGCACCGAACACGGCCAGCTTCTCGATCACTTCAGGCATCTTCACAATTTCGTTCAGGTGGCCGTTGAGCAGGGTGACGATGTCCTTCGGCGTGCCCTTGGGTGCGAAGAAGCCGTTCCAGGCGCCGACCACCACGTCCTTGTAGCCAAACTCGGCCAGCGTCGGCACGTTGGGCGCCAGCGGCGAGCGTTGTGCATCGGCAATCGCCAGCGGAATCAGCTTGCCCTGTTGCACGTACTGCGACACCGCGCCGATGGTGACCCAGGCGGTGTTGACGTGGCCAGCCACCACATCGGTGACGGATGGACCCACGCCACGGTAGGGCACGTGTGTGATGTGTGTGCCGGCTGCGCGGTTCAGCCATTCGGCTACCACGTGCATGGGCGAGCCCGCGCCGGGGCTGGCGTAGCTGATGGCCTTGCCGGCCTTGGCGGCGGCAATCATCTCAGGCACGGTCTTGAAGCCGGCGCCCGGATAGGCCACCAGCAGCAGCGGCTGGGTGGCCGTCTTGATGACGGGCTCAAAACCGTTCAACACGTCGTAGCTGGCCTTGGGGGCGAGCTTGAGCACCATGGGCGCGGTGGTGAAGGGGTTGGGCGTGAACAGCAGGGTGTAGCCGTCGGCCGGGGCGCGGCTCACAAAGGTGTTGCCCACCACGCCGCCCGCGCCGGCGCGGTTGTCGATCATCACCGGCTGCTTGATGCGCTGCGACAGCTTGTCGGCCAGCAGGCGGGCGATGGCGTCGGTGTCGCCGCCGGGTGGGTAGGCCACTACCACGGTGATGGGTTTGTTGGGGTAGGGGTCGGCGGCCAGAGCTGCAGTGGGCAAGGTTGCGCTGGCGGCTAGCGTTGCCAGTGCGGCGGTAAGAACGAGGCGGCGGTCAACATTCATCGTGTAACTCCAGGTCAGGGCGCTTGCATCTTTGGGGGTGATGCGGGTGAGGACGGTTCTAAGCAGGCTAAGACGAGACGCATGTTTGTTTCATATATAAAACAAGGTTTCATTTGGAAACCGAACGCATTCTTTGATTTATAAGTTGATATATCAACTTGCTGAAAACGATAATTGACGTTTCATAAAAATATGATAAGAAAATTGATTTTTCAAATTTCCGCGCATCACGCAGACGTGAGTTGCGCAAACAACGAAAATCCGGCGTATGAGCCAATCTGATGAATTGAATGAAACCCTTGGTGCTGCTACTGGGGCAGCCCGAGTGCCCTGTCCATGGACCGGGTTGGAGCCCACGGGCGAAGGGCTGACGGTCGACAACTTTCTGACCACCATGTTCAGCACGGTGGGCAACGCGCTGCGCCGCACCATCACCCAGCCTTACGCCGAGCAATTTGGTGTGTCGGTGTCGGAGTGGCGACTGCTGTCGCTGGTGGCGCACGCGGGGCAACTGCCGTTTGCTGAACTGGTGATCCAGTCCACGTCAGACAAAGCCTTGGTTAGCCGTACCGTGCGACTTTTGGAGCAACGCGGTCTGCTGGAGATCCGCGCTGAGGGCTCCACGCCGCGCAAAAAGCTCACTTGCCTGGTGACGCCGGCAGGTGCGGCGTTGCATGCGCAGGCCATTCCGATTGCACGGCAGCGCCAAGCGGAAATGATTTGTGTGCTGAGCCCGGAGGAACGCGAAGGGCTTTATCTGGCGCTGAAGAAGCTGGGGCAGCACTGCCTGGCGCCGTCGCCGGACGGGCGCGATGGTGGCCCGTCTTCGTACATATGATTACGACTGAGTTGGGGTGAGAGTCAAGGGTTTCTGCCAGGATCTCGTGCCATCGCTGGTAACTGCTGGTTATAATTGAGGGCTTTCCCGCCATCACCGTACGCCTAGCGCCGTTCACACCGAACCCCTTATCAGAGCCATGACAAGAGTTTTCTCTTGGACCGCTTGGGCGTACCCGTAACCATTTCGGAGAACCCAGTGCTTTTGTCTCTACAGGGAACCTTCCCGCCCGCCATTCTGGCGCTCGCAGACGGCACGGTCTTTTTTGGACATTCGATTGGGGCCACCGGCTCCACCGTTGGAGAGGTTGTGTTCAACACCTCGATGACCGGCTACCAGGAAATCCTCACTGACCCCAGCTATTGCCAGCAGATCGTCACCTTGACGTATCCGCACATCGGCAACTACGGGACGAACGAGGAAGACGTCGAATCCAGCAAAGTCCACGCCGCAGGTCTGATCATCAAAGACTTGCCTCTTGTCTCTTCCAACTTTCGTCAAAAGCTCACGCTGTCAGACTACTTGGTCAAAGAGAAAACCGTGGCCATTGCCGGTCTCGACACCCGCAAGCTCACGCGCCACCTGCGCACGCACGGCGCGCAAAACGGCAGCATCGTGGGCTTGGCTGCGGGCGAATCCGTCACGCAAGCCGCGATCGACAAAGCCATCGCCGCGGCCAAGGCCGCGCCGAACATGGCCGGTCTGGACTTGGCCAAGGTGGTGTCTGCCGCCAAAGGCTACGACTGGACGCAATCCGAATGGCAACTGGCGCGCGAAGATGGCACGCCTGGCTACGGCACGCAAACCGCGCCGCGCTTCCATGTGGTGGCGTACGACTTCGGCGTGAAGTACAACATCCTGCGCATGCTGGCCGAACGCGGCTGCCGCGTGACGGTGGTGCCAGCGCAAACGCCCGCCGCTGACGTGTTGGCTTTGAAGCCCAACGGCGTGTTTTTGTCCAACGGCCCTGGCGACCCAGAGCCTTGCGACTACGCCATTGCCGCCACGCGCGAAATCATTGAAACCGGCGTGCCGACTTTCGGCATCTGCCTGGGCCACCAGATCATGGCCTTGGCCAGCGGTGCCAAGACCTTCAAGATGAAGTTCGGCCACCACGGTGCCAACCATCCGGTCAAAGACCTCGACAACGGCCGCGTCAGCATCACCAGCCAGAACCACGGTTTTGCGGTCGATGAAAAAACGCTGCCCGCCAACCTGCGCGCCACGCACATCAGCCTGTTCGACGGCACGCTGCAAGGCCTGGCCCGCACCGATAAGCCGGCGTTCTGCTTCCAGGGCCACCCTGAAGCCTCGCCCGGCCCGCACGACATTGGTTACCTGTTCGATCGTTTCACCGCGCTGATGGAACAAGCTCTGGAGAAGAAGAATGCCTAAGCGCTCAGACATCAAAAGCGTCCTCATCATCGGCGCCGGCCCGATCATCATCGGCCAGGCCTGCGAGTTCGACTACTCCGGCGTGCAAGCCTGCAAGGCGCTGCGCGAAGAGGGCTACAAGGTCATCCTGATCAACAGCAACCCTGCGACGATCATGACCGACCCGGCTACGGCCGACGTCACCTACATCGAGCCCATCACCTGGCAGACGGTCGAGAAGATCATCGCCAAGGAGCGCCCTGACGCGATCCTGCCCACCATGGGCGGCCAGACTGCGCTGAACTGCGCGCTCGACCTGTGGCGTAATGGCGTGCTGCACAAGTACAAGGTGGAGCTGATCGGCGCCACGCCAGAAGCCATCGACAAGGCCGAAGACCGCCTGAAGTTCAAGGACGCGATGACGCGCATCGGCCTGGGTTCGGCGCGTTCGGGCATCGCCCACTCGATGGACGAAGCCTGGGCCGTGCAAAAGACGCTGGGCTTCCCCACCGTCATTCGCCCCAGCTTCACGCTGGGCGGCACCGGCGGCGGTATTGCCTACAACTCGGAAGAGTTCGAGACGATTTGCAAGCGCGGCCTGGAAGCCTCGCCCACCAACGAGCTGCTGATCGAAGAGTCGCTGCTCGGCTGGAAAGAGTACGAGATGGAAGTGGTGCGCGACAAGGCGGACAACTGCATCATCGTTTGCTCGATCGAAAACTTGGACCCGATGGGTGTGCACACCGGCGACTCGATCACCGTGGCACCCGCACAAACGCTGACCGATAAGGAATACCAGATTCTGCGTAACGCCTCGTTGGCCGTTTTGCGCGAAATTGGTGTGGACACCGGCGGCTCGAACGTACAGTTCTCCATCAACCCGAAAGACGGCCGCATGGTCGTTATCGAGATGAACCCACGCGTGTCGCGCTCTTCGGCACTGGCGTCCAAGGCGACCGGTTTCCCGATCGCCAAGGTCGCGGCCAAGCTGGCCATCGGCTACACGCTGGACGAGTTGCGCAACGAAATCACCGGCGGCGCTACGCCGGCGAGCTTCGAGCCGAGCATCGATTACGTGGTCACGAAGATCCCACGTTTTGCGTTCGAAAAATTCCCCGCTGCTGACTCGCGTCTGACCACGCAGATGAAGTCGGTGGGTGAAGTGATGGCCATGGGCCGTACCTTCCAAGAGTCGTTCCAGAAAGCCCTGCGCGGCCTGGAAGTCGGCGTGGACGGCATGAACGAAAAAACCCAGGACCGCGAAGTTCTGGAAAAAGAACTCGGCGAACCCGGCCCAGAGCGCATCTGGTACGTAGGCGACGCGTTTGCCCAAGGCATGAGCGTGGACGAAGTGTTTGCGCTGACCAAGATCGACCCTTGGTTCCTGGTGCAGATCGAGCAGATCGTGAAGATCGAGCTGGAGCTGGAGACCAAGAAGCTGGAAGACATCGACGCCGCCACGCTGCGCGCGCTGAAGCAAAAAGGCTTCTCCGACCGTCGCCTGGCCAAGCAGCTCAAGACCACCGACACGGCCATCCGCGAACGTCGTCGTGCGCTCAGCGTGCGCCCGGTCTACAAGCGCGTGGACACCTGCGCCGCTGAATTTGCGACAGACACCGCCTACCTGTATTCGACCTACGAAGCAGAAGGCGGCGAGTGCGAAGCCGACCCGACCACCAAGAAGAAGATCATGGTGCTGGGCGGTGGCCCGAACCGCATCGGCCAAGGTATCGAGTTCGACTACTGCTGCGTGCATGCGGCGCTGGCGATGCGTGAAGACGGGTACGAGACCATCATGGTCAACTGCAACCCCGAAACCGTGTCGACCGACTACGACACTTCCGACCGCCTGTACTTCGAGCCGCTGACGCTGGAAGACGTGCTGGAAATCGTCGACAAGGAAAAACCCCTGGGCGTGATCGTGCAGTACGGCGGCCAAACGCCGTTGAAGCTGGCGCTCGACCTGGAAGCCAACGGCGTGCCCATCATTGGCACCACGCCCGACATGATCGACGCGGCCGAAGACCGTGAGCGCTTCCAGAAGCTGCTGCACGAGCTGAACTTGCTGCAACCGCCAAACGCCACCGCGCGTACCGAGCCGGAAGCCCTGGAAAAGGCCGCTGCGCTGGGCTACCCGCTGGTGGTGCGCCCAAGCTATGTGCTGGGTGGCCGCGCGATGGAAATCGTGCACGAGCAGCGCGACCTGGAGCGGTACATGCGCGAAGCCGTGAAGGTGAGCAACGACTCGCCCGTGCTGCTGGACCGCTTCTTGAACGATGCCGTGGAATGCGACGTGGATTGCATCCGTGACAACACCGGCGGCACGCTGATCGGTGGGGTGATGGAGCACATCGAGCAAGCCGGCGTGCACTCGGGCGACTCGGCCTGTTCGCTGCCGCCTTACAGCTTGAAGCCCGCCACCATTGCTGAACTCAAGCGCCAAAGCGCTGCCATGGCCGCCGCGTTGAATGTGGTGGGCCTGATGAACGTGCAGTTCGCCATCCAGGAGAAAGATGGCAAAGACGTCATCTACGTACTGGAAGTGAACCCACGCGCCTCGCGCACCGTGCCTTACGTCAGCAAGGCGACGGGCCAGCAACTGGCGAAGATCGCTGCACGCTGCATGGCCGGCCAATCGCTGGCTTCGCAAGGCATCACCGGTGAAGTCACGCCGCCTTACTTCAGCGTGAAGGAAGCCGTGTTCCCGTTCGTCAAGTTCCCAGGCGTGGACACCATCCTCGGCCCGGAAATGAAGTCGACCGGTGAAGTGATGGGCGTGGGCCGCACCTTTGGTGAGGCGTTCGTCAAGTCGCAAATCGGCGCGGGCACCATCCTGCCGCGTTCGGGCAAGGCCTTCATCTCGGTGAAGAACAACGACAAGGCGCGTGCCGTGGAAGTGGCGCGTGGCCTGGCCAAGCTGGGCTTCGAGCTGATCGCCACCAAGGGCACTGCTGCCGCTATCAACGCGGCCGGCATTACCTGCACAGTGGTCAACAAGGTGACCGAAGGCCGTCCGCACATCGTCGACATGATCAAGAACAACGAGATTGCCTTGGTCATCAACACGGTGGAAGAGCGCCGCAACGCGATTGCCGATTCGCGCCAGATCCGTACGTCTGCCTTGCTGGCCCGCGTGACCACTTTCACCACGATTTTTGGTGCAGAAGCGGCCGTGGAAGGCATGCAACACATGGATCATCTGGACGTGATTTCGGTGCAAGAAATGCACGCGCAATTGACTGCTTGATCACCGTCTGAAGCATCGCTTGCGGGCGCCGCAAACGCGGCATAATGGCCCGCACAGCGAATAGAGAAACACACCGCCGGACGGAGACGACCGGCGGTTTGCATTTGGAGAACAACTATGTCCACTTTTCCCGTCACCAAGCGTGGTGCTGAGTCCCTGAAGGCCGAGCTGCACAAGCTCAAGACCGTCGACCGGCCCGCCGTGATCAACGCCATTTCCGAAGCGCGTGCTCAGGGCGACTTGAGCGAAAACGCCGAGTACGAATCGGCCAAAGACCGTCAAGGTTTTGTCGAAGGCCGCATCATCGAAATTGAAGGCAAATTGTCTGCCGCACAAATCATCGACCCTGCCGCGCTGGACGCTGGTGGCCGTGTCGTGTTTGGCGCCACCGTCGAGCTGGAAGAAGAAACCAGCGGCGCCACCGTGAGCTACCAAATCGTGGGCGAAGACGAAGCCGATCTGAAGCTGGGTCGCATCAACATTTCGAGCCCCATCGCACGTGCGCTGATCGGCAAGGAAGAGGGCGACACCGCCGAAGTGCAAGCCCCAGGCGGCCTGAAGCACTACGAAATCGTGGCCGTGCGCTACATCTGATCGACATCAGAGAAAGTTCAGGAAGACCAACACGTGATCAAACAGCGGCTGCCCCTATTTTTAGCCGCCTTGTGGTGGGGTAGTTTGACCACGGTGGGCTTCATCGTGGTGCCGATGCTGTTTGCCACTTTGCCTAGCCCTGCGATCGCCGGGGCGACGGCGGCGAAGCTGTTCAACGCGCAGACGTGGCTGTCCATGGCTTGCGCCATCATCCTGCTGCTGTTTACGCGGTCAAAAACGCCTGACGAGCAAACTCCCGTAGCGCAAGCAGCTCTTTTATTTATAGCGGGTGGTTTATTGCTGGCGCTGTTGGCAGAGTTTGCCGTAGCACCGCGAATCGTCGCGCGCGAGAATTTGAAGCTCTGGCACAGCGTGGGCAGCGGCATGTATTTGCTGCAGTGGCTGTGTGCCGGGGTGACGCTTTGGAAATTAAGTCCCGCACAACAGCGCTGATGGTGTTGGCGGGACGGTAAAGACGGCACCGCTGCGAGCGGGCCATATCAGCAGGTCAGATCAGGTCTGGCTGCGCTTCTTCACACTGGTCTTTGGCTTCGGCTTGGCGCGTTTGACTTGGCCGCCGGCCGTCAGGCGCTGGTTGCCCAACACGCGCAAGGTTTTGATTTCAGGGCGTTGGCCGCCGCGGCTGCTGTGTTTCAGCACCTTGAAGTCGCGAGGGCCGGGCATGCGGTCTTCGTCTTCAGGGCGTTCTTTTTTGATCTCGGGTTTTGGGCGCCAGAGCACCAGTAGTTTGCCAATGTGCTGGATGGGGGCCGCGCTGAGTTGGTCGGCCAGGGTCTGGAACATGGTTTCGCGGGCGACGCGGTCGTCCGAGAAAACGCGCACCTTGATCAGGCCGTGGGCGTTGAGCGCCAGGTTGGCTTCTTTGATCACGCCGGGTGTCAGGCCGTCGCCTCCGACCATCACGACTGGGTCAAGATGGTGGGCTTCGGCGCGGTGAACCTTGCGCTGTGCAGGGGTAAGTTGAATTAGAGGCATAGCCGTATTATCAAGGCCAACATGAAAATTGAAAAAAAAAGCAGCAAAGTCAACAAAGCTTGGTTGCACGAGCACATCAACGACCCCTACGTCAAGCTGGCCAACAAAGAGGGTTACCGGGCGCGTGCGGCCTATAAATTGAAAGAAATCGACGAGACCATGCGGCTCATTCGCCCTGGTCACGTGGTGGTTGATTTGGGTTCGTCGCCCGGCGCTTGGAGCCAGTATTTACGCCGCAAGATGGCGCCCAAGGGAACGGCAGGCACTGGTGGTGCAGCGGTGGGGGAGTTGAACGGCACCATCATCGCCATCGATTTGCTGCCCATGGAGCCCATCGAAGGGGTGTTGTTCTTTCAGGGCGACTTCCGCGAAGCCGAGATGCTGGAGAAGTTGGAACAGGCGCTGCAAGGCCGCCAGGCCGACGTGGTGGTGTCCGACATGGCGCCGAATCTCTCAGGCCTGGGTACGGTGGACGCCGCGCGCATCGTGCATTTGATCGAACTGGCGGTGGAGTTTTGCCAAACCCACCTCAAGCCGGAAGGTGCGTTGGTCGTCAAGGTTTTCCATGGTGGTGGCTACAACGAGCTCGTGCAACTGTTCAAGAAGACTTTTGTGACTGTGAAACCCTTGAAACCGAAGGCGTCGCGAGACAAATCGTCAGAAACTTTTTTAATTGGTATCGGGCTGAAGCCGCAGAGTTAGCCCTCTTTGTCGGCGTTTACCCTTGGTCATCGAGAAAAAGCTGGTGTTTGAGCGGTTGACCCTATTGCCGGACATGGACATTCATTAGGGAGGTGCGCTTGAAAGGCCTAAAATTGGCCTCAATTGCGCTTCTGCCCCCACTTATCGGAGTCTGGTTTGAAAAATCCCTGGTTTTCAAAAGTTGCTGTTTGGCTCGTGATCGCCATGGTGCTGTTCACGGTCTTCAAACAGTTCGATACCCGCGCGGGTGTCAGCTCGGGCTACGTGGGTTATTCCGACTTTCTGGAAGACGTACGCGGCAAACGCATCAAATCGGTGGTCATTGCCGAAGGGCAAAGCGGTAACGAAATCACCGCCATCACCACCGACGATCGCAAGATCCGCACTACGGCCACGTATCTGGATCGTGGTTTGGTGGGCGATCTGATCAACAACAACGTCAAGTTTGATGTCAAGCCACGCGAAGAAGGTTCGCTGCTGATGACCCTGCTGGTCAGTTGGGGCCCCATGCTGCTGCTGATTGGCGTGTGGGTGTACTTCATGCGCCAGATGCAGGGTGGCGGCAAGGGTGGCGCTTTCAGCTTCGGCAAGAGCAAGGCGCGCATGCTCGATGAAAACAGCAACCAAGTTACCTTTGCAGACGTGGCAGGTTGCGACGAAGCCAAGGAAGAAGTCAAAGAAGTCGTCGACTTCCTGAAGGACCCTCAGAAGTTCCAAAAGCTGGGCGGCCGTATTCCACGTGGTTTGCTGCTGGTTGGCCCTCCGGGCACGGGTAAAACGCTGTTGGCCAAGTCGATTGCCGGCGAAGCCAAAGTACCTTTCTTCTCGATCTCGGGTTCTGACTTCGTGGAAATGTTTGTTGGTGTGGGCGCTGCCCGTGTCCGCGACATGTTCGAAAATGCCAAGAAGAACGCTCCGTGCATCATCTTCATCGACGAAATTGACGCTGTCGGCCGTCAACGTGGTGCAGGCTTGGGCGGTGGTAACGACGAACGCGAACAAACCCTCAACCAGATGCTGGTCGAGATGGATGGTTTTGAGACCAACCTCGGCGTGATCGTGGTGGCTGCCACCAACCGTCCTGACATTCTGGATGCCGCATTGCTGCGCCCAGGCCGTTTCGACCGTCAGGTTTACGTGACGCTGCCAGACATTCGCGGCCGCGAACAGATCCTGAACGTGCACATGCGCAAGGTGCCAATCGGCCAAGACGTGAACCCCGGCATCATCGCCCGTGGCACGCCTGGTATGTCGGGTGCTGATTTGGCCAACCTGTGTAACGAAGCCGCTTTGATGGCTGCGCGCCGCAACGCCCGCGTCGTTGAAATGCAAGACTTCGAGAAGGCTAAAGACAAGATCATCATGGGCCCAGAGCGCAAGTCCATGGTCATGCCGGAAGAGGAACGCCGCAACACGGCCTACCACGAGTCGGGCCACGCCCTGATTGGTCGCTTGTTGCCCAAGTGCGACCCGGTGCACAAGGTCACCATCATTCCTCGCGGCCGTGCCTTGGGTGTGACGATGAGCCTGCCAGCGCAAGACCGCTACAGCTACGACAAGGAGTTCATGCTGAACCAAATCAGCATGTTGTTCGGTGGCCGTATCGCGGAAGAAGTGTTCATGAACCAAATGACCACGGGTGCCAGCAACGACTTTGAACGTGCGACGCAAATCGCCCGCGACATGGTGATGCGTTACGGCATGACGGAGGCCTTGGGCCCGATCGTCTACGCTGAAAACGAAGGCGAAGTGTTCCTGGGTCGCTCGGTTACCAAAACGACGAACATGAGTGAATCCACCATGCAGAAGGTGGATCACGAAGTGCGTAAGATCATTGACGAGCAGTACAGCTTGGCCCGTCGCTTGATCGAAGAGCACAGCGACAAGATGCACACCATGGCGAAGGCTTTGCTCGAATGGGAAACCATTGACATGGAGCAACTGGACGACATCATGTCTGGCAAGGAGCCACGTCCTCCCAAAGACTGGACGCCACGTGCGCCGTCGGGTGGTGGCGGTGCTGGTGGCAGCGGCGGTGCAACCGCCGAGGTAACTCCAGAGGTGGCGCCGAACGCGGCTTGATCACACATCAGCACACGCTGGAAGCAACGGGGCACATTGCCCCGTTTTTTCGTTTCTGACGTTTCTGGCTCTGAGCTAAATACGGCGAAACAACAAGGCACAACGGCGCTTTTGCGCTGCCTCTGATCGCAATTCTCTCGACTATGTACTGGCAAACTTCTCGTTGGCAAATCGATCTGACCGAGCCTCAGGTGATGGGGATTGTCAACGTCACGCCCAATTCGTTCTCGGATGGCGGTCAGCACGCCACCACTGCTGCGGCGCTTGCGCATTGCGAGAAGCTGATTGCACAGGGCGCAAGCATTCTGGACATTGGAGCCGAATCCACGCGGCCGGGTGTGGAACCAGTGCCCGAAGCACTGGAGTTGGAGCGCCTGGTGCCAGTGGTGCGTGAAGCGGTGCGTCTTGGTGTGCCAGTCTCGATCGACACCTACAAGCCGGCCGTAATGCAAGCCATGCTCGAGCTGGGCGTGGACATCATCAACGACATTTGGGCTCTGCGCTGGACGGATCCTGCGCAACCGTCGTTATCGGGCGCCAGTGTGGTGGCGCAGTATCCCAACTGCGGGGTTTGCCTGATGCACATGCATGGCGAGCCGCAGACGATGCAGGTCCATCCCATGCAGGGCGATATCGTGCTGGAGGTTTTGGCATTCTTGAGAAATTCTGCCGATGCATTGCTCGCTGCTGGTGTGAAGATGCCGCAGATCGCGTTGGATCCTGGCGTGGGCTTTGGGAAGACAGTGGCGCAGAACTTCTCACTGCTTGCACGGCAAGCGGAGTTCCTGGCGTTGGGTTATCCGTTGTTGGTGGGGTGGTCCCGTAAGTCGTCTTTGGCCGCGATGGGGGCGCCGTTGCCGGGGGGGGAGACGGCTGCTGTGCATGAACGCATGGTGCCCAGCGTGGCGGCTGCGTTGTTGGCTGTGGAGCGTGGCGCGCGTGTGGTGCGGGTGCACGATGTGGGCCCCACGGTGCAAGCGTTGAAGGTGTGGCGGGCGGCCTCCTAAATTGATTCAAGTTCGTACAGGCTTTGGCTTCACTGGCATGGATGCCGGTCAGAAGCAGAGGCCATTAGAAAATTAGTTGAGGGGAAAAAATGACAAGAAAATATTTCGGTACAGACGGCATTCGTGGCCCAGTGGGCCAGGCACCCATCACGCCAGACTTCGTGCTCCGTTTGGCGAATGCCGTAGGACGCGTGCTGAAGAAAAAAGAAGCCCGTCCGACGGTGCTGATTGGCAAGGACACACGCATCTCGGGCTACATGCTCGAGAGCGCGCTGGAGTCGGGCTTTAACTCAGCCGGTGTGGATGTGGTGCTGCTCGGCCCTTTGCCGACGCCTGGTGTGGCGTACTTGGCGCGAGCGCAGCGGGCAAGCTTGGGCGTGGTCATCAGCGCCAGCCATAACCCGTTTGGCGATAACGGCATCAAGTTCTTCAGTGCCCAGGGCACAAAGCTGGATGATGCCTGGGAGCAAGAGGTTGAAGCCGCGTTGGATACACCCGCCGTGTGGGTGGACTCCGCCGCATTGGGTAAAACGCGCCGCCTCGAAGATGCGGCAGGCCGCTACATCGAGTTCTGCAAAAGCACGTTCCCCAACCAGTTGACGCTCAAGGGGTTGCGTATCGTGGTCGATGCCGCCCACGGCGCTGCGTACCAAATCGCGCCATTGGTGTTCCACGAACTCGGAGCGGAAGTTATCGCGATTGGTTGCAGCCCCGACGGCTTGAACATCAACCGCAATGTCGGCGCCACCCACCCACAGGCGCTGGTGGAAGCCGTGTTGACCCACCGTGCCGACTTTGGCGTGGCGCTCGACGGCGATGCTGATCGTCTACAAGTTGTTGACTCCGCGGGGCGCCTGTTCAACGGTGACGAAATTCTGTACCTGATGGTGTCCGAGCGCCTGCTGCGCGGTGGCAATGGCGGCCCGAGCCAACGCGCCGCCGATGCCGTGCCCGGTGTGGTCGGCACGCTGATGACCAACATGGCGGTGGAGTTGGCGCTGAAGGCGCGCGGTGTGGAATTGGTGCGCGCCAAAGTGGGCGACCGCTACGTGCTTGAAGAACTTGAAAAGCGCGGCTGGATGCTCGGCGGTGAAGGCTCCGGTCACTTGCTGGCCCTGGACAAACACACCACCGGTGATGGCCTCGTCAGTGCTCTGCAAGTGCTGCAAGCCTGTGTGCGTCACGGTAAAACGCTGGCGCAGATGTTGTCCGACGTGGTGCTGTTCCCGCAGACGCTGATCAATGTGCGGCTGGTGCCTGGCCAGGAGTGGAAGAGTGCTGCGCTGACGCAAATCACCCAGCAAGTCGAAGCCGAGTTGCGTGGTGAAGGCCGAGTGTTGATTCGCCCCAGTGGTACCGAGCCGCTGGTGCGTGTGATGGTCGAGGCCCGCGACCCGATTCAAGCCAAAGATTGCGCCGAGCGCATTGCCGCAGTGGTGAAGAACCCCTGAGGTTTTACGAACGTAGCGCACTAGACGCTACCCAAATTTAGATTCGAGAATGACTGATCCCACGAAAAATAACGACGCTCAATTGCCTCCCGGTTGGTTGGAGATTGAATCCCTGGACATGGATGCGCAAGGCATCGCGCACACGCCAGAAGGCAAAGTAGTGTTTGTCGAAGGCGCTCTGCCGTTCGAGGTGGTGAGCGCGAATGTGCACCGCAAGAAGAACAACTGGGAGCAGGGCACCGTGACGGCGATTCACCGCGAGTCGTCACAGCGCGTGCGTCCCGGTTGCCCCAACTTCGGCCTGCATGCAGGTGCTTGTGGCGGCTGCAAGATGCAGCATTTGCACCCTGCTGCCCAAGTGGCGGTGAAGCAGCGCGTGTTGGAGGACAACCTCTGGCACCTGGGCAAAGTCAAGGCGGAAACCGTGGCGCGGCCGATTGAAGGCCCGGCTTGGGGTTACCGCTATCGTGCGCGCCTGTCGGTGCGCCACGTGCGCAAGAAGAATGCCGTGCTGGTGGGCTTTCACGAACGCAAGAGCCGCTACGTGGCCGACATGAGCGAGTGCCATGTGCTACCGCCACACGTCAACGCCATGCTGGTGCCGCTACGCGAGCTGATCGGTTCGATGGATGCGATTGAAACCTGCCCTCAAATTGAGCTGGCCTGTGGTGACGATGTGACCGCCATGGTGCTGCGCCACCTGGAACCATTGAGCGAAGCAGATCTGGCGCGCCTGCGCGCTTTTGCGGCCCAGTACGGTGTGCAGTGGTGGCTGCAGGCCAAAGGGCCGGACACCATCAAGCTGCTCGACGAAGAGCAGCCGCAACTGGCTTACGGCTTGCCCGCATTTGGCATCGAAATGCCTTTCAAGCCCACCGATTTCACGCAGGTGAATCCACACATCAACCGCGTGTTGGTGTCCAAAGCCTTGGCTCTGCTGGATGCGCAGTCTGATGAACGTGTGATCGACTGGTTCTGCGGCTTGGGTAACTTCACCCTGCCGATTGCCACGCAGGCCCGTGAAGTGTTGGGCATTGAAGGCAGTGAAACGCTGGTTGCACGCTCGCGTGAGAACTACAAGAAAAACCAGGCTTCCCGGCAGTCTCTCAAATCGCTTTGCGCTACGGACTTTGTAGCGCGTAACCTGTTTGAGATGACGCCCCAGATGCTGGTGCAGGACGGTGCGGCCGATAAATGGCTGGTCGACCCACCACGCGAAGGTGCCTTTGCCTTGGCCAAAGCCTTGGTTGACCTGCACGAGCAGCCCGAGCTGCGTAACGGTTGGACGCCGCCCAAGCGCATTGTCTATGTGAGCTGCAACCCCGCGACGCTGGCGCGTGATGCTGGCTTACTGGTGAACTGTGGCGGCTACCGTTGTGTGCAGGCGGGTGTGGTGAACATGTTCCCGCACACTGCGCACGTGGAAAGCATGGCGGTGTTTGAATTGGCCGAGTAGTTTTTCAGCGGCCCTTGCAAAATCGCCCGCCAGCGCCTCAACCACTGAGGCTCTGGCGGGCGATTTACATTCAGCGGTAACCGTTGTCTAGCTTGTGGCGTTAAGACTTTATGACGCTTTGCCGTTGCGGCTGTTCTTTCGCTCGGCAGGTGCGGGCGCTTCGGCTTGCTCGACCTCTTCCGTAACTGGCGGTTTAACGCCTGTGGGGGTCACACCTTCGAGCTTGTTTTCGCGCATGTACGCGTCCATTTCCTTCCAGCCGTTGAACACGGCCGCCTTGGGCGCCTTGGCGTTCATGGCGTAGCAGTCTTCCAGGCTACGCATGGCGTGCCTGCAGCCGCCGCCTATCGCTTTGGCATCGGCATCGCGCTGCACGGTTTTAGGGTCTGGGTAGACGCCAGGAATCTCGCAACCCGATAACAGCAACACCGAAGTGCTGGAAATCAGAAGCAAGCGCAGCAAAGTGGGGCGTAGTGTAGGAACCATTGTTTGAATTATCGGCATCTGTCCGGCGGAGTTAAGGCTTATCCATAGCCGCGCCATGGAAAAAGGCGACGAGCGGCGTGATCAATCCACCTCAGCATGGACGCCCCAAAAGCAAAAAGGCCCCGAAGGGCCTTTTGGAGAGGGCGCTGACGCTGATCAGTCGCGGTCGCCGCCCATGATGCCGAGCAGCGACAGCAGGCTTTGGAACACGTTGAACAAGTCCAGGTACAGAGCCAGGGTGGCGCTGATGTAGTTGGTCTCGCCGCCGTCCATGATGCGCTTCAGGTCGTACAGCATGAACGCGCTGAAGATACCGATGGCCGCCACCGACAAGGCCATCATGCCCGCAGTAGAACCGACAAACACGTTGACGATGCCGCCAACCATCAGCACCAAGGCGCCAACGAACAGCCACTTGCCCATGCTGGACAGATCACGCTTGATGACGGTGGCCACGCTGGCCATCACCAAGAACACACCTGCCGTACCCGCAAATGCGGTCATCACCAGTTCAGCGCCATTGCTGAAACCCAGCACGGCCGCAATCAGGCGCGACAGCATCAGGCCCATGAAGAATGTGAAGCCCAACAGCACCGGCACGCCGGCAGCGGAGTTCTTGGTCTTCTCGATGGCGAACATGAAGCCGAAGGCGCCGCCCATGAAAACGATCAGGCCCAAACCGCCCGAGAGCGAGCGGGTGATGCCGGTGGCCACGCCCAGCCATGCGCCGAGCACGGTAGGAATCAGGCTCAAAGCCAGCAGCCAGTAAGTGTTGCGCATGACCTTGTTGCGCTGCTCTTGCGAGACGCCCCAGCCATAGCTGGTGGACGGGTCGATGGTACGGATGTTGTCGTTCACGGATGGATCTCCTTCAGTGGCTTCCAGTGTCCGAATGGACGAAAAGAAGTTTGGGGAATTCTAGGAGGCTTCAAGTGAAAGGCCCAAAAAATCACGCCCTGGCTCCTACATTTTGTAGGGGTACAACGTGGGCCATTTTGGTGCTTGGCAAGGTGGATGCGTCACGTCTCGCGAGACGTGCTTTAACCCCGTTATGCTCGAAGAGTTTTTGACACATTTTTTCCTGCATTTATTTCACTACCAACTTCGCCAACATGAAGACCAAATCTGTTCTCGAACTCGCCGACGTCAAAGCTGTGGCTGCTGCCGCTGAAGCGGAAGCGCTGAAAAACAACTGGGCCGTGACGATCGCCATCGTCGACGACGGCGGCCACCTGCTGTGGCTGCAGCGCTTGGATGGCGCTCCTGCCATCTCGTCGCACATTGGCCCTGCCAAAGCTCACACGGCAGCCCTGGGCCGCCGCGAGAGCAAGGTCTATGAGGACATCGTCAACGGCGGCCGCGTGGCGTTCCTGAGCGCGCCTAATGTGGCGGGCTTGCTCGAAGGCGGCGTGCCGATCATCAAGGACGGCCAATGCATTGGCGCGGTGGGTGTGAGCGGCGTGAAGTCGACGGAAGACGCGCAAATCGCCAAGGCTGGTATCGCGGCTCTCGGTCTGTAAGCCAATTAAGCCATTCAGCGATCTATTTGCGGTGAAAGCCGCAAACGAAAACGCCGACCCAGTGGTCGGCGTTTTGCATTGGTCTGCTTGTCCGGAGTGTGGCAAGCGGTGTGTGGGAAAAAAGGCTTGGCTAGTCGGGTCAGACCCGTTGGCTAGCTAAAACGACTTTGGAGGCCGATGAAAACCTCCTGGGTCGCCCCACGATGAAACCAGTGTGTGCGGGAAAAAAGCATGGCTAGTCGAGTAAACCCGTTGGCTAGCAAAAACGACTTTGGAGGCCGATGAAAACCCCCTGGGTCGCCCCACGATGAAACTGTTTGCGAACTTACTTGGTCAGGATCAATTTGCCCAGCTTGGTGTTCTGCAAGCGATAGACCGAGCCGTTGTGCATGATCTCGACAGCCTTCTGGCCTTTCAGCAGATCACGGCTTTCGATCGACAGGGCTTGTTGCACGACGTCGCGCAGGCCATGCAGACCGCTATTGGCGTTTTCACCAGAAGCGGAATTGAACTGAGGGCGGGTAGCGAGGTTGGCGTACATGTTGAACTCCTGAATTAAATTCGCGATGTGTTAATGATAATGATTCGCAATAAATTGGCAAGAGACTTTTGAAAATAAATTTGGCCAGTAGGGTCATTGCAAAAATGGTGGTGCCCGCACCGGCCAAATGCAACGAGGGCTCAAAACGTGCACACGCTTTGAGCCCTCGTCATACCGTTGCACTGATGTGCTTAGTTGGCCTTGGGTTCGGTGATGAAGCCAATCTTGCGCACACCCGAGGCCTGCGCGGCCGCCATGGCTTGCGCCACGCGTTCATAACGTACCGCCTTGTCGCCACGGATGTGCAACTCGGGCTGCGGTTCCTTCACAGCTTCGGCCTTGAGCATGGGCTCCAGGTCGGCGTCGGCGATCTTGTTGGCGTTCCAGAAGTAGTCGCCTGCGGCGTCCACGCTCAGCAGAATCGTTTCGGGTTTCACGTCCTGCGCTTGCGTGGTGGCGCGTGGCAGGTCGATATTGACAGAATGTTTCATCACCGGGATGGTGATGATGAAGATGATCAACAGCACCAACATCACGTCGACCAGCGGCGTCATGTTGATCTCGTTCATCACCTCATCGGGTTCGTCCTGGGTACCAAAAGCCATTTCAGGCTCCCTTCTTCATCGGCACAACATTGTCCGCGCCAGAAGATTGCACACGGGCGCCCGTCACGAAGTAAGCATGCAGGTCATGGGCAAAGCTGTTCAGCCCGATCAGCACCGACTTGTTGCCACGCACCAGCGCGTTGTAGCCCAGCACGGCAGGAATGGCCACAGCCAAACCGAGGGCCGTCATGATCAGCGCTTCGCCGATGGGGCCGGCCACCTTGTCGATGGAGGCCTGGCCCGACAGGCCAATGCTCAGCAGCGCGTGGTAAATGCCCCAGACCGTGCCGAACAAACCAATGAACGGCGCAGTGGAACCCACCGAAGCCAAGATGGCCAAGCCAGCTTGCGCACGCGCGGTGAACGCGTCGATGCTGTTGCGCAGGCAGCGCGTCACCCAGTCGCTCACGTCCAGCGCGTCATGCAGATGCGCCTTGGTGTTGCGGTGGTGGGCGGTGGCTTCACGGCCTTCCAGAGCGGTTTGCAGGAAAGGGTTGGTTGGGTCGTTGCCCAGCTTCTTCAAGCCGATGGCGAAGTCTTCGCTGTGCCAGAAGTCGGCCGAGGCACGGGCGAACTTCTTGTACTTCATGACGTCGAGCGCCTTGATGATGATGACGATCCACGAGGCCAACGACATGGCCAACAGCAGCACGGCGACACCCTTGGTGACGAAGTCGCCTTGCGTCCAGACATTGGCAATGCCAAATTGCGATTCCATTGAATACTCCCTGATTGAAAATTACTGAAGTTGAAAATTGACCGGCTGGTTGAACCACATCGCCTCGGGCACGCCATTGCGTTTGCCCGGTACGAAGCGCCATTTCTGTACGGCTTTGAGCGCTTCCTGGTCCAGGCGGTCAAAACCGCTGGAACGGAACACTTCGGCTTGTTGCACGTTACCGTCCACACCAATGAACACCTTGATGATCACCTTGCCTTGCTCGCCTAGGCGTTTGCTGATGCTGGGGTAGTTGGGCTTCGGGTTGTCCAGGTGTTCTGCGTCGCTCGACGGCTGCACGATCTTCGGCGGAGCGGGCGGCGCGGGTGGCGGTGGCGCTTCGGCCACGGGAGCCGCCACGGGCGGAGCCGGCGGTTGCGGCTGCGTCACGCCCGTCGGGGCGTTAGGTGCGGGCGTCGGGTCGTTGATGGCGATCGGCTTGGGGGCCGGTGGTGCCACAGGGGTTTTGGTTTTGACCGGAACCTTCTTCTCAGGTGTGGGCGGCGCGGGCGGCGGCGGCGTTACTTTCGGAGCCGGCGGCTCAATGAATTCGCTGAGGATTTGCACCGGCACAATGATTTCCACCGCGCGGTGCAGCAGGCCGCTTTGCAAGGCCCACAGCCCCAAGACGTGGAACGCAACCACGCCACCGATGATGACGGTGTTGCGGCTGTAACGAGGTGGTGCAGCATAGGGCGATGCTGCATAGGGCGCGCTGGGCACTGATGTGGACATGATGGACAGGAGTGATGTGGCGGCGGGCTGGGGCTCTGGCAACCGTCACTTTAGAGGAGGCGGTTGGCGTTGCCAACCAAGTTCAAAATTTCTGCGGGGCGGGGGGGCTGGTAGGAAAGGGGGCGCGAAAGCTACGCCCGGAAGATCCACCAGATGGACCCCACCACCAGGATCAGGCTGCCACAAACTGTGGAGAAGAGGTCCATACCCGGCTGGTGGAAATAGTCCCTTGGAGCACCACAGGGGCGGAAACGTCTTGGTGTGGCGTGTGGTGGTGATGGCAATGTGCGGCGCCGGCTTCTGCATCGTTATGCAAAGCCGCCACGGGCGCCATGCTGTTGCACTGGGCGATCACATCGCGGGCGCAGTCTTCGCACTGGCCGCATTGGGTGGCCACGCCCAGCTCAAATTGGATATCGTCAAAACCCATCCCGGCACGCGCATGGCGCGCGATCTCGCGGTCAGACACTCTACGGCAAACACAGACGATCATGATGCTAAGCGGGTCACAGTCAGATAAGGTGACTTGATTATAAATACGAATTCATCGCATTTGCAATGCCTATGCATTCCTTCACCTTTGTCATCCATTCGGATTGACCCGGATGACCCGCGTATTTATGCGCTATCGAGCTAATAGTCAATATAGATAAGCGCAAGCAGCTATTAAAAACGTAGCTAACGAATTTAAACCGCCATGAGCACGGCATGGTTATCCCAGCGCACGCCATCGGCACGGGTGTCGAGCGGGGCTGCCGCCAAACTGCCATGCAGCGCGCCACGGTCGCCGCTGGCGAGCCATTGGCTAGCGTCGTGAACGGCAATCGCGCTGGCTTTGGGCAGGGCTTGCTGGCCGAGCCATGTGCCGTCGGTTGACCACCAAGCCAGTTGACCGGCGCGCGTGGCGCTCAATACGTAGCGCCCGCCCTGGCCGGTGGCGTCTGGCACGTGAGCGATGTCGCCCGCATAACCGCCGAGCTTGAGGCCAGTGGGCAAGGGTACAGAAGTCAAACCGTTGGCATCCAGCAGCGACAGCAGGGGCGCGGCGTTGCGTGCCGTGTCGTCCAGGTGCTCGGCTTGCGAGGCAATGGCGATGCGGCCATCGGGTGTCCGCGCAATGTGGCGCAGGCTTAAAAATGGGTCTGCCACGCGCCAGGTGTCGAGCACACGGCCGGTTTTGCCGTCCAGGCGCGCGACGTTTGACGTCATGTGTTCGCGGTTGAGTTTGCGCCGTCCGGTTTCGGGCAGGATCAACAAACCACCGTTAGCTACCAGCAGGTTGCCATCAGGCTCGACCATCATGGCGTGCGGGCCCAGGCCGCCGCTGGCGTATTCACGGCGTTTGCGCAGCGTCATTGGGTCGCGTTCGACGATCAGGCCGTCGCCGCTGGCGGCGTCAAATTCTGGGGTGTAGAGCGTGCGGCCGTCTTGCGAGAAGGCTGCGTGGCCGCACAAGAAACGGTCCATCTCCATGTCGTGCCATTGCAAGGCCTTGGCGTGGCGCGCGTCGAATCGCAGCAGGTACTCACCCGGGCGACGGCCTACAGCCAGCGCCATGCCTTGCTGGCCCAGGGCGCCGGGCATGGCCAATACTTCGTGGGCGCGGTTGGGTAGTTCCACGCCTTGCAGGCGGCCATCGGTGTGCCACAGGCCAGCCATGGCTTGGTCGTCGGCCACCCAGGCGGTCAGCAGGGCGGGGCGGCTCAAGCTGCGGGCGTGGGCGGGTATTTGCGTGGCCACGGCCAGCGCCATGGCGCTGCGCAGCCAGGTGCGGCGGTCGATGAACATCGGGCTAATCTCCGTCAGCGTCTGAGAAGCCGACCATGATCTTCATGGACGCGGCAGCCTCGTCTTCCACTACTGATTTGGTTTTGGCCAGCGCCTTCACGGCGGTCTCTACCGTCTTGGGTTTGGCCGGATCGGCTTGTTGCACGGCGGTGGCGGTGGTGACCATCAAGGCCGCCAGTTTGTCGGCCACATCCTGGAAGCCTTGGCCGCGCAATTGGCCCATCAGGCTGCCTTGGGTTTCGCCCGTGACGGGGCCGAGGACGAAGTTCTCCAGTCCTTCCCATGTGGCTTGCAAAGTGGCGCGGGTTTGGCCGCTGGTGGCGCGTGGCCAGTCGTCCTTGCGGCCGCCGTGGGCGGGTTTGCCGATTTTTTTCCAGCGTAGTTGCTCGAATCCACCCACCAGTTGGCCGACCCAGTCGTTGATGACCAGTTGGGCGTCGGCGTTGGTCCAGGTGCGGGCCAGCATGGCTTCAAAGCCTTGCAGAATGGCAGCCGCTTCGAGTGCGCATTCTTCTGCAATCAACGCGGCGTAGGTGCAAGCAGCTTCGCTGAGTTGGGGCTGCCACAAGATCCATTCGAGTGCGGGCAGGCCCTTGGCAGGCGCGCCCACGCGGTCAAGGGCTTTCACATCGGCAGGCGCTTTTTCAATCGCGGCTTTGATCAGGTTGGGCCGTGTGGGCCAGAAGTCCACCGTGCGGCCCGAGCGGCGCTCGATCAATGGGCCAATCGCCACAGCCGATAAGCGCTCCCAATCGAGCAGGGCAGCAACCCAGAGATCACGTGCCGGGGCTACCGGTGTGCAGCCGCTGGCCAGTTGGGTTTGCAAGGCTTTGCTTGAGGCGACGAAGGCCTTGGCCGCTGGCACGAACTCCAGGTTCAGTGCGTCGCGCAAAAACTCCGCCGGGTACAGGAAGGGCGAGGCCAGCTTGGGGTCGTAGGCGGGGCGCTTTGGAGCCTGAGCCCAGGTAGCGGGCGCCAGGCTGGCGGCGGCCAGGGCGACAAGATGTCGTCGGTTCAGTTTCATGTTGTGCCTTAACCAGGTTCAGCCAGATTCAGCCAATTTCAATGAAATTCAAAGAGAGTTGACGAACTTCACCAGCGCATCGCGATCGGCTTTGCTCATTTGCAGCACCTCTTTGCGCGAGGCTTCGGCTTCGCCGCCGTGCCACAGAATTGCTTCCATGGTGTTGCGAGCGCGGCCGTCGTGCAACAGGAAAGTGTGGTCGTTCACGTCCTGGATCAGGCCAATGCCCCACAGCGGCGGCGTGCGCCATTGGCGGCCGTTGGCTTTGCCGTCGGGGCGGTTGTCAGCCAGGCCGACACCCATGTCGTGCACCAGCAGGTCGGTGTAGGGTGTGATTTTTTGGTTGCGCAGCGCCGGAAACGGCGAGTCGCCCGTGGTGTAGCCCGGGCGGTGGCATACCGCGCACTGGGCTTGCGCAAACAGGGCTTGACCGCGGCGCACGTCTACGTCGTTGTAGTTGCGGCGTGCCGGCACGGCCAGCGTGGCGGTGTAGGCAATCACCTTCTTCAAGGTTTCGTTGTCGATCTCGACCGGCTCGACCATCTTGCCTGCGCTGCCTTCGGTGGCGGCGACACGCTGGCCGCTGGTGCCGCGCGGTGCGGCCAGGCAGTCGGTTTGCTTGGGCGTGCAGTCTTCGTGCGGGAAGTGTTCCGACGTGATGCCCATGTCGCCATGGAACGCACCCGCCGATTGGTGTGCCACCGAGCCGACGTTGGCCTTCCAGCCAAAGCGGCCAATGACGGTGCGGTTGGCGTAGACGTCGAACACTTCGTTGGCCATGCCGCGAATGGCATCGCTGCGCTTGGCTTGGTCGGCGGCGTTGCGGCGGATTTCGGCTTCAGGAATGGCCTCTAACAAACCCATGCCAATGACCTGCGGCGCAATGCGCGGGCTGACCATCGTGCCCTTGGCCATGGGGCCGTAGCCCAGGTTCGTGAACGAATAGGCGGGCTGGCGCAGGCTGTAGGGTGTGCCGTCGGCAAACTTGCCGGGGACTTCGGTGTACTTGATGCGAACCTTGCCCTCGGGTTTGACGCCTTGCGTGGCCGAGTTGGCAAACTGTTCGCCGTAGGTGGGTTCGTTGATGGGCGTGCCATCTGGCCCCATCACCGACAGGCGGAACAACAGCGCAATCGGCTGCTGCGTCACCAGCCCGTTGCGCAGGGCTTCAGGGTTGTGCGGCGCGCCACGGCCGTCTTGCACGTGGCAGCCGGCGCAGGCGCGCGCGATGAAGTGTGGGCCCAAACCATCACGCGCTTTGGTGGAAGACGGCGCCTCCACCCAGTTGCGCCGAAAGAATGAGTTGCCAATGACAAACTCGGTGCGGGCCGCCTCATCAGAGTTGGCCGCAGGAAAAGAGAAAGCGTTCAGGCCAACCTCGAACACCGTGGTGTCGCCGCCTGGTTTTTCTTCTGCGGCAGCTTCGGGTGGGCTGTCAGACCCTGCATGGGCCAGCCATGTTCCACCGACGGCTGCCGCCAAAGCCGATGCCAAAACCAGCACCGACCACCGGGGGCCTACCCGCCCCTTGACCTGAAAACGCATTCTGCTTATTCCTTCGATGGATCGACCAACGTCAGCTTGTTGATGCCGATGGCACGCGCTGCATTGACGAAGTCATGGCTTTGCACCTTGAGGGCATCGGCCACGGCTTGCACACGCTTGCGGCCGGGTGCGTCGGGGCCGCCGATGATCTCACGGTCAAACGGCGGCTGGATGTTTTCGGCAGCCTTCACGCTGGCGGTGACATCGGCTGTGGTTTTTTCGGCCACGGCGGCATCTTTGCTGGCCACCAGATCGCGCAGCGAAGGGCCTTGCAGCGTGCTGCCATCAGCACGTTTGTAACTGCCCAGCCAGACGTTCAAAATGCCTTGGGCGTTGGCCACGATGTCGCGGTGCGTGTTGTCCGAGAAGCACGAGTGTTCGTCTTCCTGGTCTTGCGAAGCCAGCGCTACTTCAATGCGTTCACCGGCGAGTTCACCACGCGACAGCGAGCCCACGCCCACCAGCATGCGGCGCAGCGCGTCGTTGCCCGATTTTTCAAACTTGGCGCGGTAGTTCTTGGCGTTGGGCGCCCAGGCCTTGGTGACGTAGGTCAGGTCGTCGACCAGCAGTTCGGAGACGATTTTCAAGTAGGTGCGGCGGCGGTCGGCGTGTGGCTTCTTGCCGTCGACATAGTCTTCAAACGAACGGTCGCCAGGGCCGGTGTCGGAGAGGTCTTGGCCCCACAGCAGGAACTCGATGGCGTGCCAGCCGGTGGCGATGTTTTCTTCACCGTCACGCTCGTTCAGCGCGCTCAAGCCCTTCTTGGTGATCTTCACCTTGGGGTTGTTGATGATGCCGGCGTTGGGCTTGCCTTGCACGTAGTCCACATAGGCTTCGTCCATGGGCCAGGCGTTGATACGGCCTTCGGGGCCATTCTTGTCGTCGATGGGGCCGGCGTAGAAGCGGAAGGCTTCGCTTTGGCCGTAGAACTCACGTGCATCCAGCCAGGCCTTGCGGGCTTTGGTCAGGCCTTCGGCGCTAGGCGCTTTGAGGAATTCGGCCAGCGTGCTGTCCAGAGCGCGCGCGGCGGCCAGGGTGTCTTCGTAGTTGGCGTAAACCAAAGCTGCGTAGTGCGCGGAAACTTGTGAGGCGGTCACAGCGCTGGTCGCAGTAGCCGTGGCTGCAGGCTTGGCCGCTGGGGCGGTGGTAGTTTGCGCTTGCACGGAAAAAGCGGCCAGGATGGCAGCGCTGAGCAGCAGAGATTTCACGGAGAACTCCTTGTCGTAGAAGACATTGACGGCCGCCCTCGCTTGCAGGGGACCAAGATGATGGAGGAATAAGAGCCTGTTCAAGGCGCGTGCGGCGCGTGCTTGGACCGCCAGTACGACGCGTCTCGAACAGCCTCTACCGGATAGCCAACGTTATTCTAGAACCAAATGAGAGTGATTCTTGATAAAGCTTGGGCCAGGCGTACGGTTTTCGGTGAGGGTGTGTAAAGCAAAACGGCCTGCAGAGCAGGCCGTTGGTCGGGTAGAGGGCTACAGCAGGTGCTTAGCCGTCCATGTTGATCTTGGCGATCAACTCGCGCAGCACGGTGGTGGCTTGGTCGTTCTCTACCTGGCAGGTGCCGGCCGCATGGTGGCCGCCGCCGCCATACTGCAGCATCAGCTCGCCCACATTGGTTTTGCTGCTGCGGTCCAGAATGGACTTGCCGGTGGCAAACACCGTGTTCTTGCGCTGCACGCCCCACAACACGTGGATGGAAATCTTCACCTGCGGGAACAAGGCGTAGATCATGAAGCGGTTGGTCGCCCACACGGTTTCTTCGTTGCGCAGATCCAGCACCACCAAGCGGTTGTGGACGGTGGCGCAACGCATCAGTTGGGCCTGGGCTTGTTCTGCGTGCTCCATGTAGATGTCGACGCGTTCTTTCACGTCCGGCAGCGCCAGGATTTCGTCGATGTTGTGGTCGGCACAGGCCTTGATCAGGTCCATCATCAACGCGTAGTTGCTGATGCGGAACTCGCGGAAGCGGCCCAGGCCGGTGCGCGCGTCCATCAGGTAGTTCAGCAGCGTCCAACCCGTGGGGTTCAAGATTTCTTCACGCACGTATTGGGCCGAGTCGGCTTTGTCCACGGCGTCCATCATCTCCTGCGTGATGCGCGGGAACGCCTTGGCGCCGCCGTAATACTCGTACACCACACGTGCGGCCGATGGCGCATTGGCGTCGATCACGTGGTTGGCCAGGCCGCTGCGGTTGCGCAAGGTTTCCGATAAATGGTGGTCAAACGCAATGTGTGCGCCTGCCACGTAGGGCAGATTGGTGGTGATGTCACGCTCGGTGATCTCGATCTTGCCGTCTTGCATGTCCTTGGGGTGGACAAACTTGATCTCGTCGATCATGTCCAGCTCTTTGAGCAGCACGGCGCACACCAAGCCGTCGAAGTCGCTGCGGGTCACCAGTCTGAATTTTTCTGCACTCATGGATGCCATTCCTTTCACAAAAGCGCCTGGCGCATGTCCATGCGGGAAAAAGTAACGAGAGGGTTTTAACTGTAACGATGATTATGCCGTCGTGACATGCCTCGTCGTCACTTCGTCGTGACTGTTACGCCATGTGAATCGAATAGCGTGCCGGATATGCAACGGGCATGCGCGAACACATTGACAGACCTCGAACGTTAAGGCGAGCCAGGGTATGGGCCCGGCAACAAGATGCTCTTGTCGACCGTGCCAATCTTGGTGTGGCCGCAAAACGCCATGGTGATGTCCAGCTCTTTGTGGATGATCTGCAGCGCCTTGGTCACACCGGCTTCGCCCATGGCGCCCAAGCCGTAGAGCATGGAGCGGCCGATGTAGGTGCCCTTGGCGCCCAAGGCCGTGGCCTTCAGCACATCTTGCCCGGAGCGAATGCCGCCGTCCATGTGCACTTCGATGCGGTGGCCCACGGCATCCACAATGGCTGGCAGCGCGTGGATGCTGGACTCCGCGCCGTCCAACTGGCGGCCACCGTGGTTCGACACGATCAGCGCATCGGCCCCCGAGTCGGCCGCCAGCTTGGCGTCTTCCACGTCTTGAATGCCTTTGACGATGAGCTTGCCGCCCCAGAGCTTCTTGATCCACTCCACGTCACCCCAATTCAGGCCGGGGTCAAACTGCTTGGCGGTCCACTCCGACAGCGAACCCATGTTTTCCACACCGCTGACATGGCCCACGATGTTGCCGAACTGGCGGCGTTGGGTGCCCAGCATGCCCATGCACCAACGCGGCTTGGTCGCCAGGTTGATGATGTTGGGGATGGTGAGCTTGGGCGGGGCGGTCAGGCCGTTTTTGATGTCTTTGTGGCGCTGGCCGAGGATCTGCAAATCGAGCGTCAACACCAGTGCGCTGCAGCCGGCCACCTTGGCGCGTTCGATCAGGCGTTCGATGAAACCCCGGTCGCGCATCACATAAAGCTGGAACCAAAAGCCTGGGCCCGCATGTTTTGCCACATCTTCAATCGAGCAGATGCTCATGGTCGAGAGCGTGAACGGAATACCAAACGCCTTCGCCGCACGTGCCGCCAGAATTTCGCCGTCGGCATGTTGCATGCCAGTCAGGCCGGTGGGCGCAATCGCCACGGGCATGGCGGTCGGCTGGCCGATCATGGTGGTGGCCGTGCTGCGGCCTTCCATGTTCACGGCGACGCGTTGGCGCAGCTTGATGGCGGCAAAGTCGGACGTGTTGGCGCGGTAGGTACTCTCGGTCCACGCGCCGGAGTCGGCGTAGTCGTAGAACATGCGGGGCACACGTTTTTGCGCGAGCACGCGCAGGTCTTCAATGTTGGTGATGACGGTCACAGGCTTCTCCTCCAACCGCCGATGCTAGCAAGTTTGTAGCGAGTGTGCGGCGGTTTGCGCTTGAAGATATTTTGACGAGGGCAGAAATTTGTTCATGCGCGGTTGGCGCTGCCGGTGCCAAAGCGTTCCAGCATGAACTCGACAAAGCGGCTCAGCTTGGGCACCGGCACGCGGTCGCGCGGGTAAACCAGGTGCATGGGCATGGGGGTGGGCATGTGGTCCGCCAGCAGGGGTACCAAGCGCCCGGCGGCCACATCTGCGGCCAGCAATACCGAAGGCTGCATCACGATGCCAAAGCCTTGCAACGCGGCCATGCGCAGGGCCTGGCCGTTGTTGGACAGCAGGCGGCTCACGGGCAGCGACTTCACCATTTGGTGGTCTTGGTCCAACAGCCAGCCGCCGCTGCGCGACCAGTGTGAAAAGCCCAGACATTCGTGTTGCAGCAGGTCGCTAGGGTGGTGCGGTGTGCCCCGGCGCGCCAGGTAGGCGGGGGCGGCGCAGATCAGCATGCCGTAGGGCCGTAGCGCGCGTGCCACCAGGCCCGAATCGGCCAAGGTGCCCACACGCACGGCCAGGTCGTAACCCTCGTCGACCAGGTCGATCACGCGGTCGTTCAAGGTCAGCTCGGCCTGCATTTCGGGGTACCGCGTCAAGAAGTCGGTGAGTGCGGGCGTCAGCATCACGCTGCCGAACGACACCGGCGCGTTGATCCGCAGCTTGCCGCGCGGGGCCATGCGCAGCGCATCGGTGCCGGCCTCGGCCTGGCGCACCTGCTCCAGGATTTGCCGACACTGCGCGTAGTAAAGCTGGCCGATTTCGGTGAGGCTTTGGCGCCGCGTGGTACGCACCAACAGCTTGGCGCCCACGCGCTGCTCCAAATGGCGAATGTGTTTGCCCACCATGGGCTGCGAAAGGCTGAACGCGTCGGCCGCAGCGGTCAGGCTGCCCTTGTCGACCACGGTCACGAAGACTTGCATGCTCACCAGCGTGTCCATGGGGTGGAGATGCCTTGATTAAAAACTATTGGTTATGAATGATGGAAATGATACGGGCTTTATCTTGATTTGATGAGTTCTGACAATGGCTTCACCCGGCCGGCTGAGGCGGACCGGCGCGTTTCAAGCATTCACCATTGAAGGAAAACACCATGAAAATTCTCGTCGTCGGCGCCACCGGCACCATTGGCCAAGCCGTCATCAGCAGCCTTTCCCCCAAACACGACATCGTGCAGGCCAGCCGTAACAGCCAGGCGTTTCCGGTCGACATCACGCAGCACGAAAGTGTGCAGGTGCTGTTCGAGCGTGTGGGCCGCGTGGACGCGATCATTTCCACCACCGGTTCGCTGCATTTCGGGCCGCTGGCCGAGATGACGGCGGTGCAGTTTCAAAAGGGCTTGCAAGACAAGCTGCTCGGGCAAGTGGATCTGGCGTTGACCGGCCAGCATTACCTGAACGATGGCGGCTCCATCACCTTGACCAGCGGCATCGTGTCGGACGAGTTGATTGCGCAGGGCGCCAACGCCACCACTGTGAATGCGGCCATCGATGGTTTTGTGCGCGCGGCGGCGGTGGAATTGAAGCGTGGCCAGCGCATCAATTCGGTGAGCCCCAACGTGTTGCAGGAGTCGTGGTCGTCGTATGGGCCGTTTTTCAGCGGCTTTGAACCGGTGGCGGCCAGCCGTGTGGCGCTGGCCTATACGCGCAGTGTGGAAGGTGTGCAGACCGGGCGCGTGTTCCGCGTTTGGTGAACGGGTGAGAGGGTGAGCGGGCGCGCTAGCGTCCTTTGCTGGCCAAGCCAGGGGCTGAGCCCGCCTTGATGCCGGCGCCGCGCACCTCCACCTGCACCTCGTCTTGTAGCGTGCCGCGCGCGTCGACCAGTTGCAGCTTGTGCCGGCCAGGCCAGGGCGACCACATCACCTCGGCGCCGCGCGCCAGTGGCTTACCGTCCACACGCCAATACAGCTCGGCGCCAGTGGCGGTCAAACGCAGGCGTTGCTGTTTGGGCGGAATGTCTGGGTCCAGCGCCAGGATGGTGCCGCTGGTGGGCGCGGTGATGCGGGCCTTGGCGGGCTGCGGAGCGGCTTCTCCCGGCGCTGCTGAATTTAAGCCATTTAGGCCTGTAGCGCTTTCTGAAGCTGCGGAGGATGCTCCAGATTCAATAGCGAACATGGTTTGCTCTGTCCCCTGCAGAAACCATTCGCTGCGGGCGGCCTCCAGTTGCTGGCCGAACTGCACTTCCTGCTGCACCAGGCCGGGCGGCACGGTGGGGGCGCGGCTGGGTTCACGGCGGTGCAGGTAACCCATCACGGCAGCCCAAATGGGCGCGGCGCCGCTGGTGCCGCTGACATCCCACATCGGCGCGCCGCTGGCATTGCCCACCCACACACCCACGGTGTAGCGCTGCGACCAGCCGAGCGCCCAGTTGTCGCGCATGTCTTTGCTGGTGCCGGTTTTCACGGCGGTCCAGAAGCGCGTGGCGAGCACGCTGTCGGTGCCGAAGGTGGGCGCGCGGGCGATCGGGTCGCTCAGGATGTCGCCGACGATGAAGGCGGCGCGGGCGTCCATGGCAGTGGGTGCGCGTGGCGGCGGTTCGGCCTCTTTGACGGCAGGGTTGCCGCGTGTGACTCCGCGTGCCGTGGTGGCCGGGGCCAGCAGCAATCGTGTGGGGCCGGCCTGGCCCAGGTTGGCCAGGCTGCGGTAGGCATTGGTCAGGTTCAGTAGCGAGACCTCGGCGCTGCCCAGGGCCAAGCTGTAGCCGTAGTAGTCGCCGCTCTCTTGCAGTGGCAGGCCCATGCTGGTCAACTGCTGGTGGAAGGACTCGGGCGACACCATCACCAGCGTGCGCACGGCGGGCACGTTGAGCGACGCGGCCAGCGCGGTGCGTACCGAAGTCCAGCCGCGAAACTGGTGGTCGTAGTTTTGCGGAATGTACAAACCACCGGCGGTAGAGATGTTGGCCGGCGCATCGTCAAGCAGCGAAGCGGCCGTGAGCCGGCGCTCGGCAATTGCCTGGCCATAGAGAAAGGGTTTGAGCGTCGAGCCGGGCTGGCGCCGGGCCAGTACGCCATCGACTTCGGACGCCGCGCTCAGCGCGCCCGATGAACCCACCCACGCCAGCACGTCGCCGGTGCTGTTGTCGAGCACCACGATGGCGCCGTCTTCCACATGCCGATGGCGCAGCTCGCGCAATTGCTGTTGCAGGGTTTTGACGGCGAAGCGTTGCAGCCCTGCGCGCAGCGTGGTGTGCACGCTGTTGCCAGCCGGTAGCGGTACGGCGCTTTGCTGCTGTGCCTGAATGGCTTGCCGAGCCGCATGCGGCGCCACGCCTTCGCTGGCGGCCAGGGCGCGCTGCTGCAACGCGGCGGTGACAAACAAGCCCAGTGCGGCGCAGTCCACCGGGCCATGCTCCAACTGTTTGAGCACACCGCAGGCGCGTTGGGCCACGCGCTGCGGTGCGGCGTTGGGCGAGCGCACCAGTGCCACGGTGACAGCGGCTTCACGCGTGCCCAGCCCGTTGGGTGCGGTGTTGAACAAGCTGCGCGCGACCGCATCGACGCCGACCAGGTCGCCGCGTAAGGGGACGAGGTTGAGGTAGGCCTCCAGGATCTGGTCCTTGCGCCAGTGGCGTTCCAGGCTTTGCGCGGCCAAGGCCTGGCCAATTTTCTGTGTGACCGTGCGGCCACCTGGACCGACGCGCCAGTCGGCATCGAGCAGGCCGGCCAACTGCATGGTCAACGTAGAGGCGCCGCGCGTTTTGGTGTTCCACAAATTCGCCCAGGCGGCAGAGGAGACGGCGCGCCAGTCAACACCGCTGTGGGCGTAAAAACGCTGGTCTTCGCTCAGCACCAAGGCCGAGCGCAATGCCGGCGAAACATCGGCCAGTGGCACCCAACTGCCGCGACGCACTCCCGTGTTGGTGCGCTGGCGCTGCAGCACATCGCCCTCGCGCGACAGCACCAAAGTGTCGGACGAACGAAAGTCTTCGCGCACTTCATCAAACGACGGCATGGCGCTGGCTGCTTGGCCGGCCGCCATCAGCAGCGCCAAGGCGATGGCCGTCGAGCACAGGGGGAATGGCCGCATGGGTTTTAGCTTCGGCCGTAAACCATCAACACCGCGCCTGCCGGAAAGCTGCGGCTGCTGATGAGTTGCAGGTCCATGGGCGTGGTGAACAGCGGCAAACCCTTGGACAGGGCCACGGGGTGCACGATCAGCAGCATCTCGTCGATCAACTGATGGCGCAGCAAACCCTGCACAAAGCTGGCACCACCGTGCACCAGAACCGGCCGGTCGTTAGGCGCTGGTTCTTGTAGAAAACGCTGCAGTGCGTGCGGCGCATCGCCGCGAGCAATGGTGGTGTCGGCCCATGTGGCCTCGGCCAGTGTGTTGGAGAACACTAGCTTGGGGATGCTGTTCATGGGCTCGGCAAACACCTCAGTCGACGTGGGCCAGTAGGCCGCCATTTCCTCGTACAGCGCGCGGCCCATGGCGTGCACACCGGCTTCGCGCAACTGCGCCACTTCCCAGGCTTTGAGTTCATCGTCGTAGGTGCGAAAGACCCAATCCATGGCGTCGCCACGGGCCGCGCAGATGAAACCATCGAGCGAGATGTGCAGCTTCAAAATGACTTTGCGCATGTTGATGTTGACCCTTGGTCTTGTAAATATTTGTGTTGTCTAAAGCAAGACTGATCGGCAAAAAAATGCTGCCCAGGAAGCAGTCTGGCACAGCCGCAGGATCTCCAGGCGTTTGACCGCCAACGCGTTGACCCACCTGAAGTCGCCATTCAAAGCGCTGTGGTCTGTTGCCTCCAGTTGGGCTGGATTGTCGCCCTGTTGCGCGTCGCAATTCTCCGGGTGGGCGAGGTTTTTTTGGCGCGTGTGTTTTGACGTTCGAATGCGCCAGCGTGCTGTCATTTTTTGCAACCTCTTGCTGGCATTTCCGTCAGGCAGGAAGCGCCACTTTCATGGGGGCGGTGCTATTCTGATTTGTAGCGGCAACCTTATTTGTAGGACGCGACGCTCCGTGCGGATGTGCTGGTGCAGTTGCCCTGTGGTCGGTGCGTCAGCAGGAAAGGGGAAATACATGCTTCCTCGCCAATGGACTCTTCGCACCGCGTTGTCTCTGCCGTTTGCCTTGGTCATGTCGCTGGTGATTTTGCTCATGGCGTTGACGCATTACCGCTCGGTCAATCAAATGGGCGAGCACGAGGCGGTGAACTTCTTGCGCTCCAGCAACGCACAGGTGGCCAGTGAACTCAACCGTTTGCTGGCGCTACCGTTTCATCTGCAGCGGTTGGCCGCCTTGCAGATTGCGCGCGCCCGGTATTACACGCCGGGTGATCTGCGCGCAGTGCAGCAGTATCTGGAGCAGTCGTTCAACGCGGTATATTTGAGCGACGACACGCATGTGAGCATGGTGCAACTGGGCACTGAAAACGGCGACTTCGTGGCCGTGTCGTTTCGCCCCGAAGACGGCATGGCGCTGCACCTGAAAGACCAGCGCACGGGGGGCGCGCTGGTGGTCACCGACATGCATACCGGCCGCGTCAAGCGCAGCAACACGGGCTACGACCCACGCGTGCGGCCCTGGTACCGGCCTGTGGCCGAGAGCCACACGGCGCGCTGGACACCGCTGTACGCGGGCGGCACCAATCCTTTGGATGTGGGCATTTCGGCAACCTATCCATTGTTTTCGGAAGACGTCGATAGCGCTGGGCGGCGCCGGTTTCTGGGCGTGTTGGGTTCTGACATCAGCTTGCGTTCATTGAACAAGGTGTTGGCCAATGCTCCTCTGGCGACGACGTTTCATTCCGATGTGTCGTACATCGTCGAGATGGGGGGGCATCTGGTGGCGCAATCGGATGGAGGGCCGTTGGTCAGGCCATTGAAGGGTGGCGGTGGCGCGCCGAAATCCACATCCTCCACGTTGTTGATGGCCAGTGAGAGTCCGAATTCTCTGGTGGCGCAAAGCGCGGCGATCTTGGGGCCAAACCACCATGAAGAGGCCACACACCGCCTGCGTGTGCAAGGGCGTGACTACGTGGTGCAAGTGGCGCCGTTTGTCGATCCCAAAGGCATCGACTGGCGCTTGGTCTCGGTGGTGGCAAAGGATGAGCTCACACGTGCTAGCACACGCGAAGCCAACTTGGCCTTGTTGGTGGCAGCGGTATTGGCCGTGCTGGGGTTGTACCTGGCTTTGGCGATTGTGCAGACGGTGGTCAAACCCATTGAACAAACAGCGGTGGCCGCTAAAAGCTTGGCGTTGGCGGACAAGGAAGAACTTGAGTTGGAACGGCAAGCCACGCGAATCCACTCGCGTGTGGCGGAAGTTGCCCTGCTGGTGGAGTCATTTCAAGGTATGGCGCAACGTATTGCCGAGCAGATGCTGCACTTGAAACACCTGGCACTCAGAGACCGTGTCACCGATCTGCTGAACACCCGCGGCATTGCCGATGCGGCGCGTTGGTCGGGTACGCGACGCGTGATGGTCGTGAAGCTGGGCGTGGGCAACTATGCCGTTGTGACGGCGTTAATGCCTCCCAGTTTTGCCGACGAGTTGGCCCGCGCCGTGGCCGCTCGCTTAAGCACTGCTGGCCGCCAAGCTTTTTTGATTGCGCGAGTCGACGGTGGGGAATTCGTGTTGCTGTTTGTAGACCTTTCTCCTGCTCAGTGCGATGGCGCTTTGGCTTTGCTGCAAGAGGCTTTTGTCGCGCCGTTTGCGGTGGGCGCGGATGACATCAGCTTGCATGCGGCTTTGGGCGTTTCGCTCTCAGAATGCAACGCGACCGAGGTTTCGACGCGTTTGCTGCCAGAGGCCAGCCTGGCACTGGCTTCTGCGGGGCGGCGGGCGGGCCAGCCTGACCAACAAGTGGTGGTGTTTGACGACTCGCTTTATCAGCAGGCCGCCTTGGCCGCGCGTGCTGAAGTCGAGTTGCGCAACGCCGTGGCGGCGCATGAGTTTGTGGTCTATTTCCAGCCCATTGTGAACCTGCAGACCGAAGCCATCGTGGGGGTGGAGTCGCTGGTGCGCTGGCCACACCCCAAGCGCGGCATGGTGTCACCGAGCGAGTTCATTCCGCTGGCCGAAGAGTCTGGCCTGATCATCGCGCTGGGCGACTGGATTCTGCGTAAAGCCTGCGAAGAGGTCGCGGGTTTGCAACGTGTGATCGCCTTGCCTCCGTCCTTCTTTGTCAACGTCAACGTGTCAGTTCGGCAACTGCTGCAGTCTGATTTTGTGGAGGTGGTGGGCGCCGCATTGGCGGCGTCCGGCTTGGTCGCCAGCCAGTTGAAAATCGAAATCACCGAGAGCCTGCTGCTACAGGAGAACGCCTCTACGCTAGAGACAATTGCGGCGCTGCAGAGCTTGGGCGTGCGGTTTGCGCTCGACGACTTCGGCACCGGTTATTCGTCGCTGTCTTATCTCAATCACTTTCGCTTTCATGCCATCAAGGTCGACCGCAGCCTGTTGCTGGCTGGGGCCGAATCGGCCAGCGGCCGCACGATCCTGCATTCGGCACAGGAGTTGATTCGCGCGCTGAAGGCGCAAAGCGTGGTGGAAGGCATTGAAACGCGGGTCCAAGCCGCGCTGGCACGCGAGTTGGGTTTCGAGCTGGGCCAGGGCTACCTGTTCGCACGGCCCATGCCGGTGGGCGACTTGCTCAAGTTGCTGGCGAGGTCCGAGTCGTTTACTTCAACTGGACCTTGATGCCGTCCGCCAGCACGGTGATGTCGCCAATCTCATAGGTTTTGAGGCCTACCTTGAGTTCTGCTTCGGTAAAGGTGCGCAGCGGTTGGTCGCGCAGCACCTCTTGCGCGACGAGTTTGGCGATTTTTTCAACCTGCTCGGCATTGCGTCCCGTCAAGCCTTGCAGGGTGAGTTGCTCGGCTTTGGGCTGGTCGAGCAAAAGGGCGCGGGTGGCTGGGTCGTACCGCAGCGCACTGCTGATGGTGATGCTGCCATCGGTGCTGCCGGTGTCGCTTTTCAGAAACGGGCTGGCGATCGACAGCCGTGCGGTGATGGCTGCACGGTTGGCCGCTTCGTCCAGACTCAATTGCGGCTCGCTCAATCCCACCGAAGCGTAGGCGCCGTACTTGCGCGACAGCGGGAAGCGTTTGTCGAGCTGGCTTTGCAGTTCAGCGCGGCTGGCGGTGTACTCGCTGGTGAAAAAGTTGAATCCCGCCCAAGTCCCCGTGGGTGCCAGCAGCAAGCCCGCCAGCGGGGGAAGCGGCAGCAGGCGCAAGAAGAATCGACGGCGTGACGAGGTGTGGTGCATGGTGGGCAGAGATTATGAAGGGGTAAGCATGCCCTATTGGGATCGCCGGAAGGACCTGCTTGAGCCAAAACGTAGAGGGTGTCCATAGAGAGCTCCCACGGCTCGCGTGGTTCCCTCGGAGTGGGACAACCGGATACCGTTACTTACCTTTACGCACCTGTTAGTTCCAACGGGGCAAAACTGTTTCTAGATGTACTAACATTGCCGGGGTAGGGCTTCCGATCGTGTAGACGTTCTTGGAGCCGTTGTCTCCGTCTCGGCAAAGCCTTGAAAAGAAGACCAAACGGCTCGTCATGGCTCGTGTTCCTTTCTAAAACATGCCAATTTTGGGTTCTTCGCAGCTTACTTTTGCCACCTATTTCCCCCTAAGTGGTTCGCCTATCCGTCAGGTGATGTGGTCATATGACATCTGATTGGCCATCTCGGCGAGTGGACGCCATGCCCGAGATCGACGTCGGCGCTGGTGAGCAGCTGTATCTCGACTCCACAGAAATTTTGTTGCAAACCCTTGGCGTCAGCGCTGAGGGCCAGGACGCTTCGCACATCTTGCGGGTTCTGGAGAGTTTGCCGGTGTTGGTGAGCGCGCTCGACCTGGACGACCAGAACAGCATCATTTTCTGGGGTGAAGAATCCGAGAAGGTGACGGGTTACCGACGCGAAGAGATCGTTGGCAACCCTGGCGCCATGCAGCTCTTGTACCCCGAGCCGGTGTACCTTGCGCGCAAGCTGGCCGATCTGCGTGACCTGGGCTCGTCTTTCCGCGACCTGGCCTGGACCCTGACCACCCGCTCGGGTGAAAAGCGCCGCATCGCCTGGTCGACCATCGAAGGTGTGCAACTCAAACCTGGCCGACGTGAACTGTGGTGCGTGGGGCTGGACATCACTGCGCGCTCCGAGGCTGACCGCCTGTTGCGCGACCGCGACAAGCTGCTGAACTCGGTGTTCCGCCACTTGCCGGACATGATCCTGCTGAAAGATGGCGACGGCCGCTGGCTGCTCAGCAACCCCGCCGCGCGCGCCGTGTTGGGCCTGAGCGAGCAAGACGTCTACGGTTTCACCAACCTGGAAATCGCCGACCGCAACCTGCCCAACAGCGACGGTTTGCGCCACAGCGCCTTGGCGGAAGAGGCCACCTGGCAATCGGGCCGGGCCTCGCACATGCAAGAAATTGCCGACGACGGCCACGGCAACGTGCACACCTTTGACGTGGTGCGCGTACCCACCTTTGGTCGACGCGGCCAGCGCCTGCATTTGCTGGAAGTGCGCCGCGACATCACCGACCAACGCATTGCGGCTACCAAGCTCGAATTGGCCGGCCGTGTGCTCGACCAGAGCACCGACGGCATCATGATCACCAACGAGTCGAACAAGATCATGATGGTGAACAACGCGTTCACCGAGATCACCGGCTACAGCGCCAACGAGGTACTGGGCCACGACCCTCGGTTGTTGTCTTCCGGCCAACACGACAAAGCCTTCTACAGCGACATGTGGAAGACCTTGGCCAACGACGGCCGCTGGGCGGGCGAAGTGTGGAACCGGCGCAAAAACGGCGCGGTGTATGCGCAGTGGATGAACCTCTCCGCCTTGCGCCAACGCGCGCACGGCGAAGTCACGCATTACGTGGCCTCGTTCTCCGACCTGAGCTCACGCAAGGCCGACGAAGAAAAAATCGCGCTGCTGTCCACACAAGACGTGATCACCGGCCTGTTGAACCGCAACCAGACCGCACGCACAGGTTCACAAGAACTGAAGCACGCCAAATCGTCGCACGAGCAAGTCGCCTTGATCGTGCTCGACGTGGACAACTTCAAAACGTTGAACGACTCGCTGGGCCATGATGCTGGCGACCAGTTGCTGCGCGAAGTCGGAGCGCGCCTGCGGGCGGTGGCCGAAGACCACGCCGTGGTCGGCCGCCTCAGCGGCGACGAATTTTTGGTGCTGAAGCGCGGCGTGCAAGGCACGGCCGAAGCAGCCCACCTTGTGAACGCCTTGATGGCCGCCGTGGGCCAGACCATGACCTTGGTGGATTTGCCGGTGACGGTGTCCATTACCGCTGGCATTGCCATGTTTCCGGCCGATGGCGAGCAGTTTGATGCCTTGTTTGGCCGCGCCGATTCGGCGCTGTATGCCGCCAAACGCGCCGGCCGTGGCACCTACCAGTTTGCCAACGCCACCATGAACGAGGCCGCGCTGGAGCGGTTGCGCATCGAGTCGGCATTGCGCCAGGCGATTGAGAGCGAGACCCTCAGGCTCGAATACCAGCCGCTGATCCACCTGCCCAGCGGGCGCATCATCGGCACCGAAGCCTTGTGCCGCTGGGACCACCCCGAGCGCGGCGCCATCCCGCCGGGCCTGTTCATTCCCATTGCCGAAGACTGCGGCCTGATCGAGGCGCTGGGCGGCTGGGTGCTGAAAACGGCGGCCAAACAATTGCGCGTCTGGCACGACGCGGGCCACCCTGAATTGATCATGGCGGTGAACCTGTCTGCGCGCCAGTTCCAGCGTGGCGTGGTGCTCAAGCAGGTGGAAGAGGCATTGGCCGAGTCTGGCGTGCTGCCGGATCGCCTGGAACTGGAACTGACCGAGAGCGTGCTGCTGCACGACGGCGAAGCGGTGATGACCGTGTTGCGCCGCCTGCAAGCCCTGGGCGTGCGCCTGTCGATTGACGACTTCGGCACCGGCTATTCGAGCTTTGCCTACCTGCGCCGCATCAAGTTCGACAAGATCAAAATCGACCAATCGTTTGTGCGCGACCTGATCGACGACCCCGACAACGCCGCCATCGTGCGTGGCTTGATCTCGTTGGCGTTGGGCCTGCGCCTGCAGGTGTTGGCCGAAGGCGTGGAGACCGAGGCCGTGGCCCAGCGGTTGCGCCATATGCAGTGCACGTATGCGCAAGGCTATTACTTCGACCGGCCGTTGCGGCCCGAAGAGTTTGCCCAACGGCTGCGTAAGGCTTAGGTTTGCGGCAGGTGGGGGGAGGCGCTCAAACCACGCGGTTTGGACTTACGTTCTTTTTCAATTTTCTTGAAAGCCCCGCCAAGACTGCCAAAACCTGGCTTGCGTCGGTAGCGGAGTGTGTTTTCGTGTCTCCGCCTAGACGCGGCAACCCGGCCAAATCCGGACGGGTTTTCGAGATCGGTTCTAATCGCTACCTGCCGACCTAGACCTGAGAACGTGTAACTACGTTCTTAAGCCAGGGAAAACTCCTTGCGCCAGGCCGGTCCGCCGACCCATTCGGTCAAAATTGCACCAATTTGGCGCATGCCCGGCGAGTGATGTGAGCTGATCCTCCTCGCCCCACCCATTTCGATTTGTTGTCGTTGCACCCTATGGTGCAAAGGAATTCATTTTTTTGCGCATGAACTTCAGCAGTTCAAAACTCGTTCGTTTGTTGGATGATGCCGCCCCCGGCGGGGTCGAGGCGTCGCGCCAGGACTCCGCTGAGCGGCTGAGCCAATGGGTGGGGGTTTTCGATGCCGTCACGCTGCACGCCAAGCACCAGTCGATGAAGGCGTTGGGCGAGCAAGCCCCCGCGACGGGCGCGGGCAAGGTTGGCAAGGTCAGCCTGCAGGAACAATTCGACCAGGTGCGCGCCACGCTGGAGCAGTCCATCACCGCGAAACACGTGGCGGCGGTGGATGCCCCCAGCCCACGCGCGCCGCGTCTTGCGGCGTTCCAACGGCAGGTGGTGGTGGCAGAGGCGTCAGAGCCCGTGGTCGATTTCGCGCTGTACCGCCAGCGCTACCTCGACCAGCAGCGCAAGATGGAACTGATGATCGAGCCGTTGCGTGCCCATGTGCAACAAGCGTTGTCGGCGGCATCACCAGAGCTGCGCCAATTGGCCGCGTTGGACGCCATGTGGGCGCAAATGCTCGAAGTGCGCGAGCAAAAGCTGCTCTCCACTGTGCCCACCATGTTGAAGCAGCGCTTCGATGCGTTGCGCAAAACACATCAAGACGATGCCTCGCAGGCGCCATGGCTCGACGCCTTTGGCCACGAGCTACAAGAAGTTTTACTGGCTGAACTGGACACCCGGTTGCAGCCCGTTTTGGGATTGATAGAGGCGTTCAACGCCGCTCCACAAGAGGTTAAGAAATAAGAATGAACAGGATTGTTTTCGCCGCTGTTTTTGCCATCGGCCTGGCCACCGTGGGCTGGGTTGGCATGGGTTTTGTGGGCACCAGTGGGTTGGCCTTGGCCATGACCTTGGTGATCGCCGCCGTGTATGTGCTCGGTGCGTTTGAGGTGTTGCAGTTTCGGGCCGCCACGGCGGCCTTGTCCGCCGCGCTGACGGACACCACGCAACCGCTGGCCGATATCGCCGCATGGCTCAACCGTGTGCCTGCCGCGCTGCAAAACCCCGTGCGCTTGCGCATCGAGGGTGAGCGCGCTGCATTGCCGGGCCTGGCCCTCACGCCTTACTTGGTGGGCCTGTTGGTGATGCTGGGCATGCTGGGCACCTTCCTGGGCATGGTGGTCACCTTCAAGGGAGCGGTATTTGCGCTCGAAGGCTCTACGGATTTGCAAGCCATCCGCACGGCTTTGGCTGCGCCCATCAAGGGCCTGGGCTTGGCATTTGGCACCTCGGTCGCCGGTGTGGCCGCATCTGCCATGCTGGGCCTGCTGTCGGCCATCGCGCGGCGTGAGCGCCTGGACGTGGTGCGCCTGCTTGACACCCGTGTGGCCACCGTGTTCAAGCCCCTGTCGCTGGGCCACCAACGCCAAGAGGCCTACAAAGCCCTGCAAGTGCAGGCGCAAGCCTTGCCCCAAGTGGTAGATCGCTTGCAGGCCATGATGGACGGCATGGAGTGCCGCAGCCAGCAACTGGACGCGCAGCTGCAAAGCCAGCAGGCGCAGTTCCACCGCGACGTGAGCGTGGCCTACACCGACCTGGCGACCCGCGTGGGTACGTCGCTCAGAGACAGTCTGGCCGCCGGTGCCCAAGCGGCCGGCGACAGCATCAAGCCCGTGGTCGAAGCCGCCATGGCCGAGATGGCGCAGGAGTCCAAGCGCATGCACCAAAGCGTGTTCGACGCTACGCAAGCCCAGTTGACCGGCTTGTCCGGTGCGTTTGGCGACACGGCCCGCACGGTCAGCGACGGTTGGACCACTGCACTGCAAACCCACGCCAACACCAGCGCGCAGCAGGTCGAAAAACTCGACCTCGCCTTGCAAGCCTTTGCCCAAGCTTTTGAGCAACGCGCCAATGCCTTGTTGATCTCGGTAGGCGATGCGGCGACCAAGTCGCAAAGCGACCAACACGCGGCTGACCAGCAGCGTCTGCAAAGCTGGACGCAAGGGCTGGCCACCATGGCCGCCACGCTGCAAACCGAATGGCAACAAGCCGGTGCGCAAACGCTGGCCCAGCAGCAGGCCGTGTGCGAAACACTGGAGAAGACCGCTGGCGACATTACCGCACGTGCCAGCGCACAAGCCAGCCAAGCGATGGGCGACGTGACCCGGCTGCTGGCGCAATCTGAAGCGCTGGTGCAAACACGCATAGCCGCTGAAGCCGGTTGGGCGCAACAGCAGGGCGAGCGCATGGACCAACTCGCCGCACTATGGCGCACCGAGTTGACAGCACTGCGTGAAGCTGAAGCCCAGCGCGGCCAAGCGGCAGTGGATCGCTTGGGCGAATTGCAAGCCGCCTTGGCCAGCCACCTGACCAGCGTGCACGACGTGACGGCCAAGTCGCAAACCGACCAAGCCGCCGCAGACCAACAACGTCTGCAAGCCTGGACGCAAGGCCTGGCGCACATGGCCGCCACGCTCAAAGCTGAATGGCAACAGGCTGGTGCCGAAACGCTGGCCCAGCAAAACGCCGTGTGCCTGACCCTGGAAAAAACCGCTGGCGAAATTACCGCGCGCGTCAACGACCAAGCTAGCGCAACGCTGGACAACATCGCCGGTCTGCTCGACAAGTCCGAGTCGCTGATCAGCTCACGCGTCGAAGCTGAAACGCGTTGGGCCGCGCAGCAAGGCGAGCGCATGGACCAATTGGCGGGCCTGTGGCGTACCGAACTCAGCGCGCTACGCACGGAAGAAGCCGCGCGCGGCCAAGCCGCTGTGGAGCGTCTGGGCGAATTGCAAACTGCGCTGGCCAGCCATTTGGCGACGCTGCACGACGTGGCTGCCAAGACTCAAACCGACCAGGCGTTGGCCGAGCAGCAGCGCCTGCAGGCCTGGGCGCAAGGTTTGGAGACCATGGCGACCACGCTCAAGAACGAATGGCAGCAGGTGGGGGCGCAAACCCTGTCCCAGCAAAGCGCCGTGTGCCTGAGCCTGGAAAAAACCGCCGCCGAAATCACCGAGCGCGTGAACGGCCAAGCCAGCCAGACGCTAAACGACATTGCCGGTCTGCTGGACATGTCTGAAACCTTGATCGTTTCGCGCGTGGAAACCGAAGCGCGTTGGACCGAACAACAAGGCCAGCGCATGGACGACCTGGCCAACCTGTGGCGCAGCGAACTCAGCGCACTGCGCAGTGAAGAAGCGGCGCGCGGCCAGGCCGCTGTGGAGCGCTTGGGCGAGTTGCAGGCCGCCATGGCGGGCCAATTGGCTACCTTGGGTGCGGCACTTGAAAACCCGATGACGCGCCTGATGCAAACCGCTTCCGAAGTGCCACAAGCCGCCGCCGAAGTGATTGCCGAATTGCGCGGCGAGATGAGCCGGCTCACCGAGCGCGACAACCAGGCCCTGGCCGAGCGCACCGAGTTGGTCGAAAACATCAACACCCTGCTGCAAAGCTTGAACCAGGCCTCGGGTGAACAACGCGCAGCGATCGAGTCGCTGGTGGCGTCTGCTGAAGCCACGCTCGGCCAAGCCAGCAACCGCTTTGCTGAAACCTTGGGTACACAAGCCGGTTCGGCATCTGACGCTGCCGCGCATGTGGCCGGCAGCGCGGTGGAACTGGCCAGCCTGGGTGAAGCCTTCAACCACGGTGTGCAACTGTTCAGCGCGTCGAACGAAAAACTCATCGACAGTCTGCAGCGCATGGAAGGCGTGATGGGCCAGGCGGCCGCCCGCAGCGACGAACAATTGGCCTACTACGTGGCGCAGGCGCGCGAGGTCATTGACCTGAGCATTGCTTCGCAACAAGGCATTGTGGAAGACCTGCGCCGACGTGACGCCAAAGCCGCTGCAGTCACCACCACCACCTCCTCCACAGCCTCCAAGGAAGCGGCTTGATGAGCAGCCAGGACGACAGCCTAGTCTCTGATGACGGCCTGGAGCAAACCGCTCCGGTGTGGGCCGTTTTTGGCGACCTGATGGCCGGCTTGCTGGGCGCGTTTGTGCTGGTCTTGGTGGGCGTGTTGGTGGTGCAGATGGACCTGGTCACCAACCTGCAAGCCGAAGTGCAAAAACGCCAGGTGGAAGAGCAGCGCCGCATGACGCTGGAAAAAGCCCTGGCCATTCCGCTGGCCAGTGGCCGCGTGACGTTGAACAACGGGCGCATCGGCATCAGCGGCAATGTGTTGTTCCCGGTGAACTCCGACCAGTTGCGCCCCGATGGTCGCCAACTGCTCAAGAGCCTGGTGCCCGCGTTGCAAGCCTACCTGGGCGAACGCGACGACATGCTGATGGTCAGCGGTTTTACCGACGACAAACCCATCCAGGAAGGCAACCGCCGCTTCGCCGACAACCTGGAGCTTTCGGCCCAGCGCGCGCTCACCGTGTCGCGCGCCATGATCGAAGAGGGCATGCCGTCGTCGCGCGTGTTTGCTGCGGCTTTTGGCGCCGAGCAACCTGTGGCTACTAACGCCAATGAACAAGGCCGTACGTTGAACCGCCGTGTGGAGATGGCCCCCGTGCCGCGTTCTGCAGGTGTGAAAACCGCTACCCCCTGAATGCAGTGACCGCCTTGAACGATTTAGCCGTGTCAGAGTTGGAAGCCGCCCCGCAGTCTTGGCAGACTGCGCTGGACGATTTGCGTGCAAAAGATGCTCAGCGCATCGACCCGGTGCGCTTCCATTTCATCGAAGCCATGGCGCAACGTTTACCCCAAGCGTCTGCCGCCGTTCAACCCATTCTGGAGCGTAAGCTACTGGCTGCGTTGACGGCTTATGCTGAACGCTCCACCCAAGCTCAAAAGCAAGCCGACAGCGCATTGGCGCAACGCCCGCGCACGGTTTCCAAAGCGGCCACAGCCGTCGCCACGCCGCTGACAGAACTGAACCAATACATCCTGCAGGCTACACAACACGACACGGCGCAGACCAAGCCCGGCGGTCGCCCCGCTCGCGAGCTGAAAAGCGTGCGCCGCTTCAGAGAAACCTATTCAAAAATCGCTGCGGTACAGCAGGTAGAACGCGCCTTGGTGCGCGCGCCAGAAAACGCTGGCCCGCTGAACTCGCACATGCTGGTGCTGCATTCGCTGGCGCTGATGCGTGGCTTGTCGCCTGATTACTTGCGGCGTTTCATGTCGCATGTCGATACCTTGCTGTGGCTCGACCAGGCGAACCAAAAACCCGCTCCCGCAGAGGTCAAAGCTGCCGCGCGCCGAGGCCAAGGCAGCCGGGCAAAGAAGTAAAACGGTTTGTCAGTCGGCTCGTCAAGCGGCTAAGGCTGTTTGAGCATCTCGCGCAGCATGGCGTTGAACTGTTCTGCGGTTTCGTGCCGCACCAGCGCTGGGCCGATGACGGGTGGAAACCAAAAGTCCGGCGCCGCTTCGGCGTGGTAGGTGAGCTTGGTGCCGGTACCGTCGGCTTCGAGGCGCATCACGCTTTCCAGGTGGGAGACATTACCGCCGACGCCATGCGCGCGAATCTCGTTCGGTGGGCTGAGGTAGATCTCACGGACCGATTCGTACTTGCTCGAAAAAACGCCGTAGCGCGCCACGCCGGTCTGCGTGATCTTGAGTTTGTTTTCGCCGCGCTCGGTGATCTGGCTGCTGGTGAGATTGGGCACAAAGCTGGCCATGTGTTCGAAGTCGGTGAGCACCGCCCAGGCGCGCGCAGGGGGTACGGGCGCATGCATGGTCAGGTCGACGATGAAATGGTCGCCGGAGCGCTCGACCTGGATATCGCTCTCGGCCACCACGGGCGGTTCGTCGGCTGCAACGGCCACATGCGCGGCATGTGACAGCCCCAGAAAAACGGTCAAGACCGTCAACCTCAGCGCGCGTCCTTGGTACATGGCATCCCCTTGGTTGTGCTGAAGCCAGTTTAGAAGCTAATGCATTTGTAAGCACCCCTCCAGCGAGGCTGTTGCTTTTACGGCGATGCTGATCTAGTCGTTGGCAAAACTGTACGGACCACCACGCTGCAGCGCCTGTTGGTACGCGGGCCGCGCATGGATGCGTGCCAGCCACGCCATCGCCTTGGGGCGGCTGGCATCCAGCCCGGCGCGCTGGCGCGCAGCTTCCAGCGGAAAGCTCATCTGGATGTCGGCGGCGCTGAATTCGGCGCCAGCGAGCCATTCGCTGCGCTGTAGTTCCGCCTCGATGAAATCGAGTTGGCGCTTGAGGTTTGGGTCTACCAAGGTGCCCAGCACTTTGTCGGCAATGGCGCTTGCAATCGGCTTGGCGAAGAACGGCATCTTGGTGGCCTTGATGCGCTCGAACACCAGTTTCAGCAGCAGTGGCGGCATGGCGGAACCCTCGGCAAAGTGCAGCCAATAGCGGTAGCGCAAGTGCTCGGGCGAGCCTACGGCAGGCAGCAAGCGACCATGGGCGTAGCGCTCAAGGATGTACTCGATGATGGCGCCAGTCTCGGCCACCGTGACGTCGCCATCGGTGATCACCGGCGACTTGCCCAGTGGGTGCACTTGGCGCAACTCGGGCGGCGCCAGCATGGTGTCAGGGTCGCGCTGGTAATGCTTGATCTCGTAGGGCAGGCCGAGTTCTTCAAGCAGCCACAACACGCGCTGCGAGCGGGAATTGTTGAGGTGGTGGACGGTGATCATTGTTTGCGTATTTGTGAGCCAATAGATGAAGCGGTAGCGGCATTGTGAAGCTTCGTTGCCGCGCCTGCATGCAGGCCCTGTCCCACATGAGAGTCAGGTGACACCGACATGACACGCACGCCTCGCCCCACAGGCCACGCCGTGGGCCGTCCCTACAGTGGCTTCACTTGCCGTAGCAACTGATACGGAAGCTGAAAAAACACTTGAACGCCATTTTTGAAATTGAGGTGACATCCTATGAACAAGACTTTCAAACTCCTGCTCGCTTGTGCCCCCATCGTTCTGTTGACCGCCTGCGGTGGCGGCGGTGACGACAACCTGGACGACCGCGTTGACATTGCCGACCCCAAGGTGCGCCTGGTGCACGCCGTGCCGTTGGCACCCAATGTGGCGCTGTACCGCGACAACGTGTTGCAAGCCGATGCGGCCAACCTACCTTACAAGGGCGCCTCGAAGTACTTCGATGTTTCCACCTCCACAGCGACCTGGTCGGTGCGCACCACCACGGGCGATGTGGCGGTGGGCCAGCAAAATTTTGAAACCACGCGTGGCAACAAGTTCACCTTGGTGGCCGTGCCGGATTCGGGCACCGGCAGCGAGTTGCTGTTGATCCGAGACCCTTACAACAAGAGCCTGACCAGCGACCGTGCACGCATCCGTGTGTTGAACGCAGCTTTCAACGCCCCAGACGTGGACGTGTATGTGACCGAGCCCAACGTCGACCTCAGCGCAGTTGCACCCAACTTCGCTTCGGTGGACTACAAAGCGGCTGAGCCCAAGTCGGGCAGCGACTCTAACGAGTTCTCAGGCGGCAACCACGCCTATGTGCTGACCATCACGGCGGCGGGCTCCAAGGTACCGGTGTTCCGCGCGCCCATCACTTCGCCCGACAACGGCGACTGGATTGTCACGCTGCTGCCGGGCTCGTTGGTGCCGTTGAACCTGAAGGTGTTGTTGGTGAAGGCCAACGATGCGGCCAGCACTTCTGAAGAAGTTTCTAACGCGCTCTAAATCAAACCAAGCAAGCGCTCTCGCTCCCCTCTTTGGGCCCTCTCGGCATTTCGCTGGGCGGGCCCTTTTTTGCGGTCAGCTTCAGTGGTTTACCAAAACGACCTTGCCTAACACCGCGCGTCCATCCAGCAAGGCATAGGCCTTGGGCAAATCGGCCATCGGCAAGCTCGCGTAGATGGCCGGCTTGATGCGCCCGGTGAAGTACCATTGCACCAGCTCTGCCATGGCGGCAGCATTGGCCTTGGGTTCTTGTTTGGCAAAGCCACCCCAGAACACACCCACCACCGATGCGCCTTTGAGCAGCGCCAGGTTGAAGGGCAGGGCGGGGATGGCGCCGCCCGCAAAACCCACCACCAGGTAGCGGCCGCGCCAGGCAATGGAGCGAAACGCCGGCTCGGCCAAGTCGCCGCCTACCGGGTCGTAAATCACGTCGGGGCCTTTGCCTTCGGTCAGCGTCTTCAAGGCATCGCGCAGGTTTTCTGTGCTGTAGTTGATGGTGGCGTCGGCGCCCAGCGTTTTGCAGAAGGCGCACTTTTCGTCGGTTGATGCGGCGGCGATCACGCGGGCTCCCACGGCCTTGGCAATCTGGATGGCCGAGGTGCCCACGCCGCCCGCCGCGCCCAGCACCAGCACGGTTTCCCCGGCTTTGAGTTGGGCGCGATCCACCAGCGCGTGGTGCGAGGTGGCGTAGGTCATGGTGAAGGCTGCGGCGTCGGCAAACGGAAAACCATCGGGCAGCGGCATACACACGGCTGCGGGCGCGATGGCGTGGGTGCCAAAGCCGCCGGTGCCGGTGAGCGTGACCACGTTCTGCCCCGGGCGCAGGTGGCGCACATTGGCCCCTACGGCTTCCACCACACCCGCAAACTCGGCGCCCGGCACGAATGGCAGCGGCGGCTTGAGTTGGTATTTGTTCTGCACGATCAGCAGATCGGGGTAGTTCAGGCTGGCGGCTTTGATGGCCACGCGCACTTCGTCGGGGCCGGGCTCAGGCGTGGGCAGTTCTTTCCAGGTGAGGGCGCCTACCCCAATCGGGTTCTCGCATAACCAAGCGTGCATAGGATGTCTCCAGTCTGTGGTGTCTGTATGTGGTGTCTGTATGTGGCGTCAGCGATTCTCAAAGGTTCATGTGTTCATCATAGGCCCCACCTACAATGCCCGTTGCTCATGAAAATCCTCATCTCCAACGACGACGGCTACCAGGCACCCGGCATCGTCGCCCTGTACGAAGCCCTGAAAGACGTGGCCGAAGTCGAAGTGGTCGCGCCTGAACACAACAACAGCGCCAAGTCGAACGCACTGACGCTGGCCGCGCCGCTGTATGTGCACACTGCGCACAACGGCTTTCGCTACATCAACGGTACGCCGGCAGACTGCGTGCACATCGCGCTGACTGGCCTCTTGGGCTATCGGCCAGACCTGGTGGTTTCAGGCATCAACAACGGCGCCAACATGGGCGACGACACCATCTACTCCGGCACCGTGGGTGCGGCCATGGAAGGTTATCTGTTCGGCGTGCCAGCGATTGCGTTTTCGCAAACCAAGCGCGGCTGGGAACACATCGAAGACGCGGCCCGTGTGGCGCGCGAACTGGTGCAACGCATGCTGCAGCAGCAACTGGTGGGCGCACAGCCCTGGCTGCTGAACGTGAACATTCCCAACCTGGCTTACGCCGATATCAAGCCCATGAAGGTGTGCCGCCTGGGGCGGCGCCATGCGGCCGAAAAAGTCATCACCATGACCAGCCCACGTGGCGAAACCATGTATTGGATTGGCGATGCTGGCCCGGTCAAGGACGATGCCGACGGTACCGACTTTCACGCCACCACGCAGGGCCATGTGGCCATGACGCCGTTGCAGGTCGACCTGACCGACCACGAGCACCTGCGCTACTGGGCGCAGACGGCGGCGCAGTTGGTTGGCGACAAATAAGGGTCGCGACGGCATGGCACAACGTCCCAGCTTTCCCGCCCGCATCGACCTGCATTCGGGCAAACCGACCGGCAAAACCATTACCCCTGCGCCTACTCCTAAAACGAGAGCGGCCCCTGCAACTGCAGCAGGCGTCAACGGCCTGAATCCGTTAAGAAAAACCAACACGGCCACAGCCGTGGCGTTGGCCCCGGGGGCGTCGTCGTTGGCGCCGCGCGGCTTTGGCATGGACTCTGCCGCCATGCGCGCGCGCCTGGTGCAGCACCTGGCCAACACCGGCATCAGTTCCAAGGCCGTGCTGCAGGCCATTGGCACGGTAGAGCGCCACCGCTTTGTGGACACCGCGCTCGTCAACCAGGCCTACGAAGACACCAGCCTGCCGATTGGCCTGGGCCAAACTATTTCCAAGCCGAACGTGGTGGCGCGCATGATCGAGTTGCTGCTGCAGTCCGAACTGGCCAGCCGTGGTCCGCTGACGCGTGTGCTGGAAATCGGCACCGGCTGCGGCTACCAGGCCGCCGTGCTGGCGGAGTTGGTGCGCGAGGTCTACAGCATCGAGCGGCTGCGCGGCCTGCACGAAAAGGCGCGCGCCAATTTGCGCCCGTTCAAATTAGCCAACGTGCATTTGCTGCTGGGCGACGGCATGTTGGGGTATCCCAAGGGCGGCCCCTATGCAGGCATCATTTCGGCCGCCGGGGGCGAAGCCGTGCCCCAGGCCTGGCTGGAACAACTGGCCGTAGGCGGGCGCCTGGTGGCACCTACCGTCACCGGCACAGGCCAGCAGGCGCTGGTGGTGGTGGATCGGACAGTACACGGTCTGACACAACAGGTGCTCGAGGCGGTTCACTTTGTCCCCTTAAAATCAGGCATTGCTTGAAGGAATTACTCATGGTTGGTTTGCGTGGTCAAGGGTGGAAAACCGGCTTGTTGCTGGTAGTGGTCGCAGGGTTGGCGGGATGTTCGTTTTCAAACAACGCGCGGCGCACGGCGCCCATTGAGGAGCGTGGTACGTACTCCTCGTCAAACGGTGAAGCGGGCGCCACCGAAGTCGCTCCCGTGAAGCCTCTGCCCGGCGCCGAAAACGCCGGCCGTCCGGGTTACTACACCGTCAAGCCGGGTGACACGTTGATCCGCATTGGCCTAGACAACGGCCAAAGCTGGCGCGACATTGCGCGCTGGAACAACCTCGAAAATCCCAACATCATTGAAGTCGGCCAAGTGCTGCGCGTGGTCACCCCAGGCGCCACGCCAAGCGGTGACAACGGCGTGGTGACGCGCCCGGTCACGTCGTCGACGGTCACTGCCGCATCGGCTGCATCTTCGGGTGCTTCGACTGCCACGGCAGCGTCTTCCGCTGCCTCGGCTGCGGCCGCCGCCAATGCCGCTGCTGCCAGTGCTGCGGCAGCAGCCAAACCCGCCCCAGCACCTGCTGCTTCAGCCGGTGCTGATGACGTGGCCTTCATCTGGCCCGTGAGCGGCGCCCTGCTGAACGGTTTCGACGAAGCCAAGAACAAGGGCCTGGACCTGGGCGGCAAAGCTGGTGACCCCGTGCTGGCCGCCGCTGATGGGCGTGTGGTTTATGCCGGTGCTGGCCTGCGTGGTTATGGCAACCTCATCATCTTGAAACACAACAACACTTTCCTTACCGCTTACGCACACAACCAAACGCTCTTGGTCAAAGATGATCAAACCGTGCGCAAGGGCCAGAAGGTGGCCGAAATGGGCAGCACCGACGCCGACCGCGTGAAGCTGCATTTTGAAATCCGTCGTCAGGGCAAGCCGGTCGATCCGGCCAAGTACCTGCCCGCCAGGTAGGAACACCATGAAGAAACCCAACGCTGCCGGCCAGAAAATGGACTTGGACGCGTTGGGTGCTCCGGTGCCAGGCGATGGGCCGGATGCTCATCAAGCGCCGCCGTTCACCGAACTCCCCGATCCCTTAGACCCCGCCAGCCTGGGGGAGCCAGACGCCGCAGCGCTGGCGGCTCTTGCAGCCCTTTCGGCCAGCCTTGACAACGGCGGGCAAGGCGAAGCCTCCTCTCCACCAGCTTCTTCGAAGCGCAGCAATGCTCCATCGTCGCGCAATGCGGACGGGTTGGACGCCATCTCCAGCGCCTCGGCCGCAGCGGGCGATGGCGGCGACATCCTCACCAAGTATTTACGCGACGTGCGCCGCACCACGTTGTTCACACCCGCCGAAGAATTCGAGATGGCCACGCGCGCGCGCAGCGGCGACTTCGAGGCGCGCCAGGCCATGATCGAGCACAACCTGCGCCTGGTGGTGAGCATTGCCAAGTTCTACCTCGGCCGGGGTGTGCCCTTGAGCGACCTGATCGAAGAGGGCAACCTCGGGTTGATGCACGCCATTGACAAGTTTGAGCCCGAGCGCGGTTTCCGTTTCTCGACCTACGCCACGTGGTGGATCCGCCAGTCGGTGGAGCGTGCGGTGATGAACCAGGGTCGTGTGATCCGCTTGCCGGTGCACGTGGTGCGTGAACTGCAGCAGGTGCTGCGTGCGCGGCGCACGCTGGAGAACGACTCGGCCTTTTCGGCGCTGCGCCCGGACGGCGTGCGCGTGGAAGACGTGGCCAGTCTGTTGGGCCGCGACCCACACGTGGTGGCCGATTTGCTGGCGCTGGCCGAAACCCCGCGTTCGCTGGATGCCTCGCTGGACCGCGCCGAAGACGGTGGCAACATCGGTGATTCGCTACCCGATGAGCAGGCCATCGACCCTTCTAACACCACGCAGGATCACGAAGTGGGGCAACTGCTTGACCAATGGGTGGGCATGTTATCGGTGCGCGAGCGTGAGGTGCTGGACGCCCGCTACGGTCTGCACGACCGCGAGCCTGAAACGCTGGAAGTGCTGAGTGAGCGCCTGGGGCTGACGCGTGAGCGTGTGCGGCAGATTCAGGTGGAAGCGTTGCGCAAACTGCGCCTGCACCTGGGGCGCAACGGTATTGGCAAAGACGCGTTGTTCTGAGCTGCGCGGCGTTTAACCCGCTCCCAAAATAGAAGCGGCCTACGCACTTGCACAGTGCGTAGGCCGCTGTTTTTGCTTAAAACGTCTAGAGCGTTCTAAGGCGATGAAACGTTAAACGCCTTTTTCCAGAAAACGCTGTGCATCCAGCGCTGCCATGCAGCCCGTACCAGCGCTGGTGATGGCTTGGCGGTAGATGTGGTCCTGCACGTCGCCAGCAGCAAACACACCCGGCACGCTGGTCATGGTCGCAAAACCCTGCAGGCCTGAACGCGTGACGATGTAGCCGTCTTTCATCTCCAACTGGCCCTGGAAGATGTCGGTGTTGGGCTTGTGACCAATGGCGATGAAGCAGCCGTGCACGGCGATGTCTTTGGTGCTGCCGTCTTGCGTGCTCTTGACGCGCACACCGGTCACGCCGGAGGCGTCACCCAGCACTTCGTCCAGCGTGTGGAACAGCTGCAACTCAATCTTGCCGGCAGCCACTTTTTCCATCAGCTTGTCGACCAAAATTGCCTCGGCCTTGAACTTGTCGCGGCGATGGATCAGCGTGACCTTGCTGGCGATGTTGGACAGATACAACGCCTCTTCCACGGCGGTGTTGCCGCCGCCCACCACGCAAACTTCTTGCTCGCGGTAGAAGAAACCGTCGCAGGTGGCGCAACCCGACACACCGCGGCCCATGAAGGCAGTTTCCGATTCGAGCCCCAGGTACTGGGCAGATGCGCCTGTGCACAGGATCAGCGCGTCACAGGTGTAGCTGCCGCTGTCGCCTTTCAGGCGGAAAGGGCGTTGGCTGAAGTCCACCTCGTTGATGTGATCAAAGATGATTTCCGTCTTGAAGCGCTCGGCGTGCTCCAAAAAACGCTGCATCAACTCAGGGCCTTGCACACCAGCCACATCGGCGGGCCAGTTGTCCACCTCGGTGGTGGTCATCAATTGGCCGCCTTGTGCGATGCCGGTGATCAGCACCGGATCGAGGTTGGCACGTGCGGCGTAAACCGCAGCGGTGTAGCCGGCGGGGCCGGAGCCGAGAATGAGGACCTTGGCGTGTTTGATGGCTGACATTGATAAAAACCTGTAGTTAAATGCGGTGGTTGCCGTGTACAGTTTGCGTCTGGTTACAGAACTTCAAGCCAGAACGGACCACCTGCGTGGTTACCCTTGGCGAGAATTTTGCCTTGTTTGTAATCACCTGCCCCCAGATGGGGCCTAAGGAAGGATTTTTGATGTCGATGTTGTCAAATCTGGATCTGCTATTGCGTGTACCCCTGTTTTCGATGATGACACCGGAACAAGCAGAGGTAGTGGCCCGAGCCGTCATCAAGCAAAAATTCAAACGCGGTGAAATCATTGTCGAACAAGGCCGCAAGTCGAATGCCTTGTACATTGTGCTCAGCGGCCGGGCGCGCGTGCTCACCACCGATTCGCGCGGCCGCGAAGTCATTTTGGCCACGTTGCAGACCGGCGACTACATGGGCGAGATGAGTCTGATCGACAACGAACCACATTCGGCCACCGTGCTGACCGAAGTGCCCACCGACTGCCTGATGCTCGGCCGTGCCGAGTTTGACCATTGCCTGAGCGAAAACGCCGCCATGGCGCGCGCCGTGATGACTGGCCTGGTCAAGCGCCTGCGCCGTGCCGACCAGAAAATTGAGTCGCTGGCGCTAATGGACGTGTATGGCCGTGTGGCCCATGTGCTGCTGGAGCAAGCCGGCGCCGATGCCGATGGCCAGATGGTCATCAAGGAGAAGATTTCCCGTCAGGATGTGGCCAAAATGGTGGGTGCCTCGCGCGAAATGGTCAGCCGTGTGATGAAGGATCTGGAAGAGCGTGGCTATATTGAGAGCCGCGATAACGGCTCCATGGCCCTCAAATCAGTGCTTGGCACTCTGGCCTAGCCACCTCAAAGCGTGGATGGGGCGCCTGGGGCAGTTTGCAACAGCTGCTTACAGGCCGTTTGCTCACTTGAGCGATCAAGTCGTCGTCTCAATGCGTTAAGCTTAGGTGCATAGATTGCCCATGACCTACTCGCTTAACACTCTCAATTCCTCTGGTCCCGTCTCCTCTCCGTTGCGTAGCGGTGTGCGTCGTTTTGTGCGCGAGATCGGCCTCATTTTTGGGCTGCTGGCCCTGGTTTTCTGGCTTCTGGCCATGTTCAGCTACAGCCCGCAAGACGCCGCCTGGTCCACCACCGGGCAGGTGACCCATGTGCGCAACTGGGGCGGTCGACTCGGCGCCTGGGTGGCCGACCTCAGCTACTTCTTGTTTGGATTTTCGGTGTGGTGGTGTTTTGCCGCTGGTTTGCGGTTTTGGCTGGCCACGTTGGCCGACTGGATGCGCGGCCCTGATGCCTTGCCCAAGAACGGCAAAGGTGAAGAAATCCATTGGCTGGAAACCCGCGCCGCTTTCTGGATCGGGCTGGTACTGCTGATGTGCGCCAGCACCGCGCTGGAGTGGACGCGCCTGTACCGGCTCGAGTCGTACCTGCCAGGGCAGGGCGGCGGCGTGCTGGGCTACGTAGTGGGCCCATTCAGCAGTAAATGGCTGGGCTTTGCGGGCTCTGGCCTGGTGTGGATTGTGCTGGGCGTGGTCGGCTTGTCGGCCGTGTTCCGCTTCTCGTGGGGCCAAGTGGCCGAGAGCCTGGGCGCACGCGCCCATGCCCTGATTGAAACCCGCCGCGAAAAACGCGAAGTGGCGCAAGATCTGGAAGTGGGCAAGAAGGCCGCGCGTGAACGCCAGGTGGTGGTGAGCGAAGAGCGTGTCGAGATCGAAGCGCACCACCCAACCCCTGTGATGATCGAACCGGTTTTGGTGGACCCGCCAAAGAGCCAGCGCGTCGCCAAAGAGCGCCAAAAGCCGCTGTTCACCGAGTTGCCCGACTCCAAGCTGCCGCAAGTCGATTTGCTCGACTCGGCGCAGGCGCGCCAGGAAACCGTGGCGCCTGAGACGCTGGAGATGACCAGCCGCATGATCGAGAAGAAGTTGAAAGACTTCGGTGTGGAAGTGCGCGTGGTGCTGGCCTCGCCCGGTCCGGTGATCACGCGTTATGAGATCGAGCCCGCCACCGGCGTCAAAGGCTCGCAGATTGTCGGCCTGGCCAAAGACCTGGCGCGCAGCTTGAGCCTGGTGTCGATCCGCGTGGTGGAAACCATTCCCGGCAAGAACTACATGGCGCTGGAGTTGCCCAACGCCAAACGCCAGTCGATCCGCCTATCGGAAATTTTGGGCTCGGCGGTGTACCACGAAGCCAAGTCCATGCTCACCATGGGCCTGGGCAAAGACATCGTCGGCAACCCCATCGTCGCCGACCTGGGCAAGATGCCCCACGTGCTGGTGGCCGGTACCACCGGCTCGGGTAAGTCGGTGGGGATCAACGCCATGATCTTGTCGCTGCTGTACAAGGCTGAAGCGCGCGACGTGCGTATGTTGATGATCGACCCGAAGATGCTGGAAATGTCGGTCTACGAAGGCATTCCGCACCTGCTGGCGCCCGTGGTCACCGACATGAAACAAGCGGCCCACGGCCTGAACTGGTGTGTGGCCGAGATGGAGCGCCGCTACAAGCTCATGAGCAAGCTGGGCGTGCGGAACTTGGCCGGCTACAACACCAAAATTGACGAGGCCAAGGCGCGCGAAGAGTTCATCTACAACCCGTTCAGTCTTACGCCGGACGAGCCTGAACCGCTGCAACGCCAGCCGCACATCGTGGTGGTGATCGACGAGTTGGCCGACCTGATGATGGTGGTCGGCAAGAAGATCGAAGAGCTGATTGCGCGCCTGGCGCAAAAAGCCCGAGCCGCCGGCATTCACTTGATTCTGGCCACCCAGCGCCCCAGCGTGGACGTGATCACCGGCCTGATCAAGGCCAACATCCCCACGCGTATCGCGTTCTCGGTCGGCTCCAAGATCGACAGTCGGACCATCCTTGACCAAATGGGCGCCGAAGCGCTGCTGGGCATGGGCGACATGCTCTACATGGGCAGCGGCTCCAGTTTGCCCATTCGGGTGCACGGCGCTTTTGTGAGTGACGAAGAAGTGCACCGCGTGGTGAGCTACCTGAAGACCCAAGGCGAGCCGGACTACATCGAAGGTGTGCTGGAAGGCGGCACCGTGGACGGTGAAGGCGGGTCCGATGGCGACGGTGACGGCGACAGCGGTGAAAAAGACCCGATGTACGACCAGGCCGTGGAAGTGGTTTTGAAAGACCGCAAGGCCAGCATCTCCTACGTGCAGCGCAAGCTGCGCATCGGCTACAACCGCTCGGCGCGCCTGCTGGAAGACATGGAAAAGGCCGGCCTCATCAGCGCCCTGAGCTCCAACGGCCAGCGCGAAGTGCTGGTGCCGCCGCGTGCCGAATAATGCCTGCCCGGCAAGCCATTGCGTTGGCCGGGCTTAGGAGAAGTCATGATGTTTCCCTTGTCGTTTAAACAAACTGTCACTGCATTTTTGATAGCAGGCGCCGCACAACTGGCGAGCGCAGACGGCCTCAAAAGCCTGGAAGATTTTATGAAAGGCACGCAGTCCGGCCGTGCCGACTTCAGCCAGGTCGTGACCTCGCCGCCGAAAGACGGCCAGGCGGCGCGCAGCAAAACCTCGAGTGGGCAGTTTGAGTTTCAGCGCCCCAACAAATTTCGCTTCGTCTACAAAAAGCCATTTGAGCAAACCATCGTGGCCGATGGCAAAACACTGTGGCTGTACGACGCGGACCTGAACCAAGTGACCCAACGCGCGCAAGACAAAGTGCTGGGCAGTACGCCTGCCGCATTGCTGGCGAGCACGCCCGATCTGCAAGCCCTGCGCGCCGACTTCAATTTGGCTGGCGCCCCAGACAAAGACGGCCTGCAATGGGTGCAAGCCACGCCCAAAGCCAAAGACACCCAAGTGCAAAACGTGCGCGTGGGTTTTGACGGCAGCCGCCTGGCCGTGCTCGATATCCTGGACGGCTTTGGCCAGCGCTCGGTGATCACGTTCGCCAAGTTTGAAACCAACCCTGCGTTGGGCGCCGAGGTGTTTCAGTTCAAGCCGCCAGCCGGTGCCGACGTGTTGAAGCCTTGAATTAGCGCTTTCAAAAGCATGTGCACCCTGGGTTGGTGCTGACCGAGCGCGTGTCGGCCACAATCGAGGGTCTTTGATTTTTTGCCACATTGCCGCCCATGTCTGATCTGTTCGCCGCCGAGCCCGTCGCCCCACTGGCCGAGGCGCTGCGTCCCAAAACGCTGGACGAGGTGATTGGCCAGTCGCACCTGCTGGGCCCGGGCAAGCCGCTGCGGCTGGCGTTCCAGTCCGGCAAGCCGCATTCGATGATTTTGTGGGGCCCGCCGGGCGTGGGCAAAACCACGTTGGCGCGCCTGACCGCGCAGGCTTTTGACTGCCAGTTCATCGCGCTGTCTGCCGTGTTCTCGGGTGTGAAAGACATTCGCGCGGCGATGGAGCAGGCGCAGCAGTATCTGTCGCAAGGGCAGGCGACGATTTTGTTTGTGGATGAGATCCACCGCTTCAATAAATCGCAGCAAGATGCGCTGCTGCCGTACGCAGAAAGCGGGCTGGTCACCTTCATTGGTGCCACCACCGAGAACCCGTCTTTCGAGGTGAACTCGGCGCTGTTGTCGCGTGCGCAGGTCTATGTGCTGAAGTCATTGACCGACGACGAGCTGAAGCAACTGCTGACCCGTGCCCAGGAAAAAGCGCTTGGTGATTTGACCTTTGCCGATGCCGCTACCGACACCATCGTCGGTTATGCCGATGGCGACGCGCGGCGCTTTCTGAACCTGCTGGAGCAATGCCAAACGGCCGCCGGTGCAGCCGCCGTGACGCACATCGACGCCGACTTCGTGCAGAACGCGCTGAGCCTGAACGCACGCCGTTTCGACAAGGGCGGCGACAACTTCTACGACCAGATTTCGGCCCTGCACAAATCGGTGCGCGGCTCCAACCCCGATGGCGCGCTGTACTGGCTCAGCCGCATGCTTGATGGCGGTGCCGACCCGCGTTACCTGTCGCGCCGTATCGTGCGCATGGCCTGGGAAGACATTGGCCTGGCCGACCCACGCGCCATGCAAATTGCCAACGACGCGGCGCTGACCTTCGAGCGGCTGGGCAGCCCGGAGGGCGAATTGGCGCTGGGCCAAGCCGTCATCTACTTGGCCATCGCCGCCAAGAGCAATGCGGGTTACAACGCCTACAACCAGGCGCGCGCTTTTGTGAAACAAGACAAGAGCCGCGAGGTGCCGGTGCACCTGCGCAACGCGCCCACCAAGTTGATGAAAGAGCTGGGCTACGGCCACGCCTACCGCTACGCGCACGACGAGCCACACGCTTACGCCGCCGGCGAAACGTATTTGCCAGATGGTCTAGACCACCCGGGTTGGTACCAGCCCGTGCCACGCGGTTTAGAGGCGAAAATCGGCGAGAAGATGGCGTTTTTGCGCAAGCTGGACGACGAGGCGGGGCAGTCCTAAGGCATTCGTGGGGCGCTTCTGTCACCTAGGTGTCTGGACGCGTTTCACGAGATAAGTGCGCGGCCTGCAATGGCTTTATTCATTAAGGCACCTTATGGGTGCAGCAAACGGTTTATTTGACTGCTTCAACAGGGAAAACCCCGTCTGTTTCCCAGGTGGGACACCTTTCGGCCCTCGCTACAATCCGCCCGAACCCGCCAAACCACAGACCTGGCGGGTTTTTTGCTAGTTAGAGAGGCTGGTCACAACGGCCGACACGAATCTTCAAGCGCTTGTTTGCGCTTGGGGTTCTGGTCAGTCTGCTGGCACTGAAATAAACCCGGAGTAATTTTTTATGGATATCTTGCTACAGCAGATCATCAACGGTCTGGTCCTGGGCAGCATGTACGCCTTGATAGCCTTGGGCTACACCATGGTGTACGGGATCATTAACTTGATCAACTTTGCGCACGGCGAGGTGCTCATGGTGGGCGCCCTCACAAGTTGGACCGTCATCGGACTGATGAGAGACGGCATGCCCGGCGCACCCGGTTGGTTGATCTTGTTCCTGGCGCTCATCATCGCCTGCGTGGTGGCTGCCGCGCTGAACTTCGTGATTGAAAAAGTGGCCTACCGGCCGCTGCGCAACAGCCCCAAGCTGGCCCCCTTGATCACCGCCATCGGCATGTCGATCTTGCTGCAGACGCTGGCCATGATCATCTGGAAGCCCAACTACAAGCCGTATCCCACGTTGCTGCCTAGCGCACCGTACAACATCGGCGGCGCGGTGATCACACCTACGCAAATCCTGATCCTGGGTTTGACGGCTGTGTCCCTGGCCGTATTGATGTGGGTGGTGAACTTCACCAAGCTGGGCCGTGCGATGCGCGCCACAGCTGAAAATCCACGCGTAGCCGCTTTGATGGGCGTGAAGCCCGACATGGTGATTTCGGCCACCTTCATCATCGGCGCCATCCTGGCCGCCATCGCCGGCGTGATGTACGCCTCGAACTACGGCACGGTGCAACACACGATGGGCTTCCTGCCCGGCCTGAAGGCCTTCACGGCTGCCGTGTTTGGCGGCATCGGCAACCTCGGTGGTGCGGTGCTCGGCGGCATTTTGCTGGGCCTGATCGAGTCGATTGGTGCGGGCTACATCGGTACCCTCACGGGCGGCGTTCTGGGGAGCAATTACTCCGACATCTTCGCCTTCATCGTGCTGATCTTCGTCCTGACCTTGCGTCCGTCCGGCTTGCTGGGTGAACGTGTGGCCGACCGTGCCTGACGCGGGAGTGTTTGAACATGAACCAAAATAAAAACCTGAAGCTGGCCGCCATGGCAGTGGGGCTGATCATTCTGCCGCTGCTGCTCCAAGGCTTTGGCAACGCCTGGGTGCGTATTGCCGATATGGCGTTGCTGTATGTGCTGCTGGCCCTGGGCCTGAACATCGTGGTCGGCTTTGCCGGTCTGCTCGACCTGGGCTACGTGGCGTTCTTCGCTGTTGGCGCTTACATGTATGCGCTGATGGCTTCGCCGCAACTGAGCGACGCTTTCCCAGCCTTTGCGGCAGCGTTCCCCAATGGCCTGCACTCGCCTCTGTGGCTCATCGTGCCGCTGGGGGCCGGGCTGGCGGGCTTGTTCGGCATGCTGCTCGGGGCGCCCACGCTCAAGCTGCGCGGCGACTACCTGGCCATCGTGACCCTGGGTTTTGGTGAAATCATCCGTGTGTTCCTGAACAACCTGGACCACCCGTTCAACGTCACCAACGGCCCCAAGGGCATCAACCAGATCGACTCCATCAAGTTCTTCGGCCTGGATCTTGGCAAGCCCTTGAGCCTGGGCAGCTACGAGCTGTCTTCGGTGTCGCTCTACTACTACCTGTTCCTGGTGTTGGTGGTGGTCAGCGTGATCATCTGCCACCGGCTGGAACTGTCGCGTATCGGCCGCGCCTGGATGGCGATCCGTGAAGACGAAATTGCCGCCAAGGCCATGGGCATCAACACCCGCAACATGAAGCTGTTGGCGTTCGGCATGGGCGCCACGTTCGGTGGCGTGTCCGGCACCATGTTTGCGGCTTTCCAAGGCTTTGTCTCGCCCGAGTCCTTCAGCTTGATGGAGTCGGTGATGATCGTCGCCATGGTGGTGCTCGGTGGTATTGGCCACTTGCCAGGCGTTATCTTGGGCGCGGTGCTGTTGTCGGCCTTGCCTGAAGTGCTGCGCTATGTGGCCGGCCCTTTGCAAGCCATGACCGGCGGCCGTCTGGACGCCGCCATCCTGCGCCAGTTGCTGATCGCGCTGGCCATGATCGTTGTGATGCTGATGCGTCCGCGCGGCCTGTGGCCAGCGCCGGAACATGGCAAATCGCTGTCGCGTAAGTAAGGAGCACAACATGAGCGAAAACAAGCAAAAAGATGTTGTTCTCAATGTGAGCGGCATTTCCAAGCGCTTCGGCGGCCTGCAGGCGCTGAGCGACGTGGGCCTGCGCATCGAGCGCGGCCAGGTGTATGGCCTGATCGGCCCCAACGGTGCAGGCAAGACCACGTTCTTCAACGTGATCACCGGCCTGTACACGCCCGACAGCGGCACCTTCGAACTGGCCGGCAAGCCCTACAAGCCTACCGCCGTGCACGAAGTGGCCAAGGCGGGCATCGCCCGTACCTTCCAGAACATTCGCCTGTTTGCCGACATGACGGCGCTGGAGAACGTGATGGTCGGCCGCCACATCCGCACACACTCGGGCCTGCTCGGTGCCATCTTCCGCAGCCCCGGCTTCAAGGCCGAAGAAGCGGCGATCGCCAAGCGTGCGCAAGAACTGTTGGACTACGTGGGCATCGGCAAGTTTGCCGACTACAAAGCCCGCACGCTGAGCTACGGCGACCAACGCCGCCTGGAAATCGCGCGCGCTTTGGCCACCGACCCGCAACTGATTGCGCTGGACGAGCCCGCCGCCGGTATGAATGCGACCGAGAAGGTCATGTTGCGCGAACTGATCGACCGCATCCGCAAGGACAACCGTACCATTTTGCTGATTGAGCACGATGTGAAGCTGGTGATGGGCTTGTGCGACCGCGTCACCGTGCTCGACTACGGCAAGCAGATCGCCGAAGGCAACCCGGCTGACGTGCAGAAAAATGAAAAGGTGATCGAGGCTTATCTCGGCACCGGAGGACATTGAGATGACAGTGAACAACAACAGCGGCCAAGTGCTGCTGCAGGTCAAGGGCCTGCAAGTCGCGTACGGCGGCATCCAGGCCGTGAAGGGCGTGGACTTTGAAGTGCGCGAGGGTGAACTGGTTTCGTTGATTGGCTCCAACGGCGCTGGCAAGACCACCACCATGAAGGCCATCACCGGCTCGCTGCCCTTCGTGGGCGGCGACATCGAGTACCTGGGCAAGAGCATTCGCGGCCAGGGCGCGTGGGACCTGGTCAAGCAGGGCCTGGCCATGGTGCCGGAAGGCCGTGGCGTGTTCGCGCGCATGACCATCACCGAAAACCTGCAGATGGGCGCCTATGTGCGCAACGACAAGGCCGAGATCAACAAAGACATCGAGAAGATGTTCACCATCTTCCCGCGTCTGCGTGAACGCAAGGACCAGCTCGCCGGCACCATGTCCGGTGGCGAACAACAAATGCTGGCCATGGGCCGTGCGCTGATGAGCCGCCCCAAGGTGCTGCTGCTGGACGAGCCGTCGATGGGCCTGTCGCCCATCATGGTCGACAAAATCTTCGAAGTGGTGAAAGACGTTTACGCCCAAGGCGTGACGGTGCTGCTGGTCGAGCAAAACGCCAGCCGTGCGCTGGGCATTGCCAACCGCGGCTACGTGATGGAGTCCGGCATCATCACCATGAGTGGTGACGCCAAGCAGATGCTGAACGATCCCAAGGTGCGCGCGGCGTATCTGGGCGAGTGATGTAGGCATTCCGGCACACGCCAAAACGTACAAGCCCCGAGGTCTGTTCACAGGCCCCGGGGCTTGTGCTTTTGGGGGCTGCGCCTTGCCGATGTGTTCGGCGCTTGCTGCCGAAAGGTGTTGGATTTGCCCGACTGAAGATGTAAACGAGGTGCAAGCGCCGCGTGTGTCATCTATGCTTGCCGCTCTGCCTTTCGCATTGGGTGTACCGCACTTCAGCGCGGAACCATGTCCGAAAGCAGGGTCTTAGCATGTCTTGGTACTTCTGCGGTCTGAAGCCATCGCGGATGTGGCAACCCTGTCAGAAATGGGAGAACTCCTATGCAGACACAGACACGGCGCATATCTCGCGCGGCCTTGGGATGGATGGGCGGAGTTTTTTTGGCGCTGTGTGCGCCGTTGGCGGTGGACGCGTCTGGGGCGGTGCCCAGCGACGGATCTGTTTTGCCATTTCCCGTACAGCCGAGCCGCAGTGTCGCGGCCCCCACCTTGCAGGCGTCCAAGCTCGAGCCGTTTCCGGCCGAGAGCCATTTGCGCAAGGGCGTGCCCAACATCCTGATCATCATGATGGACGACGTGGGTTTTGGCCTGCCAGACACCTTTGGCGGCCCCATCCACACGCCCACGCTCTCACGTGTGGCCGAGCAGGGCGTGCGCTACAACACCTTCCACACGACCTCGATCTGTTCGCCAACGCGGGCCGCGCTGTTGACCGGCCGAAACCACCAACGCGTGGGTTCCGGCACGATCGCCGAGCGTGCGGTGAACTGGGACGGCTATACCGGCGTGATCCCGCGCAGCTCGGCCACCGTCGCCAAGGTGCTGGGCGACTATGGCTACAAGACGGCGGCGTTTGGCAAGTGGCACAACACGCCCGCGACGGAGACCACGGCCATGGGCCCGTTCACCCTGTGGCCCACCGGGGAGGGCATTGGCTTCGACTACTTCTACGGCTTTCTGGCAGGCGAAACCTCGCAATGGGAGCCGCGCCTGGTCGAGAACTTCAACACGGTGGAGCCGCCGCGCGACGACAAGTACCACCTGAGTGAAGACCTGGCCGAGCGGGCCATCACCTGGCTGCGCAAGCAGCAGGCCTTTGCACCCGACAAGCCGTTTTTGATGTACTGGGCGCCGGGCGCATCGCACGGGCCGCACCACATCTTCAAGGAATGGGCCGACAAATACAAAGGCAAGTTCGACCAGGGCTGGGACGTGCTGCGCGAACAAACCTTCCAGCGGCAAAAAGCGCTGGGCTGGATTCCGGCGACGGCCGAACTGACCCCGCGCGACAAGTCCATGGAAGCCTGGAACGACATCCCTGCGTCGGAACGCGCGTTTCAAACCCGCCTGATGGAAGTCTTTGCCGGCTACACCGAACACGCCGACGTGCAGGCCGGCAAGGTGCTCGATGAGCTGGAACGCCTGGGCGTGCGCGAGAACACGCTGGTGTTCTACATCTTTGGCGACAACGGCTCCAGCGCCGAAGGCCAGCGCGGCACCATCAGCGAACTGCTGGCGCAAAACAACATCCCCAACACGCTGGAGCAGCAACTCGCGGCCTTGCAGGGGCTGGGCGGCGTGGAGGCGCTGGGTTCGCCCAAGACCGACAACATGTACCACGCCGGTTGGGCCTGGGCTGGCAGCACCCCGTTCAAGGGCACCAAGCTGCTGGGCGCCTACTTTGGCGGCACGCGCAACCCGCTGGTGGTGTCGTGGCCGTCGAAGATCAAGCCTGACAAAACACCGCGCAGCCAGTTCAGCCATGTGAACGACATCGTGCCCACCATTTACGACGTGGTGGGCATCAAGCCGCCCAAGGTGGTCGACGGCTTTAAGCAAGACCCGATCGACGGCGTGAGCATTGCCGCCACCTTCAGCAACGCGGGCCAAGCCGGGCGCAAGCAGACGCAGTATTTCGACAACAACGGCAGCCGGGGCATCTACCACGACGGCTGGTTTGCGGGCACCTTCGGGCCGTTGATACCTTGGGACACGGCAGGGTCGAGCGGAGGCATCCGGGAGTGGAATTCGGACAAGGATGTCTGGGAGCTGTACGACCTGCGCAAGGACTTTTCGCAAGCGCATGATCTGGCCACGCAGAACCCGAAAAAGCTGGCTGAGATGAAGGCGCTGTTCTTGAAAGAGGCCAAGGCCAACAAGGTGTTCCCCATTGGCGCGGGCAACTGGCTGCGCATCCACCCCGAAGACCGAGTCGCCACGCCCTACACGCGCTGGAAGTTCGACGCCTCCAGCACGCGCATGCCCGAGTTTGCGGCGCCCGGCCTGGGCCGCACCAGCAACCATGTGCGCATTGACGCCCAAGTGGGCGACGTTGCCTCGGGCGTGTTGTACGCGGTAGGCGGCATCTCCGGTGGCCTGACACTCTACATGGACGGTGGCGACCTGGTCTATGAATACAACATGATGGAGATCGAGCGCTACAGCGTGCGCTCCAGCAACAAGATTGCCGCCGGGCGTCGCACGATTGAAGTGGACACCACCATCGCCAAGCCGGGCGCACCGGCCGAAGTGGTGTTGACCGTAGACGGCCAGGAAGTCGCGCGCACCACCGTCAAGCGCACCGTGCCTGCGGCGTTTACCGCCAGTGAAAGCTTCGACGTGGGTGTGGACTTGGGCTCGCCAGTGTCGCTGAATTATTTTGACCGCCGCCCGTTCAAGTTCGACGGCAAGATCGAGAAAGTCGAAGTTAATTTGAAATAGGGCCTGTGTCGCGCTTGAGCGCTGTCATGGAGCGGCTGATGGCGATTCAGCGGGAACGGCGGTATCCGCACTGATGACTTTCGTTGCAACGTAAATCCGTCCCGATAATCGGCGTATGAAATTCATCCACGCCGCCGACATCCACCTCGACAGCCCGCTGGTCGGCCTCTCAGCCTACCAGGACGCCCCGGCCGATTTGCTGCGGCTGGCCACGCGCAACGCGTTCGAAAATTTGGTGTCTGAAGCGATTGCCGAAGCGGTCGACTTCATGGTGATAGCCGGCGACCTGTACGACGGCCCCTGGCGCGACTTCAACACCGGCCTGTTCTTTGCGCGGCAGATGGGCCGACTTCACGCCGAAGGCATCAAGGTCTACCTGCTGATGGGCAACCACGACGCCGAAAGCGAAATGACCAAGCGCCTGCTACTGCCGCCCAACGTTTTCAAGTTCGCCGCCAACAAAGCGCAAACCTACAAGATTGATGAGCTGCGTGTGGCGCTGCACGGGCGCAGCTTCAAGGACGCGGCAACCACCGAGAACCTGGCCGCCAGCTACCCCGCGCCGGTCGAGGGCTGGTTCAACATTGGGGTGTTGCATACCGCACTCGAAGGCAACACCCAACACGCCAACTACGCGCCGTGTTCGGTGGCCGAGTTGCAGGCCAAGGGCTACCAGTATTGGGCGCTGGGCCACGTGCACGAGCACCGGGTGATCAGCGGGCCTTGCACCATCGCCTTCCCCGGCAACCTGCAGGGCCGGCACATCCGCGAGCCCGGCCCGCGTGGCGCGTTGATGGTCAATACCTCGGGGACGGACATCACCTCGGTCGAGCGGTTTTATGTTGACGTGCTGCGCTGGCACAGCCTGGTGGTGGACGTGGCGAGCGCCAACACCATGACCGAAGCCGTAGCCGCCGTGGGGCAAAGCCTGGAAGCGCTGCTGCGCCAAAGCGATGGCGACAAACCGCATGCGGTGCGTGTCACCCTCACCGGCGCGAGCAATGCCCACGCGCAGTTGTTCGGGCTGGAGACGCAGTTGCGCGAAGAAATCAAAGCGCAAGCCTTCAGCCTGGGCAGCGACCGTTTGTGGATTGAAAAAGTGCGCCTGGAAACGACACCAATGGAGTCATCCGACGCGATTGCGCTGCGCGCCGATGCCGTGGCCGACTTGCAGGCACTGCTGGCGGGAGCCGCCCAAGACACCGCACTGCTGGGCGCCATGCACGAAGAGTTGATGCTGTTGGTGGGTAAGCTCCCGCTGGAAGTGCTGGCCGCCATTCCTGCGCTGGAAGATGTGCGCGCGGGCAAGCTTCAGTCTTTGGTGCTCGCCACCACGCCGTCGCTGATGTCCCAAGTGGCGAAGGCGGTTTAACTCATGCGCTTCGACCAACTCGACCTGATTCGCTTCGGTAAATTCACCGAGCAATCGCTCGTCTTTCCGGCTGCCGCGCACGACTTTCACGTCATCGTCGGCCCCAATGAAGCTGGCAAATCCACGGTGCGCGCAGCGGTGCAGGACTTGCTCTACGGCATTCCCTCACGCACGCCGCACGCCTTCCACCACGCCATGCCCGAGCTGCGCTTGGGCGCAACGCTCAGCCACGCGGGTGAAGCCCTGGCGCTGCAGCGCGTGAAAGGCTTGCGCAACACGCTGCGCAACCCGGCCGATGCGGCCTTGCCAGACGATGCGCTGCTGCCCTTCATTGGCTCCACCGACAAAGACTTCTTCACACAGATGTTTGGCCTGGACCACGAGCGGCTGGTGGCCGGGGGCAGCAGCATTTTGTCGTCGTCCAACGACCTGGGGCAAATCCTGTTTCAGTCGGCCGCAGGCATCGGCAGCTTGGGCACTTTGCGCAAGGCGTTGGAAGACGAAGCCGGCAAGCTGTGGACCAAGAACAAAAGCCGCGAGCGCGACTACTACGTGGCCGCCGAAGAACTCGACAAAGCCACCGCCGCGCTGAAGGCCGCTACCGTGCGCAGCAAAGACTGGACCGAAGCACAAGCGCTGGTCACCACGCTAGAAGCCGCCATGGCGCAGGCCAAGCAGCAACACACCGAGGTGCGCCAGAAGCGTGCGGTGCTGGAGCGCATCCACCGTGTGGCGCTGCCGCTGCAAGCACTGGCCGATGCGCAGAGTGCGCTGGCCGCGTTAGGTAACGTGCCATTGCTGCCGGAAGGTGCGGCCAAAGCGTTATCTGGGGCGGAGCGCACCTTGGCTGTGGCACAAGCCAACATCGACCGCCAGGCGCAACTGCTGGAAGACGCCCAAAATGCGCTGGCCGAGTTAACGCCCGATGTCGCCGTGCGCGAGCGCGCCGAAGACATCACCCAACTGAACGAAAACCGGCTGCAGTTTCGCGCGCACGAGGGCGACATCCAGCGCCGCCTGGCCGAGGTGGAGGCGCAGTGGGGCGTGGCGGCAGATTTGGCGCGGCAGATCGGCTGGCCCGCAGTATCCGAAGACGCGGTGCGCAAACAATTGCCTTCGCCGGTGGTGCGCCTGGAGCTGAGCCGCTTGGTGCAAGAACGGCCGGTGCTGCAAAGCCGCTTGGACGCGGCCGAACACAACCAACACACCAAACAAAACGACATCGCCCACGCGCAGGCCGAGCTGCAACGGCTGACCAGCGCTGCCGCTCCGGTGGCTCTGCAAACCGCTTTGGCCCGAGCACAGCAGCTTGGCAACTTTGAAGCGCTGACGCGCGACCTGCGCCAGGCCAGCGCACGGCGCAGTGCGGCGCAAGAAGCGGCCTTTGCCGCGCTGGGTGCCTGGCGGCAGGGTGAGGCGGCTCTGCGCGCCATGACGCCGCCGTCGCTAGCCGTCATCCAGGCGCAGCTGCAAGAGCAACTGGCCGACGACGCCACCGCCAAAACCACGCAGGCGCGCGTGCGCAAGCTGCAGCAGCAGATCGTGGCAGAAGAGCTGGCCATTCGCCAATACCGCGAAGCCAACACGCCAGTGACGCGCGAAGACGTGCTCGCCGCGCGTGCGGCACGCGCGCAAACCTGGGGGCAGATCATCACTGAGCCCAGCGCGTTGGTGGGCCTGGCCGACGCGTTTGACGCGCAGGTGCAAACGGCAGACAACTTGGCCGACCGCAGCCACGACACCGTGCAGCAGGCCACCGAGTTGCGCGCCAAAGAAGCCCAACGCGAACGCTTCGCGCAAGACTTGCGTGATGCCGAGACGGAGCTTGCGGCGTTGGGTGATGCTGCGGATGCGCGCGTGGCACGTTGGTCTGCGCTGACCACGCAGGTGGGCTTGAACGGGATGCCTTTGGAAGCCGCCGAGTCGTGGCTGGCGCTGCGGCTACAAGCGTTGGCCGCTGCCGATGCGTTGGAGGCCGCCACTGCGCAAGAACAGAGCCATGCGCAGGCTTGCACAGAGGCAACCGATGCGTTAGGGCAAGCGCTGAAAAATCTGGCGCAGGCCCATGACCGCGCAAGCGATCCACAAGACCAGCCGCTCGCCGTGCTGGTGCGCCTGGCGCAAGACTTGGTGAGTGAGATGACTACCCAGCAAGGCCAGCGCCAGAGTCTGGACAAGCAGATCGCGGACGCGCAGCGTGCGATGGAGCCATTGACCCAAGCCGTGGTCAAGGCGCAGGCCGACATTGCCGATTGGGACACGCGTTGGCAGGCCGCATTGACAGCCGCAGACTGGGCCGCCGACATGCCCTTGGCGCGCATCGACGGCGTGTTGCAGGCTGCAGAACGAATCGACGACGCGCTCAGCGCCATGCATCAGATCCGCACCGAACGCATCGACACCATGCGCGCCGACCTTGACGGCTTCCACACGTCGGCGCAAGCGCTGATGACGCATGTGGCGCCGGACCTCGCAGGGCAGAGCGCTGACGTCATCGCGACCAAGCTGGTCACGCGGCTGGAGGCCGCCAACGAGACGCACCGCCAGGCAGCACGCCTTCAAACGTCAGCACACGCCGCCGCGCAACAACTGGAAGAGGCCCAGGCGCAAAAAGCACAGGCGCAGGCCAGCCTGGTGCCACTGCTGCAACGCGCCGGTGTGACCGAGCCCGCAGAGTTGGTCGAGGCGATTGAAGCATCAGAGCTCAAACGTAGCTTGCAAGCACGTTACGCCCGGGCCGAGCAAACCTTGCAGGCCACTGGCGACGGCTTGCCGCTGGCCGATCTGCAGGCCGAAGCAGCCACCATGGCGTTGACGGTAGTGCTTGAAGAGCGCGAAGCTTTGACCGCCGAAGACGAGGGCCTGGTCGAACGCATGGCGGAGGTGGCGGCCAAACTTTCTACAGCCAGAACAGCGCTTGCTGCCATCGGAGGCACCGCAGACGCCGCCACGGCCGAAGCGCAGCGCCAGGAGGCCATCGCAAAAATGACCGACACCGTGGAACGCTACCTCAAGGTCTACACCGGCGCGCGGCTGCTCAAGTGGTCGATTGAGCGTTACCGTGAAGTGAAGCAGGGGCCGATGCTGCAGTCGGCCAGCCGCATTTTTGCGAACCTCACGCTTGGCTCTTTCGACAAACTGACGGTGGACTTTGACAGCGAGCCGTTGAAGCTGGTGGGCCGGCGCGCCGATGGCAAGTCGGTTGAAGTGGCCGGCATGAGCGAAGGCACACGCGACCAGTTGTACTTTGCGTTGCGCCTGGCCGCGTTGGAGCTGCACCTGTCGCAAGCCCACGCGCTGCCGTTCATTGCCGATGATTTGTTCATCAACTACGACGATGCGCGCTCCACCGCCGGCTTGCGTGCGCTGCGCGATTTGTCGCGCAGCACGCAGGTGCTGTTTCTCACGCACCACCACCATTTGTTGCCGGCCATCACCGAGGTGTTTGGCAGCGATGTCAATGTGCTGACGCTCTAGGGCGATGCTGAATAAGTTACCTCGGATGCCCACGCCAGGGATGCGGGCGCCGAGAGGAACTTGTTCAGCGTCGCCCTAAGCCTTAACCGGCTGCCCGGCAAACTGGCTCGGCGGCTGGCCCATGGCCGCTTTGAACATGGCCGAGAAAGCGCTGTCGCTGGCGTAGCCGCTGGCCGCTGCGACCTGGCTTACGGGCAGGCCGCGCGCCAACATCGGCAAGGCATGCGCCAACACCGCCTGCTGGCGCCATTGCTGGTAGCTGGTGCCCAACTCGTCGCGGAACAGGCGCGCCATGGTGCGCTCGCTGGCGCCGACATCGGCCGCCCAATCGGCCAGGCTGGTGCGGGCCGCAGGGGCGCGCAGCACCGCTTCACACAGGCCACGCAAGCGTTTGTCGCCACCCTGTATAGGGGGCAGGGGCACGCCCAGGGCCTGGATGTCAGCATGGGCAATCTCGTCGCACACCAGCGTGATGAGCGAGGCTTCGCGTGCGGTGTGTGCGGCCAGGTCGGGCCTGGCAGGTGTGTCGAGCGCATGGATCAACTCGCGCAGCAACGGCGACACCATGATCACGCGGCAACTGTGCCATTCCGGCGGAATCACGCTGGCGTCGATGTACAGCGTGCGCAACTCGGCGCGCTCCAGCATGTAGATGTTGTGCAGCGCGCCGGGTGCAATCCACACCGCACGCGAGGGCGGCACGATGTAGGTGACTTCGCCTTGGGGCTTGTGGTGTGATGCAGTGTTGACACCTTCTTCGGTGGCATCACACATCACCTGCAGCACCCCTGTGGCGCAATAGGCCAGTTGCGCCCAGGCGTGGCGGTGCGGCTCGAAATGGGTGTCGGCCGGCATGGTGCGGGCGCGCACCCGCACCGGGCGCTCGGGCGTGGGCGTGAAGGGGTCGGTGTCGCCAACCGGCGTGAAGATGTGGGCGCTGCGGGGCTGCATGGAAAGGCTTGCGTAGGCTAAAACGTTTTTTGGCTGGAATTCGCTAAAACATGTCTTTTTGCCGTAATCCAGAAAGTCTGAAGGCTACTACGATGCCGCCATGAATGCAAAGACAACAACTCCAAACGCAAATCCAGCCAACGCCGTCAGCCTGAAACAAGACGCCAGCGTGATCGGCCTGGTGGGCGTCGCCCACTTGGTGAGCCACTTCAGCCAACTGCTGTTGGCGCCCCTGTTCCCGTGGCTGAAAGAAGCCTTCAACGCCAGCTACGCTGAGCTGGGCTTTTTGATGTCGGTGTTTTTTGTGGTGTCGTGTGCCGTGCAAATGGCCTCGGGTTTTGTGGTCGACCGTTTTGGTCCGCGCCCGGTTCTGTTGGGCGGGCTGGCGTTGTTGGGTTTGACGGCACTCGGTTTCGCGACCAGCACCAGCTATTGGATGCTGGTGGTGTTTTCTGTCATCGGTGGCATTGGCAATGGCGTGTTCCACCCCGTGGACTACACGCTGCTCAACCGCAAGGTCAGCGCGCCGCGCCTGGGCCACGCTTACAGCGTGCACGGCATCACCGGCAACCTGGGATGGGCGCTGGCACCGGCCATGTTGGTGCCGTTGGCCATGGCGTTTTCCTGGCGCGTGGCGCTGATGGCTGCGGCGGGTGTGGCGTTTGCCGTGCTGGCGCTGTTGTGGGTCAAGCGCGACAAACTGGCGCTGCCCCCTGCGGCTGCACCCCACAAGGGTGGCCCGGCCGCACTGGAAGGCGGCAGCTTTGGCTTCATGCGCATTCCCGCTGTGTGGGTGTGTTTTGCGTTCTTCTTTTTCTACGCCATGGCGTTGAGCGTGGTGCAAGCCTTTGCGCCCGAAGCCGCGCGCCAGTTGCACGACGTGCCGGTGGCCTTGGTGGCTGCGTGCTTGACCATCTACATGGTGGGCAGTGCGGGCGGCATGGTGCTTGGCGGCTTTTTGGCGGCCGATCCACAGCGTTGTGAACGCATTGTGGGCACAGGGCAGGGCGTGGCCGCTGCGCTGGCCTTGGTGCTGGGCTTTGCCACGGTGCAGGGTGTGGCGGTGCCGGTGTTGTTTGGTTTGATGGGCTTTGCCGCAGGTGTGGCCGGCCCTTCGCGCGACCTGATCGTCAAGCGCTCCACGCCACCCAATTCATCGGGCCGCGTGTACGGTGTGGTGTATTCAGGTCTGGACATTGGCCAAGCGATCTCGCCGCTGGTGTTCGGCAGCTTGATGGACCACGGCCAGTACCACGGTGTGTTCATTGGCCTGGCGGCGGTGCAGGCGGTGCTGATCGTCACGGCGTTTAACGTGCGCAAGGCACGCAAGACGGTGGAGCCTGCAGGTTTGGCCGCTTGAAGAAAATCGCAGACTGTCAGCACTAACAGTCTGCGCGTAGCTTTTTTGACACGTGGCGTGGCGGCGTGCCCTGGCAATGGGCGTGCACGGCCACGCAATTTCTTTCATCAATATCTGGCCGAGCGCCTCTGGCGCCTGGGCTCCAGGTCGATGCCCGCCGCCTGAAGAAGGCGTTCAGGTCACGCTCTCGATCCATTCCCAACGGGTTTCACGCTGCGCGTTTGAACGCTTGACCCGCCAAGAGCGCTCGTCATAATCGATCCGCCGTTGCATTGCATTCAATCCGCCTGCCGGTTTGGGATGGTTTCCCACCGAATGCAATCGAACCTAGTGCTGACCGAAAACCGTGGCTTGCAAACACACTGCAGGCACACGGGCCGTTTTCGTTTTCTTAGGAGCGTGATCATGGATGTGAGCTCTCTCCCTTCTCATCGCGGCGGCAATTGCTCGCCCCCCCAACGAACCCCCAGGCGATGGGGCTTCCTGGCCAGCATCGTGGCCCTGGGGCTTGGGCTGCAAATGGCAGTGGCATCCGCCTCGGCCAAGGAGCCAGCAGCCTGGCCTGATAGAACCCATCTACCGATTGAGCCGTACCAAAAAGTCGGCAAGCTGGCACCTTCGCTGGCGGCTTCTGGCAAGCTCGATTGGCCCAAGGAAATCCAGGCACCCAAGGGAGCGCCCAACGTGCTGCTGGTGCTGATGGACGACGTGGGCTATGGCGCCACTTCGACGTTTGGTGGTGCCATTCCCACCCCTACATTTGACCGTGTGGCCCGCGAAGGGCTGCGCTACAACCGCTTCCATACCACGGCGGTGTGCTCGCCATCACGCGCAGCGTTGATCACCGGGCGCAACCACCACGTGGCCTCCACCGGCATCATCATGGAGTTCAGCACGCCCGCACCTGGCTACCACAGCCTGGTGTCGCGCAGCGTGGGCACCATCGGTGAGATCTTGACGGCCAACGGCTACGGCACGGCCTGGTTTGGCAAGAACCACAACGTGCCCGATTGGCAAAACTCGCCAGCCGGCCCATTCGAGCTGTGGCCTACCGGTCTGGGCTTTGAATATTTTTACGGCTTCCTGGGCGCTGACGCACACCAGTTCCGCCCCGCCGTCTACGAAAACATCACGCCGATCGACCCCTACATCGGCAAAGAAGACACTTACCACTTTGATGCCGACATGGCCGACCACGCCATCCGGTTCATTCAAACACGCAAGTCGGTGTGGCCCGACAAACCGTTCCTGGCGTATTACGCGCCCGGCACGGCCCACGCGCCACACCATGCGCCCAAAGAGTGGATCGAAAAATTCAAGGGCAAGTTCGATATGGGCTGGGACGAGTTGCGCAAGCAGACGTTTGAGCGGCAAAAGCAGATGGGCATCATCCCGCAGAACGCGGTGCTCAACCCTACGCCCAAAGACTACAAGCGCTGGGATGATTTATCGCCCGACATGAAGCGCGTGACCGCGCGCGAGATGGAGGTCTATGCTGCAGCGCTGGCCCACTCGGACTACCAAGTGGGCCGAGTGGTGGACGCCATTGAAAAGATGGGCCAACTGGACAACACCCTCATCATCTACGTGATGGGCGACAACGGCTCCAGCGCCGAAGACCCATCGGGCGTGGGCATGACCAGCGAAGTGGTGACCTTGGGCAATGGCATTCAAGACCGCCCCGAGTTCATGGTGGAGAACATCGACCAGTTTGGCGGCATGTGGTTCCAAAACCATTATTCGCACGGCTGGGCGCATGCCATGAACACGCCCTACCAATGGGACAAGAAGGTGGCTTCTCACCTGGGCGGGACGCGCACCGGCATGGCCATCAGATGGCCGGGGCACATCAAAGACCCCGGCGCCATCCGCAGCCAGTACACACACATCACCGACATCGTGCCGACCATTCTGGAAGCGGCCAAGCTGCCGGCACCGGCCACCATCAACGGCTTCAAACAAGTGCCGATGAATGGCACGAGCCTGGTCTACACGTTCAACGACGCCACGGCAAAAGAGCGCCACACCACGCAGTACTACGAGATCATTGCCAACCAAGGCATTTACCACAACGGCTGGCTGGCCAACACCACGCCGCAACGCCTGCCGTGGCAAGGTCGTGGCCCCACCAACCCTGATCCGTTCAACGACTACAAGTGGGAGCTCTACAACCTGAACGAAGACTTCACGCAGTCGAAAGACGTGGCGCAGCAATACCCCGAGAAGCTGAAAGAGCTGCGCGCGGTGTTCAAGAAAGAGGCTGAGAAGAACAAGGTGTTCCCGCTGGACGACCGCTACATCGAGCGCGTCGATCCCGAAAACCGGCCACAACCCAACAAGGGCCGCACCAAGTTTGTCTACTTCGACCACACGACGCGCATCACCGAGTCGATGGCGCCGGACATGAAGAACACCTCATACTCCATCACGGCTGAAGTCGATGTGCCGCAAAACGGCGCCAATGGCATCTTGATGACGCAGGGCGGCTGGTTCGGCGGCAACGCGCTGATGCTGCTGGATGGCAAACCCACCTACGCCTACGCGCTGTCGCACTTCCCAGAGCACAAGACCCTGGTGCAAGGCCCGACTGCACTGGCGCCGGGCAAGCACACCTTGGTGATGAACTTCACCTATGACGGCGGCGGTGCGGGCAAGGGCGGCGACATTGCCTTGTTGGTGGATGGCGCGCAAGTGGCGCAAGGCCGTTTGGAGAAGACCATTCCAGCGCGTGTGTCGCTCGACGAAACGCTGGACATTGGCGAAGACGCGGGCACGCCGATCGTGCAGAACTACAAGGTGCCGTTCCGCTTCACGGGCCATATCGACAAGGTCACCATCGACCTCAAACCGGCGAAATAAACACGCGGGTAAACGGCCCCGTGCCAAGCCGGGCCGTTGTTTCTGTCAAAGCCAAGACCCCGTGGGGCCTTGGCTTTTTCTTTGACGGCACATCACGCCGGTGAATGGCGTGACAGGGTGGGCGCATGTTCTGCCATTATTTCCACCACCCAATCGATGAACACGCGCAGCTTGGCGCTGACGTGCCGGTTCGGCGGAAACGCCACATACAGCGGCATGGGGTCGAGTTGCCAGGCTTCGAACAGCGGCACCAGTTCACCGCTTGCCAGGTGCGCTTTGGCCATGTAATGCGGCAACCACAGGACCCCCAGGCCAGCCACACCGGCGGCGAGGTAGGCGTTGCCATCGTCAAACGAAAACACGTGCTGGCCTTGCACATTGACGCTTTCGCCGCCCTGGCGCATGGCATAGGGCACCGCTTTGCCGGTGCGGGCCCATAAAAAACCGACGATGCGGTGGTGTGTGTCTTGCAGGTCTTTGGGGTGCGCCGGTGTGCCCGCCCGCGCCAAGTAGCTGGGGGCAGCGTACACGCCGAGTTGCAGGTCGGCCACATGGCGCGCCATCAGCGATTGGTCTAGCAGCGTGCCGCCACGCACCACGCAGTCAACGTTCTCGCCAATCAGGTCGACCATGCGGTCGCTCACGCCCATGTCGATCTGGATGTCGGGGTACAGGGCGTGGAAGGCGGGCAGGGCTGGCACCAGGATCATGCGCGCAAAAGGGCTGGGTACATCTACACGCAGGCGGCCACGTGGTGCAGCGGATGCGCTGGACAAGCTGGTCTCGGCATCGTCCATCTCCGCCAGCAGGCGCACCACGCGCTCGTAGTAGGCCGCGCCATCGGCCGTGACGTTGACCTTGCGCGTGGTGCGGTTCAGCAGCCGCACACGCAGGCGCGCTTCCAGCTGTTGCACCAGTTGCGTCACGCTGGTTTTGCTCATGTGCAGCGTGTCGGCCGCCTTGGTGAAGCTGCCGGTTTCCACCACGCGGGCGAATGCCTGCATGGCATCAAAACGGTCCATTTAGATTCCGTTGGTTGATTCGATTGTTTGGATTTTAAGAACAGTGATGGGTGGGCTTGCGTGTTTATCTGCGCGGCCCGCCCGCCTAAAGTGGCTTCATCTGCAACCCCGGCCCACGTTGGCCGATCGATGAAAGTATGTTTATGACCCCGCGCGATGTTGTTTTCCCCCCTGGCCGCCAGGCGCTTTATGAGCGCAACCGCTACTCACCGGCAGTGCGGTCGAACGGTTTTCTTTTTGTCTCGGGACAAGTGGGCAGCCGTGAGGATGGTTCACCCGAACCCGAGCTGGAGAAGCAGGTGCGGCGCGCGTTCGACAACCTGAACGCCGTGCTGAAAGCCGCTGGCTGCGCGTTTGATGATGTGGTGGATGTGACGGTTTTCGTCGTCAACCCGGAAGCCCATTTTGAGACCATCTGGAAGATCGTGCCCGAGTATTGGGGCGAGGCGCCGCACCCCACGTTGACCGGTGTGGGGGTGACGTGGCTGTACGGCTTTCAGTTCGAAATCAAGGTGATTGCCAAGCTGCCAGAAACCATCTGAGCACAGCCTACATGGCGACGACGAGCGGGTTCATGGCGCGCCAGTGATGTTGGTCTGATGCACACATCGCATCTTGTCGTGTGATTTCGCGGCGAATGGCGGGCGACAGCGGCTACATTCGTCTCTGCATCAGAAATCCCGGCAATCCTGACAGGGCTGCCGACCACCGAGCACGTGTCAACCCAAGTCGTTCAAATTCCAGCCGAGGGCCTCTGGCCAGCGCCACACAAGCCTGCTGGCCGGGATCGGCTGCCGCTGGGTTTGGTGTTTTCAGTGCTGTTCCATGCGCTGCTGCTGAGCTTGACGTTTGGCGGTGAGGAATTTGGCTTGCCGGGCTTGGGCTTTCCATGGCAAGAGCGGCGCGGCGAGGTGCCTGAGTTGCGTGTGGTGCTGGACGCGGGGCCAGCGGCGGCTGCCGAGCCTGCGGTGCAGAACAACACTGCGGGTGGCCAGCCCATATCTGGTAACACGGCACCGACGGCACCGACGGCATCGGCCAAGACGCCTCCTGCCGCGCGAGTGCCAAGCCCAACCCCATCGCCAAACAATCCACAGAACAGCCCGCCCGCTGACGCGCCGAGTGCAGTTGCGCCCGCACCCGATGTGGCCGAGCCGATGGCCCCGGCGCCCCCACCCAATGAAACTGCGCTGACCGTGCCGGCCACGCCCGCTGCGTTGGCGCCGTCGCTGGAGGCGGAGCAGCGCGAGGCGGAACGTCTGGAACGGCTAGAGGCGGCGCGTCGAGAGCGTGCGGAGCGTTTGGAGGCCGCACGTTTGGAAGCTGCACGGCAAGAAGCAGCCCGCAAAGAAACCGCTCGCCAGGAGGTGGCCCGCCAGGAAGCGGCGAGGGCCGAGGCCACCCGAGCAGACGCGGAGCGCCAAGAAAGTCTGCGCCAAGCTGCAACACAGCAGGAAGCCGCGCGGCAAGAGGCCATTCGCCAGCAAGAAGCACAGGCTGCTGAATTGGCTAAACAGACAGCGCAAGCCGATGCTGCGCGTTTGGAGCTGGCACGTGCAGAGGCCGCAAGGCTAGACGCTGCAAAGGCAGAAGCCGACAGCCGCGAGGCCGCCGCACGTCTGGCCGCTGCGGCGCAAGAAGCCGCGCGTCAAGAGGCCGCCAGGACTGTGGAGCTGGCTCGGTTGGAGATCGAGCGGCAAGAAGTCGAAGCCACGCGCCAAGCCACGGCACGCGCAGAAGCTGAGCGGCTGAACACCGTGCGCATCGAGACTGAAAAACAGGAAAGCCTGCGGCAAGAGACTGCGCGTCAGCAATTGGCAGTGGCCGAAGCGGCGCGGCAAGAGGCGGCGGCCCGTGAAGCTGCTGCACGTGAAGCTGCAGCGCGCGAAGAAGCGGCACGAGCAGAAGCAGCGCGCTTGGAGGCGGAGCGCCAGGCGGCAGAAAAGCTGGCGGCCGCGCAGCAACGCGCTGCCCAACAAGAAGCCGATCGCCAAGCGGCGGCAAGGCAAGCCGCAGCACAACAGCAGGCGGCGCAGCAGGAGGCCGCTCGCCAAGAGGCCGTCAAAGCCGAAGCGGCAAGATTGGAGGCTGAACGCCAGGCTGCCGCAAGGCAGGCCGCAGCGCAGCAGCAGGCCCAGCAAGAGGCCGCTCGTCGAGAGGCGGCACAAGTGGAGGCCGCGCGGCTGGAGGCAGAGCGTCAAGCCGTTGCGCGGCAGGCTGCCGCGCAACAACAGGCGGCCCAACAAGAGGCGGCACGCCAGGAGGCCGCACGCGTGGAAGCGGCAAGAGTAGAAGCTGAGCGCCAAGCAGCCGCAAGGCAAGCCCAGGCTGCGGCACAACAGCAAGCTGCCCAACAAGAAGCAGCGCGGGCAGAAGCTGCTCGACAGGAAGCTGCTCGACAGGAAGCTGCTCGGGCCGAGGTCGCGCGACAAGAGGCTGTGCGCGCCGAGGTGGCGCGTGGGGAGGCTGAACGCCAGGAGGCCGCAAGGCAAGCCGCTGCTCGTGAAGAAGCGGCGCGGGGCGAACAGGATGCCGCACGCCAGGAGGCGGCGCGGGCTGCAGCAGCCAAGGCGGAGGCTGCGCGCATAGCCAACGAGCAGCGCGAAGAGCGGCGCCGGGCCATGGGCCGCCAACTCAACGAAGAGGCCGACCGGCGCGATGCGGCTGCACGCCAGGCATCGCAGTCCAACCTGCCATCGTCGTGGAGCAGCGCGCGGCGTGGCCGCATTTTTGGGCGTAGCGATGCCAACCAGGAACTGGTGTTGTACGCCGAAGCCTGGAGCCGCAAGATCGAACTCAACATGACCATGGACACGGTGCGCGAGGTGGTCAAACAGCCGCACACCGACCCCGTGGTGATGGTGGCCGTGCGCAGCGATGGCTCTGTGGAGTCGATCAGTTTTGTGCGCTCCAGCGGTGTGCCCGCTATCGACGAAGCGGTGCGTGGCGTGGTGCAAAGCCAAGCCAACTATCCGGCGTTTTCGCCCGCCTTGGCGCGCGAGTTTGACGTGATCGAAATCCGCCGCACCTGGCATTTCGACGTGGCCATACGCCTGTATTGAAGTCTTGATTGAAGTCGTTTTTGATAGCGCTCTACGCGCTTGCAGCAAGCCTCTACGGGTTGAATAGCCCAAAGCCTGGTCTTCTGTAGGCCGCTCTGCCGCCCGTTGTGCGGCGCCAGAGTTCACGTTTGCGTCACGATCTTTTGGGCGCCCAAAACCACAATTCATCCCATCGAGCCACAACAGGTTCGTAAGCCCGGCGCAGATGAGAGAGCTGCTTCGGAACCCACCCAGCTTTGCCGCGACGCACGCACTCCTAAAAGCGTTACTGCAAAGTCCGACGGCCAATGCCGTACGACGCATGGAGAGACGATCATGAAGACAACGACCAAGATTTCTACCGCCGCGACCTCTGCTGTTATGGCACTTGCTCTGGGCCTCGGCATGACTTCGTTTAGCGCGCAAGCGGCCGGCAACATGGCGGGCCAACTGAACGCACAAATGTTGCTGCAGGCAGGCTGCTACATCAGCGGTGCATCGGGCGCCGGTACCAGTGGTGTCAACTTGGGTACGCTGGACTTCGGCTCGCAGCCCAGCACCTTCACGGGTGTGCTGACGGCCAACGCCACCGGTGGTGTCGGTGGCGCAGGTGCCACGCAAATCGTCTGCTCGCCTGATGTCACAGCGTTGACCGTATCGGTCAGCGGCGGCAACAACGCCGGCCAAGGTGGCAGCATCGGCACCGGCTCGCGTGCCATGAAGTTGGGCACCAGCTTCCTGCCGTACGAGGTCTACAGCGACGCCGCCCTGACCACGGCCTACCCCGCCAACGCCACCGCCTTGGGGGTGACCTTGCCCGGCACCGGCGCAGCGGTGAATCTGCCCGTCTATGGCCGCATCAATAAGACCAGCACCAACGGTATGACGTCTGGCACTTATGTGGACACCCTGCAAGTCACGCTGGCCTGGTAAGTCATTTCTGCCCAACCCATCGAATATTTGGAGTTGAGTAGCAGCCGCGTGAAATGACGGAAGGCGTCCCATGAAAACGAGCTACAAATTTTCCATGACGGCCACGGCGGCCGTCACTGTCACCAGCACCGCATTGGTTTTGGGTCTCAGCCTGGCCAGTGTCGGCGCGCAAGCTTCCGGCAATATGGCGGGCCAGTTGAATACGCAGATGGTGTTGCAGCCGGGGTGCTACATCAGCGGTGCCCCGAACGCGGGCAGCACCGGGGTGAACCTGGGCACTCTCGACTTTGGCGCACAGCCCAGCACTTTCGCTGGTGTGTTGACGACAGGTTCTACGGGGGGCGTAGGAGGCGCAGGGGTCACGCAGTTGGTGTGCTCGCCAGATATCACTTCGTTAACGGTGTCGGTCAGCGGCGGCAATAACGCGGGCCAAGGTGGTAGTGTGGGCACGGGTTCGCGTGCCATGAAACAGGGCAGCACCTATTTGCCTTACGAGGTGTACAGCGATGCCGCTCTTACCAACGCTTATCCGGTGAACGCGACAGGGCTTGGTGTGTCCCTGCCCGGTACTGGCGCACCCGTGACTTTGCCGGTGCATGGCCGTATCAACAAAACCAGCGGCAACGGTATGCCGGCGGGCACCTATGTGGATGTGCTGCAGGTCACGCTGAGTTGGTGAGCTGTCTTTGCCCGTTTTAACCCCAGACGTCCAACGGCGGGTCACCTGCCACAGCGCGCAGAATGTCGGAGCGCGAAACGAATCCGATCACGAAGCCTCGGTCGTCCACCACGGGTAAGCCGGGCAGGGCGGTGTCCAACAAGGCGCGGGCCACGCGGCGAATGTCGGTGTCGCCAGAGACGCTGGGCACGGGTGTCCACATCAGGCTCGAGACCGGCTGAGTCATCAACACATCCCAATCGGCGGGCGTAGAAACCTCCGAGTCTTCTGCGGCTGCGGCCGGGGTGGACGGAGGCACGCCAGCCGGAGCGTCCGCATCGGTCTCTGCACTGGCAATGGCGGCCGACACCCGGTGCGGCCGGAACAAGTCTGCACGCAGCAGCAAACCACACAAACGGTCGTCTTTGTCCACCACGGGAACTTGTCCGAGGTGTTTACGCGCGAGCAGCTTGGAGGCTTCTTCCAACGACATGTCCATCGACACGGTGACCGCTGGCTGGGTCATCAACTGGTCCACCCGTTCGAGCGGCTGGCGCGGCGTATCGGGCTGGCTGGTTTTCATGTAGGCCGAGACGGCGTTGCGTGCGGCGTCCAGCAGCGGGGCGGGAGGCGATGGTGCAGCCGTTGCGTCTTCTTGCGGTCGGGGCGTGCCGGGCGGGAGCAAAAACTTATCAGGGTTTTGCGGCAGATCCTGTTCGCTTGGCTCGATGCGCCGCAGGCGCGCCAGCGCAGTGACCTGTTCGATGTAGCGCAGTTGCTCTGCTGAACCGGTGTAGACCCGGCCGGTAACGCCATAGACCGAAAACATGTTCTTTCCTTCCTTGGCGGCTTACCGCACTGTCATTTCTAAGCCACTAGCCTTTAAGGTTTCACCAATTGGCAGCGCGAGGCCGCCGCCGCCAACACCCGGCCATCGGCGTCCTGCACCCAGCCGACCACGCCCAGCCGATCCGGGTTGGCGCCGGTGGGCACATTCAGCGGGCGTGACTCGATCAAGCGCAGCGCGGCTGATTTGGCCACCACGCCGTTGGCGTCTGTCGCCTTTTCGGCTTTTTCAGGCGCCCAGTCCAGCACAAGCGCATTGCGTGCCAGGCGGCGCTCGATGGGCGAGCCCTCGGCGCCGGCGGGCACGGTTTCGGTCAGCACCAGCCAGGCGGTCCAGGGCACGGCGCGGTTTTCTGCGGTGGTTTCTACAGGCGTTTTCGGCAGCGCAGGCAGCGGCTTGAGTTCAATGCTCGCGCCGATGTAGCCGCCCAGGGCCAGGCCATGCGCCACGCGAAGTTTGGCTGGGGGTGTTTTTGTTGGGGTTGATGCACCGGGGGCGGCCCAACTTTTGGGCGCTTGCACCGGGTGCTGCAGCAGCAAGGCCTCGTTGCTTGGCGGCTTGGTTTGCCCCAGGGTTTGCAAGCGGGTGTCGCCATCGCGCAGCGCGGCGGCCGAAAGCGGTGCCTCGTCGCCCTGGGGGCTGGGGGTGATCCAATCCAGCGCCAATGCCCGTGCGGGCAGCTTGGCCGTGACGGCAGGTGAGGGCGCGCCCCAGCATTTCTCGCAATCGGCGCTGATGAAGCGCTCCACCAGCACGGCGGGCGTGGGCTGGCCGTCGCTGGCGCACACCGGCGAGCGCACGTCCTGGGCGTGGGCGAGGTTGCCGACCAAGGCAGTTGTGACGGCAGCGAGGCGCAATGAGAGGAGCTTGGAAGTACGCATAAGCAAGGATATCAACTGCCCGCGCGCCAGGCACCGGGTGGGGGTTTCTACAATCGGCGTATGTTCTCAGCAAATCCACCCTCCCGCTCGTCCGGCGCCCCCGGTTTTTCAGAAAATTCGCCGCTGCTGAAGGGGCTGAACGAAGAGCAATTGGCTGCCGTCACGCTGCCTGCAGAGCACGCGCTGATTCTGGCGGGTGCCGGCTCGGGCAAAACCCGCGTGCTCACCACCCGTATCGCCTGGCTGCTGCAAACCGGGCAGGTGTCGCCCGGCGGCATTTTGGCCGTGACCTTCACCAACAAGGCCGCCAAGGAAATGATGACCCGCCTGGGCGCCATGCTGCCGGTGAACGTGCGCGGCATGTGGATTGGCACCTTCCACGGCCTGTGCAACCGCTTCTTGCGCGCCCACTACAAGCTGGCCAACCTGCCGCAGTCGTTCCAGATTCTGGACACCCAAGACCAGCTCAGCGCCATCAAGCGGTTGATGAAGCAGTTCAACATTGACGACGAGCGTTTTCCAGCCAAACAAACCCAGTGGTTCATCAGCGGCTGCAAAGAAGAAGGGCTGCGCCCGGCCATGGTGGAGGCGCGCGATGCTGAAGCGCGCAAGAAGGTCGAAATCTACCAGCTCTACGAGGAGCAATGCCAGCGCGAAGGCGTGGTCGACTTTGGTGAGCTGATGCTGCGCTCGTACGAGCTGCTGCGCGACAACGACCCGGTGCGTGAACACTACCAACGGCGCTTTCGCCACATCTTGATCGACGAGTTCCAAGACACCAACACGCTGCAATACGCGTGGATCAAAATGCTCGCCGGTTTCGGCCCCGAAGACATGGCTTCGGGTGCGGCCGAGCGCCACCAGCCTGGCAGCGTGCTGGCCGTGGGCGACGACGACCAAAGCATCTACGCCTTCCGTGGCGCGCGCGTGGGCAACATGACCGACTTTGTGCGCGAGTTCAAAGTCACGCGGCAAATCAAGCTGGAACAAAACTACCGCAGCGGCAGCAACATCCTCGATTCGGCCAACGCACTCATCAGCCGCAACAGCTCGCGCCTGGGCAAAAACCTGCGCACCGACCAAGGCCCCGGCGAGCCGGTGCGTGTGGTGGAGAGCAGCCGCGACTTTGACGAAGCGCAGTGGCTGGTCGATGAGGTGAAGCAACTGGTGCGCGACGACCACCCGCGCAAAGAAATTGCCGTGCTGTACCGCAGCAACGCGCAGAGCCGGGTGATTGAAACCGCGCTGTTCAACGCCGCCGTGCCGTACCGCGTGTACGGCGGCCTGCGCTTCTTTGAACGCGCTGAAATCAAACACGCGCTGGCCTACCTGCGCCTGCTGGAGAACCCGCGCGACGACACCAGTTTTCTGCGCGTGATCAACTTCCCGCCGCGCGGCATTGGCGCGCGCAGCCTGGAGCAATTGCAAGACGCCGCCCGCGAAGCCGGTTGCGCGCTGCACGACGCGGTGAGCACTTTGGGCGGCAAGGCCGGTGCCAACATGGGCGCCTTTGTGGCCAAGCTCGACGTGCTGCGCGAGCAGACCGACGGCGCCACGCTGCGCGAAATCATCGAGCTGGTGTTAGACCACAGCGGCCTGGTCGAGCACTACAAGGCCGACCGCGAAGGCGCCGACCGGCTGGAGAACTTGGCTGAATTGGTGAACGCCGCCGAAAGCTTTGTGTCGCTGGAAGGTTTTGGCCGCGATGCCGTGGCCTTGCCGGTGGACGAGCACGGTGGCGCTGCCGCAGCCATGTTGACTCAATCACCCGCCAGCCAAGGCCTGGACCCGAACGTGTCGCCTGCCGATCTGGCCCCCGGCTACATCGACCAAGACAGCGGCGAAACCTTATCGCCGCTGGCCGCGTTCTTGACCCACGCCGCGCTGGAGTCTGGCGACAACCAGGCCCAAGCCGGCCAAGACGCCGTGCAACTGATGACCGTGCACGCCGCCAAGGGCCTGGAGTTCGACTGCGTGTTCATCACCGGCATGGAAGAGGGCTTGTTCCCGCACGAAAACTCGCTGTCCGACCGCACCAGCCTGGAAGAAGAGCGCCGCCTGATGTACGTGGCCATCACGCGCGCGCGCAAACGCCTGTACCTGAGCTTCTCGCAAAGCCGCATGCTGCACGGCCAAACGCGTTACCACGTGCGCAGCCGCTTCTTTGACGAGCTGCCCGAAGGCGCGCTGAAGTGGATCTCGGCCAAACAACCCGGCTTTGGTTCGGGTATGGGCTCGGGTATGGGCGGTGGCAAGAGCGGCGGTTATGGCGGCGGCTCGGGCTCTGGTTGGGGCGGCGGATTCAGTGCTGGCAGCAAATCGTCGGGTTACGCTGGTGGTGGCGGTTTTCCTGCGCGGCCCCTCAAGGATGCACCCGACAACGGCGCCGGTCCCGTGCCGATGCAAAAAGCCGCGCCCGCACACGGCCTGCGTGTGGGCATGAAGGTGTTCCACAACAAGTTTGGAGAAGGCAAAGTCACCACGCTGGAAGGCACTGGCGACGATGCGCGCGCACAAATCAACTTCCCACGGCACGGCGTGAAATGGTTGGCGCTGAGTGTGGCCAAGTTGACGCCGGTGGATTGAGGTCGGGCTCGTCGTCCCCGCTAATGGGCGCCCACCCAGCCAATCCTTGTTGGCCGGGCTTCGCGCAACTACTTAGGTACAACCGCTAGCACGCGCGCCCCTCGGAGAGTCCACAGTTCGCACACAAATTGGTACAAAAAAAGTACCCTCCGAGTAGCGAGCGAAACGGTTTTATGCAAAGTAATAGATTTTTTAAGTGGCGTTTGACAGTCATCGCTATCGCCTGTGTCGTTGCTTATTACCTGCCCATGGGCGACGAGGATGGCGATCTCGCCAAGGACAACAGCACCGTTTCTGTGAAGTGCGCTACCGACGGCCAAGCCAAGGACGCCAAGAAAGCCTCTCGCACTTCCGAGTCGAATCGAGAGGATGAGTGTTCGCAAGTTTGATCAAGCTGGCGCCGGTGCATGGAGCACGTCGATGGGCGCCCACCAGCCCAACACTTGCTGCGGCGCTAGTTGGAAACGGTAGAAATTACCACCGCCGTTCGGCGGCTGGTCCCAACGCCGACTGATCGCTTCACCCGCCAAGTGGCAATACAGCAGCGTGCCCACGGCGCCGTGAGACACGATGGCGATGGTGCCGGTGGTGTCATCGGCTAACGCTATCGATTCCACCGCACGGCTGATGCGCGCCTGCGCGGCCGCAGCCGTCTCCCAGCCGCGCACCGACTCTTTCGGTTGGGCAAAGAACTGATCAGCCACTTTTTCAAACTCATCGGGCGGCAGAAAACCCGTAGCGGAACGGTCGTTTTCGCCTAGGTCGTGCACCGTGGTGTAGCCCAGCTTAAGGTGCTTCGCCAGAATCTCCGCGCCGTCGATGGCCTTTTGCTCGGTGCTGCAGTACACCGCCGAAATCTCGCGCACCCACGGTTGCGCCAATGAGGCTTGCATGCGCGCACGGCCCACACTCGACAGCGGCCATTGCGGCACTGGCACGGTTTGGCTGACCACCACATTCGGGTGGCTGATGAAGATGAGTTGGCGCAAGGTGACGAGTATTGGCGGCCACGTTGGCGCTAACCGGGGCAGGCGTGATCTCTAGCTCCGGTTAGCGAGCCCTTCCTTAAGCCTTTTCGGCTACTTTCTTGACCGCTTTTTTGGCGGGCTTTGCTGCTGCCTTCTTCACCGGCTTGGCTTTCGTCACCGGATTGCCTTCGGCCGCGCGCGCATCCTTCCACGCGTTCACATAACGTGGTGCCAGTTCAGCCAGATGCGCGCCAATTTCGCGGTAGGCGCTGTCAGGCAAGTTGGCCAACGACACGCGCACCGACCAGCGTGGGCCGCCGAAGCCGCCGCCGTCCATCAGCACGATGGAGAAGCGTTCGGCCAGGCGGAACAACACGTCTACCGGCTCGAAGTTGGCTTTCAGGTACTCGGCAAAGTCGGAGCCGTAGTGCGCTTCGGCCCAGACCATCAAGTCCAGCTCGACGTAGTAGCCGGCCTGGTGTGGAATCACGGGTTGCGGCAGGCCCAGGCCCTTCCACAAATCCTTCAAGCGGCGCTGCACGATGTTTTGTGTGAGCTTCTTGTAGCGGTTCTTTTTGTCGGCCAGCGCGAACAGCGAGAACAGTGCCATTTGGCACTGTTGCGGCAACGACAAGCCAGCCGTGTGGTTCAGCGCTACAGAGCGGCTGTCGGCCACCATGCGGTCGATGAACTTGATCTTCTCGGGTGTGAGCGAGATGGTGCTGTAGCGGCGGTTGAGTGCGCGTTGCTTGGCCGGTGGCAGCTCGGTGATCAGCCGGTCGAAGATGTTTTTCTCGTGGATGGCGATCACGCCCAAACGCCAGCCGGTGCAGCCAAAATACTTGGAGTACGAATACACGCCAATGGTGTTTTGCGGTACCTCGGCCATCAGCGAGCGGAAGTTGTCGACGAAGGTGCCGTACACGTCGTCGGTGATGACGATGAGGTTGGGGTTGTCGTTCTTCACGATGTTGGCCACACGCTTGAGCGAGCGTGGCGACATGGTGACCGAGGGCGGGTTGCTCGGGTTCACCAGGAAGAAGGCCTTGATGGTCGGGTCGCGCAGCTTGTCGATTTCAGAGTCCGGGTACTGCCACACATGGCCGCCTTCCTTGCTCATGCTGGCGGAGGCATCGATGCGCACCACCTTGAACGAGTAGCGCTCGAGTTCCGGAATCTCGATGTACGGCGTGAACGTCGGCACGGCCAGCGCCACGGTGTCGCCGCGCTTGAGCAGGCCGTTGGTCTCCAGCGAATCGAAGATGTAGCACATGGCCGCCGTGCCGCCTTCCACCGCAAAGATGTCGAACTTGCCGCGCGGCGGCTTGTTGTCGCACATCTCCTGGTCGATGTAGGCCTGCGCCACTTTTTCGGTGTGCACCAGCATGCGGTCGGGTACGGGGTAGTTGTCGCCGATGATGGCGTCCACCAGTTCATGCACAAAGGCATCGGCGTCAAACTTCAGCTCGCGTATGCCGTAGTTCACCATAGTGCCCAGCGCTGCGGCACCCGGCGTTTTGGCGTGCGCTTTGAGGTAGGCCGTGAGGCGTTTGGCAATGCCTTCTTTGCCGGGCATGCCGCCCAGATCGGGGCCGGTCCACACACGTTCCGATTCGGTGATGGCAAATTGGCCCAACAGAAAGAATGCGTTGCGCGGCGTGGTGGCAATCCAGTTGGGGTTGCCGCGCCCGGCGTTCAGCAGCGCATAGTTGCCTTGGCGGGCGTTTTCGTCAGACAGTTTGATGAGTTCGTCTTTTAGCTCGAACGGGCTCAGCGACAACAACCCGCGCTGCGTGGCGCGGCTGGACTTGAGTGGGCGCAGGCGTTGGGCGCTGGCAGGTATCTTTTTGGTAGCCATGGTTTCTCCTCGAATGGTTCTAGGGGTGAAAACGATTGATAGGTGGATGTGAAGGGTCAGGCGAGGCCGACGATCAGTGGGCCCAGCAGCGTGAGCAGCACGTTGGCCAGCGCGTAGGTCACGGCAAACGGTACGGTGGGCACCGAGCTACCGGCTTTACCCAGAATTTCGCCAAAGGCAGGGTTGGCGCTGCGCGAGCCAGACAGGGCACCGGCCAGCACAGCGGCGTTGTCGTAGCGCAAAACGTAGCGGCCAAACAGCATGGTCAAGATCAGCGGCACCACGGTAACGACGACGCCCAGTACAAAGATCAGCGCGCCGCTGGTCTTGATGGTCTCTACCGCTTGCAGGCCAGAGTTCAAGCCCACGATGGCGACGAACGAGGCCAGGCCGAAGTCGCGCAGCAGGGCACCGGCTTCGCTCGGCATGGCGCCAATCATTTGGTGCTTGGAGCGCGCCCAGCCAAACAGCAGACCCGACAACAACGCGCCGCCGCCCGAGCCCAGCGTGAGCGGAATGCCGCCCACGTGCGCCACCAGCATGCCCACCAGCAAGCCCACCAACACGCCCAGGCCCATGTAGACGAAGTCGGTCTTGCCGTCTTCGGCCAGCGGGTAACCGGCGGCCTGCACGGCGCGCGCGGTGTCGCGGTCAGAACCGTAGAAGGTGATCACGTCGCCATGTTCCACCACCGTGCTGGGCAGCACGGGCAGCGGTTGGTCGGCACGGGTGATGCGCTGAATGTAGAGGCCGTGTTTGAGTTCGCGGTCCACCGCTTGGCGTACTTCGGCAATGGTTTTGTGGTTCATGCCTTTGCGCGTGAACACGGCTTTGCGCGAGTGCATCACAAAGCTCAGGCTGTCGGACTCGGGCAGCTCGGTGCCAATGCGGCCGGCCAGGTCGACCACGCTGTCGCGGCGGCCCACCACCAAAATTTCGTCGCCGGTTTGCAGCAGGTCGTCGGGCTTGGGGTCGAGGACTTCGGTGCCACGACGCAGGCGTTCGATGGTGAAGTTGTCGCCGCCGGTGCCTTCCACTTGCTGCACCGTTTTGCCGCCCAGGTGCTCCACGCGGAAGATGCGGCCCACCAACGCAGGCAAGGCCGCCGACTGGCCAGGGCCGAGCTTGGGCGCGCCGCCCGACAGCTTGGCTTCTACCTCGAGCGAGGCGGTGCGCAAGTCTTTGCCCATGAACTTTTCGAGCACGTTGACGCAAATCAAAATGGCGCCAAACGAGCCGAAGATGTAGGTTACCGCGTAGCCCACCGCCACGTCGGCCTGCATGCGTTTGGTTTCCTCGGCCGACAGGCCCAGTTGTGCAATGGCGTCACCCGCCGTGCCGATGATGGCCGACTGCGTCATGCCACCGGCGGCCAGGCCCGCTGCCAGGCCCTTGTTGAGCCCGAACAACCGCGCCACCACCAGCACGGTGACCAGACCGGCCAGCGCCATGAACACGGCCAGCGCAATTTCACGCAGGGCTGTGCGGTTGAGTGAGTTGAAGAATTGCGGGCCGCTGTCGTAACCCACGGCGTAGATGAACAGCGCAAACATGATGGACTTGACGCCGTTGTCGATTTGTACGCCCACCTGGCTGATGATCACCGCCGCAATCAGCGAACCGGCCACGCCGCCAAATTGGAACTTGCCGAACTTGATCTTGCCGAAGGCGTAGCCCGCCGCCAGCGACAAGAACAACGCCGCCTCGGGTGACTTCTGAAAGATGCTGTGTAACCACTCCATAACTTCTCCTTGAAATGTCGGTGCGGCCCCCGGAGGCTTGGCACTGTTGAGATTCGGATGAAATGCGAGTTCAGTGCACTGTGGCCGAAGCCAGCGCAACCAGAATGGGGCCCGCCAACGGCAGCAGCACATTGGAGATGGCGTAGGTGACGGTGTAGCCAATCATCGGTGTGCTGTTGCCAGCATCGCTGACCAGTGCACTGATGGCGGGCGTGCTCACGTGTTGGCCCGCAATGGCGCCGAGCAGAATGGGCGTTTCTATTTTCAAGAAGCGGCCGATCAACAGCGAAACACAGGCGGGAATCAGTGACACGCCAATGCCCATCAGCGGCAGCTTCCAGCCGTATTGCTGAATGAGGTGAATGGCATCGGGCCCGGCCGCCAAACCCACCGACACAATGAAGGTGGCCAGGCCAAACTCTTTCAAAATTTCTGCCGCCGACGAGGGCAGTGCGCCCAGCACCGGCCAATGCGCGCGCGCCCAGCCGAAGAGCAGGCCCGAGACCAGGCAGCCGCCGCCGGTGCCCAGCGTCAGCTCTGCGCCACCTAGGTGCAGGCTCAGCGCGCCCACGGCCATACCGCACAAAATACCCAGTCCCAGCATCACGAAGTCGGTTTTGTTGTCGGCCGCAGCGCGCAGCCCCAGGGCTTCGGCGGCAGGGGCGACGGCGCGTTCTGCACCATACAAGGTGAGCACATCGCCGCGCTGCAAAACGCTGTGCGGCAGGGCAGGCAAATGTTGCCCGGCACGGGTGAGTCCGGTGATCCACACACTGCGGCGCAGTTGCGGATCGGCCTGTTCGCCCAGTTGACGAATGGTCAGCCCGTGGGCTTGCTTCAGCGTCAACACCACTTGCTGGTAGACCAGGGGCACGCCCAAAGGGTTGGCCGCAATCTCGTCGCCCAATTCGGCCGAGGCGGCAATGACCGCCGCGCGGCGGCCCACCAGCAAGAGTTCATCGCCGGCTTCAATGCGGGTGTCATTCGACGGCGCGAGCAAGGCGCCCGCACGGCGTATGCGTTCAATGCTCACACCAAAATGGTAGCGGCTTTCAAAGCTGCCGACCGTACTGCCCACCAGTGGGCCGGGGTGCGAGAGGCGGCCCACAATGGCGGGCGCTGCAGGCGTGGTGCCGGCTTGTGGCTCATGCTCGCCACTCATGTTTTCCCAGAGCTTGCTGGCTTCCGCGCGCAGGTTGATCTTCAGCAGCCACGGCACCACTTGTGTGGTAAAGATGACGATGGACACCAGCCCGAACAGGTAGGTCACGCTGTACGTGGTGGCCACGTTCGATTGCAAGCGTGCAATTTCCTCAGCGGGCAAGGCCAGTTTCGAGATGGCCTCGCCAGCCGTACCGACGACGGCAGATTCGGTGGCGGCACCGGCCATCAAACCGGCCGCGGTGCCAATGTCCAGTCCAAACCACCACACGCCGGACAAGGCCAGCAGGGTCACGACGACGGCCTCGACAAACGACAACATGCCCACACGCCAGCCGCGTGCAATATTGGCGAAAAACTGTGGGCCGCCGGTAAAGCCCAGGGCAAAGATGAACAGGGCGAAGGCAACGTTCTTCAAGTCGGCAGGCAAACGCACGCCGGTTTGGCCCAGCAGCAGAGCGATCAACAACGAGCCGCAAATGCCCCCCAGCTTGAACTGGCCAAAACGAATGGCCCCCACCGCAAAGCCAGCAGACAGGCAAATGAAGAGGGCGATTTCGGGGTGTGAGCGCAGCAAGGCGGAGAGGTTACCGAGCATCGATGTGCCCCGGCTTGTGTTTGATCAAGCGCTTGGTCTTTCGCCGCGCGTGCGTTGCAAAAGCTTGCTGCAGATGTCCCATCCCACCATCCTTTCGCGCGCCAGAGGGCGACAACGTATGGCTGCGTTGACTGCATGGCTCTAGCCACAGTCGAGATTGGCTGGCAGTCGCCGGGAAGCAAGTTCCCGGCTGGTTGGCTAGCCTGTTGTGTGAACCTGACGCTGTGTTGTTGTGAACACAAACTATTGCACATGATTCACGATATGGCGTGATGGGTCAAGCCGTGTATGCGCCGTGACCTTAGCGCAACAACGGCTCACACCTGTGAGGCTTACGAGGTGGGGCTTGACTTCTAGTCGCCTTTTCTCCGTCATCGCGACTGTCACATAGCTTTCATTTAGCTTTCGTACGCTCTCGGCTTTTGCAACAACGATTGAGTACGACACGATGAATAAGAGAGTGGACATTTCCAGCACCGGTTTTGCGCACGACGAAATCGACCAGAACAACTCCGGCAATGAGACGTTTCAACACGTTCTGCAAGCCCGCTTGAGCCGTCGTGGCTTGTTGCGCGGTGGTGTCGGCACGGCCGCCACGGCCGTGATGGGCAGTTTGGGCCTGAGCGCCTGCGGCGGCGGCGGTGGTGATGGTGACGGCGGTGTGTTGAACATCGAGACGCCAAACTACCTGAGCAAGCTGGGTTTTGCTGCAGTGCCCAAGAGCCTGGCCGACCTGGTGGCCGTGCCCGCAGGCTACACCGCCAGCGTCATCTACGCGCTGGGCGATCCTTTGAACGCGGCCACGCCAGCCTACAAGAATGACGGCAGCGAAGCCGACTTCGACAACCGCGCTGGCGACCACCACGACGGCATGGAGTACTTCGGACTGAACGCAGCCGGTACCGCGCGCCAGGAAAACTACTCTAACCGCGGCTTGCTGGTGATGAACCACGAAGCCATTACCGACCAGTTCCTGCACGTCAACGGCACCACCTCGGGCACGCGTCCAGCCAGCGAGTCATACAAGGAAATCACGGCCCACGGCATTTCCATCATTGAAGTGGCGAAGAACAGCGCCGGTGCCTTTGCCACTAACAACAATTCGGCCTTCAACCGCCGCCTCACCCCGCTGACGGCGTTGACGTTGTCGGGCCCGGTCAAGGGTAATGCCCTGGTCAAGACGGTGTACTCCAAAGACGGCAACACTGCACGCGGCACCATCAACAATTGCGGCACGGGTGTGACGCCTTGGGGCACCTACCTCAGCGGTGAAGAAAACTGGGCCGGCTACTTCACCCGTAGCAGCACCGACAACACCGCACGTGGTGGCGCCACCGCGCGTAGCGTGGTGTCGCTCAACCGCTATGGCCGCGCTGCGGGTGGCGCCAGCCGCCACGGCTGGGAAACGTCGGGCACTGACGATATTTACAAGCGCTGGAACATCAGCCAGACCGGCACTTCCACCGACGGCACTGACGACTATCGCAACGAGCTCAACACCTTCGGCTACATCGTCGAAGTGGACCCCTACGACAAGACTGCCGCCGTGCGCAAGCGCACCGGCCTGGGCCGTTTTGCCCACGAAAGCGCTTCGTTTGCCACGCCCGTGGCCGGCAAGCCGCTGGTGGTTTACATGGGTGACGACTCGCAAGGCGAGTACATGTACAAGTTCGTCTCGGCCACCAACTGGGTGGATGCTGACTCTTCCGCCACCAACCGTATTGCCATCGGCGACAAGTACCTCGATAGCGGCAAGCTGTATGTGGCCAAGTTCGCCGCCGACGGCAGCGGCACCTGGATTGAACTGAGCATCACCAACAGCGCGATCGCCGCTTACGCCACCTACAAGTTTGCCGACCAGGCTGACGTGTTGGTGAACGCTCGCCTGGCTGCTGATGCCGTGGGCGCCACCAAGATGGACCGCCCCGAGTGGTGCGCCGTGCACCCGCAAACCGGCGAGGTGTACTACACGCTGACCAACAACAGCAACCGCAAGATCGACGCCGCCACGGGTCAGTTCACGGTGGACGCCCCCAACCCACGCGCCTACCAAGACGCGAAGATTGGCGGCACGCTGGGCGCGGCTGGCAACATCAACGGCCACATCATCCGCACCAAAGATGCGGGCGCAAACCCTGCGGCCACCACCTTCAACTGGGACGTGTACCTGTTCGGCGCCGAAGCCGGCGCTGACGCCAGCAAGATCAACTTGTCGGCCCTGACCAACGACCAGGACTTCTCCAGCCCTGACGGCATCTGGTTCAGCCAAAAGACCGGTCTGTGCTACATCCAGACCGACGACGGTGCCTACACCGACGTCACCAACTGCATGATGCTGATTGGCGTGGCTGGCAAAGTGGGCGACGGTGCCAAAGCCACGTTGTCGTACACCAAGGCCGACGGTTCGGCGCTGACAGTTGACACCTATGTGGGTGCCAAGCCCGCAGCCGACCAACTGCGCCGCTTCCTGGTGGGCCCTAAGGATTGTGAAATCACCGGCTGCACGGAAACGCCTGATGGCAAAGCGGTGTTCGTGAACATCCAGCACCCAGGTGAAACCATCACCAAGGCCAACATCGGCGACAGCTCCAAGTTCCTGAGCCACTGGCCAGGCAGCATTGGTTATGGCGCTGGTGGGGCGTTGGCCCGTCCACGTTCTGCCACGGTGGTCATCACCAAGAACGACGGTGGTTTGATCGGTAGCTAAGCCACTCGGCTAGTTCAATAAAAAGGGGCGACACCGCGAGGTGTCGCCCCTTTTTGTTTTGGCTCGATGGCTTAGGCTGCGAGGTAGGCGGGCGTAGCGCTCGACAGGCTGGCCTTTACCTGGCGTGTCATGTCGTCGCCCAACACTTCTTCCTGGTTGGCTTCCAGCGCATCAAAAGCCTGGCGCACCACTTCTTCTGGCGTGAGCTTGGGCGCATCAATGCCCTGGGTCAGGTCGGTATCAACAAAGCCCATGTGCAAGCCGGTCACCAGCGTCTTTTGTTCGCGCAGTTCGTGGCGCAGGCCGTTGGTCACGGCCCAGGCAGCCGATTTGCTGGCGCCGTACACACCGAGCAGGGGGCGGTTGATCCAACTGGCAATCGACAGTACGTTCAAGATCGCGCCGCCGCCGTTCTTTGCCAACGCTGGGGCAAAGGCTTGGGTCACCTGGATGGGGCCGATCACATTGGTTTCCATATGGCGGCGTACCGATGCCACGCTGCCTTCGGGCAAGAAGCCGCCGAAGTCGGCAATGCCAGCGTTGTTGATGACGATGGTGACGTCGTTAGCGGCGGCCGCTGCCTCGGCCAGTTGCTCGGGCGAGGTCACGTCCAGCTTGATGGCTTGCACACCCGGCAGCGTGACGCTGGCGGGGTTGCGTGCACCGGCGTACACCTTGGCCGCGCCGCGCTTCAGCGCTTCTTGCGCGAACGCCAGGCCAAGGCCGCGGTTGGCGCCAGTGATCAGGATGACGGCATTTTCGATCTTCATGGTGAGTCCTTCAGTTGCGTTTACGCGAGTCGCGTAGTGGTTTAAATAATATGATGTTCATCATATATGCGGTGAAAAAAATGCAGCGGTAGATGCCTTGATATTGCGTCGACATTGACCGCTGCGGTGTTTTTTTAGTGGGTTGCTTTTGTGGCTTGAGCGATTGGCTTTTGGCCGAAGGTGTTCAGCAGCATGTTGCGGCTGGCTTCCAGCACCGCGCGGCCTTGGGCGTTGGGGCCGAGCGCACGCGCCAGTTGCACGGCGCCCACCAGCGTGCTGGCCACGGCGGGCGCGCTGTCGGGTGCGGCGCCTGCGGGCAACACCTGCTGCACCAGTTCCACCAGGCTTTGCACGCGCTGGGTGGAGGCATTGCGCACGATGTCGGCTTGGCGCGGAATCTCGGAGGCCAGGGCCGAAACAGGGCAGCCGCACTCGGTGGCGTTCAGGTGCTGTTCTGACAAATATGACTCGACCAGTGCTTGGAACGGGTCGACCCCTTTGGCGCGGCGCAAGGCTGTGCCCTGGGCGATGTTGGTGGCGCTGGCGCGGCCGGCGTATTCAACGGCTTCGGCCAGCAGGGCGTCGCGCGACGAGAAGTGGGCGTAGAAGCCGCCGTGTGTCAGGCCGGCTTCTTTCATGATGTCAGCCACACCCACGCCGTGATAACCCGAGCGGCGAATGGCGCGCGCAGCCACTTCCAGAATGCGCTCGTGCGTCTGTTCCTTGCGGCTCATAGGGATGTCGGCGGAGGTGTTCATCGGCGTCTCACTTTCATCTTGTTTGTATGATGATCGTAATATTAATCCGCTTTGTCGAAGTTGTCAAACATCGGCCAACACGCCGTCGCCGGGGTGGCGCACCCTATGCACCATCTGCACCACTTGCGGCTGGTCCACCATGACACAGGTTTTGCCGGTGCGCTTGCAATGGTCTTGCACACGCCAGTAGGCGCCGTGGCTCAGGCAGCCGGTTTGGCAGATCACCAGGTCGGCGGCGATAAGGCTGGCCTCCAGCACGGCCAGGTTCTCTGTATCGGCGGTGGCGTAAGACAGCACTTGGCCACCCGCCGACTCCACCACTTGCCGTGCGGCCACGGCGTGCTGCGTGTCGCCCAGGCAGAGCACCGACTTGTTGTGCAACTCGCGCGGGGTCAGTGGTTGGGGTGGGGGCATGTATGACGGCTTGGCGCTGTGCCACTGCCAATGCAGGCGTTCGCGCATCAGGCTTTGCACGCGTTGCTTCAGCAGGTCGACACGTTGGGCCAACACCGCGCGTTTGGGCAGGCCGGGAATGCTGGCGTGCAGCGCGGCATGGTCTTCGCGCGCCAGGGCGAGCGCCGTGTCGCGCTGGATGACGGCCGCGCGCAACCGCATTTGCTCGGCCTGCAGCTTGGCCACCTCGGCGCGTAGGGTGGCCACGGTGTGGCTGCAGCGCTCTTGCACACGCGCGTACTGGCGGCTCAGGGCGATGTATTCGCCCAACAAATCATCAAAGTTTTCCAGACTGGCTGTCATGCTTGCGTCCATCAGAGTGGAGATGGATGCATCTTAGATGAGAATAGTTCTTATTTTTAAGAAGATGTTCTGCGGCTGCTCCCGAGACCCCAGCAGGCGGCGCTGGGGGATCAGCATTTAATGCCTCTAGCACCGACTGGAAAAGCGTGAAGTGCTCTCGAAAAGAGAGCGGTTTACGAATGGAATTTACGCGGGCTTACGCTTGTAGGTCACGAAGCTGAAGGCCAAACCCGTGCTCGACACGTGGGCTTCGCTTGCCACGGCCTGCCATTCAACGCCTAGCTTCGGCGCGAAGGCGTCGCCTTCGAAGTCGGCGGCGATCTCGGTCACCACCACCGATTGCGCCAGCGGCAAGGCTTGCGCGTAGATCTCGGCGCCGCCAATCACCCATGCATCGGCGCCGGGTGTGCACAGCGCGCAAGCGGCTTCAATCGACGAGGCTACCAGGGCACCCGGCGAAGACCAATCGGCCTGCCGCGTCACCACAATGTTGGCCCGGCCGGGCAGCGGGCGGAACTTGGGTGGCAGCGAATCCCAGGTCTTGCGCCCCATGATGACCGGGCAGCCGAGGGTGGTGCGCTTGAAGTGCGCCAGGTCTTCGGGCAGGTGCCAGGGCAGTTGGTTTTGCCGGCCAATGACACCATTGGCGGCGCGGGCGTAGATCAGGTGAAGTTGCATGCGCCGAATTTTAGGGTGTTGGTTCCCAGCCACCGCCGAGTGCCAAGAACAGCTGCACTTGGTCATCAGCTAACTGCGCTTCGCTGGCTGCCAATGCGGCCTCGCTGGTGGCCAACGAACGTTCGGCGTCCAACGATTCCAGGTAGCCCACTTTGCCCCCGGCATACATGCGTCGCGCTTGTTCGGCCACGATCTTGGCTTCGTCTCGCGAGGCTTGCAGGGCAGCCTTGCGGTCGAGTTCATGGGCGTAGCCGGAGAGGGCGGTTTCGGTTTCGCGCAGCGCGGCCAGCACGGTGCCGTCGAACTTGGCCAGGGCCATGCGGGTGCTGGCTTCGTTTTGTGCGATGCGGGCGTCGACCACGCCGGTGTTGGGGAGCGTCCACGAGATCAGTGGGCCCAGGCTCCAGGCCAAGGTGTCGCGCTGGCCAAAGCCGCTCCCCAACCCCGCTGACGAGGCCGACAAGCCCAGCGTCACCTTGGGGTAACGGTCGGCCATGGCCACGCCGATGCGCGCGGTGGCGGCAGCGGCTTCGCGTTCGGCTTGGCGCAGGTCGGGCCGGCGGCGCAGCAGGGCCGCGCCGTCACCCACCGGAATAGCGCCGGCCACTTGCGGTGGTGTGGTGCAGTTGGTGGCCTCAGAACTGAAGGCTTGTGGCGCGCTGCCGGTCAACGTGGCCAGGCGAATCAAGGCGCTTTGGCGTTGGGCTTGCAGTGGCGGCACGGCGGCTTGCAATTGCTGTAACTGGCTGCGCGCGCGCGGCAGATCGAGCGTGCCGGTGCGGCCAGCTTGTTGCAGGCGTTCGGTCACTTCCACCGCGCGCTGCTGTAATTGCACCGACTGGTGTGCGCTCTCCAGGCGCAGCCCGGCCGAGCAGATTTCGGCATAGGCGCGCGCGGTGCTGGCGGCCACGCTCACACGGGCCAAGTCCAGCGCGGCGGCGGTGGCGAGCGTGGTGTCGTGCGCGGCTTCGCTGGCACGTTGCAACTGGCCGAACAGGTCGATCTGGTACGACACCGAGCCGCCCACGCTGTAGTGGAAAGCATCGGGCGGCTCGTAGCCGGGCTTCAGCACCGACAAGCCAGACGAGTGGCCGAACGTAGGGCCACCGTTGACGTTGATGCTTGGTTTTTGCGCGCCGGCCACTTCGATTTCCATCGCCTGCACACGTTCAAGATTGGCTGCGGCTTGGCGCAGGTCGGTGTTGTGTGCCAGGGCTTGGGTGACCAGGGTGTCGAGCGTGGCGTTGTTGTACAGGCGCCACCAGTGGGCGGGCAGCGGCTCTTGGCTATAGGGTTGGGCGAGGGCGGCATCAGCAGAAGCCGCTTGGCCTTGTGTGCCGATGAAGGGTTTGCTGGCGGCCGGTTGAGCGGCCACGGCATCGGCGGGCAATTGGTAGTTGGGGCCAATGGGGGTGCTGGAGCAGGCGGCCAATAAGGCGGCCAGGGCCACGGCTGAAAGCGGCCGCAGCAAATTCAAAGTGACGGTTTCCATGATTGATCAACCTTCTCTTCAAACCTTCTTGCCACCGCTGGCGTCCATCGCCAGCGGCGCTTGCACCGGCACGGTGTTGCCCGTGCGTGCGTCTTCCAGCACCTGCACCGTCACGGTTTGGCCGGCCACCAGGTGTGTGCCTTGTGGCAACGGGTCGAGCTTCACGCGGATGGGCACACGTTGGGCCAGGCGCACCCAGTTGAAGGTAGGGTTGACGTTGGGCAGCAGGTTGGCGCTGGTGGAGCGGTCGCGGTCGGCAATGCCAGCGGCGAAGCTTTCCACGGCGCCTTCCAGAATGACGTTGTTGCCCATGGTGGTCACACGCACGCGGTCGCCGAGGTGGATGCGCGGCAGCTTGGTTTCTTCAAAGTAGCCTTCCACGTAGAGCGAGTTTTCATCGACCAGGGCCAGGGCTGGGTGGCCCGACGTGGCGTAACTGCCTTCGCGCAGTTCGAGGTTGGTGATTTGCCCGGCGGTGGGCGCGCGCACTTGGGCTCGCGCCAGGTTAAGTTGTGCGCTGTCGAGTGACACGGTGGCTTGCGCTACGGCGGCGCGGGCTTGCTCCACACGCGACTGCGTTTGCTCGCGTGCCTCTTGCGAGATCAGCGTGCCAAGGTCGGCGTTGCGGCTGGCTTCACGCTGGGCTTGGGCCAGCACGGTGCGCTGCGAGGCCAGGCCAGCTTGCGCTTGACGCACGGCAAGTGCATAGCGTGCGCGGTCGACTTCAAACAACAGCGTGCCGGCGGCCACTTGCTGGTTGTCTTGCACGGGCACGGCGGTGACCAGGCCGGTGACGTCGGGCGCAATTTGCACGATGTTGGCGCGCACGCGGCCGTCACGCGTCCACGGGGCCAACTCGTAGTGGTCCCACAGGCGGAACCCGGCCCACACGGCGGCCACGGCCACGCCGGTGGTGATGAGCACGGGGATGATGCGTTGAGCGCGTTGCTTCAAGGCAGAGGATGAGGCAGGGGTTGCGGACTTCATTTCAGACTCACTTCAAAAAAACGGTGACTTGCGACAGGCCATACAGCACCAACAGGTACAGCGCCATGTCGAACAAAGAGGGGTGCCACACCCAGCGGTAAAAACCGGTGGCGGCCAACAGGCGGCGTACCAGCCACATGGCCGGCAGCGCGCCAGCGGCGAGCAGCATGATCCAGGGCAGGTAGAGCCCAAAAAAACTGGTTTCACCAATCATGTGGTGGCTCCTTGAATAACAGGCACGGGCATAGGCGCAGCCACGGGAGTGGTCAGCGCGGCGGCCTCGGGAAACAGATTGCGGCGCATGCCCACCAGCGCGCTGATGGCTGCGCGTTGCGCGGTCGAGATGCTGCTGGGCGCGGCCAACGCGCGGGTGAGAGATGCGTCAATTCGCTCCAGCAATGCAGGTGGGTTGTCTACCGTCTGGGTGGCGCTGCGTTGGCGGAAGGTTTGGGCGAGTTCGCTCATCAGCGCGTGGCCGGCATCGGCACCAAAGAAGGTGCGTGCACGTTGCAGGGCCACGATGTCGGCGCCCACGCGCAGGTCTTGCAAAGCGTCGGCCGACACACCCGTCACGGTGCCACCGGCGGCGGCGATGCGTGGGGCCAGCAGCGAGGTGCGGTCGAGCATGCGCGCGGCATAGGTTTCGGCTTGGGCGGGCAGGCCAGGCGCAGCGGCCATGTCGGCCAGTTCGCGCCAGGTGGCGCGCTGGATGCGGCGTGCACTCCAGTCGACACCTACCGAGCGCATCAAGCTGGTGGTGCGCGAGGCCACCACGATGCCCAGCACTTGGCCAATCATCGAATTGGCAAAACTCACCAGGTCCGCCGTAGCGGTGTCGTGCATGGCCAAGGCCGTGGCCACACCAAACACGATCGGCATGGCTTTGCCGGCGGTGGTAGGGCGCGCCACATAACAACCCAGCAGCACAAACACCGGCGCACACACAAGCACCAGCATGCCAAAGTCATGCACCACCGGCAGCAAAATCAGCACGTAGACGGCGGCCAGCGGCACCGACCACAGCGTGTATTTCAAGAAGCCGTGGATGGCCGGCACAGGGTCGTCCATCGACGCGAAGAAGCTGCAGAACACTGCCGCCATCATCACCGCAGCAGAGCCACCGGGCCAGCCGGTCAAGATCCAGAAGGCGCTGCACAAACACACGGCAATCACCGCCGCCAGGGCAGACAACAGTGCCATGCCACGGTCGCGGTGCATGGCTTCCTTGCCCAGCGTTTCCATGCGGTTGGAAGGTTGCAGGCGGCCGCTCAAACCGGCGTCTACTTCACCGCGCAGCGCCACGCAGTCTTGCCAGCCGGTGACCAGTTCTTCCAGGCGCTCGGCCAAAGCCAGGCGCAGTGCGCGCGACCAGGGACTGAGCGTCAAACCTTCGGCCACACCAGCGTGGCGAATGGCTTCGAGCAGAGGGGCGGAGTCTGCTGTCGTTTTGGCATTGAGCGACTGCAACCACTGTGCGACCTGGCTCAACACGGCGGTTACATCAGGGGCGAGTTCGCCTTCGGCTTCTTGCAATGCGGCCAAGCGGTCTTCGACCGCCGACAGCGCAGGCGTGAGCCCGGCAATGCGGTCTTGCACACCGCGCACGGCGCCCACCGTCCAGCGAAAGTGGGTGGTGTCAAACGGGATGTGCGTGGACAACAAACGCAGTTGTGTGATGTCAGCGGCCACGCGGCGGCGGTCGGCGCTGAGTTTGGTGGGGTCATTGGTTGAGCCTTCGCTGGCTGCGACAGGTTGCACCAGATCGAGCAACCACTTGCGTGCGTCGCCCAACGCGCGGTCCAGCAGGCCCAGCACCGATGGGCCAATGCTCACCGGTAGTACCAGGCTGTGCACGATGGTGGCGGCCAGAATGCCCAGGCCAATTTCTTCGACGCGGGCGATGCCGGTGTCAAAAATTTGCAGTGGTGTGTCCACCGACGGAAAGCCGATGAGCGCGGCGGTGTAGCCCGCCAGCATGAACACATAGGACCGCGGCGTGCGGTCCTGTAGCGAGAAGTACAGGCAGATGCCCAGCCACAGCGCCAACGCCAGGGTCAGCAACTCGGGGGCGTTCGACAGGGCGGGAATCAGCATCACGGCGGCGGCGCAGCCGACCAAGGTGCCCAGAAAACGGAACAGCGCCTTGGAGCGCACCGCCCCCGCCAACGGGCTGGCGACCACGTAGGTGGTCATCAGTGCCCAGAAGGGGCGTGGCTGGCCGGAGCGGCTGGCGGCATACATGGCCAGCATGGCGGCGGCAAAGGCCTTGAGGGAGAAGAGCACTTCCGCGCGACTGAAGCGTGGCAGTGACAGGGTGGGGACCTTCATGCCGAGTCGTCCTTGCGCGCACCCACGGCATCGGCCAGGGCCCAGGCCGAAGGCGCACAGCCCAGGCGTTCACGCAGTTGGCCAAATACGCGTAGACAGGTTTCCAGATCTTCATCGGCAATGCCGTCGTACAGCGTGTGGCGCATGTCCATCAGCGCCGATTCGATTTGTGCGGCGGCCTGCGCGCCGGAAGCGGTGAGGTGCAGCGTTTTGGCGCGGCGGTCGGCCGGGTCTTCGCGGCGGTCGATAAAGCCCATTTGCTGCAGTTGGTCCACCGAGCGCGCAAGCGATGGGCCTTCGATGTTCAGGAGGTCGGCCAACACGCCTTGGCGCAGGCCGTCGCCTTGGCGGCCAATCATCACCAGCGGCCAGGCGAGCGCCTGCGACAGGCCCACGTGGGCAACCGCCTGGTTGGCGATGGCGCGGTAGCTGCGCTCCAAAACGGGTAGTGACGTGCCCAGAGACATCATCACCGCTTCCCGGCGGGTGCGTTGGTTTCGTTTGGTGGCCATTTCATACCTTCAATATTAGATAGCAAGCTTGCTAATATTGTAATCCAGGAAGAAATTTCTTGCTGGCGGCCAGGTTGTCGACAAAAGAAACGCCCCACGGTGTGTGCTCACGTTTTCACGTGGACACACGCCGTGGGGCGTTTGGGTGGATCTTCGGAAACAGGCTAGCGCGACTCGGCGCGCCGTCGATCAGACCGGCTGCTTGGTGGTGCGCAGGTAAGGCTTGATGGTCTTGAAGCCGGGGAACGATTTTTCGGCTTCTTCGTTGGTCACGGCGGGGGTGATGATCACGTCATCGCCATGCTTCCAGTTCACGGGCGTGGCCACCTTGAACTTGGCGGTCATCTGCATGGAGTCGAGCACACGCAGGATTTCGTCGAAGTTGCGGCCCGTGGTCATCGGGTAGGTCAACATCAGCTTGATCTTTTTATCAGGGCCGATGATGAAGACCGAGCGCACGGTGGCGTTGTTGGCGGCAGTGCGGCCATCGGCGCCAACTTCTTCGGCGGGCAGCATGTTGTAGAGCTTGGCCACGGCCAGGTCGCTGTCGCCAATCATCGGGTACTTGACGGCTGCGCCTTGGGTTTCTTCAATGTCCTTGGCCCATTCGCCGTGGCGTGCCACGGGGTCGGCGCTCAAGCCGATCAGCTTGGTGTTGCGCTTGGTGAACTCGGGCTCGATCTTGGCCATGTAGCCCAGTTCGGTGGTGCACACCGGCGTGAAGTCTTTGGGGTGCGAGAACAGAATGGCCCAGCTGTCGCCAATCCAGTTGTGGAAGTCGAGTTTGCCGTGCGTGGTGTCGGCGGTGAAGTTAGGTGCAGTGTCGTTGATGCGAAGGGACATGGTGATCTCCAGTGGTGAAAAAGAGGTGAAAGTGGCGGCAGTGTCTTTGGGCAGACGGACAGTGTCTGTGATGAAGGTTACACAGCATTCAAAAGGGCAAAGAAATCAGAGACTGGCCAAGCGCCGCAGCGCCATGGCGTCTACCACCTCGATGCGCTCGCGGCCTAGCCGTACCCAGCCTTGATCGGCAAAATTTTTCAGCAAGCGGCTGACGATCTCGCGCAGGCTGCCAAGTTCGTCGGCCAGCGCCTGGTGTGTGGTCTGGATGGGGCTGGGCCGGGCGGTGAGGGCGGTGGCCAGTCGCTGGTCGAGTTTTTGAAACGTCACGGCAGACACCAGTTGCAGCAGATCGGACAGCCGCTCCGAGAAACGGCTGAACACGTGTTCTCGAAACGATTCGAGGTTGGAGAACAGCACGCGAAACGCAGCCGGCGGCAGCACCACCAATTCAAGATCCTCCTGCACCAGGCAGCGCGCTTGGTAGTTGGCGCGCCCCAGCAGGCAACTGCTGGTGAGGATGCACGCCTCGCCCGGCAGCACATAGTAAAGGTGCAGTTCCCGCCCGTTGGGTGCGGCCTTGATCACACGGGCGCTGCCCGACAGTAGCAGCGGGAAACCCATGCAGGGCTGGTTCTCATCAAACATCATCGCCTGGGCTGGCACCTTCATGTAGGTGGCGCCGGCAAGCAAATCGTCGAGCGTATGGGCTGGCAAGTCGGCCAGCATGGGGTAGGTTTGAAGGGTGAGCGCTTTGGTGGCGGCGTCGATCATGTGTGTTCCTTTGGGCGAGTGGCCAGCGGCTGGCCGGGGTGGGGCGACACCATGTGCATGTCTTCCGGGCGCGACAGAGCCTCCAGCATGCGCCAAAACGCATCCAGATCGGCCTGCGGCAGGGCCAGGTGTGCTTGCCGGATCACGTCGTACTGGCGCGCACGCAGCACGGCCAGCAGGGCGTAACCCTTGTCGGTGAGAAAGTGGTGCCGCACGCGCCGATCCGTCTCCGAGTAACGCTGCTCGATAAGGCCCAGCGCCACGATCTTCTGCATGGTGCGCGACAGCGCCTGGTTGGTGATGCGCAGGCCGAACAGCAGCTCGCCAACGTTGACCCCGGGCTTGATCTGCGCGAAGCTGAGCACGCGGTGGTGTGGGCGGCTGAGTTCGTACTCCACCAACACTTTGTCGGCTGCATCGGCCATTTCCATGTGGGCAAAGAACACCAGCTCCAGCGTGCGGGCGAGCGCCAGGTCGGTGCTGCGCCAGTCTGCGTTTGAACTCCGTTGACGTGTGCGAGGCGTGGCGATGGCGGTCATGCGCTGCCCCCTTTTTGCCGCAACGCAGTGGTGCGTTGCGCGCGTGGCACGCCATCACAGCACGGCTGTGCTGCGACGGTGATGGCCGACAGTGTTTGAGAAAACGCGTGCATCGTTCAGAGCTGCGCCGTTTGAGCGGCGTGATCGAAAAAATCGAAAAATTCGATAAAGGTCGATAGGATCGGCTCGCGAATATATCAACAAAGTTGTTGTATTTCCAGCCTTTCTGTGCACGGCTGCGCCAGCCGATACGGGTACGCCAAAACGGCCGTATCGGCGAAGCAGGAGAACGGCGAAATGCCGCGAAATATCGAGATAAGGCCGACGCCAGCGCGGCCGGCTTGGCTTAAACGGCCATCGGCGCGGTCAGCGGCGCGTGGTGTTGGTAGCCTTCGAGCGTGAAGTCGCTGGGCTCCACTTTCTCCAGCCACTCGGGGGCGTAGATGCCTGTTTCGGCATAGCTTGGAATGCGCGCGTTCAGCACCAGTTGCGGTGCCGCGAAGGGCTCGCGCTTCAACTGCTCTTGCAGCATGTCGACGTGGTTTTCGTAGATATGCGCGTCGCCAATGAAGTAGGTAAACCAGCGTGGCTTGTAGCCCGTGAGGCGCGCCACCAGGTGGAGCAAGGCTGCGCCCTCGGTCAAGTTGAATGGTGTGCCCAGGCCCACGTCGTTACTGCGGATGTAGAGGCAAATCGAGATTTCGCCCTTGGCCTTGTTCACCAGAAATTGGTAGAGCAGGTGGCAGGGTGGCAGCGCCATTTCTTCCAGTTGCGCCCAGTTCCAGCCGTGGAACAGGATGCGGCGGCTGCCGGGGTCTTTGATGATGGTGTCCAGGCACTGGCGCAGTTGGTCGATGGCCTTGTAGAGCAGCACTTGCGCGCCGCCGCCGTTCGGGTCTTCAAACGATGAAATCAACTGGTAGCCGCGTGCCAGCGCATCTTCGATTTGCGCGGTGGCATCGGCCTGCAGCACTTTGTAGGCCGGCCAGTTGCGCCACTGCACGCCGTATACCGGCCCGAGGTCATCCTCTTGCAGCCGGTAGGGGTTGGCCAGCCACTGCTGGTTTTCATTGGCGTTTTGATCCCACACCTTGCAGCCCAGCGCGCGAAACTCGGCCGCGCTGCGCGAGGCGCGCAAGAAACCCACCATTTCGCCCACGGCTGTTTTGAACGCCAGCTTTTTGGTGGTGACGGCCGGAAAACCTTCCTGCAAGTCAAAGCGCATCATCGCGCCGGGCAGGCTCAGGGTGCGCACGCCGGTGCGGTTTTCTTGCCAACTGCCGTTGTCGAAGATGTTCTGGACGAGATCGAGGTACTGTTTCATGAGGGCGCTTTCTCCTGGAGCGGTATCGTAAGGTAGGCGGGATAACCTGTCCTCACAAGTCATTTAGGCGATGTTTTTGGCCATGAAGACGCTGAGCGGATCGTCCGGGTAGTCGCCAAACGGCCCGCGCCGCACAAAACCTGAGCGTTCATACAAACCAATGGCTTCAGGCTGGCGAATGCCGGTTTCCAGCATCACCTGGGTGCAGCCTTTGGCCAGGGCCTGGGCTTCGAGAAACGCCAGTACCCCTTGGGCCAAACCCTGGCCCCGGTGCGTGGGCTGCACGAACATGCGCTTGAGCTCACCGTATTCGTCGCCCAAGACGATGGCGCCACAGGCCACAGCTTGTCCTGCGTCGTCGCGCGCCACGGCGAACAGCACATTCGGCTGCATCAGCGCTTCGATCGGAATGCCGTAATGGCACTCGGGCGGATAGAGCGGTTTTTGGTGGGCGTCGAGGGCTTCGACGAGCAGGACCACTTCAGGTTGGTTGGCGGGTTCGAGTTGGATGGACATTGCAGGGAAAACACTAGGAACCACGGTCTTCAGGCCGAGGTTCGTGGAAATAATCAAAAACAATAGCGGCTTGCGCTGTTGCAGTATGCGGTTGAGCCCATTTTTTATGAATCTTTATGCGGCGCAGTGCAGGGATTTTCGCAGCTTGGGCAAAAGACCCCAGGGCCTAAACTCAGGTTCGTTGTTTCGTGCCCAAACAAAAAGGTTCTGATGCCCGTGACCCCATCTGCATCTGTTTTGCCCCTCGACCCCGAAGGCATCCTGGCCTACGCCGCGCGGTCAATGTTCCACCTGTTCTCTAGCATCAGCCAGGGCATGTTTCTGGTGGACCGCAGCGGGCGCATTGTGTGGGTGAACGAAGGCTACAAGCGCTTCCTGCCCGCGCTCGGCGTGGCGTCGGCCGACGAGTTTGTCGGCCGCATGGTGGAAGACGTGATCCCGAACACGCAAATGCGCCAGGTGCTGGAAACCGGCGAGCCGATTCTGGTCGACCTGCTGACCAACCGTGCTGGCACCTTTGTGGTCAGCCGCATTCCGTTGCACGCCGAGGTGGAGGCGGCCTCTCCTGGCCACGCGCCTGGAAAGTTGGGCGAAGTGATTGGCGCCATCGGCATTGTCTTGTTCGACCATCCCGAGACCACACTCAAACCGCTGATCAGCAAGTTTGCGATGCTGCAGCGCGACCTGGACGACGCACGCCGCGAACTGGCTGTGCAACGCGCCAACGCCTTGCTTCAAAACACGCCAGATGGCCAGCGCCGGGCCAAGTACAGCTTTGCCAGCTTTATTGGCAGCAGCCCCGCTGCTGTGGACGTGAAGCGGCATGCGCGGCGTGCGGCGCGCCTGTCCAGCCCGGTGCTGCTGCTGGGCGAAACCGGCACCGGCAAAGAGCTGCTGGCGCACGCTATCCACACCGCTTCGGCGCGTGCGAAAGGGCCGTTCGTCAGCATCAACATTGCCGCCGTGCCTGATACCCTGCTGGAGGCGGAGTTCTTTGGCGTGTCGCCCGGCGCCTTTACCGGCGCTGACAAGCGTGGACGCGATGGCAAGTTCAAGCTGGCCGATGGTGGCACCTTGTTTTTGGATGAAATTGGCGACATGCCGATGGGCCTGCAGGCCAAGCTGCTGCGCGCTCTGCAAGAGGGCGAAATCGAGCCACTGGGGTCGAACCGCCTGGTAGCGTTTGATGCGCGTGTGATTGCTGCCACCTCGCGCGACCTGCCGGCACTGGTGCGCGACGGCCGCTTTCGCGAAGATCTGTACTACCGCCTGAACGTGCTGCCGCTACGCGTGCCGCCGCTGCGCGAGCGGCGCAGCGACATGGCTGCATTGGTCGAGGCGCTGGGCGAAGACCTGGCCCATCGCAGCGGCGAAGCGCCACCCGAATTGATGCCGGATGCGCTGGCCTTGCTGGCCGCGCAGCACTGGCGCGGCAACATCCGTGAGTTGCGCAATGTGCTGGAGCAGTTGGCCATGCGCAGCGACGCTTCGCGCATTGATGCGGCCGAGGTCAAACGTGTGTTGGGCGAAACCGGCCTGGAGCAAATCGATTTGCAGAAGAGTTCTTCCACTGCGGCATCGGAAGACGAGGGCAGCAATGTCAAATTGCTGCGGCCGCTATCACAGCAGATTGCCGAACTGGAGCAGCAAGCGATCTCCGCCGCGATGGCGTCCACCGGCGGCAACAAATTGGCCGCAGCACGTTTGCTGGGCATCTCGCGCGCGACGCTTTATGACCGGATGGGGTGAACGCAAAAAAAGAGCCACGATTTCCCGTGGCTCTTTGGGGCTGAAGCGCTTGTTCGGTGGGGTGTATCCGAACTCGCCGCGCTGAACGTTGAACTTACAGGTCGATCTTGGTGATCTTCGAGCCCGATACCGACACGCCTGCCTCCAGTCCGGCATTGGTCATCACAAAGCTCACGACCGGCTGGCGCACAGACTGTGTGTCCACGGAGCCATTGGCGCCAATCTGCGCGACGGCCACGGTAGCGTCTACACCGGCAGTCCATCCCTTGCTGTTACGGAAGTTGTCGAGCGCTTCCTTGGTGTTGAACAGATAGATGATGGCCTTGGATTGCGCACCGGCCTGGAAGCCGACGGAGCCGCTTGTTGTGCTGTAGTAGCCGGTGGGTTGGCCATTGACCAGCATTTCGCCCTTGCCGTATTCGCCGCCGACCACAAAGCTGGCGCCGACGACGGAAGGGAACACCAGCACGCCGGCGGCCTTGCTCACCATTTCGCGCGAACCGGCCACGGAGGTGTAGAACTTCAACAGCGTGGCTTGGGTGTTGGCATCAACCACCGAGCGAGCGCTGGCGCTGCTGGCTGCGTCCTTGGGGGTAGTGGTCGTGGTGGTACAGCCAGCAAAGGCGATGCTCAGAGCGGCCAACGCGACTGCCGATGTCAGGGTGCGGAGCTTTTGTGTCTGCATGGGGAGCTTTCCTTGAAAGTGAACAGGGGGACCTGGCTGCGCGGTGAGCAACATGCTTCGGGCGCAACCCATGGTCGCAGACGATGGTACGGATCTATCCTTGAGAAATGCTTTCGCCAAGGCTGCAGATGTAATCAAACGTTCTAACGCTTTACGGCGCACTTCGCCTCGGTGAAGGTCATCGAAAACCCTGTTTGAATGGCAGACGAATGTCTGAAATGCATACATTAATAATGTATTTAATTTGGACATATTAGTTTGTATGAAGCCTTTCCTCCTCTCATGGCCTGGCTGATTGGGGTTGGCACGGGCTGTGCATAATTCAGTCATCACAATAAGGAGACACAACATGCAACGTCGTTGCCTTGCCGTTGGCTTGCCGGTTCAAACCGCCATCGCAGCTTTACTTTCGGCTGCGGCCGTCATGGCCCCTGTCAGCGCTGCCAGGGCGCAATCGAGCGAGATTCGCATCGCCCACGTGTATAGCAAAACCGGTCCGCTCGAAGCCTATGGCAAACAAACCCAGGTCGGTTTGATCATGGGTCTGCAATACGCTACGGGCGGCAGCATGACGGTCAACGGCAAGAAGCTGGTGGTGATCGAGAAAGACGACCAAGGCAAGCCCGACCTGGGCAAGAGCCTGCTGGCCGCCGCCTACTCGGACGACAAGGCCGACATTGCCGTAGGCCCGTCGTCCTCGGGCGTGGCGTTGGCCATGTTGCCCGTGGCCGAAGAGTACAAAAAGATTTTGCTGGTGGAGCCCGCCGTGGCCGACGCCATCACCGGCGATAAGTGGAACAAATACATCTTCCGCACCGGCCGCAACAGCAGCCAGGACGCCATCAGCAACGCCGTGGCGCTCGACAAACCCGGCGTGACGATTGCCACCCTGGCACAAGACTACGCCTTTGGCCGCGACGGCGTGAAGGCGTTTAAAGACGCGGTCAAACAAGCCAAGATCGTGCACGAGGAATACCTGCCGGCCAACACCACCGACTTCACCGCCGGCGGCCAGCGCTTGATTGAAAAGCTCAAGGACCTGCCCGGTAAAAAGGTGATCTTCATCATCTGGGCCGGTGCGGGCAACCCGTTCAAAATTGCCGACCAGGACCTGAAGCGCTACAACATCGAGATCGCCACCGGCGGCAACATCTTGCCGGCCATGGCCAGTTACAAAAACTTCCCCGGCATGGAAGGCGCCACGTATTACTACTTCGGCATTCCGAAGAATCCAGTGAACGAAGCCATGGTGGCCGCGCACTACAAAGAGTTCAAGACGCCGCCGGACTTCTTCACCGCCGGTGGTTTCTCGGCCGCCATGGCCTTGGTCACCGCACTGAAAAAGACCAATGGCGAGACCGGCACCAACAAGCTCATCAGCACCATGGAAGGCATGAGCTTTGACACGCCCAAGGGCAAGATGACCTTCCGCAAGGAAGACCACCAAGCCATGCAGAGCATGTACCACTTCAAGATCAAAGTGGATCCCGCGTTCGCCTGGGGCGTGCCAGAACTGGTGCGCGAGATCAAGCCAGAAGAAATGCAAGTTCCGATTCGGAATACAAGGTAGTCCCCCCGTTTCGCGCTCACTGCGTGTGCGCGCATCCCCCCAAAGGGGGCGCACCCAGCGGCCCGGCAAAGCCGGTTCCGCGGGTGCCCCGAATTGGCTCGTTTGCCGATGGGGCTTGTGCTGCCCCTCGCTTTTTCTTTATTCGAGGCCCGATGCTAGAAACCCAAGAACTCACGATCCGTTTTGGCGGCCACGTGGCCGTCAACGCGGTGTCGTGCCGATTTGAGCCCGGCACCCTCACGGCCATCGTGGGGCCCAATGGTGCGGGCAAAACCACTTACTTCAATTTGATCTCCGGGCAACTGCGCGCCACGGCTGGGCGCGTGCTTCTGGGGGGCAAAGAGCTCACAGGCTTGCCCGTATCGGCGCGCACCCATGCTGGATTGGGGCGTGCGTTTCAGCTTACCAATTTGTTCCCTAACCTCAGCGTGTTGGAGAACGTGCGCCTGGCCGTACAGGCCACGCAAGATGGTAAACACCGCCGTGGCTTGAATCTGTGGAGCATCTGGAGCGACCACCGCGCGTTGACCGAGCGTGCCGAGGCACTGCTGCACGCCGTGGCCATGACCGATCGGCAACACATGCCCGTGGCCAGCCTGCCACATGGCGACCAGCGCAAGCTCGAAGTGGCCTTGCTGATGGCACTGGAGCCGCAGGTCTACATGTTTGACGAGCCCACCGCCGGCATGAGCCACGATGAAGCGCCCGTGATCTTGAACCTGATCCGCGAACTGAAGAAAGACAAGACCAAGATCATCCTGCTGGTAGAGCACAAGATGGACGTGGTGCGCGAGCTGGCCGACCGCATCATCGTGCTGACCAACGGCACGTTGGTGGCCGATGGTGCGCCGGCCGAGGTGATCGCCTCGCCTGTGGTGCAAGAGGCTTACTTGGGTGTGAGCAAAGATGCGGCCAAAGATGCCGTGAGGGAGCCAGCATGAGCACACCCAATCTACTGGAGATGAAGGGCGTGCACACCCACATCGGCGCGTACCACATCCTGCACGGCGTAGACCTCGCCGTGCCCAAGGGCCAGCTCACCATGCTGCTCGGCCGCAATGGCGCGGGCAAGACGACCACGCTGCGCACCGTCATGGGTTTATGGCATGCCTCGCAGGGCAGCATCCACTTTGCAGGGCGCGACATCACCAAACTGCAGACGCCCGACATCGCCGGTTTGAACATCGCCTATGTGCCCGAGAACATGGGCATTTTTTCTGACCTCACGGTGAAAGAAAACATGCTGCTCGCCGCCCGTGGCGCGCGCAACGCGGCGCAGATGGACGCCACGCGCCTGGAGTGGATCTTCAAGCTGTTTCCAGCGGTCGAGAAATTCTGGAACAACCCTGCGGGCAAACTCTCGGGCGGGCAAAAACAAATGGTGGCGGTGGCGCGCGCGATTGTGGAGCCGCGCGAATTGCTCATCGTCGACGAGCCCAGCAAAGGGCTGGCACCGGCCATCATCGACAACATGATCGACGCGTTTCGCCAGCTCAAAGCGGGCGGCACCACGATCCTGCTGGTCGAGCAAAACATCAACTTCGCCAAACGCCTGGGCGACCATGTGGCGGTGATGGACAACGGCCGCGTGGTGCACGCCGGGCGCATGGCCGCACTGGCAGAAGACGAAGCTTTGCAGCGCTCGCTGCTGGGGTTAGCACTATGAGCTCGACAAGTGAAAGCAAGGTTTTGACCGCGATACCGACATCCACCCAGAAAAGCCTCATCGCGCCCGACTTCGACTGGAAGCCGCTGGCGCTGGTGCCTGCACTCGCGCTGCTGGTGCTGCCCTTCATCGGCTCGGGCTCGACTTGGCTCACGCTCACCATGGCGGGGCTGGCCATGGGCATGATCATCTTCATCATCGCCTCGGGCTTGACCCTGGTGTTTGGCTTGATGGACGTGCTCAACTTCGGCCACGGTGTGTTCATCGCGCTGGGCGCGTTTGTCGCCACCAGCGTGCTCGGCACCATGGGCGACTGGACGGGTTCTGACAACCTGTGGAAGAACCTGTTCGCCGTGTTGCCCGCCATGCTGGTGGCCATGGCGGTGGCCGGTGCAGTGGGCCTGGCGTTCGAGCGTTTCATCGTGCGCCCGGTCTACGGCCAGCACTTGAAGCAGATCTTGATCACCATGGGCGGCATGATCATCGGTGAAGAGTTGATCAAGGTGATCTGGGGCCCGCAGCAAATACCGTTGCCGCTGCCGCAAGGGCTGCGTGGAGCGCTATTGATAGGAGATGCCGCCATCGAGAAGTACCGCTTGGTGGCCGTGGTGGTAGGCCTGCTGGTGTTCGCCGTGCTGGCCTGGACGCTCACGCGCACCAAGCTCGGTCTGCTGATCCGCGCCGGCGTGCAAGACCGTGAAATGGTCGAGTCTCTCGGCTACCGCATCTCCCGCCTGTTTGTCGGTGTGTTTGTGGCGGGCAGCGCGCTTGCCGGTTTGGGCGGCGTGATGTGGGGCCTGTACCAACAAAACGTGGTGCCGCAGATGGGCGCGCAGGTCAACGTGCTGATCTTTATCGTCATCATCATCGGCGGCCTGGGGTCCACGGGCGGGGCGCTCATCGGCGCGCTGCTGGTCGGCTTGATGGCCAACTACACCGGCTTTTTGGTGCCCAAGCTGGCGCTGTTTTCCAACATCGCACTCATGGTGGCGGTGTTGTTGTGGCGACCGCAGGGTGTCTACCCTGTGACGAATCGTTGAGCAGGAGTGGATGCAAATGTTGAACCGACTTCTCTCTAACGACACCCCGCGTAGCAAGGTGCTGGCGGTGTTGCTGGTAGCCGTATTTTTGGGCTTGGCGCTGGCGCCGTTTTTGTTCCCGGGCGTGAAGGCTTTGTCCGTCGCGGCCAAGGTGCTGGTGTTTGTGGTGCTGGTGGCCAGCTTTGATTTGCTGCTGGGCTATACCGGCATCGTCAGCTTTGCGCACACCATGTTCTTTGGCATCGGTGCCTATGGCATCGCCATCGCCACCACACGCATGGGGCCGACCTGGAGCGCCTTGCTGGTGGGTTTGCTGGGCGCGCTGGCGGTGTCGCTGGTGTTGTCTTTGGTGATCGGCTTGTTCTCGCTGCGCGTGCGGGCCATCTTCTTCGCCATGATCACGCTGGCGGTGGCGGCGGCGTTTCAAACGCTGGCCTCGCAGTTGTCGGAATTGACGGGTGGTGAAGACGGCCTGAGCTTCAAGGTGCCGGCGCTGTTGTCCCCGAGCTTTGAGTTCGCCGACGAGCCTTTTCTCGGCGTGTCGCTCGATGGGCGCTTGCTCTGCTACTACCTGCTGTTTGTGGTGGCGGTGGTGTTGGTGCTGGCGCTGCTGCGCATCGTCAATTCGCCTTTTGGCCGGGTGCTGCAAGCCATCCGCGAAAACGAGTTTCGGGCCGAGGCCATTGGCTACCGCGTGGTGGTGTACCGCACCACGTCGAGTGTCTTGTCGGCCATGTTCGCCTGCTGCGCCGGCGCCATGCTGGCGCTTTGGCTGCGCTACAACGGGCCGGACACCTCGCTGTCGTTCGAAATCATGATGGACGTCCTGCTCATCGTGGTGATTGGCGGCATGGGTACGGTCTACGGTGCGGCCATTGGCGCGGTGCTTTTCCTGGTGGCGCAAAGCTATCTGCAAGACCTGCTGCGCTTGGGGCAAGAGGCCAGCAGCGGCTGGCCTTGGCTGGCCGCTTTGTTGTCGCCCGACCGCTGGCTGCTGTGGCTGGGCGTGTTGTTTGTGTTGTCGGTTTATTACTTCCCCACCGGTGTGGTGGGGCGGCTGCGTGCGAGTGCCGCGCGATAGGTCGTTGGTTTGATCTGTGTTGTTCCCGTGTTGAGTAGATAACTATTACTTAGGAGACATGACCATGACGAAGACCTTGAACCTGCCTGGGGCGCTATTGCCCTCAGTGTTGGCGGCAGCGGTGTTAGCGGCTTGCGGAGGGGGCGGAAGTGGTGGCGGTGGTGTCAATGCCAACCGGCTCAACAACAAACCGACCTACCTCGGCACGGTGTCCACGAAAACCTACGACGGTAGCAGTGACGACTTGTTGACCGCCGGTCTGGGCAAAAGCGGCCTGGGCTCTGCGGCTGCACCGACCTATGCGAATGCCTTGGCGCCCACCGCCGCCGAGTTGCGCCGCGCCGCCATCTACAACAACTACCGTGCCTTGATCGACATGACGGCCGAGGGCGGCTACGGCACGCTCTACGGGCCGAATGTGGACGCGAACGGCACCGTCACTTCGGCCGAGGGCAAGATTGCTGGCACCGAATACATCGCCTTTGCCGACGATGGCACGGGCCGCCAAAACGTCACGCTGATGGTGCAGGTGCCGGCCAATTTTGACAAGGGCAAGGCCTGCATCATCACCGCCACGGCCTCGGGTTCGCGCGGTGTCTACGGCGGCATCTCTACCGGCGAATGGGGTTTGAAGCGCGGCTGTGCCGTGGCCTACACCGACAAGGGCACGGGCGCCGCGCCACACGACTTGCAGAACGACACCGTGCCGTTGATCGACGGCACACGCACCAGTGCCACGGCCGCTGGCAAGAACGCCGCGTTCAATGCCAACCTCACGGCCAGCGAGTTGAGCGCCTTCAACACCGCCACGCCAAATCGCTTTGCCTTCAAACACGCGCACTCTGGGCAGAACCCCGAAAAAGACTGGGGTAACAGCACGCTCAAAGCGGTGGAGTTTGCTTACTACGTGCTGAACGAGCAGTTTGGCCAGGTGGACGACAAGACCGGGCAAAAGCTCAAAACGCTGGGCACCGATAACACCATCGTCATCGCCTCCAGCATCTCCAATGGTGGCGGTGCCGCCATTGCCGCCGCCGAGCAAGACACCAAGGGCTTGATCCGCGCGGTCGTCGTTTCTGAGCCCGCCGTCGAGTTGCCGGCCAACCCTGGCGTGACGGTCACACGCGGCAGCACGCAACTGGCCGTGGTGGGCAAAACACTGATGGACTACACCAGCTTTGCCAACGTCTACCAACCCTGTGCGGCGCTGGCTGCATCGTTGACGGGGGCACCTTATGCCGCCAGTTATACCGCTGGTTTTGCGGCGCTGGCCTTCCCCGTGGCGCCCAACCGTTGCGCGGCCCTGCGCACCGCTGGGCTGCTTAGCAGCACCGGCACCGCAGCCCAGGCTGAAGAGGCTTTGCAAAAGCTGCGCGACTACGGCTGGGAGCCCGAGTCGAGTGTGCTGCACCCTTCGCTCATCGCGTTTGAAGTGGCGCCCGCGGTGACCGTGACGTTTGCCAACGCGCTGGCCCGCAGCAGCGTGAAAGACAACCTCTGCGGCTACAGCTTTGCCGCCGCTACTGGCACCGGTGCGGTGACCACGTTGGCACCGGCTTCGCTGGCCAGCATGTTCGCCACGGGCAACGGTGTACCGCCGGCGGTGGGGGTGCAACTGATCAACAACAACGGCCTGGGTGCACCCTCGCGCGACTTCCTGTCGTTCAACCCATCGGGTGTGGCGGACTGGAACACCGCTGGTGCGTTGTGCCTGCGCGGCTTGGTCAACGGTAGCGACGCGGTCGCGCTGAAGCTACAAGCGGGCGTGAACGAGACGCGGCGTAGTGGCAACCTGCAGGGCAAGCCCGCCATCATCGTGCATGGCCGTTCAGACGCCTTGCTGCCCGTCAACCACACCTCGCGCCCCTACACCGCGCTCAACCGCCAGGTCGAGGGCAGCAGCAGCCGCCTGAGCTATGTGGAGGTGACCAACGCGCAGCACTTTGACAGTTTCATCGGCCTGCCGAGTGTGCTGCCCGGCTACGACAGCCGCTACGTGCCGCTGCACGTCTACCTGAACCGCGCGCTGGATGCGATGTACGCCCACTTGACACAAGGCACGGCCTTGCCCGCCAGCCAGGTGGTGCGTACCGTGCCGCGTGGGGGTACGGCGGGCAGTGCGCCGGCCATCACTGCGGCCAACGTGCCTGCGCTGGTGACCACGCCAGTGGCGGCGAACCGTATCACCGTGAGTGCCGGTGCAATCACGGTGCCGGACTGATCTCAACTTCCCAACTAGGTATTGCCATGCTGCCCACTTCTCGATACATCTCATGCGCGGGTTACGAAATCCACGTGACCGAGTGGGGCGCCGACGCTGGTGCTGACGCGCCGGTGGTGGTGGCATGGCACGGCCTGGCGCGCACCGGGCGCGACATGGATCCGCTGGCCGAGCACTTGGCCACGCAATTGGGTCGGTCTTACCGCGTGATCTGCCCCGACACCTTGGGCCGTGGCTTGAGCCAATGGAGCAAGGCGCCGGCGGTGGAGTACACGCTGGCGTTCTATGCCAAGTTGGCAGCGGATTTGTTTGACCAGCTCCACATCGAACGTGCGCATTGGGTCGGCACGTCGATGGGCGGCGCCATTGGCACGGTGTGCGCGTCGGGCTTGCTGCAGCCGCAACTCAAAGGCCGCATCCGCAGCTTGCTGTTGAACGACAACGCACCCGAGCTGGCCGAGGCGGCGTTGGCGCGCATTCGCGGCTACGCGGGGGCGCCGCCGGCGTTCGACACGGTGCAAGAGTTGGAGGCGTTTTTTCGCGTGGTCTACAAGCCTTACGGTTGGCTTAGCGATACACAATGGCGCTTGCTCACCGAGTCGTCCACGCGGCGCTTGCAGGATGGGCGCGTGACGCCGCATTACGACCCGGCGATGGTGCAGCAGTTCACGCACCACGTGAACGACTATTTGATTTGGGAGCACTACGACGCGCTTGAAGTGCCGGTGTTGTGTTTGCGGGGGGCGGAGTCGGACTTGGTGTTGCCGGCGGTGACGGGGGAGATGTTGACGCGGGGGCCGGGGGCGAAGGGGTTGGCGCGGGTGGTGGAGGTGGCGGGGTGTGGGCATGCGCCGGCGCTCAATGTGCCGTCGCAGTTGGGGTTGGTGACGGACTTTTTGTTGCAGGTGGAGTCTGCTGAGGGGCTTGCTGCTTAGAAGTTTGGGGTGTTTATTGGCGCTGCTGGCCGGGAGTCGCCCGGCGGCGACCTACCTTTCTTTGTCTCGCCAAAGAAACATAGGCCAAAGAAAGGCGACCCCACTATCTGCGTCCCCTCGCAAAGCGAGGGGCAACCTGCGCTGAGCGGCTTTGGCGGGGTTTCGCTGGAACTCGCTGCGCTCAGACAGCCAGCGAAACTGATCCCGCCAAAACCGCCCATCGCAGGCGCAGCTAGAAGGGGGTAGGAGTCCAAATACCACCCGGCTCGCTTGCGCATCGCGGGCTCTAAATCCGGGCCGAGCGAAGCTATGGCCCGTTGGGCTTCAACTCCCGTCAGGCCGGGCCTGCGATGGGTGGGGTTGGTGGGATCAGGGCTGGTGGCTGTCTGAGCCGCAGGCGAGTTCCACCAGACCCCCACCAACCCCACCCAGCGCAGGTTTGCCCTTCGCTACGCGAAGGGTCCCGGCATGTGGGTCGCCTTCTCTTTGGTGACTTTCTCTTGGCGAACCAAGAGAAAGTTACTCGCCGCCGGGCGACTCCCGGCCAGCGGCGCCAATCAAAACCCTCAAACCTCCAAAACCCGCCCCGGATTCAAAACGTTCTGCGGATCCAACGCCAACTTAATCGCCCGCATCATCCCAAGCGCCACCGGCGACTTGTGCTTCAACAGCTTGTGCCGCTTCAACTCACCCACCCCGTGCTCAGCAGAGATAGACCCATCAAACGCCTGCACCGCGTCATACACGATGGTGTTCACGTTCTCTTCCTGCTCACGCAAAAACACCTTCGCATCACCTTCGGCCGGAGCCTGGATGTTGTAGTGCAGGTTGCCATCACCCAAGTGCCCAAAGTTGACGAAGCGCACACCGGGAATGGCGGCAGCCAGCGCGGCATCGGTGTGTTGCACAAACTCAGGAATGCGCGAAACGGGAATGGAAATGTCGTGCTTGATGTTCAAGCCTTCTTCGGCCTGCGCCAGCGTGATGCTCTCGCGGATGTGCCAGAGGTTGTGGGCTTGGGTCAGGTTCTCTGCCACCACGGCATCGGTCACCAAGCCTTGTTCCAGCGCCGCTTCCAGCAGTTGTTCGAAGCGGGTGCGGGCGTGGTCTTCGGATTCGCTGTCAGAGTTTTCCAGCAGCACGCACCAAGGCGTGTCTTTCCACAACGGTGTGCGTAATTGCGGGTAATGTTTGTCCACCAGGCTCAGCGCAAACTGGCCCATGACTTCAAAGCCGGTGAGGCCCGCGCCGAGCTGTTGGTGCGCCAGGCCGAGCAGGGTGACGGCGTTTTCCAGCGAGGGCACTGCGGCCCAGGCGGTGAGCTGTGCGGCGGGCTTGGGGTAGAGCTTCATGGTGGCGGCGGTGATCACGCCCAGCGTGCCTTCGCTGCCCACAAACAGGTCGCGCAGGTCGTAGCCGGTGTTGTCTTTGCGCAGGCCGGAGAGGCCGTCCCAAATCTCGCCCTGTGCGGTCACCACTTCCAGGCCCAGGCAGAGTTCGCGTGCGTTGCCGTAGCGCACGACTTGTGTGCCACCAGCGTTGGTGGCCAGGTTGCCGCCGATGGTGCAACTGCCTTCGGCGCCCAGGCTCAAGGGGAACAAAAAGCCGGCGTTGTCGGCAGCGGTCTGCAGGTTTTGCAGCACACAACCGGCTTCCACGGTGATGGTCAGGTTACCGGGATCGACCTTGCGCACGGCGCTCATGCGCTGCAAGCTCAACACCACTTGGGTGCCGGTGTTGTTGGGAATGGAGCCCACCACCAAACCGGTGTTGCCGCCTTGCGGCACCAGCGTGGTGTTGGCGGCAGCGCAGGCTTTGATGACGGCCGCCACTTGCTCGGTGTTGCCGGGGCGTACCACGGCCAGTGCGGTGCCGCGTGTGCGTTTGCGCCAGTCTTGCTCCCACGAGCTGAGGTCGGCTTGCGGGTCTTCGTGGGTGAGGACGTTGGCGGCGCCGACGATTTGGCGCAGGGTGTCTAAGAGAGCTGTCATGTTGAGAGGTCTGTAGAAGGGATTAGATAGTCGGAGCCGTGGCGGTTGCGGTGGCTAGGGCAGAGGCCTTTGCGTTGCGTAAACGCAGGCGCACGTGCAGCGCGCAGGCGGCAAACAGGGCCAGGCAGAGCAACACTTCGATGAACGCCAGGCCGGCGCTCAGGCCTGGGTCGCTCCAGGCGCGCACCACGCCTTCAGTGAAGTAGATCCACACCAACAGGCTGAGCCAGCGGTAGGTGTACATACGGTTCTTCAGCAGACCGGCCAGAGGGATGCACAGCGGCAGCACCTTCAGCGCCAACAGTGAGCCACCGGGGCGGATGGGGGCGAGCCACAGTTCCCAGGCCAGGCCCAGCACGATCAGGCCCAGCAGGCTGCCGACCGCCACGCGGCGTGTCCACGGCACAGTTGTGTCCACGGGGTTCACAGTGTTGTCGAGAGTGTTCATTGCGGTGGCATCATAGCGGCCATGTTTCAGCCCCTGCGTCAACGCCTTGCAAACCTCTCCTCGCGTGTCGAGCTTCTGTTCAAAGATTTGGCCGAGTTTCCGTGGCGCACCACCGCCCATACCCTGCGCGAGCGCTTTCGCGAAGACCAGCTTGGGCTGACGGCCAGTAGCCTGACTTTCACCACCTCGCTGGCGCTGGTGCCGTTTTTTACCGTGGCGCTGGCGGTCTTTACCGCGTTCCCCATGTTCAGCCAGGTGCAGCAGGTGTTGCAGCGCTGGCTGGTGCAAAGCTTGATTCCCGACAGCATCGCGCGCCAGGTGCTGGGCTACCTTACGCAGTTTTCGCTCAAGGCCAGCAAGCTGGGGAGCGTGGGCTTGGCGGTGGTGCTGGTCACCGCACTGGCGTTGATCCTGACCATCGACCGCACGTTGAACCGCATTTGGCGTGTGCGCCGGCCGCGCCCGTTGGGGCAGCGGGTGTTGATCTACTGGGCTGCCATCACCCTCGGCCCATTGCTGCTGGGCGCGAGTTTGTTGCTGACTTCAACCGCAGTTGCGCTCTCCAGCAACGTGGTGGGCGACTTTGCCGGCAGCGTGAAATTTCTGCTTGAAGCGGCGCAGTTCGCCATGTTGTGCGGCGGGATGGCAGCGTTGTTCCACTACGTGCCCAACACGCGTGTGCGCTGGCGGCATGCTTTGTCGGGCGGCGTGTTTGTGGCAGTGGGCATTGAAGTGGCGAAGCGCGCGTTGACGCTCTACGTGTCGTCGGTGCCTACTTATTCGGCGGTGTATGGCGCCTTCGCCACGTTGCCGATTTTGCTGATCTGGATCTACACCGCCTGGGTGATCGTGTTGCTGGGCGCGGTCATGGCAGCGTATATGCCGAGCCTGACGTCTGGCGTGGGGCGGCGCCCCAGCACCCACGGTTGGCACTTCCAACTGGCAGTGGAGGCGCTGCAGCAACTCTATGCCGCCCGCCAAGCTGGTGAGCATGGGCGCACCGGCACACAGGTGGCGCAGTCACTTGGCGTTGACGTTCTGCAGCTGGAAACCGTGTTTCAAACTCTGGCCGTGCTCGATTGGGTGGGCAAGCTGGATGAGCTGGAAGACGGCACGGGTCCGAGCCAGCACGAGTCACGCTACGTGCTGTTGGCCGATTTGGACACCACGCTGCTGGCGCCGCTGGCCGAGCGCTTGTTGTTGGCCGATAGCTTGCGTCTTGAAAATTTATGGGAAAACAGCCGTTTGCGCAGCATGTACTTGCGTGAGGTGCTCTGAACTCTGTAGCGTGTTCAATCGACTTTGATAGGTGAACTCATCGACTCTGGCGTTGAATGCAGGTCGTGGCGCAAGAAAGGCGCGGTGCGCCCGGCCAGTTCAACCGCCAACTGGGTGACCATGGTGTGGGTGCGCGTAGGAGCAGCGAAACTGGGCATCAGCACCAGCCAGCCCGCGACGCCCAGCATGGCCCAGCGCAATTTTGTAGGCCGTTGCGGCAAATGACCCACGAGCCACAACGTGCAACCGCTGGCAGCCGCGCCGAGCAGAAAACCGGCGATCACCTCGGACCACGAATGGGCATTGACCAGGATGCGACTCCAGCCGATGAGTGCAGCCAGCATATAACCAGCAGCCACCGGCAACAGCAGGCTGCGGTCGCCATGCGGTTGGCGTCCGCTGGCCAGTGAAAACGCCAGCACCGGATAAATGGCAGCAGCAAACATGGCGTGACCCGAGAAACCGGTGAAGTCGAGTGACGCCACACCCAGGCCCCAGCCGATGAACATCACTTTGGACAGCGAGGTGATGAGCGCGGCCAGCGCCAGTGGCACCAGCCATGCCAAGGCGACACGCCAAGAACGGCCGACGGCCAGCATCCACAGTGCAAGGGCCGTGGCGACGGGCCAGAGAATACCGATTTCACCCAAGCGGGTGAACCACATGACGCCTTGGTGCCAGGAAGAATGCATGCGGTCGATTTTACGATTGGCTGGGGAAAACCCTGCTAATTTGTCGCACTGGCCAGAAAGGTCTTCAGTGCCGCCAGCGTTTCATCGGGCGCTTCTGACATCTGGTGATGCCCCACCGGCAAGCGTTCGACCAGCACCTTTTTGCCGTTGGCACGCGCGGCATCCACCAAGGCTTGCGCAGCCTTGGGCGGCGTCATCTGGTCTTGTGCGCCGAGCAGAAACAATACTGGGCAGGTGATGGCCGCGATGGCCGCTTCGGCACCCGCGTAATCGTTGCAGGCCTTGAAGCCGCGGTGGAACACATTCACCTCGGTGTTGCTGGCCAACACGCGCCGGCCCAAGGCCATGCTGGCGCCATAGACCCAGGTGCCAGGGCCGAGCGACGAGGGCGGGGCGGCCAGGGTGCTGCGCGAGAACACGTTGATCATGGCCAGCGCCTTCATGGGCTCGGCGAGCGAGGTTTCCAGCAGCGCGGGCGACACCTTCATCGGCGCGGCGGTGCCCACCAGCACCAGGTGGCTGACGCGGTCTTTCAAGCGTGCGGCGGCTTCGAGCGCGATCAGCGAACCCCAACTGTGGCCGACCAACGCGGCGCGCGGCACGCCAGCGGCGTCCAGCAGGGCGGCGATGAAGTCGGCCGCTTGTTCGACGCTGGCGGGCGCGTCACCGGCGCTGCGGCAGTGGCCGGGCAGGTCGACGGCCAGCACGTTCCAGCCGTGGTTGGCCAGGTAGCGGCTTTGCAGAATCCAGACGCTGTGGTCGTTGAGCACGCCGTGGATGAAGACGACGGTGGGCTTGGCGGCATCGAAGGTTTTGCCGGCGGTGTAGCAGAAGGTGGTGTGGCCGTTGACTTGCAGTTGCATGTTCAGGCTCCTGCTTTCTCGGCGGCTTTGAGCGCGCGCGTCAGGTCGTCGATCAAGTCGTCAGCGTCTTCCAAACCAATGCTCAGGCGAATCGTGCCCTGGGTGATGCCGGCGCCCGCCAAGGCCTCATCGGTCATGCGGAAATGGGTGGTGCTGGCGGGGTGGATCACCAGGCTGCGGCAATCGCCCACGTTGGCCAGGTGGCTGAACACCTTCAGTGTTTCAATGAACTTTTTGCCTTGCTCGCGGTTGCCTTTGAGGTCGAAGCTGAACACCGAGCCAGCGCCGCGCGGCAGCAGTTTTTGGGCGAGTTGATGGCTGGGGTGGCTCTCCAATATGGGGTGGCCCACACGGCTCACGAACGGTTGTTTGGCCAGTAACTCGACCACGCGCTGGGTGTTGCGCATGTGGCGTTCCATGCGCAGCGGCAAGGTCTCTACGCCTTGCAGGATCAGCCAGGCGGTGTGCGGGCTCATGCACGCGCCAAAGTCGCGCAGGCCTTCGCGCCGGGCGCGCAGCAAAAAGGCGCCCACGGTGCTTTCTTCGCTGAACACCATGTTGTGGAAACCGTCGTAGGGTTGCGTCAGCTCTGTGAAGCGGCCGTTGGTGCGCGGGCCGTCCCAGTCGAAGCTGCCGCCGTCCACCACGATGCCGCCGATCACCGTGCCGTGGCCCGAGAGGAACTTGGTGGCCGAGTGGTAGACCAAGTCTGCCCCCAGGCTCAGCGGCTGCATCAGCCATGGCGAGGTGAGGGTGGAGTCGACCAGCAACGGCACGCCGGCTTCGTGGGCGATTGCGCTGATGCTCGGAATGTCGAGCACGTCCAGCCCCGGGTTGCCCACGGTCTCGCCAAAAAAAAGCTTGGTATTGGGCCGCACGGCGGCGCGCCAGCCGTCGATGTCGCCGGGCTTGACGAAGGTGGTCTCGATGCCAAAGCGCCGCATGGTGTAGTGCAGCAGGTTTTGCGAACCGCCATACAGCGCGGTGCTGGCGACGATGTGCGCGCCCGCGCCCATCAGCGTGGCCACGGTCAGGTGCAGCGCCGCCTGGCCGCTGGCGGTGGTGATGGCGCCAATGCCACCTTCGAGTGCGGCCACGCGCTGCTCCAGCACCGCGTTGGTGGGGTTGCTGATGCGCGAGTAGACGTGGCCGGCGCGCTCCAGGTTGAACAGTGCGGCGGCGTGGTCGCTGGACTCAAAAACGAACGAGGTGCTGAGGTGAATGGGCACGGCGCGGGCGCCCGTGGTCGGGTCGGGGGCGGCACCTGCGTGTAAGGCCAGGGTGTCGAATCCTGGGTCTGCATAACCGGGCATTGGTTTGTCTCCAATTTGTGCGCTTTCGTGTCATTGCCGCGTCACATGTGTGCTGCATAGATGCCGAATCGCTGGGGTGAGGCCACCTCGGCCACGCAATCTGCTGGAATCTGCGAGAAAGCGCGGGTCTCGGGGTGAAAACTGTTTATGGTCCGCTTATTGTGGGCTATATTGAGAAGACCCCTTCGATTTGAGAGCCCAGAGGAGACCACCATGAAAGTCAGCGACATCCTGCGTGTGAAAGGCAACACGCTCTATACCGCCAGCCCGGATGAGCCTTTGGCCAATGCTGTGAACGTGATGGCCGAGAAGGACATCGGTTCGTTGGTGGTCATGGGCCACGGCGATCTCGTCGGCATGTTGACGTTCCGGGAAGTGATTTTGGCCATCGTGAAAAACGGCGGCGCCATCGGCAACACCCTGGTGCGCACGGCCATGGACGACCATCCCCTAACCTGCAGCGCCGAGACCGATCTGGACGAAGTGCGCCGCATGATGCTGGACCGCCACGCGCGCTACATGCCCGTGATGAACCAGAAAATGCTGATGGGCGTGATCAGCCTGTACGACGTGGCCAAGGCCGTGGTCGACAGCCAGAATTTCGAAAACAAGATGCTCAAGGCCTACATCCGCGATTGGCCTTCTTCGGAAGACGAGCCTGCGACCTGAGCCCTGGTTGCCTCAAGAAAAAAGCCCGCTGAGCTTGATGCTCTAGCGGGCTTTTTGACGTCTGGGGAGAACTGAGGTGCCCCCCCGCAAGGCAACTTATTCCTTGATGTTGGCCGTCTCCACAATCTTCTTGTTGCGGGTGTATTCGCCCTTCACAAACGCGCCAAATTGCTCTGGCGTGCCGCTGCCGGCAATGGCGCCTTGTTCGGCCAGCTTGGCTTTGATTTCGTCGGTTTTCAGGATCTCGTTGATCTCGTGGTTCAGGCGCGTGACCACGGCCGCTGGCGTGCCGGCGGGCGCGAAGATGCCCATCCAGCTGTTCATCACATAACCTTTGGAGCCGGGCATTTCGGCAAACGTGGGCACCTCGGACAAGATGGGCAAACGCTTGTTGTCGGTGATGCCCAACGCCTTCACGCGCTGCGCCTTGATGTGCGGAATGGCGCTGGTGCCCGAGAGCATGGCCAGATCCACCTGGTTGCCAATCACGTCGGTGGCGATCTGCGCGCCGCCACGATAGGGAATGTGCGTGACGTGGATGCCGTTTTGCTCTTTCAGCAGTTCCATGGCGAGCTGCAAGATGGTGCCGATGCCGCTGGTGGCGTAGTTGTATTTGCCGGGCGAGGCCTTGGCCAGCTTCACAAAGTCGGCAAAGTTTTGCACCGGCAGGCCGGGGCGGGCCACCAGCACCATGGGCGCGGTGTTGAGCAGGGCCACGGGGGCCAGGTCGGTTAGCGGGTCGTATTTGAAGGCACCGGGGTTCACCAGCTTGCCGATGACGATGGGGCTGTCGGGCCCCAGCACCAGGGTGTAGCCGTCGGGTGCGGACTTGACGACTCGGGCCACGCCGATGGCGCCACCGGCACCAGCGGTGTTGTCCACCACCACGGTTTGGTGCAGCCGGTCTTCGAGCTTGTTGGCGATGAGGCGGGCGGTGAAGTCCACGCTACCGCCCGCAGAAAAAGGCACCACCAGCGTGATGGGCTTGGCGCTGGGCCAGGCCGTGTCGGCATGGGCGGCGGGCAGGGCTGCTGCCAGCAGGGCGGTGATCAACAGGGGGAGGTGACGGCGGCGCATGGTGTGTCTTTCAAAGGGGATGTGCAGGAGAAATTGAATAGGGTGTGCCGGCCAGCGAGGTGGTGAGCAGGTCAAAGTCTGCCGACCAGGCTTCAGCCCAGGCTTGGCGCGTGGCGTCGTCGATCCACGCGGCCCCCAGGCCGTTGAGCATGAGTTGGCGCAGGGCGGGCATGTCGAAGCCAAAGTTGACCACCATCATCAGCCAGGCCTGTGTGGGGTTCACCAGGTGCAGGGTGGGGTCGTCGGTATTGGGGTGCAGCGCCAGGCCCAGGGCGGCCATTTGGCGGATGGGGTGGTCTTGCGCCCAACGCTCTGGCGCCAGGGTGCGCAGGTAGTAGGAGTTGGTGGGCACCACGGTGAAGACCTTGCCGCGTGCAGCGTAGGCGCGGGCAAGCTCTGGGTTGTCGACGATGGTGTAGCCGTGGTCTACGCGGTCGACCTGGATGTCGTCGACAGCGGTGCGCACGTTGTGCCAGGGCATGCCGAATTCACCCGCATGGGCGGTGGTTTTCAGGCCAAGTTTTTGCGCCAGCGCGTAGGCTTGGGCAAAGAGTTCGGGCGGGCGGTCGTTTTCGCGGTAGTCGATGCCGATGCCGATCACCTCGGGCACGCGGTGCGCCTGCATCCACTGCACCATCTCCAGCGCGGCTTCGGGGCTGGTTTCGCGGTCGATGCTGGGGATGATGCGGCCGATGATGCCGAACTGCGTTTGCGCATCGCGCACCGCGTGGGCAATGGCGTCCACAGCGGGCGCGTAGGCAATGCCCGAGACGTGGGCCGTGCCGGTCGGGTTCCAGAAGAACTCGGCATAACGCACGTTGTGGCGCGAGGCGTCTTCCAGGTATTCAAGGGTCAGCCGGTACAGGTCGGCTGGCGACTTGATGAGCACCGCGTCAAGTGCGCGCAACACGCGCAGCACGCCCACCGGCTTTTCGCCACGCACATAAAAGCTCTCCACCTCTTCCAGCGACAGCGGAAAGTTTTCGCGCCGCACCAGGTCCTCTAGCGTGCCACGGCGTACCGTGCCGAACAGGTGGCAGTGCAACTCTGCCTTGGGCATGGCCTGGATGAAGTCGGTCAGCGCCGCGAGGTGGGGCACTTGGGCCGCAGCGGTAGCCGCATCCAGCGTGTTGAAGGGCTGGGCGCACAGGGGCGGCAAGAGCGATGAATACGGAGAAGAGGGTGCCATAGGCACAGTCTAGGAAAGCGGGGCTGATAAAGATAGTTTCAAATTTCTATAATTCCATTCATCGAATTGATAAAGGCCAAGCGTGAGCACCAACCCCTTGCGTGCGTTGACCATGCGGCATCTGCAGTGCTTCACGCTGCTGGTGGAAGAACGCCACTTTGGCCGCGCGGCCGAGCGGCTGGGCATCACCCAGCCGGCGCTCAGCAACGCCATCAAGCAGCTCGAGCGCATCGTCGGGGCGCAAGTGCTGCGCCGTTCCACGCATCAATTGGACGTGACTGAGGCGGGCTTGCAACTGCTGGAGCGGGCACAGTTTCTGGTGCACACCTTTGACGAAACCCTGGCCGATATCGACAGCGTGTTGCGTTCGGGCCAGGCGCGCATCCGCGTGGGCACCATGCCGTCGGCCAGCACCTTGGTGGCGACTTGCATGGAAGGTTTTCAGCGCGAAGTGGCAGGCGCCGTGGAGTTTGCGCTGGAAGACGGTTTGTCGGATGAATTGGTGGCACGCACACGCTCAGGCCAATTGGATGTGACGGTAACCGCCGTGCTGGAGCCGCCCACGGGTCTGGTCAACGTGCCGTTGCTGGAAGACCCGGTGGTGCTGGTGACCCGGCGCGACCACCCGCTGGCCGGCGAGGCCGAGTTGAACTGGCGGCAGATCAGCGGCGAGCGTTTGGTGGTGTTTGCGGCCGGCAGCATGCCGCTGCTGGGCGATGTGGTGCTGGCGCAGTTTGGCCATGCAGGGCAGGGCGAAAAAACCGGCGCACCCGCTGAAGAGCCGTTTCGCGTGCACCACTTGGAAACGCTTTACAGCATGGTGCGTAGTGGCCTGGGTGTGGGCCTGCTGCCGCAGCTCTACACCACCACGCTGCACGATCCTGCGTTGGCGGTGATCCAACTGCGGCGGCCACGTTTGCACCGCACGGTGTCGCTGCTGTACCGGGGCGGGATGACGCGCAATGCGCAGGTGGGGCAGTTCATTGCCTATCTGGAGGCGCATTTGCCGCACCTCCAAAACACGGCCAACCCCTAGCTTTGCTGAATTAGCTTTGTGTGGAGTGGATCATGTTGCGCACACGCGGGTAGATCTGCTGGTTCCATTTGCGCCCGCTGAACACGCCATAGTGGCCCACGCCGGTTTGCACGTGGTGGGTTTTGCGGTACGGACGTACGCTGGAGCAGAGGTCGTGTGCGGCCACGGTCTGGCCGATAGAGCAGATGTCGTCGCGCTCGCCTTCCACTGTCATCAGCGCGGTGCGGCGGATGGCGGCGGTATTGACGGTGCGGCCTTTGTAGGTGAGCACACCGCGTGGCAGGTCGTAGGTCTGGAAGACTTTTTCGACCGTTTCCAGGTAGAACTCGGCCGGCAGGTCGTTCACCGCCAGGTATTCGTCGTAGAACACACGGATGGTGGTGGCCTTGTCGAGGTCGCCTTCCACCAGGTGTTTGTACATGTCTTTGAACTGCTGTTTGTGGCGCTCAAGGTTCATTGACAAGAAGGCCGTCAACTGTACAAAGCCGGGGTACACGCGGCGCATGTGACCGGCGTGAGGCCACGGTACATGGCTGATGAGGTTTTTTTCAAACCATTCGATGGGCTTGCTGTTGGCCAGCTCATTCACGCCGGTGGGGTTGACGCGGCAGTCCACCGGGCCGGCCATCAGCGTCAGGCTGGCAGGTTGGGCGGGGTTGTCGTCTTCGGCCATGATGGCCGTGGCCACCAGGGCCGCCACACACGGCTGGCACACGGCAATCACGTGGGTGCCGGGGCCGATGTTCTCGATGAACGAGATCATGTATTCGGCGTAGTCGTCGAGGCTGAAGGCACCGTGTTTGAGCGACACATCGCGCGCGTTGTGCCAGTCGGTCACGTACACATCGTGGTCTTGCAAAAGGGTGCGGGCGGTGTCGCGCAGCAGGGTCGCAAAGTGGCCCGAGAGGGGAGCCACCAGCAAGACCTTGGGCTGGTCGACATCAGCGCTCGGCAAGTCGCGCTTGAAGTGCAGCAGGCTACCGAAGGGGCGGCTGAACACCACTTCTTCGGTCACGGCGACTTCTTGCTCGCCGACCATCACGCTGGGAATGCCGTAGCTGGGCCGGCTGTGTGTCAGGCGCATGCGCGAGTAGACATCGCAAGCGGCGGCGAACTGGCGCATGGCGGAATTCTCGGTGCCGGGAAACCAAAGGTTGGCGCTGAGGCTTTGGGCCATCAGGCGCAGTGGCGACGTCAGGTCGGACTGGAGTTGATAGGCCTGATAAAGCATCTAAGCGTTCCTGTTTTTTCTATTTCTAGCGCTATGTCTCAGCAAGTTATGGGCCAGTGACCTGTTGCTTCTGTCAGTCTGTGTCTCTTTTGTGACTTTGTGGCCGCGTCAAGCGTTTCGCAGTTGGCACAGCCCTTGCTCAAAGGCAAGTGCATACAACGATTAAAGAGGAGCACCACATGGCGAAGGCTGAACTGACGATTAGCAGCAAAAACTACGGCGCCTGGGCGTTGCGGGGTTGGCTGATGGCCAAGCTGGCAGGTCTGGAGTTCGTCGAGCGCGTGGTTCCGCCGGATGATCCGGCGATGAAGGCCGAGATGCTGTTGCTGTCGTCTTCCATCCTCGTGCCTTCGCTGCTGCACAACAAAGTGAAGGTGTGGGACACGCTGGCTATCGGGGAATATTTGAACGAGATCAAGCCCAAAGCCGGCTTGTTGCCAGCCGATATTGCGGCCAGAGCCCATTGCCGCGCGGTGTGCGGCGAAATGCATTCAGGCTTTTCGTCCCTGCGCGCCGCGCTACCGATGAACCTGAAAGGCCACTTCCCCAATTACAAAATCTGGTCGCGCGCGCAGAGCGACATCGACCGCATTGTCGACATCTGGAAAGAGTGTTTGAGCGTTTACGGCGGCCCGTATTTGTTTGGTGAGCAGCCGACCATGGCGGACGCGATGTACGCGCCGGTGGTCACGCGGTTTTTGACCTACGACGTGAAGCTGGAGCCGGTGTGTGCTGCGTATTGCAAGCGCATCATGGCTTTGCCGGCGATGCAGGAGTGGGTGGAGGATGCGCAGCGCGAGCCGGAAGAGATCGACGAACTCGACGCAGAGTTTTGAAACACCCCCAGTCTTCGCGCACTGCGTGTCGCTGCGCCAACCCCCTTGCAGGGGGCCTGGATTTGACTCACCCCCAGGCTTGCCCACTTCGTGTGGCCACCAACCCCCTTGCAGGGGGCGGTATCTGCGGCCTGGCAAAGTTCCGCGATACCCCGCGCTCATACCGGGGTGTCTGCCAGCTTTCGGCTAGCTCATTTCCAAGGTGTTGCCTCGGGTACGTCTGCGGCGGGTTCGCAGTCTACGGACTTGAAATCGGCGGGAGAGACGATTTCCAGGTACTCCATGTCGGGCGAGTAGTCGAACAGGTAGTGGCGGATGCCGGGGCGCTGGTGCACGCAGTCGCCTGCTTGCACCAGGGTCTCTTTGTCTTCGTACATGAAGCGCGCCCAGCCCTTGATCATGATGACGATCTGGAAGTCTGCCTCGTGGCGATGCCAGCCCGTGCCCTTTTCTGGTGCCATATTGGCCTTAACCAGGTGCGCGATGACTTTACCGTGCGTGGCGTCGGCAATGCCCAGGTCGCGGTAGAGGAAGAAGTCTCGTAATCCGCCTGAAGTCCAGTTGGTGTCCTGCGGTTTGACGTGCGAAAACTTGGTGGCAGTGCGGTCCAGCATGGCTATCTCCTTGTCGAAAAGGGTGCGTCACGGGTGCGTGACAGAAGCATTACGGAATGGTGCGCTGCAGCAGAAGCATGAACCGTTCCTGCGTCCGGCTGCTTCGCGCTGGGGAATGGCCCTTTGCGCTGGGCGATAATCCGGCGCATGAGCGGCAATACCTTCGGAAATCTCTTCGCTGTCACCAACTTTGGTGAATCCCATGGTCCAGCCATTGGCTGCGTGATCGACGGCTGCCCGCCCGGCATGGCGTTAACCGAGGCCGACATCCAGGTCGAGCTAGACCGTCGCCGCCCCGGCACCAGCCGCCACGTCACCCAGCGCAACGAGCCTGATGCGGTGGAAATTTTGAGCGGCGTGTACGAGGGCAAGACCACCGGCACCCCCATCGCACTGCTGATCCGCAATGCCGACCAGCGCAGCAAAGACTACAGCGCCATCGCGCAGTCCTTCCGCCCTGGCCACGCCGATTACACCTACTGGCACAAGTTTGGCATTCGCGATCCGCGCGGTGGTGGCCGTTCTTCGGCGCGCCTGACAGCGCCAACGGTTGCGGCTGGCGCGGTTGCCAAGAAGTGGTTGTTTGAAAAGTACGGCACGGTGTTTCGCGGTTGCATGACGCAGGTTGGCGACGTCGAAATCCCGTTCGAAAGTTGGGATCACGTGCCCAACAACCCGTTCTTCGCGCCTGTAGCTGACGTCTCGGCACTTGAAGATTACATGGACGCCTTGCGCAAAGCCGGCGACTCCTGCGGTGCACGTGTGCGCGTCACGGCCAGCCGCGTACCCGTGGGCTTGGGTGAGCCGCTGTACGACAAGCTCGATGCCGATATCGCCTTCGCCATGATGGGCTTGAACGCCGTGAAGGGCGTGGAGATTGGCGCCGGTTTTGCCAGCGTCGCCCAGCGCGGCAGCACGCATGGCGATTCGTTGTCGCCCGAAGGCTTCAAAACCAATAACGCGGGTGGCGTGCTGGGAGGCATCAGCACCGGGCAAGACCTGGAGGTGTCGATTGCCATCAAACCCACCAGCTCCATCATCACACCCCGTGAGTCGATTGATGTGCTGGGCCAATCCACCGAAGTGATCACCAAGGGTCGTCACGACCCATGCGTGGGCATTCGCGCCACGCCCATCGTTGAGTCGCTGCTGGCGCTGGTGGTGATGGAACATGCGCTGCGCCAACGCGCGCAGAACGCTGACGTGCACCAGCCGGTGCCGCCAATTCCGGCGTCGATCTAAGTCTTTTTGCTCGGAGCTTGCTGCTACGCCGCTGGCGGTTTAGCGGGCTCTGTCTTCGGGGTAGGAATGCCCTGCGGATCTTTCGGTGCTTTGGTGTCCGGGCAGCCGGTCAACAAAGCTACGGCGCAAAAGATGCAGACAAGACTGGCGAAGATCTCCATCGTTGTCTCCTATAAGTCCCTGCCATGGCCGCTGTGCGCGGCTCTTCGGCTCTTGATCAGTTCACTGGTTTTACGGCGCTTGGCGGGCGCTTCACCACCGGCTCGCCGCCTTCCGGGTTGTCTTCGGCCTTGCATTCAAATGTCAACTGGTACGGGCCAGAGAGTGGCGCTTTACCGGTTTCGGTGACCTGCATCGCGCGCCCCTTGTCAGCGCAGAAGGCATCGGCTTGCGACATCGCCAGTGTGCGACTCTCTGACGGAACTCCCAAGGTGCCTCGTGCGGTGATTTGGTAACGGTTGTGACCCAAGTCTTCTACGCCAGTGCTTTTAGGGGCAACCGCACAGCCGCCGAACAGCAGCGGAACAGCCATGCAAAAGGGGAGGGCACGCAAATATCGCTTTGTATTGGACTTCAATGGACTGCTGGAGAGTGGAGTTGTGGCCCAGTATGCGAGCACAACCGTCTAGAGTCACGCAAACACAAGTGATTTGCGCCCATGTCCTACGCCAACCTGCTGTCTCGCTTTAGGCGCCATTACGGGCGATTCCCCGAGCGCGCACATGCGGCGGCATCACGACGCTGTTGCTCACGGTAAGCGCTTTCGCTCAACCAAACCATGTTGGTCCACCGATCTTGCCCGCCCGCACACAAGCCCACCTTATACCCAACGCGGTAGCCCGGGCACGGTCCACCACGCTTGCCCGTAGAAGGGCAACTGCTGTAGTTCTGGAATTGCGCTTGTTGGTCGCTTTGGGAAGAGGGGGCCGAACTGGGGGCCGCGATGGCGAGTAGGCCCACAAATGCGAGCAGCGGCATAGCAAAAAATTGAGCGCTGGCGTGGCGAAAAAGTACGGGCATCGGTTCTTCCTTTAGTGGGGAGTTTAGATTGCACGTTGATTGAGCCTTCGCGTTTGCATGACAGACAAATGTCACAGGTTTTTGATATCAATGCACATTAAATTGGAGATTTAATTTGTATGCATTGTTTTATTGAATTATTTATCATGAAATTCGAATACAAATAAATACATTGAGTGCTCCGGTGTTTAGCGATATGTCGCAAACCCCTCAGTGCTTCGTGTGAATCTTCAGCCGGAAGGAGTTCACGCCACCTGTCGAGTGATTCGCCCGTGACTTTCCTTCCAAATAATCCGAGTATTTCGACTTTTCAGCGCAAAGCGCTGTGCAGCCTGCTGTTTTGCGTCGTTGCGAGTCCGTCGTTATGGGCGCAGAGCGTGCCGGACGTGGTGCAAGAGCAGCGTCGTCAGCAAGAGCGGGAGCGGTTGGAGCGGGAGCGGCTGGAGTCCGGCCCGGATGTGCGTTTGCCGGGCGTGCCCGTGCTGGCGACGATGCGTTTGCCCCGCGATGAGTCCCCTTGTTTTGTGCTGCAAGACATCCGCCTGCAAGGTGATGCGGCGGCGCAATTTGACTGGGTGTTGGACGCTTTGGCGGGCCCGCAAAACGACGATGACCCGCGCGGGTTATGCGTGGGGGCGCAAGGTATTGCACTGCTGACGCAACGTGCGCAGCAAGCTTTGATTGGACGTGGTTATGTGACTAGCCGCCTCCTGGTCGAACCACAAGACCTGCGCACCGGCCGTTTGGTGCTGACCTTCCTGCCCGGGCGCATCCACCGCATCCGCTTTGCCGACGGCAGCAGTCCCCGGGCGAACGCGGCCAACGCGCTGCCCGCCCAAGCCGGCGACATCTTGAACCTGCGCGACATCGAGCAGGGTTTAGAAAACCTCAAGCGTATGCCCACTGCCGAGGCCGACATCCAGATCGAGCCCGCTGAAGTCCCGGGCAGTAGCGACTTGGTGATCCGCTGGAGACAAGCCCTCCCGCTACGCGTGAGCCTGAGCGCCGACGACAGCGGCAGCCAAGCCACGGGCCGTGTACAAGGCAGTGCCACGTTGAGTGTGGACAGCCCCTTGGGACTGAATGACCTGTTCTACGTTGCGCTGAACCATAGCCTGGGGGGCGTGTTGGCACACAGTGCGCTTGCCGGACACCACGGACAGACGACAGACGGTCCACGCGGCACCGACGGCCACACACTGCATTACTCGCTGCCCTGGGGCTACTGGCTGCTGGGCGTTACCCACAGCCAAAATGGCTACCACCAAAGTGTGGCTGGGGCGAACCAAACCCTCGTCTACAGCGGCACCAGCAGCAACAGCGACGTCAAGCTCTCGCGCCTGCTCTACCGCGACCAAAGCAACAAAACCACGGTGTCGCTGCGCGCCTTTCAGCGCACCTCGAACAACTACATCGACGACACCGAAGTGCAAGTGCAGCGCCGCGTGGTCGGTGGCTGGGAAGCGGCCGTGGCGCAGCGCATGTTCATCGGTGCGAGCACGCTTGACGCCAGCGTGGCCTACAAACGCGGCACCGGCGCGTTTGGCGCGCGACCCGCGCCAGAAGAAGCGTTTGGCGAAGGCACCTCGCGCCTTCAACTCGTCAACGCCGACGTCAACCTCCAAAGCCCCTTCATGCTGGCTGGGCAGAAGCTGCGCTACAGCGCCAATGGGCGCGCGCAGTGGAACCAGACACCGCTGACGCCACAAGACCGCTTCGCCATTGGTGGGCGCTACACCGTGCGCGGCTTTGACGGCGAGGCCAGCCTGGCCGGCGAACGCGGCTGGTTGCTGCGCCAGGAACTCGCCTGGGCCGCAGGGGCGGGTGCGGAGCTTTATGCCGGGATCGACCACGGGCAAGTGGGCGGGCCGAGCACCCAACACCAGGTGGGGCGCCGCCTCACCGGCGCGGTGCTGGGGGTGCGCGGCGGCGCCACCGCGCTGGGTAGCAACCTGGGCTACGAACTGTTCGTCGGCCAACCGTTGCGTAAGCCTGAAGGCTTCAGAACCGCGCACACCACCGCTGGCTTCAGCCTGAGCCTGGGCTTCTAAGCCGTTCCCAACATCCGCAACACATTGGCTGCTGCCGCGCCCCACGGCTGCGTACGCCGCTATCGCATTGAAACCTCTTCGGAATCCTCACCATGAACCCACAGTGCTACCGTATCGTCTTCAACAAAGCCCGAGGCTGCCTGATGGCGGTGGCGGAAACCGCCACGTCTCAAGGCAAAGCCGGCGAGCGGCCCGCGCGTGGCGGGGGCATGCCACGAAATGCTGGTTTGGCGTTCGGCCTGCACGCCTTGGCGGGGGCCGCGCTGTTGAGCCTGTTACCGCTGGCCCAGGCGCAAATCGTGCCCGACATGCGCGCACCAGCCAGCCAGCGCGCCACCGTGCTCACTACTGGCAGCGCCAACACCCCCTTGGTCAACATCCAGACCCCCAGTGCGGCCGGTGTGAGCCGCAACACCTACAGCCAGTTTGACGTCAACGGCAATGGTGTGGTGTTGAACAACAGCCGCACGAACACCGCCACGCAGACCGGCGGCTGGGTGCAGGGCAACCCGTGGCTGGCCACGGGCGGCGCCAAGGTCATCCTGAACGAAGTCAACTCGGCCAACCCCAGCCAACTGCGTGGCGCCATTGAAGTCGCCGGCCAACGTGCCGAGGTGGTGATCGCCAACCCGGCGGGCATCCACGTCGACGGTGCTGGCTTCATCAACACCAGCCGTGCCACCTTGACCACCGGCACGCCCATCGTCAACGCCGCCAACGGCGGTAGCCTGGACGGCTACCGCGTGCAGGGCGGCATCATCAGCTTCAACGGTGCCGGCCTGGACGCGCGCAGCACCGACAGCACCGCCATCCTGGCACGCGCTGTGCAGGTCAATGCCGGCATCTGGGCGCAGCAGTTGAGCGTTGTCACGGGCGCCAACGAAGTGCGCGCCGACAGCAGTGCGGCCACACCGACGAACGCAACCGATGCCGCCCCAGCCTTCGCGCTCGACGTGGCCGCGATTGGCGGCATGTACGCCGGCAAGATCACCTTGGTGGGCACCGAGGCGGGCCTCGGCGTGCGCAACGCCGGGGCGCTCCAGGCCCACGCCGGCGACCTGGTGCTCGACCACAACGGCTGGTTGTCCAACAGCGGCAGCGTTTACGCCAGTGGCCACACCACGCTCCAAACGGCGGGTAGCATCGGCAACACGGGGCTGATCGCCGCGCAAGGCCACACCACGCTCACCAGTGGCGGGGCCATCTCCAGCGACCAAACATCTGTGTTGGCGGCAGGGCTGAATGGCGACAACCGTCTCGGCGGCAGCGGCCAACTGCGGGTCAGCGCCGTGCAAGAGGCAAACCTACAAGGCCAAACGGTGGCGGGCAACGACGTGATGGTGGGCGGCAGCGCCGTCAACTTGGCCGAGGGTCAGGTCAGTGGGACGAACGTGAACATCAGTGCCGCGACAGGTGATGTAAATGCCACGGGGGCCACGCTGGCGGCGGCGCAAACGCTGAGCCTGCAAGCGGCGCAAACGCTGCGCACCGATGGTGCCAATGTGTCGGCCGGTCAACTGGCTGTGCAGGCGCAAGCGTTGTCGAATGTGGGTGGCAAACTCATCCAAACTGGCGGCGCCGACCTGGCCGTCAACCTGGCGGGTCCGCTGAACAACTCTGGCGGAACCATTGCCAGCAATGGCCGTCTTGCACTAGCAGCCTCCGCGTTAGACAACACCCGTGGCAGCGTGCAGTCGACCACTGGCAACGTGGCGTTGAATGTGGCCCACTTGAACAACACCAGCGGGCAAGTGACAGCGGGTGCCGACCTCAGCATCGAAGCCACGACGGTGGACAACAGCGGCACCCTGTATGCCAGCGGCCAGCAAACGATGACTGCCAGTGGCGTGGTTGCAAACAGTGGCGTCATTGCAGCTGCGGGCAACACCAGGGTCAATGCGCCGCGCTTTGAGGGCAGTAGCACCAGCCTGCTAGCCGCCGGGTTGAAGGCCGACGGCAGCTTGGGTACAGCGGGCGAGTTGCGTGTGGCTGCCACCCAAACCTTGGCCGCGCATGGCCGGAATATGGCGGCTGGCGATGTTGTGTTGCGAGGCACAGCTCTTGATGTTTCAGGTAGCCAAACCAGTGGCAAAAATCTGGCACTTGCCGCTTCTGCGGCCGAACTCAATGCCAGCAAAGCCAAACTGCAAGCCACGCAAAATCTAAACGCCAGCAGCAGCCAAACCTCGCGCACCGATGGCGCTACGGTGTCTGCCGAAAAATTGGAGCTTGCCGCGCGCGATCTCTCCAACGTAGGCGGCACCTTGTTGCAGACCGGCACCGAAGATCTGCGCCTGCAACTGCCCGGCACGCTGAATAACAGTGGCGGAACCATCGCAAGCAAAGGGCGCAACCTGAACATCAGTGCAGGTGTGTTAGACAACACTGCTGGCGAAATTTTGCATGCTGGCAGCGGCGTGTTGAGCCTGGACGCCAACACGCTGAGCGGCGCGCGTGGGCAAATTCAAACAAGCCACGAACTTGATCTGCGTGCGAGCCAAGCGACGCTAGACGGGGCTAACACCAGCGCAGAAAAGCTGACTATTCGCACCGACAACCTGAGCAACCGCGCCGGTCAAATTCTGCAAACCGGGCTGGGCGCCACGCAGGTGACGGCGACCACTACGCTGGATAACACCGGTGGGGTGATCGCGAGCCGTGGCCACACAGCCGTGTCTGCTAGAGATGTGTTTAACCGGGGCGGCAGCATTCAAGCGGCCGAATCTGCGAGCTTGAGCCTTGTGGTCGCAGGAACACTAGATAACACTGCCAAAGGCAACATCAGCGCCAGTGGCGCGGCTTCTGTGCAAGCCAATCGCTTGAACAACCAGACCGGCCAGGTCAGTGCGGGCGCCAGCTTGGCCGTGAACACCACACAAGCGATCGACAACCGTGAAGGCTTGATTGCCGCCACAGGCGACACCAACATCAGCAGCGCTAGTTTGGACAACCAGCAAGGCCGTATTGCAGCCGTGCAAGGGGCTCTGAATGTCGTTGCCACAGAAGGTGGCATCCACAATGAAGCTGGCAAGTTGCAAGCTGGCCAAAATGTGCAGCTTGTGAGTAACGGCCTGTTGAATGCAGACGGTCTAGTGGCTGGTGCTGCCGTCTCCATCAACACGCGCCAGCACGAATTGCACAACGCCGGTGGCACTGTCTCGGCGAACGGCACGCTCGACGTGCAAAGCGGCGCCTTGAACAACAGTGCTGGCCTCATCCAGGCAAAAGATGCACTGCAAATCAACACCCATGGTCAAACGCTCCGCAATACCAGCTCGGGCACCACTGGGGGCATTAGCGGGCAAAGCAGCATTGCGGTAACCACGGGTGCGTTGGACAACACGGGGGGCTTTATCGGCGCCGCTGGCCCGGTGACCGCAACCGCTACCAACGCTGCTATTGCCAATGCGAGCGGCAGCATCGCCAGCCAAAAAGGTGTTGTGTTGAATGCCGCCGAAATTGATAACGCCGGCGGCCAACTGCAAGCTCTCGGCAGCGTGAGCCTCACTGTTACCGGCGCCTCCGGCCTGCGTAACAGCAGCGGCCTGGTGCGCGCCGGTGAAAATCTGACGGCGGCGGCGGCGCGTATCGACAACAGCCTGACCGCTGGAAAAGACCAAGGCCTGGAGGGCGGCTCGGTGGCGTTGCTGTCGGACGATGTAGACAACAGCCACGGCAGCATTCGCGCAGATGAGTCGGTGCGCATTGCAGGCGCTGGCCAGTTGAACAATAGCGGCGGCTTGGTGTCTTCGGTCGGCAGTTTGACGGTGGTGGACAGCCAGGCCAGCAGCACAGGCATAAAAAGCCAAAGTGTCCTGAACACGGGCGGCACGCTCATCGCGGGCAAGCAATTGGCGCTGGACAGCGCTACCCTCAGCAGCGATGGCAAAGTGCTGAGCCGGGGCGACTTGAACGTGAAACTACAAGGCGACTACGCCCAGGAGGCCACCGCTCAATTGCAGGCCGCAGGCAACGCCAAGCTTGAGTTCACTGGAACCTTAACCAACCGTGGCCAATTGCTGGCGGGGCAAAACCTAACCGTTAAAGCGGCCCACATCCACAACACCTCCAATGGCGAAATCAGCGCCGCCAACACCGTGCTGCAAGCCGACGGCGAGGTGAGCAACCGTGGTGTGGTCGACAGCAACACCACGTTCATTGAAGCGAAAACTTTACACAACACAGGCACGGGCCGCATCTACGGCGACCATGTGGCGCTGCAAGTCGACACATTGACCAACGATGCCGAGACCACAGCGGGTGTCACGCGTGCCGGCACCGTCGCCGCGCGCGAGCGCTTGGACATTGGCACTACTGTTTTGCATAACCAAGAGCATGCACTGCTGTTCAGCGCCGGTGACCTTGCCATTGGAGGCGTCTTAGATGCCAACCGCCAAGCCGTAGGCCAGGCACGGGCGCTGCGTAATGGCTCGGCCAGCATTGAGTCGCTGGGCAACTTGAATCTCAACGTGGCGCAGATCGACAACACCAACAACCATCTGCAAACCGAGCAAGTCCAAGTGGGTAGCCAGTTCATTCAACTGTTTGAGGGGGCGCCATCGATAGGTGACCCGAACTGGTTGCGCAACCCCACTGGCATTCGCTATGAGTACAAGGATCTCCTGCGATTCGAGACCGGCGAAGTCGACATCATTTACCTTCCTGAAGGTCATACCGACCACTTTTATCGCTACGACATCACGCGCAATGTGTCCGAAACGCGCATCGTCAACAGTGACCCGGGTCGCATCGTTGCAGGTGGCAGCCTCGGCGTCAATGCCGAGACCTTGAACAACGACAGCAGCCACATTATTGCGGGCGGTGCCCTGAGTGTTGCGGCTGGGAGCTTGAATAACCAGGCCATCGAAGGCCAACGCATCACGAACGATAGCGGTGAAGTGTTGGAGCGGTTCCGCATCACGCGCAGTGGTCGTGACAAGCAAGGCAGTACCTCCACCCCCTACGCGCCACCCGACACCGTTGAAACCATGGCGCTGGGTACCACGGTCTACAAAGCCAATGCACAGCCCGACAACGGTGATGCCAGCGGCACCCAGCTCATGAACTTCAGCGGAAAGACCGTTGACGTGCAAGCCACCGGCCGCACCGAGGTGCAGGCACGCATTGCCGGCCTGGCCAACACGGGCGCTATCGACCAGGCGAACAACGGCTTGCTGCGCACACTGTCTGTGCCAAGCGCTTCACTGCCCAGCAGCCAAGCGCCGCTCACACGGGCTGCGGCTATTCAACAGGTGGCAAGCAGCGTTGGCTCGCTGGTTCGCAGCGTATCGCCGAGCACCAGCGTGCCCACGGCCAGCCTCTTCCGTACCGTGCCCAACCCCGGAAGCCACTATCTGGTCGAAACCGATCCACGGTTCACCAATTACCGCCAATGGCTGAGTTCTGATGCCTTGCTGAGCGCCTTGAGCTACGACCCCAACACCGTGCAGAAGCGTTTGGGCGATGGCTTCTATGAACAACAACTCATCCGCGAGCAAGTCGCAGAACTCACTGGTCGGCGCTTCCTTAGCGGGTACGCCAGCGACGACGCGCAGTACCAAGTCTTGATCGCCTCCGGTGTGACCTACGCCCGCCAATGGCAACTGCGCCCGGGTGTGGCCCTGACCGCTGGGCAAATGGCTCAATTGACCACCGACATCGTCTGGCTGGTCGAACAAACCGTGACCCTAGCCGATGGATCGACCCAGCAAGTGTTGGTGCCCCAGCTCTACGCCGTCGTGCGTGAGGGAGACCTGACGCCTAACGGCGCCTTGCTCGCCGGTGGCGCGGTCCACATCAACCTGTCGGGCGACCTGACCAACAACGGCACCATCCTTGGCCGCAAGGTGGTGGAACTGAGCGCCGAGAACGTGCAAAACCTGGGGGGACGCATCCAGGGCGACGTCGCCGCCGTGCAAGCACGCAACGACCTCAACAACATCGGCGGCCAGATCAGCGCGAACAACAGCCTGTTCGCCACCGCCGGGCGTGACCTCAACCTGGAAACCACCACGCGCAGCGCCACCAGCAGCGCTGGGGGCAACAGCTTTGCATGCACCAGCCTCGACCGCATCGCCAGCCTGGTGGTGCACAACCCCGGCGGCACCTTGGTTGCCAGCGCGGGGCGTGACTTGAACCTGGTGGCGGCCAACGTCACGAATGCCGGTGCCGATGGCACCACAGCACTCGTTGCAGGCCGCAACCTCAACCTCTCCACGATCACCACCGCCAGTGCCGACAACATCGCCTGGAACGCGAAGAACTGGTTGCAGAACAGCAGCAGCACCGAAATGGGCAGCACGGTGCAGGGCGCCGGTGCCGTGCGCTTGGCCGCCGGTCAAGACCTGAATGCACGTGCGGCCAACGTGCAAGGCGACGGGGCGTTGACGGCCAGTGCCGGGCGTGACCTGAACGTCACCGCCGGGGTCAACACCTTGGATGTGGCGCAGGCCGGCTTCTACAGTGGTCGCAGTGGCGGGGGCAACAAACAATCGGTGGCCGTACGCGACAGCCTGGTGCAGACCACCAGTGTTGCCAGCAGCCTGGGGGGCGATCGGGTGACGGCGGTGGCTGGGCGCGACCTCTCGGTGCAAGGCAGCCAACTCGTCAGCGACAACGGCACGGCCTTGGCTGCGGGGCGCAACGTCGAGATCGTCGCCGCCATCGACACGCAGGCCGAAAACCACTTCCGGGAAGAGAAAAAGTCCGGTCTCATGAAGAGTGGCGGTATCGGCTTCACGGCGGGTAAGCAGCAGCAAAGTGTGGACGATCAAAGCCAGGCCAACACAGCAGCGGCCAGCACTATCGGCGCGTTGTCCGGCGGTGTGGACATTCTGGCTGGGCAGCACTACCGCCAAGTGGGAAGCGATGTCTTGGCCACAGGCGCAGATGGCAAAACGGACACCGCCAACATCAGCATACAAGCCCAGGACGTGGCCATCACCGAAGCGCGCGAACATAGCAGCGGCAGCACGCTCACCAAGCAAAGCAGCAGTGGCCTGACGCTGGCTGTGGGCAGCCCCATCCTCTCAGCCGTGCAAACCGCGCAAGGCATGGTCAAAGCGGCAGGGCAAACCGAAGACACCCGCATGAAGGCCTTGGCTGGGGCGGCGGCCGGTTTGAACCTCTACAACAACAGCGACGACATTGGCAAAGCCGCCAGTGCCTTGGCCAGTGGCAACCCGAGCAGCGCGGGCTCCATCAGTGTGTCGGTGGGCGGCAGCAAGAGCCAAAGCACCAGTAGCTTCACGCAAGATGCGGCGAAAGGCAGCCGCATCAACGCGGCACGCAACGCCCAGATCGTGGCCACCGGGGCGGGGCAAAACTCCAACCTACTAATACAGGGGGGTGACCTCCGAGCGGGCAATACCGCCACGCTGCAGGCCGACAACGCCATCCAGCTGCTGGCGGCGCAAAACACCGGCAGCCAAACCAGTAGCCAAAGCGCCAAGAGCGGCAGCATTGGCCTCAGCCTGGGGGCCAACACCGGCGTGACCCTGGCCGCCAGTCAAAGCAAAGGCCAGGGCAACGGCAGCGACACCCACTACAGCAACACCCAAGTCAGCGCGGGCCAGCAGGTGGCGCTGCGCAGCGGCGGCGACACCACGCTCAGCGGCGCGGTGGTGGCTGGCACTGGCGTCACCGCCCAGGTTGGCGGCAATCTTGCCATCAGCAGCTTGCAAGACCAAAGCCAATGGGATGCCAAGACGCAGAGCATGGGCGGCAGCATCACCATCGGCCCGGGCTTGGTGCCCACGGGCGGCGGCTTCAGCGCGGGCCAGACCAACGTCCGCAGTAACTTCCAAAGCGTGAAGGAGCAAAGCGGCCTCAAGACGGGGGACGGCGGTTTTCAGGTCGATGTGAACGGCAACACTGCCCTGACCGGTGGCGCCATCACCAGCACCCAGGCGGCTGTAGACCAGAACCTCAACCGCTTCAGCACGACCAGCCTCAACACCACCGACCTGCACAACATCGCCAGCTACAAGGGCAGTGGCGTGGGCATCTCCGCCAACCTGGGCGTCGACGTCAAGGGCGACACCAAGCCCGGTGCCGGTGCCGGGTTTGGTCAAGACAAAGGCCAGGCCAGCAGCACCACGCAAGCCGCGATCTCCGGCATCGCGGGTAATAGCGCCGCACGCACCGGTGACCAAGACAGTGGATTGAAACCCATCTTTGACAAAGACAAAGTCAACGCCGAGGTGAACGCCCAGGTGGCCATCACGCAGGCGTTTGGCCAACAGGCCAGCCAGGCGGTGGGCACCTATGCGGGCCAGCAGGCGAAGGCACTGCGTGACCAAGGTAATGAAGCCGAAGCGCAGAAGTGGGATGAGGGTGGCGCCTACCGGGTGGCCGCGCATGCGGTGGTGGGTGGACTCTCGGGAGGTGTAGCTGGCGCAGCAGGTGCGGCCGCCGGTGCGAAAGCTGCCCCGACGCTGAACGGCTTGCAAGATGGCTTGCAATCCTCGCTGCAACAAGCGGGCTTGAGTGACGTTGCCGCCAAAGCGATTGCGCAGGGCGCGGGTGCGGCGGCGGCCACCACACTGGGTGCTGCAACGGGTGGCGCAGCCGGGGCAACAACGGCGCTGAACCAGGATGTGAACAATCGGCAGTTGCATGGCAGTGAGTTACGTGCGATTGCACTTGCGTCGAACGGCGATAAAGAGAAAGAAGCGCGACTTACTAGGGCAGCTTGCTACGCGGTTAAGTGTTGGGAGCAGTACCCAGAGGGCCGCGCCGAGCGAGAGCAGAACTACGTTAGCGCGTTAGAAATGGGTGGTTTGACGGAAGAGCGCGAGTGGGTTAACGCACAAAAAAACACCACGGGTATGTTTGGCTACACAGGATGGGGCAGCGCAAAGGATAGCTTTACGGCCGGCCCGTTACCTCTGATTCAGAACGGAGGTAAGGTCGTTGGAGGTGGCTTAGCCATACTTACGGGCAAAACCATTTGTGGTGCTACTGGTGTAGGCTGTGTCGTGGGCGCTCCGCTGGCCGTGCTGGGCGCTAGTGAGGTCATTGAGGGCGGGACGGGAATCTACAACAGTCTTACAGGGACTGGAAAAAGCGGGAGCAATCCTGTTCGAATTGGGCTGAATATGCTGTGGCCTGTGGCAGGGGATACGATCTACGATGCTAGTTACTTGGGTCTTTCGGTTTTGACACTCGGTGCCAGTGTTCCATTTAAGGTTGGGGCAACCGACGGCATAAATCGGGTCGACTCCATGTTTGGTGTCACCGTACCGCGTTGGCAAAACCAGATTATCAATCCGATGACAAACAAAGTACTGCTACCTCGCGCCGCAGCACAAGGCGCACTGTTATATGGCCTAGGAGCTAAGGTGCCTGCAATTGTTGACGATGTGAAGAAAGCGAAGGAGCCCCAATGAGTTGGCGGACGGTATGTGTTGCTATTCGAACGCTGATGGTTATTGGTGGCGCGTGGCTTGGTGCTGGGGTTATCTGGGCGGCGCTTATTACAGGTTTGATTAGATGGTTGTTTGATTTGGATGAAGAAACAGCACTTCTGTGGGTGGGTTTGCCGGTGTTGGTCGCCTTTCTGCCGTTTTGTGTCTTCGTTTTACCCAAGCACTTGCGCAAGGCAGGTATTTTGTAGAGGTCTAGCTCTTGTAGAAATACCGAAAGCCAGAGTGTACAGAGCGGTATTTTCGGCATTCTCCGGAGCACCAACACGGGGGAACAGGGCCGCTAGCCTAAGCAATACCCAAGTCAGCGCGGGCCATCAGGTGGCGCTGCGTAGCGGCGGCGACACCACGCTATGCGGCGCGTTGGTGGCTGGCACTCGCGTCACGGCGCAGGTGGGCGGCTTCGTCACTTTTTGATGCTAATATACTGTATTTATAATCAGTATTTAGGGGTCATCATGGAAGTGGTCGACAGCACCTATACCGTCGCGCTATGCGACTACCCTGAGCTACCCGAGCGTGAACGCTTGAATGCCGAAAAGCGTTATGCCAAGGTGCTTGAGAAGCAATGTGGAGGCCCCGAGGGGGTGGTCGCTACGCTGCGTACCATTCACAACCTTGAAGACGCGCCACCAGATGAGTTGTCGGCCGAAGAGCTTGCATCTGTGCGGCTTTGGGGCAAGGCGGCGGTGGCGGCACGCATGGCTGCTTACCAGGGCCTGGGTGAATCGGAGACAGCGTACTTTGATGTGCGTATTACCTGACGATCGCGACTCGGTGAGGTACTCGCGGTTTTAAGTTTGCATCGTTTGGGTCTTGCTGAAGACCCGAACGGTGTTGCGTCCGGCCTGCTTCGCTCGGTACAGCGCATCGTCGGCCTGCTTGGCGCCTTCTTGCCAGGCTGCAAGATTGCCGCAACTGGGCGATACACCCACACTGACGGTGCAGGGGACAGCGCTTGTGCCATCGGCTGTTTTGAATTGCAGATCTTGTACGCAGTGGTTTAGGCGTTCAGCTAGCGTCAAAGCGACTTTCTGTTCGCTACCGGGTTCATTGCTGTCTTCTACGCAGCCTATCAAAAACTCCTCGCCGCCGATGCGCGCCACAAAATCTCCGGCGCGGAGTTGTTTGCTTAGCGCGGTGGCCACGGCTTGGAGCACGGCATCGCCGGTCGCGTGGCCGTGTGTGTCGTTGATTTTTTTGAAGTGGTCGATATCGACCAACAACGCGGTCAGGGGCGGTGCGTTGCGCCGCGCAAAATGCCGCGCCACCACTTCCTCTAGCCCGTGTCGGTTCAGCACGCCGGTGAGCGCGTCGCAGGTGGCCTGATCGGCAAGTTGGCCGTTGAGCCGCAGAAACAGCATCCAGATCAGCGTGAGCCCCACCACGACGGCGGTGAGTGATGCATAGATGTAGAAGACTTGGGCCAGCAGTCCGTCAAATGCGACATCGATGCCTCCAACGCCAATGTCCCAGGCACGCAGCAACGTCAACACCGCCAACCCGCCCAGCAGCAGCGTCAGCAAGCGCAGAGGTGCGCGCAGCGGTTGCGCCTGGCGGGTGCCGCCGTCGCGCAGCAAAATCCAGGTCATGACGGCGTACATGCCGCCGATAGCCCCATTCAGTACGACGTGGCGGGCCGAAGGGCTGATGAGCAAAGCGGCGGCAATCTCTGCGCCAAACATCATGGCCCACATCAGCCATACGCTGGGCCAGCGCAGCACCGAGCGCCCCACGAAATCGCGCACACCGTCCTTGAATAGCAGCACAGCAAAGAGCATCAGGCCGTCGCCAGCCAGGGCGCGCCAGTCCAGTGTTTCAAGGCCACCGAACAAACGGCCCAAGTAAGCAACGCCAAACAGGCAACTTGCCACCCACCATCGGCCGAGACCCGGTGCTTTGGGCATCAGCCGCCAAATCAAAAACATGAGGCCGCCGCTGCCCACCAGATGGATCGCCAACATGACGATCACGGTGAAAGGGTCCATGGCCGGAGAGGAACTGTGCATGGCTACATTGTCTTACGCCTGTATGAAGGACGCGGGTGTACTGACCACTGCCACCGCAAGACTGGGGAGTTCACGTTTGCGTCACGATCTTTTGGGCGCAAAAAACCACAATTCATTCCATCGCAACACACACCGAGAGATGGACATGAAGACCAACAAGATTTCTACTGCCGCTACCTCTGCTGCTATGGCTCTTGCTCTGGGCCTCGGCATGACCTCTTTCGGCGCACAGGCATCAGGCAACATGGCTGGCCAACTGAATGCACAGATGGTGCTGCAAGCCGGTTGCTACATCAGCGGTGCCTCTGGCGCCGGCAGCAGCGGTGTGAACCTGGGCACACTGGACTTCGGCTCGCAGCCCAGCACCTTCACCGGCGTGTTGACCGCCAACGCCACAGGTGGTGTGGGTGGCGCAGGTGCCACACAAATCGTCTGCTCACCTGATGTAACGGCCTTGACCGTATCGGTCAGCGGCGGCAACAACGCTGGCCAAGGCGGCAGCATCGGCACCGGCTCACGAGCCATGAAGCTGGGTACCAGCTATCTGCCATACGAGGTGTACCGCGATGCGGCGCTGACCACCGCTTACCCAGCCAACGCCACCGCGTTGGGCGTGACGTTGCCTGGCACCGGCGCTCCCGTCACGCTGCCCGTTTATGGTCGTATCAACAAGACCAGCACCAACGGTATGGCGTCTGGCACCTACGTCGACACGCTGCAAGTGACGCTGGCTTGGTAAGAGCGGCAACATTGCTTTGAGATTGCCGCACCCACAAAGCCCGCTTCATGGCATTGATCGGCGTGACCTCTGCCGTACCGGCATATCCAATACGAAACAGGACTTCCCGCGAAGAGAATCTCCATGAAGGGCGACTCGCAGAAAACAAACGCAGATGGCAACGAAAAACGGAGGGCTTTGCAGGGCATTGCCTACGTCAGCACGGCCATCAGAATGATGTCCGAGGTCGACCTCGAGGAGTTGTTGGTCGAAGCGCGAGATCTGAACCTGCAAACGGGAACGACCGGCGTGCTGCTGTACAGCGCGGGCACGTTCTTCCAGTATTTTGAGGCGACTGAAGATGTGATTCAGGTCACCTACCAGCGCATCAAGGACAGTCGCAAACACACAGGCATCATCGAGCTGTTGAACGAACCTATTGTTGAGCGCAGCTTTTGTGACTGGCAAATGGGGTTTGCGTTAGCGTCCCAATCCCAGGTATTGGCGCTATCAACCGCCAACTGGCGCCACCGCGTGGAAACCTCCGAACTGGATTCCTCCAGTGCTGGCTTGGCTATGCTGCTTGACTTTTGGTCCCGCACCGTAGGCTGAGGTCAGCCCAAGGGAACTGGGTGTTTTGCCCGGCCCCATATCTCGCAACGGTTATGACATTCTTTTGTCTGAAACCGTCGACGGTAGCGCGTCCAATCGTCCACTGAACCAGCCAATTTTTTCTGTGTTGCGCACATCAAAAGTCGGCACGTAAGGCTTGATGTCGAGCACAGGCGTCTGGTCCACCATGTCGTTGCCGCTGAACTTCAGCAAGCGGCCTTCAACGGACTCCAGCCGCACGATGGACATCCCGATGCGATTGGGGCGAGCCGGTGCGCGCGTGGCGAAGATGCCGTGGGTTTCTGTGTCTAAAAACGGCACAACCTCGAGCCTTTCGTAAGGGCTCAGATGCAGGTGCGTGAGCAGAATGAGGAACTCGAAACCTGCGATGTCCTTGAGCCCAGGTTCGAATTCCGCAAAAACCTCCAGCTCGCCCCACTCGTTCGGAACACCGGCCGTTTGCACCGGCACCCCCACCGTTTCCTTGAAGCGGCTATGGATGATGCCGACTGGCCGGCAAACGATGTCAGTGGTGACCGTCATGGTGCAAGCAAGCGGTTAAGTGCGGCGAGATCACTGGCAGCAGCGGTTCGCGCCGTTGTCTCCACCGCGCGGTAGCGTTTGATGAGCTCCTCACCAATGGGAGTGAGTTTTGCGCCTCCACCATGGCTGCCGCCTGTGGCCGTTGCGACGGCTGGTTTGGCCAATGCGCGGTTCATTTCATCGACCAACATCCAGGCTCTGCGGTACGACATGCTGAACTGCCGCGCAGCTGCCGAGATGGAGCCGGTTTCGGCGATGGCTTCAAGGAGTGCGATCTTGCCCGGGCCGATAGCAATGCTTTCGTCGCGGTAAATGCGCATCCGAAATTGGACGGTTGATTTCATGCCAAGTAGGGTAAGGTGATGGCTCCGAGAATAAGCGATGGTGTGCCGTGCTTGTGGCTCATCGTTTAACGCCTCGTTTTTTTGTTCATTCCACTGCAGAGGTCACCATGAAGATCAGCGCGCGTAACGTCCTGCCCGGCAAAATCATCAGCATTGTGCGAGGCCCTGTCACCACAGAAGTGACGCTGGAAATCGCTCCTGGCGTGCAGATCGTGTCGACCATCACCACCACCTCGGCCGCATCGCTCAACTTGGTAGAAGGCGGCTCGGCTTACGGCATCATCAAAGCGTCGAGTGTGATGGTGGGCACTGACTGAACTGCCAGGGGCAACGGTATTAGGCTGCCGGGGTTGGTGAGTTTTTGTCGACGTAGACCCAGGCCGAAACGCCTGACGACAGCACCACCTGGTCGCGCCGGTAGTCGTCAACCTCGTAAGCATCGGCATGGCGTAGCTCTTCCGGGGTGATGGCAAACACCGTGCCTTGGATTTGGTCGCTGAGGTCGCCGGTGAACCCGACGATGGGATGATGTGTTTTGCCGCTGGTGGCCACCACAGCGGCATCGCGAATTTCGAGCATCGTCAGCTTGTAGCCGGGCAAGCTGTCTTTGCACCCGTCCAATAGTCGTCCGAAGGTTGAACGTTGAACCGGTTCCAGTTGCAACGTGCCGTAGGAAAAGAGGTTTTCAGTTCGCGTGGAAAGCTCGGTCATGGTGCGCTCGTAAAGGGAAAAACAGGGGCAGTACGCAAGTGGCTCTGAACTTTATGTGCCTGCGCCAACCAGCACCGGCAATGGGCGGAATCGCTGTGGAAACACGCGCTTCAGTTCGGCAACTTTGGGCAGGTCGTTTTCGACGATGTACGGGTGGTTGGGGTTTCGTGTCAGAAAGTCCTGGTGGTAGGCTTCTGCGGGATAGAACACCTTCATCGGCTCGTTGGTGGTGACGATGCGCGCTGGATAGACGCCTGCCTTGTCCAGCTTGGCGATGTAGTTCTTGGCGATCCGCACTTGGTCGGCATTGGCCGGAAAAATAGCCGAACGGTACTGCGTGCCGATGTCCGGCCCCTGGCGGTTCAGCTCGGTTGGGTTATGAGCCACTGAGAAGAAAATTTCCAAAATCTGCCCATAGCTGATCTGCTTGGGGTCGAATACGACGCGAACCGCTTCCGCGTGGCCGCTGCTACCGCGGCCCACGGTCTCGTAGTTGGCGGTCTTGGCCTCGCCTCCTGCGTAACCCGAGACGGCACTGGTGACGCCTTTGACGTGCTGAAACACCCCCTGCACGCCCCAAAAGCACCCGCCCGCGACCACTGCGGTTTCGGTGCCCGCCGTGGCGCTTGGCGCGGGCTCGTTGTCGGGCGGGGGAATGGCCACCGCACGCTCAGCGCTGCTTGCCGCCATTGGATGAAAGAGAACACCAGCCAACAACGTTTGTGCGAAGGCAAGAACTACCGCGCGGCGGCGGGACGAAATGCGTGACAAAGAATCCATGCTGTCTATCTCCAAATGGCCTTCAATAGGGCCTTCCATAGGGCCGTGTGCGGGCAGGTTGTCATCCACCAAAGGTCGTTCCCACCCAAGACAAATCATAGTGCGCTATATTTCATTTTGCACAACGAGAGGCTTGTACCTGCTGTATAGGCCAGGTGGGCACTCTGTTTGATGTGCTCCACCACAAAACGGGACAAGGTGCCACTCTAACCGGCGACGCGTGTTGCGCCAACCGTGCCATCCAGCGTGTTGTCTTCAACCATCGGATTTGAGACTTGGAGGTTCAGGATGCCGCAATACCACCGGCGAGCGGTGCTTGCCACCGGCGCAGTTTTTGCATGGAGCACGGCGGGCTTGATGGCGCCGCGCGGCTTGCTCGCAGCGGAGACCTTCGAGGTCACCCACACCGAAGCCGAGTGGCGCAAGCTACTGAGCCCCAACGCCTACGCCATCCTGCGAGAAGAAGCCACCGAACGCCCCGGTAGCAGTCCGCTGAACGATGAGCACCGTGCTGGGCGCTTCTCTTGTGCGGGTTGTGGCCTTGAGTTGTTCTCGTCCAAAACCAAGTTCGACAGCCAAACCGGCTGGCCCAGCTTCTGGAAGCCGCTCGACAAGGCTGTCGCCCAACGTATCGACCGTTCGCTTGGCATGGCTCGCACGGAGGTGCACTGCCGACGCTGCGGTGGGCATTTGGGCCATCTGTTCAACGACGGCCCACCGCCCACAGGCCTGCGTTACTGCATGAACGGTTATGCCATGCGCTTCATCCCAGGCAATGCCTGACCTCGCGATGTAAACGGTCTCACCCATGCTGCTTTTCATTGTTGCTTACCTGGGTGGTGTGTTGACCATCCTCAGCCCGTGCATTCTGCCGGTGTTGCCTTTTGTATTTGCGCGGGTAGACAAATCGTTTGTTCAAAGCGGCTTGCCATTGCTGTTGGGCATGGCGCTGACCTTTGCCGCTGTCGCGTCGCTTGCCGCCGTTGGCGGAGGTTGGGCAGTGCAAGCCAACGAGTACGGGCGCATGGTCGCTCTGGTCTTGATGGCGTTGTTTGGCTTGACCCTGCTGCTTCCCAACCTTGCTGACCGATTGACGCGCCCTTTGGTCGCTTTGGGGCAAAGCTTAAGCACCACGTCGGCAACGGATCAGACCACGCGCGCAAAGCCCTTCGCATCGTCCTTGCTGCTCGGCGTTGCCACGGGGCTTTTGTGGGCGCCCTGTGCGGGGCCCATTCTCGGACTGGTGCTGACCGGTGCGGCACTGGGTGGTGCCAGTGTGCAGACGTCTCTGCTCTTGTTGGCATACGCAGCGGGTGCGGCCACGTCGTTGGCCGGGGCCTTGCTTGTGGGGGGACGCCTTTTCAAAGCAATGAAAAGAACATTGGGAGCCGGCGAATGGATTCGTCGCGGCCTGGGCGTGACATTGCTGGCTGGTGTGGCCGCTATTGCGCTGGGCTTGGACACAGGTGTGTTGGCACAAATGTCATTGGCCGGGACCTCGCATGTCGAGCAGGTTCTTGTCGATCAAGCGAAGCTGAATACCCATGTCGATGCCGAACCTTCAAATGTGATTGTCGAGAAAAAAGACGGTGCGATGATGGCGGGATCCAATGCCATGATGATGGGCAACAACGCGATGATGGCTGGTGGCAATGCCATGACCGGGGCGATGTCCGGGGGCATGACGGGAGGCAATGGCGAAACGGCGGGCTTCGCGTCGAGCGGTATCACGCCATCTCTTGCTGGCGCAGTGGAATGGCTGAACTCGCCGTCCATCGACATAGCAACGCTGCGCGGCAAGGTCGTGTTGATCGACTTCTGGACTTATTCGTGCATCAACTGTCTGCGTGCCTTGCCCTACGTGCAAGCCTGGGCCGAGCGTTATAAGGACAAAGGCTTGGTTGTCATTGGTGTGCATGCACCGGAGTTCGCATTTGAGAAGAACATTGGCAATGTGCGTAAAGCCACCAAAGATTTGAAGGTGGACTACCCCGTCGCCATCGACAACAACTACGCCATTTGGCGCGCCTTCCAAAACCAATATTGGCCAGCACATTACTTCATCGATGCCAAAGGAAAAATTCGCTACCAGCACTTTGGCGAGGGCGAGTACGAAAAGTCAGAGATGCTCATCCAGCAATTGCTGGCCGAAATTGGCAGCCAAGACATGCCGGGGGACTTTGTAGAAGTCAAGGCCGAAGGCGCTCAAGCGCCAGCCGCCGAAATTCCGGCCAGGTCGCCGGAAACTTACCTCGGGTACGAGCGGGCAGAAGGCTTTGTGGCACAGGGCAGCTTCATCAAAAATGCGCCGCACGTCTATCCACCAGTGGCCCAACTGGCGCTCAACGAATGGGCGCTCTCGGGCAACTGGACGGCGGGGCCGCAGAGTGTGCAGTTGAATAGCGGCGGCGGTCGTATCAGCTACCGTTTTCAGGCGCGTGACCTGCATCTGGTGTTGGGGCTCAAGGCAGGCGCCAAACCGGTGCGCATACGCGTCACCATTGACGGCAAACCACCCGGCGCGGAACGCGGCGCAGATGTAGACCTGGATGGCCAAGGGGTGATTCGCGAACACCGGCTCTACCAGTTGATTCGGCAGCACAAGCCCGAGGTTGGACACCGCTTCGAGATTGAATTTCTCGACCCTGGTGTCGAGGCGTTCGCGTTTACATTCGGCTAAGCGGGGGGCTGGTGTGACGTGAGTTGAGACTCAAGCCATTTTCTGATGGCGGCTGCCAGGTCGACAACACCGCACTCGGCTGTGCATGCGCTTTGGGTGGAGGGGCGTCGGCCACGGTGCCCATGCTGATGAACCCCGCCAGAAACTCTTCTGACGCCAGGCCAAGTTCGTGCGACAAGATGGGGTCGAAGCAGCGTTCACCACTCAGCACGATGGCGCCAAACCCAAGCTGATGCGCTGCATTCAACAGGTTGCCCAAGGCCGCGCCTGCTGACAGCCATTGCTCGCGCACCGGCACCTTGCTGCGGGCCTGGGGCGACACCACAAACGCCAGCAGCACCGGGGGACGCGTGGCGTGTTCTCGTGCCAACTGCAAGTCTCGGACCGATGCCAGCGGATCGCGGCGGCGTTTCTCTTGTTCGAATTGGTCGGCGAGCGCTTCGCGCTGCGCAACGTGGAACTCCACCACCCGCCAAGGATGTAAGCCACCGTGGTCTGGCGAGCGCAAGGCGCCTTGCAGAATGAGGCCGATGTCATCCGCATCCGGCCCGGGGCCGATCAGCCGTTTAGGCGAAATCGACCGGCGCTCCAGCAGGGGCTTGAGCAACGCCTTCTTCTTGGTGCGGCCTACACGGCGCTGCAAACCGTCGTAGTCATCCAGATAACGGCGGGCCCAGTCCACAACACGTTCGCCGTCTTCCGTGAAACCGCTGAAGCCCGCAGACGCTGATCCCAGCTTGAGTACGCGCCGGCCAAACATTTCTTCTGCGGCACTGACGGCTGCAGCGATGTCGGCAGCTGTCACATCGCACCTCGCAGCGGCCAGGTCAATGTCGCTTTTTTGGGCCAGCGCCACGAGATAGCGCAGTTGATCGTTTTCCATGGGGATTGACTCCATTGATGGGCTCACTGTCAGCCAGCATAGGCCATGGTCAGTCCCATTTGTCTTAATAGCCGGCGGTAGCCGGCCGAAGTGCGGTCCGCCGCAAAATGCGCCTCGGCCAGCGGGTCGAGTGGCAGGTCTTCGGGCTTCTGGCGTTCGATGATGGCCTGGTCTTCGGCAAACACCTGCGCGTTGAAAGCGTAGACATCCTCCAGCGAACCGGTTTTGTCGAAGTTGCGCGTGATGGGCACAAACAGCCGCGTTCTGCGTGCCGACACTGGGCTTGCAACGTTCAGGATGTTCAGCAAGCCATCGTTAGGGAAATGCACTGTGAGCTGCGCCACAAACGGTGGGTAGATATCGAACACCCGCAGCCAGCGGAAGTCCGGCGGCGCCAAGTGCTGCAGTCCCTTGGGGTAGTTGCTGACGTTGCTCCAGTATTCGGTGCGCAGCCCCATGTCGGTGGTCACGGTGTCGTACGCTGGCACAACAGGGTTGTTACGGTCTGCAAAGGCTTCGTGGTGGATGAAGGCAAAGTGCGCCACATCGACAAAACCTTCGACTTGCCGACCGGGTGAGCCTTCAATGTCCACCGTAGGCGGAAGAATTTGCTGAAAGCTGCTATCAAACCAGGAGGGCATTGGTGGAATGCTGCTTTTGCCATCAGGTATCAGGCAAGTCCAAACCAGTCCATAGCGTTCCTCCACGGGGAACATGGTGACTTTGAAGCGCGCTGGTGGCTTCATGTCCGGTTGCGCCGGAATTTTGTGGCACTGGCCATCGGTGCCAAAACGCAGGCCATGGTACGGGCAGACCAGCTCTTCACCCTCTACGCATCCCATGCTGAGTGGCACGCCGCGGTGGGGGCATAGATCACGTCCCACATGCACCCCGCTGGCCGTCCGGTACACCACCAGTTCGAGGTCCAGCAGGGTGACCGCCAGCGGTTGCTCCCGCACATCAACCGAGCGTGCGACGGGATACCAATGCTTGGCGAGGATGGGCCAATCGGCGGGGGCGTAGGTGCAATTGCGTGGCAAAAAGCCCTCGGGAAGGGCAGGTGGTTGGACGTTCTGGGGAATGATAGAAATCGTGTTCATTGCTTCAATGTATTCTATGAAATATAACGAAGCCTATGCAAGAAGTGCACCATTAGAGGCGCCTACCTCCACGGTTCAACCATGCGGCCGGACTTCAGGTGCGTTACGCTGTTTTCCAGTGGCTTCGTAGCTTGGCCTCAATCGACGCAGCAGCCGTCTGCAGGGCGGGCAAGTAGGTTGCAACCACTTCTCGCCGCCAATCAGGATTTCGTCGTCTGGGTGGGCAAGGCGCGATCACCGATCGAGCCAGCGAAAAGCTGGGTCAAAGCGACAAAGGCATCGTCATGATGCGTCGACGGTTCTTTGAAGAGATCGATGCCCTGCAAAGCAATCCTGGCCACGAACCCAAAGGATTGATTCGCGACCCGGCAAAGAACGACAACGTCTTTCTGCCGTCTGCCTGCCGAGATGAAATGCTGCAAGGATTGCCACGCGCGCAACTGGCCGCCCATCCTTTGTTGGGCCCTTACCTGAAAGATTTCTTCGGCCAAGCGGGGCAACCTGAGCATGTACGTCGGGAATACGAAGAGGCTATCGGGCAGAAAGTACAAGGGGCAAAGTTCTTCAAGGTCCACGGCAGCGGCTCGGAGGAGAACTCGTAACGCCAAGCGCTGATGCCTATTACGCCTAGCATGAAGCAGGGTGTAGGTAAATTGCTTTTCGATGTTTCTACGTGGATATAGCGAATTTTAGCGATGCAATCGAAAAAATCGCTAAAAGTACTGAGAGATTCGATATATGCCTGCTGACTTGGTGCCTTGAGACGGCGTTGCGTTGTATCTGGCCAGATCGCGCGGGGGCTTGCAGTTACGTTGAATAATCGTTCAAAAGAATGCGCTTGTTCAAGCCAACTTTGAGCGGCCTAATGCAGCGCATCGTTCTTAGAAATTTGTTTACTTATGTCCACCTATCCTGATCTAAAGCTCTACATTGGCGGCCAATGGCGCACCACGGCTGAGACGCTGCCGGTACTGAATCCGTCAGACGAGTCGGTGATAGGGCGGCTGCCCATCGCCCGGCAAGCCGATCTCGACGATGCGTTGGCCGCCGCCGCGCATGGCTTGAAAATCTGGAGCCGCACTGCACCTCGCAAACGGGCCGAAATCATGCTGCGCGCCAGCGCGTTGCTGCGTGAGCGCAGCGAAGAGGTGGCCTTTGCCATCAGTTCGGAGCTTGGCAAACCCATTCAACAAGCGCGGCTCGAAGTGGTGCGTGGCTGCGAGTTCTTTGAGTGGGATGCGGGTGAGGCGCAACGCATGTATGGACGCGTCATCCCTAGCGAACCCGGCATCCGCTACATGACGGTGCGCCAACCGATAGGGATGGTCGCGGCGTTCTCACCCTGGAATTTTCCGATGAGCCAACCCGCGCGCAAAATCGCGGGCGCTTTGGCTGCGGGCTGTTCGATCATTCTGAAAGCGGCCGAAGAAACGCCAGGCGGGGCGATCCATATTGCCCGAGCCTTTCATGACGCAGGTTTACCGCCCGGTGTTTTGAATTTGGTGTTCGGACTTCCGTCTGAAATCTCTGATTATTTGATTCCCCAGGAGCAGACGCGGTTGATTGCCTTCACGGGCTCTACTGCTGTGGGACGGCATTTGACGGGTCTGGCCGCACAGCATGGCAAGTCTGTTCTTATGGAGCTGGGTGGCCATGCGCCGGTCATCGTCTGCGACGATGTGGACCCACGCCAAGCAGGCGTTCTGTCTGCGACACGCAAGGTGCGTAATGCCGGTCAGGTGTGCACCTCGCCAACACGCTTTTTTGTCCACGAAAAAATCTTCGATCGGTTTGTCGACGCTTTTGTCACGCGGGCCGTCGCGACGGTCGTAGGGCACGGCATCGCCGAAAGTACGGAGATGGGCCCTGTCGCAAACGCGCGGCGGCTCGACGCGCTGCAGGCCTTTGCCGACGATGCGGCGGCGCTTGGTGCGCGGGTCCTCACGGGTGGGCATCGGATTGGCAGGCAAGGATATTTCTTTGCACCGACGGTTTTGGCGGACGTACCCGATCGCGCGCGGGTGATGCGAGAAGAACCTTTCGGCCCTATGGCCATCATCAACCGCGTCAGTTCTTTGGAAGAGGCGATCACCAAAGCCAATGCGCTGCCGTTTGGCCTTGCCGCCTACGGCTTCACCCATTCTGCGGCGAATGTGGAGCAGATGATCGATGGCGTCGAGGCCGGCAACCTTTCGATCAACACGCTGGAAGCCTCGGTGGCCGAGACACCGTTTGGCGGTGTCAAAGCCAGTGGATTTGGCCGCGAAGGGGGTGAAGAGGGGCTATTCCATTACACCGTTGTCAAAACTGTTTCGCACAAGATGGCGATCTAAAGTGCCGAAGCAATGGCTCCTGCGTGGACCGCCATGTCGGGGCCCAAAATCACTATCCGTGCTTCAAACAGAAGCGAGATGGCGACCCGCTGCGAGCGGCCGTTGGTGCCACGGATAGGCGCGTGACCAGGGTGGCGAAGCTGGCTGCGCTGGCGGTTCGAACCGGGTGGAACGGCACCTGATGTTTGTCGCAAATACGCTTGAGGTTCGACATGGAATCGTGGTCGATGCAATCAACCGGAAAGACAACCATATCTGCACGCGGTAACGCAGTCGCCAGTAAACCCTTGCGGTCTTCGATGCCACCGTCGTGCACGACCAGTTCACCGCCTGCGGCTGCCACCATGGCCTTGATGGTTTGGTTGGAGCGTGGCCTTCCCCCCACATACACGATGCGGCGCATGGCGAGCAACGCGTGGTGCACCGCTTCTGGATCGTTGGGCTCGAAGTTTGCGGCAAGCTCGCTCTCTACAGCGTGCAGTTCCGCCTGAAGAGAGTCCACCAATACAAGGGCTTTGTCCAGTTGTGCCTGCATCGACTCTAGGTTGTTTTGGTGATCGTGTAGTGCGGCCTCGGCGCTTTCTCTCCGTTGCGTGTGATGGGCCAAGGCTTGGTCTTTGGTTTCGAGTTCCGCCCGCAACAGTTCGATACGCCCGGCCATCTCGACAACCCGGAGATCGCCGTTTGGGTTGGCACTTATCGATTTTTGAAGTGTTTGCGCGGCAAGCTGTTGACTGAGATCTTCGCGTTCGGCAATGACCTCTTGGAGGCGCTCCTGTTGCTGACCAAGTCTTTCCGTGAGCGCTGTGTTCTCTTGCTCGAGTTGTTGTAATCGCCGAATATCGGCGCGGTTCGCGGCGCCCACCAGGTGAGACAACATGTGGACATCGCCGAAAGCCAGTTTTCTGAGCTCATTGGTCGCATGCGGATGCGTCATCAAGGCCCAGTACGCGCCAGGAATGTCCCCACTGGCGAGCGACTCCACCCAAAAGCCGCGGAGAGTTTCCGCCTCTTTCACACGCTGCAAGCGCTTGACGGTGGCATCGTACCGGTCATCAAGCGCTTTATGGATCGCTTTCGCTCCCGCGCCGGCGTCGAAGGCCAGTTGCACTGCTTCGTGGTGTATGTCGAGATCGGTGGCCCGCGCCCGGTCTACGTCTGAAAAACGCGACACCAGTTTGCGTAGTATCGAGGTGCTGAGGCAGGTGCCAATGATGGAGCAGTGGAACTTGGTTTCCAATTCCGCAAGTTTGGCGCGTCGGCTAGGCGGAGTGCCTGATTTGGCTTCTGACTCCGTGCAGCACGAGGTGGCTTTGGGGCCGAGAATCGAGTCGCTGATGGAAACACCGGTCAGCAGGCCACCGACGAATCGAAAAGGGGGAGCGGTCATCTGGGAGCCTCACTTGGTTTGGCGCGTCATTGACCCCCAATATCGGTCAAGGAGAGCCATGTTCTTTGGTTTTCCGAAATATACATAAGAACATATCGAATTGTCTTTTAGACGTCTATTCCTACGGCATCAGAGATCAGAATGTCTTCGTAAAATGCGCCAAACGGACGCGTGGGATGGGCGATCTGAATTTCCAGAATCCAGAGACCCGTGTTGGGACAAAGGCCAAAATCGCCAAGGTTGCCAGCGCGGTAGATGGCATGGGGAAAATCGCAAACCCGATGTCCTTTGATGTCGAGGTTCAGTCGCCACCCCAAGGCCTCGGCGCGCTCTGCTGCAAACGCATACAGTGCATGGCCGCTGAGCCCATCCTGCCTCCAGCGGTCGCTGACTTCCTTCCACAGTGTGCGTGCTGCTTGCGCGCAGGCATGCATTGCTGGGTCGTCGCCCGTCACAAAAGTATCACCAGCGTCGCCTTCGTGGCCCGCCCAGACAGGGCCGATATCCACAAAGAAAATATCGTGCTCTCCCAAAATCCGCGCAGGGTCTGAGGGCTCCCGGAAGATCTTCAGTGTCCCTTCTCCGAAGCGAATGATGATGGGGTGCCAGTTGCGGTCCATGGCCATGCCTTTGAGCGTAGCGGCCGCGTGTTCAGTTGCCTGCTGCTCTGTCATGCCAGGCTGAATTCCAGCGGCGATGCGTTGTACGGCCTCCCAAGACTGTGCGCGGGCATGCTGCATGGCGGAGAGGGAGAACTTGGTACCGGTTGCTTCGCGGTCAGGCGTGTGTGTGGCTGTCATGGAAAATTTTGAAGGCTTTCGGATTGGACGGTTGTCATGCGAGACAAAAGGATCAATGGTGGCAAGAAGATGCGCTTGCTTCATATTTGATACCATCGTCATATTCTATTAAGCATAGCGAAGTGTTTTGAAAACGTTGCCTCAACAGGAAGGCAGTGAGACACAGTTGTTACCTGTTGCGGCAACGCCAGATGCCGGCGACGAACGCATTTATCCACGCCATGGCGTGACGCCCCGTGTGGCAGTCTTTCCAGGCTTAATCTCCATATCTGACCGTGTCCGAAATCGTCACCCTCGAGCGCTTGCAGTTGCCGCAACATCTGAACGGTAGTACTGGAAGCAACCGGGCAAAAGGACGAAACACGTTTGACGCAGTTGACGACTTAGCTGCGGTACGCGTTTGGCTCGACCGATTCACACAATCGGAGACAACCTTTGCGGGATACCGGAGGGAAGCTGAGCGCTTGCTTTTGTGGTGTGTCGAGCAGCAACACGTGGCCCTGTCTGCCCTTGAATGGGACGACTTCCTGGCTTACCAGAAGTTTTTGGCGAACCCACAACCGGCGCGTATCTGGGTGATGCCCAAGGGTCAAAAACCAATAAGAAGCTCGCCCGCGTGGCGGCCATTCGCGGGCCCTCTCAGCGCGCAAAGCATCAACCAGGCGATGTACAGCCTCAAGAGTCTCTTCAACTGGCTGGTTGATGTTGGTTACCTGATGCGTAATCCACTGGCGCCATATCGCCCCAAGGTATCTGGTTTGCCCACGCGCGTCGATCAGATTTTTCCGCAGGCCTATTGGACCGAAGTTCGCCGGACAATTGATTTGATGCCGGCGACGCAGCAGCGCGAAGCAACCTACGCCGCGCGTGCCCGTTGGCTCTTCTCGCTGCTCTACCTTGGCGGCTTGCGGGTGTCGGAAGTGTGTAGTTCGGTCATGGGCGGATTTTCCTTCCGAGGGCAGAATGGGCAGAAGGAGAGATGGTGGCTGGCGGTCACTGGCAATGGCGGCAAAACAAGGCAGGTGCCGGTCTCTGAAGAACTGATAACCGAGCTGATCCGGTACCGCCGCGCCGTGCGGCTACCACCGTTACCCACGGTGTTGGATCAAACCCCTTTGCTATTGCCCCTCGTGGGTGCCATCAAACCTCTGACGCCAACCGCTGTCCACGATACTCTCAGGTCTGTTCTGAAAGCCACGGCTGCAAGGCTGCGCGCGATTGACGATAACGCCGGTCCCGCGATGGCCTCTGAAATTGAGCGTGCTTCCACCCACTGGATTCGCAAGACGGAGGGTGCACCTGTCACTGAAGACCGACGTTTGCTGGCCGCATAGGAGTCTGAAAGCGCTGCGGCTTAAAGACCCCGTCACCAAACTTATCCACGGTGACCATGGGCGAGGCATCATGCCATCAGGGTTGTGCCCGGCGAAAGTCAATCGAGGAGAGCCATTTGACGTAGCGTGGTCCCGACCGGGTATCCCGGACCGAGATGAGCGCGATACCACCTTCGTCATCACCAAGCGGCGTACCGTCACGCAAGTAAACCAGTAGCGCACCGTCCCCAATCGGTGAAATGAATAGCTCAGCCCAAGTGAACAGGGCAAAGTAACCGTCGGTACTCTTCGCAAGCACATAGCTTTGGCGCAGCGTGTGATGTTCGGCCTCGATGGGTTTAGCGGCGGCTAGGACATCCTTCAGGAAGACGCCGGTGTACTTTCGAATGCTGTTGTCGGGCGCCTTGAAGTCCACAACCTGGCTTGGAAACCTCTGAAGATCGGCAATGCCGAGTGAAAGAGGTGACGCAACGGCGCCGGTCACGTTTACCACCTTGGATGGCAGCGGTGCCGCGATCGCGCCAGCGCTATGGCTCGTCATTGGAAGAAATGGTGCCGAGCCTATTGCCCGCAGGACCAGCCGTCTATTCATGTTCATATCCTGTCGCCGCTAAATAGCGCTGACTGAGCTAACCGTTTGACCGTATTTTGCCCGAGGCCTGCGGTGACACGATAGCGTCGAGCGCTGTGTGGAGCGGTTCAGGTCTTGATCGAGAGCGCTAGGGGCTTACAGCGCATTGCGGGTGCTGCCAGACCGGATAGCTGAGGAGCCGCGAGAGGATAAGTCTCACATGAAGCCGCCGCTAAAGCCGCTTGTCGCGCCATGCTTGACGCGTTTCCACCAGAGACAGATGAAGACCCTGAGGTCGTTGCCCGCCGATGGCGGAAGCGGTTCCTTACGCCAATGCGAAGACGTATAGCCCGGTTGTCCGGGCTATTTTTTTACCCCTATTTCAGACTGGAGTGCCCAGGCTTACGCACTCTGTAGACGGCCCGCTTAATGACCGAGTCGGACACCTCAAAGGCAAGGGCGAGCGACTTCAGTGTGTAGTCACCAGTCGCGTACATGCGCACCACATCGGCCTCAATTTCAGGAGGCAAGCTACGAGCCCTGCCACAGTGAACACCACGATCCTGAGCGGCACGTTGACCCGCTATAGAGCGCTCACGAATGATGCCCCTTTCGAGCTGGGCTACAGCACCCAAAATTTGAATCATGAACACGCCCATAGGAGAGCCGGTGTCGAGTGGCTCAGTGAGGCTTTTGATCTCCGCTCCCGACTCTTTAATCTCACTCAGTAGAGCAAGCAAATCCTGCAGCGAACGAGCCACACGGTCCAGCTTGTAGACGGTAAAAACATCACCGGGTTTGAGTGACGCAAGGCAGCGCCGCAACTCCGGGCGAGCCCCTACGGAGCTAGCCTTTTCTTGGAATATATGAGACACGCCAGCACGCTTTAGCGCGTCAATTTGCAGGTCGGTTTCTTGTTCTCGTGTCGATACACGTGCATAGCCAATAAGCATTCTTATTTCCCTTTAGTTGAGGGAAAAATCTATTAACCATGCGTCACCGCCGCACTGTCAGATTTAACAGGCCTCCCCCTATCAACACAGAGCCAAGTCGCATCCTTGTACTTGTTCAAACGATGCGAAATCAGCACATCACCTTCCCCCAGTTCGAAGCACACTGCGATAGCCTCAGCAAACGTGCAGCCACGCAGGTACATCACCTCAGACTTCGACACAACAGCGCCCACAGAGCGGCTGTAGCGGTTACTCCCAGGGGGGGAGGCCTCATAGTCTTTCATGATGTATTTAGAGACGTAAGCGGCCATCTTGGCCAAGCCACGATGCGCAGCGCGGCCACCAAAGCGCGACTTACCACCAACGAAGCACAAGCCGTTATCTTTTCCCACGATGGAGCGCCAAACCTTAGTGCCCAACTCCCAGGCCTTGACCTTAGTGCCCCTGAACGTGGCATGCGTGGGCAGCTTGTACGTGGCTAGATGCACGTGCATAGAGCCGCGATCCTGACGCTCAAAACTGGCGCAATAGCGAAAGCCAGGGAGAGCACGTTTCATACGCCGTACCCATTCCTTAAAGTGCTTTTTACACAGGTCCCGATCAAGCTGATTTTCGCGATACGTGAGCGTTAGAAGCTCGTCAAAGTTTTCTTGAATGATGGCCCTACGGCACTGCTGTTTGGCGCGTGTAGCCGCCTTTCTGAGCACATACAACCGATGCTCCTCAATCTCAGCCTCCACCTCCGCAATCATCTTTTCGACAAGCTTGCCGGGGGCACGCTCCCGAGACACCAGCAAGGCTGCTAAACGGCCCTCCAAGGTCTCTACCTCGGGTTTGTAATGGAAGCCATGGTCAGCGACCTCCTCCCACTTGGTAACAGGTTTAATCGACCGCTCAAGCACGCCATTGCGCTCCCAGGTGCGAATCTCAAACTCATCATCGACCCGATGGCCTTCCAACTCGATACCGAATACAATTTTTCGCATTGCAGCGCTCCTAAGTCTTAGCTGTGATCACGTCCCCGAACAGTTGGCGCTGTTGCGGGGATATTTTTTTAACCGGCTACGCCGGAGAAATCCGACCCGAAACGGGTGTGTGTTCCAAAGTGTTCTAGTAATAAATTAGCGGCGGCGCTGCGCGCCGCACGCGCTCCGCTTGCGTGCGTGCGCTGCAGAGCCCCCGCGTGGGCGATAGCAGGCAGCGAGGGGCCCGACAGCGCCATTTGCTTTTCATGGCACGAGGACGAGCCAGCAGCAGCGCAGCGCGGCCACGCGGTGAAACAGGAAGGTGCAGAGCGGTGCATTTGCGTGTGGATCAAACGTGAGAGGGTGTCGGCTGCTTCGCTGCCGTAAACGACCGGCGCGGCTGGCTATGCCGCGAATTCAGGAGGCACCAGACGCCGCCCGAGCGGGTTTTGGTGCGTTAGGGTCCGCGGGCCTCGGGAGTACCGCCTCGAACGGATGTGGACCCGCCTGCGCAGCCGTAGCCACCACAACAGGCGCAGCAGTTGCCAGCACTGGCGTGGCGGTTGCTGGACGGCCCGCGCTGGCATCAGCAAGGGCTTGGCCCCAATCCTTGAAATAACCGCCCGCCACGATCTGCTGACACACCGTCAGCGGCACCACCAAACGTGTGGCTTGCTGGCTGTAACACTGGCACCGATCCTTGGATTGGACGCAGGCCGCAGGGTATGGCACCTGCGTGGGCTTCGTGAGATCGTCATAGCGGGGCGCGGTTTGCGGAAAGCCCTCCAGGCGGGGACTGAACGACGCCACGTATTCGGCAGGCGTCATCACAGGTTTTGCACCGTCTGGCCCTGCCGCCATGGTGCGAGCGGGACCCGATGCCGGCGCCGTTTTAGCCGGATCCGATCCACCTTTCGGCGCGGTGTTTTTCATCAAGGCTTGCCAGCCGTAATAGCCAAGCACGGGGATGGCCACCACGCAGGCAACCAGCACTTTGACCTGAAACGGTATCTTGACTTTGGCGGTGTCGAGGGACGTGGACTGATACCAGCCGTAAACCTCTTTTGGATACGGCACCATCTTCACGGAGCCCGTCGCACCTGAGCCGTTTTTCTGCGGCTGATCCGTGACGGCGGGCCATTCGATCACCGACACCAGGGGTGCACCGCTGGCCCGCTTCAAGTGCTGGTGCCACCCAGGCGAGCCGATCAACCGACGCACAAACGCGTCGAGGTTCATTGGGTGCTGCGTGATCAAAAAGAAGTCGAAACCACGCCGCCGGTGTTCGGCCAATTGCTTGACGTACGGCGGCACTGGCGCACTGGCCGAACGCAGAGGGAAATCGTTGTGGCACTCATCAAACAGGAAGATCGCACCATCGGGGCAGGACTCCCAATCCTTGGCGTCGATCTTGGTCCAACCGAAATCAGCCAGCATTTCAAAGCGGCCGTTGTAGTAGACCGGACGCGATTCGGCGAGCGACTTCTCGCGCACATCGCGCAGGGTCAGCAGGGTTTTACCGGCGCCGTTAGCCCCTGTACGCAGGTAGATCATTTCTTCACCCAACTCTTGACGGTATCGCTCTGCATGCCTTGCAGCGTGAGCCGCACAAGCAGTGCCGACGCCACCATGCTGATGCAGGAGCCGACTTTCATCAGCGCCAGGATGCCGACCATTTCAGGGGGCAAGGACACCAGCGACGACACCGCGTTTTGCTTGAGCCAATCGAGCGTGATCGAAAAGCCGGTGTAGCTGATGACACCCATGCCCAATGCCGTCAACACACGCCCCACCAACGTGCCAATGACGTTGAGCAGAGCCCCCATGATTACCGCGCCAAGCCATGGCATAGATCACCCCCTAAAAACGATGCGCATGCAGAGCAGGAACGTCACGGCCTGCAACAAGATACCCAGGCGCGAAAGCCACGGGTTGACGTTTGAGAAGGGCAGCACCACAGAGCGCCCCCACACCTCGATTTGCAGGTCAGAGAGCCCAGCACCTGCGCCCAGCAATTCCGTCTGATCGAAGTTGCCCGCGCCGATGGCAACCGGAGCACTGGCGCCCAGCTTCTCCGTTTGATCACCGTCATTCGTGAGCCGTGCCGCGTTGTAAGCGCTCAACTCCGAACTATCGCTAGACGGCTTCGCCAACGAACAAGCCGCTTCAAACACGTAACGGGCTTGCGCACATTGCACAGCATCACCAGAGCACGCAGGAGCCGCGCCACACGACCCCGAGAAGCTGCCCACCGTGCACAGCTGTGATGCAGGGTTTTCAGCGCAAAAGGTAGCCTTGGGCTGTGTGGTCGACGTTGTGGCAGTACTGGTCCCACCGCCCGAATTCGTGGTTGTCGTCGTCGTGGTTGTGGTGCAAGTGGTGCCCGTACACGTCGTCTCCTTTCCGCTGCTACTGGAGCCGCTGCCCGTGCTGTTGCCCTCACCATCGGTGCTGGAACTGCTACCACTGGAACTACCACCAGAGGCAGAGGTAGTGCCAGGATCAACACACACCGTGACACCATTAACCGTGCCGGGCACCTTCCCGACAGCACACGGAGAGGGCGTCCCCGACGTGTCCGGCGAATCCACACAGGTCGTGCCATCACCGCTGAACGGCGGGTAGATGCAGGACTGCGCACTGCCGCCAGATGTGCCCGCCGAGCCCCCAAACCCTGCGCTGATCACATAGCCCGCGTAACAGGTTTTGAGCGAAGGCGCCCCGCTAAAACACAGCGGCGCACCGATCAAATTTAAACCGTCTGCGATCGCTTTGGCATTGTCGGCAGGTGTCGGCACAACGCAGGTATTACCGACCTGATTAGCCCCCGCGTTACAGACACACACCGAACCTTGCATGGTGCTGTTCATCGGGCACGACAGCACCGCAAAAATACCAGTGATCAAGCGCACACCGTTGCCGAGGTAGACGCACCCGCCGCTGGCCTCGGTCAATGTTTGGCTATCGATGGTGCAAGCGCCCCAATTGGTGGTGTTGTGGATCTTGGACAGCGTGCAGCGGATCACGCCAATCGCATCATTGCCCCCGCAACTCGAATCACCGTTGCGCCAATCGCTCACCGCAGGTGGGAAAGACGCGTGGCTGTCTACGTGCGCAAACAGCAGGAGCAACAGAAGGGCTACGCGGTAAAGATAAGCCATGCAGCCCCCAACACAGCAATGACGACGAATAGGCCCATGTCTTCCCCTCGGTTAGCAATGAGCCCCGGGCGTCCCCGAGGCGCATTAATCACCGTCGGTCAAGACAGAGCCGAGCGCACCCACTTGAACGCCTTGACGCCGACGTGCAGGATCAACACGGCAGCGCCGATCAAGGCGATAGGCGCAGCCTGCGCGCCAATGTCGGTCACCACCGCAGCGACGTCGATGGCTTCAGCGTGCGAGGCAGCAGCGGAGGCAGCGAGGCCAGAGACAACGGCCAGCTTAGGACCGTACTTGCGAGCTTGATTCATCAGTTTCATAGGAACCCTTTCGGTTTGGATTTGGGCCAACAGCGGCACCGGTAAGCCCCCAGCAGAGGCTTAACGCTGGCGTGTCAGTCATCGAACGAGGGAGGCTTTTCATCGACACGCATGGTGCGGATCAGCATGCGGATGCCGAAGCCGACCGCCCACACACCGAGCACGGCCAGGGCGATTTGCGCGCCCCCTAGCGTGTCGAGTTGCAGGGGCGGCAGGGACAGTTCATGCACCACCGTGACAGTGCACGCGCTGCTGCAATTGATCGCTGTGGGTTCAGCCACGCAGCGCCCCCCGGGCAATTGACTGAATCCAGGCCATCACCAAGACCCAGACAAACAGCACGCTGAAGAGCAGGCCGCTGGCGATCGCAAGATCGTCATACATGGCTTAGGCCTTGGCAGCAGCCGTAGGGGCCACGGGCTTTTCCGGCTGGAGGTGCACAACCATGGGCACGATGTCGCCCTTTTTCTCGCCGAAGTCGGACACCTGCAAGCCGTAGCCCACGCGGAAGATGCCCGTCACGCCGGGTTTTAGTTGATCGCGCAGTTCCGGCATGATTTCGCGGGAGCGCAAGGCACCCACAGTGATGACGCCACCGTTGTCATCCAGCACGATGCAGGAGGCCTTGAAGTGGGTGTATTCCTTGCCAGCCTTGCTGGTGCGATCTTCGTTTTCGACTGCGAGCACTTGGATACGAGAGGACAAAATTTGAGCCATGGATTGCTTTCTGAAGTTGATGTGAAGGCGAACGTGCGCCCGTGAACCCTGCTCGCAAGGCTCAAGGGGACACGCTCACTCGACATAACCAGCAGCACTCAAAAGCGCATCCCACCGCATCTGCGCACGCTCTAAGACGACCTGCCTATCACGCTCGCTCATGCCAGAGTCAGCGACGTTGTAGCCAACCAGCGCATGCACTAACGCTGAGTTGCCCGCAACGAAGATAGGCACGAGGACACGGGGCGAAGGGGTGCAGCCCACCGAGGGTGACTGCGCGCTCACAGCGACAACTCCAGTTGCTTGCAGGCGTTGATGTGCGAATACATCGCGAAGCCGCCGCACTTATGGTTCAGCTTCACCACGCCTTTTTTCGTGACGTTGGCAATGCGGTATTCCACGCCGGACTTAACGACGAGAGAACCGCGTTTGAGGGTGCAGCCCACCGAGGGTGACTCGGCCAATGAGCGACCATCGACTTTGTCTAGGTCCCCCGAGAGGGCTGCGTAAATCTGTTCCATGGGTTCGCTCCAGTGGTTGATTGATGACCAGTCGGCGGATATCTACCTTCCCAGGTACAGCGCTAACGCTTGTGTTGTCCGCTCACGCGGCATGACCGACAATTACTCACGAGCGGGAATTACTCATGTGTGAGTATTTATTCTACTCAGTTGTGAGTATCTGTAAAGCGAAGGAACGAGAAAAATGTCACTCAACGACACGATTGCAAAAGCGGCAGCGAACGCCGGAAGCCAGAAAGCCCTAGCCGAAATGATTGGAGTGAGCCCGCAAAATCTGAGCGACTACAAGCGCGGGAGACCCTGCGGATACCGCAAGCGCGCACAGATAGCGGCCATTGCAGGCGAGAGCCCGCTGCGTGCGTTGCTTGAGGGAATCAGTGAAGAGATGCGGGATGACATCCCACATGAGGCGGAAGCTAAGGCCGCTTTTCGCGCCATGCTTGACGCGTTTCCACCGGAGACAGATGAAGACCCTGAGGTCGTTGCCCGCCGATGGCGGAAGCGGTGAGATTCGAACTCACGAACCCTTGCGGGTTGCCGGTTTTCAAGACCGGTGCAATCGACCACTCTGCCACGCTTCCTAGCCTTCTATTCTAACCATGCCGAGCCGCTGTTTTGGCTCGGCACTGATTAGCGAGGTTAGGCTGCTTGCAGCATGCCTTTGGTTTCCAGAAAACGGATGACCTCTTCCAGGCCGGTTTGGGTCTTCAGGTTGGTCATCACGAATGGCTTCAAGCCTTGGGTGTTGGTGCGCATTCGGCGCGTGTCGGCTTCCATCACGGCCAGGTCGGCGCCCACGTAGGGGGCGAGGTCGGTTTTGTTGATGACGAACAGGTCGCTTTTGGTGATGCCGGGGCCGCCTTTGCGCGGGATTTTTTCGCCAGCGGCGACGTCGATCACGTAGATGGTGAGGTCGCTGAGTTCGGGGCTGAAGGTGGCGGCCAGGTTGTCGCCGCCGCTTTCCACAAACACCACGTCGGCGTTAGGAAAGTCGGTCAGCATGCGGTCGATGGCCTCTAAGTTGATGGACGCGTCTTCACGGATGGCTGTGTGCGGGCAGCCGCCGGTTTCGACGCCCATGATGCGCTCGGCGGGCAGGGCGCCGCTCACGGTCAGCAGGCGTTGGTCTTCCTTGGTGTAGATGTCATTGGTGATGGCGACCAGATCGTACTTGTCGCGCATGGCCTTGCACAGCATTTCCAGCAAGGTGGTTTTGCCCGAGCCAACGGGGCCGCCGATGCCGACGCGCAACGGAGGCAGTTTCTTGGTGCGGTTGGGGATGTGGTGGAGTGCGGACATGGTGAAGAAAAAAGTGAACGGTGGATCAGGAGCGGAACAGGCGAGAGTATTGCGTTTCGTGCTGGGACGACAAGATTGCCCACAGCGGCGAAAACGCCTGACGGTCTTCTTCGGGCAAGGCCATGCCTTGTTGCACGGCGTCTGGAATGGCTGCGGCCAGCTGCGCCAGGATGCGCTGGCCAGCGCTTTGCCCCAACGGCACGGCTTTGATGGCCGATTGCGTCATGTTCTCAGCCCAGCCGAAGGTGAAGGCCAGCAGGCCATCGCGCGCGCTGGCTTGTGTGCCCGCCACGGCCAATGCAAAAGCGATGGGGTAGGTGGGGTTGAACGTGGCGCATGCGGCAATCTGCTCGGCGCTGGCGGTGTGGTGGTTGCGCAGCCATTCGAGCAACGAGCGGCCCATCTGTTCGGTCTGGGCGCGCAGTTCGCTGGTTTCGCGCGTGGTGAGCACCCAGGTGTTGAGTTGCCGCAGCACTTCCACGTCGTCACGACGCCAAGCGTCGATGGCTTGCGCCATGACCGATAAATCGCTGCGCACCAGCGTGAGCTGCAGCTGGTCAACCAGCCAATCGGCGGCGCTGTGTTCGTCGTGCACAAAGCCTGATTCGACTGCAGCTTCCAGGCCTTCAGAGTACGAGAACCCGCCGACGGGCAATGCAGGAGATGCTAGCCAGATGAGTTGCAGCAGGCTGGCGGGTTGTAGCGATGCTGGCGTGGGTGTATCCGTGCCAGGCATTAGTGTGAATGGCCGTGGTCGTGCCCACACGCGGGGCCATGAACATGTCCGTTTTCATGCCCGTTTTCGTGCCCGTGGTCATGAGCATGATCGTGGCTATGTCCATGGTCATGGTGGTCATGCTTGTCGTGGGCATGCCCATGGCTGTGACCATGCCCATGGGCCGCACCACCGCCGTCTCCATAAGCACCGCTCTCCGGCTCAAACGCCTGCGCGGCTTCGTTGACGATGAGGTGCATGGCACGCAGCATGTCGGCGAGTACGTGGTCGGGTTCGATCTTCAGGTGGTCGGGCTTGAGTTCGATGGGCACGTGCCGGTTGCCCAAGTGGTAAGCGGCGCGCACCAGGTCGAATGGCGAGCCATGTTCGCTGCACGGCGTGATGACCAGCACGGGCTGCGGCGCGGCCACCACTTTGACAAACGAGCCGTCTTCGGCCACCAGCACATCGCCGCCGCGCACCACGGTGCCGCGTGGCAAAAAGATGCCGAGTTGGCGGCCTTGTGAATCGGTGGCGTCGAAGCGGCTTTTTTGCCGCACGTCCCAATCCAGTTCCACCGTGGCAGCACGTTTGAGTAATACCGAGGCCAAGCCTTGACCTTGCGGAATGCGTTTAGAAACTTGCAGCATGAAATCAGAATAAAAAGTAGCGTTGCGCCATCGGCAACTTGGTGGCCGGCTCGCAGGTGAGCAGCTGGCCGTCGGCACGCACAGTGTAAGTTTGCGCGTCGATTTCCATCTTGGGCAAATAGCTGTTGTGCACCATGTGTTGCTTGCGCACTTGGCGCACGTTCTTCACGGCGCTGAGGGTCTTGCGCAGGCCGAAGCGTTCGCCAATGTTGGCGTTGAGGCCGGCTTGCGACACAAAGGTCAACGAGCCGCGCGCCAGTGCGCCGCCAAACGCGCCAAACATCGGCCGGTAGTGCACCGGCTGCGGCGTGGGGATGGACGCATTCGGGTCGCCCATGGCGGCCATGGCGATGCTGCCACCCTTCAAAATCAGCGCAGGCTTCACGCCAAAAAACGCGGGCTTCCAGATCACCAGGTCGGCCCACTTGCCGACTTCAATGCTGCCCACTTCGTGGCTGATGCCGTGCGCAATGGCCGGGTTGATGGTGTATTTGGAGATGTAGCGTTTGGCGCGGAAGTTGTCGTGGCGGCTGCTGTCTTCTGGCAACGTGCCGCGTTGCTGCTTCATCTTGTCGGCCGTTTGCCAGGTGCGCAAAATCACCTCGCCCACACGGCCCATGGCCTGCGAGTCGCTGGACATCATGCTGATGGCGCCCATATCGTGCAGGATGTCTTCGGCGGCAATCGTTTCCTTGCGGATGCGGCTCTCGGCAAAGGCCAAGTCTTCAGCAATGGCCGGGTCGAGGTGGTGGCACACCATCAACATGTCGACGTGTTCGTCGAGCGTGTTCACGGTGTAGGGCATGGTGGGGTTGGTGCTGGATGGCAGGAAGTTTTCTTCTCCCACGACGCGCAAGATGTCGGGGGCGTGGCCGCCACCCGCGCCTTCGGTGTGGAAGGCACACAGGCCACGGCCCTTGGTGGCTGCCATGGTGTCTTCAACGAAGCCGCTCTCGTTCAGCGTGTCGGAGTGGATGGCGACCTGGGTGTCGGTCTCGTCCGCCACGTCCAGGCAGTTGCTGATGGCCGAAGGCGTGGTGCCCCAGTCTTCGTGCAGCTTCAGGCCGATGACACCGGCGTTGATTTGTTCATGCAGCGCATCGGGCAGGCTGGCGTTGCCCTTGCCCAAAAAGCCGAGGTTCATGGGGAAGGCATCTGCGGCTTGCAGCATGCGTTCGATGTTCCAGGGACCGGGTGTGCAGGTGGTGGCAAACGTGCCAGTGGCCGGGCCGGTGCCGCCGCCGAGCATGGTGGTTACGCCCGAGGCCAGGGCCTCCTCAATCTGCTGTGGGCAGATGAAGTGGATGTGGCTGTCGATGCCGCCTGCGGTGACGATGTTGCCTTCGCAACTGATGATCTCGGTGCCAGGGCCGATGACGATGTCCACACCGGGTTGCACGTCGGGGTTGCCTGCCTTGCCGATGGCCACGATGCGCCCGCCCATCAGGCCGATGTCGGCCTTGACGATGCCCCAGTGGTCGAGGATCAGCGCGTTGGTCAGCACACAATCTGCGGCACCTTGTGCGTTGGTGATCTGCGACTGCGCCATGCCGTCGCGAATGGTTTTGCCGCCGCCAAACTTCACCTCTTCGCCATACGCGCCCGCGCGCAGGGTGTAGTCGGCCTCGACTTCAATCATCAGGTTGGTGTCGGCCAGGCGCACCCGGTCGCCCACGGTGGGGCCAAAGATTTCCGCGTACGCGCGGCGTCCGATCGTTGCCATGTTTAGAGTTTTCCTTGTGTCAGGCCACGGAAACCGTAGACGGTGCGTGCGCCGGAATAGTCCACCAATTCAACCGTGCGTTGCTGGCCGGGCTCGAATCGCACGGCCGAGCCCGAGGCGATGTTCAAGCGCATGCCTTGTGCAGCGGCGCGGTCAAAGCCGAGTGCGGCGTTGGTTTCAGCAAAGTGGTAGTGCGAGCCGACTTGGATGGGCCGGTCTGCCGTGTTTTGCACCACCAGTGTCAGCGTGCGCCGGTCGGTGTTCAGCGGGTGCTCGCCTTCGTCAATCAACAGTTCACCTGGAATCATGACGGTGTCCTCTTAGATCATTTGCAGCAAGAACACACCGCCCAGCAGCGTGATGGCGGCACCCGTGGCGCGGGGCCACCATTGGCTGCGCGTGCGCAGCGCCAGGCCGAGTGCCACGCCGGTGAGGTGCAGCGCGATGGTGCTCAGCAGCATGCCGGCCAAGGGGGCGAAGGCACTGGAGGCGCCAGCCAATTCAGCACCGTGCGCCACACCGTGGAACACCGCAAACGCACCCACCAAACCGGCGGCCAACGCGGCCGGCATACGCGCTTGCGTGGCCACCATCAAGCCCAGCACCAGCAGCGAGGCGGCAATCATCGGCTCCACGGCTGGCATGTTGACACCGGCCAAACCCATCAACGCGCCGACCAGCAGCATGCCGGCAAACGCGAGCGGCGCCGTCCACACGCGGCGGGCGCTCAGGGCGCTCCAAAGGCCCACGGCCAGCATCGCGGCCAGGTGATCCAGGCCGGTCAGCGGGTGCAACAGGCCGTCCATGAAGGCGATGTGGGTGTGGGCACCAACATCTGCGCCTGTATGGGCCATGGCGCCCGTGGCTGTTGCAGCGGCAGCTAGCAAAATGAGTGTGTTCTTGATGTTCTTGCGCATGGTGTTTCGGGGCTGAAGTAAGTTGAACAAGGGGGTGCCGATGCATCGGCGCATCTTCAAACTATCGGTTGATGGACTGTGACGAGCTTGGTGCCATCGGGGAACGTTGCTTCCACCTGGATGTCCGGAATCATCTCGGCAATGCCGTCCATCACGTCCGCGCGGGTCAGCACGTTGCGGCCTTCGCTCATCAGCGTGGCCACAGTCTTGCCGTCGCGCGCACCTTCCATCACGGCCGCCGAGATCAGCGCTACCGCTTCGGGGTAGTTGAGTTTGAGGCCGCGGGCCTTGCGGCGCTCGGCCAGCAGGGCGGCGGTGAAGATGAGCAGCTTGTCTTTTTCGCGTGGCGTGAGTTCCATGGGTCTTAATGCTTTAGATGCGTTGCGTGTTTCAGTAGCGTTTCATTCTGACGCAATACCCGTGCCGAGGCCAAGCGCCTGTCCAGGCAATGGCATGAAAGCTGCACCATGCTGGGGTGCACACGCCTCCTATTCCCTCTCCCGAATCCCCGTCCGAGCGGCCCGCGCTCGTCGATGCGCCGCAGCAAGTGGTGAAGATCCGCCGCGACTACAACAGTTGGGTGGCCAGTGAGACCATGGAAGACTACGCGCTGCGCTTCACCGCCCAGCGCTCGCGGCGTTGGTCTGAATGGCGTGTGGCCAACACCGCGTTTGGCGCAGCCTCGTTCCTGATTCTGGAAGCCGTGGGCGCTACGCTGCTGGTACAGTACGGCTTTGTCAACGCCTTCTGGGCCATCCTGGCCACCGGGCTCATCATCTTTCTGGCCGGGCTGCCCATCAGCATCTACGCCGCGCGCTACGGTGTGGACATGGACTTGCTTACGCGCGGCGCGGGCTTTGGCTACATCGGCTCCACGCTCACGTCGCTGATCTACGCGTCGTTCACGTTCATCTTCTTCGCACTAGAGGCGGCGGTGATGGCCTACGCGCTCGATTTGGCGTTGGGCATTCCGCCAGCCTGGGGTTACCTCATCTGCGCGGTGGTGGTGATTCCGTTGGTGACCTACGGTGTGTCCGTCATCAGCCGCCTGCAGGTGTGGACGCAGCCGATCTGGCTGGTGATGCTGATCGTGCCGTTTGTCTACGTGGGCATGCGCGATCCCGGTGCGTTCTCTGAAGTTTTGCACTATGTTGGTGATCGCTCCAAAACCAGTGGCTTCGATTTGCTTTCATTTGGTGCATCGTTAACCGTAGGCATTGCACTCATCACCCAAATGGGGGAACAGGCCGACTACCTTCGCTTCATGCCGGTGCGCACTGAGGCGACCAAGGGCCGCTGGTGGCTCGGCGTGCTGGCCGGTGGGCCGGGCTGGGTGATCTTGGGCGTGTTGAAGATGTTGGGGGGCGCCTTGCTGGCCTACCTGGCCATCAGCCGCATGGTGCCGATTGAGCGGGCGGTCGACCCGAACCAGATGTACCTGGCGGCCTACGAGTACGTGTTTCCCAAATACGGTTGGGCGGTGGCGGCCACGGCCATCTTCGTGGTGTTATCGCAGTTGAAGATCAACGTCACCAACGCCTATGCGGGGTCGCTGGCGTGGTCGAACTTCTTCTCGCGCATCACCCATAGCCACCCGGGGCGTGTGGTGTGGGTGCTGTTCAACACGCTCATCGCCTTCATGTTGATGGAGATGAATGTGTTTGAGGCGCTGGGCGATGTGCTGGGGCTGTACTCCAACATTGCCATCGCCTGGATGATGGCCGTGGTGGCCGATTTGGTCATCAACAAGCCGCTGGGCTTGTCGCCACCGGGCATTGAATTCAAGCGCGCTTATCTGTATGACATCAACCCCGTGGGCGTGGGCGCCATGGGTTTGGCGTCTACCTTGTCGGTGCTGTCGTACCTGGGGTTTTTTGGCGCGGGCGCGCAGGCGTTCTCGGCGGTGATTGCGTTGGGCACGGCATTGATGGCTTCGCCGCTGATCGCCTGGTGGACGAAGGGGCGCTACTACATCGCTCGCGGGCCGCAGGTCGATTGGCTTGAGTACTCAGCACATGCTGTCCATGCGGCGAAATCAGTGCCCACGCGCGAAGAGGGCCGCAATCTGCGTGAAGTGCTGCAGCGCTGCGTGATTTGCGAACGCAGCTACGAGGGGCCCGACATGGCCCAATGCCCCGCGTACAAAGGCCCCATCTGCTCGCTGTGCTGCACGCTTGACGCGCGCTGTGGCGACCTGTGCAAACCGCACGCCGCGCTATCGGTGCAATGGGCTGCCACGTTGCGTTGGCTGTTACCCCGGCGCATCTGGCCGTACCTCGACACCGGCTTGGGCCACTTTTTATTGCTGATGCTGGTGGTGGTGCCGCTGCTGGCCACGGTGTTTGGCCTGCTGTACTTTCAAGAACTGCGCTCGTTGGCTACCGTGGTGGCCAACGCCGACATTCTGGATGCGCTGGGCGACGCGCTGCGTGCCGGTTTTATGAAGGCCTACATGGCGCTGCTGGTGGGCGCGGGCATTGTGGCCTGGTGGCTGGTGCTGGCGCACAACAGTCGGCAGGTGGCGCAAGAAGAATCGAACCGGCAAACCCATTTGCTGCAGCGCGAAATTGAACTCCACCGCCAGACCGACCAAGCCCTGCAAGACGCCCGCCTGGCGGCCGACCGCGCGCGCCAGGCCGCCGACCAGGCCAACCAGGCCAAGAGCCGCTACATCAGCGCCATCAGCCACGAGTTGCGCACGCCGCTCAACAGCATCTTGGGCTACGCGCAACTCATGGGCCAAGACGCCACCGTGCCGCCGCACCGCCAGCAGGCCGTGAGCGTGATCCGTCGGGGCGGCGAGCATTTGTTGTCGCTGATCGAAGGCACGCTTGACATCGCCTACATCGAAAGCGGCAAGCTCACGCTCAACGTCAAGCCCATGCGCTTTGCGGACACCATGCACGAGATGTGCGACATGTTTGAGTCCCAAGCGCGCGCCAAGGGGCTGGCGTTTGAGTTCGAGCCCAAAGAGGTGTTGCCCGAGGTGGTGCGTGCCGATGAAAAACGCGTGCGGCAGATTCTCATCAACCTGCTGGGCAACGCGATCAAGTTCACCAGCCAGGGCTCGGTGCGGCTGCGCGTGCAATACGCGCGCGAGCTGGCGCTGATCGAGATTGAAGACTCCGGCCCCGGCATGTCGACGCAAGAGCTGGCGGGCATTTTTGAGCCGTTTGCACGCGGCAGTGCCAGCGCGCAGTCCAGCAGCGGGTCGGGTGGCGCGGGCTTGGGGCTGACCATCGCCAAGATGCTCACCGACTTGATGGGCGGCGAGATGACGGTGGCCAGCACACCGGGCGTGGGCTCGGTGTTTCGCATCAAACTCTTTCTGCCCGAGTTGCACCCGGGAACGATTGGCCCGCGCTTGTCGGCCTCGGCTCCACAACCACCACGGCGCGGCTACCTGGGCGAGCGGCGCACCGTGCTGGTGGTCGACAACGAAGAGCCCGACCGCGAGCTGCTGGTGCAGTTGCTGGCGCCGCTCGGTTTTGAGTTGCGCACCGCCGCCAGCGGCCACGACTCGCTGGATCTACTAGCCGCCGGTGTGCGGCCCGACGTGGTGCTGATGGACTTGGCCATGCCCGGCATCGACGGCTGGGAAACCATCCGCCGCCTGCGTGCCGCCGGCCTGACCGAGGCCCGCGTCGCCATCGTCTCGGCCAATGCTTTCGACAAGGCGCTGGAGAACGACGTGGGCATTCGCCCGGAAGACTTTTTGGTCAAGCCCGTGCGCCACAGCGAGTTGCTCGACTGGCTGGAGCGCCGCCTTGGATTGCAATGGACACAAGAGGCGGCCCCCACAGAAGACACGCCGAGCCCCGCACCAGCAGCACGCGAAATCGTGCGCATCTGGCCCGCCCCCGAGCACCTGCAGGCCCTGAGCGAAGCCGTGCAACTGGGCTACTACCGTGGCGTGCTCAACCACCTCGGTGCCATCGAGGCTGCCCAACCCGAGTGCGCGGTGCTGGTGCATGAACTGCGTGAACTGGCGCGACAATTCCAATTCGAAACCATCGGCCGCCTGCTGGCCGAGGCTTCTCCCCAATCCACAGCGCAGCGCTAGTCTCACCTCATGTTTGTTGCCACCATGCCAGCCCCCGTACCCGCTCCGTCCGCCGATGCTCTGGATCGCGCCAACAACGACGTGGTGCTGATCGTCGACGACGTGCCCGATAACCTGGCTGTACTGCACGACGCGTTGGATGAATCGGGCTACACCGTGCTGGTGGCCACCAACGGCGAAACGGCATTGCAGCGCGCCGCCCAAGCCGTGCCCGACATCGTGTTGCTCGACGCCATGATGCCCGGCATGGACGGCTTTGAAGTCGCCCGCCGCCTGAAGGCCCAGCCCAGCACCGCGCACATCCCCATCATCTTCATGACCGGCCTGACCGAGACCGAACACTTGGTGGCCGCACTGGAGGCCGGGGGGGTGGACTACGTGACCAAACCCATCAAGCCCAAGGAAGTGTTGGCACGCATGAACGTGCACCTACAGGGCGCCCGCCGTGCGCGCCAAGAGGTGCGCCAGGCCGGCCAGGCGCGCAATGCGCTCGATGCCTTTGGCTACGCCAGCATTACCGTGCGCGCCAGCGACGGCAAGCTCATGTGGCAAACCCCGCTGGCGCGCGACCTGCTGCGCCGCTACTTCGGCACACCCGCGCCGCATCTGCAAAACTTTGCGCCGCCGCAAGTGATCGAATGGCTGCAGCACACGCTGCCGTTGTTGGCAACCATGGCCTCGCCGCAAACCGAGCCGCCACGCCTGGCGGTAGAGCAGGGCGCACAACGGCTGAGCTTCAGACTGCATCAGCAAACCGGCGACAGCGAAGGCGGCGGCGACTGGCTGATCGTGATGCGTGAGGTGTCTGATGCGGCCGTGGTCGAAGCCATGAGCCTGAGCTTCAAACTCACCGCGCGCGAAGCCGAGGTGCTGTACTGGGTGGTGAAGGGCAAAACCAACCGCGACATTGGCGACATCCTGGGCAGCAGCCCAGCCACGGTGAAGAAGCACTTGGAGCGTGTGTACGTGAAGCTAGGGGTCGAGACGCGCACCGCCGCAGCGGGCATGGCGATTGGGCGGATTCGGCAGTTGCATCCGCAGTTTGAAGTCTGAATATAGGGAGTTGTGATACAAGATTAAGCTTGTTCACAGGAGCCAACTCTATGCGTCCGTCTGCCGCACTGCAAACCCACCGCGAAGCGATCCGTGCTATTGCCTTGAGCCACAGGGTGACGAACGTGCGGGTGTTCGGATCGGTGGTGCATGGCGACGACGTGGAAGGTAGCGATCTCGATATTCTGGTCGAGCCCACGGAAGAGACCACGCTGATGGACATTGCCAAGATCCAGTTGGAGTTGGCGCAGCTACTCCCTGTGGCTGTGGACGTGCTGACCCCCAAAGGATTGCCGGTCAAGTTTCGCGATCAAGTGATCGCCGAGGCGCAGGTGCTGTGAGCAAAACCGATCTGTTGCGGGTGGCAGATTATCTGACCCACATCGTTGAAGCCATCGACCGCATTCACCGTTACGTAGAGCAAACAAGTGAAGAGGCTTTTCTCCAGGACGAGAAAACGCAAGATGCCGTGGTGCGTAATTTCGAGGTTGTAGGTGAAGCCGCGCATAACGTCGAGAAACTTCATGCTGAATTTGCACAGCAGCATGCTGACGTGCCGTGGACTCTGATGTACACCATGCGTAACCGCGTTGCCCATGGTTACTTCAAGGTTGACTATGAATTGGTATGGAAGACCATTCACGCCGATCTGCCTGTGCTAAGGCGCCAAGTTGCAGGTTTGATCGTTAGCGACGCTAGTTAACAAACCTGTCGCCGCTCTGCAAAATCTTCAACGCAAAACAGCATTCCCGGTGCCGCTCGCCTGCAGTGGCGCGGCTTGCGGCGTGCCAGGCAGTTTGCCGTGGCCAAACATGTCGGCCAGGGCTTCACGGTACTGGGCTTGGCCCAGATCGTTGGTGTTGTGGTGCGAGCCGCCTTCTACCAACACAAACGCTTTGGGTTCTTGGGCCGCCTCAAACAGTTTGCGGCCGAGGGCCGGCACGATCATGCTGTCGTTGGTGCCATGCACCACCAACAGCGGTGAGCCGACCTTGCTGACCTTGGCCACCGATTCAAAGTGCTGCGTGAGCAGCGGCGCAATCGGCAGCCAGCCCCATTGCATGGTGCTGAACACGTCGATGATGGAAGTGAACGTGCCTTCGACAATGGTGCCCGACTCGTCGTTCACCTTCGAGGCCAGGTCGATGGCGATGGCGCCGCCGAGTGAGTGGCCGAAGATGTAGCGGGCTTGGTCGGGGTATTGTTTGGCGAGCCAGTCCCAGGCGGCGCGAGCGTCTTCGTACGCCATTTCTTCCGAGGGCAGGCCGGGCGAGCTTTTGCCAAAACCACGGTAGTCGATGGCCAGCACTGAGAAGCCGAGTTCCTGCATGCGTTTGATGCGCGGGGCCGAGCCAGTGACGTTCCAGCGCGCGCCGTGCAGGTACAGCAGCACTGGAGGCTTGCCTTTGGCGACGTTGCTGGCACCGGCTGCGGTGGTCGGGCCTTCTACCCAGCCGGCTTCACCGGGCGCGGCCGGCAACCAAAGCCCGTGCAGGCGCGCGGATTGGCCGGTGGCGCGAGAATCGAAGTCGATCCACACGTCTTGCATGTTGCGCGCCATTTCGGCCGTGCCGCCCCAACTGCGGTCGCTCGGCTGGAAGATCCAGGTGCGCTGTTTTTCATCCAGCGTAGAGCAACCCGCCAAAATGGCGAACGCAAGAGCAAGGGTGGAAATGACGGGCCAGCGTTTCATGCAACAGTGCTAGTGGATTCCAGGGGCGTGAAGAAAGTTCACGCCAAAAAAGTTCTCGGGCAAAACCTTCAAGTTGCTTTTAACGGATGCAACATCCATGCCGTCGACACGCCAGGGCGCGCCGAAGACGGTTTTGGCCGGTCGCTAATTTAGCATCGCGGCGCAGGCGACTGTGGCGGGATTGTGTCGAGGGAATTCCCTAGCATCCCGGCGAAAAGATTCGAAATTTCAGGAGCAAACCATACATGGGGCGAGTAGAGATGAATACAACGGGCACGGCGGACATGGCTTTGCAGATCGACCGCGCGGCGCGGTTGTTCGAGGCGTTTCCGTTTGATCCGGCTGCGCCTGAGATGACGCGCGGGCCCGTTGTCGACGATTTGGCCGAGCGTGTGAGTGACGATGGCATGTCGCCCGGCGGGCGTCTGCTGGTCACCGTGACGCGCCAAGAGGTGACGGCGGCCGAGGCTGAAACCGTGGCGCGCGCCTTGCCGATGTATTGCGCGCAGCGCGCCAAAGACTTGCGGCGTGAAGTGGCCCGCGTGCGCCGCAATGGCCTGAGCGGCCTCAAGCGCGGCATTCCCACGCTGGCCGTGGCGTTGGGGCTCTCAGCGTTGATTGACCAGTTTTCGCCTTTTCCTCCGGCCATCAACCGGCTGTTCAGCGAAGGGTTGGTGGTACTGGGCTGGGTGGTGTTGTGGCACCCGCTGGAAATGCTGCTCTACGCGTGGCGCTCGCCCATTCGTTTGGCCAAAGCCTATGAACGGGTGGCGCAGATGCCGCTGGTGCTGCAGAGCAAGGCGGCTGACTAAGCCTAGATCTAAGCGCGGATCTCAGCGCCCGCGCAGGAACAGCCCGTCCAGCTCTTTCATCGTCAACTGGCGCCAAGTCGGGCGGCCGTGGTTGCATTGGTCCGAGCGTTCTGTGGTTTCCATCTGGCGCAACAGGGCGTTCATCTCGTCCAACGTGAGCTGACGGTTGGCGCGCACCGCACCGTGGCAGGCCATGGTGCCCAGCAGTTCGTGCTGCGCGCGCTCGACGATGGTGCTGGCGTCCATTTGCGCCAACTCGGCCAGCACACTGCGGGCCAACTCCACCGGGTTGCCTTGCGCCAGGGTGGACGGCACCGAGCGGATGGCCAGTGTTTTGGCCGAGAACGGCGTGATCTCCAGCCCCAGCTTGATCAGCGTGTCGGCGCAAGCCTCGGCCGTGGCTACTTCGTGTGGTGTGGCGGGGAAGGTCAGCGGGATCAGCAGCGGCTGGCTGGCGATGCTGTTGGTGTCTACCTGCAGTTTCAGCCGCTCGTAGACGATGCGTTCGTGCGCCGCGTGCATGTCGACAACGATCAGACCTTGAGCGTTTTCGGCCAGGATGTAGACGCCTTGCAATTGCGCGATGGCGCGGCCCAGTGGCCAGACCGGGGCTTCGGTGCCGGTGTGGGTTTCGCTTAGTCCGACGGTTGCTTCGTTGACCGTCTCAGTAGCTTCTGTTGAAGCTGAAAAAGCGTTGACTGTGGGTTCGGCAAAGGCCGGCGCAGCCGCAACTGTTTGTGGCTCGGCTGAGGAAATGGATCGGCTAGGCTCCGGCGTTGCAGGGGCGGGTGTCGCCTCTGCCGGTGCTGGTTCTGCCCGGCGCACCGGCCACAGCGCTTCAAAGTCAGATACCTTGTGCCCGCCTCGGTTGGCAGCAAAATTAATAGCTGGTTGCGCCCACTGTTTCTGCGCAAAAGGCACTTTTTGTTGTGACTCTTCTGGGGCGTCTACCAACGATTGCTGGGGCGTGGCCTGGGCGCTCGCCAAGGCAGCAGCAGCGCGTGGCGCGGCCAGCGCGTCGTCCACGCCGTGGCGCACGGTCTGGTGGATTTCGCGGCTGTCGCGAAAACGCACTTCGATCTTGGTGGGGTGCACGTTCACGTCGACGCGTGTGGGGTCGATGGCCACATACAGCGCATACACCGGCTGGCGCTGGCCGTGCAGCACGTCTTCATAGGCGCTGCGGGCGCCGTGGGTGATGACCTTGTCGCGCACGAAGCGGCCGTTCACATAGGCGAACTGTTGGTCGGCACGGGCACGCGCGGCGCTGGGCACGCCAGCGCGGCCCCACACGCGTACGGCGGAGGTGGAGCCGGCGTTCTGGCTGAGGTGGCTGGTGCGGTAGTCCACCGGCACCGAGTGTTCGATGAAGTCGTCGCCCAGCACGTCGCGCAGGCGTTGGGTCAAAGCGTCCATGGCATCGGGCTGTGGGCAGGCGCGCCACTGCTCGACCAGCTTGCCTTCGTGCCAGATGGCAAAACCGACGTCGGGGCGGGCCAGGGCGTGGCGGCGCACGGCTTCAATGCAGTGGGCGAGTTCGGTGGCGTCGGTCTTTAAAAACTTGCGCCGCGCCGGGGTGCTGAAGAACAGCTCTTTCACTTCCACCGTGGTGCCGGTGCTGCGCGCCACGGGTTTGAGTTCTCCCGTCTGGCCGGAGAGCAAATACGCATGCGGATGGCCCACAGCGCGTGACAGCACAGCCATATCGGCAATCGAATTGATGGCGGCCAGCGCCTCGCCACGGAAACCCATGGTGCCCACGGATTCCAGGTCGTCGAGGTTGCCGATCTTGCTGGTGGCGTGGCGCTTCAGGGCCACGGGCAGCTCTTCGACCGGGATGCCGCAGCCGTCGTCTTCCACCGAGATCAAGCGCACGCCGCCAGCCAGCAGGCGCAGCGTGATTTGCGTGGCGCCCGCGTCGAGGGCGTTGTCGACCAGTTCGCGCACCACCGAGGCAGGGCGCTCGACCACCTCACCGGCGGCGATCTGGCTGATCAGCTCGTCGGGCAGTTCGCGGATCACGCGGCGCGGTGGCAGCGTGGCGGCGATGGTGGAGGATTCGGGAGAGGGGGAAGAGAGGGTGGCGTCGTTCACCGGATGATTCTAGAACGTGCAGCCAACCCTTAGTATCAGAGGTTTTTAACCCAGCGCAGTGTCCAGTAGCATCATCAACACAAAGCCGATCATCAAGCCGCCGGTGGCCCAGACTTCATGCCCCTTGCGGTGCGATTCGGGAATGATTTCGTGGCTGATGACGAACAGCATGGCACCGGCCGCAAAGCCCAGGCCCCAAGGTAATAAGCTGGCCGCCAGGCTGATGGCCACGGCTCCCAGTGCGGCGCCGATGGGCTCAATCAAACCCGACGCCATGCCCAGGCCGACGGCCAGCGGGCGCTTGTAGCCTGCGGCGAGCAGGGCCACGGCTACCACCAGGCCCTCAGGCACGTCTTGGATGGCAATGCCCATGGCCAAGGCGCCAGCGCGCATGGCATCGGTGCCAGCGTAGGCCACGCCAATCGCCAGGCCTTCGGGCAGGTTGTGCAGGGCAATCGCAAAGACGAACAGCCAGGTTCGGCGCAGCGTGCGCGGGTCGGACAGTTGCCGGCCCTCCACACCTTTGATGAAGTGTTCGTGCGGCAGCCAGCGATCCATCAGCAGCAGCACCAGGCCGCCCAGCAGAATGGCCGCGCCCATGGTGCCGCCGGCTTCCCAGGCGCCCGCGCCTGATGCCTTGGCCGCAGCCAGGCCGGGAATGATGAGCGAGAACGCGCAAGCCGCCAGCATCACACCGGCACCAAAGCCAAACAAGGTGTCTTGTGTGCGTTCAGACAAACGCTGCGAAAACACCACGGGCAACGTGCCCAGGGCGGTGGCCAGCGCCGCGACCGAACCGGCCACAAAAGCACTCGCCACCGGTGGGTGGTCGCCCATGTAGAGCCAGAACTGGTGCACCAGCACCACGCAGCCCGCAAAGGCGATGCCCAAGCCCAGCAGGCGCCGCCAGGCGAGCTTTTTGGGCGCTGAGGTCAGTGGCTGCTCGGAATGTTTTGGGGCCAAGGTGCTGTGGACTCCGTTCATGGTTTGTCTCCGGTGGCGCTGACGTGTTCGGTTGGTCAGGGTGCGCTTTAAGCCTTGGCCGCGCTGTAGCGGCGCGCCACTTCAGCCCAGTTCACTACGTTATAAAACGCGGCAATGTATTCAGGGCGGCGGTTTTGGTACTTTAGGTAGTAGGCGTGTTCCCACACGTCCAAGCCCAGGATGGGGGTGTTGCCGGTCATCAGCGGGCTGTCTTGGTTGCCGGTGCTCTCCACCACCAGCTTGCCTTGAGGGGTGACGCTGAGCCAGGCCCAGCCGCTGCCGAAGCGGGTGAGCGCGGCCTTGGTGAAGGCGTCCTTGAAGGCGTCGAAGCCGCCGATGTCGCTGGTGATGGCTGCGGCCACTGCGCCATCGGGTGCGCCTCCACCTTGCGCAGACATCACCGTCCAGAACAGGCTGTGGTTGGCGTGGCCGCCGCCGTTGTTGCGCACCACGGCACGCAGCGCTTCGGGCAACTGTTCGATCTTTTTCACCAACTCTTCTACGGGCTGCGCGTCATGGCCTGTGTCTTTGAGCGCAGCGTTTAGGTTGTTGATGTAGGTCTGGTGGTGCTTGGTGTAGTGGATCTCCATCGTCTGGGTGTCGATGTGCGGCTCCAGAGCATCAAAAGCGTAGGGCAGTGGGGGCAGGGTGTAGGCCATGGTTTTAGCGTGGTGGTTGAGAAATTTGAATCGGCTGCATCTGTTCGTGCAGATCAGTGGGCGGTGGCACCACAGTGCTGCGCCAGGTTGGCGTGGGCTGATAGCGCTTGGGTCACCATTTGCACCGACAGTGCATCGGCTGGAACGCCAGGCTCGCGCAGAAACTGCAGCAGCGCGGCATGGGTTTCGCGGCTGTGGCGCCAGGCGGCTTGTTGCAAAGGGGCAGGCGCAGATGCGTCGCGCAGCAACGCCATCAGCGTGGTGTGGGCTTGGCAAAGGTGGGTGGCAGCGGCTTGCGCGTCTCCCATCTGCTGGCGCAAAAACGCCATATTGTGGTGCGAGACGACGAAGGCGGCCACGCTGTTGTCAGCAATGCTGGCGCGTTCTTCGAGCAAGGTCTCGGCCAGCGCCAGGGCTTCGAGCGTGAGTTGCAGGGCCGACGTTTGCTGGCCCAGCAATTGGGCGTGGCGGCCGCGATGCATCAACCGTTCCCAGTCGCGCAGCGAGGGGGTGTCAGGCGGTTTGGGCGTGGTGGGCGCGTGCCCGGCAGCAGAAAAAGAGTCCATGCGTCGCTTCCATGCGGGCCCTTTGCGTGGAAGCGGAAACGGACGTTACGTACTCAGGCCATCAAATGATAACCGTTCGCATTTAAATTTGGCAAGGGGCTAGCCAATGGCCCTGGCGTCATCAGTTGAAAAGGGCCGAACCTTTGGGTGCCGGTTGGCGACAGTTTTCAGAGCGCTTGCAGATTCAAAATTGCCAGAGAGAGGTTGTCCCCACCGCCATTGGCACGCCGACGCGCTTTGTCGATAAGGAACTCGGACGCTTCGCGCGGCGTCATCGAATCCAGTACCGCACCCAATTCGGTTTCGGTGAAGTAGTGCCACACGCCGTCGCTGCAGGCCAGCAACACGTCGCCTGGGCCCAGATGCGGAATGCGGTGTGTGTCGACGGTGGGCTCGGCCTCCGTGCCCAGGCATCCCAGCAAAATATTCGAGTCGGGGTGGTTGTTGGCTTCTTCGGGTGTGATTTCGCCGCGGTTGACCAGTGTTTGCACGTAAGAGTGGTCAAGCGTGCGCCGCACCAGGCGGCCCCGGTGGAAGTGGTAAATGCGCGAATCGCCCGCGTGGGCCCAATGGCAGTCGCCCGTGGGGTTCAGGATAAACGCCGCCACGGTGCTGTGCGGTTCTTCTTCGGTGGAAATGGCAGTGAGTTTGATGACCAGGTGGGCTTCAGACACCAGCGATGTCAGCGTGGTCGTGGCGTCGTCGGTGGCGGGGTCGTAGCGGTCAAAGATTTGCCGTGCCGTCATCATCACTTGGTCGGAGGCCTTGCGGCCGCCGCTGCGCCCGCCCATGCCATCGGCCACCACGCCCAACACGCAGCCTTGGGCGCGTGGGTGGCTTAGCAGCATGACCTGGTCTTGCTGGTACTCGCGGTCACCGCGGTGAATGCCTGTTGCCGCTGTAATTCTGTAGCCAGTCGTCATGGTGGTGCACTCGGGTGATAGCGCTTGTTGGAATGTGAGGGAAGGTCACGCAAATGACTTTTCAGACGAAATGCGAGGCCGCTGGGCGCTGAAACACGTATTATCCAGCGAACCACCAGGCGATGAACGCCACCGCAGAACGCTATTTTGGATTCGAATCTACATTCCCCCGAACGTCAACTGATCGAGCTTCGCATGGAGCACGCCGATCTGGACGCCATGATCGACCGCATCGCCGAGCAAGCGCCTGTAGACGAGTTGATGCTGCGTCGCCTGAAGAAGCGGCGTTTGGCTCTGCGCGACCAGATTGCGCGCCTGGTCAGGGAGCTTGATCCTAAAGAGCCGGCGTGATGCCTGCGGGGTCTACTCTCGCATCGGCCATTCAGGCGGTGTTTGCGGCCGATGGGGTGCTGGCGCAAGCCGCACCGCACTATCTGCCGCGCGTGGGGCAACTGGCCATGGCCGAGGCCATCGGGCAAACCATTGAAGACGGCGGCACGCTGGTGGTCGAAGCTGGCACCGGTGTAGGTAAAACCTACGCCTACCTGGTGCCGGTGCTGCTCAGCGGCGAACGTGCGTTGTTGTCGACGGCCACCAAAGCCTTGCAAGACCAGCTTTACGGCCGCGACTTGCCGGAGCTGCTGAGGGCCTTGAATCTGCCGGTACGCATTGCGCAACTCAAGGGGCGCAGCAGTTACGTTTGCCTGCATCGGCTGGAGCGTGCGCGTTGGGACGTTGATATTTCCGACCGTGTGGCGCTGAGCACCCTTGCGCGCGTGGAAGAGTGGGTGCACGTCACCCGCAGTGGCGATCTGGCCGAGTTGCCGGATCTGGATGAGCGTTCGCCGCAGATCGCGCTGGTCACCTCCACGCGCGAGAACTGCCTGGGTAGCCAATGCCCGCAAGCGCAGCAATGTCACGTCAACCAGGCGCGCCGCGAGGCCATGGCGGCCGACGTCGTGGTGGTGAACCACCATTTGATGTTTGCCGATTTGGCTGTGCGTGAATCTGGCGTCGCCGAGCTGTTGCCGTCGGTGCGGGTGGCGGTTTTCGACGAGGCGCATCAATTGCAGGAAACCGGTGTGCAGTTTCTTGGGGTGCAAATCACCACCGGACAATTGCAGAGCCTGGCTACTGATCTGTTGTCGGCCGGTCAGCAAAATGCGGCGGGCATGGCCGATTGGGCATTTCTGTCCGCGGCCCTGGAGAACGCTTGCACAGAGTTGCGCTGGGCGTCGGGCCCAGTGGCGGCCAGCGCGAGCCGTGCGGCCTGGGAGGACAGCGCGCCGGAAGGAGTGGACCCAGATGCCTGGGCGGCAACGCTGCGTAAGCTGCAATCTGCGCTGGATAGTGCCGCCAGCGCGTTGCAAGCGGTGCACGGAGCTGCGCCAGATTTCGCGCGGCTGCAGGATCGCGTGCAGCAACTCATCCAACGCTTGGAGCGCTTTACGTTGGCGAGTCCAGGCGCGGTGGTCCGCTGGCTGGATGCGGGCGGTGGACAGGTGAGGCTGATCGAGGCGCCGTTGGACATTGCGCAGGCCTTGCGTGGCCGTTTGTTGGGATTGCCAGAAGCGCGAGGCGAGGCGGCGGATGTAGAGAGCGAGCCTACTTTTTTCGATGCGGTCGAAGCAGAGGAGCCGGTCGTGCCCATTCCGTCACGTAAGGCCCTGGTCTTCACCTCGGCGACCTTGGGGGCAGGTAAGGATTTGAACTGGTTCACCGAGTCCTGTGGGCTGGAAGGCGCGCAGGAGCTCAGGGTTGAAAGTCCGTTTGACTACGCGCAACAAGCCGCGCTGTATGTGCCTACGAGCCTACCGCAGCCCTCTGACCCGGCGCATAGTGTGGCGGTGGCGGGTTTTGTTGCGGACGCGGCCCAGCGCTTGGGCGGGCGTACTTTGGTGCTCACCACGACGCTGCGGGCGCTGCAAATCATTGGAAAAACCTTGCGCGAGTATTTTTCTGCGGCAGGTGGCCCGCCAAAGGTGGTGCTGGTGCAAGGCGAGTTGCCCAAGCGCCAACTGGTCGAGCGGTTTCGCCAGGGGGATGCCGATGGGCGCCCCGGCTGCGTGATGGTGGCCTCTGCCTCGTTTTGGGAGGGCATGGATGTGCCCGGAGATGCTTTGGAACTGGTGGTGATCGACAAGCTGCCGTTCCCGCCGCCAAACGACCCTCTTGTGGCTGCGCGTGCGCGTCATCTTGAGAGCCAGGGGCGCAAGCCGTTTATGGACTACTTTGTGCCAGAGGCGGCGGTGGCGCTGAAGCAGGGCGCGGGCCGGTTGATTCGCCATGAATCTGACCACGGCGTCTTGGTGGTGTGTGATGCCCGGCTGGTAGAAAAAGGCTACGGACGCAAGCTGAGAGCCGCATTGCCTGCAATGCCATTGCTTCAAAGCGCCGAGGCGTTTGATGCGGCTCTGGATGCATTGAATGTACGCCGCGTGGCGGCACCGAAGCCGCTAGATGTAGCGAGCGTCAAGGTATAAAAAAACACCGGCAGCCATAGGGCGTAGCCGGTGTTTTGTCTTTGACGGCGGTCAGAGCGGGTGTTGTCAGCTCACCAGAACTGCCACCAGCGGGTGTCTTTGCCCTTAAAACCGTTGCTCAGGTAAGAGCTGTTGGGGTAGTTTTTTTCCAACACGCGTTGCGCGTCGTCGCGCAACGTGGGCAGGCCGAGTGCATCGTACGAGCGAACCACGATGTACAGCGCTTCTTCCAGCGAAGGCGCATCGCGGTAGTCGGTCAAGGCGGTTTGCGCACGGTTCACCGCAGCGGCATAGGCGCCGCGAGAGTAGTAGTAGCGTGCCACGTGCACTTCGTACTGCGCCAACGCGTTGACAATGTAGGTCATGCGTGCCTGGGCATCGGGCGTGTAGCGCGATTCAGGGAACCGGGTCGCCAACTCTTTGAAGGCTTCAAACGATTCCTTGGCCGACTTCTGGTCACGCTCCGACAAATCCTGGCGCGTGATCGACGAGAACATGCCCAGGTTTTCGTTGAAGTTGACCAGACCCTTCAAGTACAAGGCATAGTCGAGCGCTGGGCTGGCGGGATGAAGCTTCAAAAAGCGATCCAGCGTGGCGATGGCCTGGGCTTGCTCGCCGCCCTTGTAATAGGCGTAGGCCTTTTCCAGTTGGGCTTGCTGCGCCAGCGGTGTGCCAGCGGCGCGGCCTTCCAGCTTCTCAAACAGCGGAATGGCTTTTTCGTACGCACCGGAGTTTGCTTCGTCGCGCGCTTCGGCATAGATCTTGTTGGGGCTCCAGTTGGCGGTGGCGTCTTCGGGTGTGGTTGTGGAGCAACCAGACAGCCAAAGGGTCGCACCTGTCAATAGCAGGGCTGGGAACACCGATAATTTGGAACGCTGCAGCACACGTATCTTTCTTGAAACTAAGCAAATTGATTATATCGACGGACCCTCTGGACGAAGACGCCACCGAAACGACCGAGGCTGACGCCGTTGGCGAGGGCTCGGATGCTGCGGAAATTCGCCCGCTTGCCATCGGCGCGGCCTTGCATGGGCAACGGCTGGATCGCGCCTTGGTCGAGCTCATTCCCGAGTTTTCGCGCAGTTACCTGCAGCAGTTGATCGAGGCGGGCGCTGTGCAAATGCAAGGCGCCACGCTGACCAAGGCTTCGCACAAGGTGCGCGCCGGCGACGCCGGGCAGATTCTGCTGTGTCCTACACAACAAAGCCAAGCCTTCAAGCCGGAAAACATTCCCTTGGACGTGGTATTTGAAGATGCGCACCTGCTGGTGGTCAACAAGCCGGCGGGTTTGGTCGTGCATCCTGCCCCCGGCAACTGGAGCGGAACTTTACTTAATGCTTTACTCGGGCGCGATGCCTCGGTGTCGACCGTGCCGCGTGCGGGCATCGTGCATCGGCTGGACAAAGACACCAGTGGTCTGACGGTCGTGGCGAAAACCCGGGCGACCATGGATGCGCTCGTGGCCCTGATTGCCGCGCGCAATGTGAGTCGCCAGTATTTGGCTTTGGCGCACAAGCCTTGGGTGAGCGCCAAAGAGCGGCGGGTGGAGTTTGCGATTGGCCGCGACCCGCGTAATCGGCTGCGCATGGCCACTGTGGACCTGGGTTCGCAGGCCGGCAAACCGGCGCGTACCGATTTCACGTTGCTGCAAAACGCCGAGAAAGGCTGCTGGGTGCATTGCGCCCTGCACACCGGGCGTACACATCAAATACGTGTGCACATGGCCGCCATTGGACACCCTTTGGTGGGCGACGCCCTGTATGGTGGCGCGCCTGCCGGTGGGCTGGCGCGGCAAGCGCTGCATGCCACGCGGCTGTCGTTTGTGCACCCGATGACCGGTGAGTCGCTGAGCTTCAATGCGCCGCCGCCGGCGGACATGCTTGCTGCGCTGGAGGCCTGGGGTGTACGATCCAGCTACAATGCAACGTGATAGACATAGCGGCGACGCGGTGCTTAGCCACCGACTGGTTGCCTCCCCGGTTGCGTTGATGGCCGATGGTCACCCCCTCGCAACGCAATCCACGCTTTCGAATTTTGCACACTGTGTGCGTGTTCCCAAAATAGCTACACCATGAATACGGCAGAGGCCAAGCGTGTCCTCGAAGCTGCGTTGATTTGTTCTCCGCAGCCGTTACCCGTTCGCGAGATGCGGGTTTTGTTTCAAGATGAGTTGGGCAGCGACACCGTGAAAACGTTGTTGCTGGAGTTGCAAAACGACTGGGCACTGCGGGGTGTCGAGTTGGTGAGCGTGGCCTCGGGGTGGCGCTTCCAAAGCCGCCCCGAAATGCGCGAGTACCTCGACCGTCTGCACCCGGAAAAACCGCCGCGTTATAGCCGTGCCACGCTGGAAACCCTGGCCATCATTGCCTACCGGCAACCGGTCACCCGGGGCGACATGGAGGAAATTCGCGGTGTGACGATCAGTTCGCTGATCATCAAGTCGCTGGAAGACCGGGGTTGGATTGAAGTCATTGGCCACCGTGAAACGGTTGGACGCCCCTCGTTGTTTGCCACCACGCGGCAGTTTCTCGATGATCTGGGGCTGACATCGCTCGACCAGCTGCCGGTGTCAGACGATCCAGCGCAGCGCGAGCTGTTGTTGGCCAGCCTGGGGGCGGGCGATGATGCTCAGGCGGATTTGCCGATGGATGATGTCCAGCCTGAGGTCGGTGCAGAGGTAAATGCAGAAGCGGCGGTGGCTGTGGGAGTGGACGTAGATAAGAACGTGGATGGAGGGCCGGGGCCAGATGTGGACCCGGAAGCTGTCCCAGAAGCGGCGCAAGTTGCCGCACCCGACTCTGATGAAGAAGTCGTCCGGGAGGAAACTCCCCCTGAAGAAGATAAATTATGAATGACACGACCGTCGGCGAAACGCCATCTCATCTGCCCGAAGACCTGCCCGAGGTGCCGGTATCTGCGGCTGCAGAGGCGCCCGAGTCTGCGCCTGCGGCGACGCCCGTGCGTCTTGATGCAGCAGGCAAGCGTTTTGAAGACGTGATCTCCGGCCAGTTCGATGCCGACGAAGAAAGCACCGAAACGCCAGCGCAGCCCAAGCGTGTGTTGGCCCCCCAGGCTGAATCGCCCAAGCTGCACAAGGTGCTGGCGCAGGCGGGTTTGGGTTCGCGCTTGGAGATGGAGCAGCTCATCACCGAGGGTCGCATCTCGGTGAACAACGAGCCGGCTCACATTGGCCAGCGCGTGCAGTTTGGCGACCAAGTAAAGATCAACGGCAAGGCGATCCGTGTGCGCATTGACCCGCCGCCGCCGCGTGTGATTGCGTACCACAAGCCCGCTGGCGAGGTGGTAAGCCACGATGATCCGCAAAACCGTCCCACCGTTTTCCGCAAGCTACCCAAGTTGCACCAAGGCAAGTGGCAGTCGGTAGGGCGGCTGGATTTGAATACCGAAGGCTTGTTGCTGTTCACCAGTTCTGGCGAGTTGGCCAACAACCTGATGCACCCCCGTTTCGGCCTGGAGCGCGAATACGCGGTGCGTGTGCTGGGTGCGCTCAGCAAAGATGAAAAACAACGCCTGCTCGATGGCGTGCAGCTCGAAGACGGCCCAGCCCAATTCGGCAGCATCGAAGATGGCGGCGGCGAAGGCTCCAACTGCTGGTACCGCGTCACCATTTCAGAAGGCCGCAACCGCGAAGTGCGCCGCATGATGGAGGCCGTGGGCCACGCCGTTAGCCGCTTGATCCGCATTCGCTACGGCGCCATGCTGCTGCCGCGCGGCTTGAAGCGCGGTGCCTGGATGGAGCTCGACGAGCGTGACATTCAGGCGCTGCAGAAGGCCGTGGGCACATCGCAACGTCCGCGCAACGATGACAAACAAGCGCCCGGCGAGCATGCTCAAGGCCCACGCGGCCCTGCGCCAGATCGCTCGGGTGACGGCCGCAATGCGCCTGCGCGCAAGCGCCCACGCGGTGGCCGTGGTTCCGGTCCAGGCCCGTCACGGCCTAGCGGCCCGGCGCAGCCCAATCCGCTGAACACCAGCGGCTTGGGTGGCCGTGCAGACGGTCAACGGCGCAAGGACGGTGCAGGCGCCCGCCAAGATCGTCAAGGTGGCAGTGGCGGTGGTCAGCCGGACCCAATGAAAACCGCCTTTGGGTATATCGGCGCGGACAGCTTCACGCGTCAGCGCCAGGCCGGTCCCGGCGGCCGACGTGGCCCAGGTGGCGGCGGTGGATCGGGCGGTGGGGGCGGTGGCCCACGCCGAGGCGGTGGCGGCGGCAAACGCGGCCGTTAAGTCGCGGCTCTTCGTTGTTTTCGATCCAGCCCAAGTCGGGCTGGTCGCGGCTTTCCCCTATTGTGTTGGTGTTTCTTCTGTGCCACGCCATGGGGCTGTAGCCTTGTCCGGTTAAACTACCGGGCTTTGCTGTATTGGCAAAAATTCAATAAAACTCTAGCTCAGGACTAAAACCATGGCCATCGAACGTACCCTCTCCATCATCAAGCCCGACGCAGTTGCCAAGAACGTGATTGGTCAAATCTATGCGCGCTTTGAAGCTGCTGGCCTGAAGGTCGTGGCTGCTCGCATGGCCCACCTGTCGCGCGGCGAAGCCGAGGCTTTCTACGCTGTGCACAAAGAGCGTCCTTTCTTCAAGGATCTGGTGGACTTCATGGTCTCCGGCCCTGTGATGATCCAGGCCCTGGAAGGCGAGAACGCCATCCTGAAGAATCGTGACCTGATGGGCGCGACCGATCCTAAGAAGGCAGCCGCCGGTACCATCCGTGCTGACTTCGCTGACAGCATTGACGCCAACGCCGTACACGGCTCTGACGCCGCTGAAACCGCCGCACAAGAAATCGCTTTCTTCTTCGCCGGTTTGAACGTTTTCTCGCGTTAATACCAGGCCTCAACGCCTGCGTATGCTATGACGGCCAACCTGCTCGACCTCGATCTCGAAGGATTGGCCGCACTTTGTGAACGGCTGGGGGAGAAGCGTTTCCGCGCCACCCAGTTGTTCCGTTGGATCCACCAGCGCGGTGCGTCCGACTTTGACCAGATGAGCGATCTGGCCAAAAGTTTTCGCGGCAAGCTCGGTACCAGTGCGCGTGTCGAAGGTTTGCCTGTCGTCAGTCGGCATGAGTCGACCGATGGCACCATCAAATGGTTGTTCGATGTGGGTGATGGCAATGCCGTTGAAACGGTGTTCATTCCCGAAGACGATCGCGGAACACTCTGTATCTCGTCGCAAGCCGGTTGTGCGGTGGGTTGCCGTTTTTGCTCCACGGGGCATCAAGGCTTCAGTCGCAACCTGACCACCGGCGAAATCATCGCGCAGCTCTGGCATGCCGAGCACTTCTTGCGCAAACATTTGGGCACCACCGAGCGCATCATCTCCAATGTGGTGATGATGGGCATGGGCGAGCCCCTGCAAAATTTCTCCGCTTTGGTGCCCGCTTTGCGCACCATGCTGGACGACCACGGTTACGGCCTGTCGCGCCGTCGCGTCACGGTGTCTACGTCGGGCGTTGTGCCGATGATTGACCGTTTGGCGCTTGAATGCCCGGTGGCCTTGGCGGTTTCGTTGCATGCGCCCAACGATGCGCTGCGCGACAACCTCGTGCCGCTGAATAAAAAATACCCGCTGGCCGAGCTGCTCGACTCCTGCAATCGGTATCTGGAGCACGCCCCGCGCGACTTCATTACCTTTGAATATTGCATGCTCGACGGTGTCAACGACCAGCCAGAACATGCCCAGCAATTGATCGCCTTGGTGCAGCAGCACCGGCGCGCGGGCGTGTGGTGCAAGTTCAATTTGATTCCCTTCAACCCCTTCCCGGCGTCGGGCTTGATCCGCTCGCCGCAGGCGCGTGTGACGGCATTCGCCCGCATGCTGGCCGATGCCGGCATCATCACCACGGTACGTAAAACCCGGGGAGATGATATTGATGCTGCTTGCGGCCAACTCGCGGGTGACGTAAAAGACCGTACCCGCGTGGCTGACCGTATGGCGCAGCAACGCACCATCATGTTGAAGCAAACCCCGGTCGAGGTCGTTGCGAACAAGGAGACTTAAGGATGCGTATACCGATGTCGGACCGGAGTGACATCTTTTCCTGGATTTTGGGGGCAGCTTTCGCTGCGGTGGCGCTGACAGGTTTGACGGGGTGTGCTGCCAATGGCGCTGCTGGTGGTGCCTCACCCGTCGCTTCCACGCCTTCGATGGCAGAGAGTGTTGGTGCCGACATCGTCACGGCATCTGATGAGCCCGCTGCGCGTAAACGAGCCCGGGTGCGCCTGCAATTGGCCGTGGGCTATTTCGAGAATGGCCAAACCACGGTGGCGCTGGACGAGCTCAAGCAAGCGCTGGTGATCGATCCCACGTTTCCTGAGGCCTACAACCTGCGTGGTTTGGTCTACATGCGGATGAACGATCCGCGTTTGGCTGAAGACAGCTTCCGCCGTGCGGTCGCCCTCAATCCGCGTGACGCCAACACCTTGCACAACTACGGCTGGTTCCTTTGCCAACAAAGCCGTTACCCAGAGGCAACGCAAGCTTTCAACCAGGCGTTGGCCAACCCTGCTTACGGCGACCGTGCCAAGACTTTCATGGCCTTGGGCCTGTGCCAGCAAAGCGCCGGCCAGTTTGCCGAGGCGGAGCGCAATCTGGCGCGCTCTTATGAGCTGGATGCGGGCAATCCCATCACCGGCTACAACCTGGCTGCATTGCTGTTGCGCCGGGGTGACTTGGTGCGTGCGCAGTTTTATATTCGGCGATTGAATAATTCTGAGCTGGCGAACGCCGAATCTCTGTGGCTCGGCATCAAGGTTGAGCGTCAGATGGAAAATCGCGACGCCATGATCCAACTGGGTGACCAATTAAAGAAACGTTTTGGCCAGTCGAAAGAGGCGGCCAACTATGCGCGAGGAGCATTTGATGAGTGAGCCGGATGTTCTGGCGGCAAATGGAGCGGCGGAGTCTGCAGGCGTAACCCAGTCCGTTGAGGCGTCTGCTGTGCAGGCGGGACAGTTGCTGCGCCAGGCGCGCGAAGCTGCCGGTGTCCATCTGGAGGCGTTGGCCGTCACCCTGAAGGTGCAGGTGCATACGGTGGAGTCACTGGAGGCAGGGCGGTTGGACGAGCTGCTTGACGTGGTGTTTGCGCGTGGTCTGGCGTCCAGCATTTGCCGTGTGCTCAAGGTGGATGCGGCGCCGGTGCTGGCTTTGCTGCCGCGCAAGGCGTCGGCCGCCATGGCGGTTACGCCGCCTGCTGTTCAGGCCACGTTCCGTCCGGCTGACGGTGGCAGCAGTGGCCCATCTGCGGTGCGCAAGCTGATGAGCAGTCCCGCTGGTCTGATTGTGCTGTTGCTGGTGATTGGTGCTGCCGCATTGTGGCTGGTGCCTCAGTTGCAGGGCGATGACCAAGAGGTCAGCACCACGGCCAGCGAGCCAGTGCCGGCCAACACCATCGAAGTAACGCCCGCTGCCCCCTCGGCAACGGCCAGCGCTGCGGTGCCTGAGGCGGTGGCGACTCCTATGGTTAGCGTTCCGGCATTGCAGCCTGCGCCCTCAGCCGTGACTGCTCCTGCTCCCACAGCGCCTGCGGCTTCTGCTGCAGTCGCGGCGGCGCCAGCGGCGACTGCATCCAAACCTGTCGCCACACCGGCTGCTGGCGTCCCTACCGGCGGTGAGTATCTGGCGATCACTGCCAAGGCGCCTTCATGGGTGCGTGTGACCGATGCGACGGGCGCGGTGTCCATAAACCGCACGCTGCAAGCGGGTGAAACCGTGCAGGCCGGTGGCGCTGCGCCGCTGGCTGTGGTGGTGGGGGCAGCCGATGCTGTGCAAGTCCAGGTGCGTGGTCAAGCGTTTGATCTGGCGCCCATCGCGCGCACCAACGTGGCCCGATTCGAGGTGAAGTAAGTGGAAGATCTCAATACCCCTATTGCCCCCATCACACCGCCTGCACGCAAAACGCTGCAGGCGAATGTGCGTTGGGGCCAGCGTTTGGTGACCGTGGGTGGTGACGCCCCGGTGCGCGTGCAATCCATGACCAACACCGACACGGTAGACGTCATCGGCACGGCCATCCAGGTCAAGGAATTGGCACTGGCGGGTTCGGAAATGGTGCGCCTGACCGTGAACACCCCCGAGGCCGCCGCCGCCGTGCCGCATATCCGCGACCAGCTCGACCGCATGGGCATCGACGTGCCCTTGGTCGGCGACTTCCACTACAACGGCCACCGCTTGTTGACCGAAGTGCCGGCCTGCGCCGAGGCCTTGTCGAAGTACCGCATCAACCCCGGTAACGTGGGCAAGGGCGATAAACGCGACCGCCAGTTCTCGCAAATGATCGAAGCCGCCATCCGTTGGGACAAAGCGGTGCGCATTGGCGTGAACTGGGGCAGCCTTGACCAGGAGCTTCTCGCCAGCCTGATGGACGAAAACAGCCGTCGTGCCCAGCCCTGGGATGCCAAGTCGGTGATGTACCAGGCGCTGATCACCTCGGCGGTGGAGTCGGCCAAGCGTGCCGAAGAAATCGGCCTGCCGGCAAACCAGATCATCTTGTCGTGCAAGGTCAGTGGCGTGCAGGATTTGATCGCCGTTTACCGTGCTTTGAGCCAACGTTGCAACTATGCGCTGCACCTTGGCTTGACCGAAGCTGGCATGGGCACCAAGGGCACTGTGGCGTCTGCCGCAGCCTTGGCCGTGCTGCTGCAGGACGGTATTGGCGACACCATCCGTGTCTCGCTGACGCCCCAGCCCGGCGAGGCGCGTACACAAGAGGTGGTCATCGCTTCTGAAATTCTGCAGTCACTCGGCTTGCGTAGTTTTGTGCCCAGCGTGACGGCCTGCCCCGGTTGTGGCCGTACCACCAGCACCACGTTCCAAGAGCTGACGAAGCAGATCGACGATTTCTTGCGTTCGCAGATGCCCGTTTGGCGTGAACAGTACCCAGGCGTTGAGAAGATGAAAGTCGCCGTGATGGGCTGCATCGTCAACGGCCCGGGTGAGAGCAAACACGCCGATATCGGCATCAGCCTGCCGGGCACCGGTGAGGCGCCTGCGGCTCCGGTCTACATCGATGGTGAAAAAAGCGTTACCCTGCGCGGCGACAACATCGCCCAGGAGTTCCGCGTCATCGTGGAGAACTACATCCAGACGCGTTACGGCGCAGCCGTGGCGGTGGCTGGCTGAACTTCGTTGGCCGCCGCTTCACCAAGCGTTGACGGCCATGTGCTGCAATGTGCGGACGATTTCGGTGGTGGGTAGTGGTTCTGTTTAATTGAATAAAAATGGTTGCAGCGCGCTCTGGTAGTGCGTGAGCAGCTGCGATTTGGATAGCGAATAAATGGCTGAAAAAATCAGTGCCGTCAAAGGCATGAACGACATCCTTCCGGCCGAGTCGGCCCGTTGGGAGTGGCTCGAAGGGCTGGTGCGCGAATGCATGGCGCGCTTTGCCTACCGCAACATCCGTACGCCCATCGTCGAGCACACAGCGCTGTTTGTGCGCGGCATCGGCGAAGTGACCGACATTGTCGAAAAGGAAATGTATTCCTTCGAAGACAAGCTCAATGGCGAGCGCCTGACCTTGCGCCCGGAAAACACCGCCAGCGTGGTGCGTGCCGTTACCGAGCATTCGTTGCTGTACGACGGTGGTAAACGCCTCTGGTACATCGGCCAGATGTTCCGTCACGAGCGCCCGCAACGCGGCCGTTACCGCCAGTTCCACCAGATCGGTGCCGAAGCCCTGGGCTTTGCGGGCCCCGAAGTCGATGCCGAGCTGATCTTGCTGGCCTCTTCACTGTGGAAAGCCATTGGCCTGACCGATGTGCGCCTGGAGCTCAACAGCCTGGGCCAACCGGCCGAGCGCGCCGCGCACCGTGTCGAGTTGATCAAGCACTTTGAGCAACACGCCGACAAGCTGGACGAAGACGGCAAGCGCCGCCTGCACAGCAACCCACTGCGTATCCTGGACACCAAAAACCCGGCCATGAAAGAGGTGGTGGAGTCGGCGCCCAAGCTGATGGATTTCTTGGGTGAAGCTTCGCTGGCGCACTTCAACACGCTGCGCGGCATTTTGGATGCCAATGGCATCACTTACACGATCAACCCCCGCCTGGTGCGTGGGCTGGACTACTACAACCTCACGGTGTTCGAGTTTGTGACCGATCGCTTGGGCTCGCAAGGCACGGTGTGTGCGGGCGGCCGTTACGACGACCTGATCGTGCAAATCGGCGGCAAGGCCGCCCCGGCCGTGGGTTGGGCCATGGGTGTGGAGCGTGTGCTCGAGCTGCTGAAAGAGCAGGGCGCTGAACTGCCTGCACCCGTACCCGATGTTTATGCCGTGGTACCCGACATGGCCGCCATGCCCATCGCGCTGCGTACTCTGCAGCAACTGCGCGAAGCAGGCGTACGCGCGCAAATGCATGCTTCCACGGCCGATGGCTTGGGTAGCTTCAAGTCGCAATTCAAAAAGGCAGACGCCAGCGGTGCGGCTTTTGCGCTTATTTTTGGTGCCGACGAGTTGGCGCGCAACGAGGTGACCGTGAAGTCGCTGCGCGACGGAACGGGCGCCCAACGTACCGAATCACTGGCCAGTATTGGCAACTGGTTCCACACCCTACAATCGGCCGCTTGACTTTGGACACCCATGGCAACTCACCTCGACCTTGAAGAACAAGAGCAGCTTGACCAACTCAAGCACTTCTGGAAGCAATACGGCAACCTCATCACCTGGATCTTGATCGTGGCGATGGCGGGCTATGCCAGCTGGAATTTCTACAACTACTGGCAACGCAAGCAATCTGCCCAAGCCGCCGCGCTGTATGACGAAGTGGCCCGTGCCGCTGGTGCTGGCGACACGGCCAAGCTTGAGCGCGCCTTCGGCGACATGAAAGACAAGTTCAGTGGCACCGCATTTGCCGACCAAGCCGGCTTGGTGACCGGCAAGGTGATGTTTGAAAAGGGCAATGCCGATGCCGCCAAAGCGGCCCTCACATGGGTGAGCGAAAAGGCATCCGACGACGGCTACAAAGCTATCGCGCGTTTGCGTTTGGCTGCTGTACTGATCCAAGCCAAAGCCTACGACGATGCCGCCAAGGTCTTGGCTGAGACCGTTCCCACCCAGTATGTTGCATTGGTGAACGACCGCAAGGGCGATTTGCTGGCTGCCCAAGGCAAGACTGACGAAGCCATTGCGGCCTACAAGAAATCTTATGAAGGCCTGCAAGACACCGATGACTACCGTCGTCTGGTCGAGGTCAAGTTGAATGCCTTGGGCGTTGACCCACGCGTTCCCACCGTGACGGTAGAGGTCAAGAAGTGATGCGAAAGTTGCATTTGAAGCAAGCTGCACGTGCGCTGGCAGCTATTGGTTTGGTGGCGTTCCTGGCTGCTTGCGCCAGTAGCAACAAGCCCAAGCCCGCAGACTTGCCCGCGAACGTCGCCGTGATGGGCGTGCGTCAAGCCTGGACCACCAAAGTCGGTGAAGTGAGCTTCCCTCTGCAAGTCAACGTGCAGGGCTCGACCGTCACCTTGGCTAGCACCGACGGCACACTCACCGCCTTGGACGGCACCACAGGTGCGCAACTCTGGCGCGCTTCGGTTGGCGCCAAGTTGGCGGCCGGCGTCGGTAGCGACGGCAAAACCACCGCTGTCGTCACGCAAAGCAATGAACTTGTGGCCTATGAGTCGGGGCGTGAACTCTGGCGCAAGAAGACCGATGCATTGGCCTACACTGCGCCACTGGTCGCCGGTGGCCGTGTGTTTTTGCTGGCTGCAGACCGTTCTGTCAGCGCCTATGACGGCACGACGGGTCAACGCCTGTGGGTACAGCAGCGCACCGGTGATCCGCTGGTCTTGCAACAAGCTGGCGTTTTGCTGGCCGTGGGCGATACGCTGGTGGCAGGCCAGTCGGGCCGTTTGGTGGGGATGAACCCATCCAACGGTAGCAGCCGCTGGGAGGCCCTGGTGGCCATCTCGCGCGGCACCAACGACGTGGAGCGTTTGGTTGACCTGGTCGGCCCCGTGAGCCGTCAAGATAACGTCGTGTGTGTGCGTGCATTCCAGTCGTCTTTGGGCTGCGTGAACGCTGCCAACGGCCAAGTCCAGTGGAGCAAGCCCTCGGTGGGCGCTACCGGTGTGTCTGGCAACGACTCGCGCGTCTTCAGCGTCGAGAACGACGGCCAAGTGGTCGCGTTCAAACGCAGCAATGGCGAGCGTGATTGGTCGATCGACCGCCTGCGTTACCGTGGCCTGAGCGCTCCGTTGGCCATTGGCCGTACCGTGGTGGTGGGTGACAACACTGGCTTGGTGCACTTCATGTCACGTGAAGATGGCTCCGCGCTGAACCGCATTTCTACCGATGGCTCTGCCATCGAAACCGCACCCGTCCTGGCCGGCAACACCGTAGTGGTGGTGACGCGCAAGGGCAGCATCTATGGCTTCCAGCCGGAATAACCCGGCGGAACAACTTTCATGAAACCAGTATTGGCCTTGGTCGGTCGCCCCAACGTCGGCAAGTCCACGCTTTTTAACCGCTTGACGAAATCGCGCGACGCCATCGTCGCCGACTTCGCTGGCCTGACGCGCGACCGCCATTACGGCAACGGCCGTCAAGGCAAGCACGAATACATCGTCATCGACACGGGGGGCTTTGAGCCCGACGCCAGCAGCGGCATCTACAAAGAGATGGCCAAGCAGACGCGTCAGGCCGTGGCTGAAGCTGACGTGGTGATTTTTGTGGTCGACGCGCGTGGCGGTGTCTCTGCGCAAGACCATGACATCGGCAACTATTTGCGCCGCCTGGGCAAGCCGACCTTGTTGGTCGCCAACAAAGCCGAGGGTATGACCGAAGGCCACCAGTTGTCCGACTTTTACGAGTTGGGCCTGGGTGAGGTGATGCCGGTCTCGGCGGCACACGGTCAGGGCATGCGCAGCATGCTCGACAAGGCGTTTGATGCCCTGAATCTGGTCGAGCCAGAAGACGAAGAAGAAACCATCGACAGCAATGTCACGCGCCTGGCCGTCGCCGGCCGGCCGAACGTGGGCAAGTCGACGCTGATCAACGTCTGGCTGGGTGAAGAACGCTTGGTGGCGTTTGACATGCCTGGCACGACGCGGGACGCCATCAGCGTACCGTTTGAACGCAACGGCCACAAGTTTGAATTGATCGACACGGCTGGTTTGCGTCGCCGGGGCAAGGTGTTTGAAGCGATCGAGAAGTTCTCGGTGGTCAAAACCCTGCAGGCGATTGAAAACTGCAACGTGGTGCTGCTGCTGATCGACGCCACGCAAGGCGTGACCGATCAGGACGCGCACATTGCGGGCTACATCCTGGAGAGTGGCCGCGCTGTGGTGCTGGCCATCAACAAATGGGATGCGGTGGACAGCTACCAGCGCGAACTGGTGCAGCGATCGATTGAAACCCGTCTGGGCTTCTTGAAGTTTGCGTCGTTGCATTTCATCTCGGCGCATAAGCGCCAAGGTTTGGGCCCGCTGTGGGCGTCGATCCTACAGGCCCACAAGGCGGCGATGTGCAAGATGTCCACGCCGGTGCTCACGCGGCTGTTGCTCGAAGCCGTGCAGTTCCAGACACCCAAGAAGACTGGCATGTACCGCCCCAAGCTGCGTTACGCGCACCAGGGAGGCATGAACCCGCCAGTGATCGTGATCCATGGCAATTCGCTTGAGCACGTCACCGAGGCGTACAAACGCTTCCTGGAAGGGCGCTTCCGCAAAGAATTCAATTTGGTGGGTACGCCGCTGCGCATCGAAATGAAAACCTCGGCCAATCCTTACGCCGATAAAGAAAAGTAAGCGCGCGTTCTGGATGGAGGCGGCAACTGTTGTTGCGATACAGTCTCAATAAATTCAATGTGGACATTGTTGCAGTGCGTCATGTTTCGATAACGCTGTGGTAATGTCTAGGCTTCTCTAATCATTTCTTAAACACGGAGAATATCGTGAGCAACAAAGGGCAGCTTTTACAAGACCCATTTCTCAATACCCTGCGTCGGGAACATGTGCCAGTGTCGATTTACCTCGTCAACGGCATCAAGCTCCAGGGGCAAATTGAGTCTTTTGATCAATACGTTGTGCTGTTGCGCAACACAGTGACGCAGATGGTGTACAAACACGCCATTTCCACCATTGTTCCAGGCCGCGCCGTGAATTTCACTGCGGCTGAAGAAGGCGCAGCAGACGCAGCCAACTGATCCCGTTCGTCCCTCGGCGCAACCCCATGGCCTAGGGCGTTCGATTCCAGTTTTCTCACATTACGAGCGCACCGCTGACTTGAGTTCTATCGATTCGCCGGCTCAGCATCAGACTCTTGCCATTTTGGTAGGTGTTGATCTGGGCTTGCCCCATTTTGACCAGGAGCTTGAGGAATTAGGCCTCCTGGCCCAGACCGCAGGCATGCAAGTGGCTGCACGCATCACTTGCAAACGCCGCGCCCCTGACGCGGCACTTTTTATTGGCAGCGGCAAAGCTGACGAGATCAAACTTCTGGCGCAAATGCATGGCGCCACCGAAGTCTTGTTTGACCAAAGCCTGAGCCCCGCACAGCAACGCAACCTTGAACGGCACATGGAGTTGCCGGTCAACGACCGCACACTCCTCATCTTGACCATCTTCGCCCAGCGTGCACGCAGCCACGAAGGCAAGTTGCAGGTGGAGCTGGCACGTTTGCAATACCTCACTACGCGCCTTGTGCGCCGCTGGTCGCACTTGGAGCGGCAAAGCGGCGGTATTGGTATGCGTGGTGGCCCGGGTGAAAAGCAGATTGAGTTGGATCGCCGCATGCTGGGCGAGTCCATCAAGCGCACCAAAGAGCGACTGCAGAAGGTGGTGCGCCAGCGCAGCACCCAACGGCGCCAGCGCAACCGGCGCGACACCTACACCATCTCGCTCGTGGGCTACACCAACGCCGGCAAGTCCACGCTGTTCAATGCGTTGGTGAAGGCGCGTGCTTATGCGGCCGACCAGTTGTTCGCCACGCTCGACACCACCACGCGCCAGTTGTATCTGGGCGAGGCAGGGCGTTCGGTGTCGTTGTCGGATACGGTGGGTTTTATTCGCGACCTGCCGCACGGCTTGATCGATGCTTTCCGGGCCACGCTGCAAGAGGCGGCCGATGCCGATCTACTGCTGCACGTGGTCGATGCCTCGAACCCCAATTTCCCCGAGCAGATGGCTGAAGTCCAAAATGTGTTGCGTGAAATCGGCGCTGCCGACGTGCCGCAATTGCTGGTCTTCAACAAACTCGACATGATGGACGCTGAGCGTCAGCCGTTGCAGTTGCAAGACACCATGGAAGTGGATGGTCAACAGGTGCCTCGCATTTTTGTCAGTGCGCAAAAAGGGACGGGTCTGTCGGCATTGCGTCTGCAATTGGCTGAGATGGCAAAAGCCGCGCTAAACGAATCCCCTGAAATCATTGAGGCCGATGTCCGTTTGGGCACAATCGAATAATGCTAACCAAGAGACTTGAACGAATGAACCTCCATCTACGGCCCTTCAGCCTGGACGTTCTCGCCGGACGGATTCGAGGCATGTTCAACCTGAACGATCCCCGTTGGGGGCGAGGTGACGACAAGTCCAGCCAAGATGGCGATGGCAATGACGGCGACCGCCGCCCAGAGCCACCACGCAGCCAACCCCCACGCAATACCAACAACGGCAATGGCGGCAACAAGCCGAACCAGGGGCCGCCTGATCTGGAAGAACTGTGGCGTGACTTCAACCGCAAACTCGGCGGCCTCTTCGGCGGCGCGCGTGGCAGTAACAGCGGCAATGGTGGTGGCAGCTCCGGCGGCGGAGGCAACTACCAGCCCGACATGAAAAGCACTGGCGTCGGCTTGGGCCTGATCGGCGGTGTCTTGGTGTTGATCTGGCTGGGTACTGGCTTCTTCATCGTGCAAGAAGGCCAGCAGGCAGTGATCACGCAGTTCGGCAAATACAACTCTACCGTGGGTGCCGGTTTCAACTGGCGCCTGCCGTATCCGATCCAACGCCACGAGCTGGTGTTTGTGACGCAGATTCGTTCGGTCGATGTGGGCCGCGACTCCATCATCAAGGCCACGGGTCTGCGCGATTCGGCCATGTTGACCGAAGACGAAAATATCGTCGAAATCCGCTTTGCCGTGCAGTACCGCCTGAACGACGCACGTGCCTACTTGTTCGAGAGCAAAGACCCAACCGGTGCGGTGGTGCAAGCCGCTGAAACGGCTGTGCGTGAAGTGGTCGGCAAGATGCGCATGGACTCGGCACTGGCCGAAGAACGTGATCAGATCGCGCCACGCGTGCGTACGCTGATGCAAACCATCCTTGATCGCTACAAGGTGGGCGTGGAAGTGGTGGGCATCAACATGCAGCAAAGCGGTGTGCGCCCGCCCGAACAAGTGCAGGCCGCATTTGACGATGTGCTCAAGGCCGGCCAGGAACGTGAGCGCGCGAAGAACGAAGCCGAGGCTTACGCCAACGACGTGGTTCCGCGTGCTGTCGGTTCTGCCGCACGCCTGAAGGAAGAAGCCGCTGCGTACAAGGCGCGTATCGTGGCCCAGGCCGAGGGTGATAGCCAACGCTTCCGCTCGGTATTGGCTGAATACCAAAAGGCGCCACAGGTTACGCGCGACCGTATGTATTTGGACGCGATGCAGCAGGTCTACAGCAATGTCACCAAGGTGTTGGTGGATTCGCGCCAAGGCTCGAACCTGCTGTACCTGCCGCTAGACAAGATCATGCAGCAGTCGGCCCAGCAGGGCGCGGCAGCGGCGGTGGACGGCAGCGCGAGCAGCCAGCCCACAGTAGTGCCATCCAGTGCCTTGCCAGCCGTCACCAACGATGCGCGTCTGCGCGAAAACGCCCGTTCACGTGAACGTGATGTGCGCTAGGAGAACTCTGTGAATCGAATTGGTTTTATTGCATCTTCGCTGCTGGTGCTGTTGGCACTGCTGAGTTCTACCTTGTTTGTGGTCGACCAGCGCCAGTTTGGTGTGGTCTACGCGCTGGGGCAAATCAAGGAAGTCATCACCGAGCCCGGTTTGAACTTCAAGTTGCCGCCGCCATTCCAGAACGTCACTTACCTCGACAAGCGCCTGCTGACGCTGGACAGCACCGATGCTGAACCCATGCTCACCGCTGAAAAGCAGCGCGTGGTGATCGACTGGTATGTGCGCTGGCGCGTCACCGAGCCATCGGAATACATCCGTAACGTGGGTCTGGACGAACAAGCCGGTGCCAATCAGTTGAACCGTGTGGTGCGCAACGCGTTCCAGGAAGAGATTAACCGCCGTACCGTGCGTGATCTGTTGTCCACCAAGCGCGAAGCGCTGATGGCTGACGTGAAGCGCGAAGTGCTGGAAGCCGTGCGTGGTGGTGCCAAGCCTTGGGGCGTGGATGTGGTCGACGTGCGGATCACCCGCGTGGACTATGTGGAGTCGATCACCGAATCCGTCTACCGCCGGATGGAAGCCGAGCGTAAACGTGTGGCCAACGAACTGCGCTCCACCGGGGCCGCTGAGGGCGAAAAGATTCGCGCAGACGCCGACCGTCAACGCGAAGTGACCATCGCCAATGCCTACCGCGACGCGCAAAAGATCAAGGGTGAGGGCGATGCTGAAGCCTCGCGCCAGTATGCCGATGCCTTTGGCCGCGACGCGCAGTTTGCACAGTTCTACCGCAGTCTCGACGCCTACAAAGCCACCTTCAACAAGAAGAGTGACGTGGTGGTGGTCGATTCGTCGTCCGAGTTCTTCAAGAACTTGCGCGGCAATGCGGCAGGCGCTGCGGCTGGCAAGTAAACCGCCCTTAGCTCAGACCTTCGCCTGACCTTGTTGGAAACGCTGCTGTCGGCGCTGGGCTTGCTCCTGGTGCTGGAAGGGCTGCTACCGCTGGTGGCCCCGCAGCGCTGGCGCAACATGTTTGAGCAGTTGCTGCAGTTGCACAACGGGCAGATTCGCTTCTTCGGTTGTGCCAGTGTGTTGATGGGTTTGCTGGTACTTTGGCTCTCGTCCTGAGCCTTTAAAATCTCCTCGAAATTGGGCCCTGCTGGGCCCAATTTCATGTCGCCACCGGCATGGCTAGAAAGCGTTCAAAGTCCCCAAAACAGCGGGGCTCGCCAAGCTCGGTACAATCTCGTTTTTAACAGTCTCCCGAAATTCCATGTCCGCTTGGGTCCTGCCGGATCACATTGCCGATGTACTGCCGTCCGAGGCCCGTCACATCGAAGAACTGCGTCGCGAGCTGCTCGACACCGCACGTGGTTATGGCTATGAACTTGTCATGCCACCGCTGCTGGAGCACCTCGAATCCCTGTTGACCGGGACCGGCGAGGCGCTGGATTTGCAAACCTTCAAGCTGGTAGACCAGCTCTCAGGCCGCATGCTCGGCCTGCGTGCCGACTCCACGCCCCAGGTTGCCCGTATCGACGCCCACTTGCTCAACCGCCAGGGAGTGGCACGCCTGTGCTACTGCGGCCCGGTGCTGCATGCGCGCCCAGACCGTCCCCACGCCACGCGTGAGCCCCTGCAGTTCGGCGCCGAAATCTACGGTCACGCCGGGCTGGAGGCCGACCAAGAAATCCTGCAGCTCGCACTCGACTGCCTGCGCGCCGCCAACGTGCAAGGCATGCGCGTCGACATGGGCGATGCCCGCATCGTGCGCGGCCTGTTGGACGGCTTGACGCTGTCCGCTCCTGTGCTGGCGCAGTTGAACGCCGCGCTCGCTGCCAAAGACGCCAGCACGCTGGCCGAAATTTCAGTTGATTTTCCCACACCCGTGCGCCAAGGCCTGCAAGCGTTGGTGCGTCTGTATGGCGACGCCAGCGTGCTGGAAGAAGCCCGCAAGGTGCTGCCCGACCATCCACAAATCCGCGCCGCTTTGGCCGACCTGCAACGCCTGGGCGAACAGCTCACGGGCGTGACGGTGGGCTACGACCTGGCCGACCAACGTGGCTACGCCTATTACAGCGGCGCGCGTTTCGCGGTCTATGCTGAAGGCGCTGGCGACGCGTTGCTGCGCGGTGGCCGCTATGACGAAGTGGGCGCCGTGTTTGGGCGCAATCGCCCGGCAGTGGGCTTCAGCCTCGACATCAAGCAACTTGTGGCAGCCGTAGGCCCGCGTGCTTTGCGCGCCGCCATTCGTGCACCCTGGGGCGATGCCGCCGACCTGCGTGCGGCCATTGCCGGGCTGCGCCGCAGTGGCGAAACCGTGGTCTGCGTATTGCCAGGCCACGAAAGTGAAATCGATGAATTCCATTGCGACCGCGTGCTCCAGCAAGCGGATGGCCAGTGGACCGTGCAAGCTATTCAAGCTATTTGAGAACTCTAGACATGAACACTTCCAACAAACTGGTTCCAGGCCGCAACGTGGTCGTCGTGGGCACCCAATGGGGCGATGAAGGCAAGGGCAAGCTGGTCGACTGGCTGACCGAGTCCGCGCAAGGCGTGGTGCGCTTCCAAGGCGGCCACAACGCCGGCCACACGCTCGTGATCAACGGCGTGAAGACGGCATTGCACTTGATCCCGAGCGGCATCATGCGCCCCGGCGTGAAGTGCTACATCGGCAACGGTGTGGTGTTGTCGGCGGCCAAGCTGTTTGAAGAAATTGAAGGGCTGGAAAAAGCCGGTGTGGAAGTGCGTTCGCGCCTGCGCATCAGCGAAGCCTGCCCGTTGATCTTGCCTTTCCACGCTGCCGTGGACATTGCCCGCGAACAAGCGCGCGAAAAGTGCGGTACCGAAAAGATCGGCACCACCGGCCGTGGCATTGGCCCGGCTTACGAAGACAAGATCGCCCGCCGCGCCCTGCGGGTGCAAGACTTGAAGTACCCCGAGCGTTTTGCCACCAAGCTGCGCGAACTGCTGGACCTGCACAACTTCGTGCTGACGCAGTTCCTGCACGCTTCGCCGATCGACTTCGACACCGTCTACGCTGAAGCCATGCGCCACGCCGAGTTGCTCAAGCCGATGATGGCCGACGTCTCGCGTGAACTGAACGAAGCCCACAAGGCCGGCGCCAACCTGCTGTTCGAAGGCGCGCAAGGCACGCTGCTCGACGTGGACCACGGCACCTACCCGTACGTCACCTCCAGCAACTGCGTGGCCGGCAATGCCGCCGCCGGTTCTGGCGTGGGCCCAAGCCTGCTGCACTATGTGCTGGGCATCACTAAGGCCTACTGCACCCGCGTGGGCGGCGGCCCGTTCCCCACCGAACTCGAATGGGAAAAGCCAGGCACCCCTGGCTACCATATGAGCACCGTGGGGGCCGAAAAGGGCGTGACCACCGGCCGTAGCCGCCGTTGCGGTTGGTTTGATGCGGCTTTGCTCAAGCGCAGCGCACAAGTCAACGGTTTGACCGGCCTGTGCATCACCAAGCTCGACGTGCTCGACGGCCTGGACGAACTCAAGCTGTGCACCGGCTACAAGCTCGACGGCGAACTGATCGACATCCTGCCCATGGGCGCGGACGACATCGCCCGTTGCGAACCGGTGTATGAAACCATCGCCGGCTGGACCGACTCCACCGTGGGTGTGACCGACTACGCCAAACTGCCGCAAAATGCGCGTCGCTACCTGGAACGCATCGAAGAAGTGACCGGCGTGCCGATCGCCATGGTGTCGACCAGCCCAGATCGCGACCACACCATCATGATGCAGCACCCGTACCACGCTGCTTAAAACGATTTAAAGAAAACATGCTTCTGACGCCCGCCAATATTACGGAGACAGCTCTCAATTTGAGAGTGATCTCCGCTGGCGCGTTTAGCAGCTTTTAACCCATCCCCGCGAAAGATAAGGCCCAGCCATGCTGACCGAAGACGGCAAACACCTGTATGTGAGCTACGACGAGTACCACAACCTCATTGAAAAACTGGCACTCAAGGTGCACCAATCGGGTTGGGAGTTCGACAACATCCTGTGCTTGGCACGTGGTGGCTTGCGTCCTGGCGACATCCTCTCGCGCATTTTCGACAAGCCTCTGGCCATCATGTCGACCAGCTCCTACCGTGCCGAAGCCGGCATGCGCCAGGGTTCGCTCGACATCGCCCGCTTCATCACCACGCCCAAGGGCGAGATCGCCGGCAAGGTGCTGCTGGTAGACGATTTGGCCGACACGGGCGTGACGCTCAACGCCGTGATCAACCAGCTCAAGACCAACTACCCGCCCATCAGCGAACTGCGCAGCGCGGTGATCTGGACCAAGGGTGTGTCGACCTTCACGCCCGACTACTCGGTCGAGTTTTTGCCCACCAACCCGTGGATCCACCAGCCGTTTGAAGGCTACGACGCATTGCGTCCCGCGCAACTGCTGGAAAAGTGGAAGCTTTGATCGGTTGACCCCAACCGACCCGGCGCCGTCCCATCGCGCCGGGCCCACAAAGGTGGAGGAGGGTGTTGCGGTCGGTTTCTAACCGCACATGCAGTGCCTGTTTGACGTCATTCAACGTGTTAGACCATGGCCAGCATTTCGACCGAACTCATCCACCACCCCTACACCCCGCCGGAAGCCTTTGCCGCTCCGCAGCCGGGTGTGTTCAAAGCCTCGACGGTGATCTTTCCCAACGTGGCCGCCATGCGCGAACGCGAGTGGAAAGACAAATCGGGCTACACCTACGGCCTGCACGGCACCCCCACCAGCTTCATCCTCGAAGAACGCCTGTGCGCACTGGAAGGCGGCACGCAATGCCTGTTGGCGCCCAGCGGCTTGGCGGCCATCGCCATCGTCTCGCTCGGATTGCTTCACACCGGCGACGAGCTGCTGATCCCCGACAACGCGTACGGCCCGAACAAGACTTTGTCTGAAGGCGAGTTGCGCCACTGGGGCATCCGCACGCTGTACTACAACCCCATGGATCCGGCCGACCTGGCGGCCAAGATCAGCGATAAAACGCGCCTGGTCTGGCTCGAAGCGGCGGGCTCCGTTACGCTTGAATTTCCCGACCTGCCCGCGCTGGTGCGCGTGTGCAAGTCGCGCGGGGTGACCAACGCACTCGACAACACCTGGGGCGCCGGCCTGGCGTTCCAGCCCTTCGACCTGCTGCCCGGCAGCGGCGAAACCTTGGGCGTCGACATTTCCGTGCACGCCCTCACCAAATACCCCAGCGGCGGTGGCGACGTGCTGATGGGCAGCATCATCACGCGCGACGCCGGCCTGCACATGCGTCTGAAGCTGGCGCACATGCGCCTGGGCATTGGCGTGGGTGTGAACGACGTGGAATTTGTGCTGCGGTCGCTGCCCAGCATCGCGCTGCGCTACCAAGCCCACGACGCGACGGCGCGAGCGCTGTCGCAATGGGCGCTGCAGCAACCCGAGTTTGTGCAGGTGCTGCATCCAGCGCTGCCCAACTCGCCCGGACACGCCCACTGGAAAACGCTGTGCGCCCGAGGTGTGGACGACGTTGCGGCGGCCGGTCCTGGCAACGCCGCTGGCCTGTTCAGCGTGCTGATCGACCCGCGCTACACCTCGGCTCAGGTCGATGCGTTCTGCGACGCGCTCAAGCTTTTCAAGATCGGCTACAGCTGGGGCGGCCCCATGAGCTTGGTGGTGCCCTACGAATTGGCCGAGATGCGCACCACCTGGCCGGCCTGGCTGGCCCAGGGCACGCTGGTGCGGTTTTCGGCTGGCCTGGAGTCGGCGGCCGATCTGCAGGCCGACCTGCAGCAAGCGCTGCAAAAGCTGCGTTCCTGACGCTTTTACCCTGGGGCGCCGACCGGCGCCCATCAGCAGGTTCTAAGACTTTTTGCCGGACACGCTCGGGCCCCTGTTGGCAGCCGTGGCGCGATGCGCTACTCTGGCGACGTGTCCGGTCTCTAGTCGTCAATTCTTCGCCGAGCGAAGGCCGCGAGGTGGTCACAAAGCCCGATGGTCGGGTGGTGGCCTCCAGCGGCTGGCGAATCCATTTTTTTATGAAAGAGAAACACCTTGGCTACACCCAACTACGGATACGAGAAACGCCAGAAAGAGCTTGCCAAGAAGAAGAAGAAAGAGGAGAAGCTGAAGGCCAAGGCCGAGCGTAAGACCAACCCTGACGGCTCGCCTGCCGATCACACAGACGAACAGGAGCCCGGCCAGGACCAGCCGCCTGCGCAGCCTTGACGTTGCTGAGACCGCGCTTTGAGCGCGGTCACTCCGGCCTTACTTTCGAGGCTCGGCTTTCTCGGGCTGCGCGCTACGCCAACATCTTGCGTAGCGTAGGCCAGACGTTGTTCAGCATCGTGGGGTGCGCGGCTTCGGTGGGGTGGATGCGGTCGGCCTGGAACAGGCTGGCAGCGTCTGGCCCGTCGGCCACGCCCTTCAGCAAAAACGGCACCAGCGCAGCTTTTTGCGCCTTGGCCACTTTCTCGAACGCGGCGCTGAACTGGCGCCCATAGTCGGCCCCGTAATTCGGCGGGATCTGCATGCCGACCAACAACACCTTGGCGCCGGCTTTTTGCGCCGCAGCCGTCATTTCCTTCAAGTTGTCTTCGGTCATCTGCAGCGGCAGGCCGCGCAGGGCGTCGTTGCCGCCGAGCTCGATCACCACATGCGTAGGCTTTACCGTCGCTAACAAATTAGGCAGGCGCGCACGGCCGCCCGAGGTGGTGTCGCCGCTGATGCTGGCGTTGTGCACCACGGCGTTGATTTTCTCGGCCGTGATGCGCTGTTCCAGTAAAGCGACCCAGCCGCTGCCGCGCTTCAAGCCGTATTCGGCGCTCAGGCTGTCGCCCACCACCAGAATCGTTTTTTGCCCCGCAGGCGCAGGTTTGGTGGTGGCGGCTGCTGCGTTGGTTTGCGCGTGGGATACCCCCAGAAACAGGCCGGAGCTAGCCGCCGCGATAAAGTGTCTTCGTTTCAAAACCAAAGCCTTTCAATGTCTACATCACCCAGCCAAGCCATCATCGAGGTGCAACACGTTTCCAAATCGGTGACGGACTCAACCGGGACTTTGGACATTTTGCGCGATGTTCATTTTTCGCTTGCTGCGCGCGAAACCGCAGCCATTGTGGGGGCTTCGGGTTCGGGCAAAAGCACGCTACTCTCCATCATCGCCGGGTTGGATACCCCTACACAAGGCACGGTGCATGTGGCAGGTCTTGACCTCTTCGGCATGAATGAAGACCAGCGCGCTGCGGTGCGGGCGCAGAAGATGGGTTTTGTGTTCCAGAGCTTCCAGCTCATGGCCAACCTCACGGCGATAGAAAACGTCATGCTGCCGCTGGAGCTGGCCGGCCGCAAAGACTCGCGCAAGGCCGCCACTGAAATGCTGCAACGCGTAGGCCTTGGCGCACGCCTGAGCCATTACCCCAAGGTGCTCTCCGGCGGTGAACAGCAACGTGTGGCCCTGGCCCGTGCCTTCGTGGTGCAGCCCGCCGTGCTGCTGGCCGACGAACCTACCGGCAGCCTCGACTTCGCCACCGGCGAGACCGTGATGCAGCTGATGTTCGACCTGAACCGCGAACTTGGCACCACGCTGGTGTTGGTGACGCACGACCGCAGCATTGCCGAGCGTTGCGCACGCCGCATCACCATAGAAGCCGGGCGCCTGGCTACTGTCTAAACCAGCACATCCAGCGAGCGAAACACCCGCTGCAACACCGGGTTAGTGGAGCTTTTGCCCACCTGCACCTGCTCGGTAAAGTGCGCCATGAAACGCTGTGCCGCCCACGACAAGCTGTCGTGCCGTCGGCGCAAAACGCCCACGGTGTGCGGCGTAAAAGTTTCGCGCAGTGGCAGTGGCACCAAATGGCCACTCGCCCCATCACACTCAATCAACGGCCAAGGGCAGAACGTGAGCATGTCGCTCTGGCGCACCAGGTTCAGCATCAGCGAAGCTGAATGCGCCAGGTGGATGCGCTGGTGCGGCACCGGCAACTGGTGCTGGCCAAACAGGTGGTGCAGCAGGGCGTGTTCTTCGGTAGGCGTGTAGTTCAGCAGCCAGTCGCAGTCGAGCAACTGGCTTAGCGATTGTTCGCGTGCACGCGGGTGGCCTTTGCGCCCGGTTACCACAGCCTCGTAGCTGAACATCGGCGTGACCTGCAAGTCGCTCAGCACCGCCGTGGTGGGCACGCGGGCGATCAGCAGGTCGAGCGCGCCATCGCGTAGCTTGGGGTGGGCCACGGCCGAGAGGCCTTCAAAGATTTCAAGCTGCACCTGCGGCATTTCTTGGCGAAACGACAGCAACACCTGTGGCAGCAGGCTTTGCGCCACCCACGGCGTGACGCCGATCGACAGGCGCGACACGCTGCTGGCATCGCGCAGACGCGCCATGTCGGCCTCGGCCTTGCCCATTTGCTCGGTGATGATCTGCGCGTGCTGCAGCAGCGCCTTACCAGCTTCGGTCAACACGATGCCGCTGCTGCGGCGGATGAACAGCGGCAACTGGTTTTCGGCCTCCAGCTCGCGCACGCCTTGCGTGACTGCTGCCTGCGTGACGTTGAGCGCGCGCGCCGCCGCGCGGATGCTGCCGTGGTGTGCGGCGGCCACAAGGTAACGGATCTGGTGGAGCTTCATTTGAGACATGCGGCAAGCGGATGCAGGTTCTATGCCGTGATTTGCTTGCCGGGGGTGAAAGGTAATGCCTTTCATGCTAACCAGCGTTGGTCTTATGGCGGAGAGGGGAAGTTCCTAGACTGCGGCAACACCTTTCTCCGCACAAAAACCGAATGAACGACCGCCTGCACCCCACCGCTCTTGACCCCGTGCTCCCGGGCATCCGCGCCATCGAGCCCGAAATGGTGGCCCTGCGCCACCAGATCCACGCCCACCCCGAGTTGGCCTTTGAAGAATTCGCCACCAGCGACCTGGTGGCCGCGCAATTGCAAAGCTGGGGCTACAGCGTGCACCGTGGGCTGGGCGGCACCGGCGTGGTGGGCACGCTGCGCCTAGGCTCGGGCACACGCACCTTAGGCCTGCGTGCCGACATGGACGCCTTGCCCATCCAGGAAACGACCGGCTTGCCCTATGCCAGCCAACAGCCCGGCAAGATGCACGCTTGCGGCCACGACGGCCACACCGCCATCTTGCTGGCGGCTGCGCGCCATCTGGCGCAAGAACGCGCATTCGACGGCACGCTGCACCTTATCTTCCAGCCGGCAGAAGAAGGCTTGGGCGGCGGCCGCAAGATGATCGAAGACGGCCTGTTCGACAAATTTCCGTGCGACGCCATCTTTGCGCTGCACAACATGCCGGGCTTCCCCATGGGGCAGTTCGGCTTCAAGGGCGGCTCGTTCATGGCGTCGTCCGATACGGTGATCATCACCGTGAGAGGGCGCGGCGGCCATGGTTCGGCGCCGCACCTCGCGGCCGACCCGGTGGTGGCCGCAGCGCACATCATCCTGGCGCTGCAGACCGTGGTGTCGCGCAACGTTGACCCGCGCGACATGGCGGTGGTGTCGGTGGGCGCCATCCATGCGGGCGATGCACCCAATGTGATTCCCGGCAGCGTGGAACTACGCCTCTCGGTGCGCGCTTACCGGCCCGAAGTGCGCGCCATGCTGCGCGAGCGCATCACCGAACTTGCCCAGGCTCAGGCTGCCACCATGGGCGCAGTGGCCGAGGTGGAATACCGCTGGCGCTACCCCGCGCTGGTGAACGACGAGGCCTGCACCGACTTTGCGCGCCAGGTGGCGCTCGACTGGCTGGGCGAGGGCGGCCTCATTCCCGATCTGCAGCCGCTCACCGGCAGCGAAGACTTCTCTTTCATGCTGGAGCGCTGCCCTGGCAGCTATCTGATCATCGGCAACGGTGTGGGCGATACCCACGGCACAGGCGGCTGCATGGTGCACAACCCGGGCTACGACTTCAACGACGACTGCCTGCCGCTGGCGGCCACCTATTGGGTGAAGCTGACCGAACGTTTCCTCGCGCCTTCTTCTACTCTTGCCTGAACGGAATCCCTCCATGCCCCACACCTTCATGCCTACTGACTTGCGCCGTCGCGCCATTACCGCCCTGGTGGCGGCCTCGGCCTGTGGCATTGCGCCTGCCGTTTGGGCGCAGAGCGACTTTCCCAGCAAACCCATCAAGATCATCATCGGATACCCCGCGGGCGGCTCGGTCGACCAGGCCGGCCGTGTGGTCGGTGATGCGCTGGCCCAGCGCCTCAAGGCCACGGTGGTGATCGACAACCAGGGCGGTGCCGCTGGCACCATCGCCGCGCAGCGCGTGGTGAGCAGCCCGGCCGACGGCTATACCCTGCTAATCGGCTCCAGCAACGAACTGGCCGCCACGCGTCTGGTCAACCCTGCGCAGCGTTACGACGCCACCAAGGACATGACGCCCATCGGCCTCATCGCCACCGCGCCGGTGCTGCTGGTGGCGGGCCCCAAGGCCGGCGTCAAGACGCTGGCCGAGTTGATCGACGCGGCCAAGCGCCAACCCGGGAAGTTCAGCTACGGCAGCTCGGGCGTAGGTTCCACGCTGCACTTTGCGGGCGAGTTGGTCAAGCAGCGTGCGGGCATCTTCATCACACACATTCCGTATCGCGGCGTGGCACCGCTCACGGCCGACTTGGCCGGCGGCACGCTCGATCTGGCCATGGTTTCGCCGACGGCAGCCTTGCCCTTCATCCAGAGCGGGCGCATCACGCCGCTGGCAGCCACGGGGGCGCAGCGCCTCGCCGCCTTGCCGAATGTGCCGGCCATGGGCGAGCACCCGCTGCTCAAGGGTTATGAACTGGTGGGCTGGTTCGCCATGATGGCGCCGCGCCAACTGCCGCCCGAAGTGGCCCAGCGCCTGAGCATGGCCCTGCAAGACATGCTCAAAGACCCCGGCGTGCGCAAGAAGCTCGAAGACGCTGGCATGGACGTGGCCACCGGCCGCGAAGACCTGGGCAAGCTCATCCAAAGTGAGAGCGCCAAGTACGCCAAGCTGGTCGCTTTTGCCAACATGAAGGAATGAGTCCCATCGGGGAAAGCCTGGAACGGCGCTTGCACCGATAATCGAGGCATGTCTTCCCCCAAAGTTCTGTTCGGCTTCCATGCCGTGGGCGTGCGTTTGAAAACCAAGCCCAAATCTGTCATCGAAATCTACTACGAGCCCACCCGGCGCGACGCGCGTATGCGCCAGTTTCTGGAGAAGGCCACCGAAGCCGGTGTGCGCCTGATCGAGGGCGACAGCGACCGCATTGCCAAGCTCTGTGGCAGCCACGGCCACCAGGGCGTGGCGGCGCGTGTGGAACCCTTGCCGCAGCAGAACTCGCTTGACGACCTGCTCGACAGCATCAGCGGCCCGCCGTTGCTACTGGTGCTCGACGGTGTGACCGATCCGCACAACCTCGGCGCCTGCCTGCGCGTGGCCGATGGTGCTGGCGCACATGCCGTCATTGCCCCGAAGGACCACGCCGCCGGTATCAACGCCACCGTGGCCAAGGTGGCCAGTGGTGCGGCCGAGACGGTGCCGTACTTCATGGTGACCAACCTGGCGCGCACACTGGGTGAATTGAAGGAGCGCAACATTTGGTGCATTGGCACCAGCGACGACACGCCCAAGACCATCTACCAAGTGGACTTGAAAGTGCCCGTGGCCTTGGTGCTGGGCGCCGAAGGCGACGGCATGCGCCAGCTCACGCGCAAGACCTGCGACGAGTTGGTGGGTATCCCCATGCAGGGCGCGGTGTCGAGCCTGAACGTGTCGGTGGCCAGCGGCGTGTGCCTGTACGAGGCGTTGCGCCAGCGCATCGGTTAAGCCTATCCGGCGTTGGCAGGCCCCGTCAGCGCCACAAAGTTTTTCACAAAGGGCGAAGCCTCGCGCACCCGGTGTGCCAGTGCCAGGCTCACCAACGCTGCAGGGTTGACCAGGGCCTTGTAGACCACACCCTTGAAGGCCAGGTGCTGCATCGATGCCGGCACCAGCGCCACCCCCAACTCCGCCGCCACCAGTGCCAGGATCGACACGATCTGCGGCGCTGTGGGCCCCAGCGCCGGCTCAAAACCGGCCGCGCGGCAGTTGGCCACCGCCGCGTCGAACAGGCTGGGCCCGAGCGCACGTGGTGTGAGGATGAACGGCTCACCGCGCAAGGTCTTCAAGTCGATCTTGCGGCCCTTGGGCACGGCGGGGTGGTTGACGGGCAGGGCGACGATGAGCTGCTCGTCCGGGTAGCGGTGGAACACCAGGTCGTCGCTCTCCAGCCCGTCGGGGCGCAGAATGGCGATGTCGAGCAGGCCGTCGCGCAGTCGCCCCATCAGCGTTGACGAATTGCCTTCGTCCACCTTCAGTTCCACGCCGGGGTAGCTGCGACGATAGGCGCGCATGGCTTCGGTCACCACCGGGTTGAGCGCCGACGAGCCGGTAAAGCCCAGCGTGAGCCGGCCGGTCTCGCCACGTGCGGCACGTTGCGCGGCGCGCACCGCATCGAAGGCGCGCGCGGGCATCCCGCCCACCACGTCCAAAAAGGCCTGGCCGGCATCGGTCAACACCGCGCCTTGTGGCACGCGCTGGAACAGCGGCACGCCCACCTCGGCTTCCAAGTCCTTGATCTGCAAACTCAGCGGCGGCTGGCCAATGCCCAGCCGTGCGGCGGCGCGCGTGAAGTTGCCTTCCTCGGCCACGGCCAGGAAGTAGCGGATGTGTCTAAGCTCCATGGTATTTTTATTTTAAATGGAGATATCAAAGGACATATATTGGACATATGCGGCGCGGAAGCCTAAATTCGTCACCCAGCAAGCCAGTCACTTCCTCGGGCCTTCCATGTCTTCTCTTTCCGCTCGGCCAGATGTTCTGCCGACCGCTCCGCTCGCCAATCCCTCGCAGCGCCAAGTTGCCGATGCCGCACCTTCGGCGGCACCGCGCTGGATTTCGCGTGGCACTGGCGAGTACCTGCGCGCCGAGATCGCGTTGTTCCTCGCCGGTTTTGCCAGCTTCTCGTTGATCTACTGCGTGCAGCCCTTGCTGCCGGCGTTTGCGCAGTCGTTTGGTATCAGCCCGGTGCAAAGCTCGCTGGCCTTGTCGTTGACCACGGGGCTGCTAGCCGTGTCCATCGTGCTGGCCGGTGCGTTCTCGCAGGCGCTGGGGCGGCGTGGTTTGATGTTCACGTCCATGGGGCTGGCCGCTGCGCTCAATATCGTGGCGGCATTGGTGCCGCACTGGCATTCGCTGCTGGTGGCGCGTGCGCTCGAAGGTTTGGTGCTCGGCGGTGTGCCCGCCGTGGCCATGGCCTATCTGGCTGAGGAAATCGATCCGCGCCACCTGGCCCACACCATGGGCCTGTACGTGGCCGGTACTGCCTTCGGCGGCATGATGGGCCGTGTGGGCATGGGCTTGTTGACCGAATGGCTGTCGTGGCAAGCGGCCATGGGCTTTCTGGGCGTGTTGTGTCTGGCCTCGGCCATCGGCTTTTTCTTTCTGCTGCCGCGGTCGCGCAACTTCGTCGTCAAGCCCGGTTTGCAGTGGCGCTACCACCTGGGCGCCTGGGGCGGCCATCTGCGCCACCGGGGCCTGCTGCGGCTGTTTGCCATCGGCTTCATGCTCACCGGCATCTTCGTCACGCTGATGAACTACGCCACCTTCCGTCTTTCGGGCGAGCCGTATGGACTGAGCCAAACGCAGATCAGCATGATCTTTCTGGTGTATGGCTTTGGCATCGTATCGTCGTCGGTGGCGGGGCGCCTGGCCGACCGCTTGGGCCGGCGCGAGTTGTTGTGCGCGGGCTTTGTGCTGATGCTGGCGGGTAGCGTGCTTACGTTGTCGTCGTCACTGTTGAGCGTGTTCGTCGGCATTGCCTTGGTGACCACGGGCTTCTTCATCGGCCATTCGGTCACCAGTTCATCCATTGGCCCTCTGGCCGGCAACGCCAAGGGGCATGCGTCTTCGCTGTACCTGCTGTTCTACTACATGGGGTCGAGTTTGGTGGGCTCGGCCGGAGGCTGGTTCTGGCAGCACGGCGGCTGGGGCGCTATCGTGGCGCTCACCGTGGTGTTGGCTTTGCTGGGCGTGGGGCTGAGCTTGGCGGTGCTGAAGCCCCGACCTAGCGTTTAGGTCAGCCTATGTAGTGCTTGACGGTGGCGGGATCCCGCAGATGCGCCTCTGCCGGGTCTTCCCCAAACTCGCGCTTGGCCCGACGCTGACGCAGCAGATCCCAGCATTGGTCTAGTTCGGTCTCGATCTGCTTCAGCCGCTCGGTGTTGACGGCTGCTGACGCGTCGCGCAAGCGATGCTCTTCGTCGACCAGGGCGGTGATGTGGTGAAGGATGGTGGTGTCGCTCATGGTTTGTTTCCTTTCGTTGGCGTCGGCCAGGGTGTTGACGAGTGACTTCAGCGTAACCGGTTTGCTAACGCTCTGCTCGGTGCTTTGTCAGCCGAGTGCTCGGCTCGGCGTCCACCGCCTTCCTCTTCTTGGCGGGCGACGCTCATGGGCCCAGCCACAACGACGCCAACTGGTAAACGGCAAACCCCAGCAGCACCACGCCCGCGGTCTGGTTGATGCGTCGCATGGTGCTGGCCGCGATGCGGTGCCGTAAAGCCGCCACCACCAAACTCAAGCCCAGCCACCACAGGGCCGACCCCACAAACACACCCAACACCATCCACACGGGTGAGGCCGTGGTGGCCGCACCCGCTGCCAGTGTGGCGAAGATGGCGCTGAAAGACAGAATGGTCATGGGGTTGGTGAGCGTGAGCGCGAGCACCGAGGCATAGGCTTTGAAGGCAGACCTGCTTTCAGCCGTGTTGGCGGCTGCGGCTTGTGTCGCCACGTGGCTACGCAACATCTGCATGCCCATCCAGGCCAGAAACAGCGCACCCAACAAAGCCAGCGGCACACGCAGTGCGACAAACGCGCTGGTCAGTGCCGAGACCCCAAACACGCCCAGCGCGCCATAGGCCGCATCGGCCGTGGCCGCGCCCAGGCCGCTCACAAAGCCAATGCGCCGCCCGTGCGCCAAGGTGCGCTGAATGCACAGCAAGCCTATGGGGCCAACCGGCGCGGCGATGGACAGGCCGATCAGCCCGGCTTTGAAGAACAACGGGGCATCCATAAAGATGAAAAATCAAGAGTTTGTATGGCCTTGATTTTGCGAGTGCGGAAGCGGTTGGTGAATGCCGAATTTTCTGAATAATGCCGATCTGCTTTGGCTATTTACTGCACTTTTCATCTTTGGCCTAAAAAATGGAAATCGACCACAAGTCCTGGAAAATCCTGCAAGTGCTGCAGCAAGACGCACGCATCTCCCTCACCGAACTGGCCGCGCGTGTGGCGTTGTCGGTGCCCGCCGTGTCCGAGCGGCTCAAGCGTTTGGAAGAAAGCGGTGTGATCGCCGGCTACCGCGCGATAGTGCCCCCGGCCAAGGTGGGCTACAGCCTGATGGCCATCGTCGGCATCACCACCCTGCAGCCCGAAAAAGCGCGCCTCATTGCGCTGCTGCAAGACCGCCCTGAAGTACTGGAGTGCCACCACGTCACCGGCCAGGATTCGTTCTTGATGAAAGTGGTGGCGCGCGACATTGGCCACCTGGAGAGCTTTCTGGCCAGCATCAACCACCTGGGGGAGACGCGGACGTCGATCGTCATGTCGTCGCCGATTCCGGAGCGGGCGTTGCAGCCCCCCGTGGTGGCGGGGCGCGTGTAGCAAGTTGACAGTTGAGTCACATTTCATCTGCCCTTTGGCCCCAACATGGCGCTTTTACGCACAGCAACAACAAAGGGATCCCGTGGCATCTAACGATACGAACACAAGCGATTTGCTCGAAAGGCCCTTTGTCTGCGACCTGCCAACGCCAACATGGCGCAGCGCGCCACCGTCGCCAGCCCTCTCTGCAGCGCCTGATGCTGTGGCACAACCAGCAGTCCAGCATCTAGAACTGTCCGAACTCATCGGCTCGCTCAGCCATGCGCTGGACATCACCGAGGGCCAGCCCAAGGGCCACTGCGTGCGCGTGTGCTGGATCGGCATGCATGTCGGCCTTCATCTCGACCTCCATGAGATGCAACTGCGGGATCTTTACTACACCTTGCTGCTCAAGGATCTAGGCTGCAGCAGCAACGCCGCGCGTATTTGCGAGCTGTACCTCACCGACGACCTCAGCTTCAAGCGCGACTTCAAGCAGGTGGGTGACAGCCTGCCGCAAATGCTCAAATTCGTCTTCACGCATACGGGTCTGAAGGCAGGACTCTCTGACCGCCTGCGCAGCATCATGAACATCATGCGCAACGGCCCAGAGATCGCGGACGAGCTGATCCAGACCCGGTGCACACGTGGCGCGGCTATCGCGCGGCAACTGCGCTTTGGCGAGGCGGTGGCCGAAGGCGTCGGCAGCCTGGACGAGCACTGGGATGGATCGGGGCGCCCGGCAAAGCTGCAGGGCGACGCGATCCCGCTGTACGCGCGCATCGCGTTGCTGTCGCAGGTGATTGACGTTTTCCATACCACCGGTGATGCCGATGCGGCGCTGCGTGAGGTGCGCAGCCGCTCGGGCGGTTGGTTCGACCCGCAACTGGTGACGATCTTCGAACGCGTGGCGGCTGATCCCAGCTTTTGGGAAGTGCTGGCATCGCCCGAAGTCGAGGCCCGCGTCTTCGCCATGGAGCCTGCGCGCGGCCACGTGGTGCTCGACGACGACTATCTGGACGACATTGCCGAAGCCTTTGGCCAGGTGGTCGACAGCAAGAGTCCCTTCACCAGCGGCCACAGCGCCCGCGTGGCCCGTTACGTGGATGCCATCGCTCTTGAACTGGGTTTGCCCGAGGCGCGCCGTCGTTGGCTGCGCCGTGGTGCGCTATTGCACGACGTGGGCAAGCTCGGCGTCAGCAATTCCTTGCTCGACAAACCTGCCAAGCTGGAGCAAGACGAATGGTCGGTGATGCAGGCGCACGCCCAACACACTGAGGCCATCTTGTCGCGCATCGGCGCCTTTCAGGAACTGGCCCAAATGGCCGCCGCACACCACGAGCGGCTGGACGGCACAGGCTACCCCAAGGGACTCTCGGGGTCGGAAATCTCACTCGAGACACGCATCATCACCACCGCAGACATCTTCGATGCCATTTCGGCCGACCGACCCTATCGCGGGGCAGTGCCCGTGGCCAAGACGCTGGAGATGATGGCTGAGATCGTTGGCACGGCGCTCGACCCGCGCTGTTTCGAAGCCCTGCGCAAGGTCGTAGAGAGCCATACCGAACCTTGGTGAACGTAGTGAAGGACAGCGGCGACACGCGCCGCCTGCTTGCCAGCTTATGCGGGTTACAGTCGCTGGCAAGATGAACCAGAGCTTGAATTCTTTACCCGATGTTCTACCGTTGCCTGCCGGATTGGTTGCCGTGACCGGTGATGAAGGTGCGGGCAAGACCCGCCTGTTGCGCGGCCTTGGAGAACAGCCGTCTGCCCTGTGGCTGGATCTAGCCCTACCTGGCCGCGATGACGAAACGCCAGAGCAGGTTTGGGATGCCCTTCGCCAGCAGTGCCCCTTGTGGAGCATGCCGCTACAACAAGAGCTCGGGCAAGCGCTGGACTTGCATGCCCATCTTGGCAAAAAGCTGTTCATGCTGTCGACCGGTAGCAGGCGCAAGGTTGCCGTGGTGGGGCTTCTGGCGAGTGGCATGAAGCTCACTTGCCTTGACCAGCCGTTCGTGGCCTTGGACGCAGTCTCCACCCGTGTCATCCGTGAGTTTCTCTGTGACATGGCTGACCACCAGACGCGGACTTGGGTCGTGGCCGACTATGAAGCTGACCCGCGCTTGCCCTGGCGCCGTCAGATCGCATTGCCCTGACCGCTGCCGGCAACGTTCGATTCGATTGAAAGCACGGGCCCACGGGGCGACTGCGCAGCGGTATATTTGAAGCATCACTGCGGGGCGCCGGGAGGCTACCTCGCCTCAGCATCCTGGATGCCGTTCAAACTTTCCGTCTAGCCATGCCTATTCGTTTCTTGTTGGCGCTGTGCCTGTTGGGGGCCACGGCTGCTGCCGCCTTTGCCCAGTCTGCCCCGTCTGATCCGACGCCCGCCGCCACTGCGGCTGTGCCATCACGCCCCAAGATCGCCCTGGTGCTGTCTGGCGGCGGCGCGCGCGGCGGGGCGCACATTGGCGTGCTCAAGGTGCTGGAAGAATTGCATGTGCCCATCGACATGATCGTGGGCACCAGCGCCGGCTCCATCGTCGGCGCGGCCTATGCCACGGGCATGCCGCTGGCCGATATCGAGAAGGAAATGGGCACGCTGAGCACGGCGCTGCTGTTCCGCGACGTGGTGCGTGACGCGGTGCCGCCACAGCGCAAGCTCGACGATGCCATCAACTACGTGGGGCCCGAAATGGGCGTCAGCGCCAATGGCTTGTCCTTGCCCAAGGGGGCGGTGGCAGGTGTGGCGCTGGAGGCGGTGTTGCGCCGCCTCACCGCGCGTCAGCAAGACCCGAAGTTCGATCGCCTGCCGATCCCGTTCCGCGCCGTGGCCACCGATTTGGCTACGTCGGAGATGGTGGTGCTCGACCAAGGCAGCCTGGCGCAGGCGGTGCGCGCGAGCATGGCCATTCCGGCGGTGATCAACCCGGTGGAACTGGATGGGCGCTTGCTGGTGGACGGCGGCGTGACGCGCAACCTGCCGGTGGACGTGGCGCGCAGCATGGGGGCGGATGTGATCATCGCCGTCAACATCGGTACGCCGCTGCTCACCAAGAAAGAGATCACTTCGCTGCTGTCGGCATCTGACCAACTGCTGCGCATCCTGACCGCCACCAACGTGGCAGCCTCGTTGAAGGAACTGACGCCGCGCGACGTGTTGATCGTGCCCGACCTGGCTGGATTGAGCAGCAGCGACTTTGACCGCCTACCCGAAGCGGCGCGCGCCGGCGAGGTATCCGCACACGCCGCTGCCTATAACCTGGCGCGCTACCAAATCCCCGAGGAAACCTACGCAGGCTTGATCGCCTCGCGCAATGCCGCGCAGCGGCCCATCGGCCAGCGCATCGACGTGGTGCGCGTGAGCGGCACGCACCGTGTGGACCCCGAAACCATTGCCGAGACCATGCGCGTGCGGCCGGGGCAGGCGTTCAGTGCCAGCGCGGCCGATGACGACATGCGCCGCCTGTTTGGGCGCGGTGACTTCGAGACTGTGGGCTACACCTTTGGGCAAGAACCGGGATCGGGCTATGTCTACACGGCCAGCGTGACCGAAAAGTCCTGGGGGCCCAACTACCTGCGCTTTGGCTTGGGGCTGTCTACCGACTTCAAGGGCAACTCTTACTTCAACCTGTTGGCCACACAGCGCGCCACTTGGCTCAACCGCCTGGGTGGCGAGTGGCGCAACGACTTGCAGATCGGCCGCGACGATTACTTTCGCACCGAGTGGTACCAGCCGCTGAGTGCCAGCCAGCGCTTCTTTGCCGCCGCATACGCTCAGACCGAGCGCCAGCCGTTCGACCTGTACGACGACAACAGCCAGCGCGTGGCCAGCTTCCGATTGGCACAGACCAAGTTTGGTGGCGACCTGGGCATGCAGTTGGGCGATGCGGGTGAGGTGCGGCTGGGCGTGGAGCAGGGGCGCGCGAGCTTCCACAACGACACCGGAGCCGTGCCGACCGAGGACTTGAAAGCGGCCGATGCGCGCACGGGCGGCACACGGTTGCGGCTGCATGTCGACACGATGGACAGCCTGCGGTTCCCGCGCCAGGGCTATCTGCTGGACGCTGACCTGTTCAACTCGCGCTCGGCGCTGGGCGCCAGCTACAACTACAACAAGTTCTCGGCTTCGCTGAAGAAGGCCTATGCCGTGGGGCCGCACGTGTTCAACTTTGCGGTAGCGGGCGTGGCCGCTTCGGGGCAGGACGCATTGCCGCCACACGAGGTGTCGTTCCTTGGCGGCTTCCAGCGTTTGTCTGGCTACAAGACCGACGAGTTGGTGGGCGACGAATACGTGCTGGGGCGCCTGGTTTACAGCTATCGCCTGGCCAAGGCCGGCTTTTTTGACGGTGCGTACGCAGGTGTATCGCTGGAGAGCGGGCGCATCGGCGACACCATCACCGGCACGGGGCGCGACCGCAACCGGTTTGGCTCTTCGGTCTACGTGGCGTTCGATACGGCGCTGGGTCCGCTGTACCTGGCGTATGGACGTGGCGACGGCAACCGCCAGGCGCTGTATTTCTTCCTGGGCCAGCCTTGGTGACACTGGCAAAGCCCGTGGCGGGGCACTGAAAAACATTGCGTGGGAAAATATGTGCCCCAGCGTTCCGCTGGCACCCCTCCGTCCGGCTGAGTTGAACGTCCCGTTCAAACACGCCGGACGTGTTTTTTTCAAAGGTTAAGCATGAAGAGCGTCACTTCAAAAATACGCAGTGGAGCACCCGCACGTCCGCAAAATGTGCGTGCCATCGTCCACTCCCTCGCAACCCCGCGCCGCAAGCTTGTCGCCGTACTGGCCGCAACGCTTTGCTTCGCTCCGGCGTTTGCGCAAACACCCCCTGCGTCAAAAGGCACCGAGCCCTTGAAGGTGGCTTTCGTCTACGTGGCGCCGCTGGGCAATGCCGGCTGGGTGCACCAGCACGACCTGGGCCGTCAGGAGCTGCAGCGCACGCTGGGCGACAAGGTCAAAACCACCTACGTGGAAAACGTGGCCGAAGGTCCAGATGCCGAGCGTGTGATCCGCGATCTGGCGCAGCAGGGCAACAAACTCATCTTCACGCCCAGCTTTGGCTACATGGAGCCCACGCTGAAGGTGGCCAAGGAATTCCCGGACGTGAAGTTCGAGTCCATTACCGGCTATAAAACCGCACCCAACGTGGCCACCGCCAACGCGCGCTACTACGAAGGTCGCTACCTCGCGGGCGTGGCGGCAGGACGCATGAGCAAAACCCATGTGGCTGGCTATGTGGCCGGGTTTCCTATTCCCGAAGTGCTGCAGGGCTTGAACGCGTTCACGCTGGGCATGCGCTCGGTAGACCCCAAGGCACAGGTCAAGGTGATCTGGCTCAACGCCTGGTTCGACCCCGCGCGCGAGCGCGAAGCCGCCATGACGCTGTTCAACCAAGACGCCGATGTGGTCACCCTGCACACCGCCACCAACGCGGTGATGGTGGCGGCCCAAGAGCGCGGCAAGTTCGCCGTGGCCTACCACTCCGACATGCGCAACGTGGCGCCCGATGCGCAACTGGTCGCCGTCACCCACGAGTGGGGCGGCTACTACACCCAGCGCGCGCGAGCCGTGCTGGACGGCACCTGGAAGAGCGGCAACGTCTGGGGTGGCGTCAAGGAAGGCATGATCCGCGTCGGCGACTTCGGCAGCAAAGTGCCGCCCGCCGTGCAAAAAGAAGTGCTGGCGCGCCAGAAAGATATTGCCAACGGCAAACTGCACCCGTTCAAAGCCGGCGCCAACGGCATCAGCGACAACACCGGCAAGCAGGTGGTGGCCCCCGGCGCCACGCTGGCCGACGCCGACATCTTGCAGATGAACTGGCTGGTCGACGGCGTGGTGGGTAAGCTCAACCCTTGATTCGGGCTTAGCCCATAACCTTTATGGGCCGACTCGTATTGCGGTCGGCCCATGACTTGCTAAGGTACACGCCATGAAAGCCTACCGCGCCGCGATCCTCCGTTTTGACGACCAACACCGTGCCCAATATGAAGAGGACGGCCTGCTGGTTGTGGGCCCTGACGCTCAAGGGCGCCAAGTGGTGCGCGCCGTGGGCGCCTACGCCCAACTCGCGCCCGACTATGCGGGCCTGAGCATCGAGCATTTGCCCGGCCGCATCCTCGCGCCCGGCTTTGTCGACATGCACATCCACTACCCGCAGACCGACGTGATCGGTGCGCCGGCCGATGGTTTGCTGCCCTGGTTGGAGAACTACACCTTTCCACATGAAAGCAGGTTCTCCACGCCCGCCTATGCTGCGGAAGTAGCTCAGTTTTTTGTAGCGGAGCTGCTGCGCAATGGTGTGACCACCTCGCTCACCTTCGCTACCAGCCACCCGAGTTCGGTGGATGCGCTGTTCACCGAGGCGCAGCGCCACCACATGCGCATCATCACCGGCAAGGTGCTGCAAGACCGCCACTCGCCCGACGGCGTGCGCGACCAGACCGAGCAAAGCCTGATCGACACTGAAGCGCTCATCAACCGCTGGCACGGCGTGGACCGCCTGGGCTACGCCATCACGCCGCGCTTTGCCCCCACCAGCACGCCCGCGCAACTGCGTGGCGCTGGTGAGTTGGCAGCCCAATATTCAGACGTGTGGATTCAATCGCACGTGGCCGAGAACCTGGGCGAGATTGCCTGGGCCCGCGAGTTGTTTCCCGATTCGCGCAGCTACCTCGCCACTTACAACGACTTCGGCCTGATGCGCCCGCGCGCCGTCTACGCGCACTGCATCCACTTCGACGACGACGACCGCGCCTTGATGCGCGACACCGGCACCGTGGCCGCCATCAGCCCCACCAGCAACCTGTTTCTGGGCAGCGGCTTCTTCGACTACGTCGGTGCCGACCGCGTGGGTTTTGGCTACGGTTTGGCCAGCGACGTGGGCGGCGGCACCAGCTTCAGCCCGTTCCACACCATGTTGGCCGCCTATTACGTTGGGCGCGAAGGGCAGACCAAAACCGGCCTGTCGCTGTCGCCGCAACACCTGTGGTGGCAACACACGGCGGGCGCCGCCGCTGCACTGGGGTTGGGCGGCGTGGTGGGCAATCTGCAAAAAGGCTGCGAGGCCGACTTTGTGGTGCTCAACCCGCAGGCTACGCCCTTGCTGGCGCGCAAGACCAGCCTGGCGAATTCGCTCGACGAGTTGCTGTTCGCGATGATTGTGTTGGGCGACGACCGGTTGATCGAGCGCACGGTGATTTCGCAGGCGGGGTAAGAAGGGCAACTCCTTTCAGCGGCGCGGGCGAAACGCCCAACTGCCTCCTAAAAGCAACGCAGGCCGCCCTTTCGCGGCCTGTTTTTTTGCTCATAGTAAGCACACATATGGCGCGCAGATATGATTTGCGGGCCTTTTGCCATGGATGTCGTACATCTGTGGCGTCCGTTGGCCGGTAGAGCTAGAGGTGGGGTAGAGGGGGTAGAAGAGAACGGGGAGGTGCTACGTACCGGCTGTTGAATGCAAGCTTTGCGCAAAAAAATATGTCCAAGCATCTTTCATCGTGTTGCGTGCGTTCCCTCGTCTGGGGCGTTTTGTTATGGGCTAACGTCGCTCAGGCGGCTACGGCAGCCGACTTCATCTACACCGTGCAGCCCGGAGACCACCCCTGGAACCTGGCCCAGCGCTATCTGAAGAATTCCGCGCTGAGCCAGCAACTGCTGGTGCGCAACAAGATCGAAGACGACCGGCGCATCCAGCCCGGCACGCGCCTCAAAATCCCCCTGAACTGGCTGCGGCTTGAGTCTGCCGAAGTGCGCCTGTTGGCCGCTACAGGAGACACCACGCTGCTGCAAAGCAACAACCAACCGCGCCCCGTGGTGGCCGGTGAGATGTTGCGCGCGCCGTCTACCTTGCGCACCGGCCCCACCGGCAGCGCCACACTGGCGTTTGCCGATGGCTCGCGCGTGCTGGTGCGCCGCGACACCCAGGTGCAGGTGCAGCAGGCGCAAACCCGGCCCATGGGCCAGGCCAGCTTGGTGGTGCTGACGCTGCTGCAAGGCAGCTTGGAGAGTGAAGTCATCCCCATGGGCGACTCGGGCGGGCGCTTTGAGATCCAATCCCCGGCTGCGGTGGCGGCCGTGCGCGGCACCCATTTCCGCACCAGCGCGCAAGACGGCGCGTTGCGCACCGAAGTGCTGAGCGGCGTGGTGGCGGTGGCCAGCCCCCAGGGGCAAGTGGTCAACCAGGCCGACCAAGGCAGCGTGGCCTTGACCGGCCAACCACCCGGCCCGCCCACACCGCTGCTGCCAGCACCCAACTTGCAAACGCTGCCCGAGCGCATCGAACGCCTGCCCATCGACGTGCCTTTTCCCGCATTGGCTGGTGCCAGCAGCTACCGCACGCAGATGGCGGCGACCGCTGATTTTGCGGCGCTGCTGGTGGACGAGGCCGCCACGGCGCCGCGTGTGCAGGCCCGCGACGTGGAAGACGGCAGCTACGCCTTGCGTGTGCGCGCCATTGATGCGCAGGGGCTGGAAGGGCAGTCGGCGCAGCGCCAAATCGTGGTGCACGCGCGGCCCGAGCCACCGTTGTTGATCGAGCCCGGTGCCGATGCGCCGGTCACCGCCACGCGCCCCAGCTTCCGTTGGACGCAGGGCGACGCATCATGGCGTTATCGCCTGCAAATCCGCAGTGAAGACGGTGCCACCGTGCTGGACGACCAAGAGGTCACCGGCGCCACCGCGCAAGCCACGCAAGACCTGCCCACCGGCCTGTACCAATGGCGCGTGGCCGCCATCGACCCCGCCAAGGCCGCCAACGCCACCCAAGGCCAAGGCCCATGGGGTGACGCCGTGGGGTTCCGCCGCGTGTTGCCCGGCCCCGGCGTTGAGGCCCCACAACCCAAGGACGGCAGCCTGGCCTTCCGCTGGACGGCCCAGCCGCAAACCGCCAGCTACCGCCTGCAGGTGGCGCGCGACAACAGCTTCGCCAACCCGGTAGCCGATGCCAAAACCGACACGCCGCAGTACCTGCTGCAAGACCTGGAGCCCGGCCTTTACTACGTGCGTGTGCAGGCGATTGGCTCTGACGGCTACACCGGCCCATGGGGCGGTGCGCAGTCGTTCACCATGCCCGAGGTGCCGCAGCACTGGCGTGCCTTGTTCCTGCTGATCCCGCTGCTGGTGATTTTCTGAACCCCCAAGCCAGCACAACCTCAGCGCGATTCTTTTTCAGCCGCTTTCCAACCTTTCCTACTCGGCGTCTTCCACATGATCCGCAATCGGCAGTCGATGCTGCGCCTCGCTTGGTGGGCTGCGGGGATCGCCACCGCCACGTGGCTGACTTGGTGGTATCCGTCTGCCATTCACCGCATCGACCTGCTGGCCTATGACTTGCTGTTACCCACGCATGTCTTGAGGGCGCGGGCACCGGCCTCCCCGGTGGTGGTGGAAATTGACGACGCTAGCCTGGCTGCCCTCGGGCGTTGGCCGTGGCCGCGCTCGGTGCATGCTGAGCTGATTGATCGCCTGCGCGAAGCCGGTGCAGAGACGATTGGGGTGGACGTGTTGTTCTCCGAGCCGGATGCGGAACACCCGGACCGCGACGCCGCGCTGGCCGAAGCCATCGCACAGCACGGCAAGGTGGTGCTGGCGGTGGCACCCACGCTGCTGCCCGATGGCCGCTTGGGCCTGTCGCCGCTGTTGCCAGCGTTTGCCGCCGTTGACAAACGCGCCGTGCGTACCGGCCATGTCGATGTGGAGATGGATATTGATGGGCAGGTGCGCAGCTTTTTTTTGCGGGCCGGCAGTGGGCAGGCCAAGCTACCCGCATTGCCTTTGGCGGTGTACCAACTACAGGCCGGTCTGCCATCTTCGGCGGGCGAGATGTCTGTTGCTGCGTCGTGGTCGCGCGCGCACGAGCGCTTGATTCCCCGCGTGCCGGATATTGTGCGCGTGTCTTTCGTGCAAGCCCTGCAATCGCCCAAGGCTTTGGCCGATGTGAAGGGGCGTGTCGTTTTCATCGGCGTCACGGCGCGTGGCTTGGGTGGCGAGCTGGCCACGCCGCTGGCCGGGCGGCAATCCACGCTGCCTGCCGTGATGTTGCATGCCCAGGCTTTTGCAGCCCTGCAGAACAATGCCTTGATCACCCGCGCACGCGGTGTGTGGGCCTTGGCGTTGGCCGTGTTGACCGTGAGCTGTTTGGCTGTATGGCCGTGGCGCGATGGCCGCCAGGCGTTATGGGCAGGCACCGCGCTGGCCCTGCCATTTTTGTTCAGCGCATTGCTGCTGTTCACCGCGCAGATCTGGTTGCCACCGGCCGTTGCCACGCTGTCTTTGGCCGCTGTTTTGTTGTTCTGGATGGCCGACCATCTGCGCACCGTCAACCGCCGTCTGCAGCGCTCGCGCGAACATGCGCGCGCCACCTTGCAGGCGATCGACGACGCCGTCATCACCATCGACTTGCCCGAGCAGACCATCCGCTATGCCAACCCATCGGCGCTGGCGCAGGTGGGCGCGCGGTCGCTGGTGGGGCAGGCATTGCAAGCGGCTTACCCTTTGGTCGAAGACAGCATGGCGCGCCTGCAAGCTGCCGTGCTGGCATGTCTGACGCAAGGCACGCGGGTGCATGTGCCCGAGTCGCTGCAACTGCAAACGGCCGACGGCATGCGGGCCTTGCGCGCCACCGCCAACCCCTTGCTCAACCCTGATGGCGTGCAAGACGGTGCGGTGCTGGTGTTCTCCGACATCACCGCCGCCATTGCTGCGGCACGCGAGCTGGACCACGCTGCCAACCACGATGCGCTGACCGGCCTGCCCAACCGCGCCATGCTGCACGAGCGGCTGGCACTGACCTTGTCGCGCATGCAGCGCCGCAACGGCATGGCGGCCATTTTGTTTTTGGATCTGGACCGCTTCAAACACATCAACGACAGCCTGGGCCACAGCACCGGCGACGAAGTGCTGAAGGTCCTGGCGCAACGCCTGCGCGCCATCTGCCGCGACACCGACACGGTGGCACGCTGGGGTGGTGATGAGTTCGTGATGGTGCTGGAAGACGTGGGCACGCAAGACGGTGCGGCCAGTGCTGCGGGCAAGGTGGTGGATGCATTGTCTGAAGACATACAGCTCAGCGCCAACTTCCAGCACCTGCGCCTGCCGTGTGCGGCCAGTGTGGGCGTGGTACTGATTCCGCAAGACGGCAACGACATTGAAGACCTGCTCTCCAAGGCCGACAAGGCGATGTACCGCTCCAAGTCCACGCCCGGCGGCGGCGTGCAGTTCTGGTCGGAAGAAATCAATACCCGCATCCTCGATCGCCTGGCGCTGGAGATGGGCTTGCGCCAAGCGCTGCGCGACGATTTGTTCGTGCTGCACTTGCAGCCGCAGTTTGCATTGCGCAACCAGCGCCTTGTGGGCATGGAAGCCCTGCTGCGCTGGCAGCGCACGCCAGGCGAACTGGTCATGCCCGGCAGCTTCATGGAAGTGGCCGAAGAGACCCGCGTCATCGAAGACATCGGCGCCTGGGCCGTGCTGCGCGCCGCGCGGCAAATTGAAATGTGGCTACGCAAAGGTCTGAAACCCGTGCCCATCGCCGTCAACATTTCGGCCTGCCAGTGCACCAACCGCAACATCGTGCAAGTGGTGCGCATGGCGCTGGCCGAAACCGGCATACCGCCATCGCTGCTGCGCCTGGAGATCACCGAAACCACCGCCATGACCGACGCCGACCAGGTCATCGGCCTGCTGCACGAAATCCGCGCGCTGGGTGTCGGCCTGTCGGTAGACGATTTCGGTACCGGTTATTCGTCGCTGGCGTACCTGAAGCGCTTTCCCATTGACGAGCTGAAGATCGACCAATCGTTTGTGCGCGACATCACCATCGACAAAGACGACGCCGCCATCGTGCACGCCACCATCGGCCTGGCGCACAGCCTAGGCCTGCAAGTGGTCGCCGAAGGTGTAGAGACCGAAGCGCAACGCCAGTTCCTGGCTGCGCAAAACTGCGACACCGCACAGGGCTACCTGTTCGGCCGGCCGCAGCCGCTGGAGTCGGCGGTGCGGTTGATTTCTTGAGGGGGAATCCCGAGCCTGTTGAGACTTGAAATATGCAGGGCGAACAGCAGATAAGTTTGAATAGGGGCTGCTGTTCAGCCAGCTTTTGACAAAACATTGCCCATGAAGGACCGCGTCATGCCGCTGGAGCTACTACGAGAAATCGCCAAGAAACCTTTGCCGCTGGTGGTGGAAAACGCCGCTGATATCGACAAGCTGCGCGTGCTGCGTGCAGCGGGGCACATCCAAGTGGTGTTGCCCGACCCGTCGGCGGAGAACCAAAGTGCGGAAGTGCTGGAGATTACGCCCGAAGGATGGGCGGCGCTGAAGGAGTAGGCACGATGACGCGCAGCCGTGGGTGGGCGTGCACTCCGCATCGGGCATACTCAAGCCCCGCAAACGTCGCCCTCGCAGCGTCTGACCTACCGCACGCACTATGGAAAATGTTTCTCTCATCCGCTGGCACTCCATGTTCATGGGCGTCGCCCTGCTCGCTGCAGCCCGATCCAAAGACTCGCGTAAGCGCAACGGGGCCTGCATCGTCAGCCCGGACAACAAGATTGCTGGCGTGGGCTACAACGGTTTGCCGCGTGGGTGCTGCGACGACGACCCTGCGTATTGGATGGACGACGACACCGACCCGCTGCACTCGCGGCACAGCTACATCGTGCATGCCGAGGTCAACGCCATCCTGAATTGCGTGGTACTGCCGCTCACCGGCTTCACCATTTACGCCACGCAGTTCCCGTGCCCCAAGTGTGTGCAGTCCATCATCCAGGTGGGCATCAAGCGGGTGATCTACCAAGAGAAGAAACAGCACCATTCGCGGGTGAACGAAGCCTCGTCGAAGATGCTCGCCGACGCGGGTGTTGCGGTAGAGGCGCTGGCCGATGTGGAGCCCGATTCGGCGCAGTGGAGCACCGAATTGGCTGCCTTCATTGAAAACTCTACCGGTGCTGGCGCAGCACAAAATCTGAAATAAAAAAGACCTCTAGCGCTTTCTATGTAAGCGCTGGCAGCTATTGATTTGATATCAAGGCAAGCCCGTATAGCGTCATCAATGAAAATTGGCTTACATTTTGCTTGTCAAAATAATCTAATTTTTTCAGAGTGAAATTCGCCCCGTGATGGTGCGAACCTTGCAGATGGCGCAAAAAAACGAAGGCTGGAGTGGCATGTTTGCTGGCGTGGGGGTTGTAGACCTCATCGCCAAGGCCCAGCCGCGCCTCACGCCCGCGCACCGCAAGATGGCCGACTACGTGTTGCACAACCCGTTTCGCGCCGCCACGCTGATGATCGAAGAGTTTGCCGGCGAGGTGGGTGTGTCGGTGGCCACGGCCAACCGTTTTGCGCGCACGCTGGGCTTTGATGGCTACCCGCAGTTTCGTGCCGAGCTGGCCAAGGGCTATGAATCTACGCTGGCGCCGGTGGAGCGCATGCGCCAGGAGTTGCAACGCCCGTCGAGCTGCCTGTCCACCATGGTTGCGGCCATTGAAGAAGACCAACAGAATCTGGAAGCCACGCGCCAATCGCTCAGCGCGGCGGTATGTGAGAGTGCGGTGGACTTGGTGTTGAAAGCGCGGCGTGTATTGGTGCTGGGCTTTGGCTCCAGCGCCTACCTGGCGGGTTTGCTGCAGCATGGGTTGGACCCGTATTGCGACACCGTGCAACTGCTGGCGCAAACCGGTGGCCCCACACATGCGGCGCGGCAGTTGTCTCGCGTGCAGGCGGGCGACTTGGTGATCGCCATCGCTTTTCCCCGCTACCTAGACGACACCGTGCGCTTGGCCACCCTGGCGCGCGAGCAGGGTGCGCAATTGCTCGCCATTACCGACGCCGCCACTTCGCCCCTGGTGCCGCTGGCCAATGTGGTGCTTTACGCCCGCGCCAACCGCCAGTTTGCCGCCACGTCCAATGCCAGCGCTCTGGCGATGATCGAAGCCCTGTGCGCGGCCGTGGCCTACCGCGCGAGCGACTCTTTGAGCGCGGCGCAGCAACTGACCCAATCTGTGATGCCCTGGCTGTACCTTGAGCCATCGGGCACCGCGAAAACGCGGGTTCCTGATCCCGCAAAAACATTGAAGTGACTAGGGCCTGTTAATGCTATGGATGGAGACGCGAACGTGATTAAAAAGCCGCCAATCAAGGCGCAGGACGACGGCCAGGCTTATGCCTGGCCTAGGAAAGCAACGCGGAGTGGCGGTTTTTTAACCACGTGCCCTTCGGGTTGCGGCCCAAAAGACCAGTCGCATCGTTGCAAAGCCTGGCCGGGGTTTACCCCGGCTGCGTTTTGCGCCTCGCCTCTGGCCCTTTGGACTCGCAACGCGTCTTCCATCCATAACATTAACAGGCCCTAAATGAAGCCCACTCCAGTCATTGCCATCCACGGCGGCGCCGGCACCATTCTTCGCTCGGCCATGAACCCTGAGCTGGAGCAGCGCTACAACGACGCTTTGCGCGGCATTCTGGAAGCCGGTGCTGCGTTGCTCGCGGCCGGTGCGCCCGCGCTGGAAGCGGTGACCGAAGCCGTGCGCCTGCTGGAAGAATGCCCGCTGTTCAATGCTGGCAAAGGCGCGGTCTACACCGAGGCCGGTGGCCATGAACTAGACGCCTGCGTGATGGACGGCGCCACGCTGGCTGCTGGTGCGGTGGCCGGCGTGACGCGCGTGCGCAACCCGGTGCTGGCCGCACGCGTGGTGATGGCGCACAGCGGCCACGTGTTGATGATTGGCCCGGCCGCGCAAGACTATGTGGCGCAGCACGGCATTGAACTGGTGGATCCAACCTGGTTCGACACACCCGAGCGCTTTGCACAACTGCAACGCGCGCAACAGGATGCCAGCGGCGCCATGCTGGATCACGATGGTGCGACCTCTCTGGCGAAAGAAGCTGCGCCAATAGACCCGGACCGCAAGTTCGGCACCGTAGGCGCTGTGGCGCTGGATGCCAACGGCAACTTGGCGGCAGCCACCTCCACCGGCGGCATGACCAACAAACGCGTGGGCCGCGTGGGCGACACGCCAGTGGTCGGCGCCGGCTGCTACGCCAACGACCGCGTCGCCGTATCGTGCACGGGCTCCGGCGAGATGTTCATCCGCGCCGTCGCCGCCTACGACGTGTCCGCATTGATGGAGTACGCCGGGTTGTCGCTGGAAGAAGCTACGCGCCGAGTGGTGGACGACAAGCTGATGCGCATCGACGGTCGGGGCGGGCTGATTGCGGTGGACGCACAAGGTGAAGTGGCGTTGCCGTTCAACACCGAAGGCATGTACCGAGGTTACGCTCGCGTGGGCCAGGCGCCGGTGTTTGCCATTTACGGTGACGACAGCAACGACGGTGAAGGCCGTAACGGAGCTGCGTCTTGACTGCTGCCACTTTGGAGGACGCGCCGATCCAGACCACGGCTGATGTGATGCTCGGCCGCGTGCTGCAGGTGCGCGATCTCAGCGTGCGCTTTGAAACCCGCGAACGCACGGTAGATGCCGTGCGCAACCTGTCGTTCGACGTGATGGCCGGCCAGACGCTGGCGATTGTGGGCGAGTCGGGTTCGGGCAAGTCGGTATCGTCGCTGGCCATCATGCGGCTGATTGAACAAGGTGGCGGGCGCATCGCCAGTGGCGCGCTGAACTTCACACGGCGCGATGGCAGCGTGCTCGATTTGGCCAGGGCCAGCCAAGCCACGATGCGCGGCATTCGCGGTGCTGACATCGCGATGATTTTCCAGGAGCCCATGACCTCGTTGAACCCGGTGTTCACGGTGGGCGATCAGATTGCCGAATCGATTCGCCTGCACCAAGGCGCCACGCGCGCCGCAGCGCGGGCCGAGGCTTTGCGCATGCTCGACCTGGTGCGCATTCCTGAAGCCAAGAACGTGCTCGACCGGCACCCGCACCAGTTGTCTGGCGGCATGCGCCAGCGCGTGATGATTGCAATGGCCTTGTCGTGCAAGCCTTCGCTGCTGATTGCCGACGAGCCCACCACCGCGCTGGACGTGACCATCCAGGCGCAGATCCTCACGCTCATCCGCTCGTTGCAGCAAGAGATGCAGATGGGCGTGATGTTCATCACCCACGACATGGGCGTGGTGGCCGAAGTGGCCGACCGCGTGTTGGTGATGCTCAAAGGCGACAAGGTGGAAGAGGGCCCGTCACAGCAAATCTTCAAGTCGCCGCAACGCGCCTACACGGTGGCCCTGCTAGCGGCCGTGCCGCAATTGGGCTCTATGCACGGCACCGATCTGCCGGCCAAGTTTGAACTGTTTGATGGCGCCGAGATGGTGTCGGCCGCCGACACGGTGACCTGGCCCGAGCGTGACACCGTGCAACGCGACATGCTGCCGGTGCTGAAGGTGGAGGGCCTGACCACGCGCTTCCCGATCCGCACCGGTGTGCTGGGCCGGGTGACACGCCAGGTCTGCGCGGTGGAACAAGTGAGCTTCAGCCTGCAGCCCGGCGAAACGCTGGCGCTGGTGGGCGAGTCGGGTTGCGGCAAGTCAACCACCGGGCGCTCGCTGGCGCGTTTGGTGGAGTTTCAAAGTGGCTCGGTGCACGTGGCTGGGCGCGCCATTGCGCCACTGCAAGGGCGCGACTTGCAGGCGCTGCGCCGCAATGTGCAGTTTATTTTTCAAGACCCGTTTGCCTCGCTCGACCCGCGTTTGACGGTGGGCTTTGCGATCATGGAGCCGCTGCTGGTGCACGGCGCCACGCGCGATGCCGAAGCTGAAAAACGTGTGGCCGATTTGCTGTACCGCGTGGGCTTGCCCGCCAGTGCGGCCCAGCGTTATCCGCATGAGTTTTCGGGTGGGCAGCGCCAACGCATTGCCATTGCGCGCGCGCTGGCCCTGAACCCCAAGGTGGTGATTGCTGACGAGGCGGTGTCGGCTCTGGACGTGTCGATCCGCGCGCAGATTGTCAACCTGCTGCAAGACCTGCAGCGCGAATTTGGCATTGCGCTGCTGTTCATCTCACACGACATGGCGGTGGTGGAGCGCATCAGTCACCGCGTGGCGGTGATGTACCTGGGACAAATTGTCGAGATTGGCCCGCGCCGCGCGGTGTTTGAGAACCCGCAGCATGCCTACACCCGCCGCCTGATGTCGGCTGTGCCTGTGGCCGATCCCGCGCGCCGCCACATGACGCGTGAATTGTTGACGGGCGACATTCCAAGCCCTATCCGTGCGCTGGACGATTTGCCGAACGTGGCGCCACTGGTGGAAGTGGGGCCGGGGCACTTTGTGGCACGCCACAAGGTCGGTGGCGTTTACTAGGTTTGAAGTTGTAGGTTGTTTGAGGTTGTCTTGGGTTTTGGTAGACAGATTTTTAGATCATTCTGGAGTACTTTGATGAAACACGCATTGACCAAATTGTCCGCAGCACTTGCCGTATCGGCACTGCTCGCGCCGAACGCTTTCGCTGCCAAAGACGTGGTGGTTGCGGTGCAGTCCAACTTCACCTCGATGGACCCGTACGACGCCAACGACACCTTGTCGCAAGCCGTGGCCAAGTCGTTCTACCAAGGCCTGATGGGCTTCGACAAGAACATGAAGATGGTGCCGGTGCTGGCCGAAAGCTTCACCGCCAGCAAAGACGGCCTGACCTACATCTTCAAGCTGAAGAAGGGCATCAAGTTCCAAGATGGCACCGACTTCAATGCCGAAGCCGTGAAGGCCAACTTTGACCGCGTGACCAACCCGGACAACAAGCTCAAGCGCTACACGCTGTACAAGAACATCGCCAAGACCGAAGCGGTGGACGCCAGCACCGTGAAGTTCACGTTGGCCGAGCCGTTCTCGGCTTTTGTCAACACGTTGGCCCACCCCTCGGCCGTGATCATTTCGCCCACCGCCCTGCAGAAGTACGGCAAGAACATTGCGCAAAACCCTGTGGGTACCGGCCCGTTCAAGTTTGTCGAGTGGAAGCAAACCGACTACATGAAGGTCGAGAAGTTTGACGGCTACTGGCGCAAGGGCTACCCCAAGGTGGACACCATCACCTGGCGCCCCGTGGTCGACAACAACTCGCGCAGCGCCATCATGCAAACCGGCGAAGCCAACTTCACCTACCCGCTGCCCTACGAGCAGGCTGAAGCGTTGAAGACCAAGCCGAACCTGGAGGTGACCGCCGCACCGAGCATCGTGCACCGCTACATCTCGCTGAACGTGCAGCAAAAGCCTTTCGACAACCCGAAGGTGCGTGAAGCGCTCAACTACGCCATTAACAAAGAGGCGCTGGTGAAGGTGGTGTTTGGTGGCTACGCCATCCCTGCAGAAGGTGTGTTGCCCAAGGCCGTGGAGTACTCTACCAAGCTCGGCCCCTGGCCTTACAACCCGGTGAAGGCGCGCGAGCTGCTGAAGGAAGCCGGCTACCCCAACGGCTTTGAAACCACCCTGTGGTCGGCCTACAACTACACCACCGCGCAAAAGCTGATTCAGTTTGTGCAGCAGCAACTGAGCGTGGTGGGCGTGAAGGCCACCGTGCTGGCACTCGAAGCCGGCCAGCGCGTGGAGCGTGTGGAAAGCTGGCAAGACCCGGCCACCGCACCGGTGCGCATGTACTACGTGGGTTGGTCGTCTTCAACCGGCGAGGCCGATTGGGCCATGCGTCCGCTGCTGGGTGGTGAGTCGCATCCGCCAAAGTCTTTCAATACGGCCTACTACAAGAACGCCGAAGTGGATGCTGACATCAAGAATGCGCTGAACACCGTGGACGTGGCCCAAAAGACCAAGCTCTACGCCGATGCGCAACAACGCATCTGGAAAGACGCACCCTGGATTTTTCTGGCCACCGAGCAACTGTTGTCGGCGCGCAGCAAGAACCTGAACGGCTTCTATGTGATGCCCGACGCATCCTTCAACTTCGACGAAGTAGAACTGAAGTAAACCGGACCGCAGTGCACTGAATAGACCCATGCTCAACTACATTCTCAAGCGCCTTCTGGGCCTGCTGCCCACCTTGCTGATTGTGGCGGCGCTGGTGTTTCTGTTCGTGCACTTGCTGCCCGGCGACCCGGCGCGGCTGGCGGCGGGGCCGGAGGCTGATGCCGAAACCGTGGCCATCATCCGCAAAGATTTGGGGCTGGATTTGCCCTTGCACGAGCAGTTCTGGCGCTTCATCAGCAACGCCGTGCAGGGTGACTTCGGCCACTCGTTGCGCAGCAAGCGCCCGGTGTCGGTGGAGATCGCTGAGCGCTTCATGCCGACCTTCTGGCTCACTGTGGCGGCCATGGGCTGGTCGGTGCTGTTGGGGCTCATCATTGGCACGGTGTCGGCCGTGTGGCGCAACCGCTGGCCGGATCGGCTGGGCATGACGCTGGCCATCACCGGCATTTCTTTTCCGTCGTTTGCCTTGGGCATGCTGCTGATGCAAACGTTTTCTGTGCACCTGGGCTGGCTGCCCACCGTGGGGGCCGACACCTGGAAACACTACATCCTGCCGTCGCTCACCTTGGGTGCGGGGGTGGCCGCCGTGATGGCGCGCTTCACACGCTCGTCGTTCATCGACATCTTGAAAGAAGACTACGTGCGCACCGCACGCGCCAAGGGGCTTAACGAGTTCTGGGTGGTCACCAAGCACAGCCTGCGCAATGCGCTGATTCCGGTGGTCACGATGATGGGCTTGCAGTTCGGCTTTTTGCTGGGCGGCTCCATCGTGGTCGAGAAAGTTTTCAACTGGCCGGGCATGGGCCGCTTGCTGGTGGACTCGGTGGAGATGCGCGACTTCCCGGTGATCCAAGCCGAGGTGTTGTTGTTCTCGCTTGAGTTCATTTTGATTAACCTGGTGGTCGACGTGTTGTACGCCGTCATCAACCCGACCATTCGCTACAAATAATGTCGCTGCCTCTGCAAACCCCTTCTTCGCCTGTTGTGCCGGTCGCCGTGGTGGCCGGTGAACGTGTGCGCACGCCGTGGAGCGAGTTCTGGCGCAAATTCAAAGACCAACATGTGGCCGTGGTGGCTGGCGTGTTTGTGTTGTTGCTGGTGGTCGTGGCGGTGCTGGCGCCGTGGATCGTGCCGTTCGATGCCGAGAACTTCTTCGACTACGACGCACTGAACAGCCCACCCACCGCCGTCCACTGGTTTGGCGTGGACTCATTGGGCCGCGACATCTTCAGCCGCATCCTGATGGGCGCGCGCATCTCGCTGGCAGCGGGTTTTATTTCGGTGGCTGTGGGCGCCGTCATCGGCACCGCGCTGGGGCTGCTGGCGGGCTACTACGAAGGTTGGTGGGACCGCATCGTCATGCGTATCTCGGACGTGTTGTTTGCCTTCCCCGGCATCTTGCTGGCGATTGGCATCGTGGCGATTTTGGGCAACGGCATGATCAATGTGATCTTTGCTGTGGCGGTGTTCAGTATTCCCGCGTTTGCACGCCTGGTGCGCGGCAACACCTTGTCGCTGAAGCACCTGACCTACATCGAAGCCGTGCGCTCGATTGGTGCGTCCGATTGGACCATCATCACGCGGCACATTTTCCCCGGCACCATCTCTTCGGTGGTGGTGTACTTCACCATGCGCATCGGCACGTCGATCATCACCGCTGCGAGCTTGTCTTTCCTGGGCTTGGGTGCGCAGCCGCCCACGCCGGAGTGGGGCGCCATGCTGAACGAAGCGCGTGCCGACATGATGTCGTCGCCGCACATGGCGATCTTCCCCAGCTTGGCGATTTTCTTGACCGTGCTGGCCTTCAACCTGCTGGGTGACGGCTTGCGCGACGCGCTCGACCCCAAGCTGGAGCAGAAATAACGTGACCGTGCCACCGCACATTGGCGACCTGCCCGCCGGGCCGCTGAACACCATCACCGATGTGCCAGGGGTCACGGTGGGCCATCACACGCTGGCCGACGGCCCGGTGCAAACGGGGGTGACCATCGTGCGCCCGCACGGGGGCGACTGCTTCATGCAGAAGGTGCCAGCCGGTGCGGCCGTGATCAACGGCTTTGGCAAAAGTATTGGCCTGGTGCAGGTGCAGGAGCTGGGCGTGCTGGAGTCGCCGATTGCGCTGACCAACACGTTTGCAGTGGGCACGGTGGCCACGGGTTTGATCCGCGCGGCCATGGTGGATCAGCCCGAGCTGGGCCGCCAACTGCCCACCTTGAACCCGCTGGTGTTGGAGTGCAACGACGGGTATTTGAATGACCTGCAGGTCTTTGCGGTGACCGAGTCACATGTGGCGCAGGCGCTGGTGAATACCCAAAAAGAATTTGCCCAAGGCGCGGTGGGGGCCGGGCGTGGCATGACGTGTTTTGGCTTGAAGGGCGGCATGGGTTCGGCCTCGCGTTTGGCCCGTACGCCCGTTGCCACTTATACCGTGGGCGTGTTGGTGCTGGCGAACTTTGGCCGGCCCGCCACGTTGACTTTGGCAGGCCGCCGCATCGGCCCGGCGCTGGTGCAGCGTCTGGCCGAGCAAACCGCCGTGCCCGAACGCGGCTCCATCATCATGCTGCTGGCCACCGACGCACCGCTGGACGCCCGACAACTGCGCCGCATCGCCACACGCGCCGGGGCGGGCTTGGCGCGCACGGGCTCTGACTACGGTCATGGCAGTGGCGACATTGCACTGGCGTTTTCCACCGCCTACACCGTGCCGCAGAAAGTGGGTCGCTTGCAGTCGGTCGCGCTGCTGCACGAAACCATGCTCGACCCGCTGTTTGAAGCGGCAGCGCAGGCGACAGAACAAGCCATCGTCAACGCCTTGTTTGCCGCAGAGAGCGTGACCGGCCGCGATGGTCACAAGCGCATCGCCTTGACCGAATTGGCACCTGATTGGTCTGCACTGATGCAGTCCGCAGCCTAAAGAAAAAACAATATGAAGATCCTGATTTCTGTAGACATTGAAGGCGTGGCCGGCGTGTTCAACCCCGAGCAGACACGTGCCGGCAACACTGAATACGAACGTGCACGCCGCCTGATGACGGCCGAGGCCAACGCCGCCATCCGTGGCGCGTTCGATGGTGGGGCCACACATGTGCTGGTCAACGATTCACACGGTGGCTTTCGCAACCTGCTGCCCGATGAACTCGATCCGCGCGCCCGCGCTGTGCTGGGCAAACCGCGCGTGCTAGGCATGATGGGCGGCCTGGAAGACACGTCCGATGGGCCATGCCAAGGTGTGTTCATGATCGGCTACCACTCGCGTGCCCAAACCCGTGGCGTGCTGGCGCACACCATCAACAGTTTTGCGTTTGCGCGCATCTGGCTCAATGGTGCAGAGCAGGGCGAGGCCGGGCTTTACGGCGCGCTGGCCGAAGAGCTGGGCGTGCCGGTGTTGCTGGCCAGTGGCGACGACGTGTTTGCCGCCGAGACGCAGCCGCAGTATCCGCACGCGCGGTTTGTGGTCACCAAGACGGCGCACGGGCATGCGAGCGGTGTGTCGCTGTCGCCGTCTGTGGCGTGTGCAGCGATTGAAACGGCGGCGCGTGAAGTGATCACGGCCGGAAACTTTGCCAAGCCGCCGCAGCGCCAGGCGCCGTTTGAATGCCGATTGCAAACGCAAACCGCTGGCTTGGCCGATCTGTTTGCCATCCTGCCTGGCTTGGAGCGTGTGGACGGCGTGACGGTGCGCTTCACCAAAGACAATGTGCAGGACGTGGTGCGCACGCTCAACAGCCTGTCGGCCATGTCGACGATGCTGCGCTGATCAAGGCTTGGCCTGTAGCGCCTCAATCGCTTTTTGCAGGTCGTCAATCGCCCGCAGGCGGGTTTCAGGGCTGAGCTTCTCAGGCTCCAGCGCCAGGCGCAAGCCGGGGTAACGGTGGTGCAGACCGGGGGCAGGTTCTTCTACGGTTTGGATGTTGCGCAGCGCGAAGCAACGGATCTCGCGTGAAACACCTTTGGCTTGCAGTGCGGGGCGTTCTTCTGCGTCGAACTCGTGTTTCACCAGGGCGTAGGTTTCGTAGGACAGGATCACGCCGTCGGGCTCGCCGTTTTGTTCCAGCCGCGCGGCCAGGTTGACCTCGCTGCCGATCACGGTGTAGTCCATGCGCTCTTCACTGCCGAAGTTGCCCACGTGGCAGTAGCCGGTGTTGATGCCCACGCGCACATGAAACGGCTGGCGGTAACCCTTGTCGTGCCACAGGCTGCGCAGGTGCACCATGCGGCGCTGCATGGCCACAGCCATGCGCACACACTGCAGCGCATCATCTTGCACGCCGCGCGATTGTGGGTCGCCAAAGAAGATGACGATGGCATCGCCAATGAACTTGTCGATGGTGGCGCCAAACTCCAGCGCGATCTTCGACATCTCGGAGAAGTAGCTGTTGAGCAGGTAGGTCATGTCCTCGGGCTGCATGTGCTCCGAGGTCTTGGTGAAATCTTTGATGTCCGAGAAGAAGATGGTGAGTTTTTTGCGCACCGCCTGGATCGACACGTCTTGTGTGCCTTCAAAAATCGACTTGTAGACCTGCGGCGACAAGTAGCGCGACAGCTTGACCGACAACGACTGCAGCATCTTCGTGCGCACGTTCAGCGCAATGTGGTTGCGCACGCGGGCCAGCAGAATCGGCGGGCTGATGGGCTTGGTGATGTAGTCCACCGCGTTGAGAGAGAAGCCTTGTGCCTCGGCGGCTTCGTCGCTTTTGGCGGTGAGAAAGATCACAGGAATGTCGCGCGTGGCAGGGTTGGCTTTCAGGCGGCGGCAGACTTCGTAGCCGTCCACCTCCGGCATCATGATGTCGAGCAGCACGAGGTCCGGCGCCGCGCCCGAGGCGATGATGGAGAGTGCTTTCTCACCGTTGTTGGCCACTTTGACGCGGTAGGTGTCTTTCAACAGCGCGGCCATGAGCGTGAGGTTGTCGGCCGTGTCGTCGACTACCAGCACCGTGGGTTTGTCCGGGGGGCTGAGCATCATGGGGCGATTTCCGTCATTTCGGGTAGTCCCGGTTCCATCTACTGTGCCAGCGGCCCCCGCGTTTTGACAAGCCCTCGTCGTGCAACGTGTACCAGACCGAGTACCATTTCGCCATTGCATACAGGCAGGGACCTGTGATAGGAGAAGCAAATGAAATGGGAAGGCAATCGCGAGTCGGACAACGTCGAAGACCGACGCGGCGACGGGGGCGGTGGGGGTGGCGGCTTCATCGGCGGGCGCAGCATCGGCGTGGGCACCATCGTGATCGCTTTGGTGGGCGGTTGGGTGCTGGGCGTGAACCCGCTGACGATTCTGGGCTTGCTCAGCGGCGGGCAGCCGGCACAGGTTCAGCAGCAGGGCCCGGCGCATGCGCCGCCGGCGAACGACCACATGGCCAAGTTCGTGTCCACTGTGTTGGCGGACACGGAAGACGTCTGGGCCGACATTTTTGCCAAGGCAGGGGGGCGATACCAAGATCCGAAGCTGGTTTTGTTCCCCGGAGTAACGGCCACGGCGTGCGGCACAGGCCAGGCGGCGATGGGACCGTTTTATTGCCCCGGCGACCAAAAGATTTACATCGATCTGAGCTTCTTCCAAACGCTGCGTGACCGCTTGGGCGCGCCCGGCGAGTTCGCCCAGGCCTATGTCATCGCTCATGAAGTGGGCCATCACGTGCAGAACCTCATGGGCATCAGTGCGAAGATGGACCAGATGCGCAGCCGGGTGAGCCAAACCCAGTACAACGCCCTGAGCGTGCGACTGGAGTTGCAGGCCGACTGTTTTGCCGGGGTGTGGGCCAACCACGCGCAAGCGCAGCGGCAACTGATTGAAAGCGGCGATATCGAGTCGGCCATGAACGCTGCAGCCAAGATTGGCGACGATGCCTTGCAGCGCTCTGCAGGCCGAGCCGTGGTGCCCGATAGTTTCACCCATGGCACGAGTGCGCAGCGTCAGCACTGGTTTGGCACGGGTTACGAGACGGGCAGCGTCAAGGCTTGCGACACCTTCAGCGCCAAGCAAATCTGACATTTTGGCCCGCGCTGGTCAGCGTTTGGCATGTACGCCCCGGCACTCGAATCGGGCAATATGTCCGGCTGGCGGCCGGGTCGGCTATAATCGTTCGGTTCCGCGTCTTGCGGAGCGCACGTCAGTGGCATTTCCAGCTGCTGGCGCAAGTAAAAAACCTGGGATTCCCATTGTTTGGGGCCCATTAATCAACGGATATAGAAATGATCGCATCCTCTATCAAGGCCGAAGTTGTCAAGGCCAATGCTCGTAGCGCCACCGACACCGGTAGCCCAGAAGTGCAAGTCGCTCTGCTGACCGCACGCATCAACGAACTGACCCCTCACTTCAAGACGCACGCCAAAGACCACCACGGTCGTCGCGGCCTGCTGCGCATGGTGAGCCGTCGTCGTAAGCTGTTGGACTACCTGAACGCCAAGGACCACGACCGCTACACCGCGCTGATCGCTAAGCTCGGGTTGCGCAAATAAGCGGCTAACCGAATCAAAAGCGCCTGAGTTAGATGCCTAGCTCAGGCGCTTTTTACTTTTTCGAATCCAGAGACGCTGACGGCATACGCGCTGTGTCATTCCAAAAGTGGTCCACCCTGACGATTTTTGGAATGGCATCGTAGGCTTTCATGACTCTGGCCCCTGCGGCCCGGGAAGGGCTGTGAATACTGAGGCCGCCGCCACGGCGGCCCGCCATCCAAGGAATTCAATATGACGATGTTCAAAAAAGTGACAAAGACCTTCCAATGGGGCCAACACAAGGTCACCATGGAAACCGGCGAAATCGCCCGCCAATCCAGCGGCGCTGTGCTGCTGGACATGGACGGCACTGTGGTGCTGGCCACGGTGGTTGCCAAGACCGAAGGCAAGGCCGGTCAAGATTTCTTCCCGTTGACCGTTGACTATCTGGAAAAGAGCTATGCCGCCGGCAAGATCCCCGGCAGCTTCTTCAAGCGCGAAGGCCGCCCAAGCGAATTCGAAACGCTGACCAGCCGCCTGATCGACCGTCCGATTCGCCCGCTGTTTCCTGAAGGCTTCTTCAACGAAGTGCACGTGGTGGTGCACACCGTGTCGCTGAACCCTGAAGTTGATGCCGACATTGCCTCCCTGATCGCTGTGAGCGCCGCCTTGTCCGTCAGCGGCGTGCCGTTTGCTGGCCCGATCGGCGCCGCCCGCGTGGGTTACGTCAACGGCGAATACATCCTGAACCCAGGCCAAACCGCCCGTAAAGATTCCAGCCTCGACCTGGTGGTCGCCGGCACCGAAGCCGCCGTGCTGATGGTCGAATCCGAAGCCATGCAATTGAGCGAAGAAATTATGCTCGGCGGCGTGGTGTATGGCCACGAACAAAGCCGTATCGCCATCAACGCCATCCACGAACTGGTGCGTGACGCTGGCAAGCCCGTGTGGGATTGGCAAGCACCTGCCAAGGACGAAGCCTTGGTTGCCAAGGTTGAAGGCCTGGCCGAAGCCAAACTGCGCACCGCTTACCAAAACCGCAACAAGCAAGCCCGTACGCAAGCTTGCCGCGCGGCCTACGCTGAAGTGTTTGCTGCCCTGAAAGAAAGCGGCGAAGCATTCGACGCCGTGAAGGTCGAAGGCCTGTTGTTCGACATCGAAGCGCGTATCGTCCGTAGCCAAATCTTGGCCGGCGAGCCGCGTATCGATGGCCGTGACACGCGTACCGTGCGTCCTATCGAAATCCGCAACAGCGTGCTGCCCCGTACCCACGGTTCGGCGCTGTTCACGCGTGGCGAAACGCAAGCTCTGGTGGTCACCACCCTGGGCACCGAGCGCGACGCACAACGTATCGACGCATTGGCTGGCGAATACGAAGACCGCTTCATGCTGCACTACAACATGCCTCCTTTCGCCACCGGCGAAACTGGTCGCGTGGGTACGCCTAAGCGCCGCGAAATCGGCCACGGTCGTTTGGCCAAGCGCGCGCTGGTGGCCGTGTTGCCAACCAAGGAAGAATTTCCCTACACCATGCGTGTGGTCAGCGAAATCACTGAATCCAACGGCTCTTCGTCGATGGCCTCGGTGTGCGGTGGCTGCCTGAGCTTGATGGACGCAGGCGTGCCCATGAAGGCGCACGTGGCTGGTATCGCCATGGGTCTGATCAAAGACGGCAACCGCTTTGCCGTGCTGACCGACATCTTGGGTGACGAAGATCACCTGGGCGACATGGACTTCAAGGTGGCCGGTACCACCAACGGCGTGACCGCGCTGCAAATGGACATCAAGATCCAAGGTATCACCAAGGAAATCATGCAAGTCGCATTGGCACAAGCCAAGGAAGCACGCATGCACATCCTGGGCGCCATGCAATCGGCCATGTCCGAAGCCAAGACCGAAGTGTCGAGCTTCGCGCCACGCCTGTTCACGATGAAGATCAACCCCGAGAAGATCCGCGACGTGATCGGCAAGGGCGGTGCTGTGATCCGTGCGCTGACCGAAGAAACCGGCACGCAGATCAACATCGAAGAAGATGGCACCATCACCATTGCTTCGAGCGACCCAGCCAAGGCTGAAGAAGCCAAGCGCCGCATCGAGCAGATCACGGCTGAAGTTGAAATCGGCAAGGTCTACGAAGGCCCTGTGACGAAGATTCTGGACTTCGGCGCATTGGTCAACCTGATGCCCGGCAAAGACGGTTTGCTGCACATCAGCCAAATCGCCCACGAGCGCGTCGAGAAGGTCACTGACTACTTGAGCGAAGGCCAGATCATCAAGGTCAAGGTCATGGAAACCGACGAAAAGGGCCGCATCAAGTTGTCCATGAAGGTTTTGCAAGACCGCTCGGCTCCGGCGCAAGCGCCTGAAGGCCAAGCCTAAGCACTAAGTTCCGGCGGGGCCTGGAGTCTTCGGGCTCCAGGCCCCCTCGAACGTTTGCAGACGCTATGAAAGCCATCGAAATCAGTTCTCCCGGAGCGCCCGAAGTGCTTCGCGTGGTCGACCGCCCGGTGCCTGTGCCCGCGGCTGGGGAATTGCTGGTGCGGGTAGAAGCCAGCGGTGTGAATCGCCCCGACGTTCTGCAGCGCACCGGCCACTATCCCGTGCCGCCAGGTGCCAGCGACATTCCTGGTTTGGAAATCGCGGGCGTGATCGAGTCCGGCGACGCGGCTGCGTTGGCCGAACACGGCTTCGCCATTGGCGACCGCGTGTGTGCCTTGGTGGCGGGCGGCGGTTATGCCGAATATTGCGTGGCCCCGGTGGCGCAGTGTTTACCAGTGCCCAAGGGTTTGTCGTCGCTGGAAGCGGCGGCCTTGCCTGAGACGTTTTTCACCGTGTGGAGCAATGTGTTTGACCGTGTTGCACTGCAGCCGGGCGAGACCTTGCTGGTGCACGGTGGCTCTAGCGGTATTGGCGTGACGGCGATCCAGTTGGCCAAGGCGCTGGGCTCCAAGGTGATCGTCACTGCTGGAAACGACGAAAAGTGTGCCGCATGTGTAGCTTTGGGGGCGGATCACGCCGTCAACTACAAGTCGACCGACTTTGTCGAAGAGGTGAAGCGCCTGACCGAAGGGCGGGGTGTCAACGTCATTCTGGACATGGTGGCGGGAGCTTATGTGGAGCGCAACATCCGTTGCTTGGCTGAAGATGGCCGTTTGGTCATCATCGCTGTGCAGGGTGGCACGCAGAGTGAAATCAATGCTGGTCTGGTGCTGCGCAAGCGTCTGACGGTGACGGGCTCGACCTTGCGGCCGCGCTCGGTGGCTTTCAAGGGCGCCATTGCGCGGGCTTTGCGGCAGAAGGTTTGGCCTTTGCTTGAAGCAGGGCAGGTGAAGTCGGTGGTTTATCGCGCATTGGCGGTGAAGGCGGCGGACGGCCAGGCCAACGGTGCCGTGCAAGCGCATGCGCTGATGGAATCGAATGTGCATGTGGGCAAAATCGTACTGACGTGGTGACTGACAAGTGAAGAAAAAACTCATTGCTGGTAACTGGAAGATGAACGGCAGCCTGGCGGCCAACGAGAAGCTCATTGCTGAGATTCTTGCGGCGAAGCCGGGTACTGCGGCTGACGTGGCGGTGTGCGTGCCTGCGCCGTATCTGCAGCAGGTGTCGGCCTTGGTGGCTGGCTCTTCTGTGGGTGTGGGTGCGCAAGACGTTTCTGCGCATGAAGCGGGCGCCTACACGGGCGAGGCCTCGGCGCAGATGCTGAAAGAATTTGGTGTGCGTTACGCCATCATTGGCCACTCCGAGCGGCGCCAATACCATGGTGAAACCGACGAGTCGATTGCGGCCAAGGCGCAGGCTGCGTTGAAAGCAGGCATCTGCCCGATCGTTTGTGTGGGTGAGTCGCTCGAAGAGCGCGAAGCCGGCCAGACGGAAGCGGTGGTGAAGCGTCAATTGGCTGCGGTGGTGCATGCCAATGGGCATTGCATCAGTGAGATCGTGGTGGCTTACGAGCCGCGCTGGGCGATTGGCACTGGGAAAACGGCCACGCCTGAGCAGGCGCAAGAGGTGCATGCTGCATTGCGCGCCCAACTGCGTTTGGCGACGGAGCATGCTGACCGGATTCGTATTCTCTATGGCGGCAGCATGAACGCGGCGAATGCGGCGGTTTTGCTGGCGCAGCCGGATATTGACGGTGGCTTGATTGGTGGAGCGGCGCTTAAGGCTGTTGATTTCCTGAAGATTGTGGATGCGGCGCAATAAGCAGCGGCGCAGATTTTGATAATTGGAGTGTTGAGATGAGTATGTTTGTCAATTTGATTCTGGTCGTGCAAATTCTGGCGGCGCTGGGCATGATCGGTCTGATCCTGGTTCAGCACGGCAAGGGCGCCGACATGGGTGCGGCCTTCGGCAGTGGCAGTTCTGGCAGCCTGTTTGGCGCCAGCGGCAGTGCGAACTTCCTGTCGCGTACCACGGGTGTTTTGGCTGCTGTTTTCTTTGTTTGCACCTTGGCTTTGGCCTACTTTGGCAACCATCGTCCCACCAGCGCTGGCAGTGTTCTGGAGCGCGCCAACGTGGTCGCGCCTGAAGCCGCTGGCATTCCAGCGGGTACCGCGTCCGGTGCTCCTGCCGCCGTAGCGCCTGCCGTTCCTGCTTCTGGCGTCGACCAGATTCCGGCAAAATAATCTGTGCGAAATTGCCGCTCCAAAGGGTTTTGGAGTGGTTTCAGGGTAAACTCTAAAGCTGTACGGAAAGCCAATAACCGCAAGGTTCCTCATGCCATCCGTATAGAAAAACCGCCGTCGTGGTGAAATTGGTAGACACGCTATCTTGAGGGGGTAGTGGCGAAAGCTGTGCGAGTTCGAGTCTCGCCGACGGCACCAACAAAAAAGCTCCCTCGGCTTTGTGGTCGAGGGAGCTTCAGAAGTAGAGCCTCTCGATGAACCTTGACCAGTACCTCCCTGTCCTTTTGTTCATCCTGGTCGGTATCGGCGTAGGGATTGCGCCCCAGGTACTTGGCTACATCCTCGGGCCAAACCGCCCCGATAGCGCTAAAAATTCCCCTTACGAGTGTGGCTTCGAAGCTTTCGAAGACGCGCGCATGAAATTCGATGTGCGCTACTACCTCATCGCCATTCTTTTCATCCTGTTCGATCTGGAAACCGCATTTCTGATTCCTTGGGCTGCTGCCTTCAAGGAAATTGGCTTGATCGGCTACCTGTTCGGTCTGGAGTTTGTGGCGGTGCTCACATTCGGATTTGTCTACATGTGGAAAAAAGGCGCCCTCGATTGGGAGTGAAGCAATGATTGAAGGTGTATTGAAAGAAGGCTTCGTCACGACGAGTTACGACTCGGTTGTGAACTGGGCCAAAACCGGCTCGTTGTGGCCCATGACCTTCGGGTTGGCCTGCTGCGCAGTCGAGATGATGCATGTGGCGGCTGCCCGTTATGACATCGGTCGCTTCGGCTCCGAAGTGTTTCGTGCAAGCCCGCGTCAGTCCGATCTGATGATCGTGGCCGGCACCTTGTGCAACAAGATGGCGCCCGCTCTGCGCAAGGTTTACGACCAGATGTCGGAGCCGCGTTGGGTGTTGTCCATGGGTTCGTGCGCCAATGGTGGCGGCTACTACCACTACAGTTACTCCGTCGTGCGCGGTTGCGACCGCATTGTGCCGGTTGATGTGTACGTGCCAGGCTGCCCGCCCACCGCAGAAGCCTTGCTTTACGGCATCATCCAGTTGCAGCAGAAGATTCGCCGCACCAACACCATTGCGCGGGACTAGGAGAACGCATGTCTGATGTAGCCATCCATCCGGATTCTCTGAAAGAAGTCATTGCCACCACGCTGGGCGAAAAAGCCAAGCGTATCGTGGTCGCCCTGGGTGAAGTGACTGTTGTGGTTGACGCGGCCAACTATGCCGGCGTCATGCAAACCTTGCGCGATGCACCCGGCTGCCGTTTTGAGCAGTTGATCGATTTGTGTGGTGTCGACTATTCGACCTACATGGACGCGGTGTGGGAAGGTGCGCGTTTCTGCGTGGTCTCGCACTTGCTGTCGGTGAGCTTGAACCAGCGCGTGCGCGTCAAAGTGTTCTGCCCTGATGACGATTTGCCACTGGTGGCTTCGGTGTCCACGCTGTGGGCGTCGGCCAACTGGTTCGAGCGCGAAGCGTTTGACTTGTACGGCATCGTGTTTGACGGGCACAACGACTTACGCCGCATTCTCACGGACTACGGTTTCGTGGGCCATCCATTCCGTAAAGACTTCCCTTTGTCTGGCCATGTGGAAATGCGCTACGACGCCGAGCGTCAGCGCGTGGTGTACGAGCCGGTTTCCATCGAGCCACGTGAAATCACGCCGCGGATCATTCGCGAAGACAAGTACGGAGGAGGCCTGCATTGAGCCCCGTGGGCGCAATGTAAGAAATCATGGCAGAGATCAAAAACTACACCCTCAATTTCGGTCCTCAACACCCTGCAGCACACGGCGTGCTGCGTTTGGTGCTTGAGCTGGACGGCGAAGTCGTCCAGCGTGCTGACCCGCACATCGGCTTGTTGCACCGCGCCACTGAAAAGCTGGCCGAGAGCAAGACCTTCATCCAGTCGCTGCCGTACATGGATCGCTTGGACTATGTGTCCATGATGTCCAACGAGCACGCCTACTGCCTGGCAATTGAGAAGTTGCTCGAATTGGAAGTGCCGATTCGTGCGCAATACATCCGCGTGATGTTCGCTGAAATCACGCGCATGTTGAACCACCTGATGTGGCTCGGCTCGCACGGCAACGATTGCGGTAGCTCGACGATTCTGATTTACGCATTCCGCGAACGTGAAGACCTGTTCGACATCTACGAAGCGGTGTCGGGCGCGCGTATGCACGCGGCTTACTTCCGTCCAGGTGGCGTGTACCGCGACCTGCCGGACACCATGCCGCAGTACAAGGTCAGCAAGATCAAGAATGCCAAGGCCTTGGCTGCCATGAATGAAAACCGCCAGGGCAGCCTGCTGGATTTCATTGACGATTTCACCAAGCGCTTCCCCACGTACCTTGAGGAATACCACACGCTGCTGACCGAGAACCGCATCTGGAAACAGCGTACGGTTGGCATCGGCGTCATGGACCCGGATCGTGCGTTGAACCTGGGCCTGACCGGCCCGATGCTGCGTGGCTCGGGCGTGGCTTGGGACTTGCGCAAGAAGCAGCCGTACGACGCGTACGACAAAGTTGAATTCGACATCCCTGTTGGCAAAACCGGTGATTGCTATGACCGCTACCTCGTCCGCATGGAAGAGCTGAAGCAGTCCAACCACATCATCAAGCAGTGTGTGGACTGGTTGCGCGTCAACCCCGGCCCGGTCATCACGGACAACCACAAGGTGGCCTCGCCATCGCGTGAATCCATGAAGTCCAACATGGAAGAGTTGATCCACCACTTCAAGCTCTTCACCGAAGGCTTCCACGTGCCAGAAGGCGAAGCCTATGCGGCGGTGGAACACCCGAAGGGCGAGTTCGGTATTTACTTGATCAGCGACGGCGCCAACAAGCCTTACCGCCTGAAGATTCGTCCGCCAGGCTTTGTGCACCTTTCCGCATTGGACGAAATGTCGCGCGGCCACATGATTGCGGACGCGGTTGCCATTATTGGCACGCTGGACATCGTGTTCGGAGAAATTGATCGATGAGTAGCCCACAACATTCTGAAGCGGCCGTCACCCTGTCGGCTGACGTGCTGGCGTTGTTTGCCAAAGAAGTGGCCAAGTACCCTGCAGAGCAGAAGCAGTCTGCTGTGATGGCGTGCCTGACCATTGCGCAAAAGCAGCACGGTTATGTGAGCGTCGATATCGAGCGCCAGATCGCCGACTACCTCGGCATGCCACAGATTGCCGTGCACGAAGTCACCACGTTCTACAACATGTACAACCAGCACCCTGTTGGCAAGTACAAGTTGAACGTCTGCACCAACCTGCCTTGTTTGCTGCGCGACGGTGCCAAAGCCTTGAAGCATCTGGAGCACAAGCTCCACATCGAAATGGGCGGCACGACGCCAGATGGCCTGTTCACGTTGCAGCAGTCCGAGTGTCTGGGCGCCTGTGCTGACTCTCCGGTGATGTTGGTCAACGACCTGACGATGTGCAGCTTCATGTCCAACGAAAAGCTGGACCAACTGGTTGATGGCCTGCGTGCCGCTGAAGCCGGTGCCAACCATTCGGAAGGGCAAGCATGAACTCGCAACAAGTATTGGCCCAATTCCAGGCCACGGGTGTGCAAACGTGTTTTCACGACCGCCACATCAACCCGCAAATTTACGCGGGCCTGAACGGCAGCAACTGGCGCCTGAAAGACTACGAATCGCGTGGCGGCTATCAAGCGCTGCGCAAGATCCTGGGCAAAGACGGCGTGGCTGGCAATGAAGCCGGCTTGACCCAAGACCAGGTGATCGGCACGGTTAAAGAATCCGGCCTGCGTGGCCGTGGTGGTGCAGGTTTTCCCACGGGTTTGAAGTGGAGCTTCATGCCCCGCCAATTTCCTGGTCAAAAGCATTTAGTCTGTAACTCAGACGAAGGCGAACCCGGTACCTGCAAAGACCGCGACATTCTGCAATTCAATCCGCACATCGTGATTGAAGGCATGATCATTGCCGCCTACGCCATGGGCATTAGCCTGGGCTACAACTACATTCACGGCGAAATTTTCCAGAGCTACCAGCGGTTTGAAGAAGCGCTGGAAGAAGCGCGCGCAGCGGGCTATCTGGGCGACGGCATTCTCGGCAGCAGCTTCAATTTCCAACTGCATGCGGCCCATGGTTTTGGCGCCTACATCTGCGGTGAAGAAACGGCGTTGCTCGAATCGCTGGAAGGCAAGAAGGGCCAACCGCGCTTCAAGCCACCGTTTCCGGCCAGCTTTGGCCTTTACGGCAAACCCACCACCATCAACAACACCGAAACCTTCGCGGCTGTGCCGTGGATCATTCGCAATGGTGGCGCGGCGTACCTGGAGTGTGGCAAGCCCAACAACGGCGGCACCAAGATTTACTCGGTTTCTGGCGACGTCGAATTGCCTGGCAATTACGAAGTGCCGATGGGCACGCCGTTCTCCAAGCTGTTGGAGCTTGCCGGTGGTGTGCGCAAGGGCCGTACGCTGAAGGCTGTGATCCCTGGCGGATCGTCTTCGCCCGTGTTGCCAGCGTCCATCATGATGGAATGCACCATGGACTACGACTCTATCGCCAAGGCCGGCTCGATGCTGGGCTCCGGCGCGGTGATCGTCATGGACGACAGCCGTTGCATGGTCGAGAGCCTGAAGCGTCTGTCTTACTTCTACATGCACGAGTCGTGTGGTCAGTGCACGCCTTGCCGCGAAGGCACGGGCTGGCTCTGGCGCTTGGTGGATCGTATTCATCGCGGAGAAGGGCGTCCAACTGATTTGGACTTGCTGAACTCCGTGGCCGACAACATTCAGGGTCGCACGATTTGCGCTCTTGGCGACGCCGCGGCCATGCCCGTGCGCGCCATGATCAAGCACTTCCGCCCTGAGTTTGAGGCAATGATCTCTAAAAGCGCGCGTCCGTTGGCTGAACCGGTCTGAGTGCGGGAAAAAATATGGTTGAAATAGAACTCGATGGTCAGAAGGTAGAAATTACCGAAGGCAGCATGGTGATGCATGCAGCCGAAAAAGCGGGCACCTACATTCCCCACTTTTGTTACCACAAGAAATTGAGCATTGCGGCCAACTGCCGCATGTGTTTGGTTGATGTGGAAAAAGCGCCAAAGCCTATGCCCGCATGCGCCACGCCCGTGACGCAAGGCATGATTGTGCGCACCAAGACGCCCAAGGCGATCAAGGCGCAGCAGTCGGTGATGGAATTCCTGCTGATCAACCACCCACTGGATTGCCCGATTTGCGACCAGGGTGGCGAATGCCAATTGCAAGACTTGGCAGTTGGATATGGCGGCTCGACTTCGCGATATCAAGAAGAGAAACGGGTTGTTTTCCATAAGGACGTCGGCCCGCTGATCTCCATGGAAGAAATGAGCCGTTGCATTCACTGCACACGTTGCGTCCGCTTTGGCCAGGAAGTGGCCGGCGTGATGGAGCTGGGCATGATCCACCGCGGCGAACATTCGGAAATCACCACCGTGTTGAATGACACCGTGGACTCCGAACTGTCGGGCAACATGATCGACATCTGCCCTGTGGGCGCGCTGACCAGCAAGCCTTTCCGCTACAGTGCCCGTACCTGGGAACTGGGCCGCCGCAAGTCGGTCAGCCCGCACGATTCCACTGGCGCGAACCTGATTGTTCAAGTGAAGAACAACAAGGTCATGCGTGTGGTGCCGTTCGAGAACGACGCCATCAACGAATGCTGGATTGCCGACCGCGATCGTTTCTCCTACGAAGCGCTGAACAGCGACCAACGCCTAACCCAGCCGATGCTGAAGCAGGGCGGTGAGTGGAAGACCGTCGACTGGCAAACCGCCCTCGAATACGTAGCTACTGGCCTGCGTCAAATTTCTGCCGACCACGGCGCAGCAAGCCTTGGCTTATTGGCCAGCCCCCACAGCACGCTCGAAGAACTTGCTTTGGCCGGCAAGCTGGTGCGCGGTCTGGGTAGCGAAAACATCGACTACCGCCTGCGTAACGCTGAGTTCGCCGCCACCACGGGCAAGGCCCAATGGCTGGGCACCACGATTGCTTCGTTGTCGACCTTGCAGCAAGTGCTGGTCGTGGGTTCGAACCTGCGCAAAGACCATCCGCTGTTTGCCCAACGCATTCGCCAAGCCACCCGCAAGGGCGCGCGTGTGCAAGTACTGAACGATCGCAAGAGCGATTGGGCCATGAACATCGCCAACGAAATGGTCGCTCCTGCGGCCAACTGGGTGGGTCTGTTGGCTGGCATCGCTGCCGCCATCGGTACCGAAACCGGCGCAACGCCTCCTGTGGCAGGCAACGCTGACGAAGCGGCTACCCGCATTGCCAAGGGCTTATTGTCCGGCGAGCGCAAAGCCATTTTGCTGGGCAACGGTGCCGCGCACCACGTCAAGGCCTCGAGCCTGCTGGCTCTGGCGACCTGGATTGCAGGCCAGTGCGGCGCGACGGTGGGTTACCTGACAGAAGCCGCCAATACGGTTGGCGCGCAATTGGTCGGTGCTGTTCCTGGTGCGAATGGTCAAAATGCCGGCCAAATGCTGGCCGGTGGCTTGAAGGCCGCCGTGTTGCTCAACACCGAGCCGCAGTTCGACGCTGCCAACGGTCCAGCCGCTTTGGCTGGCTTGAACAAAGCGCAAATGGTTGTCACGCTCAGTCCGTTCAAGGCCAACCTGGACATCAGCGACGTGTTGCTGCCGATCGCGCCGTTCACCGAAACCTCGGGTACGTTTGTGAATGCCGAAGGGCACGTGCAAAGTTTCCACGCCGTGGTCAAGCCACTGGGCGAAACCCGTCCAGGCTGGAAGGTGCTGCGCGTCTTGGGCAACTTGCTCGGCTTGCCTGGTTTTGAATACGAGTCATCGCAAGAAATCGTGTCGAAGCTCGGTCTGGCGCAAGCCGATACCGGCAAGGTCTCGGCCGATGTGTTGTCCAACAGCGTGGGCAACGTCACCATCGACACCGCACCTGCCGCTGGCACGCCAGCCGTGGCCAGCATTTACCAACTCGACGGTATCGTGCGCCGCGCCGCATCACTGCAATTGACGGCAGACGGACGTGGTGTTGGGATCAGCGGTTTGGTTGAAGTACAGCAAGAGGAGACCGTTGCATGATCGACGCCATCTACAACGGCGGGTTGCATCTGGTAGGGCAGACGTGGTGGGCCACCCTCGCGTGGCCTGTGATCTGGAACCTGCTGAAAATCATTCTGGTGCTGGCACCCTTGATGGGCGCCGTGGCATACCTCACGCTGTGGGAACGTAAGCTGCTGGGCTGGATTCAAGTGCGTCACGGCCCCAACCGCGTGGGCCCCTTGGGCTTGTTGCAGCCGATCGCTGATGCGTTGAAGCTGCTGACCAAGGAAATGATCAACCCCACGGCGGCCAGCAAGGGCCTGTTCCGTTTGGGCCCGATCATGGCCATCATGCCGGCCTTGGCTGCCTGGGTGGCGATTCCTTTCGGCCCCGATACCGTGTTGGCCAATGTCAACGCCGCTTTGCTGCTGATCATGGCGATCACCTCGATCGAAGTTTATGGTGTGATCATTGCCGGTTGGGCTTCCAACTCCAAGTACGCCTTCCTCGGCGCACTGCGGGCTTCGGCACAAATGGTGAGCTACGAAATCGCCATGGGCTTCTGCCTGGTGATCGTGGTCATGGTGTCCGGTAGCTTGAATCTGGGCGACGTCGTGGCCGTGCAAGGTCGTGGCATGGGCGCAGACATGGGCCTGGGCTTCCTGTCGTGGAACTGGTTGCCGCTGTTGCCGATCTTCCTGGTCTACGTGATTTCCGGCGTGGCCGAAACCAACCGTCACCCGTTTGACGTGGTCGAAGGCGAAGCTGAAATCGTGGCCGGCCACATGGTCGAGTACTCGGGCATGGGCTTTGCCATCTTCTTCTTGGCCGAATACGCCAGCATGTGGCTGGTGTCGATTCTGGCGGCGCTGATGTTCCTGGGTGGCTGGCTTTCGCCTGTGGCTTTCCTGGACTTCATTCCCGGCTGGATCTGGCTTGGTTTGAAGACATTCTTTGTGGTGTCGTTGTTCATTTGGATTCGTGGCACGTTCCCACGTTTCCGTTACGACCAGATCATGCGCCTGGGCTGGAAGATCTTCATTCCAGTCACCTTGGTTTGGCTGGTTTTGGTTGGAGGGTGGATGCACACCCCCTTCAACATTTGGAAATAAGTGGGGCTCGAGATGACCGCAGTAGCATCTGTTAAAGATTTTGTCTCCAGTTTCATGCTCGCCGAGTTGTTCAAGGGCATGGCCCTGACCGGCAAGTACATGTTCAAACGCAAGGTGACGGTGCAGTTCCCTGAGGAAAAGACACCTATCTCCCCGCGTTTCCGTGGCCTGCACGCGCTGCGCCGTTATGAAAACGGTGAAGAGCGTTGCATCGCATGCAAGTTGTGCGAAGCGGTGTGCCCGGCCATGGCCATCACCATCGAGTCCGATGTGCGTGACGACGGTTCGCGCCGCACCACGCGCTACGACATCGATTTGACCAAGTGCATCTTTTGCGGCTTCTGCGAAGAAAGCTGCCCGGTGGACTCCATCGTGGAAACGCACATCTTCGAGTACCACGGTGAAAAACGTGGCGACCTGTACTTCACCAAAGACATGCTCTTGGCCGTTGGCGATCGCTACGAAACCGAAATTGCAGCTGCCAAAGCGGCAGATGCCAAGTACCGCTGATACCGCTGACCAAACGCTGATGAGCGCCCACTTGCAAAAAGATTCACCCCATGGATGTTAAGACCGGTTTCTTCTACTTGTTCTCGACTGTGCTGTTGTTCTCAGCCTTTCGAGTCATTACCGCCCGCAATCCGGTACACGCTGTTTTGTACCTGATGTTGGCGTTTTCGCAGGCTTCTGGCGTGTGGCTGTTGCTGCAAGCCGAATTCCTGGCGATCACCCTGGTGCTGGTGTACCTGGGCGCCGTGATGGTGCTGTTCCTGTTCGTAGTGATGATGCTGGACATCGACATGGACAGCATGCGCCGTGGCTTCTGGCGGCATTTCCCACTGGCCGCCGGTATCGGCGTTCTCATCGCGTTGGAAATGGCCTACGTGTTGCTGGGTGGCTTCCGCGATGCACCGCAAACCGTACCCGCTGTGGCCGCGCAAGTGCCAAACACCAAGGCTTTGGGCATCTTGCTCTACACCGAATACCTGTATCAACTGGAAATCGCCGCTGTGATCTTGTTGGTGGCCATGATTGCCGCCATCGCCTTGACGCTGCGTCAACGCAAAGACACCAAGTTTGTCAGCGTGAGCGACCAGGTGCGTGTGCGTGCCCGAGACCGCCTGAGCGTGGTCAACGTGGTCAGCACCAAGCCACCCGTTGCCCCACCTGAGCCAGCACCGGCCGCACCTGCTACCGAGGAGAAAAAAGCATGACCTTGACGCTTGGACACTATCTGTCGCTGGGAGCGATGCTGTTCGCCATGTCGGTCATTGGCATCTTCTTGAACCGCAAGAACCTGATCGTGCTGCTGATGGCCATCGAACTGATGCTGTTGGCCGTGAACATGAACTTTGTGGCCTTCTCCCACTACCTGGGTGACTTGCACGGCCAAGTGTTCGTGTTCTTCATCTTGACGGTGGCTGCCGCTGAATCGGCCATCGGCCTGGCGATTCTCGTGCTCCTCTTCCGTAACAAGTCCAGCATCAATGTGGACGAACTCAACTCGCTCAAGGGTTGAGCCAGACGGTTCAACAATAAAAAAATGAGTCAAACACTCTCAGCAGCAACATTGTTGGCGGTTCCGCTCGCGCCCCTGGCTGGCGCGTTGCTGGCCGGTATTTTGGGCACGCAGTTCGGCGGCAATAAATTTGGCCGACGCGCTTGCCACAGCCTCACCATCCTGGGCGTTTTCATTGCCTTCGTGATCTCTGCGATGACGCTGAAAAGCGTGGCCGTGGACGGTGCGCGTTTCAACGAAACGCTCTACACCTGGATGACGGTCGGCAACCTCAAGATGGAGGTCGGTTTCCTGGTGGATGGCCTGACCGCCATGATGATGGTGGTGGTGACCTTCGTGTCGCTCATGGTGCACATCTACACCATCGGCTACATGCAAGAAGACGACGGCTACAACCGCTTCTTCTCGTACATCTCGCTGTTCACGTTCTCAATGTTGATGCTCGTCATGAGCAACAACATGCTGCAATTGTTCTTCGGCTGGGAAGCAGTGGGCTTGGTGTCGTACCTGCTGATCGGTTTCTGGTTCAACAAGCCTTCAGCCATCTTTGCCAACATGAAGGCCTTCCTGGTCAACCGTGTGGGCGACTTCGGCTTCATTCTGGGCATCGGCCTGTTGGCTGCCTACGGTGGTACGCTGAACTACACCGAAACCTTTGCCAAGGCAGGCGAGTTGGGCGGCATGACCTTCCCAGGTACCGACTGGATGTTGGTCACCGTGATCTGCATCTGCCTGTTCATCGGCGCCATGGGTAAGTCGGCACAGTTCCCATTGCACGTCTGGCTGCCAGACTCCATGGAAGGTCCTACACCGATCTCCGCACTGATCCACGCCGCCACCATGGTGACGGCCGGTATCTTCATGGTGGCACGTATGTCGCCACTGTTCGAGCTGAGCGATACGGCGTTGAACTTCATCATGGTGATCGGTGCCATCACGGCGCTGTTCATGGGCTTCCTGGGCATCATCCAGAACGACATTAAACGTGTGGTCGCGTATTCCACGCTGTCGCAACTGGGTTACATGACCGTGGCGCTGGGCGCATCGGCCTACTCGGTGGCGGTGTTCCACTTGATGACCCACGCGTTCTTCAAGGCCTTGTTGTTCCTGGGCGCTGGCTCGGTGATCATGGGCGCACACCATAACCAGGACATCCGTTGGATGGGCGGCATGCGCAAGTACATGCCTATCACTTGGATCACCTCGTTGATTGGCTCGTTGGCTTTGATCGGTACCCCGTTCTTCGCGGGCTTCTACTCTAAAGACAGCATCATCGAAGCCGTGCACGAAACGCATCTGGCAGGTTCGGGCTTTGCCTACTTTGCCGTGATGGCTGGTGTGTTCATCACCGCGTTCTATTCGTTCCGCATGTATTTCTTGGTGTTCCATGGCAAAGAGCGCTTTGACCAGAACCCGGATGCACACCACGACGATCATCATGACGACCACCATGCCCATGACGATCATGGCCACGGTCATCACGATGCCCACAAGCCGCATGAATCGCCATGGGTGGTTACGCTGCCGCTGATCTTGCTGGCGATTCCGTCTGTCATCGTCGGTTTCATCTTCATTGAACCCATGCTGTTTGGCGACTTCTTCCGCGACGCGATTTTCATCAATGGTGAAAAACACCATGCGATGGAAGAGTTGAAGGAAATCTTCCATGGCGCCACGACCATGGCCATCCACGGCTTCACGACCTTGCCGTTCTGGCTGGCGCTCGCTGGTGTGGTGTCGTCGTACTACATGTACATGATCAACCCCGCGTTGCCTACCGCCATCAAGCGCATCTTCAGCCCGATCTACACCTTGTTGGAAAACAAGTACTACCTCGACTGGTTCAACGAAAACGTTCTGGCCCGTGGCGCGCGTGCGCTGGGCACAGTGTTCTGGAAAGTTGGCGACCGTTTCCTGATCGACGGCATGGTGGTTAACGGTTCATGGAAAGTTGTGGGAGCGGTCTCCAGCGTGGTGCGTTGGTTCCAAACCGGCTTCATCTACCACTACGCTTTGGTCATGATCCTCGGCGTGTTTGGTCTGATGACGTATTTCTTGTTGTTCAACAACTAGAGGCAGAAGAAAAATGGGATTGTTGAGCCTTTCAATTTGGACGCCGATCTTTTTTGGTGTCGTGCTGCTCGCGCTGGGGCGTGACGAACACGCCAAGGCGGTGCGCTGGGTCGCCCTCATCGGCGCCGTGGTCAGCTTGCTGGTCACCTTGCCGCTGTACACCGGTTTTCACATCGGCACTTCCGAGATGCAGTTTGTCGAAAACGCAAGCTGGATTCCACGCTTCAACGTCAACTACCACCTGGGTGTGGATGGTTTGTCGATGTGGTTTGTGCTGCTGACCGCTTTCATCAACGTCATCGTGGTGATTGCCGGCTGGGAAGTGATCACCCAGCGCGTCAACCAATACATGGGCGCGTTCTTGATTTTGAGCGGCCTGATGATCGGTGTGTTTGCTGCACTCGACGGCATTTTGTTCTACGTGTTCTTTGAAGCCACGCTGATCCCGATGTACCTGATCATCGGTATCTGGGGCGGCCCGAACAAGATCTACGCGGCGTTCAAGTTCTTCCTCTACACCTTGCTCGGCTCGTTGCTGATGCTGGTGGCGCTGATTTTCCTGTACACCAAGTCGGGCGGTAGCTTTGACATCGCCACGTGGCACAAACTGCCGCTGGATAGCCGCTCGCAAACGCTGCTGTTCTTTGCCTTCTTTGCCGCCTTTGCGGTGAAGGTGCCCATGTTCCCAGTGCACACCTGGTTGCCAGACGTGCACGTGGAAGCGCCCACCGGTGGTTCCGCTGTGCTGGCGGCCATCATGCTGAAGCTGGGTGCTTACGGCTTCCTGCGTTTCTCCATGCCCATCGCCCCTGACGCCGCGCGTGAATGGGCTTGGCTGATGATCGCCTTGTCGCTGATCGCCGTGGTCTACGTCGGTTTGGTGGCGATGGTGCAGCAAGACATGAAGAAGCTGGTGGCTTATTCGTCGGTGGCGCACATGGGCTTTGTGACCCTGGGCTTCTTCATCTTCAACGACCTCGGCGTGTCCGGCGGTCTGGTGCAGATGATTGCCCACGGCTTTGTGTCGGGCGCCATGTTCTTGTCGATTGGTGTGTTGTACGACCGCGTGCACTCGCGTGAAATCGCCGACTACGGTGGCGTGGTCAACACCATGCCCAAGTTTGCGGCCTTTGCCTTGTTGTTCACCATGGCCAACAGCGGCTTGCCAGGCACCGCCGGTTTCATTGGTGAATGGATGGTGATTTTGGGTGCTGTGCGCGCCAACTTCTGGATCGGCCTGGGTGCTGCCACGGCGTTGATCTTCGGTGCCGCTTATTCATTGTGGATGTTCAAGCGTGTGTACCTCGGGCCCGTTGGCAACGACCATGTGAAGGAATTGAAAGACATCAACGCACGCGAGTTCTTCATGTTGGCTTTGCTGGCCATTGCCGTGCTCGCCATGGGTCTGTACCCCAAGCCGTTCACCGATGTGATGGACGCTTCGGTGGCTGACCTGCTGAAGCACGTGGCCCTTTCCAAACTGCCGAATTGAACTGACCCGTTGGATTGAGAGAATAAGATGATTGACAAACTCAGTTTGGTGACGGTTTACCCCGAGATATTCTTGCTGCTGATGGCCTGTGTCATCACGCTGGTAGATCTGGGTGTGAAAAGCCCACGCCGTACGCTGACCTATGTGCTGACCATGCTGACCTTGGCAGTTGTGGCGGTGTGGGAAGCCGATCGTGCCATGAGCGGCACGACGCTTTACGGCTTCAACAGCATGCTGGTGAGCGATGCCATGGGCAACTGGCTCAAGTGTTTCGCCACGGTCGCTGTGATGGTGACGCTGGTCTACGGCCGTCCATATTCCGCTGACCGCGACATGTTGCGTGGCGGTGAAATCTTCTCGTTGAGCATGTTCTCCCTGCTGGGCATGTTTGTGATGATTTCCGGCAACCACTTCCTGGTGATCTACCTGGGCCTGGAACTGCTGACGCTGTCGAGCTACGCCTTGGTGGCTCTGCGCCGCGACAACGGCACCGCCACCGAAGCCGCCATGAAGTACTTCGTGCTCGGCGCCATGGCTTCTGGCTTCTTGCTCTATGGGTTGTCGATGATGTATGGCGCCACCGGCAGCCTGAACATCGGTGAAGTGGTGAAGGCGATTGCTTCGGGTCAAGTGAAGCACCAAGTGTTGGTGTTTGGTTTGGTGTTCGTGGTGGCCGGTCTGGCGTTCAAGCTTGGCGTGGTGCCATTCCACATGTGGATCCCAGACGTTTACCAAGGTGCACCCACGTCGATCACGCTGATGATCGGCGGCGCGCCCAAGTTGGCCGCTTTCGCCATCGCATTCCGTTTGTTGATCGAGGGCATGTTGCCGCTGGCGATCGACTGGCAGCAAATGTTGGTCGTGTTGTCGGTGTGTTCGTTGGCCCTGGGTAACCTAGCCGCCATCGCGCAAACCAACCTGAAGCGCATGCTGGCGTACTCGACCATTTCGCAAATGGGCTTTGTATTGCTGGGCTTGTTGTCTGGCGTCATCAACGGCAGCGTCGCTGGCATTGAAAACGCCTACAGCTCGGCCATGTTCTACGTGGTGACCTATGTGTTGACCACGCTGGCAGGCTTCGGTGTGATTTTGCTGCTGGCCCGCGAAGGCTTTGAAAGCGAAGAAATCTCTGACCTGGCTGGCTTGAACGAACGCAGCCCGCTGTACGCGGCAGTCATGGCGATCTGCTTGTTCTCCATGGCGGGTATCCCTCCGATGGTCGGCTTCTATGCCAAGCTGTCGGTGCTGCAAGCCTTGATCACCTCGGGCTCTACCGCCCACATCGTGTTGGCCGTGTTTGCCGTGGTGATGTCGCTGATCGGCGCCTTCTACTACCTGCGTGTGGTCAAGGTCATGTACTTTGATGCTCCCATTACGGCCACCACCGTGTCGGCTCCGCTGGACGTACGCGCGGTGCTGTCGGTCAACGGCGCGCTGGTGCTGTTGCTGGGCATCGTGCCTGGTGGCCTGATGACGCTGTGTGCCAAGGCTGTGGTCTTGGCCCTGGGCACCTAAGCTGTTCTTTGCCGAGGCGGTTGCATGAACCAGTCCGCCTCGGTTTGGCTCATCGTCGTTCTGGCGATGGTGGCGGCCAACCTGCCATGTTTCAGCCAGCGCCTGTTTCTTTTCATCCGCCTGCAAAAGCCCAAATCGCTGGGCTTGCGCTTGGTGGAGCTGCTGGTGTATTACCTGGCAGTGGGCCTGATCGGCTTGACCCTTGAACAACACCTGGGGCAAATAGCGCCCCAAGGCTGGGAGTTCTATGCCGTCACCGGCACGCTTTTCTTGACGCTGGCCTTCCCCAGCTTTGTGTACCGCTACCTGCTGAAACACGCGCGCTGACGTTGCGCAGTGGGCGGTGGTCTTTTCGACGTAAAGTTAAAACACATGACCACCGCAGACCAACACCTCACCGAACACCTCACCTCACGCGAAGAGCTACTGACCGGCAATTTCTTGCGTGTACGCCGCGACACCGTTCGCCTGCCCAACCAGCGCAGTGCCACGCGCGAATACATCCAGCACTCGGGTGCCGTGATGGTGGTTCCGCTGCTGGACGATGGCAGTGTGGTGCTGGAGCGCCAGTTTCGCTACCCCATTGGCAAAGTGCTGATCGAGTTTCCGGCCGGCAAAATCGACGCGGGTGAAGATCCGTTGCGTTGCGGCCAACGCGAGCTGCTTGAAGAAACCGGCTACACCGCCAAAGAGTGGGCCTACGCGGGTGAACTGCACCCCGTGGTTTCTTACTCCACCGAGGCGATCCAGGTCTATTTCGCGCGCGGCTTGACGCTCGGCCAACGCAAACTCGACGAAGGGGAGTTCCTCGACGTGTTCACCGCCACCCAAGCCGAGCTGCTGGAATGGTGCCTGACCGGCAAGGTGACCGACAGCAAAACCCTGGCGGGCATGCTGTGGCTACAGAATTACAGCCTCGGCGCACGGGCTTTACAGTGGCAGCCGGCCTAGCCAAAGACCGCTGCAGGATAATTCAGGCATGAAAGTGCTTGATTTACAGTGTGCGCACAGCCACGTGTTCGAAGGTTGGTTTGGCTCGGATGACGAGTTCCAGAGCCAGCTCGCGCGCGGCTTGATCGAGTGCCCGATGTGTGGCGACAGCAGCATCGTCAAGCGCTTGAGCGCGCCGCGTTTGAATCTGAGTGCTTCGCGCGAGTCGCGTGGTTTGTCTGAGTCGCGTATTGAGTCACGTGAAGCCCGAGCGGAGACAGATGCACCTCCATCGGCATCCCAAGCGGTCGTACCGGCCAACCCCGCCCCGGCCGCTTTGCAACAAGCCTGGATGCAGGCCGTGCGCCACGTGATGGCCAACACCGAAGACGTGGGCACCCGTTTTGCCGAAGAGGCTCGGCGCATCCACTACGGCGAAGTCGAAGACCGCAACATCCGTGGCAAAGCCAGCCCAAAGGAAACCGAGGCCTTGCTGGAGGAGGGCATTGCGGTGATGCCACTGCCGATTCCAGATGCGCTGAAAGAGCCGCTGCAGTAGTCCTTGCTGGTTCGGCGAAGTGCCTCTACGGAGCTGTGCGAAGGTTAGTTTGACGTCAGCAGCTTTCGCCCCTCATGCCAGCCTTGATTGTAGGTGAGCTGGATGTCTGTTCCGTTGGTGAAGTCGAGAGTCCCAGCGGGAACTGCTCTTGTCGGTTGAAGGTAAACCCTTCGTCCGTGTTCAAATATCTGCGGCCAAGCGGGCCGATGGCGGGTGAGCAAAATCAGTGTCTGCGCGTCGTGTTCCCGCGAAATAGGCAGGGGAATGTTGTCGTGAAAACCGCCATCCAAGGCCGGGCTTCCTTTTACGCGATGCAGCGGGGTCAAGGGCACGGCTGAACCCGCCGACAGTAATAGGTTGTGCGCTTCTTTTAGGCTGGTGCATGCATTGAGTTCGTGGTGTTCTGCGCGAAAGCCCATACGATATGGGAGTCGGCCATGAACGCCCTTCAGCCAGAGCTTTTCGGTGGCATAGAGTCCTAGTGCTAGGGCTGCAGATAGCAGTGGAGGTACACGTGGCATGAGGCGGGTGACGACGACGTCGATCTTCAGTGCTGATACACCCAACTGCCCCAAGTCATGTTCATCCAGGAAACTTTCCACCCAGGTGCGAAACACTCTCGGCAAGATGAAGGGTCTGCGCCCACGTAGCAGTGCACTCCACTCCACGTTTCGCGGGATGCTGTTGAAGTACCCCACGCCTTGACGAAGCGACGCTTGCAGGTTTCCTGTTGCGATTGCTGTCGCTATGCTCGCACCAGCACTGGTTCCAATGAAGCGCTCAGGAGCCCAGCAGGCATGCCCACTCAGCGCCTCGGCCATTCCCCCTTGCCACCAGCATCGATTGCCTCCGCCTGCAAAAACGATGCGGGTGTAGGTTCGGCCGAGAAGTTGGGCTGGACTGAGGCGCGAAATATTGAGCAAGCGTGTTCCTGGAAACCGAAGGGGCGTTGTCGTGCCGAGGGGATCAATTCAATTGCACAGTGCTGACAGACACAGCGGGTTCGCGGTGTTTGGAATGGGCGCAACCACCTCAGCATTGTGCCGGTGTCGTTGCGCCGAGGCACGAACCGCAACGGGTTCAGCAGTCGCTTAAATCGAAATCGACAAAGCGCGCTCGGGCGGAACGTGAGATCAAGGATACAGACCGCGCAGTTCGCGGGTGTGCAGAATGCGTTTGCAAGCCACGATAAACGTTGCAGTACGCAAGCTCACCTTGTTTTCATTCGACACTTGCCATACCGCCGTGAACGCGTCGCGCATCACCTTGACCAGGCGCGCGTTGATCTCGTCTTCGTCCCAGAAGAAGCTCGAGAAGTCTTGCACCCACTCGAAGTAGCTCACCGTCACGCCACCGGCGTTGGCGATCACGTCGGGCAGCACCAGGATGTTGCGTTCGTGCAAGATGTCGTCGGCCTCGGGCGTCGTCGGGCCGTTGGCGCCTTCGATGATCATCTTGGCCTGGATGCGGCCGGCGTTGGCTTTGGTGATTTGCTGCTCAAGAGCTGCCGGGATCAGGATGTCGCAAGGCACTTCCCAGAACTTGTCATCGGCCAGCACTTCTGCGTCTTTGAAGCCACCCACGCTGCCGTGTTCGGCCACGTGGCGCAGCAGGGCCGGCACGTCCAAACCGGCTTCGCGGTAGATGGTGCCGCCATGGTCTTGCACGGCTACCACGCGGGCGCCGGCTTCGGCAAACAGCTTGCCGGCCACACCACCCACGTTACCGAAACCTTGCACGGCCACGCGTGCTGTCGACACGTCCATGCCGATGTGTTTGGCGGCTTCCACGCCCACGGTGAACACGCCACGGCCGGTGGCTTCACGGCGGCCCAGCGAGCCACCCAAGTCCACTGGCTTGCCGGTGACCACACCAGTAGCGGTGGAGCCTTGGTTCATCGAATAGGTGTCCATCATCCACGCCATGATCTGGTCGTTGGTGTTGACGTCGGGTGCGGGAATGTCCTTGTTCGGCCCAATGATGATGCCGATCTCGCTGGTGTAGCGGCGTGTCATGCGCTCCAACTCGCCGCGCGACAGCGTCTTCGGATCGACGCGAATACCGCCCTTCGCGCCGCCGTAAGGCACGTTCACCGCGGCGTTCTTGATCGACATCCAGGCCGACAGCGCCATCACTTCTGACAGCGTGACGTCCTGGTGAAAACGCACACCGCCCTTGCCTGGGCCGCGCGAGGTGTTGTGCTGTACGCGGTAGCCTTCGAAGTGGGCCACGGTGCCGTCGTCGAGGTGGATCGGCACATCGACAACCAAGATGCGCTTGGGGCGTTTGAGCGTTTCAACCCAGCGCGCGAGGTTGCCCAGGTAGGGCTCCACGCGATCGACCTGCTGCAGAAAAATACCCCAGGGGCCGATGTGATCGGCGTTGAGGTAAGAGGGCAGCGGATGCGCGGTAGGCGCAGGCAAATGTGCTGGGTTGGATGGCTTGCTTGACATACAAATCCTTGTGGGATGACGAGAAGCCGCAAGCTTATGCCGCTGTTTGCACGATGTCTAACGCCAGCTTGTCACGGATGTATGCGCAAGTTGCATAACAACCGGGCGCGGTTTCACATGGATTAAATGCTAGGGGCTGCGCGGCTGGAAATCGCCTTAGGCTAAGTTGGTTGCGGTGGCGAAACAACGACCTCGGGTACGCCCTCAGGCGCTTGCATTTGCAGCAGCCGCGCAGCCTGCAAACGCAGCGGTGCCAGCAGTTGGCCGATGTGCAGCAACTGCGTTTGCACCACCTGGTGCACCGGTTCCGCGCCTGCCATGCCTTGCGGCAACGCTTGCAGCTGTGCGAGCAATGTCGCTTCTTCGGCGCTGGCCGGTGGCACGGGCTGACGTTTGGCTAAGCTTTCGCTGAGTTGCACCAGCACCGCGCTGATGTGGGTAGTGGCCTGCTGCAGCGCGGCTGGCCCCGCCGCTTCCTGCATCTGTTCGCGGTGCGCGCCGAGTGCGGAAAGGTAGTTCAACAGCGTGTGCGACAGCAGCAGAAAACGTAGTGCTCCATCGCCGCTGCCTTGCACAAAGCCAGGCTCTTGGTAAAGGTTGAACAGCGCGGTAGAGAACGCCGCATCGGCGTTGTGCGCATTGCGCCGCGCCAGGCGATAGGCCAAGTCGTCGCGCTTGCCGCTGTGGTACTGCGCCATGATGGCGCGCAGGTAGATGGCACAGCAGGCCATGGCGCGCGCGCCCACTTCGTGCATGCGCCGGCCTTGCCAATCGGGCAGCACCAGGAACATGGCCACACCGGCGATCAAACTGCCGAGCACGGTGTCGACCAGGCGCGGCACGATGAGCACGTGACCGTCGCCAATCTGGTTGAAACACAGCAGCACCAACAACGTGATGGCCGCCGTGCCCAGGGTGTAGCGGCGCGTGCGGCTGGCAAAGAACACCACGCCCGCCACCACCGCAAAGATGGACTGCACCAGCAAGCTGGGGAACAGGGTGAACAGCGCCCAACCCGCCACCAAACCCAGCAGTGTGCCGATGATGCGTTGCACCATGCGCTTGCGTGTGGCGCCGTAGGTTTGTTGGCAGACGAACAACGTGGTCAGCATGATCCAGTAGCCCTGGCTGGCGTGGATCCAATGCAGCAGGCCATAACCCGCCGCCAGCGCCAGGCTCAGGCGCACAGCGTGGCGAAACAGCGGGGTGTTGGGCGTGAGCTGCAGGCGCACACGGTCCCAGGCGTCGCGCAGCGATTGTGGCGAGCGGTCGAGCAGGCTTTCGTCATCGGCACCGGCTTCTTGTTCGTTCGAGCTGGCACGGGCCAGGCGGGCTTCGAGCTTGCCGAGGTTTTTAGCCAAGGCGGTCAACGAACCCAGCAGCGATAACCAGCGCTGTGATGGTTGGGTGACGGTGTCCTCCAAATGCGCCAGCGCGTCTTGCAAGTCGCGCAGCGCTTGGGCGCTGGCCGGACCCTTGTCGATGGGGCGGTTCAGCAGGATGTCTTGCCCTATGCGGGCACAGGCCGAGCCTTGCAGGGATAGCAGCCGCTGGCAGCGAAACAACACGTCGCTGTGGAAAAAAGCCTCGGTGAGTTCGCTGTACGGCGAGTGCGAAGAGCTGGCGCGCTCGTGCACGTCCTGCGCAATGAAATACAGCCGCAGATAGTGCTGCATGCGCTGGCTGGGCGCGGTGCCCAGGCGGCTCAGAATGGTTTCTTTGGCGGTGTTGAGTGCGCCCACCACTTCGCCGTTGCGCTGCGCCAACCCGAGGCGTTTGACCTCTTGGTCGATGCCGCGCACGGGTTCAAACAGCGACGCCTTCAGGCGCAAATACTGGCCCAGGGTTTGGTAGAGACTGGCCAGGTGTTGCTGCACCGGCTGGTGCGGAAACAGCGCACACCACAACACCGATAACAAGCCATACCAAGCTGCGCCCGACAACAGCAACACCGGCTCCAACCAAAACACGTGTGGGGCGCCCGACGTGCGCTGGTGGTCCATGCCAATCATGGTGTACAGCGACAAGATCAACGAGCCGTACGCAATCGCCTTGTAGCGCGGGCTGATGGCGCCCAGCATGGTCAGGCAAAACGTGGCGACCAGCAGGCCGCAGACAAACAGCCAGGGCCGGTCGAACATCGCCTGCACGGCAAACGCCGTGAGCGCAAAACACAGCAGCGTGACGAGCAATGCGCGCAGACGGCCGCGCCAGTTGTCATCGGTCTCGGCCAGCGCGCAGGCGATGGTGCCCAAGTACACCGGCATCACCAGCGCCATCTGGTCGGTGTGCCAGCCAAACACCATGGTGACGCTCAGGGCGATCAGGATGCGCAGGCTGTAGGGAAACGAGTCGATCGCCCAGAGTTGACGTGTGGTTTGGCGCAGTGACGAAGGCAAGGCGAAGTTCATGGCGCAATGCTATCGATTCAGAAGCTGTTTGCGCGCGTTGGTACTGCCTCAGCGCCTAATTTTCTTTAAATTTACCGCGACTCTTCCAGTTGGGCATCTTTGGGATAGGCCACCTCGTACTCGGCGGTGAAGCGCGCGGTTTTACCCGCGTCGAGTGTGCTGCTCCACAACACCACGCCAGACTGCTCATTCCAACTTTGGGTGCTGGGCAGCGGGCTGAACTTGGCCTTCACGCTGACCTTCGCGTCCACGGCCACGGGCGAGGCTTCCAGCACTTGCAAGGCTACCGGCGTGGTGTGCCGGTTTTCCACGCGGTAGGCGCGGGTGGTGGAGCGCAGGGCTTGCGTGCCCACAAAGCCGGCGGTGGCCTGCATGTCTTTTTGCGGCTCGACCTGCACCAGCACCAACTCGTCGCGGCCGAACGACAGGCTCCATGGCCGGGCGTCGCCAGTGCGCAGGCTGTCGGTGCCGACAAAGGCGCCGTCGCGGTACAACTGCAGCGGCCCGGTGGGCCACACGCCTGCGGGTTGCGGCAGTTCGGCCACCAGCCAGGCGCTGGCGTCGGCCAAGGGCGTCGTGCGGGTGAACAGTTGCGGCGTGGTGTCGATGCTGCCCAGCGCAAGGGTGACGCGCTGGCCGTTGGAGGGCAGGTCGATGTTTTGCGGTACGTTGAATTCGGTGGCGAAGCTGTTGTCGAACACGCTCACGTCGAACGAGGGGGTCGCCACGTCGGCGGGTTCGCGCATGGCCACCATCGCCGGGGCCGGGGCGGCCATCGCGCGCATCATGTCGCCACGCTCGCTCAGCGCCTGTTGTGGCGGTGGCGGGGGCGCTATGCCAATGTTCCAAGGGCGTGGCGTTGGGCCAGTCGTCCCTTGGCGCGGCTGCCCGGTCGACAACTTCATGCGCACGCCCGACCAGTCTTCGCCCGAGCTTTGCGCCACCAAGGCTTGGCGTTCCAGCCGCAAAGTGTTGGTGCGTGTGTTCAGCAGGGCGCGGTAGGTGGGCGTCCAGCCTGGGCCTCTGACCTGGTAGCTCAGGCGCACCTCGGCGTCGCGTGGGGCGTCGAGCGTCACGCCCACGGTGACCACGCGCGCGCGGCCGGCCTGGCTGCGGCTACGCTCGGCCAACAAGGGCTTCAAGGCGCGGTCGAGTTCTTCTTGCTGGCGGGCAATCTGGTGTTGCCTCGTGCCGGCCTCTTGGCTGTTACGGCGCAGCGCCTCTACCGTAGCGCCAATGCTGCTGGGATTGCTTGGCGCGTTGGCTGTCGCAGTACCGGTGGGCGCGGCCACGCCCTTGAGGTAGCTGTTGACCAACACCAGCGCGTTGTTCTCGTTGGCAAGGGTGGCTTTTTTGTCTTCAAGCTCGCGGATGCGGGCATCCAGCGGCGATGTCGCGCAGGCCGGCACAGCGTCACGCGCTTCAGTCAGCACCGACAGCTCGCCCACGCGCACCGAGGCATCGGCCACCACGGCCAGGCTCTGCACATCCACACTCGCTGGCAAACACGCAAATGCCAGCTTCTTGGCGCCAGCCGCCACGCGGGCCACACGCTCTACCGTGGCGCTGCCGGGGTAGAGCGTGACCTGGGTGATGCGTGAATCGGTTGCCGAGCCAGAGGTAGGGCTGGGTTGCGCTTGCGATGCGGCGGTGCTGAAAAGGCAGGCCAGCGCTGCAAGATGCGTGAGCTTGAAAGTGGTGTGCATGGAGAGAGCCGTTTGCTATGGGTTTGGGAGCTTGTCACGCATATGCTATCTGCGCTGACGGCCAATTTATGTCCTAAATTGCAACGCCGCCCAACGCAGGCTCTCTGGGGTTGCCCTCAAGTCGTCGCGGCGGGCTCGGTGGTTTGCAGCGCGCCGCCGGGCGCCCATTCCCGCACGAAGCGGTGCCGTGCTGGCCGCTCCACATGCTGCGCGGCTTCTTTGGGGGTGCCGATGTAGAGGAAGCCAATCAACTCGTCGGTGGCGGCAAAGCCCAACGCCTTTTTCACGCTGTCGTCGTGGCTGTTCAGGCCTGTGGCCCAAAAGCCACCGTAACCCAGCAGGTGCAGGCCATTGAGCAGGTTCATGGCGGCCGCGCCCACGGCCAGGAGTTGCTCGCTTTGCGGCACTTTGTGGCCGGGCCGCAGGTGTGCGCCCATGGCGATCAGCAGCGGTGCGGCCATGGCTTTGTGGCGAAAGCGTTCGGCGTCGCCCTGCGGGTCGCGTGCCTTGGCCGCCTGCACAAAAACTTCGCCCAGCGCCTGGCGTGCCTCGCCGCGCACCAGCACAAAACGCCAGGGCTGCAGTTGGCCGTGGTCGGGGGCGCGCAGCGCTAGGTCAAGTACTTGGTCGAGTTCGGCTTCGGATGGTGCCGGCTCTGTGAGCGGCCAGCGTGATTGCCGGGACATCAGCAGCTTGAGGGCGCTTTGTGGTGTGGAGAGAGCGGTGTGTGGTGCCGTGGTCATGGGAGAGTGCCTTTCGTCAGAGCGGGTGGTGCGGCTGGTGACGGAGGCGCGCGGTCAGTTAACAGGAAGTGACCGGGAGAAACGGCTGGTGCGTCATGGCTTGCATTGATTTTAGATAAGAGGAATTCTCATCTGCGAGCGATGCGAATTGACCTCACTGGCCGCGTTGTGATGCTGGCGCCCTAGCCGCAGGCCCAGCATCTCTCACAGATCTTTAGAACCGGTACTTCGCCGACAAGGTGGCCGCGCGTTCCGCCGCCCGGTAGCACTCGCCGTGGTAGCAGATCGAGAAGTACTCTTTGTTCAACAGATTGCTGACGTTCAACGCCAGCCGCCAACGGCCGCTTTCGAAATGCACGGCCGCATCAAACACCGTGGCGCCGCCCTGGAAGGTGGTGTTGTATTCGTCGTTGGCGCGGCGGCCCACATAACGTGCGCCCGCCCCAAAGCCCAGGCCGTTGCCCCACACGTAGTCCAGCCACACGGCAGCGCTTTGGTCGGGCACCAGGGGCAGGTCTTTGCCCATTTCATCGGGGTCGGCGCTTTGCAGCACGCGGGTGGCGGTGCGGGTGTAAGACGCGGTGGCGTTCAGGCCGGGCAGCACTTCGCCTTTGGCTTCCAGCTCCAAGCCGCGTGAACGTTGGCGGCCCACTTGCCGGCCCTCGAAGGTCATGGGGTCGTAGGTCACCACATTGGTTTTGCGCAGGTCGAATACGGCGGCGGTGTACAGCGTGCGCGAGCCCTCGGGTTGGAACTTCACGCCGGCTTCCACCTGTTTGCCACGGCTGGGTTTGAAGGGCTGGTTTTGTGCGTCCACGCCGCTGTTGGGCAAGAAGGATTCGGTGTAGCTCAGGTAGGGCGCGACGCCTTGGCCTGCGAGGTAGGTCACACCGGCGCGGCCGCTGAACGCGTTGTCGTGCTGCTCGCTACGTTCGCTGTTGAGGTGGTCGTCGGTGGTGGCATTCACGCGGTCTTGCCGTCCGCCCAGGGTCAGCACCCAGCGGTCGGCCCACTTGATCTGGTCTTGCACGTAGACGCCCAATTGCTCGGTGGTTTGCTGGTAGTCGCGCATGGCGCGGGTGGGCGTGGCAACTGTCTGGCCGTACACCGGTTGGTTCAGATCGAGCGTGGGGGCGTCGCCAATGGCACGCTGGCTTTTGCCTTTGAGCCTGTTCCAGTCCACCCCGATCAGCAGCGTGTGCTCGGTGTTGGCGGTGCGCAGTTTGCCTTGTACGTTGGTGTCGAGTGCGGTCTGGTGCAGCGGCTCGTTCCAGGTGCGCGCCACGCGGTTGACGGTGTGGCCGTCGTCGTCCAAAGAGTCGAACCACACGGCGCGCCGGTCCATTGAGATTTGCGTGTGGCGCAGGTTCTGGCGCAGCGTCCAATCCTCATTCAATCGCGTCTCGAATCTGTAGCCCAGAGATGCCTGCTCTTGCTGGATGCCGCTGAAACTCCAGTCGCCCATCTTGATGGGCAGGTACTGGCCGTTGGCGTTGAAGTAGTAGGGGTCTTCGGATGATTTGTTCTTGAGGTATTCACCCAGCAAGGTGAACGAGGTGCCGGCGTTGGGCTGCCAGCGCAGCGAGGGTGCGAGGTAGGTGCGCGTGCGGTTGAGCTTGTGGCCGTCGCTGTATTGGTCTTGGTCGTTGCTGTCGAGTAGCACCCCCACCAGCCGGTAGCTGAGGTCGGAGTTGGTCGATGCATCACCTAACTGGTCGCCCAAGTCGAACGCCAGCTGTTGGCGTTGAAAGCTGCCGTACTGCAGTTCCACTTCGCGGATGCGCGCGCCGTTGGGCTGCTTGCTCACGCGGTTGATGATGCCGCCCGCATCGCCCTGGCCAAACACCATGGACGACGGCCCGCGCAGCACCTCCACACGTTCCAGTCCATAGGGTTCGGTCATGTAGTAGTCGGTGCCGAAAGGCGTTTGCGCCAGGCCGTCGCGGTAGGTGCAGGTGTAGGCGTTGAAGCCGCGCAGCAACACGTCTTCCCAGCCCCGGTTGTCGGGCCCGTAGGTGCTGGTGGTCACGCCCGGCGCGTAGCGGATGGCGTCCATCACATCCAGTGCGCCGCGCGCTTCCATTTCCTCGCGGCCAATGACAGAGATCGACTGCGGAACTTCCAGAAGAGGTGTGTCGGTCTTGGTGCCAGTGGCGCTGCGCTTGGCGGCGTAGCCCCACACCGGGCTGGTGGCCGTCTCGGGCTCGGCATTGGCCGTGACGGTAACGGGGGCCAGGGCCGAGGTAGCCTCGTTGCGCCGCTGGATCACGATGGCCGAGCCGCTGGGGGCTGCCACCAGCCCGGTATCGCCCAGCACACGTTGCAGCGCCTGCGCCAGCGTCAAACCGCCTTGCACGGCCGGTGCCGCGTGGCCAGCGGCCAGAGACGCATCGACCGAAATCGCCACGCCCCATTCGCGGGCCAGGGCGTTGATGGCTTGACCCAAAGGCTGCGCCGGTAAGGCCACGGTGCGCTGCACCGTAAGGGTGGTGGCTGCAGAGTTTTGGGCTCGTGCTGGGTTGCTCGCGGTGATGCCTGCCATTGCGAGGGCGCAGGCAAAGAAAATCAGGTTCAAGCGGTGGTTTTCGGGCTGGTGGTGTCGGCGCATGTTGGTTGTCCTTGGGAGTGTTCTCACCTGGAAGACGCACGACACGCCAAACACCGGACAATTATTTTCAGACGCGGCCACGAAGGCGCTTCATCGCTTCTGCACACGCACCGTGCCACCGGCCACCCGCTCCACCCCTACCGGTAACACCTTGGGCAAGCTGGCGACAAAAGACTCGGGTTCGCGCACCCGGAAGCTGCCGGTGATGCGCAGCGCCTCCAGCGCGGCATCGTCGGCCAGCACGATGGGCTGCGCCAGGTAGTCGTTCCAGCGCGCCACCGCTTCGGGCAGCGGCGTCTGGTCGAACACCAGCCAACCCTGGCGCCAGGCGGCCACGTCTTCGGGTTTGACCTCGCGTCGCGCCAAGCGGCCATCGGCATAGACGCGTAGGCTTTGGCCGGCGCTGAGGTGTTCGTCTGGCGGGGCGTCGCTAACCCTTTGGCGCGTGGCCCACACGGCAACCCGCCCCTCCGCCACGGCCACGTCCATGTAGTGCTGGCGTACGTCCACGCTGAACACCGTGCCCAGCACCCGCACATGGCCCCACGCGGTTTGCACCACGAAAGGTTTGTCCGCATCGTGGGCCACGTTGAAGCGAATTTCACCTTCGGCCAGGGTGACCTCGCGGCGATCGCGGTACAGCGTGGCTCGGGCCGCGGTGAGTGGCGCCAGGTCGAGCTGGCTGCCGTCTTGCAAGGGGCGGCTCAGCAGTTGGCCGCGCCCGGTTTTCAAGGCCAGTTGCTGCAGCGGCTGCTGCCATAACCAGCGGCCGGTGCCGCCAAGCGCGGCCAGCAATCCCGTAACGCCGAGGGTGGCCACGACGCGGCGGCGCGTTGGCTCCGCACGGGCGCGTGCGGGCATGGGAACACTGTCTTGCAGTGCCCGTGCGTCGGTGGCGGCCCAGCCGCGCAGTGCGGCCTGAGCGGCCATCTCGTGGGCTGGTGCAGTGCTGCGCCAGCGTGCGAATTCGTCTCGTGCGAATGCTGCGGTGGCAGCGTCGCCGCCGTGTTGGCGCGCAACCAGCAGCAGGGCGTAGTCCAAGAGTTTGCGCGAGGCTCTAGCCGAGAAATTGGCTGTATTCATAGCGTTTTTCCGCCCGCCAGGGTCATGCAGTCGAACACGGCGCGCACGATGTGTTTCTCGATCGCGGCCACGGTGCTTTGCTGGTGCGCCGCCGCTTCGGCATGGCTGAAGCCGTAAATCCGCACCAACACAAAAGCTTCGCGGCGCAGGCGCGGCATGGCGGTCAATCGCGCGGCCAGGCGTTCCAGTTGCTGGCGTGCGTGCACCATGCGCTCGGTGGAGGGCGCCTCGTCGGCGCACACCAACGCCAAAGTTTCCAGCATGCGTGCTTCAGCCTCGCGGCGGCGTGCGCCGTCCACCACAATGTTTTTGCCGGTATGGAACAACAGGGCACGCAGGTTCTGGATGGTGCTAGCATTGGCGCCATTCGTGCGCATGGCCAGCACGCGCGCATAACTCTCTTGCACCACGTCAGCAGCAGCTTCGCGGTCGTTGAGCGAACGCGAGAAGAAACGAACCAGTTCGGCGTAATAAGGCGCAGCCACAACCACTCATCCAAAAGGAGGGGCCCGTCAGAGTGCGTTGAGACGTGGCGGCGGCTGGGCTCTAGCGTGGAAGGCGACGGGGACGGCGGCAGTATACGCAACCAACGAGAATTGTTCTCATGTGGCTGCGTTCTCCAACGCGCCCCGGGTCAGCTCGTGAACTGCAGCGCCGCCAGCCGCGCGTACACGCCGCCTGCGGCCACCAAGGCGTTGTGTGTGCCAACTTCGACGATGCGGCCTTGCTCCAGCACCACAATGCGGTCGGCCTTTTGGACGGTGGCCAAGCGGTGCGCGATGACAAGCGTGGTGCGGCCCAGCATGGCCGACTCCAGCGCGGCTTGCACCATGCGTTCGCTCTCGGCGTCGAGCGCGCTGGTGGCTTCATCGAGCAGCAGCAGCGGCGCGTTTTTCAGCATGGCGCGGGCGATGGCGATACGCTGGCGCTGGCCGCCAGACAGGCGCACACCACGTTCGCCCAGGAAGGTGTTGTAGCCCTCGGGCAGGGCGCGGATGAAGGCGTCGGCAAACGCGGCTTGAGCGGCGGCCATCACTTCGGCGTCGGTGGCCTCGGGGCGGCCGTAGCGGATGTTTTCCAGTGCGCTGGTCGAGAAGATCACCGCGTCTTGCGGCACGATGCCCACGCGCTGGCGCAGGGCGCTCAGGGCCAGCGTGTTGGTGGCCACGCCGTCGAGCGCGATGCGGCCAGACTCAGGGTCGTAAAAACGCAGCAGCAACTGGAACACCGTGCTCTTGCCCGCGCCGCTGGCGCCCACCAACGCCACGGTTTCGCCAGGCTTCACATCCAGGCTGAAGTCGCTGAGCGCAGCGGTGGCGGGGCGCGAAGGGTAGTGGAACGTCACCTTGTCGAAAACAATAGCGCTCCCCGCAACCGGGGTGGGCGCTATGGCCGGATTGGTTGGTGATGTGATGGGCGACTCGGTGTTCAGCAATTCCATCAGCCGCTCGCTCGCACCCGCTGCGCGCAGCAGGTCGCCATAGACCTCGCCCAGCACAGCTGTCGAGCTGGCCAGAATGATCACGTACACCACGGTTTGGCCCAGGTGCCCGGCGCTGATGTCGCCGCGCAGCACGGCTTGTGTGCCTTGGTACAGGCCCCACAGCAAGGCTGCAGAGGTGGCGATGATGATGAACGCCACCAGCACCGAGCGCGCCTTGCTGCGGCGCACCGAGGTGTCGAACGCGTTGGCGGTGGATTGGTCGAAGCGCGCCGCCTCGCGGCCCTCGGCCGTGTAGCTCTGCACCACCGGAATGGCGTTCAGCACCTCGGCTGCAATCGCGCTGGCATCGGCCACGCGATCCTGGCTGGCGCGCGACAGCTTGCGCACACGCCGGCCAAACCACACGCTGGGCAGCACCACCAAAACCAAGATGCCCATCACCTGCGTCATCACATACGGGTTGCTCCACACCAGCATGCCCAGGGCGCCAATGCCCATCACCGCGTTGCGCAGGCCCATGCTCAGCGATGAGCCCACCACGGTTTGCACCAGGGTGGTGTCGCCGGTCAGGCGCGACAACACCTCGCCGGTTTGCGTGGTCTCAAAAAACTCGGGGCTCTGCTGTACCACGTGGGCGTAAACGGCGTTGCGCAAATCGGTGGTCACGCGTTCGCCCAGCCAACTCACCATGTAGAAGCGCCCGGCCGAAAACAGCCCCAGCGCGGCGGCCACGGCAAACAGCCCGAAGAAGTGTTCGCGCAGGGCCAGCAATTGCGCGCCCGGGTCCACCTGGCCTCCCTTGGCGGCCACAAAGCCGTTGTCGATCAATGCGCGTAACGCCAGCGGAAACACCAGCGTGGCGGCCGCCGCCAGCACCAGCAACACCCCCGCCAGCACGATGCGCCAACGGTAGGGACGCAGAAACGGCAGCAGGCCGGTCAGTGCCTTGGGCGAGGCTTTGGCGGGGGTTGTTGCGCTGGGGGCGGGCGCAGCAATGGAGGCGGTGGCATTGGTGGTCATGGGCGGAGTGTAGCCAATACGGTGCAAAAGTTGCCCAGACAAAAGATGACAAAACATTAGATGCCTTGACATTGTGTGACTAGTCAATTAATATTCGCGTCCATGAATGCAAAGCCAGAATCCCAGTCGGACCTTCCATGCGACGTTGTAGAGCCGGGTGCTGCCGGCGCTCCAACGCCCGCAGGCAAGCTGCAGCCTGCCAGTTTCTACAAGCCCGAAGCCTATGCGCTGATGAACAGCGTGGGTCACATGATGCGCAAGATCGTCGGCACCGTGAGCCAGGAGGCCGAGCGCCAACTGGAGCCCGTGGGCCTGACCCACGCCCAGTGGGTGCCGCTGTACAAGTTGGCGCTGGGCCACGCGTCAACGGTGGCTGAATTGGCGCGTGGCTGCCAGTTGGATGCGGGCGGCATGACGCGCCTGCTTGACCGCATGGAAGCTAAGGGCCTTTGCCGTCGCGTGCGTTCCAGCGAAGACCGCCGCGTCGTCAACATCGAGATCACCCCCGAAGGCCTGGAGGCCGCCAAGCACATTCCCGTGGTGCTCAGCGGTATTCAAAACGCCTTTTTGGCCGGTTTCAGCGAAGACGAGTGGAAAACGCTGACCGGGTTTTTGACACGCATTCTGGACAACGCGGAAGCCTTCACCGCATCTGAAAAGCAACCATGAAAACGACCAATAACATTCAATGGATTTCCTCCGGCGCACGCCGTGGTTTGCGCTTCGCTTTGGCCGCCACGGCCATTGCTGCGTTGACCGCCTGTGCCAACTTCTCGGGCATCACGTCCGAGGCCAAGCCGCTGGACACCGCCGCACTCGGCCTGGCGTTCCAAGACCCGGCCAGCACCGGCATCCGTGCCGAATGGTGGCAAGGTTATGGCGACGGCCAGCTCAACGCCCTGGTGGCACAAGCCCTGGCCACTAGCCCCAGCCTGAAGCTGGCGCAAGCCCGCTTGGCGCGTGCCCAAGCGGTGAGCGAAACGGCAGGTGCGGCGCTGCTGCCCCAAGTGGGGGCGCAAGCCGATGCCACGCGCCAGCTCTACACCGAGAACGGCTTGTACCCTGCGCCCCTGGCAGGCTCGATCCGCAACTCGGGCACTTTGCAGCTCAACGGCAGTTGGGAGCTTGATTTCTTCGGCAAGAACCGCTCCGCACTCGATGCCGCTCTGGGCACCGTGCAAGCTGCTGAGGCCGATGCACAAGCCGCGCGTGTGTTGCTGTCCACCCAAGTGGTGCAAAACTACTTTCAGCTGATGCGCCTGCAAGCGCGCATGAAAGTCTCTGAGCGCACGTTGGCCCAGCGCGACGAAACCCTGAAGCTGGTGCACGACCGCGTGTCTGCCGGCCTGGACACCAACTTAGAGTTGCGCCAAAGCGAAAGCGGCCTGCCCGAAGCCCGCTTGGTGATCGAAGAACTCAAAGAACAAATTGATTTGACGCGCAACGCCTTGTCGTACCTGGTGGGCCAGCCCCACGCGGCCGACAAACTGGTTACGCCCGATCTGTCGGTGGTGCAGCCCTTCCCGCTGGCCAGCAACATTTCGGTCGACCTGCTGGGCCGCCGTGCCGACATCGCCGCCGCGCGCTGGCGCGTCGAAGCCGCCACCAAAGATGTGGCCAGCGCCAAGGCGCAGTTCTACCCGAACATCAACCTGGTGGGCTTTGTCGGCCTCTCCAGCATTGGCCTTGGCCGCTTGACCGAAGCCGGTAGCGAGCAGTGGGGCGTGGGCCCGGCCTTGCGCCTGCCGATCTTTGATGCCGGCCGTCTGCGTGCCAACCTGCGTGGCAAAACCGCCGACCTGGATGCGGCGGTGGAAAGCTACAACAACACCGTGCTCGCCGCCCTGCGCGAAGTGGCCGACGAACTGGCTTCGACCGAAGCCATCCGCCGCCAGCAAGTGCAGCAAGAGCTGGCGCAGAAAGCGGGCGAGGGCGCCTACGACATCTCGGTGCAGCGCTACAAGGCCGGCCTGGGCACTTACCTGAACGTGCTCACGTCCGAAACCATTGTGCTGAACCAACGTCGCCAAAAGGTCGACCTGCAAGCCCGCCTGCTCGACAACCAGGTGCGTTTGATCCACGCGCTCGGCGGTGGCTACACCGCGCCTGCCGCCACGCCAGTCCTCACAAAGAGCGCAAGCCTGGCGAACTGAGCCAAGCCCCAAGCCTCCCCCCATTTCATTTCGACCCCTACACCCTGTTGAGAGCCTTCACATCATGAACGCACCGCAAACCTCTTCCGCTCCCGCCGCAACCCCTGCTGCCGGTAACCCCAAGCGCCGTAAGGCCCTCACCGCCATCGCCGCTGCCGTAGTGGTGGTCGGCCTGGGCTGGACGGCCTACGAATGGCTGGTCGCCAGCCACTACGAGAACACCGACAACGCCTACGTGCAAGGCAACGTCATCCAGATCACGCCGCAAGTCGGCGGCACGGTGATGGCCATCATGGCCGACGACACCGACTTCGTCACCGCTGGCCAGCCGCTGGTCAAGCTTGACCCGGCTGACGCCCGCGTGGCCCTGCTGCAAGCCGAAGCAGGCCTGGCCGGCGCCGTGCGCCAAGTGCGTACGCTGTACGCTAACAACGGCACGCTGTCTGCGCAAATCAACCTGCGCGCCGCCGACGTGACCCGCGCGCAAACCGAAGTCACCCGTGCACAAAGTGAAGTGGCGCGCGCCACCGAAGATCTGGCCCGTCGCCAGGCGCTCAGCGGCAACGGCGCCGTGTCGCAAGAAGAACTGAACCACACCAAAACCCAACTGGCCAACGCCAACGCGGCTGTGGCGGCTGCCAAAGCCAACGTGGTGGCGAGCGAAGCCGGTGTGGTGGCTGCGCGCGAGCAACTGGTGAGCAACCAAGCGCAAACCGAAGGAACCAGCATCGAGCAACACCCGAGTGTGCAAGCCGCTGCCGCCAAGGTGCGCGAAGCCTATCTGGCGCAACAACGTGCGGCCTTGCCTTCGCCAGTGGACGGCTACGTCGCCAAGCGCACCGTGCAACTCGGCCAACGTGTGGCCGCTGGTACCACGCTGATGTCGGTCGTGCCTTTGAGCCAAGTGTGGGTCGATGCCAACTTCAAGGAAGTGCAACTGCGCAACATCCGCCTGGGCCAACCCGTCAAGTTGACGGCCGACGTCTACGGCAAGAAGGTGGAATACAGCGGCACCGTGGCCGGTCTGGGCATAGGTACTGGCGCCGCGTTCTCGTTGCTGCCCGCGCAAAACGCCACCGGCAACTGGATCAAGGTGGTGCAACGTGTTCCGGTGCGCATCGCGCTCGATCCCGAGCAGGTCAAGGCCAGCCCGCTGCGTGTGGGCCTGTCGATGGACGCCACGGTCGACGTGTCGCAAAAAGACGGTAAGTCGTTGGCCGATGCGCCGCGCGCTGCACCGCTGGCCAGCACCACGGTGTACGCCACGCTCGACAAGGGCGCAGACGCTGAAGTCGCCCGCGTGATCGCTGCCAACTTGGGCCGTCCTCTGGCCAACCAGAATGGCAAGGCTGGCAAGCCCGGCCAGGCGCCCAAAGAAGGTGCCGCCGACGCAGCCGATGCGGGCCCCGGCAGCGCCGTGCCTGCGCCTCGCAACTTGGCCGCCGTGACCCCAGCGGTCATCGCGCAGTAACTGCAGCGGCTCAGAGGGATAGGACATGTCCACCCCCGCTAAATTTGTGCAGCATCCGCCGCTGGAAGGCGCGGCCCGCAGTTGGGGCACCATTGCCCTGGCCGCGGCCACCTTCATGAACGTGCTGGACACCTCGATCGCCAACGTGTCGCTGCCCGCGATCGCGGGCGACCTGGGCGTCAGCCCCAACCAAGGCACCTGGGTCATCACCAGCTTTGCCGTGGCCAACGCCATTGCCGTGCCGCTCACCGGCTGGCTGTCGCAACGCTTCGGCCAGGTGCGGCTGTTCGTCGCCAGCGTGATGCTGTTCGTCATTGCCTCGCTGCTGTGCGGCTTGGCGCCGAACATGAACACGCTGATCGCTTTCCGCATCTTGCAAGGCTTTGTGGCCGGGCCGATGATTCCGTTGTCGCAGTCGTTGCTGCTCTCCAGCTACCCGCCAGCTTTGGCCGGCACGGCCATGGCCATGTGGGCCATGACCACGCTGGTGGCGCCGGTGATGGGGCCACTGCTGGGCGGCTGGATCACCGACAACATCTCGTGGCCATGGATCTTCTACATCAACGTGCCCATCGGCATCATGGCGGCGTTTGCGGCGTGGATGCTGTATCACAAGCGCGAAACGCCGACCAAGCAGTTGCCTATCGACAAGGTCGGGCTGGCGCTCTTGGTGGTGTGGGTTGGCTGCATGCAGACCATGCTTGACATCGGCAAGGAGCAAGACTGGTTCCACTCGGCTGAAGTGCTGACACTGGCCGTGGTGGCAGTGGTGGGCTTCCTGTTCTTTGTGGCGTGGGAGCTGACGGAGGAACACCCCGTGGTCGACCTGCGGTTGTTTGCGCGGCGCAATTTCTGGTCGGGCACCATCGCCACTTCGGTGGGCTACGGGCTGTTCTTCGGCAACGTGGTGCTGTTGCCGCTGTGGCTGCAGCAGTACATGGGCTACACCGCCACGCAGGCCGGTTGGATTTTGGCGCCGGTGGGTGTGATGGCGATTGTGCTGTCGCCGATCGTGGGCAAAACCATCAGCAAGGTGGATCCACGCCGTTATGCGACAGCCGCGTTCCTGATCTTCGCGCTGGTCTTGTGGATGCGCTCGCGCTTCAACACTTCGGCCGATGAAGCCACCATCATGGTGCCCACCATCATCCAGGGTGTGGCCATGGCGTTCTTCTTCATCCCGCTGATGACGATCACGCTCTCGGGCCTGACGCCAGACCGCATTGCCGCCGCCTCGGGTTTGTCGAACTTCGTGCGGATCACGGCAGGTGCGATGGGCACGTCCATCGCCACCACCATCTGGGAAAACCGTGGCGCCTTGCACCACGCCCAGTTGGTTGAAAACGTGACGCAAGGCCGAGAGGTTGCCAACGCCACCATCTCGGGCCTGCAAGGCGCTGGCCTGAGCCTGGAACAAGCCATGGCGCAGGTCAACCGCCTGGTCGACCAGCAGGCTTTCATGCTGGCGGTGGACGACGTGTTCTACGCCTCGGCCATTCTGTTCCTGCTGCTGATCCCGCTGGTGTGGGTGACGCGTCCAGCCAAGGGGGGCGGCGGTTCAGACGCTGCGGCAGGCGCGCACTAAGGTCTTGCTTTGCACTGAATAAACGGCTCCTGATGCAAATCAGGAGCCGTTTTTTTGGGGGCGCTGTTAACTGCCCGACCAGCCCGCGTCCAGCGTGGCTTGTGTCACGCGCTCCGCCAGAAAGTCCAGCAGCACGCGCACGCGTGCGGGTAGCCTGCCGGGCTTGCCCAGGTAGACGGCGTGAATGGGCGCGCGGTCGCCGGGGTTGAAGTCTTCCATCACCGCCACCAAGCGGCCGGCGTCGATGTCGGCCTGCATGTGGTAACGAGACAGCCGCGCCAGGCCCACGCCGGCAATCGCCAGGCGGCGCAGGGTTTCGCCATCGGCGGCGCGCACGTTGCCCTCAACCGCCAGGCTCTCGGTTTTGCCGTTGATGTGTAACGGCCAGCCGGGCGCGTTGCGGCGGTAGGTCGAGCCCAGGCGGTTGTGGGTGGCCAATTCTTCGGGGGTGCGCGGTGTGCCGTGGCGCGCCAGATAGTCTGGCGAGGCGACGATGGCCACCGCCGTGTCACCCAGGCGGCGCGCCACCAGGTCGGAATCCGGCAGGTCGCCCCAGCGCACGGCCACGTCGGTGCGCTCGTCCATCAGGTCGACCACGCGGTCGGTGAGCGCAATGTCGAGCGTGACTTCGGGGTACAGTGCCATGAACTCGGGCACCAATGGCAGCAGCAACGCCATGCCTACGGGCAAGCTGGAATTCAAACTCACCCGCCCGCGTGGCGCAGCGCCGGCGGCGGCGCTGCGTTCGGCGTCCAGCATGTCGGCCAGCACATGCACGCTGCGCTCGTAGAAGGCGTTGCCCTCGGCCGTGAGCTGCAGCTTGCGCGTGGAGCGGTGCACCAGTTGCACGCCAAGGCGCGCTTCCAGCCGCAGCACCAGTTTGCTGATGGCCGAGGGCGTCATGAACAGGTGCCGCGCCGCCGCGGAGAAGCCGCCACGTTCGACGATCTGCACAAAAGCTTCCATTTCGCCGGAGCGGTTGACGTCGGTACGCGGCATGTTGGTTTGTGAACTGTGAATTGAAGTCACAAATCTACATCCTTCTGGCCGACTATTCGGATGCAGGGTTTTTCTTGATGATTCAGCCCATCATGTCTATTGCACTCCTTGCCCTCACCGCCGGCGCCTTTGGCATCGGCACCACCGAATTCGTCATCATGGGCCTGCTGCAGCAGGTCGCGGCGGATCTTCAGGTTTCCATCACTGCTGCCGGGCTGCTGATCTCGGCATATGCACTGGGGGTTGCCGGGGGCGCGCCCGTGCTCACCATTGCCACCCGCCGCCTGCCACGTAAAACCGTGTTGCTGGCGCTGATGGTGATCTTCACGCTGGGCAATATCGCCTGTGCGATCGCTCCCAACTACGCGTTCTTGATGGCCGCACGGGTGCTCACCTCGCTGGCGCATGGCACGTTCTTCGGTGTGGGTGCCGTGGTGGCTACCGGCTTGGTGGCACCCGAGCGCCGCGCTTCGGCCATCGCCATCATGTTCACGGGCCTGACGGCCGCCACGGTCTTGGGCGTGCCTGCGGGCGCCTGGCTGGGCTTGCACTACGGCTGGCGCGCCACGTTCTGGGCGGTGGCTGTGGTCGGTGTGGTGGCCTTGGTGGTGCTGGCCATCTTTGTGCCGCGCAGCCGCGAGGTCGAGCCTGACGTGGCTTTGCGCGACGAACTGGCGGTGTTGGCGCGGCCAAAAGTATGGCTGGGCTTGGGCATCACGGTGTTTGGATTTGCGGGTGTGTTCTCGGTGTTCACCTACATCCAGCCGTTGCTTACTGAGTTGACTGGTTTGTCAGCCGCTGCGGTGTCTCCGGTGTTGCTGGTGTTTGGTGGCGGTTTGGCCATTGGCAATTTGCTGGGTGGCCGCTTGGCCGACCGCGCGTTGATGCCTGCCTTGCTGGGCTCGCTGGTGGCGCTGGCCCTGGTGTTGTTCGCCATGCCCTTGGCCATCTACACCCCGGTGGCGGCCGTCATTTTCATGGGGGTGCTGGGTGTGGTGGCGTTCGCCACCGTGGCGCCGCTGCAAATGCGTGTGTTGGAACAAGCCAGTGGCGCCGGGCAAAACCTGGCGTCGAGTTTGAACATCGCCGCCTTCAATATGGGCAACGCTCTGGGCGCTTACGTCGGCGGTGTGGTGATCGAGCGTGGCCCCGGCTTGGCGGCATTGGGTTGGGTGGCGGCATTGCTCACCGTGGTGGGCTTGGCATTGACCTTGTGGAGCCGTGCGTTGGAGCGCCCACGCAGTGTTTTGGCCGGCGTTTGATCCCTTCGCGCCGCATCTCAAATTGAAAGACCGTCATGGAATACCGTTATCTCGGCCGCTCGGGTTTTAAAGTGCCCGCACTCGGTTTTGGCGCAGGCACCTTTGGCGGCAAAGGGCCGCTGTTCAGCGCCTGGGGCAACACCGGCAATGACGGCGCACGCCGCATCGTCGACATCAGCTTAGACGCAGGGTTGAACCTGTTCGACACCGCTGATGTTTACTCTGACGGCGCCTCTGAAAGTATCTTGGGCGCCGCACTCAAAGGACGGCGTCAGCAGGCCATCATCTCCACCAAGCTCTCGCTGCGCAGCGGCGAAGGGCCGAACGATGTGGGCTCGTCACGCCACCATTTAATCGAGGCCACACATGCCGCATTGAAGCGCCTCGACACCGACTACATCGACATCTTGCAGTTGCACGCGTTCGACGCGATGACGCCGGTGGAGCAGGTGTTGCAAACGCTGGACGACCTGGTGCGCGCGGGCAAGGTGCGCTACATCGGGGTGTCCAACTTCTCGGGTTGGCAGTTGATGAAATCGCTGTCGGCCTCGGACCGGCTGGGCCTGCAGCGCTACGTGGCCAACCAAACCTATTACTCGCTGATCGGCCGCGACTACGAGTGGGAATTGATGCCGCTTGGCATCGACCAAGGTGTGGGTGCCATCGTGTGGAGCCCGCTGGGTTGGGGGCGCCTCACCGGCAAGATTCGGCGCGGTCAGCCGCTGCCCGAAGGCAGCCGCCTGCACGCCACGGCAGGCTCTGCGCCGCCGGTAGATGACGAACATTTGTACCGCGTGGTCGATGCCATGGACGTGGTGGCCGAAGAAACCGGCAAGACCTTGCCACAGATCGCGTTGAACTGGCTGCTGGCGCGGCCCACCGTAGCGAGTGTGTTGGTTGGCGCGCGCGACGAAGCGCAGTTGCAAGAGAACCTGGGCGCGCTCGGTTGGCAGTTGACCCCCGAGCAGATCGCGCGGCTCGATGCCGCGAGTTTGGTCACGCCGCCGTACCCGTACTACCCGTATTGGAACGGGCAGTTTGCCGAGCGCAGTCCGGTCGCTGTTTAGGTTATCAACGCTTAGTCAGCCCAAGCAAACACGGGCTGTACCAGCGGCGTGTTTTGCAACGCATCAAAGCGCCGAGCCTGCTGGTTGGTCAGCAGCTTGGAAAACTGCTGGTCGGCCTGCGCTTGCAGTGCTTGTAGATCGACACCACCCAGCTTGAAGTCTTCCATCACACAGCGCCCGGCGATGTAGCTGGCGCGGCAGTCGGTGCCACGGCCCGCGAGAAACAGGTTCTTCAGCGGATCGAAGATGGGCCCGAGGTGTGTGCCTTGCAAATCAAACACTACGATGTCGGCTTGTGCCCCAGGCGCCAAACGGCCCAGGTCGTCGCGTCGCAAGGCCCTGGCGCCGCCCAGCGTGGCGGCGTTGAACAAGTCGGCCATGCTGGTTTGATTTGAATTGCCTTCCATCAACCGGGCGGCATAAAGGCCGGTGCGCATGTTCTGCAGCAAGTCGGGCGGCCAGGTGTCGGTGCCCAGGCCGAGGTTGATGCCGGCCGCATGGTATTTGCCAAACGAATCGAGTGCTTCGCCGCTGCGGATGAACACTTCGGGGCAGTGCGCGATGGTGGCGCCCGAGGCTTTGAGCCGTTCCCAATCTGCCGACCCCTTGGCCGACACCGCAGGGTGCCCGCTGAGGTAAATGCCGTGCGGCAAGATGGCGCGTGGGTTGAGCAGGCCCAATTGTTCCAGCCAGCCCAAGGGCGTGTGCCCGCGCAGTTGCAGCACGGTCTCAAACTCGTAAGCGGATTGGCAGCAGTGCAAACGCACGGGTGCGTTTACCTCCGCGCTGGCTGCTGCCGTGCGTGTCAGCAACGCGGGTGTGCAGGTCTCGATGCGGTCGGGTGCGAACATACCGCGCACCAGGCCACCATGCGCGCCATCAAAGTCCTGGAAGAAGCGCAGCGCATCGTCGAACCCGGCCAAGCCACGCGGTTCGTCCCACAACTGTCCTGGAGTGAAGTCGGCCCGTGCAATGGTGGTGCCGCTCATGTAGCAGGGGCCGAGGTAGGCGCGAATGCCCAGCTCACCGGCAACGGCTGCCACACCGGCAAACTCGTCGTAACGCTCAGCCCACGCGCGGTAGTACATCGAGGTAATGGGCAGCGCGGTGGTGATGCCGTTGCGTATCAGGTGGCTGAAAGCGTAGCGGTATTTGAAGACTTCTTCTTCGAGCGTGTAGGCGTCTTGCGGGCCGCGCCGAATGTAGTCTTCAGACCAAAGGCGGCCATTCTCAAATTTGCTGCCGTTGTCCACGCCCAGCACGCCGGAGTCGATGTCGCCCAGCGCGTCCAGGTCGATCAAGCCAGGGCAGATCACGGCTTGGCCGTAGTCCACCGTACGATCGACATGGCCTGGGAAGTTGCGCCCGACAAACTCGATGGTGTTGCCCGAGAAGACCACTTCGCCATTGCGCCAGAACACATGTGACTGACCGTCGAAACCGACCACACAAGCTGCTTTGAGAAGGGTGCGCATGTTGGCTTACCGTCCTATTAGTGGCCGACAAACACGCCGCCGCGCGCCACCACTTGCCCACGGCTGATCACGGTGCGCTGCAGCGGCCGGTTGACCACCGCCTCGGCCACGTTTTCGGCCGGCAGCAACAGCAGGTTGGCCGCATTGCCCACTTCAATGCCGTAGTGGGCGATGTTCAGCGCGCGCGCGCCGCCTTGTGTCACCACGTCGAATGCCATGGACAGGTCTTTGTCTTTGCTCCAGCCGAAGCGCAGCGCGATCAACATGGCGCGCTCCAGCATGTCGCCGTTGCCCATGGGGCTCCACGCGTCGCGTATGCCGTCGGAGCCGGAGCACACGTTCACGCCCCGGCTGCGCAGCATGGCCACGGGCGGCACGGTCACGGCGGGCGGCGCGCAGGTCATGACCGAGATGTTCAACTCGGCCAGGCGGTCGGCCAGCGCAAACAGCTCAGCCGGTGGAAACGCGCCCAGCGAATAACCGTGGCTGATCAGCACCTGGCCTTGCAGGCCCATCTCTTCGGTCATGTCGCAAATGCGCTCGATCTCCCAGCGGCCGAGTTCGCCCAGGTCGTGCAGGTGGATGTCGATGCCGCGCTGGTAGCGTGTGGCCAGCTCGAAGATGGTGGTGAGGTGGCGGATGGGGTCGCGGTCGATGCCCGCGGGGTCGATGCCGCCGACCACGTCCACACCCATGTCGAGCGCCTGTTGCATCAGCTCTACCGTGCCGGGGGCGATCAGCATGCCGCCTTGCGGAAAGGCCACCAGTTGCAGGTCGATCAGGTGTTTGTATTTTTCACGCAGCGCCAACATGGCTTCGACGTGTTGAATGCCCCAGATGGTTTGGGTGTCGAGGTGGCTGCGGAAGTAGAGCGAGCCGCGTGCAATGCAATGCTCGATGAGCGGGCCGGCGCGTTCGGCCATCGGCACTTTGAAGTCTTTCAGCACCGTGTGTTCGTTGCTGATGCGGTGGTTGCGCGTGGGGCCGGCGCTGTTGGGGCGCCATGGGGTGTTCCACAGCGACTTATCGAAGTGGGTATGGCTTTCAACCAGGGCGGGCAGCAGTAATTGGCCTTGGCCATCGACCAGCGTGGGCAAGCCGGCTTCTGCGCTACCGGCGGGCAGCAGCGCGGCAATTTTGCCGTCGGTGACCAGCACATCGACGGCGGCACCGCCGAGCGGGCGAACGTTGCGTATGACTAGGGAAGGGGACGTGGCTGTACTCATTTTTATTCGATTTCGTCTATGGGGTTGGACTCGGCGGCTTCTTTCTCTGGCTCCATCGAGAAACGGTCGCGGGTGCGCACGTAGTAGCTGGCGCCGAAGCGTGCCACCGGAAAATAGTTTTGCAGCCGCACGCGGTAGCGCTCGGTGTCGATCAGGTCTTCACGCGCGTGTAGCCACAACACTTCGCCGATGAAGATGTGGCGGCTGGCGGTCTCCAGGGTTTCTGAGAGTTTGCATTCAAATGCCACGGGCGATTCGGCAATGCGCGGTGGCCGCACGGCTTGCGAGGGCGCGGTGGTCAGGCCCACGTGGTCGAGTTCGCTGCGAGAGGACGGCAGCGTTTCTCCGCAGCGGTGCATTTGCAGCGCCATGGGTTCGTCCGCAATGTGCACCACAAATTCACCGTTGGCCAAGATGTTGGCCGAGGTGTCTTTGAGGTGATGGTCTTGCAGCTTGTTGACGCTGATCATCAGGATCGGCGGGTCTTCGCCCAGCATGTTGAACATGCTGAACGGCGCCGCGTTCACCACACCTTGGTCGTTTTGTGTGGTGACCAGCGCAATGGGGCGCGGCACGATCAAGCTGGCCATCAGCTTGTAGCGCTGGTAGGCCGTGATTTGGGAAAAATCAATCTGCATGGCCGATGGTTTTCTTGATGAAGCGTTCTTCCCACCAGCTATAGACGATGTCGCGTAGCGCGGCACCATCGTCTTTGCCATAGAGGTCGCGGCGCGCGTGTTGCTGCAGCAGTGCGAACTCTTCGTCGTTCAAGGTCACGGGGTAGTCGTTGTAGACGATGGGCACGTTGGTGAACGCAGGGGCGTAGTCGGGGTCGCGGCGCAGCTCGCGGTCGGCCTTGATTTTGCTGTTGCGGAAATCGGCCGGTGTGCGTTGTGTGGCAAAGTGGCTCAGCGGCGGCACGGCGGCCATGTCTTCCTCTGTGGCCTGGTAGATGGAGATGCGCACCGGCTTGATCGAGAAGTTGCTGGTGCGCATGATGTCGGCGCCGCAGATGTTGGGCACGGCCAGCAGGTCGATCAGCGCCAACAGGTCGATGTGGTCGCCGGGCTTGGAGTTTTGCCGCTCGATGAACAGCTCGCCGTTCGGGCGCACGCCGGTGCGCATGAAGAGGTTGAACGAGTCGTGCACGTCGTCGGGCGTTAAGCCGTATTCACGTTGCGCCTCGGCCTGGATGTCGTGGCAGTTGGTGTGCACCGGCAGGCCGTAAACGCCTTCGTACAGGTTGGCGCTGCAGCGTGGAAACATCACGTCGTTGCAGTTCACCGTGTCTTCCAAGATGAAGGCCATGGCCCGTTCGCGCGGCGGTGCTGACCACATGAAATGGCCGGTAGTAGGGCTCAGGCCGTGCACGGTGCGGGTGCGGCCCGTGTGCATGCTTTCCTTGTAGTCGTGCAGGTTGAAGCAGTTGAAGTCGACACACTGGTTGCCTTCGATTTGCTCGATGCGCAGGATCTGCCCGCGCAGCAGTTCAATGGCTTTGCCGGTGCCGGGCTCCAGCACCCAGGAGGTGATGAGTTCACGCGTGCTCATGCTGCAACTCCTGTCGCGGCCGCTGCTTCTTTAGCTCGCTGCAGAGCATATTCGCGCAATGCAAGTTTGACCAAAGCTTCGCGGTCTGCGGCCACGCCTTTGGCGATGGTGCGGTCTAGTAGTTCCAATTGCTGCTGGTTGAGTTTGAGAACGACGGTGTGTTCAGCCATGGGTTTCTCTTGAATGTTGGAGTTGGAATTGATGCTAGGTTCAATAGTGCGAGCCGCGCCACAGGGTCTCGGGTGCCGTCAGCAGGTGCTGCAAGCCGGTGCGCGCAATCATCTTGTCGGTGGCCACTTGGGCCAGTTCCATCACCTCGGCTTCGTCCACGGTGTTGACCTTGCCATCTTCCATCAACACCTTGCCGTTGACGATGGTGGTGGTTACGTCTGCCCCGTTCGCAAAGCTGGTGACGCGGTACACCGGCATGTTCAGCGGCATCATGTGCGGCTTGAACAGGTCGACCAGGATGATGTCGGCCTTTTTGCCGACTTCGAGCGAGCCGATCTCATCGCCCAGGCCAATGGCGCGCGCGGCGTCGATGGTCACCATCTCCAGCACCTTGCCGTGCGGCAGCACCCCCGCGTCGCGGAAGTGGCGGCGGTGGTAGTGCATGCACTGGAACATGTGGCGGAACATGTCGTAGCTGCGATCCGGGGCGATGCCGTCCGAGCCCAGGGCCACGGTCACGCCCGCGTCCAGCAACTCGGGCACGGGGCAGCGGCCCCGGATGGACATGATGGCGCTGGGGTTGTGGATGATGCTGGTGCCGGTGGCGGCGCAGGCTGCGATGTCGTCAGGTGTGAGGTCGATCGAGTGCGACATATATGAGCGGTCGCCCAGCAGGCCCATGCCCTCGGCCAGCTTCAAGCTGCCGGTGCGGTGGCCGTCTTGCGTGAAGCCCACGCCATGGCGTTTCGCCAGGGCCATGTACTGGCTGGCCTGGTCGTAAAACAGGCGTTCGTACTGGCGTTGCTCGGGTTCCTGGTCGGGGTGGTAGACCGGCAGGGTGACGCAGATGTTCACCCGGCCATCGGCGCGGCCGTGCTGCGTGGCGATGACGGTTTCGCAGGTGTCAAACATCTGCTCGTAAGAGATTTCGCGGTCGGTGCGTGTGTCGCCATCCCACGTGGCGTAGGTGCGTGGCGCGGGTGGGCGTGACGGGCCTACGGCCAGTACCGAGCGTGTGCCGGTCTCGCTGATGGCATCGCAGTGGCGTGTGGCGTAGCGAGGGTCGTCCACGCGCATGATGCTGTCGCCGCCGCCGAACAGGCACACGCCGGTGGTGGTGCCGCACTTCAGGCGCTCCAATGCGGCGAGCTTGGCTTCGGCGTACCAGAATTCTTCATCTGAGCCCACGGTGTAGATGCTTTGGCAGGCGTCCATCCAAGCACCAGAGTCGCCGCCGCCCATGGTCTTCAGCAGGCCGTGGCCCGCGTGGGCATGGCCGTCGATCAAGCCAGGCAACACGGCCTTGCGAAAGGCGTTGAGGGTCTTGGTGGCACGGTAGCGGGCCTGCAATTCGGCGGTGGTGCCCACGGCCACGATGCGGTCGCCCAGCACGGCCACGGCGCCGTCTTCGATGACGCGGCGCGCGCCGTCCACGGTGATGACGGTGCCGTGTTCGATCAACAGGTCAATCATCTGGATTTGGGTTTTATCTTCAGACATTCTCTACTTTCAAGAGGTGTGGAACAGCACGGGAATGCGGCGTTCTTGTACGGCGTGGCAGGCCACTTGCGAGCCATCGGGCTGGGCCTGGAGTTCGGGCTTCTCGGCCTTGCAGCGGTCGTTGGCGTGCGGGCAGCGGGGGTGGAAGGTGCAGCCCGAAGGTGGGTCGAGCGGGCTGGGGATCTCGCCGGTGATGGGCGACTTGTCGCGGCCACGTGTGTCGAGTTGCGGCAGCGCGGCCAGCAGCAGTTGGGTGTAGGGGTGTTTGGGTGCTTCAAACAACACCCGTGTGGGCGCCACTTCGGCCAAGCGGCCGAGGTACATCACCCCCACATCGTGCGAGACGTAGTTGATCACCGCCAGGTTGTGGCTGATGAACAGGCAGGTCAAACCCAGTTGCTCTTGCAGGCGGCGCAGCAGGTTCAAAATTTGCGCCTGCACCGATACGTCGAGGGCCGAGGTCGGCTCGTCGCATACCAGGAAGCTGGGGTTGCCTGCCAGGGCGCGCGCAATCGACACACGCTGGCGCTGGCCGCCCGAAAACTCGTGCGGAAACTTCAAGGCATCGGCCGGGGCCAGGCCGACCTGGCGCAGCAGCTCGTGCACCCGCGGCATGACCTGCGCTTCTGGCAGCAGCTTTTGAAAACGAATCGGCTCGGCGATGGCCGTGCCAATGCGGTAGCGCGGGTTCAGCGAGGCGTAGGGATCTTGAAAGATCATCTGGATGCGGTGGTCGCGCTGCCCCGCATCGGCAAACGCGATGTTGCCGCTGCTGGGGGCATCGAGCCCTGCCACCAGGCGCGCCAGGGTGGACTTGCCGCAGCCTGATTCACCCACCAGGCTGAAGGTTTCGCCGCGCTTGATCTTGAAGCTCACGCCATCCACCGCTTTGACGGATTTGCCCGCGCCAAGTTTGCCGCGCAGCAGGCCGCCGCCTACGGGGAAGTGCCGCGTGATGTCGTTCGCGGTGAGGCTGGTGGGGGCCTCAGAGCTGGCGTTGAGAGTTTCGTGCATGGGTTCTTTCAGCACAGCGTTCATGCGGCCTCCAACTCGGCCGGAGCGCTGGCAATGGTGGGGGCGAGCCAGCACGCCACTTGGCGTTTGGGGTGTCCTTCCAGATGTGCCAAGCGCGGGCTGCCTTCGCGGCATTGGTCGGTGGCGCTGGGGCAGCGTGGGTTGAAGGCGCAGCCGATGGGGCGGGCGTTGAGGCGCGGCATGGCGCCGTCGATCTGCGCCAACGGGCCGGTCACGCGTTTGAGCGAGGGAATGGCGCCCATCAGGCCGCGTGTGTAGGGGTGCACTGGGTTGCGGATCACGTCTTCCACCGGGCCGATTTCCACGATGCGGCCGGCATACATCACGGCCACGCGGTCGGCAGTTTCGGCGATGACGCCCATGTCGTGCGTGACCAGCAGCATCGACGTGCCTTTGTCGCGGCACAGTTGGCGCAGCAGTTGCAGCACCTGCGCTTGAATCGACACGTCGAGTGCGGTGGTGGGTTCATCTGCCACAACCAGGCGCGGCTCGGCGCACAAGGCCAGCGCTATCACGATGCGTTGGCGCATGCCGCCAGAGAACTGGTGCGGGTAGGCGGTGAAGCGTGTTTCGGGGGCCGGAATGCCCACGGCGCGCATCAAGCCCAGCGCGCGTTGCACGGCTTCTTCTTGCGACACCGGCAAGTGGGTGCGGATGGTTTCGACCAACTGCTCGCCGATCTGCAGCAGCGGGTTCAGGCTCATCAGCGGGTCTTGAAAGACGGCGCCGATCTCTTTGCCGCGCACCTTGCGCATGTCGCGCTGCGAAAGATTGTCGATGCGGCGCTCGCCTAAGCGAATCTCGCCGCTGGCCACGCGGCCGGGTGGGTCGAGCAGGCCCAGAATGGCCATGCCGGTGAGGGACTTGCCGGCGCCGGATTCGCCTACGAAACCCAAGATCTCGCCGGGGGCGATGGAGAAGGTCACGTCGTCCAACGCCAGCAGCAGGCCACGGCGGGTAGGGATTTCAACGCGCAGACCTTGAACGGTCAAAACAGCTTGTGTTGACATGGTCGTGCTCATTTCAGTTTTGGATTGAAGACGTCGCGCAGCCAGTCGCCCAGCAGGTTGATGGCCAGCACCAGCAGCACCAGGCAAACGCCAGGCATCACCGTGACCCACCATTCACCCGAGAACAACACCTCGTTGCCCACGCGGATCAGCGTGCCCAGCGATGGCGATGTGGGCGGCACGCCCAGGCCCAGAAAGCTCAGCGTGGCTTCGGTCAGAATGCCCAGGCCCAGCGACAGCGTGGCAATCACCAGCACGGGCCCCAGCACGTTGGGCAACACGTGGCGGAACAAGATGCGCAACGGCCCCATGCCGATGAGCTTGGCCGCGTGCACGTAGTCTTTCGACTTCTCGACCAGCGTGGCGCCGCGCACCGTGCGCGCGTACTGCACCCAGGTGGAGATGCCGATGGCGAAGATCACCACAAACAGCGCCAGTTGCTCGTGCAGCGAGCGCGGCAGCAGCGAACGCGAGAGGCCGTCGATCAGCAGCGCCACCAGGATGGTGGGGAAGCTCAGTTGCATGTCGGCCAGGCGCATGATGAGGTTGTCGATGCGGCCACCGGCGTAGCCGCTCACCAGGCCCAGCGTCACACCCACCACCAACGAGAACAAGGTGGCGCAAAAGCTTACCATCAGCGAGATGCGCAGGCCGTACATCAGTACCGATAACAGGTCGCGTCCCTGGCCATCGGTGCCGAGCGGAAACTTCATCTGTCCACCTTCAATCCACACCGGCGGAATGCGTGCGTTCAACAAATCCAGCTCGGCCGGATCAAACGGATTTTGCGGCGCCAGCCAGGGCGCCAACAAGGCTACCAGCACAAACAGTAGCAACACCAGCGATGAGACGATGGCGATCGGCGAGCGCTTGAAGCTGTAGACGAAATCGCTGTCGAGGAAACGGTGCCAGGCGGAGGGCGGGACCTCTACCGCAATCGAGGTCAAAGTGGTTTCAGTCATGCGAGCCTCACGCGTGGGTCGACTTGGAAGTACAAGAGGTCAACGACGGCGTTGATGATCACAAACAACAACGCAATCAGCATCAGGTAGGCGGCGATCACAGGAATGTCGCCAAAGGTGATGGCCTGGATGATCAGCAAGCCCATGCCGGGCCACTGGAACACGGTCTCGGTGATGATGGAAAACGCGATGAGCGAGCCGAGCTGCAGGCCGGCCACGGTGATCACCGGGATCAGCGTGTTCTTCAGCGCGTGGTGGAAGTGGATCGAGCGGTCGATCACGCCGCGTGCTCGCGCAAACTTGATGTAGTCGGTGCGCAGCACTTCCATCATTTCGGAGCGCACCAAACGCATGAACAAGGTGAGCTGGAACAGCGCCAGGGTGATGGCCGGCATGACCAGCGACTTCCAGCCGCTGACGGTCAAGAAGCCGGTGCTCCAGGCGCCGAAGCGCACCACGTCGCCACGGCCAAACGCGGGCAGCCAGTTCAGCTCCACCGAGAAGACCAAAATCAAAATGATGCCGGTGAGGAACGACGGCACCGAGATACCGATGAGCGACACCACTTGCATGGTCTGCGCCAGCCAGGAGTTGCGCTTGATGCCGGCGTACACGCCCATGGGGATACCAAAGCCGAGGGCCAACACGGCCGCGCACAGGCTCAGCTCCAGCGTGGCGGGTACACGCGACATCAGCAACTGGCCCACGGGCTCCAGGTTGCGGTACGAAATACCGAACTCGCCGCGCACGGCAAGGCCGATGTATTTGAAGAAGCGCACGATCAACGACTGGTCGAGGCCGAGCGAGGCCCGCAGCGCATCTTTTTGCGCCAGCGTGGCGGTTTCGCCCAGCAGGTTGTTGACCGGGTCGCCGATGTAGCTGAACAGCAGGAAGGAGATGAACGACACGCCGATCATCACCAGCAGGCCGTTCCACAGGCGGGTTGAGAGAAAGCGGAGCATGGGGCTGCCCTCGTTTTGGGGTTGTGGGGCTTTGAGGAGACCGCAGCGGGTGGGGGTACCCGCTGCTTGAAGTCAACGACGCGTTTGCTTAAGGAGCCGTTACCAGCCAGAGACGCAACTGGTTGTCGGGGGCTTGCTTCAGCTCCACACCCTTGCGCGAAGCCCAGGTGATGGGCTGCTGGTGCAGTGGGATGTAGCCCACGTCGTTGCGCAAGATGCCTTCGGCTTCAGCCAGCAGCGCATTGCGTTTGCCCATGTCCAACTCGGCCGCGATCTTTGGCAACACCGCATCGAAAGCGGGGTTGGAGTAACGGCCGGCGTTCAGGCCGCCGGCGTTGGCGGTGCGTGTGGCGGCCACGTCGTACAGCAGGGCGTAGGAGTCGGCCATCGGCAAACCGGCGTGGCCCACCATGTAGAGCGACACGTCCATGGTGTTCAGGCGCACGTTCCACTTGGCCACAGGTTCGATCTGCGGTGTGATCTTGATGCCCACGCGACCCAGCATGGAGATGATAGCCAGGCAGATTTGCTCGTCGTACACGTAGCGGTTGTTCGGGCACTGCATGCCGACAGTGAAGCCGTCGGGGTAGCCGGCCTCGGCCAGCAACTTCTTCGACGCATCAGCGCTGAACGGCAAGATGCGGGCGTTGTTCTTCGGCGCACCGTTGAGCTGTGGCGCCAGCACCATGCCAGCGGGCCACGACACACCGCGCATCACCGAACGCTTGATGGCGTCGACGTCAATCGCTTGGTAGACGGCCTTGCGAACACGGATGTCTTTGAACGGGTTCTTGCCCTTCACGTCAGAGTACAACAACTCGTCGCGGAACTGGTCCATGCCCAAGAAGATGGTGCGCAACTCGGGGCCTTGCACCACGGTGAAAGTGCCCGAGCTGTTGATGCGTTGCACGTCTTGCAGCGGCACGTTGACGGTGGCGTCCAGCGCGCCAGACAACAGCGACGAAGTGCGGGTGGCATCCGACTGGATGGGCGTGAACACCACGTCGGTCAGGTTGTGCTTGGGCTTGTCCCACCAGGTGGGGTTGGCCACCAGCACGGTCTTCACATCGACTTCGCGCGACTTGACCATGAACGGGCCGGTGCCGTTGGTGTTGCGGTTGGCGAAGTTTTCTTTCTTCTGCTGCAGGTCGCTGGCTTCTTTGGCGTTGTTGGCCTCGCTCCACGACTTGCTCATGATGCCCAGGTTCAGCATTTCATTGAGCAGCAGCGGGAAGGGCGCCTTGGTCTCGACGTCCACGGTGTGGGCATCGACCTTGCGCACGTCTTTCACATCGGCCAGGTTGAGCTTGGAGATGGAGCCCGGCGTTTGTACGCGCTGCCAGCTGAACACCACGTCGTCGGCGGTCATGGTTTCGCCGTTGTGAAACTTCACACCTTGGCGCAACTTGAAGCGCCACACGGTGGGGCTGACGTTGGTCCACGACTCGGCCAGGGCGGGCTCGATTTCGACCTTCTCGTTGAAGCGCACCAGGCCTTCGTAGATGTTGGCCATGAAGGCGTTGGTGAACGAGTTGTTGGTGGAGTAGGGGTCCATCGACAAGGCATCGGCCGAGGCCGACCAGGTGAACGTTTTGGCTTGCACACCGGCCGAGCCAAGGCTCATGGCCAGGGCCATGCTCAGCGTAGTGAGTGCTGTGCCCAGCAATTTGAAATGCGACTTCATGAGGATCACTCTCCTAGGGGTTTTCAACGGATGGGGGAAGGGATGGGGGGTGAGGTCGGCGCATGTTTCGGCGCGGCGGCGCTGGTGAAGCCCAAGGCTTCTGACAAATCGACCGGTTTAGGTTCGCCGTCCAAACGCAGTTGGCGTTCGCAGCGGTTCAGGTGTTCTTCCATCAGGCGCTCAGCCTCTTGGTGCTGGCCGGACTGGATGGCGTCGAGGATTTCCAGGTGCTCCAGCACCGAGCAGTTGTTGGTGCCGGGCTCGTCGTACAGCGCGGTCATCAGCGAGGTTTGGGCGACCACGCGTTTCAGGTGTTGGTTGAGCGCGCTGTTGCCGGTAGCGGCTGCCAGGTCGAGGTGGAACTTGCCGGCCAGGCGGATGTAGCGGCCGGTGTCGCCCACGCGGTTGGCTTCGCGTTCTTCGCTCACCTGCTGGCGCACGTCGTCAATCCACGGGCCGCAAGCGCGTTTCGACAAGGTGCGCACCACGCCAGCTTCGAGAATGCGGCGCAGGGCGTAGACGTCACGCGTGGCTTCGACCGAAGGGCGGGCCACGAAGGCGCCACGGTTGGGTATTTGCTCGACCACCTGCTCGCTGGCCAGCCGGTCGAGCACCTTGCGCAAGGTGCCGCGCGAGGTGCCCAAGAGGCGGCACAGGTCGATTTCGGGCAGCTTGGTGCCTGGGGGCAGGCGGTGTTCGTAGATGGCATCGGCCAGCCGTTGCTGTACACGCGCTTCTTCGCGGGTGTCGGCGTGCGTATCCGGTGAAGCGGTTGCACTGGCCGCACCCGATGGGGCCGAAGGTGCCGCGTGCTGGGGCAGCGGTGTGGGCGAGGGGGCGGGGCGGGCCATGGTCACACTTCGGTGGCAACGTCTGAATAAAATTGGCAACATTTAAATTGCCAAATTGTTAACAATGTTGCTATTTTTATGGCGACATTGTTTGCAAAATATTCAGATATACCCGTAGCCCGAACGGATGTCTGTGGCCACACCATGGGTGTGGCGCCCTCTGCAGAGAGGCGTTTTAGAGGTGGCGTCAGGCTGCTCATGGCTTTGAGCTACGCAAAACGCATGCCTGGCAGTTTTAGCGCTGAATGGCCTGTTTGGGGAGGATGTTGGCCTTGATGGCACCTAAATGGTTAGCAAGTTTATGAAAATTGTTAACAAAATGGTGCGCAAGTGCTGACATTGATGCATGCGAGGCGCCCCGACCCCAGGCGCCTCGCAGATGGGCTTTACAGGAACATGCCGCCCGAGGCTTCAATACGTTGGGCGTTGACCCAGCCGTTGTCGGGCGACAGCAGGTTGGCGATCAGCCCGCCGATGTCGTCCGGCAGACCGACGCGGCCCAATGCGGTTTGGCCGGCGATGAAGGCGTTGACCTGAGCGTTGTCGCGCACGGCGCCGTCGCGGAAGTCGGTCTCGATGGCGCCCGGCGCCACCACGTTGACCGCAATGCCACGTGGCCCGAGTTCCTTGGCCATGTAGTGCGTCAGGGTCTCAACCGCGCCCTTCATGGACGCGTAGGCGGCGTAGCCAGGCATGGCAAAGCGGGTCAGGCCGGTGGAGATGTTGAGGATGCGCCCGCCGTTGGCCATCAGAGGCAGCAACTTCTGCGTGAGGAAGAAAACGCCTTTGAAGTGGATGTTCATCAACTCGTCGAACTGCGCTTCGGTGGTTTCCATCAGGCTGGCGCCCAGGCCCACGCCGGCGTTGTTCACCAAGTGGTCGAAGCTGTCGCGCTGCCAGTGTTGCGCCAGGGCCGATTGCACTTGGTCAGCAAAGGCGGCAAAGCTGCTGCTGTTGCCCACATCCAATTGCAGGGCCACGGCGCGGCGGCCCAGGGCTTCCATCTCGGCCACCACAGCCTGGGCTTCTGCGGCCTGGCTGCGGTAGGTGACGATCACGTCGCCGCCCTTGCGGGCGATGTGCAGCGCAGCGCTTTTGCCCAGGCCACGGCTGCCGCCGGTGATGAGGGAGATGGTGGGGTTGGTGTTGGAGGTGGTGTTCATTGGTCGCTTCCTTGAGGACGGTTGAGGATGGAAGCGAGTCTATTGAGAGGTTAAATTTAGATAAATATCGAATATGTGATTTGGTTGTTCGGCATAATTGAACAATGAGCACTCTAGACCGCATGCACATCTTCACCCGCGTGGCCGAGCTGGCCAGCTTTACCCAGGCCGCCGATGCGCTGGGTTTACCCAAAGCGAGTGTGTCTACTGCCGTGCAGCAGTTGGAGGCCGAGCTGGGCACACGCCTGTTGCACCGCACCACACGCAAGGTGCAGCCCACACAAGACGGCCAGGTGTTTTACGAGCGCTGCAAAGACTTGTTGGCCGACATGGACGAGCTGCAAACCATGTTCCAGCAGCAGGGCACGCAAAACCTGCGCGGCCGGGTGCGCATTGACACGAGCACCGGCATGGCACGCCACGCGGTGCTGCCAAAGTTGCCCGCGCTGTTGGCGCAATACCCCTTGCTGGAGCTGGAAGTTAGCAGTACCGAGCGTCGCGTAGACCTGGTGCGCGAGGGCTTTGATTGTGTGGTGCGCGCCGGTCCGGTGCTGGATGCGGGCCTGGTGGCGCGCCCGCTGGGCCAGTTGCATCTGGTCAACGTGGCGAGCCCGGCGTACCTGCAAGCACACGGCACACCCCAGACCTTGGCTGATCTGGCGAACCATCAACTCGTGCACTACGCCAGCACCCTGGGCGCCAAACCCACGGGATTTGAATTTGTGGAAGCTGGCGTGGCGCGTAGCCTGCAGATGGCGGGCGCCGTCACGGTGAACAACGCCGATGCTTACACCGCCGCCTGTGTTTCAGGACTAGGTTTGATTCAGGTGCCGGTGGTCGCCGTGCGCGGGTTGTTGAAAACGGGGCAACTGGTGGAGGTGTTGCCGGCGCACTTGGCGCCGCCCATGCCGCTGAATATGCTGTATGCCAACCGGCGCAACCTGTCGAAACGGGTGCGCGTGGTCATGGATTGGTTGGCCGAGGTGGTTGGCGCCCATTTGGCTGATGGCGAGCCGCCGCCAGGGGGGTGACCATAGTCGGGATTCAAGCCGTGTGGCGCTTGGGTTCGCCAGCCGCGTACAACTGCCATGCAGCGTCGGCCGAGGCGCCGTCGTGGATCATGGCCATCAGTGCGCGCACCACCGATTGCGGGCTGGCGTGCTGGTACACGTTGCGGCCGTAGACCATGCCCACGGCGCCCTGGTCCAGCAGTTCACGCGAGCGTGCGAAGACTTGGCGCAGGTCTTCTTTTCCGCCACCGCGCACCAGCACCGGGCAACGCGCGGCCTCCACCACGCGGTGAAAGTCTTGCGGTTGTGTGGTGGGGTCGGCCTTGACGATGTCGGCCCCCATCTCGCGCGCCAGACGTACCAGCGTGACGATCTTGTCGGCGTCACCGTCCACCATGTAGCCGCCGCGCTCCGAGTGCGGCGCCATCACCAGCGGCTCGATCATCAAGGGCATGCCGTAGCGGTCGCAGTCGGCACGTACACGTGCGATGTTGGCCACACACTGGCGAAACAGCTCGGGTTCATCGGGCAGCATGAACAGGTTGATGACGGCGCAGGCCGCATCCATCTGCACGGCCGGCAACACCGGGTCTTGTTCGTTCTGCAGCATGGCCCACATCACGCGGTGGCGCGTGGCGTTGTAAGGGTTGCCCATGTCGATGCGCTGCACCAGGGCCGGCTTGTGCCGCTCCGGGCGGTTCTGCAGCAAATCGGCCTGGCCGAAGTTGAGCTGGATGGCATCGGGGGCTGCCGCCACCAGTTCGTCCATCACCTTCGGCATGTTTTCCAGGCCGACCAGAAACGAGGGTTCGTTGCAGACACCGTGGTCTACGGCGATGTCGAGGCAGCGGCCACGGGTCAATAAACGGTTGAGCCGGGCGGTCTTCAGAGTGGTCATGTCAAGGGTTCCTTTCAGGAGGGCCATTCGGGGTTAAGGGCGAAGCGGCGCGAGTTGCCCCAGGCGGCCGCTGTGGAGCGCCTAGTGCTCAGTGATGGAAGGGGCGTTAGTCCAAGCCGCTCAGGTGTTTGGCGTGCGCGGCCTCAATGGCGGCGCGTTGTGCTGGCGTCAGTGTCAGCTTGCCGGCTTGGGCGTTGTCAATGGCCTGGCGTGCATTGCGGGCGCCGCACAGGGCCACGTCAATTGCACCGTGCTCAAAAGTCCAGGCGATCATCAACTGCGAAAACGAGCAACCCAGCGCAGCCCGCAGCGGGGTCAGCTCATCGAAGAAGGCTTGCAGCGCCGCGCGGTTGCCGGGGCTGAAGCGCGGGGTGTTGACGCGCTGGTCGCCTTCGGCGAAGACGCGCGCCGGGTCGATAGGCCCGGCGAGTAAACCCAGCGCCAGTGACGAGTAGCCGAGTACCGCCACGCCATGGGCCCGGCACAGCGGCACGAGGTCGGCTTCGATCTCGCGGTCGAGCAGGCTGTAGCGTTCTTGAATGGCGTCCACCGGGCCATGGGCCAAATAGGCGCGCAAGGTGACGGCATCGACATTACTCACACCGATCGCGCGGATCTTGCCCTGGCGCTTCAGGTCGAGCAGGGCGGCCATGGTTTCTTCCACGGGCGTGGTCGCGTCTTGCCAGTGTGTGATGTAGAGGTCGATGTAGTCGGTGCGCAGGCGTTGCAGGCTGCTCTCCACTTCCTGGAAGATGGAGTCGCGCCCCAGGTAGCGGTGTACCGACTGCCCTTCTTCGTCGAAGAAGTGTGTGCCGTGGAAGGTGTTCCACACCAGGCCACACTTGGTGGCGATCACGGCCTCGTGCCGACGCCCCTGCAGCGCGGTGCCCACCAGCTTCTCGGCGTGGCCCAGGCCGTACGCTGGCGCGGTGTCGATCAGCGTGACGCCGGCGTCGAGCGACGCGTGTATCGCCGCAATCGCCGCAGCGTCGTCCTGTCCGCCCCACATCCAGCCGCCCATGGCCCAGGTGCCCAGGCCTACGGCCTCACACGTGATGCCAGAGGTGCCCAAGGTAACTGCTTTCATTGTTTTGCCTTTCTGACGTTCATGAGGTGGTCGATGGTCACGGCGACCAGCAGGATCAAACCCTTGATCACGTCCTGCCAATACGGCGAGACGTCGAGCAGGATCAGCGAGCTGGTCACCACCGACAGCAGCGCCAGGCCCAGAATGGCGCCAAGCACCGTGCCCGAGCCGCCTTTGAGGCTAGCCCCGCCGATGACCACCGCCGCAATCACATTCAGCTCCATGCCCACGCCGAAGGTCGGCGTGGCCGCACCGAAGCGCGCGGTGTAGACCACGCCCGCCACACCGGCCAGGGCCGAGCACAACACCGTGACCCAGAATTTCACGTGACTGGTGCGGATGCCCGAGTACAGCGCCGCCTTCTCGTTGCTGCCGGTGTAGAACACCTTGCGCAGCAAGGCCGCGCGGCGCAAGGCGATGTCGCTCACCACCACGATCACCGCGAAGATCAGGATCACCGTCGGAATACCGAACACGCTGCCTTGGCCAATGAACTTGAACTCGGCCGGCAGAGAGAATAGCGACTGCGGTGTACCCTGCGTCAGCGCCAGACACAGGCCCCGCACGATCACCATGAACGCCAGCGACGCGATGAAGTGGCTGAGCCCGATACGCGTGACGCAGCCGCCGATCATGGCGCCCACTGCCGCGCTGGCGGCTATTGCCACGGTGCTGGCGGTCCACGGGTCCACACCCATCAGGAACAGCTTGCCGGTGACAACCATCGCAAAACACACGACCGAGCCGACCGAGAGATCGATGCCGCCGACGATCAGCAAGATCGTCATGCCGACCACCACAATGCCCTCGATCGAGAACGACAACAGCATGGCGCGCACGTTGTCCCAGGTGAGGAAATAGGGTGACGCAAAACTTATGGCCACACACATGGCCGCGATGATCAGCACCAGGCCGGCTTCGCGCACGTTGGTGAGCCTGGGCCTTGCGCTACTTTGTGTGGGGGGCGCGCCAGCAGAGGCCTGTTGCGCGGTGGGCAGTTGCAGCACACCGCGGCCCGCCAGGCTGGAAGACTTCACATCGGACATCATGACAACTCCTGTGCTGAGAACCCCGAGGCCAGGCGGATCAGCGCCTCCTCGGTCATGGCGCTGCCCGACAACTCGCCGGCCACGCGCCCTTCGTGAATCACCAGGGCGCGGTCACACAGCCCAATGATTTCGGGTAATTCGGAAGAGATCACCACCACGCCTACGCCCTGGTTGGCCAGGTCGCGCAAGATGTGGTGGATCTCGGATTTGGCACCCACGTCGACACCGCGTGTGGGTTCGTCCATCAGCAGCACCGCAGGGTTGGTGGCCAGCAGTTTGGCGATGGCTACTTTTTGCTGGTTGCCGCCCGAGAGGCTGTCGGCCTCGATGTCGACCCCGGCCGACTTGAGGTTCAGCCGCTGGCCCAGTTCCTTGGCGAGTTGCTGTTCTGCCGAGCGCAGCAGCCAGCCCCAGCGCGAGCTCACGCGGCGCAGCGCCATCGAGGCGATGTTTTGCGCGATCGGCAGGTCGAGAAAAATGCCGGCCGCTTTGCGGTCTTCGCTGAGGTAGGCGATGCCGTAGTGCAGCGCATCGCTGTAGCGGCGCAACCGCAGGGGTTGGCCGTGCAGACTCACCACGCCACGGCGTGCACGGCGCAGGCCGCACACCGTCTCGGCGAGTTCGGTGCGCCCGGCGCCCATCAGGCCGGAGATGCCCAAGATCTCGCCGCGCCGCAGCGTGAAAGACACGCCTTGTACGCGGCCCTCGTCGTCTGCCAGGTCGTCCACTTGCAGTACGGCCTCGGTGGCCGATGGTGCAGGCGTGGCGGAGGTAGTCGATGCGGCCGCCTTCGGTGGATAGTATTGCCCCAGGTCGCGGCCCACCATGCAGCGCACCAGCGTATCGGGCGTGGTGTCGGCAATGGCGCCGGTGAACAGGTCGCGCCCATCGCGCAGCACGGTGGCACGGTCGGCGTGGGCAAAGATTTCGGCCATGCGGTGGCTGATGTAGATGATGCCCATGCCCTGGGCCTTCAGGTCGTGCAGCACGCGGAACAAGGCCGCCGATTCAAGCTCGGTGAGCGCAGCGGTCGGCTCGTCGAGGATCAGCACGCGGCAGTCCAGCGTGAGCGCTTTGGCGATCTCGACCAACTGCTGCTGCGACAGGCTAAGCGAGCCCACGCTGCGCCTTGGGTCGATCTCCTGGCCCAGGCGCTTCAATGCAGCGGCGGCGCGGGTGTTGAGCGCGCCGAAGTCCATCCAGCGCTGGCGGCCGGCGGCAATCTCGGGCATGAACAGGTTTTCGGCCACGGTGGCGTCTGCACACAGCGCGATCTCCTGGTGCACCAGGCCGATGCCCAGGCGCATGGCATGCGCCGGGCCGTCAACGACGACCGGTTTGCCGTGCAGGCGCACTTCGCCTGCGTCCGGCGCGTGGATGCCGTCGATGATTTTCATCAACGTGGATTTGCCGGCGCCGTTTTCACCACATAGGGCGTGGATCTCGCCGGCGCGCAGCGAAAAGTGCACGCCGGCCAGCGCGCGTGAGGCACCGAAGTGCTTCACGATGCCCCGCAACTCCAGCAGCGGTTGGTCTGCGCTCATTCGTTGATGCCTTTGGTGCCACGGCGCGCGAGGTACTTGTCCCAGTAGAAGTCGTCGGCGTTGGCCTTGCTGACGATGGACAGGCCGTTGTCCAGGAAGGGCACGGCCATGGGGTTGGTGCCGTTACGCTTGGCGTCGTTCATCGGGTCGATGAGTTGGGAATTCTTCGCCAGGAACAACATCATCATGCCCATGTAACCCTGCACGCCCTGGTTCGGGTTGACCGCACCAAACACGTCGCCCGACTTGATCATGTCGAGGATCTTCGCATTGACATCGCAGCACAAGACCCGGATGTTCTTCTTGGTCTCGACCTTGGCTTGCGCGGCACCCAGCGCCGAGTTCGCTTCAGGCATGAACAGCGCGCCGAGATTCGGGTTGGCCTGCGCCATGCTCAACACGGCTTGGTAGGCCTTGTTCGGGTCTTGGTTGCTGGCCGCGCGGCCCACCAGCTTCATGCCGGGGTGCTTGGTTTTCATGCGGTTGATGAAGGCGTTGATGCGGCGGTCGTGGTTGTCTTGCCCCGGGTTTTCAAGCACGCCGTAGTCGCCCTTGCCGTCCATGGCGGCGGCGATGGCGTCGGCCGCCTGTGCACCTTCGCGTTCGTTATCCGACGTGACGAAGGACACACGTTTGGAGTTGGGCGAGTCGGCCGCGAACGTGACCACCGGGATGCCCATGGCCGCCGCACGGTTGATGGGCTCGATGAACGGATCGGGGTTCATCGGGTGCAGCAAGATGCCGGCAGGCTTGCGCGCCAGTTCTTGTTCGAACGACGCGAGCTGTTTATTCACGTCGTATTCCGGCGTGCCGGTGTAACGCGTGCGCACGCCCAATGTGCGCCCGGCTTGCTTCATCATTTCGTAGACCGGGAACCAGTACTCCACGCCAGACACCATGACGTTCATCACATAGACGTCATTGGCATTGCCTCGGATGCCGGGGGCGGCGGCAGCCTGTGCGAACGCCTGGCTGCCCGCCATGCCCATGCTGGCCACGGCGGCCGTCTTCAAGAAATCTCGCCTCATTGCGTACTCCTTTTGTCTCGTTGATCTTCTGGGTGAATTGCCGATAGGGTGCAACTGTCAGACAAACGTTGTCATGACAGCGATGGAATATAGACCAGTAAAAATATTCATTTATTAGGGGAAACGCTGCTACGATCGCCAAAAAAACCTAGCACGATGTCATAACATGAACGCAGACATTTATATCGGTATAGACATGGGCTCCACTGGCCTGAAGGCCGTCGCCTTCGAGGCAGGCAGTGGGCGCGGGCTGGCAGCAGCGGGCGGCGGATTGCCGTTTTTGCATCTTCCGGGAGGCGGCTGCGAGCTCACGGCAGAGGCGATTGAAACGGCGCTCGTGCACGCGTTGCGCAGCGTGGCCGAGCAACTCGGCGCTCGCTCTCGTCACGTGCGTGCGGTGGCGTGCACCGGCCATGGCGCGGGGTTGTATGCGCTAGACCGCCACCAGCGGTTGCTGCGTGGACGTGCCGTAGCCTCTACCGACCAACGCGCTGCGGCACGGGCACGCAAGTTGGGTGCGCAACACGGTGCGGCGCTGTTCAACGACGTGGGCTGCGGCTCCTGGTCGGGCCAGCCCACGCTCATCGCGGCCGAACTGCTGGGCGCCGATGCGGTGCGCCATGGCGAGGTGCACCGGCTGTTGTTCGCCAAGGACTACCTCACGCTGCTGCTCACCGGAGAAATGGTCACCGACGCCAGCGACTTGAGCACGGCAGGGCTGCTGTCGCTGGCCACCGGCGAGGTGTCACGCAAACCGTTCGAAGCCGCTGGGCTGGCAGACCTGGGTAAGGGCGCGCTGCCACGCATTGGCCAGGCCGGCACGGTGGCGGGGCTGCTGCTGTCAGCACGCGCCGCGCAATGTGGTTTGCCTGCGGGCTTGCCGGTGGCGGTGGGCACGATCGACCTGTTGGCCTCGCTGGCGGCGGTAGGCGCAGACCGCCAAGGCCAGGCGGTGGCCATCCTCGGCACCTGGTGTGTCAACGCGGTGGTGGGGCCGGTGGAGGCGCCGCAGCCCGCCGTTGGCGCTGTGGTGCATTTTGGTGATGCGGCGCGGCGCCTGTATCTGGAGAACAGCCCCTCGTCGATGGCGAATGTGGCCTGGCTGGCGCGCACGCTGAACCTGCCACACGCAGCGGCGGTGGTAGAAGCTGCGATGTCGGTGCCGCTGGGGGCCGAGGGTTTGCGTTTTCTGCCTTTCATCAACGGTGGTGGCGCGCCGCAAGGGGCCACGGCTGGCTTCATCGGCCTGCAGGCGCACCATGGCCCGGCCCACATGGCGCGTGCGGTGGTGGATGCCGTGGGCGCGTTGCACGTCAGGCACCTGAAGCGGCTGGCGTCGTTTGGCCTGGGCGTGCCGGGCTTGGTGTCGGCGCTCGGCGGCGGTGCGCGCGATGTGCGCATGGTGCAGTTGATCGCCGGGTTTCTGGGGCATGCGGTGGAGCGCTGTGGCGACGACGAAACCGGCGCGCGTGGCGCGGCATCCTTGGCCGCCTTGTCGCAAGGTTTGCAGAATGCCTTGCCTGCGCAGTGCGAACGCATCGCGCCGCCAGCGGATGCCGATGCGCATGCGGCGTTCTACAGCAGCTTCAACGAACTGGTCGAGTCGCTATCTCCGGCTTTCCTAAAGCTGGCGGAGGCTGGCCGGTGAGCGCGCGACCTTTTTCTCAACCATTCGTGCGCCCCGCCGATCTCGATGGCCGCCACTTCTCCACCGTCATCGTCGGTGCGGGCATCAACGGTGTGGGGGTGTTCCGCGATCTGTCGCTGCAAGGCGTGGACTGCCTGGTGGTCGACAAAGGCGACTTTGCCTCGGGCGCGAGCAGCGCGCCATCGCGCATGATCCACGGCGGCTTGCGTTACCTGGAAGGTGGCGCTTTCTCGTTGGTGGCCGAGTCCACACGCGAGCGCAACCGCCTGCTGCAAAACGCACCACATCTGGTGCGCCCGCTGGAGACGGTGGTGCCCTTGTCGAGTCACTTTGGCGGACTGCTCAGCAGCCTGCTGCGCTTCACCGGCTTGACAGCGGCGCCGAGTGAACGCGGTTTGTTTGTGGTGGCCCTGGGCCTGCGTCTGTACGACTTGCTGGGCCGGCGGCAGCGCACCATGCCGGACCACAAAATCCAACGTGTGGGCGCGGTGGATGGTGCCTTGTTCCGCGCTTCGGTACGCTGGACCGCAACCTACTTCGACGCCTGGATTCGCCACCCCGAGTGGCTGGTGCTGGAGCTGATCCACGACGCCTGCCGCGACCAGCCCGCGTCTGCGGCGGCCAACCACTGCCAGGTGATGGGCTGCGAGGGGCACACACTGGTGCTGCGCGACGAACTGACCGGCCAGCTCAGCCACGTGACGGCCGATGTGGTGGTCAACGCCACCGGCGCCTGGCTCGACCGCGCGGCCAGACCCTTGGCTGGCACCGGGGACCGCGTCATGGGCACCAAGGGCTCGCACCTGGTGCTGGCCCACCCCGCACTGCGCGAGGCGCTGGCCAGCAGAATGGCTTACTTTGAAGCCACCGATGGCCGGGTGTGCATCGTCTATCCGTTCCTCGACCGCATTCTGGTGGGCTCCACCGACATCCTCATCGACGACCCCGACCAGGTGCGCACTGAAGCGGTGGAAATCGACTACCTGCTGGAAGTGCTGCGCGAACTTTTCCCCGCGCTGCACTTCGGCCGCGACCAGGTGGTCTACACCTACGTGGGGGTGCGGCCGCTGGCGCGCGCGCCGGGCGGCAACCCTGGGCAAATCTCGCGCGACCATGCGATTGCGGTCGACCCGCCGAATGCCACCCGTGCCGTGCCGTTGGTGAATCTGGTGGGCGGCAAGTGGACGACGTTTCGTGCCTTGGCCGAGCAAGCGACCGATAGGGTGTTGACCGAACTCAAGGTGACGCGGACCCGGTCCACGCAAGATTTGCCCATCGGGGGTGGCGCCCATTTCCCTCAGAGCCCTGCGGAGACAGAGCGCTTTGTGGCGCAGATTCAGGCGGCGTGTGGGGTCACGCATACACGCGCGGTTGAGCTCCTGGCACGTTATGGTTCCAACGCGTTCACGTTGGTTCAAGCGTTTTCTGCGCCCGACGACGTGCCACTGCAGCACGCGCCAAGTTACTCGGTCGGCGAAGTCCGGCACCTGTGCCGTCACACTGGCGTAGAGCACCTCGACGACCTGGTGCTGCGCCGCACGTTGCTCGCCATCCGTGGCGAACTCAACGCCGCTGCTTTATCTGAACTGGCCGACATCGCAGCCGTGGCGCTGGGTTGGTCTTCCACGCGCCGCGACACCGAACTGCAGACTTGCGCGGCGTTGCTGCGCGAGCGGCACCATGTCCATTTGTCCGTGCACGAGCCCGTTTTGCCCGCCAGTTTGGAGGCATCATCCAAGGTCTCTGCTCCCTTGTTTATTACCCCGGTCACGACGTGAACAACCCACCCTCGCTCCCCCCCGCACTCGACCGCAACTCTGGCGCGCCGCTGTGGACGCAGTTTCGTGACACCTTGCGTGCGCGCATCCTCCAAGGCGAGCTGCCCGTGGGCGCCAAGTTGCCCACCGAGGCCGAGTTTGGCGACCAGTTCGCCATTTCGCGCATCGTGGTGCGCGAAGCCTTGGCCGACCTGGTGCGCAGCGGCCTGATTTACAAGATCCGGGGCCAAGGCGCGTTTGTGGCCGCACGTGAACGCGATGAAGATTTCGTCTCCACCGTGCTGGGTTTTTCGGACGAGATGGAGCGCAAGGGCCGCACCGTGCGCACCCAGGTGTTGCTGCAGGAACTGCGCGCGCCCACGGCCGAAGAAGCGGCCGCGCTGGGCCTTGCAGGCACAGACACCCAAGTGGTGGCGCTGCGGCGCCTGCGCAGTGTGGACGGTGAACTGCAACTTCTGGTTGAAACCTCGGTGCCCGCCGACATCGCCCCCGGCCTGCACCGCACCCGGCTGGAGAACCGCTCGCTCTACGACGTGTTGCGCCGCCAGTATGGCCTGCGCATTGTGAAGGCCGAGCGCTGGATTGACGCCGTGCTGCCCGAGGGCGACACCGCCGCATTGCTGATTGTCACGCCCATGGAGCCGCTGCTGCGCATCGAGTCGATTGCCTATGGCGCCAATGGACGGCCGATCGAGTATTACCGTGCGGTGCACCGCTGCAAGACCAGCCGATTACACGTGCAAACGACGACGTGATGGCGTTGGGGTGAACAGCAGAGTTGAGCTGCGGAGTGGAACAGAAGAGTTTGCCGCATAGCTTACCGCCAGCGGCATAAACGCCGCTTTTAAAGCACCACCTGCAGCGAAACACCGGTGGCGTAGAACTGCCCGCCGGCCACATAGTGCAGCGTGCGCAGCGCGTCGGGCGCTTGGTCAAACTCCCAGTGGCCGCTGCGGAACACGCGTTCGTCGGCCCAGGCGGCGGTCACCTCGGCAATGAATAAGTCGTACTGTTGCTGGTTGTGTGGCTCGGGGATGACGCGGCATTCGAGCCAGGCCACGCAACCTTGCACCAGCGGCGCGGCCACCGTTTGGCCGGCAAAGGTGGTCACGCCGTGGCGCGCCAGTTTGTCGGGGTGGGTGTTGGCGCTGTCGGTGCCCAGGGCCAGCGTTTCGCGGGCGATGGCCACGCAGGGCACGTTGAGCGCAAACGTGCCGCTGCCTTCGATCAACGCCCGGGTGTGCGTGGCCTTGTCGATCACCACCGTCACCTTGGGCGGCGCAAAGTCAAGCGCGCAAGCCCAGGCGGCGGCCATCACGTTGACCGCGCCGCCATGGCTGGAGGACACCAACACCGTGGGGCCGTGGTTGAGCAGGCGGTAGGCCTTGTCCAACGGCACGGCCGTCACGTGTGCGGGCAACTGCATAGGCAAGGGGTTCAAAGCGTCGCCATGTCCACCACGAAGCGGTACTTCACGTCGCTTTTCAGCATGCGTTCGTACGCGGTTTCGATCTGGTCCATGCGGATGACTTCGATGTCGGACACGATGTGGTGCTTGGCGCAGAAGTCCAGCATCTCTTGTGTTTCGCGGATGCCGCCGATCAGCGAGCCGGCCAGGCGGCGGCGCTTCATGATCAGGCTGAACACGTTGGGCGAGGGGTGTGGATTCTCAGGGGCGCCCACCAAGGTCATGGTGCCGTCAAGCTTCAGCAACGCCAGGAAGGCGTCGAGGTTGTGCGGTGCGGCCACGGTGTTCAGGATGAAGTCGAAGCTGCCGGTGTGGGCCGCCATCTCGTCAGCATTCTTTGACACCACGACTTCTTTCGCACCCAGGCGCAAGGCGTCTTCACGCTTGTTGGCCGATGTGGTGAACAGCACTACGTGTGCGCCCATGGCGGCGGCAATCTTCACGCCCATGTGGCCTAAACCACCCAGGCCAACGATGCCCACCTTGTGGCCGGGGCCCACGTTCCATTGGCGCAGGGGCGAGTAGGTGGTGATGCCGGCGCACAGCAGAGGTGCCACGGCGGCGAGTTCTGCATCGCTGTGGGTGATCTTCAAGACAAACGATTCGCGCACCACCATGGCGCTGGAGTAGCCGCCATAGGTATTGGCGCCCGTGCCTTGCTCGGGGCCGTTGTAGGTGCCGGTAAAGCCGTTGTCGCAATATTGCTCCAGGCCGTCGGCACACGGGGCGCAATGCTGGCAACTGTCGACCATGCAGCCCACACCGACGATGTCGCCGACTTTGAACTTGCTGACCAGGCTACCCACGGCAGTGACGCGGCCGACAATTTCGTGGCCGGGCACCGAGGGGTAAACCGTGTTGCGCCATTCGTTGCGCGCGGTGTGCAGATCGGAGTGGCACACGCCACAGTGCAACACGTCCAGCGCCACGTCTTGGGCGCCCACGTTGCGGCGGTCAAAACTGAAAGGGGCCAATGGGGTTTTGGCGGATTGGGCGGCGTAGGCTTTGGCTTGTGCCATGGGGAACCTCCTGTGAGTGATGAACTAACGGAACCAGAAGACAGTGCGGTGTTGGTGTATAGCGTGAAGGCTTGGCCTTCAGCCTTGCAGCAACGCCAGATACGCTTTGCGGGTGGCCGGTGACACCGACGCTACCACTTGCGCGTACGCGGTTTTGTGACGCGCCAGCAAGCGCGCCGAGGCCACGGTTTTCGATTTGCAAAACCAGTGGCAGGTGTGCTGCATCAAAAATAATTCTGCCGACATGGTGAAGGCCTTGTCGCGTGGTGCGATATCGCTGGCCAATGCCGCCGCAGCGATACCGTTGGCATGGATGGCAAAGGCCTGGCGCAGGTCGAAGGTGGCTTGCGGCAGCAGTTTGTCGACGCCGGGAATCGCGATCGGCAAGCGGCTCACGCGGGTGCTGTTGGCGTCGAGCCGGGCGAAATCTTTGGCGAACTGGCTGAACTGCTCGCTCAACTGGCGTTCGGTGGTGCGCAGTAGGCTCCAGATCTGTTCGCGGCGTTCGCCGGGCTCTTCACCCAGGGCGCGCAGGTAGCCCTCGGTGAGGTTTTCCATGAGCTTTTCGATCTGGAAATGCCCCAGTTGGCTGCCCAGCAGCGCAATGTGCTGGCGCTGCGCACGTGTGTTGAGCACGTAGACCAGCACAGCAAAAATCAGAACCAGGGTCAAACCATCCATAGTATTCAAGAGGGGTGCAAAAAGCGCGGGGTGGGGGTTGATCGGAGTGACGCCCTGAGGGTGTACCACAGCCGGCAATGCCGGTGTGAGGCAGCGTGTTTGAGACCCGCCTAGGCCTGGATTTTCAACCGCTTTCCAACGGCGTTTCGGTGGCAACAGCGTTTTTTTGTGCGCGTTGATGGCGCGGGAATGCCAGTGCCAGCGTACGCAGCCAGGCTTGCGGCCCACTGAGCGCGAGAATCCACTCTTGCTGCTGCCAGTGCTCCGATCGCGTGATCACCATGTGGATCAGGTTCGCGATCAAGCCACCGGTGAAGATGGCGTTGAGCCCGTTGAAGGTGGTGAAGTGCAGGTCGCGCAGGCGGCGCTGCAGGTCTTCGATGTGGGATGGCACAGCGCTCATGGTTCCCTCTCGGCAATGGCGGCAGTGGCGTCAGCTGGGCGGTTATGTCCGCCCGCATGCTCGCCCGCTACTGTGCCTGATTTGCCGCGCGCCGAACAGTGCTGCCAGCACCACCAGCGCCGCTGGAGAACGCTTAGGCGACAGCCGCGCCTTGTGGCAGGGCTTGGATATCCTGCTTGTCGAGCCAAGCCATATAGACGGCGAGCAGGAGTGCGCCCACAGCCACGGCAGACGCCACCAGCGGAATGCTTTGCAGCGACCAGCCGGCGCTGATCACCACACCACCCAGCCAAGCGCCAATGGCGTTGCCCAGGTTGAAGGCGCCGATGTTCAGCGTCGATGCCAGGGCAGGTGCATCACCCGCTTGGGACACCACCCGTGCCTGGATGGGCGTGCCCACCGCAAACGACACCATGCCCCAGACCACCACGGTGATCACCGCTGGCCAGACCCAGGCGCTGGTGATGGAGAACACCGCCAACACCACCGCCAGCACCACAAAGATGCCGATCAGCGATGGCAGCAGCTTCCAGTCGGCCAGGCGGCCACCCAGCAGGTTGCCGATGGTGATGCCCACGCCGCACAGCAGCAGCACGCCGCTGACTTGTTCGGGCGAGACGCCGGTCACGTCGCGCAAGATCGGTGCGATGTAGGTGAACATGGTGAACATGCTGGTGGAGGCGATCACGCTCAGGCTCAGGCCCAGCACCACGTGTTTGCGCTTGAGCACGCGGAACTCGCCCAGCGCGCTGCCCGAACTGGCGTGCTGGGTTTTAGGCACCCAGCGCAGCACCGCAAACAAGGCAACCACACCGATGGCGGCCACCACCCAGAAGGTGGAGCGCCAGCCGCTGTGCTGGCCCAGCAGCGTGCCCAGGGGAACACCCAGCACGTTGGCCAGGGTCAAGCCCGAGAACATCAGCGCCATGGCCTGAGCGCGCTTGTTGGGTGCCACCACGCTGGCCGCCACCACCGCACCAATGCCGAAAAATGCCGCGTGGCAAAACGCGGTGGCCACACGCGCCACCATCAACCAGTTGTAGCTGGGGGCCAGGGCGCAGCCCAGGTTGCCCAAGATGAACAACACCATCAGCCACGCCAGCGTGACCTTGCGCGGCATGCGTGTGGTGGCCACCGCCAGAATCGGGCCGCCCACAGCCACGCCCAGCGCATAGGCTGACACCAACATGCCGGCCGCAGGGATGGAAACCGAAAGGTCTTGGGCCATTTCGGGCAGCAGGCCCAAAATCACAAATTCGGTGGTGCCAATGCCAAAAGCGGCAACGGCTAGCGCCAGCAGGGGGAGGTTCATGGAGGGCGGGGGATTTAAGGGAAAACCCGTGAATTCTAGAGGTGAACCAGAATTTTTGCAGCGCAGCAAAATATGACCATTTAGGGCCATTGGCGCATAGTGGGTATGCGCAGACAGCTACTGATTTGGGAGTAACTTGTGTGAAGATGTCAATGTAAAAACTGCCGCCTTGGCCTGCACAGCGCTGACCGGCCCCGCACATTTGGAGTTTCCATGCCAGAACAAACCGCCGCCGCCGTCCATTCCCATTCCGATAGCCACTTCTACGAACCCCGTCTCGGCCACGGCCTGCCGCACGACCCGTTCAACGCCATCGTCGGCCCGCGCCCCATTGGCTGGATCTCCTCGCACAGCAAAGACGGTCAACTGAACCTGGCGCCTTACAGCTTTTTCAACGCCTTCAACTACATCCCGCCCATCGTCGGTTTTGCCAGCATTGGCGCCAAAGACACGCTGCGCAACATCCAGCAGACCGGCGAGTTTGCCTGGAACCTGGCCACCCGTGCGCTGGCCGAGCCCATGAACCAAAGCTGCGCCGCCGTGCCGCCCGAGGTTGATGAGTTTGTGTTGAGCGGCCTCACGCCGGTGCCGTCGCGCATCATCCAGGTGCCGCGTGTGGCCCAGAGCCCGGTGTCGTTCGAATGCAAGCTCACGCAGATCGTGCAACTGCAAGGCGCCGATGGCACGCAAGTGCCCACCTGGCTGGTGCTGGGCGAGGTGGTGGCCGTGCACATCGCCAAGGTCTTGCTGAAAGACGGCGTGTACGACACCGCTGCCGCTCGGCCGATTCTGCGGGGCGGTGGCCCGGCGGACTACTTTGAAGTACAGCCCGAAGCCTTGTTCCGCATGTGGCGGCCTAAGGTTTAAGACTCTTTCAGTTCGTCGAAATGTGGCCCCGGCCCGGCCTGGGCCAGGCTGTCTTGCGCGTTGCGAAGTGGGCAGGCTTTGAGCGACAGGCAGCCGCAGCCAATACAACCGTCGAGCTGGTCGCGCAGTTGCGTCAGCGCCAGGATGCGTTCGTCCAGCTCTTGTTTCCAGCCGCTGGAGAGGCGGCGCCAATCGGCCACGTTGGGGGTGCGTGAAGACGGCAGGCTGTCGAGCGCACTGGCGATCGACGCCAGCGGAATGCCCACGCGTTGCGCCACCTTGATCACCGCCACGCGGCGCAACACCGAGCGCGGGTAACGCCGCTGGTTGCCCGCGCTGCGCACGGACTGAATCAAACCCTTGGCTTCGTAGAAATGCAGGGCCGACACCGCCAAACCGCTGCGCGCTGCGAGTTCTCCCACGCCGAGTTCAGGCGGTGGTGGCGTCCATTCTGCTGCGGGTTCTACGGGTTGTTTTGTGGTCTTTCCCAAAATGCCTTGACCTCAAGTTAAGTTGAGATTTGATACTAACGGCTTATCTCCACTCTTGATGTTTGAAGGCACTATGTCCTCTGTTGTTTCTGCTGAAAGCACCCGCACGCCCACGTTCATCAATCCGCATGGCTTGTACGACCCGCGCCCCAATGGCTACACCCACGTGGTCGTGGCCGAAGCGCCTGCACGGCTGGTGTATGTGGCGGGGCAGGGTGGCGAAGACGCCAAGGGCGTGCTTTCTGCCGACTTCGCCGCGCAGGTGCAGCAGGCGCTGCACAACCTCATCACCGCGCTGACGGCAGCGGATGCGTGCCTGGCCGATGTGGTCAAGCTCACGGTGCTGATCGTCGACCACGATGAAGAACGCTTGAATGTGTTGACCCGTGCCATCAATGCGGCCTGGGGGCCATGGCCAGCGCCGGCCTGTACTCTGATTCCGGTGCCGCGCCTGGCCCTCGACGGCATGTTGTTCGAGATCGAGGCCACTGCCGTAGCGCCGCTCAAGCGCCGAACCGCAGCCTATGTGTTTTGACTTGCCCTAGGCGTAAAACACAGCCAGCCAGATCGTCGCTTGGGTCGGGTCTGTCCAGCTCACGCGGTGTTTGCAGTGTGCGGGAATGTGGATGTGGTCGCCCTTGCCAAGTGCTACCGTGCGGCCGTCGTCAAACGTGAGTTCGCCTCGCCCTTCGAGCACCAGCACCCACTCGTGTTCCTCTTGGTCGTACCAGCCTTCGGCGGGCGAGGTGTGGCCGTGGGAGACGATGCGCTCGAGGCGCAGATGGGGTGAGCGCAGGATGTCCTGGAAGCTTTCGGCTTCCAAGGCTGGGGCCAGTGCCGAGAGATCGAATAGATTTAAAGAAGTCATACGGGTTTGAACAAGCCTGATCTAAGCCTAACCCGAAACAAATCGAGGTCGGCGACCAGATTGGCCGTCGACCTCGCCGCCGCTTTTCAGTTGGCGTTTCAGTAAGGCGGGGCGATCACCACGTACTGCGAACCTTGCGGTTGATACCAGGTGGTGCCGCATTGCTGGTACACCAAGCCACCGTAGTTCACGGGCACACAACCAGCAGGCACGGTGCGCACCATGGAGCCGATGACCGCAGACGTCACGGCCACGGTGGCGGTCACAGCCGCTGCGGTGGCAATCGGGTGGTAGTCGTTGTCCCACCCGCCGCCGCAGCAACCGCCACGGTTGTTGTTATTTACGTTGACGTTGACGTTTTTATTGATGTTCGTGTTTCGATTGGAAGCGTGCACATTGTTGACGCTGGCGCTGCGCACGTTATTGGCGCGTGCATCCACAGGCCGACCACCTGCACCGCCACCGGGATGGGCGCCACCGCCACGCGCGGCATGGCCGCCTCCGCCACCACCACCGCCGTGGCCACCGCCGTGGCCACCGCCGCCACCTGGGCGCGCCTCAACAGTTGGGACATAGCTCAGGCTGGTGAGAAACACAGCGGCCACCAGGGCCGAAGAGGCAGACTTTAAAGACAGCTTCATGGCGGTACCCCTTAGTTGGTCTTGAGAGGAACAATTTCAGCGAGCTTGGCGTCCTTCGGGGGCACAAAGCTGAAGGTCGACGACTTGGTCTTGGGGCGCATGTCCCAATCCAGCAGCGTGACCGATTGCGGGCGCGCGTCGTCGGAGCGGTTGGTGATGACCAGCTTGAGCGGCAAGGGCTTGTCACCAGGTGTCAGCCAGATCTCCCAGTCGATCAAACCCTGGCGAAACGCATAGTGGTCGCAGAGCTTGCCGTCCACGTAATCTTGGCCCGCGATCAAGGCAGATTCGATGTCGGTGAACGGAGCCTCTGGTGTGCCCCAGACGAACAGGTCCGAGGCTGGGAGTTCAATGCCGTACTGTTTTTCCAGGCGATCGATGAGCTCCGCAATGTTGCCGCTGAAGTCGACGGTGGAATAAGACTTGAGCGCCGGCGTGTAGAGGGTCACCTTCTTGCCGTCGAAGACCAGTTCTCGCTCGGAGCGGACGCTGCGCATGGTGGCGCGCAGTTTGTTGGGGCGGTCCACCAGTAGATCGGCACTGGCCGAATGTTGGAGTTTTTGGCCATCGGCCAGCACACGCTCGCCGGTCATGTCGACCTCGACCTCAAAGCGCTTCAATGTTTGCAGATACGCGCCCATGTCTTTCAGGGCTTGCACGGCTGCGGGGTCAACAGCCTGGACCGGGCTCGCTGGAGAGGGAGCGGCAGCCGGTGGCGTTTGTGCGAAAGCGTTTCCCCCCACAAGGGCGGTGGTCAACACCATCGTCGCCAACAATTTACGTTGCATAACGATCTCCCAGAGTTGTAAAGCACTCAGCAGGTGTGATGGCCCCGTCTGACCATGCATCGCCATCGAAGACAAGCTTCTACAACGAACGCGTTTGCGGCGCTTGCACCACTGAGCCAAAGCATTCTGTGGGGGACGATGTTGAGCGTCAAGTAGGGGTATACAAGCCACCTGCCATCATTGACATGTGACTGTTGGGTCGTTTCTGCGTGCGTTGTCCACCAATCTCGTCCGGGATCGAAACTTGGGTTGAAATTTAGCGCCTACGTCTGACTTGGCATGCGCCCCTTGGCGTGGAACAATGCCTGCATGACCAGACCTTTGCGGCTTCCTTCCTACCTCGGCGCGGTGGCGTTGCTTGGTAGCCTGACTTTGGCGCTGCCGGCACAGGCGCAAAAGAACCAACTGCCCGCCAAAGACCTGATGGTGGTGCTGCGCGAAACCACCGACAGCGATAACGGTTTCAACATCAGCACCAGGCCTTCCACCCCGCCGTTGACCGGCCAGGTGGTGCGTGTGCGCAATGGCGAAAAGGCCACGCTGCGCGTGGGGCGCAGCATGTCGGTGCGTTGGGAAGAGTCGGTGAGCGGCTTCAGTGGACGCAACGCTTCGGGCGGCGGCGTCAGCTACGGCCGCACCACGCTGCAGTCGGGTCAAAGCATTACCGTGCAACCACGCTGGACGGGCGGCAACAACCCCGTCACCGTGAGTGTCGAAATTCTGACCTCCAGCGTGGCGCAACCCGATGCGCGTGTCGGTTCCGATTTACCCACCCAGGTGCATGGCGAAACCGTGACCACCGTCAGCGCCCCCATGGGCCAGTGGGTCACGCTGGCGGCCGATGAGCCGGAAGACACCGGCGTCATCTCCAGCGACTCGGCCGGACGGCCGCGCCGGCTGCTGCAGTTGCGCGTGTTCGACCGCTAGGACGAACAGCGCAACGACCGCAGTTGGGAATCAACCCTGGCGGCGACGCTGCCAGACCATCATGCCCAGTCCCAATCCCAGCAGCGCCAGCGTGCCGGGCTCGGGTAGTTCATTCGCGCTCAGGCGCACTTGGTCGATGGTCAGCGACGACATCACGGCCACATCGTTCACATCCACCACACCAAAGGCGATGCGGTGGTTGCCGCTGCTGCTTAGGGTGAAGTTGTAGAGGCTGCTGCCGGTGGTGAACAGGTCGTCGCCGCTGCCGGTCAATAGTGCATCTGCCGTGCTGGCCAAGGGCACCAGCAGACCGTCGATGATGAAGAAGGCGTAGTCGGGGAAGGTGTCGCGGGTGCCGAAGCTCCACAGGAAGCTCAGCGTGTCGCCTGCATTGCCGCTGAAGTCTTGCCAGACCAGTGCGCCTTCATACGCGAAGTCAAAGATCGAAGGATCAAATGCCTCTGCGGGCAGGCCCGTGGCCGTGGCCAGCGTGTAGTAGTCCACGGCGTTCTGGCCCGAGCGGTTGAGCGTGGGGATGAAGTTGCCATTGGCGTCCACGTCGTCGGCGGCGCTCGTCGTGGTGGTCAAACGCAATTGACCGTTTTGTACGTAGGCGTCGCCCAGCGTGCTCCAGCCGTTGAGGTTGCGGTCGAAGCCACCGTTGACAACCGCCGCTTGCACAGGGCTGAACAAAGAGGCCGCCATGGCCAGAGCGAGAGAGGTTTTAGCGAAGAAGTTCATGATGAATCAGTTTTAAAAAATGGAAAAAAACGGGCCTGGGGTAAGTTCAGCGGAACAACACGTCGCGGTCGACGCGGAAGTCGGCGGCAGTCACACCTTGCAGCGTGGCCAAGGGGCGCCAGGCGCCGTTGGCGTTGAACTGCAGCACGCTGTCGCGGCCGTTGCTCAGCACGCGCACGAGGCTCTCGGCGCCGGGGGCATTGGCGGGCACGTTCAGGCTGGCCAGCAGGGGGCGCAGGTCGATCAGGTCCTTGGAGGGTACGAAGTCGGTGATGGTGTCGCCCGCGTCGCGCAGGTTGGTGTAGGCAAAGACGTTGCTGCCCGCACCGCCGCTCAGCGTGTCGGCACCGGCACCGCCAACGATGTAATCGTCACCCGGCGTGCCGAGCAGCGTGTCGCGGCCGGCGGTGCCCATGATCGTTTTGTACAGGCTTAGGCCCAGTACCACGGGGTCGTGGTCAGACGAACGGTAGGCTGTGGCGCTGTAATAGTCTGGCGTGCAGGTGGCGCAAGCCGGCTGCTTGAATTCCAGGTTGTAGTCCAGCACCGAAGGCTCGTCCGCGTTGATGTGCCATTCCACGGCGCGTGCCACTTTGGTCGACATGCTGGCGCTGGTGATGGCGTGGTCCAGCCGGCCGGCCGCGCCATTGAACACGTACGAGTAGCCAAAGCTGTTGAAACGGCCGATCTGGTCCACAAAGCCGGCGTTGGTGAGCAGCGCCACAGGGTCTTCCTTGGCGTAGGCGTTCAGGTCACCCACCAGCAGCACGTCGTTGCTGCCGCTGCTGGTTTGCAGCGTGCCAACAAAGTTTTTCAAGGCTTCGGCTTGCTGCAGGCGCAGCGCGTTCCAGCAGCTTTGCAGGTCGCCCTGGTCGGCGTCCAAACCGGTGGCACCGTCGCAACCCTTGGACTTGAAGTGGTTGACCACCAGCGTGAAGCGCTCGCCGTTGGCGGCGGCAAACGTCTGCGCCAGCGGCGGGCGGTTGTGCACGGCGTTGGTGTCGCTGATGGCCGCGCCTGCCAGCCCCAAGCGCGCGGGCTTGTAGATCATGGCGACCTTGATGGCATCGGTGCCCGTGCCGTTGGCATTGGTGGGTTCTGGCACGGCGGCGTAAGTGTTGGCACCCACGCGCGCGTTGAGCGCATCCACCAGGTTCTGCACGGCGGTGTTGGCGTTGTTCTGGATCTCCATCAGGCCCACGGCGTCGGCATTGATGGCGGCCAGCGCCTCGACGATCTTGGCGCGTTGGCGTTGAAATTCCGCCAGGTTGCTGGCCCCACGGCAGTTGCTGGCCGAGGTGGTGGTGCCGCCCAGCGTGCAGCCCTGGCCGGTCTGGCCCGAGGCGGTGGCGCCGTTGGTGAAGGTGGTGAAGTAGTTCAATACGTTGAAGCTGGCCAGGCGCACGTTGCCACCCACCGGCTCAGGCGCATCGGTGCGGGCGTTCTGCCGCGTGAACACGGGCGCCACGGTGGGTTGCAGCTTGTATGAGCCGTAGTCGGCGTTGCTGGCCGTGGCCAGCCCATAGTCCAGCACGCCGGTCACCGACGCCACGGTGTCGCCCGCGCGCAGCGTGTTGTCTGCGCCCACATAAGGCATGGGGTTGGGGTTTTGCAGGCTGGAGCCGTCGTCCAGAATGAAGCTGCGGCGGGTGTTGGCGGTGTTCAGCGCCTGGGCATCGGCACCGGGGCGCAGGCGGTTGGTCGGCGTTTCCAGCCGGCCTTGGGCCGACAGCGTGACCTGGCCGTAGCGCGCCTGGAAGTAGTTTTGTGATGCGGTCAGCGGCCCGTTGATGGTGACCAGCATGCCTTCATACCGCTCCAGGTCTTCGCCTTCGGGCAGCGGCAGGGTCAGCACTAAGGGCGTGATGCTCTGGCCGGTGCCGATCACGCTCAGGTTGCTGATGTTGGTGAGCTCGGTGACGGGGCGTGCGGCGGTGTCGGCATTGCCCGCCGCGCCGGTGTTGAACTCGGTCACGCGGCCGGTGAGGCGCACCAGCTGGCCCGCCGTCACGGTGGGCGCGCTGCTGGTGAACACCAAGATGCCGTCAGAGGTGGCGGGGTTGCCGTCTCCCACCAGGTCTTGCATGTAGAAGCTGTTGTTGGTTACGCGGGTGACGACACCGGTGGTGGTGACGGTCTGTCCTACCAGCGGGCTGGTGTTGCCGGCGCCTTGTATGGCGTAGATGGGTGTGTCGGCCGCGTGGGCGGTGGTGGCCACGGTGCTCATCGCAGCCAGGGCGGCGATGGAAAGGGCAATGGCGGTTCGGGTGAAAAACATAGGTGTTCCTGTCTCGTCTGTGGAGCGCGGCGCGGCGCCCGATGACCCGGCGGTTTTGTTGTGGTTTTGGCGGGAGGGCAGCGCCTGCGCGTCTGTGGTTCAGGGGGCAAGGGATGGCGGCCGTGGAGGTGCGCCGCCGCGGCTGATTCTTGCGGCGCTTCATGTCGGCTGCGTGTCATGGACGCCGCTGTTACGTGGTGTTGCAGGGCATCCCTGGGGGGATAATTCGCCGTTTTTGAGGTGCACCCATGGAAGACGCAGACGAATTCGAACCCACAGACGAAGTAGAAGTAACCGAGGAATACGTGCCAGGCCTGACCCATGGCCTGAATTACATGGCCCGCCTGTGCCGTGTGGGCGACGGCCCCTGGCGCGTCGACGTGGTGCACATCGAGGGCCGCGCGCCGCTGCATGGCGGTGAGGCTTCCTGGCCGACCAAGGCCGAAGCGGCCGCCGCTGCTACGCAGATGGTGGCGGCCTTGGCGCACTGAGCTTTTCGCCCCGGCGAAGCCCGTTCGGGCAGCGGCATACGCCACCCGGCGTATTTCCCGAACGGAACCCAATCTCTAAAGTTGCCTCATCGCCACACCAAAGACCTGCTGGCCACAGGACAGGGGTGTGGCGACAGGATTTCATCTACAACTTTGGAGTAGCAAACATGCAACGTCGTTTTACCCTCAAGGCGCTGACCGCCGCTGTGGCCCTGAGTGGGCTGTCCGTCATTCCTGCACACGCACAAGACACCATCAAGGTCGGCGTGTTGCACAGCCTGTCGGGCACCATGGCCATTTCCGAGACCGTGCTCAAAGACACGGTGCTGATGGCCATTGACGAAATCAACGCCAAGGGCGGTGTGCTCGGCAAGAAGCTCGAGCCCGTGATCGTGGATCCGGCTTCCAACTGGCCGCTGTTTGCTGAAAAGACCAAGCAACTGCTGGGTCAAGACAAAGTCGCCGTGATCTTCGGCTGCTGGACCAGCGTGTCGCGCAAGTCGGTGCTGCCAGTGGTTGAAGAAATGAACGGCCTGCTGTTCTACCCCGTGCAATACGAAGGTGAAGAGCTGTCCAAGAACGTGTTCTACACCGGTGCGGCGCCTAACCAGCAAGCCATTCCCGCTGTGGACTACCTGATGAGCAAGGACGGCGGTGCCGCCAAGCGTTGGGTGTTGCTGGGCACCGACTACGTGTACCCCCGCACCACCAACAAGATCCTGCGCGCCTACCTGAAGAGCAAGGGTGTGAAGGACAGCGACATCGACGAGAAGTACACGCCGTTTGGTCACTCTGATTACCAAACCATCGTGGCCGACATCAAGAAGTTCTCTGCCGGTGGCAAGACCGCTGTGGTCTCCACCATCAACGGCGACTCCAACGTGCCGTTTTACAAGGAACTCGGCAACGCCGGCCTGAAGGCCAAGGACGTGCCCGTGGTGGCCTTCTCGGTGGGTGAAGAAGAACTGCGCGGTGTGGACACCAAGCCGCTGGTGGGCCACCTGGCCGCATGGAACTACTTCATGTCGATCAAGAACCCAGAGAACACCGCGTTCATCAAGAAGTGGAGCGACTACGCCAAGGCGAAGAACATCGCGGGCCACAAGGACAAGCCGCTGACCAACGACCCGATGGAAGCCACCTACATCGGCATCAACATGTGGAAGCAAGCGGTTGAGAAAGCCAAGTCGACCGACACCGACAAGGTGATCGCCGCCATGGCCGGTCAAACCTTCAAGGCGCCGAGCGGCATCGTCTCGAAGATGGACGAGAAGAACCACCACCTGCACAAGAGCGTGTTCATCGGAGAAATCAAGGCTGACGGCCAGTTCAACGTGGTGTGGAAGACGCCTGGCCCTGTGAAGGCCAAACCATGGAGCCCGTACATCGAAGGCAACGACAAGAAGAAGGACGAACCCGAAAAAATGTAATCGGGTTGGACGCCCTGGCCCAACCACCGCACAGGTGAGTGGATGGGCCAGACCAGACCAGGCCGCCCCCCGTGGGGTGGCCGCGGCTCACTCTTTTTACATTGATCTTCATGTCCTCCAGGCACCTTCTCCAATGCTTCGCGCTGGCGCTGCTGTTTTGCGTTAAGAGCGCTTTCCCACTGACGGCTGATGTGGCCAAAGCCATGGCCGCAGGCGAAACCGACGACCGCATTGCCGCCCTGCAAAAAGCCACCGCCACCCCCGATGCCGCCACCGAGCGCCTGATCCAGGCCATGGCCGATGATGCCGTGCGTGTGGCCGGAGGCAAGGTGTTCATTGTTGGCGACAAGACCATCGACGCCGTGACCGGCGCCGAGGCCACCGTGCCCGACGACGCTGAAGACGTGGTCAACAACAACCGCATGCGCGGCGAAATCGACGCGGCACTGGCTGCCGTCAAACTCACGTCAAGCGACCGCAACACCCGTGCCGAAGCCATCAAGACCCTGCAAGGTGAAAGCGACGAATCGCGCCTGCCGCTGGTCGACAAAGCCCTGGCCGCCGAAACCGATGCCGCGCTGAAAGACCAACTGAGCATGCTGCGCGCGCGCATCCTGATCAGCAGCCCCGACAAATCCCGCCGCCTGCAGGCCGCCCTGCAGTTGGCCCAAAGCAAGAACCCCGCATCCAAGACCGTGCTGCTGGAGCAGCAACGCGCCGAGACCGATCCTGAAGTGCAGGTCGCCATCAACAGTGCGCTGCGCGCCGTGAACGAAGCGCTGGCCTGGGGCGACCGCTTGGGCGCCTTGTTCTCGGGCATCAGCCTGGGTTCCATCTTGCTGCTGGTGGCGCTGGGCCTGGCCATCACCTACGGGCTGATGGGCGTGATCAACATGGCCCATGGCGAGCTGATGATGATTGGCGCCTATGCCACCTACGTGGTGCAGGGCGTGTTTCAAAAATATTTGCCAGGTGCCTTCGATTGGTATTTGGTGGCTGCCGTGCCGGTGGCCTTCATGGCCTCTGCCTTGATGGGCGCGCTGCTGGAGCGCAGCGTGCTACGCTTTTTATATGGCCGCCCGCTGGAGACTTTGCTGGCCACCTGGGGTATCAGCCTGGTGCTGCAGCAACTGGTGCGCAACGTGTTTGGCGCGCAAAACGTCGGTGTGGAAAACCCAAGCTGGATGAGCGGCGGCATTCAAGTGCTGGACAACCTGCAACTGCCTTGGAATCGCGTGATCATCATCGGCTTTGCGATTGCGGTGTTGGCGGGCATGGCGTTCTTGATCAGCAAAACGCGCCTCGGTTTGTTTGTGCGCGGCGTGACGCAAAACCGCCCCATTGCATCCTGCATGGGCGTGAACACCGCGCGTATCGACACCTATGCGTTTGCACTCGGCTCCGGCATTGCGGGCCTGGCCGGCTGTGCGCTGAGCCAGGTGGGCAACGTGGGGCCAGACCTGGGCCAGGGCTACATCGTCGATGCCTTCATGGTGGTGGTGCTGGGCGGTGTGGGCCAATTGGCCGGCACGGTGTATGCCGCGCTGGGCCTGGGCGTGATCAACAAACTGCTGGAAGGCTGGACCGGTGCGGTGCTGGCCAAGATTGTGGTGCTGGTGTTGATTGTGGTGTTCATTCAGAAGCGACCACAGGGCATTTTTGCCATGAAGGGGCGTTCCGCCGAAGCCTGAACCAGAAGCTAAAAGATCATGTCCCGCACAAACCCCCACCTTACTCCCCATCTTCCTCCCAACATCCCTCTGAGCGTGCAGCTACCCCGGCCTGCACCGCTGCTGACCCGCGTAGGCTGGGCCAGCTTTCTGGTGGCGCTGATAGCAGTGTGCGCCTTGGCCCCTTTGCTGAACCTGGTGGTGCCCGCCGGCCACATGTTCCATCTCAGCGACTATGGTGTGGCCCTGGTCGGCAAGATCATGTGTTACGCCATCGTGGCGCTGGCCATGGATTTGATCTGGGGCTACACCGGCATTTTGAGCCTGGGCCACGGCGTGTTTTTTGCGCTCGGCGGCTACGCCATGGGCATGTATTTGATGCGCCAGATCGGCCGCGACGGCAACTACAAAAGCGACCTGCCGGACTTCATGGTGTTTCTCGACTGGAAAGAATTGCCATGGCACTGGGCGCTGTCGGACAGCTTCATCGCCACGCTGTTGTTGATTGTGGTGGCGCCCGGCTTGGTGGCGTTTGTGTTTGGCTTCTTCGCCTTCCGCTCACGCATCAAGGGGGTGTATTTCTCCATCATCACGCAGGCGCTGACGTTCGCCGCCATGCTGTTGTTCTTCCGTAATGAAACCGGCTTTGGTGGCAACAACGGCTTCACCGATTTCAAGCGCATCCTGGGCGTGCCGATCGCCACACCCAACATTCGCATGCTGCTGTTTGTGTTGACGGGCGTGACGCTGCTGGGCTTCTTCCTGTTTGCACGTTGGTTGGTCACCAGCAAGTTTGGCCGGGTGCTGCAAGCCATTCGCGATGCCGAAACGCGCGTCATGTTCTCGGGCTACAACCCGCTGGGCTACAAGCTCACGATCTGGACGCTCTCGGCCGTGATGTGCGGCGTGGCGGGGGCGTTGTATGTGCCGCAAGTGGGCATCATCAACCCGAGCGAAATGAGCCCGGCGAATTCGATTGAGATGGCCGTGTGGGTGGCCGTGGGTGGCCGTGCCACCTTGATTGGTCCGATCATCGGCGCCTTCATCGTCAACGGCGCCAAGAGCTGGCTGACGGTGACGGCTCCCGAGTTCTGGTTGTACTTTTTGGGCGCACTGTTCATTGCGGTGACACTGTACCTGCCCAATGGTGTGGTGGGCCTGGCGCGGCAATGGATGGCGAAGTGGAAGGGAAGCAAGGCATGACGCCCGATCTGATGGAAGAGGGCGCGCGTCGCCTGGCAGAACACGATACCGTGGCGCATGGCCACGGCAAAACCGAATCAGGTGGCCGCACGGCCGGCTTCTCGCGCATTGCAACGCCGGGCGAGGTGGATGTGACGCACGGCCGCATCCTGTATCTGGAAGATGTGAGTGTGAGCTTTGATGGCTTCAAGGCCATCAACAAACTCAACCTCGACATTGCGCCGGGTGAGCTGCGTTGCATCATCGGCCCCAACGGTGCGGGCAAGACGACGATGATGGACATCATCACCGGCAAGACGCGGCCGAACGAAGGCCATGTGTTCTTCGGCAGCACGATTGATTTGCTGCGCCACACCGAGCCGGAGATTGCGCAACTGGGCATTGGGCGCAAGTTTCAAAAGCCGACGGTGTTCGAGCACCTCACGGTGTTTGAGAATTTGGAACTGGCGCTGAAGACTGACAAACGCGTGAAGCCGTCGATGTTCTTCAAGCTCGACTCGGCACAGAGCGACCGCCTCGCAGAGATCTTGCACACCATTCATCTGGCGGACAGCGTGGCGCGCATGTCGGGCAACTTGAGCCACGGGCAGAAACAGTGGCTGGAGATTGGCATGCTGCTGATGCAAGACCCCAAGCTACTGTTGCTCGACGAACCTGTGGCCGGCATGACAGACGAAGAAACCGCGCGCACCGCCGAACTGTTCTTGACGCTGAAGGGCAAACACTCATTGATGGTGGTGGAGCACGACATGAGCTTCATCAAGGCCATCTCGGAGATCGTCACGGTGTTGTGCGACGGCTCAGTGTTGGCGCAGGGGACGTTGGATCAGGTGCAGTCCGACGAGCGCGTGATTGAAGTCTATTTGGGCCGCTAAGGAAAGCACAAGCATGTTGAACGTGAAGAACATCAACCAGTACTACGGGGGCTCGCACATCCTGCGCGATGTGAGTCTTGAAACCCGCTTGGGCAAAGTGACCGTTCTGCTGGGCCGCAACGGTGTGGGTAAAACCACGCTGCTCAAATCGCTGATGGGTTTGGTGCCGATTAAAACCGGCACCATCGAACTCGACGGCAAAGCCATTCAGACGGCCACGCCTTACGACCGCGCGCGTGCCGGCATTGGCTTCGTCCCCCAAGGCCGCGAAATCTTCGCGCGCCTCACGGTCGAAGAAAACCTGCGCATGGGCTTGGCCTACAAAAGTGCCAGCACGCCGATTCCTGAAGAGTTGTTCACGCTGTTCCCGGTGCTCAAGCAAATGCTGCACCGGCGTGGTGGTGACTTGTCGGGTGGGCAGCAGCAGCAGCTCGCCATTGCGCGCGCGCTGGCCGCTGGCCCCAAGCTGTTGATCCTGGACGAGCCCACCGAAGGCATTCAGCCCAGCATCATCAAAGACATTGGCCGCGTGATCCGCATGCTGGCCGACCGCGGCACGATGTCGATTTTGTTATGCGAGCAGTACTACGATTTCGCACAGGAATTAGCTGACGACTACCTGGTGATGGAGCGTGGCGAGTTCATCGCGCGCGGCCAAGGCAAGAACATGGAAACCGATGGCGTGCGTGGATTGGTGGCCATCTAAATTCAGCCAGTTTCAACGTGCGTAGGCACGCGCCATTGGCGGTGCTTGGCTTGTGGAAAGCGCGTGCAAAAAATGCGCGCAAAGCACGAAAACGAGAGGAATGAAAGGGGACTGAAAGCTACCAAGCTCTCCTTTTCAATTCTTTACCTGGGAGCGGGTGTGGGGCGCGAATAAGTCACGGATGTGTCATTCGCGAGACCTAGCCTCGTGGGGGTCTTCTACCCACAACCTACTCCAACATGAAAAAACAGCAAGACTCCAACGCCCAAGCTGGCGACTCCGCCGCTTCCGAAAACATCCTTGATCCACGCATCAGCCGCCGCCGCCTTTTGTTGGGTGGCGCGGTCGGCATGCCGCTGGCGGCCCTGACGGCGTGCGGTGGTGGCGATGGCAACGGCACGGCCTTGGCCGGCACCGTCGACATCGACGCCGCGCTGAAGGCCAAGGTCAAAACCATTGTGGTGATCTACGGCGAGAACCGCAGCTTCAACAATCTGTTTGCCAACTTCCCCGGAGTCGCCAAACCCTTGTCGGGCTTGCAACCCGCTGATTACCAACAGCGCGACCGCGATGGCACCACGCTGTTGGCCACCTTGCCTACCGTGCCCAATGGCTGGCTGACTGCAGCACAAACCTACAACGGCACGCCGTATGCCGCGGGTGTGCAGTACCAAACCAATTTGCCGAACGCACCGTTTGCATTGAAGGGCCCCTCGGGAGAGAACCTGCCGCTGAGCTTGGTCACGCGCGATCTGTGGCACGTGTTCTACCAAAACCAGATGCAGATCAACGGTGGCAAGAACGACCAGTTTGTGGCCTGGGCCGACTCGGGTGGCTTCACCATGGGCTACTACGCCAACACCAGTTATGGCTTGCGCCTGTGGGAAATAGCGCTGGACTACGTGCTGTGCGATAACTTCTTCCAGGGCGCTTTTGGCGGCTCTTTCCTGAACCACCAATACCTGATTTCGGCCACAGCACCGCGTTACCCCAACGCCGACACCAGCATCGCCAAAGGCATCATCGCCACGACGGTCAGCGGTGCTGCGGACGACACGCGCCTCAAGCCGTTGTCCACGTCCCCCGCCAGCGCGATGACCGGCATTCCGCTGTTTGGCCCAAGCTCGCTCACGCCTACCGAAACGCTGGCAGACGGCAGCCGTACCAGCTTCGCGGTGAACACCATGTTCCCACCGTATGTGCCCACGCCAACCTCGTTCCAACTGGACTCAACCGGCACGGCTGTCGACATGACCGTGGCCGCCAACGCTTCGGTTTTGCTGCCGCAAAGCCACGAACACATTGGCGACAAGCTCGACAAGAAGGGCATCGAGTGGGCCTGGTACGCCGGTGCTTTCCAGCAGACGCTGGATCAGCACGGCGCGAACATCAGCAGCGGCACGCCGGTGGTACCCAACTTCCAGTACCACCACCAGCCGTTCAACTACTTCAAGAACCTGGCTCCTGGCTCGGCGGCGCGTTCCAAGCGGCTGCGCGATGGTGGCCTGGGCGACGATGAAAGCACCAACGTGTTTTTGTCGGATGCACGTGCCGGCAAGCTGCCTGCGGTGACCTTCTACAAACCGCAAGGCAACCTGAACATGCACGGCGGCTACACCGACGTGGCTTCGGGCGACCAGCACATTGCGCACGCCATCTCGGTGCTGCGCAACAGCCCGCAGTGGAGCAACATGGTGGTGGTGGTCACGGTGGATGAAAACGGCGGCTGGTGGGACCACGTGGCGCCTCCTCAGGGTGACCGTTGGGGCCCGGGCTCGCGCATCCCCGCGCTGGTGGTGTCGCCGCTGGCCAAGAAGGGCTACGTGGACCACACGGTGTACGACACGGCCTCGATCCTGCGTTTGATCACCCGCACCTTTGCGCTTGAAAAGCTCGACGGCCTGCAAGCGCGTGACGCGGCCATGGTGGCACGCGGCCAGACGCCTATGGGCGATCTGACCAACGCGCTGGATTTGGGTTGACGGTGAACGGAAGGTGAAGTTCACCTTCCCTTGACGTTGTGGTGTAACAAATTTGCACACTTTTGCAGGAATGGCGCTAGAGTGGGGCGATCGCTCACTTGCCTTCTCTAGCCATGACGTCGTTTTTCAAGCGGGTGTTCTCCAAAGTTCGTGCGCCTGAGCCCACGCAACCGGTGCCACCCCCTTCCGTTGAAGCCGCTCCTGTGGCGGTTGAGCCGTCGCCCGCACCCGCTGTGACGCGCGCACCGGCATTGGCTCCAGCCGTCAGGCGCCCTTTGATGGCGCCTTCTGGCGAAGTGGTCGGGTTCGAATTTCATGTAGCGGCCGATGCCTTGCAAAAAGCGGCTGATGATGCGGTGTTGCAAGCTGCACATGTGGCGATGCTGCTGGTGTCGGCGCGTTTGGTGTCGATGGGGGGGCGTGTGGGCTTGGCGCATGTGCCGGCCGCCTGGTTGGCGCGTGCGGTGGTGCCGGAGGATGAGTCAGGCACCGTGATCGGTTTGGTGTTTGACGGCACTGAGCCGCTGGCGCCAGAAGTGCAAAGTGCGTTGGTGGCCGCTGTGGACCAGTTTCGCCGCGTGGGTGCGCAGTTTGCGTGGGAGGCCGCGCACGACCTGGGGTCCATGCCCGACTACCTGTTGCTGCGCCCGACCTCCGGGCAAACGGTGCAGGCTCTGTTGAAAACCTTGCAAACACGTCTGCCAGCACAGCAGGCCTTGCCGGTAGTCGCCACCGATTTGACCAGCGTGGAAGACCTGGAGCTGGTGCTGCGCAGCGGCGTGCGTTTGGCCAGCGGTCAGTTGGCGGAAACCAAACCTGTGCAGAAAGCGGCTGGCGAGTTGGCTCCCGAAGTGGGGCGGCTGGCGCGGCTGGTGGGCTTGCTTTCCTCGGGCGCCGAGATTGATGAAATCACGCAGGTGATCAAAGGTGACGTGAGCATCTCGGTGCAATTGCTGCAGCGTATGAGCAGCGCCAGTTTTGCGCATTTGGGTAGCGTGACAAGCATCGAGCGCGCAGTGCAGTTACTGGGGCGCAAAGAGCTGCACCGTTGGCTGTCGATGATGCTGATGCAGTTTGGCCAGAAGCGTGCGCTGTCGTCGGCACTGCAAGAAGTGGCGTTGTGGCGCGCGCGCTTGTTGGAACTGCTGGCGATCGAGCGTGGTGAAAGTGATTCCGGGCGGTTTTTCACCATGGGCTTGGGCTCCATGCTGGGCGTGATTTTGAAGATGCCGCCGGCCGAAGTCGCCAAAACCTTGAGCTTGCCGCCTGAGGCCACACAGGCATTGGTAGAGCAGACCGGGCCGTGGTTGGGCTACTTGCGCACCGCCAAGCAGGTGGAGAGCCAGACGGTGGCGGACGCCGACACCTTGGCCGAAGGCTTTGGCAACGCCGCCCGCGTGCTGGCTTTGTCTGATGAAGCCTGGACGTGGGCTGCGCAACACTCCGCGCCTGCCACACGTTCCTCTTCTGCCTCTGCTGCGCCAGCGTCGGCTACCGCTTAGACCGTCAACCGCTTTTACTTCCGCGCCATCGGGATCTGCAAGTTGGTGGGGCGGTTGGCCTCGGTGTCAAAGCCGCGCCCGTCGATATGGCGTGCGCCCCAGAACAGCAGGCCATGGGCGACATACACCAAGTCGTATTCCATGAAGTTCTTCCCCGCCGTGAGGCCAAAGGGCGCAAACGACTTGCCGAAGATGCTTTGCGTGGCGCCTACCTCCCACTTGGCATAGCCGGTGCTGGCCACTTGGTTCAATACATCGGCAAAACCTTGGATGAGTGGCGTGACCTCATACGCTTCATCGGCGATGAAGTCGACCTTTTGCGCGCCCGGCGCAATGGGGTGGTCGCCGCGCCACAACATGTGGCCTTTGATCAGAATGCGCGCCAACGGCACTTTGCCCAATGGGTCGGCTGAGTTGACGATCTCCAGTTCAAACTGGTCGCCAGCCAGGTATTTGAAATCGCGCTTCAAGTAAAACGGTTTGAGCGTGCCATCGGGATTTTTGGCCGCGCTGGGGCGCACTTCTTGTGCCACGCTGGCCCATTCGCCTACAAGGGTCTGTTTGATCTGGTCGAGGTTCATGGGATTGCTTTCTGGAGATGAGGGGTTGGGCAGGGGAGAGGGCGATCCACAGGCCGCCAGGGTGAACGGCGCCGCTAAGCTCGCCAAAGTCAGGGTGCGTCTGCGCATGGTTGGATTTCGTCGTGAGCGGGTACTATGAAGGTCGTCATAGTATTAAAACTATGATGGTTGTCATAGTGAAATCACAAAGAGATACCGTTGTGTCGGTAAACGAAAGGTTCAAACCCAGCGATGGCCTGTGAAGTCAGAGACCAAATGATCCAGGGCACGATGGCGCTGCTGGCCACCGGCGGCGTGCAAGCGGCCTCGTTTTCCGAGGTGCTGGCGGCCACGGGAGCGCCGCGCGGCTCGCTTTACCACCACTTTCCGGGCGGCAAAAACCAGCTTCTGGCGGCGGCGGTGGACCAAGCGGGAGCGTTACTGATCGGGGCATTGGCGTCCATACCCCAGGGGGAGCCTGCGGAAGCGGTGGTCGAGCGCTTCCTCGCCATCTGGCGTGCCGTGCTCGCGCGCTCTCAGTGTCAGTCGGGATGTGCTGTTTTGGCGGTCACCGTGGCGGCAGATTCAGCGGAGTTGCTGGCAACCGCTACGGTCGTGTTTCGCGCTTGGCGGGATCATTTGGCAAGCCTGTTACAGGCAGGGGGCGTAGCGGCCGACAACGCGCGCCGGTTTGCCATGCTGCTGGTGGCCTCTGTGGAGGGGGCGGTGGTGTTGAGCCGGGCCGATCAGAGTCTGGAGCCGTTTGAAGCGGTGGCGCAGCAACTGTTGGCAGAGGCTCGCAGGGTCGGTCAGGCCTAGAAAATCTTTAGTCAGGGTTTGCCATTGATTACAAGTCGTTGCAAACATAAAATGAAGCTCTGACCAAGGAGGCCGCCATGGCTGATATGAGTGTTTCGTCGGACTACCGACAACTTGCCGCTTCGACCCAACCCGCTCCCGTGAACGAGGAAGTGGCAAGAGAGCGGCGGCGCGCGCTGGACGCCGATTCCGAGCCCAAGTCCATCACCCAGGCGCAGTCTGGCAACCCACCCAAACCGGTGGTGAACAGCCAAGGCCAGACCATTGGCGGCATCGTCAACACGACGGCTTGAGCGTTTAGCGCTCAGCGTGTAGAAGGTCGCGTCATGGTTGCCATTACCGCCAACAGCAGCGCCGTTGCATCCCTCACGGCCTCGATGGCCAAGACCCGGGTGGTGCAAACGCGTCGCGATGCCGAGCAAGCGCAAAACGTTGCGGACGGCTTGCGTCGCGAGGCTGATGAAGCCAACCGTACTGCGCAAGTGAGCCAGGACAACGCACGTAGCCTGGCAGAACGCAGCAATCAAATACTGACGAGTTACGTGCAGTCCCAACGCGGCGTGGGTGCGGAGCCGCACGTTTTAAGCGCAGGGGTTGTGCCCCGATCGTACGCGTCGCCCACGCCTACGGCTTCGCTTTTACTGCCAGCGGTCGTCAACACCGAAGGACAGGCTACAGGTCAACTGCTCAACGTCAGCGCATAGCTTGTGGTTCACCCCCAGGCTCCAGTGCTGCGCACTTACGCCAACCCCCGCAGGGGGCACCACCTGCAGCCTGGCGGAGCCAGTTCTGCGGTGGTTCTGATATGCGCGCCATGACCCGAATGGGTGGCTGAACGTCTGCTAATATTCCTGCGGGTCCGCCACATTGCGGGCCACGTCGCTCGGACGGTTCCGGGCGCTCACGTGAAAGTAATCCATGGCTGCATCATCCGCAGGCAAGCGCCGTTTTGCGCGCATTGACCGTCTTCCCCCCTACGTTTTCAACATCACTGCCGAACTCAAACTGGCGGCGCGCCGGCGTGGCGAAGACATCATCGACATGAGCATGGGCAACCCCGACGGGGCCACGCCGCCGCACATCGTGCAGAAACTGGTGGAGGTGGCGCAGCGCCCCGACACCCACGGCTACTCGGCCAGCAAAGGCATTCCGCGCCTGCGCCGGGCCATCAGCCATTGGTACAAGGACCGCTATGCGGTGGACATCGATGCCGACAGCGAAGCCATCGTCACCATCGGTTCGAAAGAAGGCCTGGCGCACTTGATGCTGGCCACGCTGGACCGTGGCGACACGGTGCTGGTGCCCGACCCCAGCTATCCCATCCACATCTACGGCGCGGTGATTGCCGGGGCCGACATTCGCTCGGTGCCATTGGTGCCGGGCGTGGACTTCTTTGCGGAACTAGAGCGCGCCATTCGCGGCAGCTACCCCAAGCCGAAGATGATGGTGCTGGGCTTTCCCAGCAATCCAACTGCACAGTGTGTCGAGCTGGATTTCTTCGAGCGTGTGGTAGCGCTGGCCAAAAAACACGACATCTTTGTGGTGCACGACCTGGCCTATGCCGACATCGTGTTCGACGGCTGGAAGGCCCCGAGCATCATGCAGGTGCCCGGCGCTAAAGACATTGCGGTGGAGTTCTTCACGCTCTCCAAAAGCTACAACATGGCCGGCTGGCGCATCGGCTTCATGGTCGGCAACCCCGACCTGGTGGCCGCGCTCGCACGCATCAAGAGCTACCACGACTACGGCACCTTCACGCCGCTGCAAGTGGCCGCCATTGCAGCCCTGGAGGGCGACCAAAGCTGCGTGCAGGAAATCGCCAACACCTACAAAACCCGGCGCGATGTGTTGTTCAAAGGCCTGACCGAAGCCGGTTGGGCGGTGGACTGCCCGAAGGCGTCGATGTACATCTGGGCGCGCATCCCCGAGCCCTACCAAAAGCTGGGCTCGCTGGAGTTCGCCAAGCAGTTGATGGAACGCGCCAAGGTGTGTGTGTCGCCTGGCATTGGTTTTGGTGACCATGGCGACGACCACGTGCGTTTTGCCTTGATCGAAAACGAAGCGCGCATTCGCCAAGCGGTGCGCGGCATCAAGGCGATGTTCAAGGCAGACGGCATTCCGCCGGGCTAAAGGCCGCTCGTTGCCGCGTTTGCGTCTTTATCGCGCAGGCGCGGCCGCTTTTTTGTGCTGTTTAGGGTACGCGATGGGGCTGAGCGCAGGGATTGTTGGCAGAATCTGCGCCCATACCCATCAGATAAACGCAGGACCGTATGAACACAGACCTTGGCTCTCAAACTCTGGACCAGCTACAGGCGCTGATCACCCGCGAAAAGGGCTCGCCACTGTCGGCCGACGGTGCGGCAGAAGCGGCGGCGATGTTGTTCATGCTGGCGCGCCACGGAGGCCGCGCCGATACCGAGACACTGCTGCCAGCCAAAGCCACTGACGTGGCGAATGCCGCGCACGCCGTGGACGAGCGCGAAGTGACCATTTTGGTCGCCGACTTGCGCGGCTTTGTGGCGCTGACGGCGACGCAGCCCGCGGGTGTCATCGTCTCCATGCTCAACCAGTGCTTGGAAACGCTGGGCGCGGTGATTGCGCGCTGCCAAGGCACCATCGACAAGTTCTCTGGTGATTCGATCACCGTGTTGTTTGGCGCGCCCGTAGCGCGTGAGGACGATGTGCAACGCGCCCTGGTGTGCGCTGCCGAGATGCAAGTGGCGATGCGAGAGCTGAATAACAGCTTCCAACGCGCGCGCCTGCCCGAGTTGTACATCGGCATTGGCATCAACACCGGCACCGTGATGGCTGGCCGCTTTGGCCCCGAAGCCTTTGCGCAATACACGGTGATCGGCAATGAAGTGAGCCTAGCCTCGCGCATCGAAGCCTTTAGCCTGCGCGGCCAGGTGCTGTTGAGCGAAAGCGCTTACCAACGCGGTGGTGCTGGTGTCTTGGTGACCGAGCCACGCGAAGTGTTTGTGGCTGGCAAGTTCAAGCCGGTGCAGGTGCGTGAACTGGTGGCGATTCCGTCGCTGCGCATCAAGGTGCCGCGCCAAGAGTTTCGCCGCAGCCACCGCGCCGAAGTGCGTGTGCCTTGCACCCTGCAGTTGATCGAAGGCAAAACCATTTTGCCCACGCCCATCAAGGCCAGCATTCTGGACATTGGCTACCACGGCGTGTTGCTGGAGCTGGACTACCCGCTGGAATTGCAGCAGGCGGTGAAGCTCAACTTCGACATGACGCTGGTCGACTATCCCGTGAACGATGTGTTTGCGCGCATCACCAAGATGAAACACGAAGAGGGACATTTGCTGGCCGGGCTGGAGTTCACGGCACTGAGTTCAGAGACCAACAACAAGCTGCAGATGTTTGTGCAGTTGCTCGTGGGCGCTCAATAAGCTTAAGCGAAATGCTCCTGGATTAGGAGCATCGGTCACATCGCCCAGATCCGCGGCGGCGTGGCCGACATGGCCCACATCTCGGCGCGCCAAGCCGTCCACACGCGGCGCAGCACTTCCACCGCAGGCTCCACTAACGGGGCCAACACACGCACCAACACAACCTGACCGCACGGGCTGGTGGCGCCTACCGTGGGCACCAGGGCATGGCCAGCGATGGCTGTACGTGCGGCATCCAGCGCGCGTTCGCGGCGGTTGCGTTCCAGCGGAGTTCCGGTCAAGAAGAATAGGGTGGCCACACAGCGGTTGCCGTTCAGGCCTAGCGGCCGGTCCATCAGCAAGGTGTCGGTCGCGTCGAGCTTGGCACGTTCCAGCCACACGCCAGGCATTTCCAGATGCTGGCGCAGTTGGCCTTGCACAAAGGGTTGCTGGGCTTGGGGCAGGCCGAGGGCGGTGATGTCCCAGCCCATCATTTCGGCGCCCGGGGCAAGATCAAATTGCAGGCGGTTTTCGGCCAGGCATTCGTTGTAGCAAATGGCCTCTGCCGGCAGCCATTCCAGGCGGCCATCGGCGGCAATCTTGATGTGCGTGCTTTGCAAGGCGGGCGCACCGGCCGAGCGGTAGAAACGCGTGGCGCCGGGGGTGGTCACCAAGCCGTGTGCAAACGGCGCAACGTTCACTTCGATGTCGAGCCGGTCGCCACCCACCAAGCCCCCTGGTGGATGTACCAGTACGTTGTGGCACACCGAGTTGCCTTCGGGGTACAGGCTTTGCAGAATGCGCAGAGGGCCGTTGTGCAGGTGGCGCGCAACGCTGCGTTGCGCTTCGAATTGGTAGTCGAGTTGGAGCCGGGCGTGCCAGGTCATTGCGCTAGGTCAAGCAACCTGATCGATAAGAGAGCCCAGCATCTTTTCACTGGACTTGAATACCGCTAGATTCGCCAGGAAGTCGTTTTTGGCCTGCAATTGGCTCACCACGTCGGTGGCCAAATCTTCGCCAACTACGCTGGAGCGGCGGACATTGGTGCTCACACCGCCGTCGACATTAGGCGTTTGCGCTACTTCCAGCGAGCGAAAACCTTCGGTCTGGCCATTGGCGATGTTGTGCGCCGAGGTTTGCAGGCGCACTTGAGCGGCTTGCATGCCTGAGAGAGAGATGGCAGAGAGGGTGTTCATAACAAGAAATCTCGCGTCTGAAAGAGGGACGTACAGCCACTATTTTAAAGGCTGTGTACGTTTTGAGGGAGATGCCGGTAGCCCAGCAGGGGCGCTAGGTCATCGTAAATTTTATATTTGAATTTTCAGTAATTACTGAAAATTCGGCATAATCCATAACACGATGGACGATCCAGCACAAAAGTCAGTACCCAAAGTGACGCCTTCCGATGCGGCCCTCAAGGCGGGCCTGCAGTGGGGCGTGGGCCCGGTGCTGCACGTGCTGGCCAGCCTGCTGTGGTTGCCACAAGCCGCATTGCTGGCTTACGCGGTGCAGCGGTTGGGTGAAGGCGCGGGCATGGCGGCGCTGTGGGCGCCGGCTGCCGGTGTGCTGGCGCTGGGCCTGCTGCGCGCTGCGTGTGAAGCGCTGGGCCAACGGCTGGTGTTCAAAGCCGCACGCCGCAGCTTGAGCGAAGCGCGCGAACGCGTGGTGTGGGCCCTGTCGGCGCGTTCGCCGCTAGACCCTGTGCGCGCCGCTTCGGGCCAGGCCGCCAGTGTGCTGGCCGAGCAGAGCGAAGCGCTGCTGCCTTACCTTACCCGCTTTCAGCCCGCGCGCCTGCGCAGCACGCTGGTGCCGCTGGCCATCTTGGCGGCGGTGGCGCCGTTCTCTTGGGTGGCTGCGTTGATCTTGCTGTTCGCGGCGCCACTCATTCCCATCTTCATGGCGCTGGTGGGCTGGCGCGCCCAAGCGGCCAGCGCCGCGCACCTGGGCGAGATGGGCGGCATGAATGCCTTTTTGCTGGACCGCCTGCGTGGCCTGGCCACGTTGCGTGCCTTGGGCGCGGTGGAGTTGACGGCGCAGCAGGTGCGGCAATCGGCGCAGCAACTGCGTGCACGCACCATGGCTGTGTTGCGCATTGCGTTTTTGTCATCTGCCGTGCTGGAGTTGTTTTCGGCCCTGGGCGTTGCGTTGGTGGCGGTGTATGTGGGCTTTCACCTGCTGGGCGAGCTGAACTTCGGCGCCTGGGGTTCGCGGCTGCCACTCGGCCAGGCGTTGTTTGTCTTGTTGCTGGCACCCGCGTTTTTTGAGCCGCTGCGGGAGTTGTCGGCCGTGTGGCATGACCGTGCGGCCGGGCAGGCTGCATTGGAGGCGATGGCGCAGTTGGAAGCCGAAGGTTTACCGCTGCCGGGTTCTACGGCCAGCACCGAAGTGGCGGTGCTGCACGGTCGCCAGGCGCCTGCGCTGCACATTGAAGGTTTGACCTTCGCGCACCCCGGTGCAACGTTGCCGGTGTTTAAAAATTTTGAATTACGCGTGGCCCCAGGCGAACACGTCGCTTTGCTGGCGCCCAGTGGCGCAGGCAAAAGTACCTTGCTGGCGCTTCTGGCTGGCTTGGCGCCAGCGGATGCGGGCGCCATTCACATCGCGGGTGTGGAGCTGAACGACGCCACCGCCGCCGCATTGCGCGAGCGCATGGGCTGGCTGGGCCAGCGGCCGCACATTTTTGCGGGCGACGTGTGGCACAACATCGGTTTGGGTGCACAAGGTCTTGCGCGGGCGAAAACCTTGAACGCATTGCAGCAAGTGCAATTGACCGGCTTGGCCGATGGCACCAGAACACTGGGCGAGGGCGGCATGGGCCTTTCGGGAGGCGAAGCCGTGCGCCTGGCCCTGGCGCGCATGGCCGTGTGCACACATTGCGATTTGCTCCTGGTCGACGAACCCACGGCGCATCTCGACCAAGCCACGGCCGATGATGTGACCGACGTGCTGCTGGCGTTGGCCAAAGGCAAAACCATGCTGGTCGCCACCCACGACCCGGTGCTGGCTGCGCGTTTGCACCGCAGTGTGCATTTGCAGCGTCGCCCGGCACGCCGGCTGGAGGCAGTGGCATGAAGCACATCTCTCTGGCCCTTGCGCGAGAGCTACGGGTAGTGCGGCCACTGCTTCGCCTGTTTGGCGCAGAGCAGGGCCCGTGGCTGTGGGCGGGTGCCGCGCTGGCGGCGACCACGGTGTTGGCGGGCATGGCGCTGCTCGGTTTGTCGGGCTGGTTCATTACCGCTACGTCGATTGCCGGTGGCACGCTGGCCGTGGCGCAGATGTTCGATGTGTTCATGCCCTCGGCCGGCATCCGTTTGCTGGCCATGGGCCGCACCGGCAGCCGTTATGCCGAGCGCCTGGTCACCCACGACGCCACCTTGGCCGTGCTGGCCGCATTGCGCGAGCGCCTTTTTCGCGGTTGGGCCGTGCCCGAGGCCGCGCGCAGTTTGCTGGCGCGGCCGGCCAAGTTGTTGTTCCGCTTGACGGTGGATGTCGATGCACTGGATTCTTTCTACCTGCGTGTGGCCGTGCCGCTGGGGGCTGCGTTGGCGGCCGTGCTGGCGGGTAGCTTAGCGCTGGGTTTGATCGATGCTCGGCTGGGCTGGTTCACGCTCGTCTGGTTGCTGTTGATGGGCTTGGGTTTGACCTTGTGGCTGGCGCACCGTGCTGCGCCGTACGCCCGCCGCCGCGCTTACGGCTTGGAGGCTTTGCGTGCCCGCGCTGTGGATTTGGTGGCCGGGCAAACCGAGTTGGCCATGGTGGGCCGCCTGGAAGCGCAGCGCCAACTGGTGGCGCGTGCCGATGTGTATCTGGCCGAAGCTGATGACGCCCTCAGCCGTATGGAGGCCCAAGCCACTGCGGGCTACGGTGTGATCAGCAGCGTGTTGCTGGTCGTGGTGTTGTTGGGTGTCGGGGCTTTGGTCGAGGGCGGCCACGTCGGTTTGCCTATTGCCGTGTTGGCACTGCTGGTGGTCTTGACCGCCACCGAGCCCATGGCGGCCTTGCGGCGCGGTGCCATCGAGTGGGGGCGCACACGGCTGGCGGTGCGGCGCTTGGCGCCGCGTTGGGAAAACGCCGAGCCTGTCGCAGCGGCCGAACAGATCGGCGCGGGTTCAAACAGCGATATTGCTGTGGCATTCGAGGCTGTCGACGCGCAGCTTGGCCGCGTCGCGCTGCTACAAAACATCAGCTTGACCATCGCCCCCGGCGAGCGTGTGGCCGTGGTCGGCCCCAGCGGCGCAGGCAAGTCCACGCTGCTGGCGCTGGTGGCGGGCGAAGTGGCGCCGACGCGCGGCCATGTGACCGCCGCCCCCAGTTGCCTGCTCACGCAGCGCACCGAACTCTTTCAAGACAGCGTGCGCGGCAACCTGCTGCTGGCGAACCCTGGCGCCTCCGATGCGGCCTTGTGGGCCGCGCTCGAATCCACCGGCCTGGCCGAACACGTGCGCACCATGCCGCAGCAGTTGAACAGCCGCTTGGGCGAAGGCGGGCAAGGTTTGTCGGCAGGGCAAGCACGGCGGTTAGCGCTGGCGCGCCTGCTCATGCGCGCTGCGCCGCTTTGGCTGCTGGACGAACCCACAGAAGGACTCGACGCCGCCACCGCCCGCGACGTGCTGCAGCGCGTCTACGCCTTGTCGCACGGCCACAGCGTGTTGCTCGTCACCCACACCCGCCGCGAAGCCCTGCACGCAGACCGCTTGCTGGTTTTGCAACGTGGGCATATGGTGGAAGACGTTCGACGCGGCGACCCGGCATTTGATGCCGCTCTTGCACGCCTGCGCCCGGACTGAGGCGGGCCCCAGATTTATAGCCAGATTTGTATCTAAGTTAGGTGTAAAACAAAGGAAACCCGATGGATCTTGACATCGTTTCGCTCTCACGGCTGCAGTTTGCCGTCACAGCGCTCTACCACTTCTTATTCGTCCCGCTCACGCTGGGGCTGTCCATCCTGATTGCGATCATGGAGACGGTCTACGTGATGACCGGGCGCGTCATCTGGCGCGACATGACCAAATTCTGGGGCGTGCTTTTCGGCATCAACTTCGCGATGGGCGTGGCTACCGGTGTGGTGATGGAGTTTCAGTTCGGCATGAACTGGAGCTACTACAGCCACTACGTGGGCGACGTGTTCGGCGCGCCGCTGGCGATCGAAGGGTTGATGGCTTTCTTTCTGGAAGCCACCTTTGTCGGCCTGTTCTTCTTTGGCTGGGACAAACTCTCCAAGGTGGGCCATCTCGTCGCCACCTGGGCGGTGGCCATTGGCTCCAACTTCTCGGCACTGTGGATTTTGATTGCCAACGGCTGGATGCAAAACCCCGTGGGCGCGGCCTTCAATCCAGAGACCATGCGCATGGAAGTGACCGACTTCTTTGCCGTGCTGACCAACCCGGTGGCGCAGGCCAAGTTCGTGCACACGGTGTCGGCCGGCTATGTGTGTGCATCGGTTTTTGTGCTGGGCATTTCGGCCTGGTACGTGCTGAAGGGACGCCACCTGGAAATGGCCAAGCGCTCGATGACCGTGGCCGCTTCGTTTGGCTTGGCCGCTGCGCTGTCGGTGGCGGTGCTGGGCGACGAGAGCGGTTACCTCTCGGGCGAACACCAAAAGATGAAGCTCGCCGCCATTGAAGGCATGTGGGAAACGCAACCTGCGCCGGCCGCGTTCACGGTGATCGGCTTCCCCGACCAGGCGGCACGCGAGACGCACTACGCGCTGCACATTCCGATGGTCATGGGCTTGATCGGCACTCGTTCGCTCGACACCGTCATGCCCGGCATTGACGAACTGGTAAAGCGCGCCGAGGTGCGCATCCGCGAAGGCATCAAGGCCTACGACGCGCTGCAAAAGATCCGCGAGGCGGGTGGCACCGGCAAGGTCACGCAGGGTGTGCGTGGCGACTTCGAGGACAACGGCATCAACCTCGGTTATGCCTTGCTGCTCAAGCGTTATGTGGACGACCCGCGCCAGGCCACCGACGAACAGATCGCCAAGGCCGCGTGGGACACCGTGCCGCAGGTGGCGCCGCTGTTCTGGCTGTTCCGCGTGATGGTGGGCATCGGCATGCTGCTGATCCTGCTGACCGGCACGTTCTTCGTATTGTCGGCGCGGCGCAAGCTCGACCACTATCCGGCGCTGCTGCGCATTGCCGTGTGGTGCATTCCGCTGCCGTGGATCGCCATTGAAGCCGGTTGGATGGTGGCCGAGTTTGGCCGCCAGCCCTGGGTGATTGAAGGCGTGTTGCCCACGGCCGTGGCCGTGTCCAACCTGGGTGTGAAGTCGCTGCTCATCACGATTGCCGGCTTTGTGGTCATCTACACCGTGCTGCTGGTGATTGAACTCAAGCTGATGTCCAAGGCCATCAAAAAAGGCCCGGTGGAAGAGCACGCGCCCGATGTCGGCGCCAATGTCAAACGGGTGCGCGCTGGCGGCCCCCGTTCCAAACGAATCGTATCTGCGGAGTGAATCATGGTCTTACATCAACTTCTTGACTACGACACCCTGCGCGTCATCTGGTGGCTGCTGATGGGCATCTTGCTGGTGGGCTTTGCGTGCACCGATGGCTTTGACCTGGGCACCGGCATGTTGCTGCCGTTTGTGGGCCGAAACGATGTGGAACGCCGCGTGGTGATCAACAGCGTAGGCCCCGTGTGGGAGGGCAACCAAGTGTGGCTGATCCTGGGCGGTGGCGCCATTTTTGCGGCTTGGCCCCACATCTACGCTGTGTCGTTCTCGGGCTTCTACCTGGCGATGTTTGCCATTTTGTCGGCGCTGATTCTGCGGCCGGTGGCTTTCAAGTTCCGCAGCAAGCGGCCCGAACCTGCGTGGCGCAACCGCTGGGATTGGGTGCTGTTCTTCAGCGGCTTTGTGCCTACGTTGATTTGCGGCGTGGCCTTGGGCAACGTGCTGCAAGGCGTGCCGTTCCGCTTGGCGCCCGACATGCAAATCTTCTATGAGGGCACGTTCTTCGAGTTGCTGAACCCGTTTGCCGTGCTGTGCGGCCTGGTGTCGGTGGCGATGTTGGTCATGCACGGCAGCACCTGGATCAACCTTAAGGCTGATGGTGTGGTGGCCGACCGTGCGCGTGTTTATGGCCGCTGGGCGGCACTGGCTACCGTGGTGCTGTACGCGCTGGCCGGTGTGGCGTTGTGGTTGTGGGTCAAAGGTTATGCGGTGACCAGCGTGGTCGACACGGTAGGCCCATCTAACCCGCTGCGTAAAACGGTGGAGTTGCAGGCCGGCGTGTGGTTCCGCAACTACCAACAATACGCTTGGACTTTGGCGGCTCCCGTGCTCGGCATTCTGGGCGCATTGGGCGCATGGGTCGGCTTACAGGCGCGCCGCGAAATTTTTGCGCTGCTGAGCAGTGCGCTGAGCCTGGCCGGCATTATCTTGAGTGTGGGCGCATCGATGTTTCCGTTCATCCTGCCGTCGTCCCTGGCGCCCGGCGCCAGCCTCACGGTATGGGACTCTTCATCGAGCCACATGACGCTGTTCATCATGCTGGTGGCCACGCTGATCTTCTTGCCCATCATCTTGGCCTACACCAGTTGGGTGTACCACGTGCTCTGGGGCAAGGTCGATGAAAAAGCCATTCGTGACGAGAGTACGCATGCGTATTGATTGCACACCCCCAGGTTGCTCACTCCGTGTAGCGCCCACCCCCTTGCAGGGGGCAACACCTGCGGCCTGGCAAAGCCAGCTCCGCGGTGTTCCCCAATTGGCTCGTTTGCGCGGCACATGCGTGTCGTAAAAAAGGAAAAAACATGTGGTACTTCTCGTGGATTCTCGGGCTGCCGCTGGCAGCCGCTTTTGCCGTGCTCAACGCCATGTGGTACGAGCTGATGGACGACGACGCGGTGCGTCGCGAAAAGTTGGAGCGCCAGTTGGGCGAGACTTCAGAGCATCTTTGATCGTAAAAACGCCTTAAACGGGATCTTGGGGGTTTAAACCCTGGTCTTCGTCCCTACTTGCCTTGAGCCGCTATGCGTTGTGCTAGCGGCTCATGCTTTTTGTGGGGTTGGCGGGGCATCTTTTGTGCGTGCCAATCTTCTTCCGCGTATTTCCTGTTCACATCTCAAAGGTTGATTTTCATGCTGTTCGAACCTCTTAAAGTTGGCGTCGCCACATTGCCCAACCGCATCTTGTTGGCACCTTTGACCCGCGCCCGTGCGGGCACCGACCACTTGCCCAACGAGTTGATGGCCGAGTATTACGCGCAGCGCGCCAGTGGCGGCTTGTTGATTACCGAGTGCACCATGGTGGCGCCGCAGACGTCGGCTTTCGTGGCCGAGCCCGGCATCTATTCGGCCGAGCAGGTGCAGGCTTGGAAGAAGGTGACCTCGGCGGTGCACGCCAAGGGTGGGCGCATCTTCATGCAGATCTGGCACGCCGGCCGCGCCGCGCATCCCGAGATTAATGGTGGCGCCCCCACGGTGTCGTCTACCGCAACGCCGATCGAAGGCGAGATCCACACGCCCGTCGGCAAGGTGCCCCAGGCATCGGCGCAGGTGTTGAGCGAGGCAGAAATCCCAGCCATCGTCGCCGCGTTTGTGCAAGGCGCGAAGAACGCCATCGAAGCCGGGTTTGACGGTGTTGAAGTGCACGGCGCCAACGGCTACCTGCTCGACCAGTTTTTGCGCGACGGTGTGAACGACCGCACCGATGCTTATGGCGGCTCGATGGAAAACCGTGCACGGCTGCTGTTTGAAGTCCTGAAGGGTGTTTCGGCGGCAATCGGCTCCGAACGCGTGGGCCTGCGCCTGTCGCCATTGAACAGCTACAACAGCATGCGCGACAGCGACCCCGTGGCTTTGATCTCGTTCCTGGCCGAGCGGCTGAACGACTTCAACCTGGCCTACCTGCACGTGATGCGCGGCGATTTCTTCCAGGCGCAAAAGGGTGACGTGATGACCCCGGCCCGCAAGCTCTACAAGGGCGTGTTGGTCGGCAACATGGGCTACACGGCAGATGAAGCCGCGCAAACCATCAAGGCAGGCCAATTGGATGCTGTGGCTTTTGGCAGCAGCTTTCTGGCGAACCCGGATTTGCCAGAACGCATCAAGGCCGGCGCACCGCTCAACGCGCCAGACCCCAGCACCTTCTACACGCCTGGCGCCAAGGGCTACACCGACTACCCGTCACTGCAGAGCGCTTAAAGTTTTGAGGTAGTGAGAGATAGCCCGTAGATTTTTTAATCTGCGGGCTTTTTTCGAGTGGCGCCCGTCAGCCGGTCTTTCAAACCCAGCACCTTGGTGACGGTGGCGCCCATGCCCATGAGCTGCTTGGCGGTTTCGGGTTTGAGGCGTTGCACTTCGTCAAACCACTTCATCAGCCCGTCGATCAGGTCGTGCATGTCGCGCATGCGTTGCTGGGCGTATTGCTCGGCGTCGGTCTCGGTGTCTTGCAGCAGGGCGCCGCGCAGCATCGACAACGTGGGTTCAATCTCGCGGCGGCGGCGTTCTTCGGCCAGCACACGGAAGATTTCCCACACGTCTTGCGGCGCTTCAAAGTACTCGCGCCGGTCGGCCGGGCGGTGGCGCAGGTGCACCAGGCGCCACGACTGCAATTCCTTCAAACCCATGCTGACGTTGGAGCGTGAGAACGCCAGCGTCTCGCCAATTTCGTCGGCGTTCAGCGGGTTGGGTGAGATGAACAACAACGCATAGATTTGCCCCACGGTGCGGTTGATGCCCCACTTGCTGCCCATCTCGCCAAAGTGGGCGATGAACTGGCGGTTGAGTTCGGGCAGTTCTTTGGGTTCCGACGCTTTTGAGGTTTCAGGCATTTCTGAATTTTAGCGAGACGCCAGAGCTCCTGGGAAGCGTAATGTCACGCGCAGGCCACCAAGTTCTGGCGAGGCATCCAAGGCCAGTGTTGCGCCGTGTTGGTCGGCAATCGTTTTGACGATGGACAAACCGAGGCCGCTGCCTTCGGTGCCGCTGGGGTTTTGCGCACTGCGGAAGAAGCGCTCGAATACCTGCTCGCGTTCTTCTGCTGGAATGCCGGGGCCCGAGTCTTCCACGACGACAGCCGTTGTGTCGTCGATCGACGTGACGCTTAGCTTCACCCGCCCATGCTCGGGCGTATATTTCACCGCGTTCTCCAGCAGGTTGCGCAGCAGCATGCGCAGGCTGTCGACGTCGCCGTTGACCGGTGTTGATGGCGCTTCGGCCACGCCAAGCTGGATCTCACGCGCTTGGGCGAGTGGCTGCAGGTCTTGGCCCATGCTTTGCGCCAGCGCTTGCAAGTCCAGCGGTTGCAAGTCAGGCGCGGGTTGGCTTTCTTGCCGGGCCAGCGCGAGCAGTTGGTTGAGCAGGCGGATGGCGCGGTCAATGCCCTGGTTCAGCCGGCCAATCTGGGTGTCGCGCACGGCAGGGTCTTGCGTGCGTTGCAGAGCCTGGGCTTGCAGTTTCAAGCCCGTGAGGGGCGTGCGCAGTTCGTGGGCGGCGTTGGCAATAAAGGCTTTTTGGTTGGCTTGCACACGGTCGATGCGGTCGAACAGCAGGTTCAGTTCTTTCACCAGGGGCTGCACTTCTTCGGGCAGGCCGCCGTCGGCCAGCGGCGACAAATCGGTGGCGGTGCGGCTGGCCACCTGTTGGCGCGTGCGCTCCAGTGGCGCCAAAGATTTGCGGATCACCAACCAGATCACCAGCATCAGCAGCGGTGCGATCAAGGCCATGGGCAGCATGGCACGCAAAGCCAGCGCACTGGCGCGGCTTTGCCGGGCGCTCATGTCTTGCGCAATCTGAATGGTTTGAAACGGCGTTTGAATCGAGTACACGCGGTACTGCGTGTGGTTCTGCACCACGTCTGAAAAGCCGAGCACGGCGCGCGGCGGCAGCACGGCGTGCGGCGAGCGAAACAGCGGCACACCATCGGCACCCCAGATCTGCACGATGTAGCCCACATCGTCTTCTTCTGTGTCGGGCACAGCCAAGCCTTGCGGTGAACGTGCGCGCATCGAATAGGCCATTTGCTGCAGGTGGTAGTCGAACATTTCGTCGGCTTGCTGCAGCGCGCTACGGTAGGCCGAGCTGGCCTGCAGCAATGCGGCCAGGGCGACGGCCGAGAGCACCGACAGCAGCAGGCGGCGCTTCAGCGAGTGTTGGCTTTTGGGGCTGGCGGGGGAGCTTGTGTTCATGGGCGCGGCATTACGTAGCCCAGGCCACGCACGTTCTGAATCAACTCGCTGCCGAGCTTCTTGCGCAGCCCGTGGATATAGACCTCGACCGCGTTGCTGCTCACGTCGTCCTTCCAGCTGTAGAGCTTTTCTTCGATCTGTGCGCGTGAAAAGACGACGCCCGGGCGTGCCATCAGGGTCTCCAGCACCGCCCATTCGCGGGCCGACAACACAATCGCTTCCACGTGCGATGCGCCGTCGCGCTCCACCGTGCGTGTGGCTTCGTGGGTGATGGGGTTCAAGCGGATGTTTTGGTACGTGAGCACCGAATCGGCTTGGCCGATGCTGCGGCGGATGAGGGCGCGGATGCGGGCCAGCAACTCGTCGATGTCGTAGGGCTTGAGCACGTAGTCGTCGGCCCCTGCGTCGAGCCCGGCGATGCGTTGGGGTGTGGCGTCGCGCGCGGTGGCGATCAGTACCGGCACTTTGCTTTTGCGTGCGCGCAGGGCCTTGAGCACGTCGAGCCCGTCCATCTTGGGCAGGCCCAGGTCGAGCAGCACCAGGTCGTAGGACTCAGTTTGCAGGGCGGTGTCGGCCATCAGGCCGTCGCGGATCCAGTCGACCGCAAAACCTTCGCCGCGCAAGACGTCGAGCAAGGTTTCGCCAATCATCAAATCGTCTTCTACCAGCAGCAGGCGCATGCGATCTTTTCCGTTAAAGCGTTCACTTGATTATGCGAGCAGGCACTTAGGCCATTCTTAACCGGGCGCCGATGAGGCGGTTGAGGTTGGCTTGCGCTTATCCCGAGCAAGTTCAAGGGGCAAAGGCTTGTAATTGTTTCAATTGTTGCCATAAGCTGTGCTCGGCGTCACCCGAAGAGAACCATTCACTGGTCAGCACTTGGAGGAGAACCGATGCGTACGAACTTACCCGTCACCCAGCGCGAGTATGAGTTTCCCGATAACGCAACGCTGATGTCGACCACCGACACGCAGAGCCATATCAATTACGCGAACGACGCTTTCATCGAGGTCAGCGGTTTTGACCGAGATGAAGTCAAAGGGCAACCCCACAACATGGTGCGGCACCCCGACATGCCCACCCAAGCCTTCGCCGACCTGTGGCGCACCCTGAAAGAGGGCCAGCCCTGGACGGGCTTGGTGAAGAACCGCAGGAAGAATGGCGACCATTACTGGGTGCGCGCGAATGCCGTGCCCGTGGTGCGCAATGGGCAAGTGGCTGGCTACATGTCGGTGCGTACCAAGGCTTCTCGCGCCGAGATTGAGGGCGCCGAAAAGCTCTACAAAGAATTTCGAGACGGCGAAGCGCGTGGCCGGGTGTTCCACAAGGGTTTGATCTTGCGCACCGGGCTGATGGGCTGGACTTCGTGGGCGAAGACCATGTCGGTGCGCTCGCGCATTCGTGTGGCCTTGGCGGCGCTGGTGGTGGTGGGCTCGTTTCTAGCCACCGTGCTGGGGCTGCGGGATCTAGAGTTGGCCGAGATGATAGGGGCGCTGGTGTTGAGTGCGGTGTTGTCGAGTTGGTGGCTGGAGGTGCAGGTGGCCGGGCCGTTGGAGCGAGTGCTGCGCCAGGCGTTGGACGTGGCTTCTGGCCGCAGCCAGCAAGGGCTGGAGTTGGGCCGGGTGGATGAGATCGGCATGACGCTGCGCTCCATCAACCAACTCGGGCTGATGTTCCGTTGGTTGATTGACGACGTGGCGCAGCAAGTGAGCAACGTGCAAAACGCCGTGGACGAAATCGCCAAGGGCAACAACGATTTGAGCTCGCGCACCGAGCAGTCTGCCGCTAGTGTGGAGCAGACCGCCGCGTCCATGACGCAGATGACCGCCAGCGTGAAGAACAACGCCGACACCACGCGCGAGGCCACCAAACTCGCCGGCTCGGCCAGCGAAGCGGCCACCAAGGGCGGCGAAGTGGTGGCCGGTGTGATCACCACCATGGGCGACATCACGGCCAGCTCGAAGAAGATTGTCGACATCATTGGTGTCATCGACAGCATTGCCTTCCAGACCAACATCCTGGCGCTGAACGCGGCGGTGGAAGCCGCGCGCGCGGGGGAGCAGGGGCGCGGCTTTGCCGTGGTGGCGAGTGAAGTGCGCGCATTGGCCGGGCGCAGCGCCGATGCGGCCAAGGAAATCAAGGCGCTGATTGGTAGCAGCGTGGAAAAGGTGGAGTCAGGTTCGCGGCTGGTGAGTGATGCGGGCCAGAACATGGACAGCATCGTCGCGCAAGTGCGGCAGGTGTCGCAGTTGATCGGCGACATCAGCGGTGCCACCCAGCAACAAAGCGATGGTGTGAGCCAAGTGGGGGACGCGATTTCCCACCTGGATCAGATCACCCAACAGAACGCCGCGCTGGTGGAACAAAGCGCCGCTGCCGCCAGCAGCCTGCAGCAGCAGGCGAAGCAGTTGGTGGAGGCGATCAACGTGTTCAAGCACACCTCGGCGGCTTGAACACGCGATCCCCGTTTGGGTTTAAACCAAACGTGCGCGGTGGCGCGCAATCTGCAGCTTCACCTGGGCTGGCGCCGTGCCGCCCAGCGTGTTGCGCGCGTTCAGCGAGCCGCGCAGGCTCAGCACGTCGAACACGTCTTTCTCGATGCTGGGGTGGAACTCTTGCAGCACCTTGAGTGGCAGTTCTGACAAATCAACCTGGTGCGAAATCGCGGCCTTGACGGCGTGCGCCACGGTTTCGTGTGCGTCGCGGAACGGCAAGCCCTTCTTCACCAGGTAGTCGGCCAGGTCGGTGGCGGTGGCGTAGCCCTTCAAGGCGGCGCGCTCCATGGCTTCAGGCTTGACGGTGATGCCGCCGACCATTTCGGCAAAGATGCGCAGCGTGTCTTTGAGCGTGTCGACGGTGTCGAACAGCGGCTCTTTGTCTTCCTGGTTGTCCTTGTTGTAGGCCAGCGGTTGGCCCTTCATCAAGGTGATCAGGCCCATCAAGTGGCCGACCACGCGGCCGGTCTTGCCACGCGCCAACTCGGGCACGTCGGGGTTTTTCTTCTGCGGCATGATCGACGAGCCGGTGGTGAAGCGGTCGGCAATCTGGATGAAGCTGAAGTTCTGGCTCATCCACAAAATCAGCTCTTCGCTGAAGCGGCTGATGTGCACCATGGCCAAAGATGCGGCGGCGGTGAATTCAATCGCAAAGTCGCGGTCGCTCACGGCGTCCAGACTGTTTTGGCACACGCCGTCCATCCCTAAGGTCTTAGCGACCAGTTCGCGGTCCAGCGGGTAGCTGGTGCCGGCCAAGGCAGCGGCGCCCAGCGGCAAGACGTTGACGCGGCGGCGCACGTCCAGCATGCGGTCGGCATCGCGGCTGAACATTTCGACGTAGGCCAACATGTGGTGGCCAAAGCTCACGGGCTGCGCCACTTGCAGGTGGGTGAAGCCGGGCAAGATCACATCGACGTTTTTCTCGGCGATGTCGACCAGGGCTTTTTGTAGGTCGATCAGCAGGCCGCCAATCAGGTCGATTTCGCCGCGCAGCCACAGACGCACGTCGGTGGCCACTTGGTCGTTGCGGCTGCGGCCGGTGTGCAGGCGCTTGCCGGCGTCGCCCACCAGTTGCGTCAGGCGGGCTTCGATGTTCAGGTGCACGTCTTCCAGGTCGAGCTTCCACTCGAACGCGCCAGACTCGATTTCGCCGGTGATTTGCGCCATGCCTTTTTGGATGGAGGCCAAGTCTTCGGCGCCGATGATGCCTTGTTTGGCCAGCATGCCGGCGTGCGCCAGACTGCCGGCAATGTCGGCTTGCCACAGGCGTTTGTCGAAAAACACGCTGGAGGTGTAGCGCTTGACCAAATCGCTCATGGGTTCAGAAAACAGCGCTGACCAGGCTTCGGATTTTTTATCGAGTTGGTTTTGTGACATGAGGATAGACCTAGTAGTGCGGCAGATCGCAGGAAATACGTGTACGGAGCGCTATGACGTCAGATTCATTGGAGGCGGGCTTGGTAGACGCCCAGTCTTCCCCAATAATCGAACACTGACACATTCAAGCGCATGAAAGAACCCCAAATTTTATCGACCTTCCACGAACTCGCTGGCGAACCGGCCGATGTGGCCGCGTCAGCCCGCGTGGTGGCCGCTGCGCAGGTGTTTGACGCCTGCAGTGCGGGCGTCATTTTGCGGGCGGTTTTGTTTGTCGAACTGGTGGTGTGTGTCGGGGCGATGTTCGGCACGGCCAGCTTTTTCGATTGGCTGGCCTTGTTCTCGGTGTGGACGGGCGGCGCCTTGCCCGCCACGCTCACCTGGCTAATTGTGGCCTGCAGCCTCAAGCGCCCGCTGGCGCTGCTGCCCGAAGCGGGGCAAATAGCGGCTGGTGTGGCGCTGGGCGGCTTGGCCGGGCTTTACGGTTGCGCCATGCTGGCTTTGCTGGGCGTGGCCGATCCGGTGCCCTGGCTGGCCAGCGCCAGCGCGGGTGCGTTGGTTTCGGCGCTGATGATGGCCGGGCTGCTGCTGCGCGCCCGGGCGCGTACCCCGGCGGCCACCACGGCGCGGCTCGATGAATTGCAGGCGCGCATCCAACCCCATTTTTTGTTCAACACACTGAACAGCGCCATCGCCCTGGTGCGCGCCGAGCCCGCCAAGGCCGAGGCGCTGCTGGAAGACTTGAGCGACCTGTTCCGCCACGCGCTGGTGGACCAGGGCGAAACCGTGAGCGTGGCCCAAGAGGTGGCGCTGGCGCGGCAATATCTGTCAATCGAGCAGGTGCGGTTTGGCGACCGGCTGCAGGTGCGTTGGGATCTGGACCCCGCCGCTGGCGAGACGCTGGTGCCGCCGCTCTTGCTGCAGCCGTTGGTAGAAAACGCCGTACGCCATGGCGTGGAGCCCAGCCCCACGGGCGCGGATCTGTACATCTCCACCGAGCGGCGCAACGGCGTGGTCATCATCAAGGTGACCAACACCGTGCCCGGCGGGCCTGGCCCCAAAGGGCAGGGCCTGGCGCTGGCCAACGTGCGCGAGCGGCTGAAGCTGCAGCACGACGTGCAAGGGCAGTTTCAGGCGGCGTTGAAAGATGGCTTGTTCCGCGTGCGCATCGAGGTGCCGGCATGACCCTGCGTGTGCTGATTGTGGACGACGAAGTGCTGGCACGCAGCCGCCTGCGTACCTTGCTCGACGACTGCGGCGCCGCTACCGCTTGTGTGGTGGGCGAGGGCGGCAATGCCGCGCAAGCGCTGGAGATCCTGGCGCGCGAAAGCGTGGACGTGGTGCTGCTCGACATCCACATGCCCGGTACCGATGGCCTGCAACTGGCGCAGGCCTTGAAGACACGGGCCGAGCCGGTGGCGGTGGTGTTTGTCACCGCCCACGCCGACCACGCGGTGAAGGCCTTTGAACTCGATGCAGTTGATTACCTGACCAAGCCAGTGCGCTTGGAGCGCCTGCGTGATGCACTATTAAAAGTAGAGCGGTCTGCGCAATCCAGAAAAGCGCTGGGACCCGATTTTTCTCAAGAGTCTTTGGTGATCCACGACCGCGGTCGGGTAGAGCGCGTGCCACTGGTGGACGTGTTGTACTTCAAGGCCGAACTCAAATACCTGACGGTGCGCACCGCTGCCCGCAGCTATATTTTTGACGGTGCGTTGAGTGAACTCGAAACGCGTCACGCTGGCTTGTTCGTACGCATTCACCGCAATGCGCTGGTAGCGCGGCGTGCGTTGCGGGCGCTGGAAAAGAAGTTCGACGCGGCCGAGGGCGAGGGCTGGGCCGTGCGCCTGCATGGGCTGGACGAGTGGCTGATGGTGTCGCGCCGACAGGTTGCGGCCGTGCGGGAAGCGCTGGCTGGGACGAGCTAAGCCCAGCGGATTCAGGTGATCCAGTTTGGTGCCAAAAACGACGTTACCAAATCAAAAACGCCACACATCCGCTGCACAATGTAGGGAATGACACCATCTGCATCGATATGGGACAGCTTGCGCCATCGCGCATTTCGGGGGCTCTGGGGAGCCGGTGCGGTCTACTTTATCGGCAACTTCATGCAGGCCATGGCGGCAGCTTGGATGATGGTGGAGCTCACCGGCTCGTCGTTCCTGGCGGCGCTGGTGCAGACGGCAGTTTTCCTGCCGATGTTTCTGTTGTCGCTGCCGGCCGGGGTGTTGGCTGACATAGCCGACCGGCGCACCCTGATCCAACGTTCGCTGGCGGTCCAGGCCATCAGCGGCACCTTGCTGGCGTTGCTGTTGCTGGCGGGCATTGGTGGCGCAGCCACCATTTTGTTTTTCATCTTTGTGGCGGGCTGCTGCACGGCCTTGTCGTCGCCGGCGTGGAATTCCACCGTCACCGACACCGTGCCGCGCGCCGACTTGCCGCAGGCCATCACCGTCATCTCCATCGCTTACAACGCCGCACGCGCCGTCGGGCCCGCATTGGCCGGGGTGGTGTTTTCGGTACTGGGCGGCGCTTGGAACTTTGCTTTTGCCGTGCTGGCCACGCTGGCGATGATGGAGTCGGTGCGCCGCTGGCCGCCGGCGCCACACCCACCGTCACGCCTGCCGGCCGAACGGCTGTGGGGCGGCATGATGAGTGCGCTGCGTTTTGCCTGGCATTCACAAACCGTGTTGGCGCAACTGGTGCGCACCGTGGCCTACAGCGGCGCGGGTTCGGCGCTGTGGGCGCTGTTGCCGGTCATCGGCCAGAAGCAGTTGGGCTTGGGCGCTGCCGGTTATGGCCTGTTGATGGGTTGCCTGGGTTCGGGCGCCGTGGCTGTGGGCCTGGTGATCGGCAAGCTGCGGGTGCGTTTTGGCCTGGAGCTGATTGTGGCGGCCGGATGCGTGGTCTACGCATTGGTGATGTTGATCTCGGCCTTTTCGCACTGGACCCCTTTGGTGCTGTTGGCGCTGTGTTTTGGTGGCGCGGCCTGGATGGCGGTCATGTCCACCTTCAACACCGCCACGCAAACCAGCGTGCCGCCCTGGGTGCGCTCGCGGGCGCTGGCCATGCATACCTTGTGTGCGTTGGGCTCATTCGCCTTCGGTTCGGCCTTCTGGGGTGCGCTGTCTGATCTGTTTGGGCTGTCTTTCACCTTGTGCCTGGCGGCGGTGAGCATGGGTTGCGGCCTGCTGCTGGCACGACCTTTCCCGCTACGCATGGGCGAGGCGTTGGAGGTCACCCAGGCCTCGCCGGGCGACGTGTTGCTGGTGAAGTACGAGCCCGCACCCGAGGCTGGCCCCGTGGCCGTGGAAATGGCCTACCAAGTGGGCGAGCGTGACGTTGAAGAGTTTTTGTTCGCCATCTCTGAATTACGCGCGCCACGCCAGCGCGACGGTGCCACGTTTTGGCGCGTGTACCGCGACCTAGCCAACCCGACGCGGTTTGTCGAGCGCTTCATCGTCACCTCGTGGGCCGACTACCTGCACCAACGCGCACGTGCCACGCTGGCCGACCAAGAGCATGAGGCCTATGTGCGCACCTTTCTGGAGCCCGGCACCACGGTCACCATGCAACACTACATAGCCGAACGATGAACGAGCGCAAAATCGCCCCCACGCGGGAAGAAATGGCGCTGTTGCCGCCGTTCCCCACACTGGGGCCGGAGGATGTTTGGCTGGTCGATACACCAGAAGAAGCGCAACGTGCCTTGCCCGAGTTGTTGGCGCAGCCGGTGTTGGGGTTCGACACCGAATCCAAGCCCACGTTTTTGAAGAACGAAACATCGAACGGCCCACACGTGGTGCAGTTCGCCACGACTTCGCGCGCCTACATTTTTCAGCTCTTTGCCCCCGAGTGCCGCCAGGCCGTGGCCGAAGTGCTGAACGCGCCCCACGTGGTCAAGGCAGGCTTTGGCCTGGCCTCGGACGTGCGCCAGATCGCCGCGAAGTTTGGTGCGGCACCGCAGGCGGTGCTGGATGTGGACGCGTTGTTCCGCCAGCAAGGCTACCGGCGTGAGCTGGGGGTGAAGGCCGCCGTGGCGGTGGTCTTCGGCCAAAGGTTTAACAAATCGAAAAAAGCATCGACCTCGAACTGGGCCGCGCGCAAACTCTCGGTTACACAGGTGCTGTACGCTGCGAATGACGCTTATGCGGCCATGCAGGTGTATGCGGCACTGCAACGAGGGAAAACCGTTTCATGAACGCAACTGCCACGCCTGCGCTGCAAGGCATTCACCATGTCGCCATCATCTGTTCCGACTATGCACGCTCCAAGCATTTCTACACCAAGGTGCTCGGACTTCGCATCGTGGCAGAGAATCACCGGGTTGCGCGCCAATCGATGAAGCTTGATCTGGCCTTGCCCGATGGCTCGCAGATCGAACTGTTTTCTTTTCAAAATGCGCCTCCCCGGCCTTCGCGCCCCGAAGCCCAAGGCTTGCGCCATCTGGCGTTTGCGGTGGCCGATCTTGATGCCAGCGTGGCCGCTTTGCAGGTCCACGGTGTCGAGGTGGAGGCGATTCGGCTAGACGAATACACCGAGCGGCGTTTTACTTTTTTTGCAGACCCGGACGGCTTGCCGCTGGAGCTGTACCAGCCTCATCCATAAAGATTTTTTGCCCCATGCCCAAGCCAGCCGATGATTTCGTCAAGACCGTATGGATCGTCGACGCCGCCTACCTCTACAACTTTGGCCGCACACGGCCGGGTGGTTTTGACTACCTGAAGCTGAAGAATGAACTGGTCCGCGCCAACGGCGGGCCGATCTACGAAAGCTACTACCTCAACGCCGCCGCCGACCCCACGGCCGAATCGCAAAGCGCGTTCCACACCTGGATCAAGTCGGCTGCGCCCAAGGGCCCGCAAATGCGTGTGCAGCTCTACAAGCTCAAAGACCTGCACAGCCGCTGCCCGTCGTGCGGCACGCAGTTTGACCGCCACGTGCAAAAGGGTGTGGACGTGGCCATCACCACACTGATGATCAAGCTCGCCGCACAAGACGTGTACGACCGCGTGATCCTGTCGGCCGGCGACGGCGACTTTGAAGACGCCATTGCCTACGTCAAGTCTGACCTGCGCAAAGAGGTCTGGCTGCACGGTGCGCAGTCCACATTGTCGGTTGATCTGCAGTGTTATGCCGACAAGGTTTTGTGGCTGGACGACATGGTTCCGGCCATCGACAAATAAGCCAAACAAGCTAAATACGCCATTCTGAGCCTCACTCCATGCCCCACCTCGTCATCCTCTACACCGGCCAACTCGACAACGAGACCGACATGAATGCCCTGTGCCGCAGCCTGGCCGACACCATGCTCACGGTGCGCGACGACGCCGACAAACCGCTGTTCCCGATTGGCGGCACCCGCGTGTTTGCCTACCCCGCGCCGCATTACGCCGTGGCCGATGGCTCGGGTGACCATGCCTTCATCTACATGAACCTGCGCATGGCCAAGGGCCGCAGTGTTGCAACGCAGCAACGCGCGGGCGATGCGCTGCTGGCCTGCGCCAAGGCGCACCTGGAGCCGGTGTTTGCCCAGCGCCACATCGGCATGACCATTCAGGTGGAAGAGGGGCAGGAGAGCTTTGACGGCAAGCACAACAACCTGCACCCGCTGTTTCAAAACGCGGGACGCTGACGGTTTTTAGGCGTCTTCTTTGTCTCTAGGGTGAAACGGCAGGCGCCAAGCTTGAGCGTCGCAAGGGGCCGTTGTTACAAATCGTACAAATTTCGGAAAACCCTTTAAAATCAGCGTTGTCATGGGCACACCCGATCGAAAGACGGGGTCGCAAAGCTTCCGGTCTACGGCGTTTCATGGGTGTGCTGCCCACAAGACGCCACGACAGCGGAGCTGCAAACTTCGGACTGCTTGGGTTTTATCCACGCAAGCACCACAGGCCTTCTACAGGCCGGGCGCCCACCGCGCTTCCGCTGACTGCACGACCCTCTCCCCCTCATCGATTTTGTCCAGACCCTGACCCGGCATGTGCGCAAATGCTTGGCTGGTGCCCTCATGCTTTGGCGCAAAAATCCGAAAGAGACGAGATGAAATTGAACGATATCCGCGTCACCCACAAACTGTGGGGCACCATCATGGGCCTGCTGCTGGTGTTGTTGGCGGTGGCCGCATGGACGCAAAACCGTTCCACCCAGACCATGGAAAAGGCTTTGGCGGATGTGCAGTTGTACGAATCCAACATCACGTCCGCGCAGCGCTGGCAGGGCCTGACCGAGACCAATACCGAGCGCTCGCTGGCCGGTATCGCCAGCACCGACCCGGCGATTGAAAAGTTTTTCCAGGAGCGCCAGGATGCGGGCAGCCTGTTGATCACCGATGTCAGCAAGAAGATTCGCGAACGCGAACTGTCTGACGCCGACAAGGCTGCGCTGGCCAAAGTGGGGGACGCGCGTGGCGTGTTGCTGGGCACTTTGAAACGCTTGCCTGAAGTCAAAGCCTCTGGCGACGCCGAAGCGCGCCGCAACTTTGCACTGAAAGAATTCCTGCCCACTTCGGCTGCTTACATCGAAGCCTTGAAGGCTTTTGTAAAGCTGCAGGAAGACCAGCGCGACAAGGCGCTACAAGAAGCCATTGAGGCCCGCCATGCTGTGGTCATTGGCGGCTTGATCAGTGCGGTGGTGGTGATCTTGATTGCCATTGGCTTGGCCCTGATGTTGGTGCGTTCGATCACGCGTCCTCTGGAGCAAGCGGTTGACGCTGCCCGTGCCATCAGCGACGGCGACCTGACGCAAACCGTGCGCGTGGACCGCAAGGACGAATTCGGCCAACTGCTGCAAGCCCTGGCCGGTATGACCGAGCGCCTGCGTGGCCTGGTGTCTGAAGTGCGTACCGGCGTGGAAGAGGTGTCGACCGCTTCGACCGAAATCGCCAACGGCAACAACGATCTCTCGGCACGTACCGAACAAACCGCTGCCAACCTGGAAGAAACTGCCGCCAGCATGGAAGAGCTGACCAGCACGGTGACGCAATCGGCCGACACCGCACGCCAAGCCAACCAGTTGGCGGCCACGGCCGCCGAAGCCGCCAGCCGAGGTGGCGCGGTGGTGGGTGACGTGGTGCAGAGCATGCAGAAGATCACCGACTCGTCGCGCAAGATCTCCGACATCATCGGCGTGATCGACGGTATCGCCTTCCAAACCAATATCCTGGCGCTGAATGCTGCCGTGGAAGCGGCCCGTGCCGGTGAGCAAGGCCGCGGTTTTGCCGTGGTGGCTTCTGAAGTGCGCAGCCTGGCGCAACGCAGCGCCCAGGCCGCCAAAGAAATCAAGACGCTGATCGGCGCTTCGGTCGACACGGTTGAGCAGGGCTCGGCCCAGGTCACCCAGGCCGGCGAAACCATGGGCGAGATCGTCACCAGCGTGCGCCGTGTGTCCGACCTGATCGGTGAAATCACCGCTTCGTCGGGCGAGCAACGCGACGGCATCGGCCAGGTGAACCAGGCCGTGAACAACCTCGACCAGATGACACAGCAAAACGCCGCGTTGGTGGAAGAGTCGGCCGCTGCCGCATCGGCGCTGCGCGACCAGGCCCAGCGCCTGGCCGAAGTGGTGTCGGTGTTCAACGTGGGCACCAGCAGCAATGTCCGCGCTGCGGCGGTGAAGCCTGCTGCGGCTTTCAAGGCACCCGCCAAGGCCAGCGCGCCAGTGGCTGCAAAAGCAACGACGCCTGTCGCCAAACCTGTGCCTGCCAAACCGCTGGCCAAACCTGCCAAACCGGTCGCACCCGCTGTAGCGGCTGCACAGGCCAAACCCGCACCCACAGCCCCTACGGCTGCGGCGCGACTCACTTCTGCCAAGGCGCCTGCCGTGGCAGCCGGTTCTGATGATGATTGGGAGACCTTTTGATGCGTGGCCTTGATTCCGCTTTGAATGCCGCCGTTGGCAAATCGGCCAGCTCCGCTGGCCAGTACCTGAGCTTTCACATCGGTGCCGAAGAGTTCGGCATCGACATCCTGAGCGTGCAGGAAATCCGCTCGTACGAGCAACCCACGCGTATGCCGCGTGCCGGTGACGACGTGTTGGGTGTGGTCAACCTGCGTGGCGTGATCGTGCCGATCATCGACCTGCGCATCCGCCTGGGCAATGCGCAAGCCGTGTTCACCACCTCGACCGTGGTGATCGTGCTCGACCTGCGCACCCATGTGGTGGGCGTGGTGGTGGACGCGGTGAACGACGTCGTCGCGCTCACGCAAGAGATGCTGCGCCCCGCGCCGAGCCTGAGCGGCCCGGTGGACACGGCCTACATCAACGGCCTGGCCCAGGTGGAAGAGCGCATGCTGATGCTGCTGGACATCCACACGCTGCTGCGCGACACCAGTGCGGTGGGTTCGGGTGTTGTGAACCGCGAAGAAGCGCTGGCCGCGTAAAGGCTCCGGGAGCGTGAACACGTTCTAAGAGCCTGTTTACGTTCTATTGGGAGCCCCAATAGATCGCGAACAGGCTCTAAAGTGCCGGTAGAAAGTGTCGATAGGGTTTACACGTATGCGCGGTTTTGCGCGCGTCGACCCTAAAGGCACACCATGGCACTTTCTGTCAACGACATCCGGATCGGCCGTCGACTAGGGCTGGGCTTCGGCCTGATATTGCTGCTGCTCCTGGGCATCGTGGCCATGGCGGTTAGCAATCTGAAGAACGTGGGGGCCAACACCGACGAAATCGTCAACCGCGTGTGGGCACGAGCCGATGCGGCGGCCGTCATCAACGGCACGACACGCGCCAATGCACGGCGCACCATGGAGCTTTTCTTTGTGTCGACGCCTGAAGAGCGCACACGCGTGCTGGGCTTCATCGACGAGAACAAACTCATCATCACCAACGCCCTGGCTACGCTCGACAAGCTGGTCGATGCCGAAGAAGACAAGGCCATCCTGGCGCAGCTCAAAACCGCGCGTGGGCGCTACGTGGCTTCGTTTACCCAAGTGGCCAAACAGTTGGGCGAAGGCCAGCGCGAAGCCGCGCAAGAAACCTTGAAACGTGAAACCTTGCCCGCCATCGATGCGCTGCAAGGCCATGTGGATGCCCTGAACGAGTTGCAACGCAAACATGCGGCACGCAACGGCGAAGAAGTGCACCAGCAGATTGGTGTGGCGGTGGTGTGGGTGATCAGCCTGGGACTGATTTGCCTGGGCATTGGGGCGGTGTTGGCTTGGCTCATCACGGTGTCCATCGTGAAGCCTGTGGCGGCGGCGGCTGCGGCTGCCGACCGTATCGCCCAAGGCGACCTCAGCCGCGACGTGCACGCCTATGGGCGGGATGAGGCCGGGCAGATGCTGCGCTCGGTGGCGCAAATGCAAGCGGGCTTGCGCGACTTGGTCACCTCTGTGCGCAACGGCGTGGGCCAGGTGTCATCCGCGTCGGCCGAAATTGCGGCGGCGAACAACGACCTCAGTGGTCGCACCGAAACCCAGGCCAGTGCACTGGAGCAGACCGCCGCTTCGATGGAAGAACTGGGCAGCACGGTGCAGAACAATGCCGACAACGCCCGCGAGGGCAACCGCCTGGCCACCGAGGCTTCGGAGTTGGCCACGCGTGGCGGCATCGAGGTCGAGCAGGTGGTGGACACCATGCGCGGCATCAACCAAAGCTCGGTGCAGATCGCCGACATCATTGGTGTGATCGACGGCATTGCGTTTCAAACCAACATCCTGGCGCTGAATGCCGCTGTAGAGGCCGCACGCGCTGGGGAGCAGGGCCGAGGCTTTGCCGTGGTGGCCAGCGAGGTGCGCAGCCTGGCCGGGCGCAGCGCCGATGCCGCCAAACAAATCAAGGCCTTGATTTCCGAGAGCGTGGGCCGTGTGGAGCGTGGCACGCAGTTGGTGGACCAGGCCGGCAGCACCATGACCACCACGGTGGACGCGATCAAACGCGTGGCCGTGATCATGGGGCAGATCAGCGCGGCCAGCAATGAGCAGAACTCGGCCATTTCGCAGGTGGGCGAGGCGGTGAACCAGCTCGACCAGTCCACCCAGCAAAACGCCGCGCTGGTGGAGCAAACCGCTGCTTCAGCGTCGAGCTTGAACGACCAGGCGCAGCATTTGGTGACGGCGATTTCGCGTTTCCAACTGCAGGGCGCGGCAGGTTGATGGGCCGAACGCCCCGAACGCCCCGAACGCCTTCAGGGCCCTTCCATCCCTTCGATCAGGAAGCGCACGCGGCGCTGGCCTTGCCACTCGTCGGCATCCAATCTGAACGCCAGACGCACACGCGGCGGCAGCATTTCGGTGTGGCCGAACCACATGCCGTCCACCGGCTGGCCCTGGTGCTTGAGCTTTAGCGCCAGGTGTTTTTCACCCACCAGGCGCTGCGACACCACTTCGATTTCTTCGCAGAACACCGGCGGTGCAAAGCCTTGGCCCCAGACCTCGTGGTGCAGCGTGTCGACCAGGTCGATGCGGCGGTACTCGGGGTTTAGCGGGCCATCGGTGGCCAGGCGGCGGGTGAGGGTGGCGGCGTCCAGCCACTCTTGTGCCACCTGGGCCAGCGCTTCTTCAAACACTTCAAACTGGTCTTCGGCTATGGTGCAGCCTGCGGCCATGGCGTGGCCGCCAAAACGCAGCAACACGCCGGGGTGGCGCTTGGCCACCAGGTCGAGGGCGTCGCGCAGGTGAAAGCCGGGGATGGAGCGGCCCGAGCCTTTGAGTTCGTGCTCTTTGCCGGGCGCTTGTGAGGCGGCGAACACGAAGGTCGGGCGGTGCAGCTTGTCCTTCAGGCGCGACGCCACGATGCCCACCACGCCTTCGTGGAAGTCGGGGTCGAACACACAAATCGCTGGCGGCGGCTCGTCGCCTTCTTCAAACAAGGACTCGGCGATCAGCATGGCTTGTTCGCGCATGCCGCCCTCAATTTCGCGGCGCTCGCGGTTGATGCCGTCGAGCATACCGGCCAACTCGGCGGCGCGGCCGGCGTCGTCGGTCAGCAGGCATTCGATGCCCAGCGTCATGTCGGCCAGGCGGCCGGCGGCGTTGATGCGGGGGCCCAGCGCAAAGCCAAAGTCGAAGGTTGTGGCCGTGGGGGCACGGCGGCCGGCGGCGGTAAACAAGGCCGCCATGCCGGCGGGCAGGGCACCGGCGCGGATGCGGCGCAGGCCTTGGGCCACGAGGCGGCGGTTGTTGGCGTCAAGCTTCACCACGTCGGCCACGGTGCCCAGGGCGACCAGCGGCAGCAGGGCGTCGAGCCGGGGTTGCTCGCGCCCGGCAAAGGCGTTGCGGGTGCGGAGTTCGGCGCGCAGCGCCATCAGCACGTAGAACATCACGCCCACACCGGCGATCGATTTGCTGGGGAAGTCGCAGCCCGGCTGGTTGGGGTTGACGATGACCTCGGCCTGCGGCAATACCGCGCCGGGCAGGTGGTGGTCGGTCACCAGCACTTGCAGGCCAAGTGCTTGCGCTTTGGCCACGCCTTCGACGCTGGCAATGCCGTTGTCCACGGTGAGCAGTAGGTCGGCGCCGCTGTCTTTCACGCGTTGGGCGATGGGCGGCGTGAGGCCGTAACCATCGACCACGCGATCGGGCACCAGGTAGGCGACGTGTTGTGCGCCCAGCAGGCGCAGGCCGCGCACCCCCACGGCGCAGGCGGTGGCGCCGTCGCAGTCGTAGTCGGCCACGATGCAGATGCGGCGGTTGGCGGCAATGCTGTCGGCCAGCAGGGTGGCAGCTGCGGCCGCGCCTTTGAGTGCGCTGGGCAACAGCAAGCGGCCCAAGGCGTCGTCGAGTTCATCGTGGGCCAACACGCCGCGCGCGGCGTACAACTGGGCCAATAACGGGTGCACGCCGGCTTGCTCCAGCGCCCAGACGGCGCGGGGTGGAACGTCTCTTACTGTAATTTTCATAGCTGCTGCAGCGCGCTGGAGATACTTGAGGTGCGGAAAAGGTTGGTGATTTTCTGGCGCAGGCCGAGCCCGCCTGAACGGTAGTGCTGGGCGCTGCGCTCGCCACACAGTGTGAGCTGCACGGCTTGGCCGGCAGCCAAACGTTCGCGCAAGGCGGCGCAGGCGGTGTTGTCCACCTGCTGCCACGCGGCCATCCAGGTGCCGGTGTGGCCGGTGCGGGAGGCCTCGGTCAACATGGTCGGCATGGTGGGGGCGGCTGCGCTTAGGTTGAGGCCTGCGGGCAGCGTGCCGGTGCCGCTGATCCAGAACGAGTTGACCGGGCGCTGGCGTTGGTCGGTGCGGGCATCGTTCACCGGGTGGGTGTAGAGCAGCATCTGCATCTCGTTTTGCAGGCGGCGCAGTGCACGCGCGCTGGCGCTGCGTGGCAGCCAGTCGTCCACCTTGCGGGCCGCCACGCGGTCGAGGGACGCCGTGGGCAGGTCGCGGAACACATCGCCTTGGGCCAGCCAGGTGGTGGGGGCTACGTAACGCAGGCTCAGGCCGTCTTCTTCAAAGTAGGGCTGCATGGCGGCCAGCAAGGCGCGCGACTCTTGCTCGGTGAGCAGCAGTTGCGCGGGGTCTTCCATCGCCACGTGGGACGTGGCCAGTTGCCAATGGCAAGGGGTGATGACGGCCCAGCCCTGGTCGGGCGTGAGCTTGGTCATGGTGCTGGTGTCTGCCAGCCTTGATGCTTGCAGCGCTGCCCAGGGGATCAAGCCATCGGCGGCCTGGCCCAAGCCCAGTACTTTGGCGAGTGCGCGTTCGTGCGGTGGAGAGAGACTCTCTTCGGTGCCTGTGTCCACGGGGTCGGCTTGCAGCCGCGAGAGCAGCCAGGTCAGGTTAGGCAGCACCAATCGGCTCCAGTCGATGGTGCCGCTTTCGGGCTCCACATACAGGCTGGCAAAGGGAATCAACAGGTGGGACGGGTCTGGCGGGTTCGACATATTGGGGGGCATAGGGGGGACATTGTCCGGGATGCCACAATCTCTGCCCTGTGTGGGCCATTTTGGCCCTCTTATTTCTTTCAAGGCCGATGCTTATTCCCTACGAACTGCTTGTGGGCTGGCGCTACACCCGCGCTGGCCGTGCCACCCGGCGCAACGGCTTCATCTCGTTTATTTCTGGTGTCTCCATGCTGGGCATTGCGCTGGGCGTGGCCGCGCTAATCATTGTGCTGAGCGTGATGAACGGCTTCCAGAAAGAGGTGCGTGACCGCATGCTCAGCGTGGTGTCGCACATCGAGATTTTTGCGCCCAACGGCGAAGCGCTGCCCGATGTGAACCAAACCATTAAAGAGGCCCGGCAAAACCCGGCGGTGATTGGCGCGGCTCCGTTCATCGCTACGCAGGCCCTGTTGGCGCGTGGTGAAGACATGAAGGGCACCATCGTGCGCGGCATCGACCCGGCGCTGGAGCCGCAGGTTACCGACGTGGCCGCCGCTGAAAAAAACCAGGGTATCAACCGCCTGGTGCCCGGCGGTTTTGGCGTGGTGCTGGGCATTGAGCTGGCGCGCAGCATGGGTGTGCGCGAAGGCGACACTGTGACGCTGATCTCGCCCAGCGGCCAGGTCACACCGGCCGGTGTGGTGCCGCGCCTGAAGCAGATGACGGTGGTGGGCACGTTTGACTCGGGTCATTACGAATACGACTCTGCGCTGGTGATGGTGCACATGGACGACGCCGCGCGCATCTTCCGCCTGGAAGGCCCGACCGGCGTGCGCCTGCGCTTGAAGGATTTGCACCAGGCCCGCGAAGTGGCCGATGAACTGGTGCACACGCTCAGCGGAAAGCTGTTGATCCGCGACTGGACGCGGCAAAACCGCACCTGGTTCTCGGCCGTGCAGCTCGAAAAACGCATGATGTTCATCATCCTCACGCTGATCGTGGCCGTGGCGGCGTTCAACCTGGTGAGCACCTTGGTGATGACGGTGACCGACAAACGCGCCGACATCGCCATCCTGCGCACGCTGGGGGCCAGCCCGCGCAGCATCATGGGCATCTTCATGGTGCAGGGCGCGATGGTGGGTGTGATCGGCACCCTGGCCGGTTTGGCCCTGGGCCTCGGCATTGCCTACAACATCGATGTGATCGTGCCCGCGCTGGAGCAGTTGTTCCACGCCAGCTTCTTGCCGCGCGACGTGTATCTGATCAGCCGCATGCCTAGCGATCCGCAGCAGGCCGACATCATGCCGATTGCCATCATCTCTTTGGTGCTGGCTTTCCTGGCCACCATTTATCCAAGCTGGCGCGCCAGCCGAGTCAACCCAGCAGAAGCCCTACGTTATGAGTGAAGTCGTTTTACAAGCCCAGGGCCTGACCAAGCGGTTCACCGAAGGCCGCTTGGATGTGACGGTGCTCAAGGGCATCGATTTACAAGTGCATGCCGGCGAAACGCTGGCGATTGTGGGTGCCTCGGGCTCTGGCAAGAGCACCTTGCTGCATTTGCTGGGTGGGTTGGATGCGCCCACCAGTGGCAGCGTCACGCTGAAGGGCCAAGCCCTGGCGGCATTGAGCCCGGCCGCGCAAGGGGCCATGCGCAACCAGCACCTGGGTTTTGTCTACCAGTTCCACCACCTGTTGCCCGAGTTCAGCGCGCTCGACAACGTGGCCATGCCGCTGTGGATTCGGCGCATGGTGCCCGAGGCAGCGGCTAAACAAGCGCAAGAGGCGTTGGCTTCTGTGGGCTTGACCGACCGCGTGCACCACCGGCCGGCAGAGTTGTCGGGCGGCGAACGCCAGCGTGTGGCGATTGCGCGTGCGCTGGTCACCCAGCCGGCTTGTGTGTTGGCCGATGAACCCACTGGCAACCTCGACCGCAACACGGCGGATGGCGTGTTTGAGCTGATGCTGAAACTTGCCCGCGACCACGGCACGGCGTTTGTGATGGTGACCCACGACGAGAGTTTGGCCGCGCGTTGTGGCCGCAGCATGCGCCTGAACCTGGGACAGTTCACAGGCTAAAACGGCCGAATGGCCCCGGAATCTGCGCGGTCAGAGCGGCTGCGCAGTTTCAGTTTCCTGCCAAATGCCAGCCCCGCAGGGCTGGCGGCCACGCTCTTGCATTGCCTTGCGCCCTTCAGCGCCCCGGGTTGGTGCTTATTTGCTTTTGAATACGAGCAAATTAATGTTGCGCCTCGGTCACGATGTGTAGACAAATCGTTCTGCCGCGCGGGGACCGTCCGCGTAAACTGTTGTAATCAAAGTGAGCATTGGTCAATGAATTGACACCATCAGATTAGCCCCACGCACCACGGGGGCGCTAAGTGCGGTCGCAGAGTACTTCTGAAAAGAGGGATCGAATGGTCGGACAGACGAAGTTTCGCGCTCGGGTTCTACAGGTTCTGAGGGACAGCCGCGTATTCGGCAATCTCGACGACCGCCTGCTGCAAGACCTGGCCGGGGTGCTCGAGCTGCAAGAAGTCAGCGGCGGCAGCCCGGTGGTGCGTGAAGGCGACACCGCCGACAGCATGTTCTTTGTGGTCAGCGGCCGCCTGCGGGCCTCGCGCCGTTTGGCCGACGGCAAGCTGCTGCTCTACAACGAAATCCGCGTGGGTGAAAGCGTGGGCGAAGTCGGCTTGATCTTGCGCCAGCCACGCACCGCTGATGTGATCGCCGTGCGCGACTCTGCGGTTGCGGTGCTCAACCGCGCCGACTTTGAAGCCCTGGTGCTGCGCCACCCGCTGGAGTTGAACCGGGTTTTCTCTCAAGCTATTTTTGACCACCTGCGCCACACCGCCCAAGTGGCGCATCGCCAGCAGGCGCAGTCGTTTGTGGTGGTGCCGCTGCATGAAGGGGCCGGTGCCGACGAATTGGCGCGGGGCTTGGCCGCCGCGCTGGCGAAGGTCGGGCGTGTGCACCACCTCACGCCGGCGGGCGAGCACGAACGCCAGGCGCGCCAGGCCGACGCCGAACACAGCCACGACCGTTTTGATGAACTCGAAGAAGACTTCGATTTCCTGGTCTACGAGGCCGACCCGATTCCTACCGCTTGGACGCGCCGCGCGTTTCGCCAGGCCGACCAGGTGATTTTTGTCGCCGCAACGGATTCTTCGCAGGAGCCTGGGCCGCTCGAACAGCAACTGGTCAGCGAGCCGGGCTACGCCATGAAGCGTAAACACTTGGTGGTGCTGTATCCGTCGCAAACCTACCGGCCGCAGTCGGTCGGCATATGGCGTGTGGGGCGCGAGCTGGAGCGGGTGTATCCCGTACGCCGCCAGAACGTGGACGACTACGCACGCCTGGGCCGCTTTCTGCGCGGCGAGGCGGTGGGCGTGGTGCTGGGCGGCGGCGGTGCGCGCGGCTTTGCGCACCTGGGTGTCTTGCGCGCCTTGCACGAGGCGAAGATGCCGATTGACCTGATTGGCGGCAACAGCATGGGCGCGCTGATCGGCGCGCAATACGCGTGCGACCTGAGCCTGGAAGACATCCGCGAGCAGACCCAAAAGTTTGCAGCTGGTGGCGAGCGGTTGACCTTGCCGCTGATCTCGTTGGTCTCCGGCCGGCGCGTGCAGCGCGACCTGCGCGAGATGTTTGGCTCCACCGAAGTGGACGGCCTGTGGCGCCCGTATTTTGCGGCCGCCTGCAACCTCACCAAGGGCAGCACCACGGTGCAGGAAACCGGCCCGTTGTGGCGCGCGGTGTTGGCCAGCAACTCGCCGGCGGGGCTGTTTCCGCCCGTGCTGCATGAAGGCGATTTGTTGGTGGATGGCGCCATTCTGGAAAACGTGCCGGTCGAGGCCATGCGCATGCGCCTGGGTACGCCGCTGGAAAAGCGCCGGGGCAACGGCACCATCATCGCCATTGATGTGGATGCACGCGAAGAAATGCGCGTAGACCCGCTGTTGCAGCGCTTGTCGGTGCGCAGTACCTTGCGCGGTTACTTTGCCAAAGGTGGGGGCAGCACGCCGGGTATTGGCCAGATTCTTTACCAGGCCGGCCACGTCGGCGGCTTGAACCAGCGAGCCAACACCATTGCCCAGGCCGACCACTACTTGGAGCCACCGGTGTCCGAGTTTTCATTGATGGCCTATCGCCGAGCGCAGGAGATTGCCGATGTGGGCTATCGCTATGCCGTGGAGACGATGGCCAAATGGAAGAAATAGTCTCCTATGCGCCGGCGGCAAAGCCACAGGCCGACGAGGCGCTCAAGCTCTCGTTGAGCCAACGAGAGGTTTGGCTCGACCAACTGACCTGGTCGGGCAGCGCGCACCTCAACATCGGCGGTGGTGCATTTCTGGTGGGGCCGTTGCAGTTGCCGCTGTTCCACGCGTCGCTGGCGCGCTTGGTGCAGGAGAACGAGGCTTTGCGCCTGGTGCCTCGAACCGACGGCAGCCAGCGTCTGTTGAGCCAGCCAGTGCTGAACCTCACCACCGTGGATTTGAGCGCCGCCGCCAACCCGCGCGAAGCCATGCGCGCCTGGTGGCAACAGAAAATTGCCGAGCCCTTTTTGTTTGACGGCACACCGCCGTGGCGCTTCATCTTGCTGCGTGGCGGTGATGAGCTGCACGGCCTGACCATCCAGTTCCACCACTTGATCATGGACGGCTGGGGCACGGCGCAAGTGATGCGCCGCTGGAGTGACATCTACAACGCCTTGCTGGCCGGACGCGAACCCGAGCCTTTGCACAGCCCGAGCTACGTGCAGTTCATTGAAGAGTCGAACCACTACCGTGATTCCGCTGCCTTTGCGCGCGACGCCAGCTACTGGCAAGCCCAGTTGCCCGCGCTGCCTCCACCGCTGATCGAGCGCCGTTATGCCGAGACGCAGCAACGCGAGTTGCCGCTGGCGCAACTGGCCACCTACCGCGTGCCGCGCGCCGAGTACGACCAGTTGTTGGCGCAGTCTGCGCAGAACGGCAGCACCGCCTTCAACTACTTTCTGGCGGCGTTGATCCTGTACTTTTCGCGCATTAGCGGGCGTGACGACATTGTGGTGGGCGTGCCCAGCCTGAACAGAGGCGGGCGGCGCTATACCGACACCCTGGGCATGTTCGTCAGTGTGATTCCCACGCGGGTGCGCGTGGAGCCCGGCATGACGATTGCGGTGCTGCTGCAACGCGTCAGCGCCGCTGTGCGTGCAGCCTTGCGCCACCCGCGTTATCCGCTGAGCGAAATGGGCCGCACCCTGGAGCTGGCGCGCAACCGTCGCGATGCCTTGTTCGATGTGTTGCTGTCGTTCGAGCGCCAAGACTATGCCGTGAACTTTGGCTCGGCGGTACTCACCGAATCGAGCCAACTGTTCTCGGGCCGCTCGCGCTTTCCTCTGGGCATTACGGTATGTGAATTCCATGAAGACGAAGACGTGGAACTGGCGTTGGAGGCCAGCGCGGCTTGTTTCTCTGATGGCGAAGTGGACCTCCTGGGCCGCCGCATCTGGCATCTGGTCACCCTGGCCATGCGTGCGCCGCAAACCTTGATCGAAGACGCCGAGTTGTTGCCCCCCGAAGAAACCTGGGTGCTGATCGACGGCCTGCACAAAGACGTGGCGCGGCATGCGGTGGCCATGCCTTTCATCAGCTTGTTTGAACGGCACGCCGCCTTGCGTCCCGAATCGGTGGCCTTGGTGTGGGACGGCGGGCGCATGGACTACGGCGCACTGGATCTTGCCGCCACCCGTTTGGCGCGGCGCCTGCGCGCGTTGGGCGCCGGGCCGGATCGCGTCGTCGCCATGGCACTGGAGCGCTCGGCCGCCATGGTGGTGGCGGTGATGGCGATTGCCAAAGCCGGTGCCGCATTTTTGCCGCTGGACCCGCAAGCCCCGGTGGCCCGCCTGGCCAGTATTCTGGAAGAGGCCGAGGCGATTGCCCTGTTGCTGGATGCGCCTGGGTTGGAGCCTTTTGCAGCGTTGCACAAGACCATCATGGCGGTGGACTGGCCAGCTTTGCTGGCAGAAGAAGATGCGGCTGAACCAGAGGCCTTGCCAGCGCCGGGCGCCACCGATTTGGCCTACGTGTTGTTCACCTCGGGTTCCACCGGCAGGCCCAAAGGCGTGATGATTGAACACGCCACGTTGGCGCGCCGCCTGGGATGGTTGTCGCGTGCCTATGCGGTGGATTGGCGTGACCGCTCGGCCCAGGCCACGCAAATCACCTTCGACCCTTCGCTCATCGAACTGCTGCTGCCGCTGATCCACGGCGCGAGTGTGGCGTTGCCGCCGCCCGGGCGCTTGTTGCCCGAGGCGATTGCCGACTTTGCCGAACACCATGGCGTGACCATCATGGCATTTGTGCCGTCGACCATGAGCCGTTTTCTCGACACCGCGGGCCACCGGCCGGGCCTTAAACTGCGCGTGGCTTGCTGCGGCGGCGAGGTGTTGTCGCCCGAGCTGGCCACGCGCTTTTTGCAGGAGACCGGCGCACGTCTCTACAACGTGTACGGCCCCACCGAGACCGCCATCTTCGCCACCGCCTGGGAGTGCGAGAACCACCGCACCGACGTGGCGCTACCGATTGGCCGCCCCATTGACGATACACGCATTTATGTGCTCGACGACAAACTGCGCGCCATGCCCATGGGCGCGGTGGGCGAGATCTTCATCGGTGGCGAAGCCATTGCACGCGGCTACCTGAAGCGCCCCGAGCTTGATGCTGAAGTTTTCCTGCCCGACCCTTACCGCCCGGGCCGGCGCATGTACCGCACGGGCGACCGTGGCTGGCTGGGCAGCGACGGCAACCTGCACTTCATGGGCCGCCTAGACCGGCAGGTGAAACTGCGTGGCTACCGCGTGGAGCTGGGCGAGATTGAATCCGCCTTGTCGGCGGTGCCGGGTGTGCTGCAAGCCGCCGCCCAGCTGGTACAACGCAACGGCAAGCCCGCCATTCATGCCTGGGTGGCGATGGCTGAGGCGCAAACCCCCGAGTGGTTGCAGCGTGCGCTGCGCGTGCGCCTGCCCGACTACATGGTGCCCGCGGGCATCACGGTGATGCCGCAGTTGCCCACCAGCCAGGTCGGCAAGATCAGTTATGACGCGCTGCCCGACCCCGGCTTGAATGCCCGCACAGGCCTGGCGCGCGCGCCCAGCCGCCGCTACGAGCCTGAACTGCTGCAGTTGTGGCAAGAGGCCTTGGGGGCCGAGTCGCTGAGTGTGGACGACAACTTCTTCGATCTGGGCGGCGATTCACTCTCCGCCGTCACCTTGCTCACCGGTATCGAAAAACTGGTGGGCCGCAAGGTGCCGCTGTACCTGATCACCGAGCACCCCACCATTGAACGCCTGGCCAAAGCGCTGACCAGCAACGCCGGCCCGCCGGGCATGATGGTCAACCTGGGGGCGAACTCGGGCCGTGTGCCATTGTTCTTGGCCGCATCAGGCCACGGCGATTTGCTGCGCTTTCAAAACCTGGCGCGCGCGCTCGGCAACGCGTGTGACCTTTACATGCTGCAGCCCCCGTTTGACGGCGGCATCAACCGCATCGACGACTTGGCCAACCAATACGCCGACTGCATCCAGTCCGCCGGGCGCGAGCCGGGTTACCTGGCAGGGTTTTCAGTGGGCGGTGTCGCCGCATTGGAAACCGCGCGGGTGCTGAAGGAGCGCGGCATCCCGGTGCGCGGCCTGGTGTTGATCGACACCACTTACCCGGTGTCGATGGTCGGCGGCACGGGCTTCTGGCGCCTTTCGGGCTGGCTGGTGCGGCGCCTGCACGTGCAGGAACTCAGCATGAACGGCCGACGTCTGGGCGCCATGTTCAACGACCCCGGCTTGGTGAGCCAGGTGATGGCCTTGAATGGCTACCGGCCCACGCCCTACGAAGGGGCGACCTTGCTGATCAAGTCGTCGGGCTTGTCGAGTTGGGGGCGATGGTTGTTCCACCCTTGGCGGCGCGTCGTGCCTGCGGGGCTCATTGAACAGCAGATCCCCGGTCTGCATGGCTCCATTTTTGAAGCCGGCAACGTGCATGAGCTGGCGGCCGCGCTGAGCCGCGAGTTCAGTGCTGTCGCTTAGAGTAGCGGTCTTTGACCCCATGATGACTCTTTCATGACCGAACCTGATCACACTGCCTGGCGTTGGCGCCTGGTGCTGTTTGTTGCCGTGTTGCTGTTGCTGGTGGGCTTGGCCAGTGCCTGGAGTTGGTCGCCCATGCGCGACTGGTTGAACCTGGAAAACATCGTGGGCCAGTTGCGCGCATTGGGGGCCACCTATGGGCTCGTGGCGGGCATTGCCGCGTTTGCGGTGGCGGTCACTCTGGCCGTGCCGTTGACCTTTTTGACGGTGGTGACATTGGTGGCGCTGGGGCCGTTGCAAGGCGCAATATGCACGCTGATTGGCGCCATGCTCGGGGCGGCTGCCAGCTACGGCGTGGGGCGTGCGCTTGGGCGCGAAGTGTTGGAACGGCTGGGCGGGCCACGCGTGAATGCGGTCAGCCAGCGGTTGGCGCAGCAGGGCTTGTGGGCGGTGATTGTGGTGCGGGTGGTGCCGGTGGCACCGTTTGCCATCGTCAACATGGTGGCCGGGTCGACGCGCATCAGCCTGCGCGACATGCTGCTGGGCACCTTGATCGGCATGTCGCCGGGTACGCTGGTGATGGCTTTGTTTGTGGATCAGATCGTGGAGGCCATGCGCCGTCCCAGCGCCGCCACGTTTGGCATCTTGTTGCTAACGGTGTTATTGATTGTGGCGGGGGCCGTGGGGGTTCGGTATTGGTTGCGCCGCAATCGCCAACCCTAAACGCGCGGAGGTGATGCAGATTCGTTTCACCATGTCACACGCAGACGGTTGAGGAAGCATTTTCAAACTGGTAAACAGTCCCTATTCGTTTTTCGCGCCCTAGAATCGCGCCGTGCACAGCGTTGACTGACCCCAGGCGTTGTGAGTGATGGCCATTAGAAAATCAGTTGAGTAGGGGAGACGCCTTGAAGCACATAACCAACGCCACAGCCTCAGAGCTGGGGGCCTGAAATGAGCACCCCCCGTGCGAAACCCGCCAGAGCGTGGATTCATAAAAACATACGCCGGGCCATATCCGCATTACCCAAGGCGATCCGGTTTCGTGTTTTCCGCTCCTTTGTGCATTGCGATCTCAAGCCCGATCCGCGCCTGGTATTGAAGATTGCGCAAACGCGCGACGAACTAGAGGCCTGTTTTCGGCTGCTGCACGACGCCTATGTGGGACAAGGCTACATGCTGCCCGACCCGTCAGGCCTGCGCGTGACGCTCTACCACGCGCTGCCCACCACCACCACACTGTGCGCGCTGTACGACGGTGAAGTCGTGGGCACCATCAGCCTGATCCGGCAAAGTGCGTTTGGCTTTCCGATGCAGGCGGTGTTCGACCTCGAATCGGTGAAAGAGCGCAAGGGCAAGATCGCCGAAGTTTCTGCCCTGGCGGTGCACCCGAAGTTCCGCCACAGCGGCGGCGCGGTGTTGTTCCCGCTGATGAAGTTCATGTACGAGTACTGCACCTCGTACTTCGACACCCACCACGTGGTGATTGCCGTGAATCCCAAGCAGATCGACCTGTACGAAGCGCTGCTGCTGTTCGAGCGCTTGCCAGCGCCCACGGTGGCCAAATACGATTTCGTCAACGGCGCGCCGGCCGTGGGCGCGTCCATCGACCTGATGGCCGTGCCGCGCCGTTTGCGCAATTTGTACGTGGGCAAGAGCCCCACCAAAAACCTGTACCACTACTTTGTGCGGGCGCAGATCAAGAACATCCAGTTGCCCAAGCGCCGCTACTACACCACCAACCACCCGGTGATGACACCGGCCATGCTGGACTACTTTTTCAACCAGCGTACCCACGTGTTCAGCCAGATGACCGAACGCGAGAAGGTCAAGCTCGACGCCATCTACGATTTGCCGGCCTACAAGCAGGTTTTGCCCCATGTCTCGGCCGAGCTGCGCGACGCCACGGCACTGCGGCGGCATCGCCGTTTCACGCTTAAGGTGCGTGGCAGTTTGCGCATTGTGATCAACGGGCGAGAGGTCAACGTCAAACTGCAGTTGGTCGAGTTGTCGGAAATTGGCTTTCAGGCGCGCGCCAAGGTAGCCGTGCCGCTGAACCTGTGGGCCGATGTGAGCATTCGGCTTGGCGCGGAAGAAAACTCGCGTATGAAAGTGATCGCCGTGCGGGGCGACGAGAGTGGCGAGTACCACCGCTATGCGTTCAACGTGCATGAACCCGACTTGGCGTGGCGCAAGTTCACCAGTGCGCTGATGGCCGGCAGCACCTTTGGCGACCTGGACGACGCCAGCCGCTTTCTGGACGACAACGAGTACAAGCAAACCATTCGGGGTGATGAACAGAATTACCACGACCACCTGATGCCGGCGTGGCGTGATACCGATGACCTGGGGCTACTCGGCCGGAATAACAACTAGCACCCCCCAGGCTTGCCCACTGCGTGTGGCCGCCAACCCCCTTACATGGGGCAAGGGTGTTCCGAACAGTTTGGGTGGCTACAAAATCCGATTGAACCAGAGCAGGGACAGGCCGGCGGAGAGGATGGAGAGGGCTGCGGCCACCATGGCCAAGAGGGCGGAGACTTCGGTTTCCTTTTTCTCGACGGTGAGGCGTGAGCTCAGGGTCTGGTAGACGGTCTTCAAGTTCTCTGCGGTGCCGGCGTAGAAGTATTCACCTTGGGTGCGGGTGGCAACGGCTTTCAGGGTTTCTTCGTCCAGGCGCACGCGCATGGACCAGCCTTCAAAACCAATGGTTTCGCCGTCTACCGTGCCAATGCCGACGGTGTAGACGCGCACGCCGCGGTCGGCAGCGAGCTTGGCGGCTTCAAGCGTGTCCACACCGGTAGTGCGTTGGCCGTCTGTTAGCAAAATGATAGCTGCTGACGTATAGGAGCCGGGCGCTACGGGCACAAAAGGCTTGGCCGCTTCTTTATCCTTGTTGTTGCCCGTCGGGTCTAGCGCTTCGCCGCGCGGCTTTTCGCGGCCGTAGGTCATGGTGGCCAGGTCGATGCCCGCGTTAGGAAACAGCTCGGCTACCGACACCACAATCGCGCTGCCGATGGCGGTGGCGCGTTGCAACTGAAAGCGGTCAATGGCGGCCACCAGGTCTTCGCGGCTCAAGGTGGGCGGCTGCACCACCTGGGCCGAACCGGCAAATGCCACAATGCCTACGCGTACCGAGCGCGGCAGGTCAGCAATAAAAGCCTTGGCCGCGTTTTGCGCGGCGACCAGGCGGTTAGGCTGCACATCGGTGGCGCGCATGCTGCCCGACACGTCCATCGCCAGGATGATGGTTTCTTGCTGCGAGGGCAAGGTGACCACGGCCATGGGGCGCGCGGTGGCGATCAACATGGCCGCAATGGCCAGCAGAAACAGCGCCGGGGGAATGTGCCGCCGCACACTCTGGCTGCGGCCCATGGCGTCGCGCACGATAGACAAACTGGCGTAACGCAAGGCGGTCTTCTTCTTGCGCCGCAGCAGCCACACGTAGAGCAAGATCAGCAACGGCAACGCCAGCAGCATCCACAGAAACTGCGGCCAGAGAAAGTTGACCGGAATCTGGTTAATGAACTTGTTCAGGGCCTGTTCTAGTTCAGCCATATTTTTGCTCCCTATGCTCCCTGTTCATTAAGCCCACCACTAAGCCGCTTGTGCTCGGTGGTGGCTCATGGGGGTGACGCCCGCTGCACCCGCCAGCACGCGGCTGCGCTGGCGGCGCAGGTCCGTGAAGCGCATCACGGCAGAGACCAGGTCGCCATCGGTTGACAGTTCCAGCGTGTCCACGCCCGCCTGGCCCAGCGCTTCGCGCAGGTCGGCCTCGCGCTGTGCGGCAATGCGTGCAAAGCGGCGGCGAAAACCGGCGTCCGAGGTGTCGACCAGCAACTGCTGGCCGGTCTCGGCGTCCATGATGGGCACCAGGCCGAGGTCGGGCAGTTCCAACTCCAGCGGGTCGAGCAGGCGCACGGCCACCACCTCGTGGCGCTGAGCCAGTTGGCCCAACGGTTTTTCCCAGCCCGGCTCGCTGATGAAGTCCGACACCACAAACACGGTGGAGCGCCGGCGCACCACGTTGCCTGCCGCCGACAACAAATCTTGCAGCCGCGTGATGGAGCCGCTGCTCTTGCCCTCTGGCCGTTCGCGCATGGATTTCAACAGGTGCAGCACGTGGGCACGTCCGCTGCGTGGCGGCAGCACGGTGTCCACACCCGAGCCAAACAACATGGCGCCCACGCGGTTGCCGTGGCGGGTGATCAGTTGCGCCAACACCGCCACAAAGGAGGCCGCCACTTCACGCTTGAAGCGGTCGCCTGAACCAAAGTCCACCGAGGGGCTGAGGTCCAGCAGAAACCAGGCCGCCATTTCGCGGTCTTCGGTGAACACGCGCACGTGCGGGATTTGCTGGCGCGCGGTGACGTTCCAGTCGATGTGGCGCACGTCGTCATGGTGCTGGTACTCGCGCAGGTCGGCCAGGTCCATGCCTACACCGCGCATCAGCGTGCGGTAGTCGCCTTGCAGCAGGCCGTCCAGGCGGCGAATCACCGTCCACTGCAGGCGGCGCAGCAGCACCTCTGCCGATTCGGCAGGTTCCACAGAACGGCTAGGCTGCAAGTTTTTCATGTTCGAGCGGCTTGGCTGGCGCAGGGACTTTGGCCATGATCTTGCCGACCAGAGCGTCGGCGGTCAGGCCTTCAGACAGCGCCTCGTAAGTGAGCGACAAGCGGTGCCGCAGCACGTCCAGCGCCACATCGCTCAAGTCTTCGGGTAGCGCGTAAGTGCGCCCGCGTAGCATGGCCAGGGCACGTGCACCTTCCACCAAATTGATGGTGGCGCGTGGGCTGGCGCCGTAGGTGATGAAGCGGGCGATGTCTTTGAGCCCATGGTCGTCCGGCCGGCGTGTGGCCGACACCAGGCGCACGGCATATTGCATCAGCGACGGGTCTACATACACGCGGCGGCACTCGGCTTGCAGCGCGGCCAGTTGCACGGTGGTGGCCACGGGCTGCACCTGCACGGGTGCGCCGGTCACGCGTTGCACGATGACGAATTCTTCCTCGTCGGTGGGGTAGTCCACCAACACTTTCATCATGAACCGGTCCACCTGCGCTTCGGGCAGCGGGTAGGTGCCTTCGGTCTCGATCGGGTTTTGCGTGGCCATCACCAAGAAGGGTGAGGGCACTTTGTGCGTTTCACCCGCAATCGTCACCTGGCGTTCCTGCATCACCTCCAGCAGCGCGCTCTGTACCTTGGCGGGCGCGCGGTTGATTTCGTCGGCCAGCAGCAGGTTGGTGAACACCGGCCCAAGGGATGTGCTGAACTCGCCCGTCTTCTGGTTGTAGATGCGTGTGCCCACCAGGTCGGCTGGCACCAGGTCGGGGGTGAACTGGATGCGCTTGAACTCACCCTGGATGGTGTTGGCCAGCGTTTTCACCGTCAGCGTTTTGGCCAGCCCCGGCACACCTTCCACCAGCAAATGGCCCTGCGCCAACATGGCCACCATCACCCGCTCCAAGAAGCGGTCTTGCCCCACCACCACGCGTTTGACTTCGTAGAGGATCTGCTCCATCAGTTGGGCGGTGTCGCTGTGGTCTGTGCTGGCATTCGTTGTCATAGGGCTTCCTTTGGTCTCAGAAATAAGAATTCAGGGAATCAAAACGGGTGCAAACCCACGGCCGAGGCTGCGTTTTCAATCGGCACGGCAAAGCCAATGCCGATGAAGGTGCGCTGCTGCGTGGGGTTCAAAATGGCAGTGACGATGCCCACCACCTCGCCATCCATGGTGACCAGCGGCCCGCCCGAATTGCCGGGGTTGGCTGCCGCGTCAAACTGGATCAGATTGGTCATTTCTTGTTTGCCCTCTGGCGACTTAAAGCTGCGCTTCAGCCCCGAGATCACGCCCGATGAAACCGATGGGCCAATGCCGAACGGAAAGCCCACGGCCACCACCTGATCGCCTGGAGCGAGGTCGCCCGTGGAGCGCATGGTGGCGGCGATCATGTCGTCTGGAATGCGCTTGGCCTGCAGTACAGCCAGATCGTTTTCGGGTTGCAGGCCAGTGACATAGGCTTCAGATTCCAAGCCGTCAAAGAACGTCACCTTGATGCTTTGCGCGCCTTGCACCACGTGCAGATTGGTCAGGATGATGCCCTTGTCGACGATCACCACCCCGGTGCCCACGCCGTACTCCACGTCGGCCTTGCCGCTTTTTCCCTTGATATAGCCGTTCACCCGCACCACCGCCGGGCGAATGGCTTCGGCCGCTTTGGCCGCTTGAGACGGTAGTACCTGCGTATCAAGCGTGTGCAGCACGGCGGCGTCGATCTGCTTTTGCGTGAGCGGCCGAGCGCCCGGGCGCATTTGAAAGCTGACGCTGGCCACCAATGCACAGCCGAGCAGCAGCATGGTCAGCCACATCATCTGCATTTGCCGCTGGGCCAGCCAACGCTTTGCACGGGCGCGGCGGGTGACGGGCGCGCTGATCGGGACGGGGGAAGACGTGGCGCTGGCCGCAGGCTCGGATGCCGCCGCTCGCTCGGCAGGCTGTGCAGCTGCCGTGCTGGTATCAGGAGCCGCTGCCGCGCTGGGCGTGGGGCGGCTGGAACTGCTGTAGAGGGCTGGCCTGCGCATCCGATCACCTGTGATTGGTTGGTTGCTGAAGGGGCAAAAAATGCCGCGCTCGACTTCACATTACCACGCTTTTCAATCGACTGCATGCATTCGTTGTGCCAACCACGGTGCGGTGCGAGAAGCGCCCGTACAGCCTGTACAGTGCAGCCCCATGTGGATCGATACACACTGCCATCTCGACGCGCCTGAATTTGGCGAAAACCATGCGCTGGCGCGCACCCTGCGTGCGCAGGCTGCTACCAAAGACGTAGCGATCTGCGTGATTCCGGCGGTAGAGGTGGTCAACTTCGACACCGTGCGCCAACTGGCCCACAGCACTGGTGACGCCTACGCGCTGGGCATTCACCCGCTGTTTGTGCCGCGAGCACAGGAGTCCGACTTGGTGCAGCTGGATGCTGCACTCACCCGCTGGCGCGACGACCCGCGTTTGGTCGCCATTGGCGAAATCGGCCTTGACCTGTTTGTGCCCGCCTTGACCGAGCCCGCGATGCTGGAACGCCAACAATACTTTTACCGCGAACAACTGAAGCTGGCGCGCCGCCACGGTCTGCCGGTGATCCTGCACGTGCGCCGCAGTGCCGACCAACTGCTAAAGCACTTGCGCCAGGTTCGGCCGTTGGCCGGGGCTGCATCAGGCCAGGCCTGGCACGGCATTGCGCACGCCTTCAACGGCAGCGCGCAGCAGGCCCAGGCATTTCTTGACCTGGGCTTCAAGCTCGGCTTTGGCGGTGCCATGACCTTTGAGCCTGCGCGCCAGTTGCGCCGCTTGGCGGCCGAGTTGCCGCTGGACGCCATCGTGCTGGAGACCGACGCCCCCGACATCCCGCCGCATTGGCTCTACACCACCGCCGCCGAGCGCTCTGAGGGCAAGCCCCAGGGCATCAACTCGCCGGACGAGATTCCGCGCATTGGCGAGGTGCTGGCCGAATTGCGTGGCCTGCCCGTGGCTGAGGTGGCTGCGGCCACCAGCCGCAACGCCGTGGCCGCCTTGCCCAAGCTGCAAGGGCTGGTGAAACCATGAGTGAGGCCATGAAAGAAGCGATGACTATGGGCGAGCGTCTTCAGGGCCTGCCCGCGCTGGTGGCGCCCAACACCCAGCTTGTGGTGCTGGGTAGCTTTCCGGGCGCGGCCTCGTTGGCGGCGCAGCAGTATTACGCGCACCCGCAAAACCAGTTCTGGCGCATTTTGGCGACGCTGTTTCAGGCCGATGTGGAGCAGGTTCGCACCGGCAGCTACGCTTTCAAAACCGCCTGGCTGCTGGGCCAGGGGGTGGGCGTGTGGGACGTGTACGCCAGTTGCGAGCGCGAAGGCAGCCTGGACGCGAAGATCCGCAATCCGGTGGTCAACGACTTCGCAGCTTTACGCCAGCGTTGCACGGGGCTCACGGCCGTGGCGCACAATGGCGCCGAGAGTTTTCGCCATGCCCATCACCTGCAGGCTTTTGGCTTGCCGGTCTACAAGTTGCCGTCGACCAGCCCGGCCAATGCCTCTTGGTCGTTCGAGCGCAAGTTGGACGCATGGCGCAGCGCATTTTTGCAACACGGATTGATTCCTTCCTAAAACTTATTTGTCGATGACCCGCATTCCCAAAGCCAAAGCTCCCCCTCTGCCCGAAGTCAACTTCTCTGACTACGGCGACGTGCGCACCCTGCACCTGGGGACCGAATGGGTACAGGGCTCGATGCTGCTCAACTCGCCGTTTGAAATCGAGCTGGAGTACGTGCAGCGCATGATGGCTTGGTTGCTGTTTGTGCCGCCCAGCAGCGTGGCCAAGCGCCACTGCATGCAGCTCGGCTTGGGCGCAGCCGCCCTCACCAAGTTCAGCCGCAAAAAGCTGCGCATGTGCACCACGGTGATCGAGATCAACCCGCAGGTGGTGTCGGCCTGCCGCTTCTGGTTCAAGCTGCCGCCGGACGACGAGCGCCTGAAGGTCATCATCGGCGACGCGGCCGTGCATGTGCGCGACCCCGAGTGGATTGGCACGGTAGACGGTTTGCAGGTCGACCTGTATGACCAGGACGCCGCCGCCCCGGTGCTCGACAGCGAAACCTTTTACGCCGATTGCCGCCAACTGCTGAACGAAGAAGGCTGCATGACCGTCAACCTGTTTGGCGAAGATTCGAGCTATCCGCAGAGCCTGGAAAAAATCAAGGCCGCGTTTGGCGCCGATGCCGTGTGGGCCTTCAAGCCCACACGCGAAGGCAATACCGTGGTGCTGGCCCAGCGCACCGCCAGCCGCCCCGACAAGGCCTTGCTGGCCGAGCGTGCCGCCGCCATCCAAACGCGCTGGGGCTTGCCCGCCGCCAAGTGGTTAAAAGTATTCAAGCCCGTGCAGCCATGAGCGTCAAAACATCCCCAACTGCCCCACCTGCCCCAGCGCCAAAGGCCTTAGCCAAAACGGACTACGTCGGCCCGCTGCATTGGCGCGTGCTGGTGCAGTGGCTCGGGGCTGATGGTGTGATTGACGCCGAAGAGGTGCAGCGCACCACCGCCCGCTGCTCGCAGGCTGAAAGTGCGCAACCCGCGCTGGTGCGGCTGGCCAGCGTGGCCATGCGCCGTGCCAGCGACGGCAAGCCGCTGGACATTGAAATGCTCACGCAATGGCTTGCTGGTTATGCCGGCCTGACCTACCTGCGCATCGACCCGTTGCGTGTGGAAGTGGGCAAAGTGGCCGACACCATGAGCGCCGTCTATGCCGAGCGCCACAAGGTGCTGCCGGTGCAGGTCACCAACACCGAAGTGGTGGTGGCCACGTGTGAGCCGTTTCTCACCGACTGGATTTCTGAGGTGGAGCGCCAATCGCGCCGCACGGTGCGCCGCGTGGTCGCCAGCCCGCTGGAGATCCACCGCTACACGGCCGAGTTTTATGCGCTGGCCAAGTCCGTCAAGGCGGCGCAGAAAACCGGCGGTGCCAGCAGCGCCAGTTTCGAGCAACTGGTGGAGTTGGGCCGCACCAGCAAACAGCTCGACGCGAACGACCAGGGTGTTGTGCAGGTGGTCGACTGGCTGTGGCAATACGCCTTCAACCAGCGTGCCAGCGACATCCACCTGGAGCCCCGGCGCGAGCAGGGCGTGATCCGCTTCCGTATCGACGGCGTGCTGCACCCGGTCTACCAAATGCCCATGGGCGTGATGACCGCAATGATTGCGCGCATCAAGCTGCTGGGCCGCATGGACGTGGTGGAAAAGCGCCGCCCGCTGGACGGCCGCATCAAAACCCGCAACCCGCGTGGCGACGAAGTGGAAATGCGTTTGTCGACGCTGCCTACCGCGTTTGGTGAAAAAATGGTGATGCGGATTTTTGACCCCGACACCACCGTGAAAGATCTCGACGGCCTGGGCTTCACGCCGCATGACGCGGGCCGCTGGGAGTCGCTGGTGTCGCGGCCGCACGGCATCATCTTGGTGACCGGGCCCACGGGTTCGGGCAAAACCACCACGCTGTATTCAACGCTGAAACGCGTGGCGACCGAAGAGGTCAACGTCAGCACGATTGAAGACCCGATTGAAATGATCGAGCCGTCGTTCAACCAGACGCAGGTGCAGGTACAGCTTGATTTTGGTTTCACCGAAGGCTTGCGCGCGCTGATGCGGCAAGACCCGGACATCATCATGGTGGGCGAAATCCGCGACCTGGCCACGGCCGAGATGGCGGTGCAGGCCGCGCTCACCGGTCACTTGGTGTTCAGCACGCTGCACACCAACGATGCCCCCTCGGCGCTGACGCGCATGATGGAGCTGGGCATTCCCGCCTACCTGCTCAACGCCACCATCTTGGGCGTGTTGGCGCAGCGCCTGGTGCGCACGCTGTGCAAGCAGTGCCGCGAGCCCGATACGGCCATGCGCCCCGAGCAGCTCAACGAAGTCATCCGCCCCTGGAAGATCAACGCCACCGAAGGCCACGCGGGCTACACGCCTTACAAACCCGTGGGCTGCGTGGACTGCCGCATGACCGGCTTCATGGGCCGCATGGGCATCTACGAATTGCTGACCGTGGGCGAGCCCTTCAAGCAACTGGTGAACCAGTCGCCGAGCATCGACACGCTGCGCCGCCAGGCCGTAAAAGACGGCATGCGCCCGCTGCGGCTGGCCGGGGTGCTGCGGGTGGCCGAAGGCTTGACCACGCTGGAAGAGGTGTTGAGCGCGACACCGCCGATCGAGTGAGCGGCGCCTTGCCCAAGACGGCTGGCCAACCAACGGCTGCGCCCGTGAAACGCACACGCCGGGGCAGCGGTGCGGTGACGCTGCGCGACGTGGCTGCGCTCGCCGGTGTGGCGCCCATCACCGCCTCGCGTGCGCTGAAGCAGCCCCACCAGGTGTCGCAAGAAGTGCGCGACAAGGTGGCCGACGCCGTGCAGCGCACCGGCTACGTGCCCAACCTGATGGCCGGTAGTCTGGCATCGTCGCGCAACCGGCTGATCGCGGCCATCGTGCCCACGGTGGCCGTGTCGGCGTTCTTGCAGACCATCGAATCCTTGACCGACGCCTTGTTTCTGGCGGGCTACCAGTTGATGCTGGGGCAGACCGGCTACTCGGCCGAGCGCGAAGAAGCCTTGCTCGAATCCATCATCGGCCGCCGGCCCGACGGCATTTTGCTCACCGGCATCATGCACTCGGAGCGTGGGCGCGCCAAGCTGCTGTCGTCTGGCATTCCGGTGGTCGAGACCTGGGACTTGACGCCCACGCCAATCGACATGCTGGTGGGCTTTTCACACGTGGACATCGGCCAGTCGGTCTCCAACTTCTTTGTTGACCGTGGCCGCAAACACCTAGGGCTGGTCACCGCCAACGACGAGCGCGCGCAACGTCGTGCCGGAGCTTTTGCTGAGAACACGCAGCGCCGTGGCTTGGGTGCCGTGGCGGTGGTGGATGTGGCCACCTCGCGCAAGCTGAAAAGCGGCCGTGAGGCGCTGGGCCGTTTGCTGGCACAAGCGCCAGAGACCGATGCGGTGTTTTGCAGCTCAGACCTGCTGGCGCTGGGCGTGTTGACCGAAGCCCTGGCGCGCGGCATCGAGGTGCCCCGGCAACTGGCCATCATCGGCTGCGGCGACTTCGACTTTGTGGCCGATGTGGAGCCCGCGCTGACCTCGGTGCGCATCAACGGCGGCGCCATTGGCGAACACGCCGCGCGGTTCTTGATTGCGCGTGCGGAAGGGCAGGAAGTGCCTGAGCCCATTGTCGACGTCGGCTTTTCCATTATCGAGCGCGCCAGCGCTTAAACCCCTTTCTGCCTGCTGAAGCTGCTGTGGCGTGGCCGTGCAAAGCGTGTTGACAGTTTAATTTGGTACCGCTACCATCGAGATTGGTACCGCTACCATTTTATGCTGTGTTCGGCTTGATGTACGCGGCAGCATCCAACTATTCCTATATCCGCAAGTAGACAAATTCCATGAAAAAACTCTTGGGGCTGTGCTCGGCCGCCACTCTCCTGGCCGCCTCGGCACTCGTATGGGCACCCGCCGTTCATGCCCAAGCCCCAGCCTGGCCCAGCAAAGCCGTCACATTGATCGTGCCGTTTCCCGCCGGCGGCTCAACCGACGCCGTGGCGCGCGCCATCGGCATCAAGCTGACCGAGAAAACCGGCCAAAGTTTTGTGGTGGACAACCGCGCGGGTGCCACTGGCACCATTGGTGCGGCGATGGTGAAGCGAGCTGCGCCCGATGGCTACACCTTGATGGTGACTTCGCTCGGCCCGCTAGTCATCGTGCCGCACTTGATGAAGGGGCTGCCGTACGACGCGCTGAAAGACTTCGACCCCATCACCGTGGCCGTCCAAACGCCCAATGTGCTGGTGGTGAACGCGGCGTCTCCCTTCAAGACCTTGGCCGACCTGATCGCCTATGAAAAAGCGCACCCCGGCAAGATGAGTTTTGCCTCGGCCGGCAGCGGCTCCAGCGGTCACTTGAACGCCGAGTTGCTGTGGCAGCGCACGGGCACGCAGGGCTTGCATGTGCCGTACAAAGGCAGCTCGCTCGCCGCCAACGATTTGTTGGCAGGGCAGGTGGACGCCTCGTTCCAGAACATCAACGAAGGCTTGCCTTTCATCCGCAGCGGCAAGTTCCGTGCTCTGGCCGTCACCAGCGACAAGCGCTCCGCCGTGTTGCCCGATGTGCCCACCTTTGCCGAAGCCGGTGTGACAGATGCCGAGGTCACATCCTGGCAAGCCGTGGTCGGCCCGCATGGTTTGCCGCCAGAGCTGCGCAACAAGATCCAGGCCGCCGTGGTGGAGGCGCTGGCCGACCCCAAGGTGCGCCAGCAGTTTGTATCGGCCGGGTTTGAGGTGGTGGGCAACACGCCCGAGCAGTTTGCCGCGTTCCAACGGGCCGAGTACGCGCGCTGGAAGAAGGTGATTGAAGTGGGCAAGATCGTTTTAGAGTGAGCGATTTAAACCGCAGCCTTACGGGGCCTTCATCTGACGAGACGCCGCGCTGGGCCACCACCTGGTGCGCTTCGGCCCACGGCCCTTACCCCTCCGGCAACGCCACCGCGCAGCCATGCCTGGACTTTGCGTTCCCCAACCCGGCGCAGGGCGCGCGCGACCAGAGCTTTCGGCTCATCGTCAAGCCGACCATCTGGGGGCGCGTGGCTCGCATCAGGCTGACGAATGCCTTTGGCAGCCAAGCCGTGCGCTTCAGCGGCATTTATTTAGGCATGCCGTCCAGTTCTGCGGGGTTGATTCCGGGCAGTAACCAGCCAGTCACTTTTGACGGCCGCGATGAACTCACCCTGGCGCCTGGCACCTGGGCCTGGAGCGACCCCGTGCGCTTGCCCTTGGTGGACGATGCGGACAGCCCGCTGCTGCGCGCCCACAAACTCGCGGTCAGCTTCCATGTGCTCGGTACGTCCGGTCCCATGACTTGGCACGCCAAAGCCATGGGCACCTCGTACCTCACGCCGCCGGGCGCGGGGGCGGCGGGGCACCTGGAAGACGAACAGGCTTTCCCCTACAGCACCACGTCGTGGTTCTTTCTGGATGCCATCGACGTGATGGCGCCTGCGGACACCCGCGTGGTGGTGGCCATGGGCGACTCCATCACCGATGGTTCGGCCTCCACGCTCAATGGTTTTGACCGCTGGCCAGACGTGTTGGCGCGCCGGCTGCAGGCGCGGCACGGCAACCGCATTGCCGTGTTGAATGCGGGCATTGGCGGCAACCGCATCGCGGGCCCGAAAGCCTATTCATTAGCCGAGCCTTTTGCGGGCGGCCCGTCCATGGCCGACCGGTTGGCGCGCGACGTGTTGAGCCTGTCCGGCGTCACCAGCGTGATCTGGCCAGAAGGCACGAACGACTTCAGCGAAATGGGCCAAGCCTCGGTAGCGCAGGTGCAGGCGGTCATGGTCGAGGTGGTGACGCGCTTGCGCGTTGCGCTGCCCGGCGTGACGGTTGTGGGAGCCACCAACCACTGTGTGCTCGGTGCCAGCATTGCCAATCATGGTTCGTCCCAGCAAGAAGGCAAGCGGCAAGCATTGAATGCATTCATTCGAAATGGGGGCCTGTTTGATGCGGTGGCCGATTTCGATGTCGCCACCTTCGACGCCGAAACCGGCCGTATGCATGCGGCCTTCATCCCGGACAGCGCCGTCGGCGGAGCAGGCGACGGCGTGCACCCCAACCGCGCGGGTTACCTGGCCATGGCGAGCGCCGTACCGATAAAACCCCTTCTTTAGTGTTCACCACAGGTGGCACATCGGGTTCTCCCGAGGGTGGCGTTACGTGGAATCCACATCGCGAACAGGGTCGGCTGCCAACACAATGCAACGATCGAAAATTCTCGAGGGAACGTTACGTGAAAATCAAAAGTCAGAAGGATTTCTTTTCTGGCGTCATGTTCGCTGCAGTGGGGACCATCTTTGCTTGGGGGTCCACCAACTACACCGTCGGCAATGGCGCCCGCATGGGACCTGGTTACTTCCCACTGATGCTGGGTGTGCTCATGGCGATCTTGGGCCTCATCATCATGTTCAACGCCTTGGTGGTAGAAACCGAAGGCGGCGACAAGATTGGCAAGTGGGCCTGGCGTCCATTGGCGCTCATTCTGGGCGCCAACCTGGTGTTCGGTGTGTTGCTTGGCGGCTTGCCCAGCATCAACGTGCCGCACATGGGCATGATCATCGCCATCTATGCGTTGACCATCATCTCCAGCTTGGCTGGCTCTGAGTTCAAGCTCAAGCCCGTGTTGATCCTCTCCACGATTCTGGCCGCTGGCAGTTATCTCGCGTTCATCGTGCTGCTCAAGTTGCAGATCCCGGTGTGGCCAACTTTCATCACCGGTTGAGGACGAATAGAACATGGATTTGATTGCTAACCTCTCGCTGGGTTTCGGCGTTGCTTTCACGCCGATCAACCTGTTGTATGCGCTGATCGGTTGTATCTTGGGCACGCTGATCGGGGTGCTGCCCGGTATCGGCCCAGTGGCTACCATCGCCATGCTGTTGCCTGCCACGTACGCGCTGCCTCCGGTGTCGGCGCTGATCATGTTGGCCGGTATTTACTACGGCGCCCAATATGGTGGCTCCACCACCGCCATTCTGGTGAACTTGCCAGGTGAATCGTCCTCGGTGGTCACGTGTATTGACGGCTACCAGATGGCGCGCCAAGGTCGTGCGGGCCCCGCGCTGGCGGCTGCTGGCTTGGGCTCGTTCTTTGCCGGTTCTGTGGGCACGCTGATTCTGGCCGCCTTCGCGCCGCCGTTGACCGAACTGGCTTTCAAGTTCGGCCCCGCTGAATACTTCTCGCTGATGATCCTGGGCCTGATCGGTGCCGTGGTCTTGGCTTCGGGCTCGCTGCTCAAGGCCATTGCGATGATCGTGTTGGGCTTGCTTTTGGGTCTGGTCGGTACCGACGTGAACTCCGGTGTGGCACGTTTCAGCTTCGACATTCCTGAGCTGACCGACGGCATTGGCTTCGTGGCCATCGCCATGGGCGTGTTCGGTTACGGCGAAATCATTGCCAACCTGTCGCAGCCTGAAGAAGAGCGCGAAGTGTTCACGGCCAACGTGCAAGGCCTGTGGCCCACCAAGCAAGACTTCAAGGACATGACGCCTGCCGTGTTGCGCGGCACCACCTTGGGCTCTGCTCTGGGTATCTTGCCCGGTGGCGGCGCGTTGCTGGCAGCTTTTGCAGCCTACACGCTTGAGAAGAAGATGCGCATGAAGCCCGGCGAAATCGCTTTCGGCAAGGGCAACATCCGTGGTGTGGCTGGTCCTGAATCGGCGAACAACGCCGGTGCACAAACCTCGTTCATCCCGTTGCTGACGCTGGGCATTCCGCCAAACGCCGTGATGGCGTTGATGGTGGGCGCCATGACCATCCACAACATCCAGCCTGGCCCCCAGGTGATGACCAGCAACCCGGAACTGTTCTGGGGCCTGATCGCGTCGATGTGGATCGGTAATGCCATGCTGATCATCTTGAACCTGCCACTCATCGGCATGTGGATCAAGCTGCTGACCGTGCCTTACAAGTACCTGTTCCCGGCGATTGTGTTGTTCTGTGCGATTGGTGTGTACTCCACCAACAACAACACCTTCGACATCTGGATGGTTGCCATCTTCGGTTTCGTGGGCTACCTGTTCCACAAGCTGGGCTGCGAACCTGCACCGCTGTTGCTGGGCTTCATCCTGGGCCCGATGATGGAAGAAAACCTGCGCCGTGCGCTGCTCTTGTCGCGTGGCGACTGGAGCGTGTTTGTCACGCGTCCTCTGTCGGCCGGCTTGCTGGTGGCGGCGGCTGTGCTGGTGATCATCGTGCTGCTGCCTGCGGTGAAGAGCAAACGCGAAGAAGCGTTTGTGGAAGACTGATGGCTTGAACCAAAGCTGAATCCGCACTATTGACGATCCAGGACATCGTCAATGGCGGCGGCCAAACCGGCTTGAAAACGGCACCCTCGGGTGCCGTTTTGCTTTTGGGCGAGGCAACTGCGCCACAATCAGGCAGAACCCTTGTGTGATCCTCACGTCATTCGCCTCATGCCCACGCCGACCCCACGCCTGCACCCGCTGCGCCAAGCCCTGCACAGCGAAATCCACGCCCGGCCGCCCGAGCCGATCGCCATGCCGCAGGCCATCTCGCACATCGTGATGGTGTGTGATGCTGCCGAGCGTGCTGCCAGCCGGCAAATGCTTTTTGAACGGCTGAGCGAGGCGCAGCGCGCGGCGTCAGCAGCCGACGCCATCCACCTGCGCCTGGACTTTGGCGCCTACCGTCTGCGCTGGGAAATGCACACCGAGTTTGTGACCTACACCTTCATGCGCGCGCTGGAGGGGGCGATGGAAGCGGGTGCAGACCCCATACACACGGCATTGGATGTGGTGCCCGCCGATTGGGTGGCCGCGCTGCCGGGCCAATGTCTGGTCGGCTTGCACTTGTGGGCATTGCCTGGTGCCGATGCACCAACGCCAGACGGCGAAGAGGGCGTGAATGGCGCGGACGGCCCGCTCGCCGATCAGCAAACGTTGCCGTTACCCGCCACCGCCGCCACGCCGCAGAGCTTGTTGATCAAAGGTCTGCTGCAAGAAGACACGCTGGTCGGCTCGACCATCGCCGGTGGACAGGCCGAGGTCTACACCGACTACGTGCTGCACGCCGATGGTTTCTCGCGCATGTTGCTGTTTGGCCGTGGCCTGTCACCGCGTCGCGTGGGCCGTAACGTGCAGCGTTTGCTGGAGATCGAAACCTACCGTATGGCCGCGCTGCTGGGCCTGCCGGTGGCGCGCGAAGCTGCGCACGATCTGGCCGTGGCCGAGCGTGAACTGGCCGCGCTGGCCGAAGCCATCCGCACCGCCTGCCGCAACGACGAGCCTTTGCTGCTCGACCGCTTGACGCGCCTGGCGGGCCAGGTAGAAAGCCAATACGCCGCCATGCATTCGCGCTTCTCGGCCAGCGCCGCTTATTTTGAGCTGGTCGACAAACGCATCGCCGACCTGCGCGAAGTGCGGTTGGGTGGCATGCAAAGCATTCGCGAGTTCATGGAGCGCCGCCTGTCGCCCGCGCGCAGCACCTGTGAATGGGTGCGGCGCCGACAAGATGCCTTGTCGCAACGCGTTTCGCGCGTCAGCAATTTGCTGCGCACACGGGTGGAGATCGAGCAACAGCAAAGCAGCCAGGGCGTGTTGACCGCGATGAACCAACGCCAAGGTGTGCAACTGCGCATGCAGGCCACGGTGGAAGGCTTGTCGGTGGCGGCCATCACGTACTACATCGTCGGCTTGGTGAGTTACTTGGCCAAAGGTGGTCACGCATTGGGCTGGCCCTGGAGCGCCGAGACCACGGCTGCGGCGGCCATTCCGGTGGTGGGCTTGTCGGTGTGGTGGTCGATGCGGCGGCTGCACCACAAGATGTTCAGCGATGCGCGCTGAGCATTTGTTGAACCCCGCTGATCGCGTGCTTTTGAATTGAATCGGAATGTCTGAAAAATTAGAACCAAATGTGCCTCTGGCGCACACTACAAAGGCGCAAGCTGCTAGCAAAAACGTAGCTATCGGCATGCTGTTGGCGTTCGGCGGCTCCATCGCCTTCAGCGGCAAGGCCATCATCATCAAGCTGGCCTACCGCTACGGCGTGGACGCGGTCACGCTCATCATGTACCGCATGTTGTTTGCGTTGCCGCTGTTCCTGGCCATGGCGTGGTGGAGCAGCCGGGGCAAGCCCGCGCTCACGCGGCAAGACTGGATTGGCGTGTTGGGGTTGGGCCTCACCGGCTACTACCTGGCGAGCTTTCTCGACTTTGCCGGGTTGGCGTACATCAGCGCTTCGCTGGAGCGGCTCATCCTGTACCTGAACCCCACGTTGGTCATGGTGTTGGGCTGGGCGCTGTACGGCAAACGCATCACGCGCCGCCAAGCGGTGGCCATGGCCATCAGTTATGCCGGTGTGCTGCTGGTGTTTGGCCATGAGGTCACGCTGCAGGGGGCCAACACCGCGCTGGGCACGTTGCTGGTGCTGGGTAGCGCCATCAGCTACGCGCTGTATCTGGTCTACAGCGACAGCTTGGTCAAACGCCTGGGCTCGCTGCGCCTGGCGGGGCTGGCCACCAGTGTGGCGTGTTTCTTCTGCCTCTTGCAGTTTGTGATCTTGCGCCCGATGTCGGCCGCCGTGGTGGCGCCCGAGGTGGTGTGGCTGTCGGTGCTCAACGCAACAGCTTGCACGGCGGCGCCCGTGTTGATGGTGATGATGGCGATTGAGCGCATCGGCTCGGGTGCGGCGGCGCAGCTTGGCTTGGTGGGGCCGCTGTCCACCATCTTGATGGGCGTGGTGATCTTGGGCGAACCGTTCACCGCCTGGGTGGCGAGTGGCACGGTGCTGGTGATGGTGGGGATTTTTGTGTTCACGCGTCGCCCCAAGGGAATTTGACGGCCACGTATCATTTCGCCGCTGACGATTTGACAAGAGATTTCACAAGAACACATACGAAGGAACCATCATGGATTTAGGTATTGCTGGCAAGTGGGCTTTGGTGGGTGGCGCGAGCAAGGGCTTGGGCCGAGGCTGCGCGCAGGCGCTGGTGCGCGAAGGTGTGAACGTGGTAATCGTGGCGCGCGGCGCTGAAGCGCTGGAGGCCACGGCCGCCGAGTTGCGCGCCGACCCGCTGCGCCCGGCTGCTGCCCAAGTGCTGGCCGTAGCCGCCGACATCACCACCGTGGAAGGCCGCGCCGCCGTGTTTGCCGCGCGCAAAGACTTCGACATCGTGGTGACCAACGCTGGCGGCCCGCCGCCCGGCGACTTCCGCGACTGGGACCGCGAAGCCTGGCTCAAGGCGGTAGACGCCAACATGCTGACGCCCATCGAGCTGATCAAGGCCACAGTGGACGGCATGGCCGCGCGCGGTTTTGGCCGCATCGTCAACATCACCTCCAGCGCGGTGAAGTCGCCCATCGACACGTTGGGCTTGAGCAACGGCGCACGCAGCGGCTTGACTGGTTTTGTGGCCGGTGTGTCGCGCAGCAGCCTAGCGGGCAAGGGCGTGACCATCAACAACCTGCTGCCAGGCGCCTTTGACACCGACCGCCTGCAAACCAACCTGAAGGGCGCTGCCGCCAAGTCCGGCCAGCCGCTGGAGTCTGTGGTCGATAGCCGCCGCAACGCCATTCCGGCCAAGCGTTTTGGCAACTCGGAAGAGTTTGGCGCCATCTGCGCTTTCTTGTGCAGCGTGCATGCCGGTTACATGACGGGTCAAAACATCTTGCCGGACGGCGGCGCCTACCCAGGTACTTATTAAGTAACCGTTCGTCGGGCAAACTTGCACAAACGCGGCTGAAACAAAGTTGTCGTCTGTTTGAAACATTCGGGGCACACACTACCGTCATCTGCATGTTGCAGGTCACGAGGTGTCCCGATGTTGAGCCGATTCTTGCCTTCTTCAGCCCGCATGCTGCAGCCGCAACGGTTGGCTGCGCAAGCGCCCGCAACCCATGCCGCTCCGGCGCAAAGCGACGGCGTGTCAGCACAATGGCTTGAGTCGCTGCTCTACCGCAGCGAGGGTTTCGTAGAGGACCTGGGGCCCGGTTACGCCTCCGGGCTTGACCCCCAGTTCAACCCAGCAGGGCTACGCCTTTAACCTGTAGGAAAACGGGCTGCCCCACATGCAGCCCCAGTAGGTCGGCTGAGCGGCGGGTCACACTGGCCAATAGCCGCGTCTCTTTGATTTGCAAGCCCACCATCACCTGGCTTTGCCCATCGGGCACGAGCTCAGCCACTGTACCGGGCAAGATGTTCAAAATGCTGGTGTCTTGCTGGTGCACCAGGGTCAGGCTCACGTCGCGCGCCGCAATGCGCAGCCGCACCGGGTGGCCTACCACCAACGTGTCTTCTGCGTGTCGGGTGTAGGGCAGGCTGAAACGGCCACCCTCAAAATCCGCGTGCAGCAACTGGTAGTCGGTGTCGAACCCGGCAATCGTCGCTTGCACCACGGCGGCCGCACCTTCGCCGTGGGCCAGCGGTAAATCCAGTTGGGTCAGCACTTGGGTGGTGGGGCCGCTGGCGCGCACGCGGCCTTGCTCCATCAGCACCAGGTGGTCGGCCAGACGCGCCACCTCGTCGATCGCGTGGCTCACATACAGCACCGGAATGTCCAACTCGCGGTGCAGGCGTTCCAGATACGGCAGCACTTCACGTTTGCGTGCAGCGTCGAGGGCAGCCAGGGGCTCGTCCATCAGCAACATGCGCGGGCTGGTGGCCAGCGCGCGTGCAATGCCGACGCGTTGCTGCTCGCCGCCGGAGAGGGCTGCAGGGCGGCGCGTCAGCAGGTGGCCAATGCCGAGCAGTTCTACCGCTTGGTCGAGTGACACCCGGCGCTGGGCGGCAGGCACGCGGCGCAGACCGTATTCGAGGTTGCCGCGCACGTCCAGGTGCGCAAACAGGCGCGGCTCCTGAAACACAAAACCCAAGGGGCGTTGGTGCACCGGTTTGAAGATATTCTGCGCGTCGTCTTGCCAGACTTCTCCGTTGACCATCACGCGCGCACCCGGCGCACGCTCCAACCCGGCAATGGCACGCAGCGTGGTCGTCTTGCCGCAGCCGGAAGGGCCGAACAGCGCGCTAACGCCTTGGCCGGGCAGGGCCAGGTCCACGTCCAAAGTAAAGCCGGGGTGTTGGATTTTGATGGCGGCCTGCACGCCCACCTGCATTGCGGCGGCCGTCATGCCCGCGCCACCCGGTGGCCGCCTGTGGGGTTTAGCACATACAAGGCCAGCAGCACCACAAACGAGAACACCACCATGCCGGCGGCGAGGCCGTGGGCCTGGGCGTATTCGAGTGTTTCCACGTGGTCGTAAATTTGAACAGACACCGTACGGGTCTTGTCGGGGATGTTGCCGCCAATCATCAGCACCACGCCGAACTCACCCACGGTGTGGGCAAAGCCCATGACGGTGGCGGTCAGGAAACCAGGCCGCGCCAAGGGAAGGGCGACGCTGAAGAAAGTGTCGAGCGGCGAGGCGCGCAAAGTTGCGGCGGCTTCCAGCGGCGCGCGGCCCAGCGCGTCAAACGCGTTCTGAATCGGCTGCACCACAAACGGCAACGAGTACAGCACCGAGCCCACCACCAAGCCCGCAAAACTGAAGGGCAGCAAGCCAATACCCAGCGCCTGTGTGAGTTGGCCCACCGGCCCTTGTGGCCCCATCGCCACAAGCAAATAAAACCCCAGCACCGATGGCGGCAACACCAGCGGCAGCGCCACCAGGGCGTTGACGGGGCCTTTCCACCACGAGCGTGTGCGTGCCAGCCACCACGCAAGGGGTGAACCAATCAACAACAGAATACCGGTGGTGAGTCCCGCAAGTTGCAGTGTGAGCCAGATGGCGCTGAGGTGAGACGGCGTGGGCATCCCGAGGTTTATACCTCGTAGCCGTAAGCGCGAATCACCGCCTTGGCGGCATCACTCTTCAGGTATGTCGCCAGTGCGGCGGCGGCAGGTTTGCCTTGGCCGTTGGTCAGAATCACGGCGTCTTGCCGAATGGGGGCGTGCAGTTTGGCAGGCACGATCCAGGCCGATCCGCTCTTGATTTTGCCGTTTTCAAACACTTGCGACAGCGCCACAAAACCCAGCTCGGCATTGCCGCTGGTCACAAAGCCAAAGGTCTGGCCGATGCTTTCGCCTTGCACCAGCTTTGGCGTCAAGGTGTCGAGCAGGCCGAGTTGTGTCAGCGTCTCGACAGCAGCGGCACCGTAGGGTGCGAGCTTGGGTGCGGCGATGGCCAGGTGGGCGAAGCTGCCTTTCTTCAGCACTTCGCCTTGTGCGTCCACCACACCTTCTTTGGCCGACCACAACACCAGCTTGCCGGTGGCGTAGGTGAAACGGCTGTCGGCAGCGGCACCGCCTTCTTGCACCAGCTTGGCCGGGGTTTCGTCGTCGGCCGACAGGAACACTTCGAACGGCGCGCCGCTCTTGATCTGCGCGTAGAACTTGCCGGTGGCACCAAACGACAACACGGCGGTGTGGCCGGTGGCCTTCTCAAAGTCGGCGGCGATTTGCTTCATGGGCGCCGTGAAGTTGGCAGCGACGGCGACTTGCACGGTGTCGGCTGCGGCCAACGTGCCGAAAGAAGCGAGAAGGCCAGCGATAAGACCTGAGAGAAGAGGACGCGTCATGGTGTTTCCTGTGAAGTCAATGTGCTGTGCATGCACAGCAATTTCGTTGTTCCAATTTGGAATAGCGAAAGTCTAGCATCCTGTTTTTGTCACAGCAGGCCGCGCACAATATGGCAATGCCTGAAGACGCCCCCACCACACCATCGTTCGCCAATGCCCTGGGCCAAGCCAGCACCGACAAACGCATCGAAATCCTGCGTCTGGTGGCCCAAGGCGGGTCGATATCGGAAGCCGGGCGCCAGGCCGGCGTGAGCTACAAGGCTGCGTGGCAGGCCATCGACACCTTGACCAACCTGGCGGGCGTGGCCTTGGTGGAACGTGCTGTGGGCGGTGCCGGTGGCGGCGGTGCACGCATTACTGCTGCGGGTAAGGCGTTGCTGGCGGGTGCTGAAAAGCTGGACGAGGCGCGGCAACAGGTGTTGGCTGTGCTGCAATCGCCTTACGCGCTGTCCGCCGACTTTCCCAGCCTGCCCACCACGCTGCTGCGCACCAGCATGCGCAACCAGTTTCCGTGCCGCGTGCAGCAGTTGCAGCGCCACGGGCAGATGGTCAACGTGACGCTGCAACTGGCGGGCGACGACCAGTTGGTGGCGCGCATCACCCAAACCAGCGCCGAGCTGCTGGCGCTGCAGCCGGGGCAGATGGTGCTGGCGTTGGCCAAGGCCACGGGGGTGAAGGTAGAGGGCAAAGAGCCGGAGGTTGAAAACAGCCTGCCGGGACGCGTCAGCCGTGTCTCACGCGACGAGGCTGCAGACGAGATTGCGGTTGAACTGGCTGGTGGGATTCAGTTGGTCGGTTTCGCTGCACCTGGCAACGGCCTGCGCGCGCGCAGCCGTGCATGGGTCACGCTGGACGCATCGGCCGTAGTGATCGCCTTGCCCGCGTGAAACCGCGATGACCTAGGGTTTTGCCTAGTCGGCTGTCGGTTGGTGGGTTCAACAATGAAGTTCGCTTTGTTCAAGGCGATGTTGAACAAATCCCCTCGGATGGCCGCGCCCTGGGGTGGGAGGGACTGCTAGGCGCAAATCCTCGCCATAGCCCGTGCTATGGCGAGGATTTGCAACGCCGCAGGCTGCCCACACCGGGGATGCGGGCGCCGAGAGGATTTGTTCAGCATTGCCTCAGGTTCACCCACAGATGGAGTCTTCCTATGCAGGTACAACTCAAAGTCAACGGCAAGGCTGCCAACGTTGACTGTTCCCCCAACACTTTATTGGTTCACGCGCTACGTGAAAACCTGCGCCTGACCGGCACCCACGTGGGCTGCGACACGGCGCAGTGCGGCGCGTGCACCGTGATCATGAATGGCCGCTCCATCAAGTCGTGCAACGTGCTGGCCGCGCAGGCCGAGGGCGCCGACATCACCACCATCGAAGGCCTGGCCGCGCCAGACGGCACCATGCACCCGATGCAGGCCGCCTTCAAAGACTGCCACGGCCTGCAATGCGGCTACTGCACTACCGGCATGGTGATGAGTGCGGTGGATTTGTGTACGCGCCATCCGCACGCCAGCGAGACCGAGATCCGCGAGCAGTTGGAGGGCAACATCTGCCGCTGTACCGGCTACCAAAACATCGTCAAAGCCGTGCACCAGGGCGCTGCCGTCATGGCCGGTGCCGCGGTGACAGCTTGAGTCTGCTCCCTCCAACAACACCCGTAGGAGACACACCATGGGAGCAGCCGACTTCGCCAAACTACCCCACATCGGGGTCGACATTCGCCGCAAGGAAGACTACCGCTTCCTGACCGGCGCCGGCCAATACACCGATGACGTGGTGCTGGCCAACCAATGCCACGCGGTGTTTGTGCGCTCGCCGCACGCACACGCCAAAGTCAACAAGGTCGACATCACTGCCGCCAGCGCCGCGCCCGGCGTGGTGGGGGTGCTGGTGGGCGCCGATGTGGCGAACGACAAGATCAACGGTTTGCCCTGCGGCTGGCTCATCACCAGCACCAACGGCGAGCCCATGAAGGAGCCGTCGCACCCGATCCTGGCGCTAGACAAAGTGCGCTATGTGGGCGACCACGTGGCCATGGTGGTGGGCGAGACATTGCAGCAAGCGCGCGATGCGGCCGAGTTGGTGGAAGTGGACTACACGCCGCTGCCGGCCGTGGTCAACGTGCTCGATGCCGCCGTGGGCTCCACCCGCGAGGGCAGTGCGCTGCACGACATTGCCCCCGACAACCATTGCTTCAAATGGGCCATTGGCGACAAGGCTGCCGTGGATGCGGCCTTTGCTGGTGCGGCGCATGTCACCCAGCTCGACCTGGTGAACAACCGCCTGGTGCCCAACGCCATGGAGCCACGCGTCGCCATCGGCAGCTTCAACCGCGCCACGGGCGAATACACGCTCTACGTGTCGAACCAGAACCCGCACGTTGAGCGCTTGTTGATGACGGCCTTTGTACTGGGCCTGCCCGAACACAAGGTGCGCGTGATCGCCCCCGATGTCGGCGGCGGTTTCGGCTCGAAGATTTATCTCTACGCCGAAGACGTGTGCCTGACCTGGGCGTCGAAAAAGCTCAACCGCAACATCAAGTGGGTGGCAGACCGCAGCGAGGCCTTCTTGAGCGACGCCCATGGCCGCGACCATGTGAGCCACGCCGAAATGGCGATGGACAAGGACGGCCACTTCCTGGCACTGCGGGTGCACACCGATGCCAATCTCGGCGCCTATCTGTCCACCTTTGCGAGTGCCGTGCCCACTATCCTCTACGCCACTTTGCTGGCAGGCCAATACCGTACGCCGCAAATTTACGTGGAGGTGGATTCGTGGTTCACCAACACCGCGCCGGTGGATGCCTACCGTGGTGCCGGCCGGCCCGAGGCCACCTACTTGTTAGAGCGATTGGTGAGCCGCTGCGGCTGGGACATGGGCTTGAGCCAGGATGAAATCCGCAAGCGCAATTTTATCAACACCTGGCCCTACCAAACGCCAGTGGCCCTGCAATACGACGTGGGCGACTACCTGGGTGCCATGACCAAGTCTGAAGAGTTGGCCGACGTGGCGGGCTTTGCCGCACGGCGTGACGCCAGCACGGCCAAGGGCTTGAAGCGCGGCATCGGCTACAGCAGCTACATCGAAGCCTGCGGCATTGCGCCGAGCAACATCGCCGGTGCTTTGGGCGCACGTGCGGGTTTGTTTGAATGCGGCGAGGTGCGTGTGCACCCCACGGGCAGCGTGACGGTGTTCACCGGTTCACACAGCCACGGCCAGGGGCATGAAACCACTTTTGCGCAAGTGGTGGCGGCGCGCCTGGGTATTGAAGTCGATGCCGTCGACGTGGTGCATGGCGACACCGGGCGTGTACCGTTTGGCATGGGCACCTACGGCTCGCGTTCCATCTCGGTGGGCGGCGCGGCCATCATGAAAGCGCTCGACAAAATCGAGACCAAGGCCAAGAAAATTGCCGCGCATTTGATGGAGGCCAGCGACGCCGACGTGGAGTTTGCCGGGGGCGAATTCACCGTCAAGGGCACCGACAAAAAGGTGACCTTCGGCCAGGTGGCGCTGACCGCCTACGTGCCGCACAACTACCCGCTCGATAAGCTGGAGCCCGGCCTGAACGAGACCGCGTTCTACGACCCGACCAACTTCACCTTCCCGGCCGGCACCTACATCTGCGAGGTGGAAGTTGACCCCGCCACCGGCGTGGTGCGCATCGACCGCTTCACGGCGGTGGACGACTTCGGCACCATCATCAACCCCATGGTGGTGGAAGGCCAAGTGCACGGCGGCATTGTGCAAGGCATTGGCCAGGCGCTGCTGGAGAACTGCGTGTACGACCCTCACACCGGCCAGTTGCTCACGGGCTCGTTCATGGACTACGCCATGCCGCGCGCCGATGATTTTCCGGTCTTCCACATCGACACCATTTGCACGCCGTGCACCCACAACCCGCTGGGCACCAAGGGCTGCGGCGAGGCGGGGGCGATAGGCTCGCCACCGGCGGTGATCAATGCCGTGCTCGATGCGTTGAAAGACCTGGGCGTGAAAGAGTTCGACATGCCTGCTTCGCCGAACCGTGTGTGGGCCGCCATCCAAGCCGCCAAACCTTAATGTTCTGAAGGAATCAAATCATGTACGCATTCACTCTGGAACGTCCCAAGACCGTGGCCGAAGCCGCTGCAGGTGCCGCCGGAGGCGCCAAGTTGTTGGCCGGCGGGCAAACCTTGCTGGCCTCGATGAAGTTGCGCCTGGCTCAGCCCGGCACGCTGTTTGACCTGGGTGTGTTGAAAGAACTCGCGGGCATTCAACGCGATGGCGATGCCTTTGTCATCGGCGCCATGACCCGCCACTGCGATGTGGCCGAGAACGTGGAACTGCGCAACGCCTTGCCCGCGCTGGCCGACCTGGCCGGACACATCGGCGACAAACAAGTGCGCGCCATGGGCACACTCGGCGGCTCGGTGGCCAACAACGACCCCGCCGCCTGTTACCCCAGCGCGGTGCTGGCGCTGAACGCGACGGTGCGCACCAACCAGCGCGACATTGCGGCCGACGACTTCTTCCAAGGCATGTTCACCACGGCGTTGGAAGAGGGCGAAGTCATCACCGCGATTCGCTTCCCTGTGGTGCAGCGCGCGGCGTATTTGAAGTTCCGGCAACCGGCTTCGCGCTTTGCACTCATCGGCGTGTTTGTGGCGCAAACCGCAGCCGGTGTGCGTGTGGCGGTTACCGGCGGCGGCAATGGCGTGTTTCGCCACGCCGGGTTGGAGGCGGCGCTCAGCGCGAACTTCACCGCCGATGCTGCGGCCGCCGTACCCATCGACGCCAGCGAACTCAGCAGCGACTTGCACGCCAGCGCCGCTTTCCGCGCCAACCTGATCAGCGTGCAAACGCAGCGGGCGGTGACCAAGGCGCTGGGCTGATCTTTACGAAGTTTCGGCTTCTCACGCAGCGGCAGAGCGCGGCAGCAGCTATGCTATTCATAGCTCTACCGCTGCTGAGGACTGTCTCCTGATGCCTTCTACCTTGTCTCTGCCATCGCCCTGGCCGTCGATTGATGCCGTCATCACGGCCCTGCAAGCCGTGGGCTACTACGCCGACCGGCGCCTCGCCACGGCCGTGTTCCTGGCGCTGAAGCTGCAACGCCCGCTGCTGCTCGAAGGCGAGCCCGGCGTGGGCAAAACCGAGCTAGCCAAAGCTTTGTCTCTGGCCTTGCAACGCCAACTGCTGCGCCTGCAGTGTTACGACGGCTTGGAGTTGCGCGAGGCGCTGTACGAATGGAACTACGCCGCACAACTGCTGCACATGCGTGCCGCTGAAGGACTGGAAGACAGCGCGACCTTGGAGCGTGAGGTTTACCAGCCACGCTACCTGGTGCGCCGCCCGTTGCTGCAAGCCTTGCAAACCCCAGCGCCCGGCGCTGTCTTGTTGATCGATGAGGTAGACCGCGCAGACGAGCCGTTTGAAGCCTTCTTGCTCGAATACCTGGGCGAGTACCAGGTGAGCATTCCCGAGATGGGCACCATCGGCGCCATCGTGCCGCCGGTCACGCTGCTCACCAGCAACCGCACGCGCGACCTGCACGACGCGGTCAAACGCCGCTGCCTCTACCACTGGCTTGACTACCCCGACCGCACGCGCGAGCTTGCCATCGTGCGCGCCCAAGTGCCCGAGGCCAGCACAACTCTCACGCAGCAGGTGGCAGACTTTGTGGGGCGCCTGCGCAGTGCGCCGTTTGCCAGCGCTTTCCAACGCGCGCCCGGCATTGCCGAGAGCGTGGAGTGGGCCAAGGCCTTGGTCGCGCTCGACACGCTGGAGGTTGACCCCGAAGTGGTGGCCGACACGGCCGGCATTCTGTTCAAGCAGCGTGAAGATGTGGCCGCGTTGACCAGCGACATGGCGCGCGATTTGTTGAAGCCTGAAGCGGCCTAAACCCGTTCTTCGTATGCAGCTCGGTGATGCGCGATCTGGCAAGCTGACCGCCAACTTCGTCGGCTTCAGCCGCACCTTGCGCCGCGCCGGCGTGCGCATCGACAGCGCGCGCATGGCACTCGCCGTGGACGCCGTGCAAGCCGTGGGCCTGGGAGCAAAAGACGATGTGAGCGCCGCGCTGGAGACCGTGTTGGTGAGCCGAGAGCAAGACCGCATGGTGTTCCGCGAAGTGTTCGATGCTTATTTTCGCGACCCCGAAATCGCGCACAAACTGCTGGCGCAGATGCTGCCCAGTTCTGAGGGTAAAGCCGAGCCGAGCAAGCGCCGCCCGCGTGTGCGCGAAGCCTTGTCGCCGCCGCGCGCCCCGCAACCTTTGGCGCGCCCCAAGCCCGAAGACCAAAAGGTCGAGCTGGACGCGGCCATGACTGCCAGCGATGTGCAGCGCCTGCAGCACGCTGACTTCAACGCCTTGTCGGCCACCGAATACCACCTGGTGGAGCGCTTGGCGCGCGACATCGCGCTGCCCATTCCACAGGTGGATCAACGCCGCACCCGCCCCGGCGAACGCGGCGCGCGCATGCATTGGCCGGGTGTGTTGCGGCAGGCCGCGCGGCACGGTGGCGAACTGGCCGTGCTGGCGAAGTTAACGCGCCGCCAAAAGCCGTTGCCGCTGTTGGTGCTGGTGGATGTGTCTGGCTCGATGGAGCGCTACGCGCGTCTGCTGCTGGCCTATTTACACGCCGCCACACAGGGCCAGGGTGTGCATCGCGACGTGTTCGCCTTCGGCACCCAACTCACCGACCTTACCGGCGCGTTTCGTTTGGCCGATACCGACGCCATGCTGGCCGCCGCTGGCCAACAGATCGTCGATTTCGCCGGTGGAACACAGTTGGGTGAAAGCCTGAAAACCCTTCGCACCGTACACGGTCGCCGCCTGGTGGGCCGGCGCACATTGGTGCTGCTTATCACAGATGGACTGGACACCGGCGAGCCCGCCGCGCTGGCGCAAGAACTCGACTGGCTGCGCCGCAGTTGCCGTCGTTTGTTGTGGCTCAACCCGCTGCTGCGCTTCGACGGCTACGCGCCGCTGGCACGCGGCGCGGCACAGTTGCACAGTCGCGCCCACGCTATGTTGGCGGTGCACAACCTCAGCAAGTTGGAAGAGTTGGCGGCGAGCTTGGCTCGACTTCTCAAGCAGTGAATGGTCTTTCCGAGGGCTTTCACTTGGTCAAGCTAAACGGCAGAAAATGCGGTGAGGAGACCCCGCGATGGAAAATTTAGATGTGATGGTGCTGCGCACCCTGCTGGCGTGGCGCGTGGCTGGCCGCCGTGCGTTGCTGGCGACCGTGGTGCGCACGTGGGGCTCGTCGCCACGGCCCATTGGCTCCATCATGGCGTTGCGTGATGACGGCGTGGTGGTGGGCTCGGTGTCGGGCGGCTGTATTGAAGACGATTTGATCTTTCGCTACACCCGTGCCGAGAGCCAGGGTGAAGGCATGCCGCAGGGCGCGCCGGGTTTCGTTAAATACGGCATCAGCGCCGATGAAGCGCATCGCTTCGGCCTGCCGTGCGGCGGCACCCTGGAGCTGCTGCTGGAATACGACCCCGACCCCGGCAGTTTGGAAACACTGGTGCGTATGCTGGGTGCTGGCCAACTGGTGCAGCGTCAGGTGCACCTGGCGACTGGTGAGGTGCAGTTGTTGCCCACACCCGCGCCAGCCGAGCTGAGCCTGACGGCCGACCACTTGCTCAACACCTTCGGCCCCGAATACCGCATGCTGCTGATTGGCGCCGGCCAGCTCACCGAATACCTGGCGACCATGGCCTTGTTCAGCGGCTTTGCGGTGACGGTGTGCGACCCGCGCGACGAGTACCGCAGCGCCTGGTCGGTGCCCGGCGTCACCGTGGTGAGCGACATGCCCGATGACGTGGTCACCGCCTTCAAACCCGATGGCCGCAGTTGTGTGGTGGCGCTGACCCACGACCCCAAGCTGGACGACCTGGCGCTGCTCGAAGCGCTGGAGACCGACGCGTTCTACGTGGGGGCCATTGGCTCGCGCCGCAACAACGAAGCGCGCAAGCAGCGCATGGTGGAGCACTTCGACAAGACCGATGCCCAGCTCACGCGCCTGCGTGGCCCCATCGGCATCTACATCGGCAGCAAAACACCGCCCGAGATTGCGGTGAGTGTGATGGCCGAAATTCTGGCCGTGAAAAACGGTGTGCAGTTGCCGCGCGATGTGGACGTGTCGCACGCAAAGAACGAACGCGCGGTGCCAGCGAATGACGCGGGCGATATGGTCTGCGGTGTGCGGCTGAATTAATCCAGCGGGGTGGGCCTGCGCTACAACGCCAGATCGTAGGCCTGGAAGCGGGTGTTGGCGACCCAGCCTTGCCCTTCATACAAAGCCTGCGCGCGTTTGTTTAACACCCCGGTGCTGAGTGACAGCCGCTTGGCACCCTGCGCGCGCCCGTAGGCAATGGCGGCCTGCAACAGCTTGGCACCCACCTTGTGCCCGCGCGCCAGCGGCGCGACGTACAGGTCGTTGACGATGAAAATACGCGCCGCCAGGATGGATGAAAAACTGGGGTAGAGCTGTGTGAACCCAATCGCTTTTTGGGTGGTTTCGTCGCGTGCCATGAAGATCACGGACTCTTTGTTGTGCAGGCGCTCCAGCAAGAATTCGCGGGCGACATACAGGTCGCTGGGCTGGCCGTAGAACTGCCGGTAGCCGTCAAACATGGGGGTCAGCGCCGCGAGGTCGTCGACACTGGCGTGGCTGATGTGAACGTTGGTGGGGGCGGGGGTGGTCAAGGCGTTCTCCGATGCGTTGACATGTTAGCGCGCTGGCCGAGTGCGCTTTTCAATGTTGTCTTTGTCACCGGACTTTCAAACGAGCGAAAATCCGGTCCATGCATACCCGCGCGCTCGTCCTATTCTCTGGTGGCCAAGATTCGACCACTTGCCTCGCCTTGGCCCTGGCCAAATACCAACACGTGGAAACTGTGGCCTTTGACTACGGTCAGCGCCACGTGGTCGAGCTTGACGCTCGTTTGCAGGTGCTGGCGCAAGTACGCGCCCAGTTCCCCGAATGGGCGCCGCGCCTCGGCGAAGACCATTTGCTCGATTTGGCGGTGTTGGGGCAGGTGAGTGAGACCTCGCTGACGCGCGACATGGAATTCAAAATGGCCGACAGCGGTTTGCCCAACACCTTTGTGCCGGGCCGCAACCTGCTGTTTTTGACCTTGGCCGCGTCGCTGGCCTACCGGCGTGGGCTGGAGGTGATCGTCACCGGCGTGTGTGAAACCGATTTTTCGGGCTACCCCGACTGCCGCGACGACACCATGAAAGCCATGCAGTTGGCGCTTTCACTGGGAATGGACAAACGCTTCCTGATCGAAACCCCGCTGATGTGGATCGACAAGGCGCAAACCTGGGAGCTTGCGCGCTCCCTGGGCGGCGAGACTTTGGTGGATCTGGTCGTCGAGCACACCCACACTTGCTACCAAGGCGACCGCAGCCAACGTCACGCCTGGGGTTATGGCTGCGCCAAATGCCCGGCTTGTGAGCTGCGCGCGCGCGGCTACGAACGTTACATTTCGGGTCACGCCGAGCCGCTGATCAACGTCTGGTAGGGGTTTCGCTACTGGACGGCTCGTGAACTAGTGCACAGAAGCCCACATAGATCGCTCTTCTCAGAGGCTGATCCACCTCGGGAGGGGGTCAACCTGGGTACAAAGTTCGCAGCCGATTGTTACCATTGTCATCATTTGGTTTCATTCGGAGACAAGGCTTGTTCATGTGGAGTTTTCAGCGTCCTCTGAGGATTGGCCGTTTGGCTGCGGCCGTGTTGCTGGCCTGTCAGGCCGCCTCGGTGATGGCGGTGACCGACAGCAAAGCCTCGCGTTTTTACGAAGATGCGCTCACCCGCTATGAGCAGCGAGACATGCCGGGCGCCATCATTCAGTTGAAAAACGCCCTGCAGATCGACCGCACCATGCTGCCCGTACAGGTACTGCTGGGGCGTGCGCTCCTGGCCAATGGCGAAGTGGTGGCCTCCGAAGTGGCGTTGACCGAGGCGTTGCGCCTGGGCGTGAACCGCGCCGAAGTGGTAGTGCCGCTGGCCCAAGCCTTTGTGGCCCAGGGCAAGCAGCAGCAGGTGCTGGACCAGACCCAATTCAACCCTTCAGGCTTGCCAACCGGCGTGCAAGTGCAGATGTTGTTGTTGCGTGCCACGGCCTCTTCTGATCTGGGTGATACCCGGGGAGCCCTGCGCCTGGTGGACGAGGCCCGTGCCATCGACCCGCGCTCGCCAGAGCCGTGGATGACCGAAGCGCCCATTCGCATTCGTGAGCGCAAGTTCAAAGAGGCCAATGAAGCCGTGGACCGCGCGCTCAGCTTGTCGCCTGGCTCGGCAGAGGCGCAGTACCAGCGCGGCTCGGTGTTACACGTGCAGGGTGACCTGGCGGGCGCCATGGCGGCCTACAGTGCCACGCTGAAAGCCGATCCGAAACACATTGAGGCGCGCGTGGCGCGGGCCGGCTTGCTGCTTGACGCTGGCAAGACCACGGAGGCGCTGGCCGATTTGGACGAGGTGCAGCGACTGTCGCCTTCTGAACCACGGGTGGCATACCTCAAGGCTTTGCTGGCCGAGCGCACTGGCGATGTCAAAACCGCCACAGCCGAGTTGCGCCGGGTCACGGCTTTTCTGGACCCCGTGCCGCTGGACTTTGTGCGCTATCGCCCACAGTTGCTGATGCTCAACGGTCTGGCCCATTACGGCCTGAACGAGCTGGAAAAAGCCAAGCCTTATCTTGAGTCCTTTCAAAAGGCACAAGGCACCACGCCGGTAACCAAGTTGCTGGCGCAGATCTACATCAAAGACGGTGACGTCGTGCGCGCCACCGAGGTGCTCGAAGGTTATGTGCGTGCTCAGCCGGCCGACAGCCAGGCGTTGACCATGCTGGCATCTGCCCATATGGCGCAAGGCCACAACGCCAAGGCCACGTCGTTGATGCAGGATGCATTGGCCAAAGGTGATCAGCCTGCGCTGCGCACGGTACTGGGCATGAGCATGCTGGGCAGCGGTCGCGTGCAGGATGGTGTCGAGCAACTGGAAATCGCTTACCGCAAAGACCCGGATCAAATCGCCGCTGGGGCCGCTTTGGTCGGTTCATATCTGCGCACCGGCCAGGTGGCCAAGGCCGTATCTGTGGCCGAGGCGCTGGTGAAGCGCCAACCCGGCAGCGCTGCTCTGCAAAACCTGCTGGGCGTGGCGCAAGCCCAAAAAGGTAGTCAGGCGGCTGCACGCGCGGCCTTTGAAGCGGCCGCAAAGCTTGATCCCGGCTTTATGGCGCCGCAGCTGCGATTGGCTCGGCTGGACATCAACACCAAGAATTTCGACGCGGCGGCGACCCGCTTGAACAACTTGCTCAAAGCGAACGAGCGCGACGTCGACGTCATGATGGAACTGGCCTATCTGGCTGACCGGCGTGGTCAAGCCGATGAAACCGTGCGCTGGTTTGACAAGGCCAATGCGGTGTCTGGTCAGCGTGAGTTGCGTCCCGCGCTGGCTTTGATTCAACTGCATTTGCGTTATGGACGCGCGCCGCAGGCGCTGGAAGTAGCCAAGGTGCTTTCTGGCAAAGCGCCCGATGACATTCCCGTGCTGCTGGCCTATGCCCGCGCGCAACTCGCCAATGGCGACGCCGGCGGCACGCGCGCGGTCTTGAGTTCGGCAACCCGCTTGGCTGACTTCAATGCGCCGCTGCAAACCGAAATTGCGCTGCTGCAGCTCGCGGCCGGCAATGTGTCGGGCGCGAGTTACTGCCTCGACAAGGCCTTGAGCAGCGAACCGAATTTTCTGCCGGCGATGGCCATGCGCGCCGAGGTCTATGTGCGCCAGGACGACTTGGCCAAGGCAGAGACCACCGCCAAGCAAATTCTGGTGCAGGCCCCGAAGCGTGCTGTGGGCTATAGCCTGCAAGGTGACATTGCGATGGCGCGCGGCCAGACGGCTGCGGCAACCGACAGCTACCGCCGGGCCCATCAGATGGAGCCTTCGAGCGACACCGTGCTGCGCTTGTTTGGCGCCATGATGGGGGTGGACAGCGGCAAGCCTGCGCTGCAACTGCTCGACCAGTGGATCAAGGCCAACCCCACCGACAAGCGCGTGCGCGGCGTATTGGCCGATACCTATGCCCGCATGGGCAACTTTGCGCAGGCACGCATTGCCTACGAAGCCATTCTTGTCGACAACCCTGACGATTTCGCCACGTTGAACAATCTGGCCAACGTGCTCATGCGCTTGAAAGACCCAGGCGCTGTGCGGGCGGCCGAAAAAGCCCTGGCCCTACAGCCAGGTAACCCCAACGTGCTCGACACACTGGGATGGGCGTTGTTCCAGGCGGCGCAAGGCGGCACCTCGGCGCAGACTGACCGGGCCCTGCAACTGCTGCGCGATGCACGGCTGCGTGCACCGTCCAACCCCAACATCCGATACCACTTGGCCGTGGTACTGGCGCAGACGGGTCGCAAGGGGGAAGCGCGTACAGAGGTCGAAGCGGCTTTGGCCACGGGGGGAGAGTGGCAATACACCGCCGAGGCCGAGAGTTTGTTGAAAACGTTGCGTTGAATTGGTTGAACTAGATTTGCGCAAATGCCCTTTTTGAATGGCTCTTAAATGTGTCGATTAAATTTACATAAACATACATTTTTGAGCTTAAAAGTGATCTAGTGCATTGAATTTATTGAGTTTTGTGATGGTGGCACGATTTTGGCTTGTTTCTTTTTGAATCATTTTGTTGGCGCGCCGTTGCAGCCAGAACAAAGGGACACATTATGAAAAACAACTTCCCCCGCTGGGCTACCCAATTGACCTTGCTGAGCGCATGCGCTGCGTTCGCTCCGGCTGCTTTTGCCGATTCGACCTGGTCTTTTAGTTCGTCGACTTGCTCGCAAGCTGCGGCCAACTCCGGCAACTATGGCAACACCTACAACTGCGTGGCCGGCGATTCCAAATCGGTGGCGCTGACCGCGTGGTCTACCTCTGGTTCGGGTTCGACCTACGCCACGGCCAATCTGGCGCTGTACAACGGTTATGGCTTCGGCGTGCGTAACCAGACGGAAACCCTGGGTGTGACGTCTCCTGACCACTCCATGGACAACAACGGCCAGACCGACCTGATCGCTCTGAACTTTGGGAGTGCCAAGGCTGACTTGTCTTCGCTGACCATCGGTTGGAAGTCGACCGACTCTGACATCAGCCTGCTGTACTACACCGGTTCGGGTACACCAGATTTCACCACTCAGTTGCAAGGTTTGACGATTGCTCAACTGCTGACCAAGGGCTGGTCTTTGGTGAGCAACTATGCAAACCTCGCCGTCGGCACGGCCAAGACCGTGAACAGCAGCGACTACAGCTCCAGCTGGTGGCTGGTCAGCGCCTACAACTCCGGTTACGGCGGCGCTGCTATGGGTACGACCGACTACGTCAAGCTGCTGGGCGTGGCTGCGGCCTTGACCACGCCTCCACCACCTTCCTCCAAGGTGCCTGAGCCAAGCACGTTGGCTTTGTTGGGCTTGGCTTTCTGTGCTGCTGTAGGCGTGAACCGCCGCAAGACCAGCAAGTCCCTGCTGGCCGCTGCTTAACGCAAGTTAAGCGGACTCAAAAAAGCGACCCTCGGGTCGCTTTTTTATTGGCAATCGCTGGCGCTTTCCAAGCTGGTGGAAGGCTTGGTTTAAAGCACCTTGGCGGCGCGCAGCGCCTCGATGTCGGCGGCACTCAATCCCATGGCCTGCAGCACTTCATCGGTGTGTTGTCCCAGCGCGGGCGGTGCATGGCGCAGCACCACCGGCGTTTCGCTCAGCCGTAGCGGGCTGGCCACGCTGGCAATGCTGGCGATGCCGTCGCCGGCTTCGCGCGGCAACTCCACGCGCAGGCCGCGGGCCTGCACCTGCGGGTCGTCAAAGGCCTGGCGCAGGTTGTTGATCGGGCCGCAGGGCACGGCTTTGTCTTCAAACAACGCCACCCACTCGGCCGTGCTGCGTGTGCGCGTCACGGCTTCCATCGCCGGGATCAGCACCTCGCGGTGCTTCACACGCAGCGTGTTGGTGGCAAAGCGCGGATCGGCCGCCCACTCGGGCTGGCCCACGGCCTCGCAAAAGCGCGCAAACTGGCCGTCGTTGCCGATGGCCAGCAGCATGGCGCCGTCGGCCGTAGGGAAGTCCTGGTAGGGCGCCAGGCTGGGATGGCTGTTGCCCTGGCGCACCGGCACGCCGCCGGTATTCAAGAAGCCCGCCGCCTGGTTGGCCAAAATAGCCATGCCCACGTCGAGCAGCGCCATGTCGATGTGCTGGCCCACACCCGTGCGGTGGCGCACCTGCAAGGCCGCGAGGATGGCGCTGGAGGCGTACACGCCGGTGAAGATGTCGATCAGCGCCACACCCACACGCACGCCGCCACCGCCGGGTTCACCATCGGCGCGGCCGGTGATGCTCATCAGCCCGCTCGAGGCCTGGATCAGCAGGTCGTAACCCGCGCGTTCGGCATACGGGCCGTCCTGACCAAAGCCCGTCACCGAGCAATAGATCAGCTTGGGGTTGACCGCGCGCAGGCTCTCGTAGTCCAGGCCGTATTGCTTCAGGCCACCGACCTTGAAGTTCTCCACTACGATGTCGCTTTGCGCCGCCATCTGGCGCAACAGGGCTTGGCCTTCGGGCTTGGCCATGTCGATGGTGACCGAGCGCTTGTTGCGGTTGCAGGCAGTGAAGTAGGTGGCCTGGTCGGTGTCATGGCCCTCGGCGTCCTTCAGGAAGGGCGGGCCCCAATGGCGCGTGTCGTCGCCGCTGACGGGGCGTTCGATCTTCACCACGTCGGCGCCTAGGTCGGCCAGGATTTGTGTGCACCACGGACCGGCCAGCACGCGCGAAAGGTCGAGGACCTTGAGCCCCGTGAGCGCGGCTTCTTTGGGTGTGCTCGTCATGGCGTCGCTCAGTTAAAAGCCGCTATTCCGGTGATGGCGCGGCCAAGGATGAGCGCGTGCACGTCGTGCGTGCCTTCATACGTGTTCACCACTTCCAGGTTCACCAAATGGCGTGCCACACCAAACTCGTCGCTGATACCGTTGCCGCCCATCATGTCGCGGGCCATGCGGGCGATGTCCAGCGACTTGCCGCAGTTGTTGCGCTTCATGATCGAGGTGATCTCGACGGCGGCCGTGCCTTCGTCCTTCATGCGGCCCAGGCGCAGGCTGCCTTGCAGGCCGAGGGTGATTTCGGTTTGCATGTCGGCCAGTTTCTTTTGGATGAGCTGGTTGGCGGCCAGGGGGCGGCCAAACTGTTTGCGGTCCAGCACGTATTGGCGGGCACGGTGCCAGCAGTCTTCGGCCGCGCCAATGGCGCCCCAGCTGATGCCGTAGCGTGCGCTGTTCAGGCAGGTGAATGGGCCCTTCAGGCCTTGCACTTCTGGGAAGGCGTTTTCTTCTGGCACAAACACGTCGTCCATGACGATCTCGCCGGTGATGGACGCGCGCAGGCCCACCTTGCCGTGGATGGCGGGGGCGGTCAGGCCCTTCATGCCTTTTTCCAGCACAAAGCCGCGGATCGGGCCGACGGCGCCGCTCTCGCTCACTTCCTTGGCCCAGACCACAAACACATCGGCGATGGGGCTGTTGGTGATCCACATCTTGTTGCCCTTGAGCTTGTAGCCGCTGGCGGTTTTGATGGCGCGCGTGGCCATGCTGCCGGGGTCGGACCCGTGGTCGGGTTCGGTCAAACCGAAGCAGCCGATCCATTCGCCGCTGGCGAGCTTGGGCAGGTATTTTTGCTTTTGCGCTTCGGTGCCAAATTCAAAAATCGGCACCATCACCAGCGAGCTTTGCACGCTGGCCATGGAGCGGTAGCCAGAGTCCACACGCTCCACTTCGCGTGCGATCAAACCGTAGGCCACGTAGTTCAGTCCAGGGCCGCCATATTGTTCGGGGATGGTGGGGCCCAAGAGGCCAACTTCGCCCATCTCGCGGAAGATGCTGACATCGGTGGTTTCATTGCGAAAGGCGTTGAGAACGCGCGGCGCCAGGCGGCCTTGGCAGTAGGCGTTGGCGGCGTCGCGCACCATGCGTTCGTCGTCGGTGAGCTGTTGGTCCAGCAGAAACGGGTCTTCCCAGTTGAATTTTGCGTTGGCCATGGTGTTGTGCTCCTCGAAATAGAGTGGGGAAAAAGTTGCCGCGACTTTATGCCGCTAGCAGGCACTCGGCAAGCGAGAGTTTTTCACCAAGGTATGAGTGTTTTGCATTTCATGGGGCTGAATTTGGGCAAAATCAGCGCCATAACTTTCTTTTGGGCATATTTTGAAGCGCAAGATCCCATCGACCCAGGCCTTGCTGTGTTTTGAATCGGCCGCGCGCCACGAGAGCTACACCCGTGCCGCGCAAGAGCTGGCGCTGACGCAGGGCGCGGTGTCGCGCCAGATCGCCGCGCTCGAAGAATTCTTGGGCGTGGTGTTGTTTCGCCGCACGCGGCACGGCGTGGCGCTGACCGAAAGCGGGCTCGACTACGCGCGCCAGGTGGGCGGCCGTTTGGATGCGCTGGAGCTGGACACCTTGAACGTGATGGCACGCCAAGGCGCCGGCGGCACGCTGGCACTGGCGGCCGTGGCCACGTTTGCCACACGTTGGTTGATTCCGCGCCTGGCCGACTTGTCGGCGCTGCATCCTGATCTGATGCTGCACATTGAGACGCGTACGCGTCCCTTCTTGTTTGCCGACAACCTGTTCGACGCCGCACTCTACGCCGGCACGGCCGAGCAAGTGGCCAACTGGCCGGGCACACGCGCCGTGCGCTTGCTCGATGAAGAAGTTGTACCCGTGTGCAGCCCGCGCTGGCTGCCCGGCGGCAAGCCCTTGTCACCCCAAGCCATTGCTTTGCTGCCGCTGTTGCAGCAAAGCACCCGGCCCGATGGCTGGCGCCAGTGGTTTGATGCTGAAGGCGTGGTGGCGCACCAGCCGCTGAGTGGCGCGCGCTTCGAGTTGTTTTCCATGACGGCCAGTGCAGCCGCCCACGGCCTGGGCATTGCCCTGGTGCCGCGCATCTTGATTGAAGACGAGCTGCGCCGTGGCGACCTGGTGGTGGCGTGTGACCGGCCGTTGCGCGGCCAGCGCGGCTACTACCTGGTGGTGCCGGTGCAGCCCGAGGTGCGGCCTGCGCTGGCGGTGTTTGAAGATTGGCTGGTGGGGCAGGCGCGCTTAAATACCTGAGGTTTACTGCCCGAAGCGCGGCCCGTTCTTCAGAAATTCAACTTCTTCCGGCGTGGACGTGCGCCCCATGACCGCATTGCGGTGCGGAAAGCGGCCAAACCGCGCCACGATGTCGCGGTGTTCTTTGGCCGATGCGACCGAGCGCTCCACACGCGCCTGTAGGCTCGATGGCACCCGAGCCGCCAGCGCTTCAAAGTAGGCCACGCTTTGGGTCTGCAGGTCCGTATCTTCGGCGTGCATCAGCGGCATGCCCCAAAACAACTGGCCGGCGAGCGGCATGGCGTGCAGCGTTTCTGGGTCTTGCGCCAAAGTTGTCAACACCAAGGCCTGGGCACGGGTATCGCCGGTGAAGGCTTTGGGTTGGCCGCGAAACACGTTGCGTGTGAACTGGTCGAGCAGCAGCACCAACGCCAGGCGCGGGAGCGGCTTCACTTCCCAGCAGGGCAGCTCGCCGCTGATGGCTTGCTGCACCAGAGGACCGAAGCGCGTGGTGATTTCGGCGTCCACCTCGGGGCCGCCTTGGAACCAGCTTTTCTGCAGCGCTTCGTTGCTGGGCCAGCCGGTGGGCTGGTCGAGTGCGTCGCCCAGCCAGTAACGCAGGATCTGGCTCACGCCGGTGGTTTCAGTTTGCTGTGCAGTGGATTCAAGAAAAGTCATGGGGTGCGCTGTAAACGAGCTGTAAACAAGTATGGATGGGCTGTACTAGGTACAAACCCGCCGGTCATAATGCCAGCACTCAACCAGGGAGCGTGTGTGGATATCGTATTGCTGACCAAAGCGGCCATCATGGGCATTGTGGAAGGGCTCACCGAGTTTCTTCCGATTTCATCTACGGGGCATTTGATTCTGGCCGGCGCTTTGCTGGGGCTGGACGACGACAAGGCCAAAGTGTTTGACATTGCCATCCAGACCGGCGCCATTCTGGCGGTCATCATGGTTTATTGGCAAAAGATCAAAACAACTGTGTTGGCTTTGCCCACGCAGCGCTCGGCACAACAGTTGGCGTTGAACGTCTTCGTCGGCTTTCTGCCGGCTGTGGTGCTAGGTCTGTTGTTTGGCAAGGTCATCAAGGCGCACCTGTTCACCCCTATCGTGGTGGCCAGCACCTTCATCATCGGTGGCTTCATCATTCTGTGGGCCGAGCGTCGGCCCGCCACATCGGTGCGCGTGCACAGCGTGGACGACATGACCACGCTCGACGCACTGAAGGTCGGCTTGGTGCAATGCTTTGCCATGATTCCCGGCACCAGCCGCAGCGGCTCCACCATCATCGGTGGCATGTTGCTAGGCCTGTCACGCCAGACTGCCACCGACTTTTCGTTCTTCCTGGCCATTCCTACACTCATCGGTGCGGGCGTCTACAGCCTGTACAAAGAGCGCGCGTTGTTGTCGATGGCAGATGCGCCGATGTTCGCCGTGGGCCTGCTGTTCTCGTTCCTCAGCGCCTGGCTGTGTGTGCGTTGGCTGCTGCGCTACATCTCCAGCCACAACTTCGTGCCCTTCGCTTGGTACCGCATTGTGTTTGGTTTGGTGGTGCTCGGCACGGCCTGGAGTGGGCTGGTGGTGTGGGCTGAATGAACTGGTTTTGACACAACTGAAACAGTGGTCAATGCCCTGACAGAACAGGGTTGAAAGCAGATTGAAACGGGCGACACAAACGGGTTGTGATTGCGTCGCTATTTAGCCGATAACAGCCCTAATAACGCTGGAGTTGGTTGCAATAGAGGTATAGATTCTGAGTGGTCTGCCCTACTTGGAATCTGCGATGAACAACCTCAAAATCTCGACCCGTTTGCTGGCTCTAATCGGTTTGATGTCCCTGCTGCTGGTGGCGGTGGGCGGCATCGGTTTGTACGGCATACGTTCGTCCAATCAAGCGCTGAACTCGGTGTACGTGAACAACGTAATGCCGCTGGAGCAGTTGTCGAACATCAACTATCTGCTCACACGCAACCGCGTGCTGCTGATGGACACCTTGCTCAACCCGGACCCGGCCAATGCGCAGCGGCGTGTGGACGAGATGGTCAAGAATACAGACAAGATTGGCCAGGACTGGAAGGCTTATGCGTCCAGTGAGATGGTGCCCGAGGAGGCGCGCACGGCTAAGGAGTACACAGAGGCTTCGGACGCCTTCATCAAGGACGGCCTAATGGCGGCCGGTCAGGCCATGCGCGCAGGCAAGGCCGACGAGGCGATGCAGATCTACAAGACCAAGGTCTCGCCTGCAGCTCCCAAAGTGACCGAATTGCTTGAGAAGCTGATTCAGCTGCAAGTCGACGTGGCCGCCCAGGAGTACAAGGACGAGTTGGCGCAGTACAGCATCATCGTAACAGTCTCGATCGTGGCTATTGTGGTGGGCGTGATCCTGGCGGTGGGTAGCGGCCTGCTGTTGCTCAGAGGGATTTCGCGTTCGCTGAACGAGGCCATGACTTTGTCGGACGCGGTCGCCGAGGGCGACCTGACCCACCAGGCTGACATTCGCGGCAACGATGAAATTTCGCAGGTGTTGAAAACCTTGTCGGGCATGCAACAGCGCCTAGGGCATATCGTCAGCCGCGTGCGCCAGGGGTCGGATTCTGTGTCCACTGCCAGCGTTGAAATTGCGCAGGGCAACCACGATCTTTCGTCGCGCACCGAAAACCAGGCCAGCGCATTGGAAGAAACGGCGGCCAGCATGGAGCAACTGAGCTCCACCGTGCAGCACAACGCCAGCAACGCCAAGACAGCCGATCAACTGGCCAAGGCTGCTGCCAAAGTGGCCAAAGACGGCGGGGTGGTGGTGCGCGAAGTGGTGAGCACCATGGAGGCCATCAGCGAGTCAAGCCACAAGATTGCCGAGATCATCAGCGTGATCGACGGCATTGCGTTCCAGACCAACATCCTGGCCCTGAATGCCGCCGTAGAGGCCGCGCGTGCGGGCGAGCAGGGGCGTGGCTTTGCCGTGGTGGCGAGCGAGGTGCGTAGCCTGGCCGGGCGCAGCGCCGAAGCGGCCAAACAGATCAAGACGCTGATCGGCGAAAGCACCGACCGCGTGACCCACGGCGGCACCCTTGTGCGCAAAGCGGGCGCCACCATGGACGAGGTGGTGCAGTCCATTCAACGCGTGACCGACATCATGGGCGAGATCAGCGCGGCCAGTTCTGAGCAAAGCCAGGGCGTGGCGCAGGTGGGCGAGGCGGTGACGCAGATCGACCAGGTCACCCAGCAGAACGCCGCACTGGTGGAGCAAATGGCCGCTGCGGCCTCCAGCTTGCGCGGTCAGGCTGATGACCTGGTGCAAACCGTGGCGTTCTTCAAGGTGTCGGCGCGCGATGCGCAAGCGGGCGACGCGCTGTTGCTGGCGGCCCGCTAGACGCGGGTAGCGTTGTTTGCTGTTTTTCAAAGAGGCCCGTTGGGCCTCTTTTGCATGGTGCAAACCTGTGTGCTCTGAGCGATGGCAACGGGAAATCCCTAGCGACGTGGTCGCCATGGTTTTTTATAATTTGTCCATATTATAGAAATATGTCCACAATATGGACGATTTCAGGAGCCCGCCCATGCCAGTCGACCGCCCCGATGCCGAGCCGCTGATGCCCTATCAGTACCCGAATCCGCCGCATGCCTTGCCCGAGATCGTGGTACCGCAGGCCATTCCTACCGACGAGCGCCTGTGGGTGCCGCAGGCCGAAAACGTATGGTTTCGCCCGCTGTGTTTAAACGCCAGCCAGGGCTACTGGATGAACCTGCTGCGTGTGCGCAAGTCCGGTGTGCTGAGCCGACACCGCCATCCGCAGGCGGTGCACGGCTTTGTGTTGAAGGGCCGCTGGCGCTACCTGGAGCACGACTGGGAGGCGGTGGAGGGCAGCTACGTGTTTGAACCGCCAGGCGAAACCCACACGCTCTACGTGCCCGAAGACGTGGAAGAAATGATCACGTACTTTCAGGTCAATGGTGTCATGTACTACACCGACCCCTGGGGCAAAGGCATGGGTTATGAAGACGTTTTCACCAAGATCGACATGTGCCGCAAACACTTTGAAGAAGTGGGTTTGGGCGCGGACTACACCAACCAGTTCATCCGGTGAGTGGCTTAAAAGGCTTAAGAAAAATAGGCCTTTGACGTATATGTCTGTAGCGTAAGCAGCTATCAATTTAGTAGAAGTTAGTTGTAGTCGAATTTCTAATGAGGATGTGTTCATGACGTACCAGGTCGATCTATTCAAAGGCAAGCGCGCATTGGTGGCGGGTGCCACACAAGGCATTGGCGCGGTCATCGCCAACCAATTGGCAGAGATGGGCGCGGAGGTTACTGCTTTGGGACTAGGCCTGGGCGATGGCACGCTGGTGCCCAAGGTCGACGTGCGCCAGGCCGATGTGACCTCTGCCGAAAGCCTGGCCGATGCATTGCAGGGCATTGACCAACTCGACATCGTGTTCAACTGCGCCGGCATCATCCAGCGCGGCGCCGAGCACGACCTTGAAGTGTTTGAGAAGGTGCTGGCCGTCAACCTCACCGGCACCATGCGTGTGTGCACGGCCACGCGCGAGCGGCTCAAGGCCAGGGGCGGCTGCATCGTCAACACCGCTTCGATGCTGAGCTTCTTTGGCGGCGGCCTAGTGCCGGGCTATTCGGCCAGCAAGGGCGGCGTGGCACAGCTCACCAAGTCGTTGGCCATTGCCTATGCGCCTGATGGCATTCGCGTCAACGCCGTGGCACCAGGCTGGATCGACACACCGCTGACCAAGCCGTTGCAAAACGACCCTGCACGTTCCGGCCCCATCTTGGCGCGCACGCCGCTCGGGCGCTGGGGCAAACCAGACGATGTGGCGCGTGCCGCAGTGTTCTTGTGCACCCCCGCAGCGTCCTTCATGACCGGTGTGATCCTGCCGGTGGATGGTGGGTACATGATCACCTGATTTCAAGCGATCATTCCGCACATGCTCAAAAAGTCAGAGTCTTCTTTAAAGCCCGCGCCGGCAGACACCTCGGCCGTGGCCGGTACCGCGGCCTTCGGCAAGTTCATGCAGGTGCTGCAACTGGTGGCCGACGCGACCGAGGCTGTCACCATTGCCAGCCTGGTGCGTGCGACAGGCTTTCCGCGCCCCACGGTGCACCGCATCGTGGCCGGTTTGTTGGCCGAGCGTATGTTGGTGGAAAGCCAGCACGGCAGCACGCTGGCGCTGGGGCCGCGTTTGATCCAACTGGCCAGCCACAGTTGGGGCCGGTCAGAGCTGCGTCTGGCGGCGGTGGATGAACTCAAGCGCCTGCGCGACCTCACTGGCGAGACTGTGCACCTGGCCGTGCCCAATGGCAAAGTAGGGCAGGGCAGCAGCATGGTCTTCATCGAAAAGCTGGAGAGCCCGAGCGCCGTGCGCATGAGCTCCCGCATCGGCACCCACGTGGCCATGCACGCCACCGCCGTGGGCAAGGCGTATTTGGCGGCGCTGGAAGACGATGCGCTGGAGTCGCAGTTGACCGGCTTGTTGCTGCCCAAGTTCACGCCGCACACACTGACCACCATGCCGAAATTTCGCGCCGAGCTACAGCGCACACGTGCACGCGGCTGGTCGGTGGATGATGAAGAGAACGAGCCCGGCATCCACTGCTTTGGCGCGGTGATACGCGGCAGCCAGGGCACACCGCTGGCGGCCATCAGTGTGAGCACTTTGTTGTTCCGCCAGAAGGCGCAACCCGAACAGGCGTACGTGGAGCCGTTGCTTGAAGTGTGCGCGGCGATCTCGCAGAGGCTGGTGCTCACGCCTTCATTGTCGGATGGCGAAATTCTGTAGCGCTTGTGATGGGGCTTAGCCCATCATCAGCCGCTGCAGCATCCATACATTCAACACCACGATCAGCAGCGCAACGCCCCACAGTAGTAGTGTCATCGGCCAGCCAAACGCAAACGCGCCCAGGTGTTTGCGCCGCGTCGTGAACCACAGCAGCGGAAACACCGCAAACGGCAACTGCATGCTCAGGACCACCTGGCTGAACACCAGCAGCGCCCCCGCACCGGCGTTGCCGTACCAGGCCACGGCCAGCATGGCCGGCACGATGGCGATGCAGCGTGTCAACAAAGCGCGCATGGCGGGCGAGAGGCGAATGTCCAGAAAGCCTTCCATCACAATTTGCCCAGCCAGGGTACCGGTGACCGATGCGCTCAGGCCCGAGGCCAGCAGCGCCACACCAAATACCGCGCTCGCAATGCCAATGCCCAAGGTGGGCGACAGCAACGCGTAGGCTTGCGACAACTCGGTGATGGGCTCTTCGTCCGCGCGGTTGAAGGCGCCTGCGGCCACCACCAAAATGGCGCCGTTGACAAACAGCGCCAAGGCCAGCGCAAAGGTGGAGTCGGCCGTGGCAAAGCGAATGGCGGTGCGCGTGCCTTCGGGCGTTTGGCTGTGTTCACGCGTTTGCACAATGGCCGAGTGCAGATACAGGTTGTGCGGCATCACCGTGGCGCCTACGATGCCTACCGCCAGGTACAACATGTCGGGGTTGGTGATGATTTCGCTGCGCGGAATGAAGCCACCCAGGACCGCCGCCAAGGGTGGGTGCAGCCACACCAGTTGCGCCGCAAAGCACAGGCCCACCACACTCACCAGCGCAATGATCACCGCCTCCAGGCTGCGAAAGCCCCGGCTCTGCAGCGCCAGGATCAGCATCACATCCACCACCGTCACCGCCACGCCCAATAGCAGCGGCATGCCAAACAGCAGGTTCAAGCCAATCGCCATGCCCAGCACCTCGGCCAGGTTGCAGGCAATGATCGCCACTTCGCACAGCCCCCATAGCGCCAGGTTGATGGCCGGCGGAAAGTGCTGTCGGCAGGCTTGCGCCAGGTCTTGCCCACCTGCCAGGCCCAAGCGCACGGCCGCGGCCTGCAGCATCATCGCCATGAGGTTCGAGATGAAGATCACCGACAGCAGCGCATAGCCAAACTGTGAGCCCCCGGCAATCGACGTGGCCCAGTTGCCGGGGTCCATGTAACCCACGGCCACCATGTAGCCGGGCCCGGCAAACGCCAGCATGCGTTTGGCTGCACTGCTGGCCCCACCGGCATGTGCAGGGACCGCCACGCTTCGGTGCACTTGTGGCAGGCTGGGGCTGCCCTGGCCCACGCGCCGCATGCCCAGTGTGGCCAGGTTCATGGCGCGGTCTGCTCCAGCACCGCGACCGTCGGGCGCGCGTGTTCAGCACCCAAAGCGCTGAACAGGTCGCTCGCGAGCAAGGTGCCGCCAGACACCACGATCGCCAGGCCGACCATGCGCTTGGCCCACAAGGCGCGGCTGGGTTTGCGCTGGGGTGTTTGACGCCCGCCTTGACCTTGAATCACTGCATTCGCTAAAGAGTCCATGAAGCCTCCTGTGTGAAAAATGCTAAGCCCATCCGCATTCCTCGGATGGGCTCCGGGTCTTGCGGCAACTGCTGGCCTACGCCAAGGCGCTGCTCATCACCAGGTTGCCATTCATCCCCAAAGGGAAGAAGCCGCCCTTGGACACCGCACCGCTGTTGAGGTAGACGATGTTCAGCACGTCACCAGGTGAGCGGCTGTAGGCGATGCCATCGGCGTCCAGCGGCACGATGTTGGAGGCGCCGTTGCTGCCGGTGATGCCTTGGTCGACATCGGTGGTGCCGTCGAGTGAATCGCGTGCGTTGGAGATCGCATCCGCCGCCGTGCGCAGCACTGGGGTCGCCAAGCCTTTGGAGTACAGCACCGTGCGCACCAAACCCGCGTGGTAGGCCTCGGCCGACAAGATGCCGGCTGCAGCCTCAAGGTAGGTTTTGTTGGTGATGAGCGGGGCTGCGCCCTTGTACGCCGTGACGCCCACGTCTTCAAAAATGAAGGCGCCGAGAAGAAAGTTTTCATCGCTGGCGTAGGGATCAAAAGCTACGCCCGGCCCGACCAAACCAGCAGCGCGCGCAGCGGTGGAGAACGCGCCATTCGGGTCGGTTCCGCCCACGTCGATCTGTGGCTGGGCCACGGCGGCGCTGCCCAAAGCCTTGCGCAAAAAGGCCACGTGGGCAATCTCATCCAGCGCAATTTCTTTGGCGTACTGCGCCACCACCGGGTCGCTGAAGATGACGGCATGCCCACCCACCACGCTACCTTGTGTGCCCGTACCGGTGAGCATGTTGGCGGGCAGGCCCGTACCAAACACGGCGTACTGGTAGAACTGCGCCTCCAGGTATTCGAGGTTCAACGCAAAGTTCAAAATCTCCACATCGGTGGGGCCCGTGCTTTGCTGCGCAAGTGCGCTGTCGCCACCGCCGCCGCACGCGGTGAGGATCATGCCCCCCACCATGCCTGCGCCAATGGCGCTGCCTTTTCTGAAGAACTGGCGTCGGTCTTCCAATTTCTTGGCCCGGGTTTGCAGCATATCGATCAACTTGGATTCTGTAGACATGGTGACTCCTTGAGTGCCGCGACAAAGCGCGGCGGGTGACAACACAAAAAACCTACAGGGTGCGTTGACGAGCATTTAAATTCGCGCCACACCCCTCCACTACGCGCCCCGTGAGGGGCGTGATCTCGGGCTCGGAAACCTCTTGGGTTGCTGAGCGAATGCCAATGAAAAACGGCGCTGTGGAGCGCCGTTGCATCAGTTCGATTTAGTTGGGCAGAAGCACCTTGTCGACCACGTGGATCACGCCGTTCGACTGGTAGACGTCTGCGATGGTGACTTTGGCTGTGCCGCCTTTTTCATCGGTGAGCGTCACACCCATGCCGCTGCTCTTGGCGGTCAAGGTGCCACCGCTCACCGTCTTGATGGTGGCCATGCCGTTGCCGTCTTTGATCATCTTGCTGATGGCGGCCGCGTCCCATTTGCCGGCTACCACGTGGTAGGTCAGCACCTTGGTGAGCATGGGTTTGTTCTCGGGTTTCAGCAGCGTGTCTACCGTGCCAGCGGGCAGGGCGGCAAAGGCTGCATTGGTGGGCGCAAACACAGTGAACGGGCCTGGGCCTTTGAGTGTGTCGACCAAGCCCGCAGCCTTGACGGCAGCCACCAGGGTGGTGTGGTCCTTGGAGTTGACGGCGTTGTCGATGATGTCTTTGCTGGGCAGCATGGGCGCGCCGCCCACCATCACATCGGCGGCCATGGCTGCAACAGAGGCTGCAGACATCGCTACCACAAGACTGAAGGAAGCGAGCTTTCGGGAAATTTGAGCTGAGGACATGAGGGTCTCCGTTGGGTTTGATCGCAAGCGGAAGCGCTGCGATTGAAGCCAATACGGGGTGGTTTCAAGCTTGGATGCAAAAAAAGAAAGCTTGTGTGAAATAAAACCTTGGTAAGTGGTTGGACGAGCCAGACGGACGCACTAGTCCTACAGCGGATGAGCCGGTGTGCTCGCAATGGGTTAGGGGTTGAGGCGTCACGATGAACGACGCTAAAACACCCCAACCAACACCCCACCGGAGCACAACATGACTGCCAAGCGCAAAGACCCTCCTCGCGCACCTTCTCGCGCAGCCTCTAAAAAGAGCGGCGCATCCACGTCGACGGTCAAGGGCACAGAGCAGACCGGCACCGGCGGCGAACTGCACCAGGTCATGGTGGGCCACCACCCGGCGCTCACCACTAACCAAGGCACGCCGATCTCCGACAACCAGAACTCTTTGCGCGCGCAGCCGCGCGGCCCGACCTTGCTCGAAGACTTCATCCTGCGCGAGAAGATCACGCACTTTGACCACGAGCGCATTCCCGAGCGCATCGTCCACGCGCGTGGTACGGCCGCGCACGGCTTTTTTGAATTGACGGCCTCGTTGGCGGACTTCACCACGGCGAAGATCTTGACGGAGGTTGGCGAACGCACGCCGGTGTTCACGCGCATCTCCACCGTGGCGGGCGGCGCGGGTTCGGTGGACACACCGCGCGACGTGCGCGGCTTTGCGGTCAAGTTCTACAGCAAGGAAGGCAACTGGGATCTGGTGGGCAACAACGTGCCGGTGTTCTTCATTCAAGACGCGATCAAGTTCCCTGATTTGATTCACGCGGTCAAGATGGAGCCGGACCGGGGCTTTCCACAATCGGCCAGCGCGCACGACACCTTTTGGGACTACATCTCGCTCACACCAGAGTCCATGCACATGGTGATGTGGATCATGTCCGACCGCACCTTGCCGCGCTCGCTGCGCATGATTGAAGGCTTTGGTGTGCACAGCTTTCGGCTGGTGAATGCGGACGGTAAATCCACCTTCGTGAAGTTTCATTGGCGGCCCAAGCTGGGCTTGCAGTCCACCGTGTGGGACGAGACCGTGAAGCTCGCCGGTGCCGACCCAGACTTTCATCGGCGTGATCTTTTTGAGGCGATCCAATCTGGCGCTTTTCCCGAGTGGGAGTTTGCGGTGCAGCTATTCACCGAAGAAGAAGCGGCGGCATTTCCGTTCGATCACCTCGACCCGACCAAGCTGATCCCCGAAGAACTGGTGCCGCTGAAGGTGGTGGGCCGCATGGTGCTCGACCGCTGGCCGGACAACTTTTTTGCCGAGACGGAACAGGTAGCGTTTTGCCCGTCACACCTGGTGCCGGGGATCGATTTTTCGAATGATCCCTTGCTGCAGGGGCGGCTGTTTTCTTACCTTGATACCCAGCTCTCGCGGCTGGGCTCGCCCAACTTTCACCAGTTGCCGATCAACGCGCCGAAGTGCCCGTTTGCCAACCACCAGCGTGACGGCCATATGAGCACGCAGGTGCCCGTGGGCCGGGTGGCTTACGAGCCGAGTTCTTTGGACCGCAACGGTGCTCCCGCCACCCCGCGCGAAACGCCGCAAGGCTTTCGTTCGTTTGCGGCCGACGAGGCGGGCCAGCGCGGGCGTGTGCGCTCGGAAACCTTTGCCGACCACTATAGCCAGGCACGCTTGTTCTTCCGCAGCCAAACGGCGCCCGAGCAAGCGCACATCGCCTCGGCCTTGGTGTTTGAATTGTCGAAGGTTGAAACGCCCCACGTGCGCGAAGCCGTGGTGGGGCATTTGCGTTATATCGACGAAGACCTGGCGCAACGCGTGGCCGATGGTTTGGCCATGTCCAGCTTGCCGCCCGCACCCCAGGCTGCAGCGCCGGTGTTGGACATGGACTTATCGCCCGCCTTGCAAATCATCGGCAAGATGAAGGCCACGCTTGAGGGGCGCTGCGTGGGCATTTTGGTGCACGCAGGAAGTGATGCGCGCGCCGTGAAGGCGATCAAAACCGCTGCAGTCAAAGCGGGTGCTACGGTGAAGATTGTGGCGCCGAAGATTGGCGAAGTGGCACTGCACGATGGCAGCAAACTTGTGGTGGACGGCCAGCTTGCAGGCACCCCTTCGGTGGTGTTTGATGCGGTGGCGGTGCTGTTGTCAAAAGAGGCTGGTGAGGCGTTGACGCGCGAGGCAGCGGCGGTCGATTTTGTGCGCGACGCGTTTGGTCACTTAAAGGCGATTTGTATGGACGCAGGCGCTCAAACCTTGTTGCAAAAAGCGGGCGTGGCGCCCGATGCAGGTGTGGTGGCTGCTACAGATGTCGCTGCGTTCATTCAATCGGCAAAAAACCGCCAATGGGATCGCGAACCCAGCGTGCGCACCTTAGCCTAGCGCCATCAGTGCTTGAGCGCCAACATGCGTTGGCGCCTGAGTCCCCACGTCCACAAATGGCGGGCGCGCGTTCGGCGCTGGGGGCGCTTTTTTCGTTGTCGCTGTGGCTGCCGTTTTCGGCGCCCGCGTCAGCGCGTTGATGGCTAACAGCAGACCTTGCTCGAAGGCGCTGATCTTGGTGGCGCCTCGGCGTGTGGTGGGGCGCGTGGTGAGCCGTTGACGCGGACTTTCTCCGGTCTGCAGGTACACGTGGTAGGGCCAGTCGTCGTAGTTGCCGTCGTATGCCGTCACCACGGTGATGTGGGTGCCCAAACAATCCCCCTCCATCAAGAAGCGCGCGCCATCTTTGGTTTCGTTGAGGTTTTCAAGTTTTGAAGGCATGGTGATCTCGTCGTAGGTGCAAACTCAAGAGGCTGCAAACGTGGATCACCGTATCAGCGGATCAGCGCGAGGATCAGCAGGCCCAAGCCACACAGTGTGGTGGCGGCCAAGAGCCGAACCAAATCCTGGTCGGCGCTCTTTTGGATCTCTGCTGCGCTATAGCGGGTGGAGCCGCTACCGTGCTGCAGGTGAGATACCTCGAGCAACATCGCCGGGCCCACCATGGGGCGGGCGTTGTTGGCGGGGGCTGAATGTGTGGTGTGCTGATGGGCCATGATCTGCTCCTGAAGGGAAGTTCAAACGGGATGGCGCAAGTTTGAACTTCCAGCGGCAATAGATCGTGGCGCAAATGTGAACTTATGCGGGGAACCTGTCCCCGTACCCGGGCGCTACAGCACTACGCCAGGTAGCGCTGGAACCACTTGATGGTGCGATCCCAGGCCAATTTGGCGGCCGGCTCGTCGTAGCGCGGCGTCGAGTCGTTGTGGAAACCGTGGTTCGTGCCGGGGTAGATGTAGGCCTCAAAGTTCTTGCCGTTGGCCTTCAGCGCTGTTTCGTAGGCCGGCCAACCGTTGTTGATCCCAGTGTCCAGTGCGGCGTAGTGCAGCAACAGGGGCGCCTTGATGCGGGCGACATCTTCAGCCGATGCTTGCCGTCCGTAAAAAGGCACGGCGGCGCCCAGTTCCGGGTAAGCGACCGCGGCGGCATTGGCGACGCCCCCGCCATAACAAAAACCGGTGATCCCCACCTTGCCGGTGCTGGCGTCGTGGCGCATCAAGAACTCAATGGCCGCAAAGAAGTCGTTCATCAATTTCTTTGGATCGACTTGCGCCTGCAATTCGCGGCCTTTGTCATCGTTGCCGGGGTAGCCGCCCACAGAGCTCAAGCCGTCCGGCGCCAGCGCCACAAAACCGGCCTTGGCTGTGCGGCGCGCTACGTCTTCGATGTAGGGGTTTAGGCCTCGGTTCTCATGCACCACCACCACGGCCGGCAGCTTGCCAGTGGTTTTGGCCGGGCGCACCAGGTAGCCGCGCACCTTGCCGTGGCCGTTGGGCGAGGGGTAGGTGATGTAGTCGGCCACGATGTCAGGATCGGTGAACGAGACTTGCTGGGCCAGCGCGTAGTTGGGGCTTAGCGAGGCCAGTACGGCCGCCCCCGTCATGCCGCCCACGGCAAACTTGCCGGCCCGGTCCACAAAGTCACGCCGTGAAATTCGGCCGTGTACGTAGTAGTCGTAAAGCTCCAGCAGTTCTTGTGGGAAGTCGTTCGCGGTCAGACGGCGCATCGGGTTCTCCTAGTGTGGATTCAGAAGGCGAAATCATGGCACGGCTTGGTTATGGGGGCGGATGTTGCCCCGACGTTGTGTGGGCTTTCTAAGCCGATCCCGCCGATGTGGATGGGCTGGCCGTGATGGTGCGGTCGCGCAGATAACGTATGAATTCGTCTAGCGGCAGTGGTCGTGCAAAGTGATACCCCTGCCCGTACTGTACGCCCAGCGCGCGCAGGCTGGAGGCCTGTTCGGCGGTTTCAATGCCTTCTGCAATCACCTTGCTGCCCACGGCTTCGGCGATGGCCATGATCTCGGGAATCAGGCTGGAGCGCAGCGTCGCGTCTTCCATTTCATAGACAAACGAGCGGTCGATTTTCAAGCGGTCGGGCGCCATGCGTTTGACCATGCCGAGGTTGGAATAGCCGGTGCCGAAATCGTCAATCGAGATGGAGAATCCACTCGCCTTCAAGCGGCGCAACTCGGGCAGGATCTCAGGCGCAAAGTCGTACTCGGTGACTTCGAGTTCGATGTGGATATCGCTGCGCCCCAGCGCCTCCTGGGCCGCTTTCAAGTGGGTGTGGATTGCATCACGCTTGAGGTTTTGCGGAAAGAAATTGAGCGCCACCACGAAGTTCTGCTGCGCGGGCAAGGCGGCCGCCAGTTCTCGGAGAGCCCGGCCGCTCACCAAGCGGTCGAATGTCCAGTTCAGTCCCTGCCGGTTGAGAGCCGGAATGAAGCGGTCGGGGTACATGATTTGGTCCTGGTCCATCAGGCGGGCGAGCACCTCGCAACCTACGACTTCGCCAGTGGTCAAGTCCAAGATCGGCTGGTAGTGGCAGACCACGCCCGACGGTGTACACATGTGGTGGATGCGGTAGTCCATCGACTGGAAGTAGCGGCAACGCTGCGTGACGGCCTCACTGGTCAGGAAGGCCAACAGCAAAAACAGGCCCACCGCGCCGGCCAGGATTTCATATTGGTTGTCGTATAGATCAGCGGGTTTGATGATCGACTGCACCGAGATCGGGCTGACGCCGGGTTTGGTCGTGCTCACTAGCAGCACCGCGCTGCGCCACAGCACGTGCAAGGACGCTGTATCGGCGGGGAGTGGGTCATTCGTCAGATTGTCTTCAGCGCTTTTGAAGACCTGGCGCCGCTGTTGGCCTGCGCCGGCCCAGACGGCGTCGCTGTACTGCGAAAACACGTCCTGCGCTGGCTTGTCGTCCATGGTGACGATGAAGCGGCCGCGTTCCACCAGTGTGCTGCGGAAGGTGTTTTTTGCCAGCCGTATTTCGGCTTTCAAGTGGTAGCGGCCAATCGAACCGTCGATGCCGCCTTGCCTTTGCTCCTCCGACACTTCCAGTTGCCCCAAACTGGTGCTGCAGAACTGCCGACGCTGTGTATCCAGCAAACCGATGTCGCGCGCATAGCGGTGGCTGAACAGTAGGCTGCGCAGTTGGTTCAGGTTTTCAGGTGTGCAGTCGGACGGGTATGAGGTATTCAGCTCCGTCAGCAGGTTGCCCACGTCGTCCTGAAGGGCCTGCATCCTGAGCAGGACCTGCGCGTGGCCCGCTTTGACGTCCTTGACCTGTAGCTCCAATGCCACAAAAGCGAGGCTGGCGATGACGGCCAGCGCCAGCGTGTAGCCACACAACACGCCGACCACGCGAGGGTGCCGACCCAGCGCCTGCCCGAGCCAACGCATCACGTTGTAGGGGGCGACCGTGGGTTTGTTTCCCTGCATGTATCAGTTCCAGAAGTGGCAAATCGATGGTCTCGATGATCGCCGCCAAAGCGTCAAACTAAATATAAATTCGGCGAAACAACTCGGGTTTAGGGTCATCGTTACATTTTGTGCCAGACTTGGCGCCGGAACGTTCTTTGCATCACGACTAGGAATTCAATGTCTTCTAGCAGTTATGGACTTGCCGATCTCGAATATATCGCCGCGGGCGCCGCGGTCATGGCCAGCGGGGGCGGCGGCAGCTACCGTGATGCCGTTTCCATCTTGCAACAACTGGCCGACAGCGGCTGGGCTGGCAGCATCACGGTAAAGCCTTACGACGGCGACACCAGCGGTTGCGTCGTCGCCATGATGGGTTCGCCCGATGCGGGCGACAACCTCACGCTGGCCGATATCCAAAACTCTGTTGTCAACACTTTGGGCTTGCTGAAGTCCGGTACGGGCTATACGGCGGGATGCGTGATCCCTATCGAAATTGGCGCCATCAACTCACTGGTGCCGCTGCTGGCAGCCACGGTGCCATCCGCCAATCTGTGGGTGGTGGACGGTGACGGTGCAGGGCGCGCCGTGCCCGAGTTGCCGCAAACCACGTTTGCCGGCGTCAGCGCCTTGCCCGTGAGCCCCTGCGCTCTGGCCACCGATGTGACCGACGTGAGCACGATGGAGTCGGCTTTGCTGAGCTCGCCCACGGCTGCGCAGATGGAGAAGATGGCGGGCGGCGTGTTGCAGGGTTTTGGCGGCTTTTCAGGCATTGCGTTGTGGCCTTCGAACCCCGGCAATGGTTGCGCTTTGACAGGCTCCTACATCCCTGGCACCTTGTCGCAGGTCTGGGCGCTGGGGCAGTTCCTGCTGGAGGCATCGCAGACGCCATCGTCCGATGCGGTGGCCGAGCAAATCGCCTATCTGACGGGACGCACCGCCTCGGTCAGCGTGCGCAATTTCTACATCACCGCCATCAGCCAGTCGACCACGGCAGCGTCGCTCGATGCGGGGGTGATCCAGCTCGACAACAACCCCGACCCCACGCAGAGCACCGAAACCCACACCATCTACAACATGAATGAGAACCTCATCATGTACTCGAACCAAAGTGCGGTGCCCGACATCATTGCGCCGGATTCGATTTGTTATTACTCCGAAAGCACTGGCCGCGGCTTTTCCAACGCCAGCGACGATTTGGCGCTGTACTTTGATGCGACCACCGGCAAGAGCACCGGGCAGATGGTGAGCGTGATCCAGGTGAGCACCGTGCCTGCGCTGTACAACACGCCGGGCGTCGTGGCGTCGTTTGCCGCGTTGCTGCGCAGCATTGGCTACGCAGGCGCGATGCCTGCACTGTAAGCCGCTGCGGGCCACGTCCATGGACGAAAAAGATCTCAACAAAGAGCGCCTGGAACTGGCGCTCGAGGCGGCCGGGCTCGACCTGTGGGAGAACAACCTCCTCACGGGTGATGTCACCCGCAAAGCGTTGAAGATTTTTCGGGAGCTGGGTTATGCCGACGAGGAAATTCCCGCGCTGGTGGCAAACACACTCCAGTTGGTACACCCGGACGACGTGGATGCCACCAAGGCCGCCTTGGCAGATGTTTTCTCTGGCAAAACGCAGCAGTACCGCTGCGAGTTCAGGTTGCTGGCCAAAAACGGCGGATGGATCTGGTTTGCCAACTACGGACGCATCATGGATGGCGGCGCTGACCTGCCGGGTCAACGCTTCATCGGCGTGACCTTCAACATCGACGACCGCAAACGCAAAGAAGACGAGATTGCGGAAATCAACCGCAAGCTGGCCGAACAGAACAGCCTGCTGCAAAGCCTGAACACCGCGTTGGAACTGCTGGCCTCCACCGACTCACTCACGGGTCTGGCCAACCGCCGCACCTTGATGGAAGTGGGCGCCAAGGAGTGCAAACGCACGGCGCGTTTTGAGCATCCGTTGTCGGTGTTGATGGTCGACATCGACTCCTTCAAGAGTGTGAATGACAACTGGGGCCACCTGGTAGGCGACCGCGTGATCTGCGCCGTGGCCGACACCTGTCGGCTGCGGGTGCGCCAGGGTGTGGACACTGTGGCGCGTCTGGGCGGCGAAGAGTTTGTCATCATCCTGCCGGAAACCAGTGGCGCCAACGCCGAGGTGCTGGCCGAATCGCTGCGCATTGAAGCGCAACATCTGCGCGTTGAAGACGATGCCGGGACTTTGGTGCCGTTCACGGTGAGCATCGGCGTGGCAACGTTGGCGCGCGGGCAGTCGTTTGAGCAACTGCTGAACAGCGCGGACAAGGCACTCTACAAAGCCAAGCAGAAGGGGCGCAATCTGGTGCAGCGCTTCGAAGCTATCGCTGGGTAAACCGCGTAAGCGTCGGAGAGCTGCTGCTGACCGGTCAGCCCAGCAAATTCCGCAACGCGGCCTCAATGGCCGCCGCCGTGGCCATGGGCTTTTCCATCGGGAACAAATGGCTGCCATCGAGCATGCTGATGCGGCCTGGCATCACGCCGTCACCGCCCACCACCTTGTGTGTCAGGGCCATGCCCACCTGGCGCATTTCTTCCGATTGCGTGCCGCCGATAAAGGCTGCAGGGCATTGCAGCGGGTGGGTGCGCAGCAGTCGGTCGAGGTTGTTCGGCAGGGTGTTGTAGATGGCGGTCTCGACGTCGCGGTCGAAGCTCAGCACGCGTTGGCCGTCTTCGTCATGCATGCCGTGTTCCACGTAGTCGCGCAGCACACGTTCATCCCACGCTGCGAAGGCTTTTTTGTGGCGGAAGTGTTCAAACGCCGTGTCCACGTCGGGCCAGCGGTTGCGCCGGCGGCGGCTGACTTTGCCGGGCGTGATCGAGCCCACCAGCGGCGTACGTTTCACCACACCGAGCGCACCGGCGCGCCAACCGCCGAGCACGGGCGAGTCGATCATCAACACGCCGCGTGCGAGCGTGGGGTGGCGCGCAGCAGTCATCAAACTCAAAAAGCCGCCGAGTGAATGGCCGACCAGGAAGACCGGGCCGCCGTGTTGTGCAACCTGTTCTTCCGCAAAGTCGGCCAACTGCTGCACCAGGTGCGGCCAGTTGTTGGTGACGGGCAGGGCCGGGTCGTGGCCAAACTTGTCGAGCGCTGCCACCTCGAAGCCGCGCTGCCGCAACTCGGCAAACAACACGCGGTACGTGGCCGCAGGAAAGCTGTTGGCGTGCGAGAAAACGATCAGCGGTAGCGCCTCTTTGTCTTGGCTCGCCGCCGCCGCGCGGGTACTCAAATCAAACGCTCGTTGGGCGCAGTGATCTTGCGCAGCGGCTTGCCGCGCCCGCTGGCCACCATCAGCGGTTCTGCCGCCGGGCCTTCGCCCCATTGCGGTTGCTCGATGTCGTCAAACGCTTCGCGCAGCTTCTGACCCCAGGTGTTGTGCAGCATACGAAAGTAGGGGTTGTTTTCGTCGATGCAGACGATCTTGTCGGTGCGAAAGCTGTTGGCCTCATACACCACCAGGTCCAGCGGCAGGCCGACCGACAGGTTGGACTTGAGCGTGGAGTCCATGGACACCAGTGCGCACTTGGCGGCTTCGTCCAGCGGGGTGTCAGGGTGCAGCACGCGGTCGAGCACGGGCTTGCCGTATTTTGATTCGCCGATCTGGAAGTAGGGCGTTTCTGTCGTCGCTTCAATGAAGTTGCCCGCCGAGTAGACCTGGAACAGGCGCATGCCTTCGCCAGCGATCTGCCCGCCCAAAATCATCGACACGTTGAAGTCCACGCCTGCGGCTTTGAGAGAGGCCGCGTCGCGGTCGTACACGTGGCGTACGGCCGAGCCGAGCACACGTGCGGCGTCGAACATGCTCTTGGCGTTCCAGATGGTCAGCGGCTCGGAGGTATCGGTCTCCTGCAGTACTTCAACCTGCAGCAGTTCACGCACCGACTGCGAGATGCTCAGGTTGCCCGCCGACAGCAGTACCATGAAACGGTCGCCGGGGCGCTCGTAGACGATCATCTTGCGGAAGGTGCTGACCTGGTCAAGCCCGGCGTTGGTGCGCGAGTCCGAGAGAAACACCAGTCCGGCGTTGAGTTTGAGAGCGACGCAGTAAGTCATGTTGATGGCCTCGTTAGTTCTCGTTTTGGGCTGGGGTGATGCGGCTTCAAGCCTGCTCGCGCTGCGCGAGTTTCTTCAGGCTGTAGAGCGCATCGAGGGCTTCGCGCGGCGTGAGGCTATCCGGCTGGATGGCGTTCAGCGCCGATTCTAAGGGGCCGGGGCCTTGTGTGGCGCTGGCCGGCGGCGGGGCAAACAGGTCGACTTGCGCACGGCTTTCGTCGGCCCGCGACTCCAGCGCTTCGAGCGCGTGGCGTGCGTGGTTCAGCACGGCGGTGGGCATGCCGGCCAAGCGCGCCACGTGGATCCCGTAGCTGCGGCTGGCGGGGCCGGCCTGGATCTCGTGCAAGAACACGATCTCGCTGCCCGACTCGGCCGCGCTCACGTGCACGTTGATGGCGGCATGGTGTTTGGCCGGAAAGTCGGTCAGCTCGAAGTAGTGCGTGGCAAACAGGCTGAAGGCCTGGGTCTTGTCGTGCAGTTGTGCGGCAATGCCCGACGCCAAGGCCAGGCCGTCGAAGGTCGAGGTGCCACGGCCGATTTCGTCCATCAGCACCAGGCTGTGGGGCGTGGCGCTGTGCAGAATTTGCGCGGCCTCGGTCATCTCCATCATGAAGGTCGATTGGGCGTTGGCCAAGTCATCAGCCGCGCCAATACGGGTGTGGATGGCGTCGATGGGGCCGAGGCGGCAACTCGTCGCCGGCACATAGCTACCCATGCTGGCCAGCAGCACGATGATGGCCACCTGGCGCATGTAGGTCGACTTACCGCCCATGTTGGGGCCGGTGATGATCTGCATGCGCTGGCGGGGGCCTAGGCGGGTGTCGTTGGCGATGAAACTGGTGTTGGCGGTCTCTGCCAGGCGCGCTTCCACCACCGGGTGGCGGCCACGTTCGATCTCGATGCAAGGCTCTTTGGCAAACTGCGGCGCGCACCAGTCGAGGGTGAGCGAGCGTTCGGCCAAGGCACACAGCGCATCCAGCGTGGCCAATGCGTGCGCCAGGCTGGTGAGCGGAGCCACAAAGGCTTGCAGCGCATCGAGTACTTGTTCAAACAGCCACTTCTCGCGCGCCAGGGCACGCTCCTGGGCCGAGAGTGCTTTGTCTTCAAAGGTCTTCAGTTCGGGCGTGATGAAGCGCTCGGCGTTCTTCAGCGTTTGGCGGCGGCGGTAGTCGTCGGGCACCTTGTCGAGCTGGCCTTGCGTCACCTCGATGTAGAAACCGTGCACGCGGTTGAACTGCACGCGCAGATTGGCGATGCCGGTGCGCGCTTTTTCGCGCGTTTCAAGTGCCAGCAGAAAGTCGTCGCAGTTGGTCTGGATGGCGCGCAGCTCATCCAGCTCGGCATCGAAGCCGGTGGCGATGACGCCGCCATCGCGTACCAGCGCAGCGGGCTCGGGCATGATGGCCTGGGTCAGTAGCGAGACGCAGCCGGGCGGTGGCAGCATCTGCCCCGCGATATGCGTCAAAAGTGCCGTTTGCGCAGGTAGGACGGGCGCAAGAAGCTCTGTTTTTTGTAGTGTTTGCGCCAGTGCCACCAGCTCGCGCGGACGCACTTGGCGCAGCGCCACGCGGGCGGTGATGCGCTCGACATCGCTGCAACCCTTGAGCTGTTCGCGCAGCTTTTGCCAACCACCAGCGCCTTGGGCTTCACGCAACACACGGATGGCTTGCAGGCGCGCGCTGGCATCGCTGCGGTCGCGTTGCGGCTCTAGCAGCCAGCGCTTCAGGGTGCGGCTGCCCATGCTGGTCATGCAGGTGTCGAGCAGCGAAAACAGTGTGGGGCTGTCTTCGCCGCGCAGGGTTTGCGTCAACTCCAGGTTGCGGCGCGTAGACAGTGGCAGGTCGATGCCGGCGTCGTTGCGCTGCACGCGCAGGCTTTGTACGTGCGACAAAGCGCGGCCCTGCGTGTGCTCGGCGTAGGTCAGCAAAGCGGCGGCAGCGGCGTGCGCTTGCGGTAGCGACTCGGCGCCCCAGGCCGCAAGTGAGGCGGCATGTAATTGTTCTAACAGTTTGCGCAAGCCGAGTGCGCTGTCAAACGTCCAACCGGGACGCGTGGCGGTGCACATGGCCACGCCCGTGCCGCCCGCGCGCACCAGTGCTTTGAGGCGCTGGGTGAAGCTGCCGGTGGCGTCAGAACTCATCAACAACTCGGCCGGTGCGATGCGCTGCACCCAGGCTTCCAACTCGTCGCCAGCGCACTCGCCCAAGTGCAGTTCGCCCTGTGTCAGGCTCAGCCAGGCCAGGCCGCAGGTGTTGCGCGGGCCTTGGTGCACGGCTAGCAAGATGGATTCGGTTTTGTCGGCCAGCAGTTCAGCGTCGGTCAAGGTACCGGGCGTCACCACGCGCACCACTTTGCGCTCGACAGGGCCCTTGCCGGTGACCTCGCCGGTCTGCTCACAAATGGCTACCGATTCACCCAGGCGAATGAGTTTTGCCAGGTACCCTTCCAGCGCGTGGAACGGAATGCCGCACATCACCACCGGCTGGCCAGCCGACTGGCCGCGCCGCGTCAGGGTGATGTCGAGCAAGGCGGCGGCCTTTTCGGCGTCGGCCCAAAACAGCTCGTAGAAGTCGCCCATGCGGTAGAAGACCAGCGTATCGGGATAGCCGGCTTTCAGGTTGAGGTACTGCGCCATCATCGGCGTGTGGGCCGAAAAATCGGTAGACGAGGCTGAAGGGGCTGCGGACGGGGCGGCAGCGGTAGCGGCGGTGTGAGGGGCGGTCTCTGATTGCATTAAGGGTGTGTGGCCATTGGCAGGCGGTGGAGAACAGCTCTCGCACCGACGGTGGCTGATTTTCAACGATGTTGCGGGGTAATTGGCTTGGCTAGGCTTAATTGGTGTGAAGCGTTGGGTGGTTCAACAACGGCTGAGGCGCACCGCGGCGTGGTGTGCAAGCCGCACAAACTGCTACAACTTGTTGCGAATGCGCCATTTCCGGTTATCGTTGTCCTTGCGATCGCGTCGCGTTCGCGGGTGATGGGTCTTTTGAAAACGCATGCATGGACAATGTTGCCGCTTTGAACCGTAAGTCGGAAGTGACAGTGCTGGTGGTGGATGACACTCCGGACAATCTGGCGCTGATGAGCTCGCTGCTGAAGGACCGCTACCGCGTGAAGGTGGCGAACCACGGTGAGCGTGGGCTGCGCATTGCCGCCACCGACCCCGCACCCGACCTGATCCTGCTCGACATCATGATGCCGGACATCGACGGTTATGAGGTTTGCCGCCGCCTCAAGGCCGACCCATTGACGCGCGACATCCCGGTCATCTTCTTGACCGCCAAGTCCGAGGTCGACGACGAAACCCAAGGCTTGGCGCTCGGCGCGGCCGACTACATCACCAAACCCGTGAGTCCACCGATTTTGCTGGCGCGGGTGGAAACCCATTTGGCGCTGAAAGCCAGCGCCGATTTTCTGCGCGACAAAAGTGCCTTTCTCGAAGAAGAGGTGGCCAAACGCACGCTGGAAGTGCAGGCCATTCAGGACGTGACCATCATGGCCATGGCTTCACTGGCCGAGACGCGTGACAACGAAACCGGCAACCACATTCGGCGCACCCAGTTGTACGTGCGCCGCCTGGCCGAGGCCCTGCGTGGGCTGCCGCGCTTCAAAGCGTTTTTGACCGACCGCAACATCGAGTTGCTCTACAAATCGGCCCCGTTGCACGACATCGGCAAGATTGGCATTCCCGACAACATTTTGCTCAAACCCGGCAAGCTCACGCCTGAAGAGTTCGAGATCATGAAGACCCACACCACGCTGGGCCGCAATGCGATTGAAGACGCAGAAAAGCGGCTGGGGATGGAGGTGGAGTTTTTGACGCTGGCCAAAGAAATCGCCTACAGCCACCAGGAGAAGTGGGATGGCTCGGGCTACCCGGAAGGTTTGGTGGGCGACGCAATTCCGATCTCGGCCCGGCTGATGGCCATTGCCGACGTGTACGACGCGCTGATCAGCAAGCGCGTCTACAAGCCGCCGTTCAGCCACGAGGTGTCTTGCGACATCATGCGCAAGGGGCGCGGCAGCCACTTTGACCCGGAAATGCTGGACGCGTTTTTTGAGGTGTCGAATGACTTCTACGACATTGCGCAGAAGTACACCGACGACTGAGTTGCACTGAACGGAGTCGCCCAATAAAAAACCCGCCTTCATGACGAACGCGGGTTTTTTACTAACGCCGCTGAAGCTTCCTCCAGCGGCGGTGCGCTTAACTCTGCTGGCGCGGTTGGCGGCGCAAGGTGCCGCGTGATTCTGCGGCGGCGGCTGGTGCTGCGTCGCTGGCGCTGTCGTCAGCCGGGGCAGCGTCTTCAGCGGCGGACTCGTCGGCCACGTTGTCTACCGCGTTACCGGCCTGGCGCAAGCTGGCCTTTTCACCGGCGGTTGCAAACTTGCTGTACTTGCCGAAGATCGACACCAATTGGCTGTACAGACGCGGGTTGGCGGCCAGGCATTCTTTTTGTTCCAGAAAATCGGCTTCACCAGTGAAGTTGCCCACCAGACCACCCGCTTCGGTGATCAACAGTGCGCCGGCGGCCATGTCCCAGGGGTTCAGGCCGGCTTCAAAGAAACCGTCGGAGTAACCGGCGGCCACGTAAGCCAGGTCCAAGGCTGCAGCACCGGGGCGGCGCAGGCCGGCAGTGCGCGGCATGATGTCGGCCATCATGCCCAGGTAGTTTTTGAAGTTGTCGCCCGGGCGGAAAGGGAAGCCGGTGGACAACAAGCACTCTTGCAGACGCACGCGCTTGGAAACGCGGATGCGGCGCTCGTTCAAATAGGCGCCACGGCCCTTGGTGGCCGTAAACAAGTCGTTGCGCGTGGGGTCGTAAATGACGGCCTGTTCCAGACGGCCTTTGACGGCCAGCGCAATGCTGACGCAGTAGTACGGAAAGCCGTGGATGAAGTTGGTGGTGCCATCCAGAGGATCGATGATCCAGACGTATTCGGAGTCTTTGGCGCCGTGCTCGGTGCCCGACTCTTCAGCCAGGATGCCGTGGCCGGGGTAGGCCGTGAGCAGCGTTTCGATGATGACCTGTTCTGCCGCCTGATCGACTTCGGTGACGAAGTCGTTAACCTGCTTCTGCGAAATTCGCACGGCCTCCACGTCAAGGGCGGCGCGATTGATGATGGCGCCAGCGGCGCGAGCAGCCTTGACGGCCACATTAAGCATGGGGTGCAGGTTTAAAGACGACATAAGTTGTAGTGAAGAACAGGAAGGACGACGCCAGGCGATGCGGGCAGCGACAATAGCCCTCGATTTTAACCGCTTAGCCCTTTTTTGTGTACCGCCCCGGTTTTATGCCCGTGCACACTGCTCCATTACAGCCCTAGAACCCCGTCGATGCAAACCCGTTTTATCCTGATCAACACCAGCCACGCCGGCAATGTGGGCGCCACCGCCCGCGCCATGAAGACCATGGGGTTTCAAGATTTGGTGCTGGTGGGCCCGCGCTGGGCGAATGTGCTGCGCCGCCAGGAAACCATTCAGCGCGCGAGTGGTGCGCTGGACGTGCTGGACAACGCCCGCATCGTTGAAACCCTGGACGAAGCGCTCGACGGCATGAGCCACCTGTGCGCCACGGCGATGATCCCGCGCGACTTTGGCCCACCCACGAGGTCACCGCGCGAGCATTTTGAGTTGCTATTAAAAGGAGAGCTGCCTGCGCAATCACAACATGCGTCAGAGGCCGATTTGGCTCAAACGACTGCTCAAATCGCCGGTTTGCCAGAAGGCATTGCGTTCCTCTTCGGTTCCGAGCGCTACGGCATGGCCAACGAAGACGTCTACCGCTGCCATGTCGCTTTAAGCATTCCCACCAACCCGAACTTCGGCTCGCTGAATTTAGGTGCTGCCGTACAGTTGATCGCCTACGAATGGCGCCTGGCGCTGGGCGGTTATGACGTGGCCAACGGCATTGCACCGGCGGTGCAAGCCGACGCGCGGCAGTTGAACGGCATGCTGGCGCACCTGGAGCAAGCGCTGGTGGCAGTGGGCTTTCTCGACCCGGCCGCGCCGAAAAAGTTGATGCCCCGGTTGACGCAATTGTTCAACCGCGCGCAGCCCACGCAAGATGAAATCCACATCCTGCGCGGCATCGCCAAAGCCATGCAGTTCACTGCTGCGAAGGTCCCCACATCTGTCAGTGGGGACAAAGCAACCCCTCCCGCAAACGACTAGACTGCGCGCATGTTTTCCCGTCTCCGCTCCGATATCCAGTGCATTCTTGACCGCGACCCGGCCGCCCGAACGACATGGGAGGTGTTGACCTGTTACCCCGGTCTGCATGCCTTGTGGCTGCACCGGCGCGCGCACTGGTGTTGGAACCATGGTCTGAAATGGCTGGGGCGTTTCATCTCGCACCAAGGCCGGTGGCTCACGGGCATCGAGATCCACCCCGGTGCCAAGATTGGCGAGCGTGTGTTCTTCGACCACGCCATGGGCGTGGTGGTGGGCGAGACCGCCGAAATTGGCGACGGCTGCACCATCTACCAGGGGGTGACGCTGGGCGGCACCTCGCTCTACAAAGGCGCGAAACGCCACCCCACGTTGGGTAAAGACGTGGTGGTGAGTGCCGGAGCCAAAGTGCTCGGCGGCTTTACAGTGGGCGACGGTGCCAAGATCGGCTCGAATGCCGTGGTCATCAAACCCGTGCCTGCGGGCGCCACGGCCGTGGGCATTCCCGCGCGCATCATCATGCCGAAAACCGGCGATGCGCAGGTGGGCGATGCCGCCATGGCGCAACGCAGTTTCTCGGCCTACGGCGTGACGCCCGACGACGACCCGCTGAGCCAGGCCATGCGCGGCCTGATCGACAGCGCCTCTGCGCAAGACCACCAGATTGCCATGTTGTGGCAAGCGATTGAAAAGCTCTCGACCCTGCGAGACAGCGGCGACTGCGTGCCTGGTGATGCCGCCCGCAAAGAGTGTTTCGAGGCGGCCAAGCTCAACGAGTTGGTCGGCAAGTAAAACTTAAGCGTCCACGCGATGCGCGTGGATCGCCTTACATGAAGCGCGCTGTTCCCGACACGCGGATCGAGCTGCCGACCATGGGCCCGATCTCCGCATGCAGTAACGAACGCATGCCCATGTCCTCCCCTTGCACGATTTCAATGGCCCCGCCGTGCGGCCAGGCGATGTCGCGCAAGTAGCCGGCGAAAGCGGCCGTGGCCGCACCCGTGGCCGGGTCTTCCAATACGCCGCCCGAAGCAAAAGCGTTGCGCGTGTGAAAGCGCACGTCTGACTCCACGAACGCCAACAAAACAGTGACCAAGCCGGCCCGTTGCATCCATGTGCGGCCAACGCCTAGGTCGTATTGCATTGCGGCCAGCGCCGCGCGGGTTTTGAGCGCCAGCACCAGATGGTCGGCGCCACCGTGTGCCAGCGCGGGGGGAATGCGCGTGTCCAGGTCGGCGGCGGTGTAGCCAAACAAAGCCAATGCCTCGGCCACCAGCATGTCCGGGGCGGGTTGACTGCGTGTGAGCGGTGACTGCAGTGCGGCGTTGACCAAGTCGCCGCTGCGCCGGCCTTCAACGGTGATGTTGGCCTGGTTGAGGGTGAGGGCAAATACACCGTCTCCGTGTCTCTTGGCCAGCGCGGCACCGAGCGCAATGGTGGCGTGGCCACAAAACGGCACTTCTGTTTCTGGCGAGAAGTAGCGCACGCGCCAGCCGTCGGCCGTCGGGGCCGCAAAAGCGGTTTCTGAAAAGCCGACCTCGGCCGCGATACGTTGCATCTCAGTATCAACGGGAAGCGCTTCTGCCAGCACCACGCCCGCTGGGTTACCACCCGTGTGGCCGTCAGAGAAGGCGGCGAGTTTTAGAACTTCAAGCGTTTGCATCGTGTCATTTCCAGCCAAATAAGAATGGCCCATTTTGACCCGTGTTTGGCGCCCCCACTGCGAAACGACAGAGCCGCAGTGCGGCGTGGCATAGCCCCCAACCGCAGGTGTAAGCGACGAAATCCCATGGATCAAACGTGGCGCCGAGCGCGATGCGCAGCACGCGGTGCAGTGGTGTGGCGTCGTGCAAGCCCAAAAGATCGACCAAGCCAAACGCCTGCAGCACTTCAATCGCACAAGCGAACAACAGCGCTGCCAGCGCCAGGCGCGAGGCTGGCCAACGGGCGCGGCCCAACCCGCCGAACACACTCCACACCAGCAGCACCACCAACACATCGCCGACAAAGCCGCGCAGCCAGCCCGGTGGGGCGTAGCGGGCAATGGCCACTTCGATGCAGAACAGCGCAACGGCGGCCAGGGCGAAGCCCCAGCGCCGGTTGAACAGGCCCGCGTGCAGGCAAATCACGTCTTCAATCATGTGGTGCTGCATGTGGAGTCGTAGGTGTTTCTTCGTCACGCGACGGTTGCCCATACCAGTCGAAGTTGCGCGTCACCCACATCACGACAGCCAGCACGGTGAACAGCGCTGTGGCGCCCACCACCAGCGCGGTCTGTTCCAACTGCAACAGCACAAACAACATGCCGTAGAGCATGGCAATGCCCGTGCCAAACGGCAGGCCACGGCGCCAACTGTGCAGCATGTGGCTGGCGTAGTAAGTGAGCAGCAGCACGCAGGCACTGGCCGCAATGCCGTAGGCCACATTGAACGCCAGGTGCTCGGCCAGACTCACCAGCAGCAAGAAGAAGATGCTGATGGCAGCGCCCACCAAAAAGTACTGCACCGGGTGTACACGCAGGTTGCGCATGAACTCAAACATACCCACGGCCACAAAGGTGAGGGCGATGAACAACAAGCCGTATTTGGTGGCGCGGTCGGACAGCGAATAAGTGTTGATCGGGTCAATGAAAGCGACCGCTACGGTCTCGATACACGGGCTTGCGCCGCGCGGTGCATCAACCGTGGCAACCGTTGCAGCCGCTACCTCCACCGCCTCATAGGCGCGCTCAGACCTTGGGCCGTTGCTGGCGTTGCTGCCCGTGCAAAAGCGGCCCTGGTTGGCCACCGCTTGGCGCACGGTGCTGGCGAGTGACGACACGCGCCATGAAGCTTCGAACCCTGCCTCGGTGATCTTGCGTTCCGACGGCAAGAACTGGCCATAGAAGCTGGGGTGTGGCCAATTCGACGTCAAATTGATTTGCGCGGTTTGGCCCAGCGGCACGATGTGCAGGCTTTCGGTGCCTATCAGTTCAAGGTCAATCTCGGCGGCCAGCGGTGCGTCCAGGTTGGTCTTCTCGGGCAACTTCACCATCACACCGCGTGGGTAGGCCGGGTGTTGTGTGCCGGCCAACACTTTCTGCGCGGCCCCGTTGACCGACACCTCAGCTTGGCGAATGCCACGGGCGTCCGACACCGCGAGCATCAGGTAGGGCGAGGTGCAAGTGACCTTTGCCCCGGCTTGCCGGGGGCGGTCGTTGTCCACCGTTTCCAGGTCGTGCCAACGGGCGACAAGGTGGGCTTTGAGTGTGAACAGCTGGGTGGCATGGATGCCGCGCGCGCGGGACTCGAGCGCGCTGTTGCCGTTGACTTCCAGACTGCTGGGGGCCGCCACGCGCTCAAAGTCGCGGCGTTGGGTGGTCACGTCTCGGCCACGGCCTTCCGTCCATTCTTCGGTGCAGGTTTGGTGCACCAGCGGGCCCAGCAGCGTCTGGCTGCCCGCCAAACTTTGCGCCACGCTGGCGACGGCCTCTTGGCGTGTGTTTTGCCGCTCGTGCACCAGGTCGGTGATCTGGCCCAAGCCCCACAGCAGCAACATCAGCACGACGAACAGCCCAGCGATTTTGCCTAGGCCCTTTGTTTTGAACTTCATCTTCTTCACCTCCTGTTTGAACATGGGGCGAAGAATGCAAGGCCAGAGTGAGGTGAGCGTGAAGTCTGTGAAGTCGGTGTGAAGTTCGGGTGATGAGCCTGAAATCAGCCAGGAAATTGCAGGGTCACCTGCAAACCCGGCGCGGTGTTCAGCACAGCCATGTGGCCGCCGTGCAGGGCCATCACCTGCTGCACGATGGCCAAGCCCAGGCCCGAGCCCTTGCTCACGCCATCGGGCCGCACGGTGGAAAAGAACTTCTGGCCGAGCTTGGGCAAAGCGTAGTCGGGCACGCCGGGGCCGAGGTCTTGCACGACGATGTTGTGGCCCACAACGCGCAGCTTGATGGGGCTGCCAGCGGGGGCAAAGGCGGCGGCGTTGTCGATGAGGTTGTTCAGGGCCAGCGTCAGCAGGTCGGGCTCGATGCGGCATTCGGCGTGGTCGCTCGCAGCCGCGAGCAGCAGGTTCACATGGGGCCGTTCGCCGCGCGCCCGCGCCACAAACGATGCCAGAAAATCACCCAGGCGCAGCTTTTGCGGGTCGAGCAATTCCTGGCGTTGCTCCAGCTTGCTGAGTTCCAGCAGGCGGTCGACCAGCAACTGCAGCCGCTGGGTTTGCGCCAGCACATCGGCGGTGAACTCTTGCCGGTCGGCCTCGGGCAGTGGCTCTTGCAGCAACTCGCCCGCGCCGCGAATAGCGGCCAATGGGCTTTTGAGTTCGTGGGTGAGGGCCCGCACATAGGCTTCGATGTACTCACGGCCTTCCACGCGGATGCGCATGGCCTGCATGGCTTGGGCCAACTCGCCCAGTTCGCCGGGCATGTTGGGCAGAGGCAGCTTTTTGCCAGCCTCCATTGCATTCGCATAGCGGCGCAGGCGGCGCACACTGGCGACCACCCACAGCGTGACGGCCCCCCCCACGGCGGCCGAGATCGCCAGCAGCCACAAGCCGCTGACCAAAATCTTGTGCTCGGCGCGGTCGATGAAGGCCTGCACCGTGGCCACGGGTTTGGCCACTGTCAACACGCCGATCACCTTGCCATCGGCGTTGACGGGGGCTGCCACGTAGAGCACCGAACTGCGGTCGTCGGAGTAGACCTCGCGCGTGGCGCGCGCGCCGTACTCGCCGCGCAGCGTGCGGGCCACGTCGCGCCACTGCGAATAGTCTTGGCCCAAGGCGCGTTGCGTGGAGTCGAACACGACCTTGCCGGTGATGTCGGTCACGTAGACACGGAAGTCAAGCGACTGTTTGTCCAGCCCCCAGATGCGCGCGTCGATGGGGCGGCGTGCGTAGGCCGCCACCTGTTCGGCGAAGCGGCCTTGCGGCATGGTGCCGGCGCGCAAGTCGTCTACCGCCAGCTCGGCCAGGATGTTGGCCGTATCGACCATCATGTCTTCCATCACCTCGCGCACGCTGGGTTTGACTTCGGCCACAAAGATGCGCAGCACAAACACCCCGGCCAGGCCGGTGATGAGGAAGAAGCCGAACAGGATGCGAAGGCCGAGGCGCATCTACGGGGTGATGTCTATCGCGTCGATCGCATATCCCAGGCCACGGTGCGTGGCAATCGGGTCGCGCTGCGGCGTGATGCGTTGTAGCTTGGCGCGCAGGGTTTTGATGTGGGTGTCGACCGTGCGGTCGGTGCTTTCAGAATCGTTGCCCCACACGGCGGCCAGCAGTGCATCGCGGCTGCGGATGCGGCCGGGCTGGCGTAGCAACTCGGCCAGCAAGCCAAATTCGCGACGGGTGAGCACCAGCGGCTGGCCCTGCCAACTGGCGCGCTGACCCTCTACGTCGAGGGTGAAGCCCGCCAAGCCTGGCGTGGTGGATGCGCTGCTGGCCGGTGGCTGTGCGCGGCGCAGCAAGCCGCGAATGCGCGCCACCAGTTCGCGTGGGCTGAAGGGTTTGGTGACGTAGTCGTCGGCACCCAGTTCCAGGCCCAGCACGCGGTCGATTTCTTCGCCGTGGGCGCTGAGCATCAGCACCGGCAGATGTTGCAAAGCGGCGTTGGCGCGCACGTGTCGGCACACATCAAGCCCGCTGCCATCGGGCAGGCCGACGTCGAGCACCAGGGCGTCGAACGAAGCAATCTCGAGTTGCCGCAGCGCGTCGCTGACCAGCAGGCAATGCGTGACGTTCAAGCCCGCGCGCTCGATGGCGTAGACCACGGTTTTGGCGATGGCCGGGTCGTCTTCCAGGAGCAGGATACGAGGCAAGGCGATGAAGTTGAGTTAAGCGCGAGCGGGGCGTTGGGCCGATTTGGGGCGGAAGGCCTTACACACCGCGTCGTCTGTTTCCAGGTACGGGCCGCCAATCAGGTCGATGCAGTAGGGCACGGCCGCGAAGATGCCGGGCGCGCCCTGTGCGGGCAGGCCTTCCAGCGTTTCAGCAATCGCTTTGGGCTGGCCGGGCAGATTGATCACCAGGCTGCTGCCGCGAATCACCGCCACCTGGCGCGACAGGATCGCCGTCGGCACAAACTTCAGGCTGATCTGGCGCATCTGCTCGCCAAAGCCGGGCATCTCTTTGTGGGCGATGGCGAGAGTGGCCTCGGGCGTGACGTCGCGCAGCGCGGGGCCGGTGCCGCCGGTGGTGAGGATCAGGCTGCAAGCTTCCACGTCGGCCAGCTCAACCAACGTGGCGCTGATCTGCGCCAGTTCATCGGGGATGAGGCGCGGCACTAAGGTGATGGGGTTGCGCAACGCGCGGCTCAGCCAGTCTTGCAGCGCGGGCAGGCCTTTGTCTTCGTAGACGCCGGTGCTGGCGCGGTCGCTGATGGAGACGATGCCGATCTTGACGGCATCAGGTGATGCGGAGGCCGACGACGTCATTTGGCGTCGTCCTCACCCTCGTCATCTTCAGAGTCGATTTGCACCGGCTCGCCGTTGTTCAGCGCGCCGTCGGTGCCCACCAGGTGCTGGCGCACCAGTTGGAAGATTTCGCGGTAGGCGCGGCCATGGCGTGGCGCGGCGCCGGGTTGCTCGGGCTTGGCGTCCTTGCGCGCTTGGCGGATGAGTGCGCGCAATTGCTGGGTGTCGGTGTCGGGGTGCTCGGCCAGCCAGTCGGCCAGGCGGCCGTCGTCGGTGATCAGGTCGTTGCGCCAGGTTTCGGCGTGGTGCAGGGCCAGGTTTTCCTTGGCCGAGCCGTTGCGTTGCTCGTCGAGCGCGGCGCGGATGGCGTCCAGCATCTCGTCTTCTTGCTTGCGCATGAGCTTGCCGATGAACTGCATCTGGCGGCGCTTGCCTTCAAAGTTGGTGATGCGGCGCGCCTCGAGCACGGCTTCCTTGAGCTTGTCGTCCAGGCCCAGGCGATTGAACAGGTCGGCGCGCAAGGTCAGCAGCTCTTGTCCCAGATCTTGCAGCGCATCGCTTTCTTTTTTCAGGTCGGTGCGGCTGTCGCCTTCCGTGCCTTTGAGTTCGGCTTTGAGTTGCAGGTCGAGTTCGCTACCTTCGGCGACGAATTGGCCGCGGACGAAATAGCCTTTTTTGGGTTTGCGTGACATGTGTTTGACTTTGAAGTGGGGCGCATGCTTCACCGCGATTGTGGCCAGAGAGTGGACATTCGGGAAGGGCGCAGATGGGGCTATTGTCCCCCAAGCCGGCCCGGGGTTCGAAGATGGGCGCGCACTCCAGCGTTCACATACCTGTAGACCGGCGCGGGGGTTGCGCCGCAAGTATCATTGCGGCCAACATGAAAACACTCCAAAACAGCGCTCAAAGCGCAAAAGTGGCCTCGGGCGCATCCACTCCTGCCAGCGCCGACAGCGGTTTTGCCTACAGCCGGCCGTTTTTTGAAGGTTTGGTCGACAGCGCCCTGGCGCACGCCAAGAAAATTGGCGCCACCAATGCCGGTGCTGAGGCCTCTGAAGGCTGCGGCCTCAGCGTGTCGGTGCGCAAGGGCTCGCTCGAGACGGTAGAGCGCAACCGCGACAAGTCGCTGGGCGTGACGGTCTACATCGGCCAGCGCCGTGGCAACGCCAGCACCTCCGACTTCTCGGCCGCCGCCATCGAGCAAACCGTGCAAGCCGCCTACGACATCGCGCGCTTTACCGCCGAAGACCCGATTGCGGGCCTGCCCGACCCAGACCTCATCGCCCATGAGCACCGCGACCTGGACTTGTTCTTCCCCTGGGCCATCGACAGCGAAGGCGCCACGCGTTTGGCGTTGGAATGCGAAGCGGCGGCGCTGAGCACCAGCAAACGCATCACCAACAGCGAAGGCGCGGGTGTGTCGGCCCAGCAGTCGCACTTCTTCAGCGCCCATACACACGGTTTTCGCGGTGGTTACGCCAGCTCGCGCCATTCGATTTCGGTGGCACCCATCGCCGGCAAAGGCAGCGGCATGCAACGCGACGCCTGGTACAGCTCGATGCGCGATGCTACCGAACTCGCGTCGCCGCAAGCCGTGGGCCGCTACGCCGCCGAGCGCGCGCTGAGCCGCCTGAATGCGCGCAAGATCCCCACCACGCAGTGTCCGGTGCTGTTCGAGTCGCCCCTGGCGGCCGGCCTGCTGGGCGGCTTTGTGCAGGCCGTGAGCGGCGGTGCGCTGTACCGCAAGAGCAGCTTCCTGCTCGACTCTTTGGGCAAACAAGTTTTTCCAAAACACATCGACCTGCTGGAAGACCCGTTTGTGTTGCGCGGCAAGGGTAGCTCGCCTTTCGACGAAGAAGGTGTGCGTGTGCAAGCGCGCAAGGTGGTCGACCGTGGCCGCGTGGAAGGCTACTTCTTGAGCAGCTACTCGGCCCGCAAGCTGGGCATGCAGACCACGGGCAATGCCGGTGGCTCGCACAACCTGAGTTTGGTGTCGCGCCAGACCAAGGCGGGCGACGATCTTGACGCCATGTTGAAGAAGCTGGGCACCGGTCTGTTCGTGATTGAACTGATGGGCCATGGCGTGAACTACGTGACTGGTGACTACTCGCGCGGCGCGAGCGGCTTCTGGGTGGAGAACGGTGAGATCGCTTTCCCGGTGGAAGAGATCACCATCGCTGGCAACCTGAAGGACATGTTCATGGGCATTCAGGCCGTGGGTGCCGACCAGTACAACTATGGTGCCAAGAGCGTGGGTTCGGTGCTGATCAACCGCATGAAGGTGGCGGGGAGCTGAGGCGTTTTGGCTTCAAGTGCTTTCTGAATCAGCGGACGGCGCTTCAAAAAAAATAGCGCAGAGGTTTGGCCTTTGCGCTATTTTTTTATGGCTATCGGCCTGCTGCTATCGGCTGTCTGGCCCGTTGCGGTACTCCGGCTGGCGTTGCGGGCTTGGCTGTGCGGGCTGGCCCTGTGGTTGGGGAACGGCTTGCTGGCGCTGCATCTGCTGGTGCATTTCGCGTACCCCTTGCATCGGAGACATCGGTTGCGCTGGTGGGGGTTGAACTGCTTGTGGTGGCGCTGGCGGGGGCGCCACGCGCTCAGGCTGACGCTGTTCGATCGGGCGCTGTTCAATCAGGCGGCCAGGAGGCATGGGTTGTGGACGCTGAAATTCCGGCTGAGGGCGTTGCTGTGGTGCTTGGGGCGGCGGTTGAAACTGCTGCTGGGGTTGCTGCGGTTGCGCTTGGGGCGGTCGCTCGCGTGGCGGCATGGGGCGAGGATTGTTGCCGTTGGGGAAGGGGTCTAACGGCATGCGCTGAGGTGGCGGGTTGCCGTTCAGATTACCGTTGAAGCGTGGGTCGTTGCGCTGCTCGTAACGTTGATCGTTGCGTGGGTCATTGCGGTCATCCTGCCGTTGTGGCGGGCGGCCAAAATTGTCGTTACGGTCATTTCTATCGTTGCGGTCGTAGCGATCTTGGCGATTGTTCGGAAACGGATCCGGCCCGGGATTGCCTGCGCGCGGCTGTGGATTGAACACACCGGGGCGGCTTTCAAAGCGGTAGCCGTCGCGACGTGTTTGTTCTATGGGTATGGCGCCACGGTTGATGTTGCCCAGGTTACGCGAGCTGGTGCGATAGCCGGGTTGCCAGGCTTCGCCCGGGGCCAGCGGAAACCAGTTGGCAGGCGGAGGCCCAGCGGGTCGGCCGTCCCGGTAGCCGCCGGGCGGCACACCTGTGGCGCCACCGAGATAACCCACCAGTGCGGGTGCGTAAGCCGGGCGCGGTTGGCGCGGGCCTGGAACCCAGGCCCAGCGTGGGCCGATTTGTGTCCAGCGTCCATAGTGGAAAGGCGCAAAGCCCCAAGGGGCGTCGTCTACCCACGTCCAGCCCCAGGGCGCAATCCAGCGCCATTGGCCGTAGCGGTAGGGCGCCCAGTTGGTGATGGTGACGCGTGGAAACCAGACGTTGCCGTATTGCGCGTCGGTAGCCCAGTCGCCGTTTTGGTCGAGTTCCTGGTAGCCGATGGTGTCGCGAGAGACGAAGCGGGCGCTGATCGATTGGTCTTCGCCACGGTCGCGGGCAGCGGCCCAGTAGTCGAAATCGTCCGTACGCAGCGGCTCAGGGGCGCGGTTGCGCGTGAGGTTGCGTCCGGCAAAGATCTGGCGCAGGCCGTCGGCCCGCAGCGGATATGAAGCGCCGTTTTCGCCGTACAACATGGCGCTGCCGGCCTGCGCGCTGATGCGGGTGGTGGCGTCGTTCGGGTCAACGTCGAGACGGTAGTTGCCGGGTTGGGTGATCACCATCGCCAAGTTGGCGGTGTTGATTTCCAACTGCTCGTCCGGGTAGAGCTGGTGCACACGAAGCTGCAGGCTGCCCTGGTTGAGCGTGAGGCGGGTGGTGTTGTCGTCAAGTGCGCTGACTTCCAAGTCGGCGTTGCGGTTGAGGCGCAGGGTGCTGGCGCCGCTGGCCAGTTCGGCGCGGGCATCGCCCACGGTGCGCAGGCCGTCGCCGCTGGTCAGGGGAAGGTTGGGCTCGGCGCGGCGCCAGGTTTGCTCGCCCACCAAACGCTGCTGCACATTGCCTTCCATCAAGCTCACCCGGGCGACGCGGGAGGGGGCTTCTTCGTCTTGGCCCTGGTTTTGAGCTACCGCAGGTAGGGCACTGATGAGAGCCAAGGCTGCCGCGCTGGCCAACAAGCTGCGGCGCAGGTAACGGATGATTTGGGTCATGGTGCTGGGGCGGCCAACGAGATCCACATGGGCTGAGCGAAGATTCATCATCACATAACGCATCAGCGGGTCAATCGGTTTGCGTCGCTTCGGAAAAAGCGGGCAACAAAATGCGGCAGCGCTTTGAGCACGTGCTCAAGGCGGTAGCCGCATCGATGTTTTGTGATCCGTTGACGTCAAATGACGCCAGGTTCAGGGTTTAGCCTGCGAGCGCTGCCTTCACGGCGGCCGAGACTTGGCCCATGTCAGCCTTGCCGGCGAGCGCAGTTTTCACGGCGCCCATCACCTTGCCCATGTCGCCTGGGCCGGCGGCGCGGCCCAGTTCTGTGGCCAGGGCAGCGACGATGGTTTTCACTTCAGCGGCGACTTCGTCGGCGCTCAGACGTTGCGGCAAGTAGCTTTCGAGCACTTTCAATTCGCTTGCTTCTTTGGCGGCCAGATCGTCGCGGCCAGCCTGGGTGAAGGCGGCGAGCGAATCTTTGCGCTGCTTGATCAGCTTGTCGACGATGGCCACCACGGCTGCGTCGTCCAGCACCACACGTTCGTCGACTTCTTTTTGCTTCATCGCGGCCAGCAGCAGGCGGATAGTGCCCAGGCGCTCGCTGTCTTTGGCGCGCATGGCGGTTTTCATGTCTTCGGTGATCTGGTCTTTGAGGGCCATGGCGGTTTCCTTGAATGGTGTTGGAGCAAAGTCAAATGTGGCGCAGAAAGGCAAAAGGCCCGCCCTGGCGTCCCTGGGCGGGCCTCGCAGGCACAAGGCCTGCTGAAGTGTTTGATGGTGCAGTAGCCAGCAAAACCGGCTACTGCAGGCCGATCAGTACAGCTTCTTGGGCAACTGCATCGAGCGCACGCGCTTGTAGTGACGCTTCACAGCGGCAGCCTTCTTGCGCTTACGTTCAGCGGTTGGCTTTTCGTAGAACTCGCGGGCGCGCAGATCGGTCAGCAGGCCCAGTTTTTCGATGGTGCGCTTGAAGCGGCGCAGCGCAACGTCAAAGGGTTCGTTTTCTTTTACACGGATGGTGGTCATTAGCTAATGTTTCCAAATTTGTGCCCACAGAGGGTTTTCGGGAGATCGGGCCCAAAAGCCTTGTGCGGCGGTTTTCCCCGTCTCGAACTAGTATTTGGCCGACGGGGCATTGCCAGCAAAGCCCATGATTATAGCCTCACTTCAACGCAAATCAAGGCTGGCGGCCTATGCCGGGCCTTATACCAAGCCGTATTGAGGCCGGCTCAGCTTGGCGGGCCGTGGAAAACGCGGGCGTCGGCAGGGGCCTGGTCGCGCTCATGCAGCCCGTAATCGCGTAACACCTGGGCCACGCGTAGCCGGTAATTGGCAAACACGTGGCTGCGGCCTGCCGCCTGGGCTCGGTGATGTTGTTCGTGCTGGCGCCACTGCGCCACGGCCTGTTCGTCGCGCCAGAAGGAGAGCGACAACAGCTTGCCGGGTTGGCTCAGGCTCTGAAAGCGTTCCACGGAGATGAATCCGTCCATTGCCTCCAACTGGGGGCGCAGCGCGGCAGCGATGTCCAGGTAGCTTTGCATGCTGCCTTCTGCGGGTTCCACTTCAAAAATCACAGCAATCATGTGGCCTCCTGGGGTTGTGGGTGGGCGGCTTGTTCAAACGTGCCGGGTACGATTTGGGTGAAGCTGCGCTCCTCGCGCAGGATAAAGCGCTGGCGTTGGGCCAGCTCAAAATTGGCACGGCCTTCGGGGTCGACGCGCAGGCGGGTGCGGTAGGCCTCGTAGGCGGCTAGGCTGTCAAAAGCGATCAAGCCCCAGGCTTCGAAGTTGCTGCCCTCGTGTGGCAAAAAGTAGCCGAGCAAATGCCCGCCGCAGCGCGGGATGATGCGGCCCCAGTTCTCTGCATAGGCACGAAAGGCGTCTCGCTGGAACGGGTCGATCTCGTAGCGGATAAAGCAGGTGATTTTTGGGGTGATCGACATGGGGTGTTCTCCTGGTGAAAGTGCCGCTATGGTGCGACCGGCCACCCGCCGAATGCTTCGCTCTGGAGCGAAGCATGACGTCTGAAATTGCCGCACACTCAAAGCATGAACACGAACCAGATGGCCCACGTGGCCGCGTTGATGGGTGAGCCGGCGCGCACCGGCATGCTGCTGGCGCTGATGGACGGCAGGGCGCTGACCGCGCGCGAACTGGCCGAGGCTGGCCGCATCACCCCGGCCACTGCTAGCCGGCATTTGGCGTTGCTGCTGGAGGCGGGTTTGCTGCGCGTGGAGCAGCAGGGGCGGCACCGTTACCACCGGCTGGCATCGCTCGAGGTGGCGCGAGTGTTGGAAGGGTTGATGCAACTGTCGACCCAGCAGCAACCATCGCCACGCCTCACGGCGACCGGTCCGCGCGATGTTGCATTGCGCCAAGCGCGAACCTGTTACGACCACATTGCGGGCCGATTGGGGGTAGCCATCAGCGCGCATCTGCAGGCCGAAGGCGCGCTGGTATTGGATGACGCTGCTGGCGCGCAGGTGACGTCGAAGTTAGATGCCGTGTTGCGCCCGCTGGAAATAGCTTCAGCTGGCGCCACCGAGCGCGCAGGCCAACGCCCGCTGTGCCGCCCCTGCCTCGACTGGAGCGAGCGACGCGTGCACGTGGCCGGCCGTTTGGGCGCCATGCTGTGCACCCACAGCCTCGCGCGTGGCTGGTTGACACGCAGCGCCGGGTCGCGGGCGTTGACCATCACGCCGAGCGGTGCTATTGCCCTGCGCGATTGGCTGGGGTTGAGTGCTTGGGCCGAGGTTGTAGAAGGCTAAAGTCTGCGCCTACGCCTTCACCAGCGCCTGACCACACGCAAACCCGCTGGCCCAGGCCCACTGGAAGTTGTACCCGCCCAACCAGCCGGTCACATCCACCACCTCGCCAATGAAGTACAGGCCTGGTTGTTTATTGGCTTGCATTGTTTGCTGCGACAGCGCACGCGTGTCCACGCCGCCGAGCGTGACTTCGGCCTTTTTGTAGCCTTCGGTACCGGTGGGCGTGAGCTCCCAGCGCGACAAGTTTTCGGCCAGGCGCGCCAGGGCCTTGTCGCTGGCTTCGTTCACCGGGCGCTGCCAGTCAGGACTTTGCTGCGCCCAGGCGTCGGCCAGGCGCGACGGCACCAGCGTGGCGAGTTCGTTGCCGATCAACTTGCGCGAGCGCGACTTGGCTAGCGCCAGCGCTTCGGGCAGGTTGACTTCGGGTGCCAGGTTCAGCGCCAGTGGCGTGCCGGGCTGCCAGTAGCTGGAGATTTGCAGCACGGCCGGGCCAGAGAGGCCGCGGTGGGTGAACAGCAAATCCTCATTGAACTTCATGCGCGCCTTCTTGCTGCCGGTGCTGATTTCTACCGGCAACGCCAGGCCGGACAGTTGTGCATAGGGCGCCCAGGCTGCGCCGTCAAACGTCAGCGGTACCAAGCCCGGCCGGCGTTCGATCAGCGGCAAGCCAAACTGCTGGGCCACGCGGTAGCCAAAGTCAGTGGCGCCGATTTTGGGGATGGACAAACCGCCGGTTGCCACCACCAGTTGCGGCGCGGTGATCAAACCGCGATCACTCTCAATTTCATAGCTGCCTGCGCTTGCTGGAGAAGCGTCAGAAGCCGAAATGTCTTTGAACCGAATTTCCTTCACCGCACACGGCTGCCAGCGTGTCACCCCACCAGCGCCGCACTCGGCGAGCAGCATCTGGATCAAGTCGTCGGCCGAGTGGTCGCAAAACAGTTGGCCTTTGTGCTTTTCGTGGAAGGCGATGCCGTGTTTTTGCACCAGCGCGATGAAGTCGCGTGGCGTGAAGCGGCTCAGCGCGCTGCGGCAGAAGTGCGCGTTGTCGCTGAGGAAGTTGGCCGGCGTCGCGTCGCGGTTGGTGAAGTTGGCGCGCCCGCCGCCCGAGATGCGGATCTTCTCGGCCACCTTTTCGCTGTGGTCGATCACCAGCACCTTCAGCCCGCGCTGCCCGGCCACGCCCGCACAAAACAACCCAGCCGCGCCGGCGCCGATGATGACCACGTCAAATTGATACATAAATAGGCCGTCTAGGCAGGCTGCGCTGGCGAGGGCAGCTATTGAAAAAGGAGTAAGCGGGGAGGGCGAAAGTGTAGCCGTTAGATTGCGGGATTAGATCGCCGGATAACTTCCCGTGCCCTCGGGCCAGGGCGTCAACACCTCGTAGCCGGTTTCCGTCACCGCCACCATATGCTCCCACTGGGCGGACAGCGAATGGTCTTTGGTGACCACCGTCCAGCCGTCGGGCAGTTCTTTGGTGTCGCGCTTACCGGCGTTGATCATGGGCTCGATGGTGAAGATCATGCCGGGCTCCAGCCGCACGCCCTGGCCGGGGCTGCCGTAGTGCAGCACTTGCAAGGTGTCGTGGTAAATCTGGCCGATGCCGTGGCCGCAGTATTCGCGCACCACGCTGAAACGCTCGCGGTGCGCCACGCTTTGGATGGCGTAGCCCACGTCGCCCAAGGTGGCGCCGGGTTTCACTTGGCGGATGCCGGCGCACATGGCTTCGTACGTGGTGGCCACCAGGCGCTTGGCCAGCGGGCTGGGCTCGCCCACAAAATACATGCGGCTGCAGTCGCCAAACCAGCCGTCCTTGATGACGGCCACATCGATGTTGATGATGTCGCCGCGCTTCAGGATCTTGTCATTCGGAATGCCGTGGCACACCACGTGGTTGACCGAGGTGCACACCGTTTTAGGAAAGCCGTTGTAGCCCACGTTGGCGGGCACGGCCTTCAACACGTCGACGATATAGGCGTTGCACAACTGGTCGAGTGCATCGGTGGAGACGCCGGCCTGCACGTGTTCGCCAATCATGCGCAGCACATCGGCCGCCAGGTGGCCGGCGCGGCGCGACATGGCGATTTCGTCGGCGGTGTGGAGGGTGATGTGGCGGCTCTTCACGCGCGGGCTTTCTGCGGAAGTTCGGCCAGCAGGGCATCGTTGCGGATCTCGTCCTGGATCAGCAGGCGGCACAGTTCGCCGTACTTCAGCTCGGGGTTGAGCTCGCTCATCATGCCGATGCGCATCCAATGCTCGGCCTGGGCGTTGATGGAGCGGCTAAGCGCGCCGCTGGCGACACGCACGTTGTCGTGCATTGGTTCGGAGATTTTGACGAGGCCCATGGCAGTGTGAGTATATAAAACGTATATGCTACGTATATTCGAATGCCCCGTGTGCCCGATGGGCCTTTGAGGTGGCTAGCCCGGCGGCAACCCCAAAAATACAAATGGCTTGGCCGCCTTGAACTGCCCTGAGGTTTCGCCTGCGAACACGTTCTTTTGGTGTTCGCCCAGGGCCAGCACCTTGACCTGGCCGGTGGCGGGTGAAAAGTCGATCTTCTTCAGGTCGACCCAGAAGGTGTTGGGCGTCAGTGCCGACTCAAAGAAGTAGAGTCGGCGTTGGTGGTCAACCACCGTGCGCCAGCGGGTGGAGGAAATGTTGGGTTCGTTCGGTGTGGCAATGCCCAGCGGCACCGAGGCGTTGCGGATCACGCTGAACACGCTGGCCAGCGCCGTGTCTGGATCGTCAAACTTGGGAATGGCATTGATGTAGAACGAAGCACGCGCAAAGCGGTCGGCGGCGCGGTTGGTGCCGGGCAGCATGACGGTGCCGCCAATCTGCTGCCAATAGCTGTTGAGTGCGAGCTGCTGGTCGAAGATGGGCGAGTTGGTCATCACCTGGTGTTTGCGGCTGTGGTGGATGACCTGTTGGCCGTTGATGTACTCCACGATGGCGCTGTCGCCGCTGGCGTCCGACATCGACAGGTGCAAGGTGGCCAGCCGCTTCTGGCCGGGCACTGCGTCGGTGACGATGGTGAAGGGCTCGGTGGCCAAGGCCGTCACGGCTTCTTGCACGGTGCTGAAGTTGTCGAGCACGTATTGCGTCCAGGCGGCAATCGTCAGGCCGGGTTTGGACGATGGGCCGAAGGGTGGGTATTGCGACTCCACCAGCCACAACACGTTAGCGGCCAGACCGGCTTCGTTCACGCCATCGGTCGTGGCCACGCCATAAGCCGAGGCGATGACGCTGCCGTACTTCGACGTCCATTTCACCGAGTTGGGCCCGGCCTCACCGCTGCGCGCCATGCCGCGCGGAAAGATCCACAGGTCGGACTGTGTGTCTTCCTGCCAGTCCATGGAGCGTGCGGTGATGACGTTGTTGTCTTTGCCGAGGTAGACCGCACGGGTGCAGGCATCGGCTATGGAAGTGCCAAACAGCGTCGCGGCCATGATCCAGGCCACTCCCTTTGTGTGAGAACCGGGCGAACGTTTTTTCATGCAGAGCTCCTTGAATCAAAGCCACAACACATCTCTCGGTGTGCCTGCATGTTGCCATACGTGATGCGGGTGTGAGGAATCTCGCACGCATAATGCGCGACAGCCAACAAGCATTGAAGCGCACAGGAAGACAAATGGAATTTTCTAAACAGCAAATCGCTGATCGGGCAGGTCGTTTTGCAGAGTTCTCCAAGATCCTGGCATCCGATGGTCTTCGCCCCGCGCTGGCCGATCTGCTGAGCGACACCGACTACCGCTTCATCGCCATCTTCCGCTTTAACGGCGACCGCGCCACCGCCGCCGTGTTTTATGACCGCGAGAACCCAGATGTGCTGCGTGTCGACGAGGTGCCGGCCAAGGCCACGTATTGCTGCTACGCGCGTGACGCCAAGGGCGCTTTTGTGACCGCCAACGCACTGCTCGATGCGCGGCTGGAAGGCCACGTGGCCCGCGAACATGTACAAGCCTATTGCGGCGTGCCCATCATGACACCCGAGGGCGAGATTCTCGGCACGCTGTGCCACTACGACCTGGTGCCGCGCGACCCCGCACAAATCGACTTGGAGCTCATCTGCCAGATTGCGAGCGCGCTGGAGCAGGGTGACCACGTGCCGCCGTACCCGGCGGCATAGCTTCAAAGTTTGCCGCCGTACCTCAGTCTCTAAGCTATCTAAGCCTTCGTCACCTTCTTCGCCCTCCGTGGCCCCAGCCACAAATACAAGCCGCTGCCCAGCACCACGATGGTGATCACGTCCAGCACGGCCCACAAAATCTTCATGGGCAGCCCGCCGTAATCGCCAAAGTGCAGCGGCTGCGTGAGCAGCAAGCCCGTGAGGTACCAGGGAGGGTCGCGGCGGTCGGTCAATTCGCCGGTGTGGGCGTCTAGCAGCAAGGGCTTCCACAGCCGTGCGGTCAGCGGGCTGTTGCCGCGCATGTACACCGCGTAGTGGTGCGGTGTGGAGAACACCGTGCCGGGCCAGGCGATGAAGTAGGGCGTCATGCTCGGCTCGGCGGCACGTGCTTTTTGTGTGACGAGGTCGGTAGACGCGAGCGCGGCCTCGGCCCCGTGGGCGGCAGCCGGTTTGTCGGCATATTGCGCCACCATGGCGGCCACGGCATCGGCGCGCCAGGACTGTACGGCCACATCGGCCAGGGTGTTGACCACACCGGTCACGCCCACCACAAAGGCCCACACCAGCGTGGCAATGCCCAGCAGGTTGTGCAGGTCGAGCCAGCGTGTGCGGGCCAGCGACTGGCGGCGCACCGTGCCGAAGTCGAGCTTGCGCATGAAGGGCGCGTACAGCACCACGCCCGAGACCACGGCAATCGCGAACAGCAACCCCATGAAGCCCATGAACAGCTTGCCGGGCAGGCCCAGGAACAAATCGGTGTGCAGCTTCAGCATCCAGAAGATGAAGGCGTTCAAGCCCGGCTGGCCCAGCATGTTGGCGTTGCGCGCGTCGATGAACAAGGTGTGGCTGGTGTCGGGGTGCGAGTCCGGGCGCTCGGCCATGATGACCTGCACCACGGCCGGGTCGTCGTCCCAGATCAAATATTGGATGGCGTCTTTAGGGCGCGTTTGGTGGGCCGATTCAACCAGGTGGTCGATGCTGGCCCACTGGCCGGGTGGCGGCGGATTGGCCAGCTCGGGCGCTTCCAAGGTGCTGCCGAGCCAGTGACTGAGTTCATGATTAAAAACCAGGGGCAGGCCCGTCAGGCACAGCAGCAACATGAACAGCGTGCAGACAATGCTCGACCATTTGTGCACCCAGGCCCAGATGCGGATGGTGCTGCTTTTCATCGGTGGGGAAACTTTTGTTCTGAATAAAAAAACCGGCGCCCGTTGAACGCGGCGCCGGTTGGCTGGACGTCTCTGCCGAACTTACCAGAGGTAGCGGGCGGAAAGGCTGGCCGTGCGGCCGTAGCCGTAGTAGCACCAGATGTTGCTGCTGCAGGTGGAGACATAGTTCTTGTCGGTGACGTTGTTCACCGTCAGCAGGAAGCGCCAGTTCTTCACGTCGTAGTGGGCTTGCAGGTCAAACAGCGTGTAGGCGTCATTGCGCCAGGCGTTGGCACTGTCGCCGTAGCTCACACCCGTGCGGCGCACGCCAGCACCAATGCCGACGCCAGGCAGCACGTCTGCCGGGAATCGGTAGTCCGCCCACAACGACGCCTGGTTGCGCGGCTGCAGCGGCACTTGTTTGTTTAGTGCCGTGGCATCGTTGCTCTTGGTGATCTTGGCGTTGGTGTAGGTGTAGCTGGCGATCATGTCCAGGCCGCGCGCGGCGTTGAACTTGCCTTCCAGTTCCACACCCTTGGAGTGCACTTCGCCTTGCTGTACCGTGAAGAACGCGTGGTTGGGATCGACGGTTTCAGCGTTTTCCTGCTTCAGGTCGAACACGGCCACCGTGTAGAGCGCATTGCCATCCACGGGGCGGTACTTTACGCCGGCTTCCCACTGCTTGCCAGTGACCGGCTTGAAGGCGTTGCCAGCGAAGTCGCGGTTCATGTTGGGCTGGAAGGAGTTGGCGTACGAAACATAGGGCGCCAAACCGTTGGCCATGACGTAGTTCAAGCCCACGCGGCCGGACCACTTGTTGTCTTTTTGCGAGGCAGAGATGCCGGCCAGCACGTTGTCGTTGTCGCTGTCCACGTTGTCGTGTCGAGCTGAAAGCGTGGCCACCCATTGGTTCCAGCGGATCTGGTCTTGCAGGTACACGCCCAACTGCTTTTGCGTTTGGTTGGTGTGGGTGCTGTCGGCGGGTGTGACTACTGGGCCGCCGTACACAGGGTTGAACACGTCGATCGTGCCCACGCCGAAGCCAAAGCCAGACGAGTAGTCGTTACGTGAGCGCTTGTAATCCAGTCCGGCCAGCAACGTGTGGTTGAAGGCGCCGGTGTCGAACTTGGTTTCCACCTGGTTGTCCACCGTGAACAGCTTGGAGCGCTCGTGCGGTGTGTAGACGTAGCGGCTGAGTTCGCGCTGCGAGCCGGCCACGAAGCCAAGTCCACCCACGGATGGGTGATCGACTTCCGCATTCGCCACGCGCAAGTTTTGGCGGAAGGTGGTGTTTTCGTTCAGGCGGTGGGCTAACAGATAGCTGACCGTCTCGGCGTCTTTGTCGTACTTGTCGTAGCCGGGCTCACCCGGGTTGAAGCTACGCGAGATCTGGCCGTACGGGTTGGGCAGGCGGGTGCCTTCGGCGGGCAGGAAGCCAGCCACGCCAGTCACCTTGCTTTTCTGAAACAGGCCCATCAGCGTGAATGTGGTGTCGGCGCTGGGCTTCCAGGTCAGCGAGGGGGCCAAGGTGTAGCGCTTGTCGGTGGCTTGGTCGATGGCGGCATCGCCATCGCGCACCAGGCCCACCATGCGGTAGAGCCATTGGCCGTCGGCGGTGAGCGGGCCGGTCAGGTCGAAGGTGAGCTGTTTCTTGTTGTCGGTGCCGTATTCAAAGCCGATTTCGCGTTGGGCTTCAGCTTGGGGACGCTTGCTCACGGCGTTGATGAAGCCGCTGGGAGGCAGTGCGCCATAGGTTACAGAGGCCGGGCCTTTCAGGATCTCGATGCGTTCCATGGCGTAGGGCTCCAGGCGGGTCACGCCGGTCCACACACCATCGGGCAGGGGCATGCCGTCGAGGTATTGCGCTGGCTTGAAGCCGCGCACCAACAGCCAGTCGCTGCGCGGGTCGCCGCCGTAGGCTCCACCGACGACACCGGAGGTGTAGCGCACGGCTTCGTCCAGGCCTGTGGCGCCCTGCATCTCAACTTGCTGGCGCGTTACGACGGAGACCGACTGCGGCGTTTCCAGCAGATCGGTGTCGGTCTTCATGCCGGTAGAGGTGCGCTTGGCCACCATGCCATACACCGGGCTGGTGGCCGTTTCGCGCTCGGCGTCGCCGGTCACGGTGACTTGCTTGAGGGTGCCGGTGGTCGTCTGTGCAAAGGCTGGTGCACTGGCCAAAACCGCATAAACCGCGACGAGCGCGATGGTCAGTGGTGGCAGAGTTGAACGGGAAGAGGGGGATTGGCTTCTCATCGTTGTGTGTCCCGATAACGGTAGCAATGTAAATAACAATAATTATCACCCGCAATAAATCACAGGTGAAACAGGGGCACTGAATGGCGCGTATGGAACTGCAAAACGTTGCTTTTTGAGCACAACGGTTTCGTCCAGCCGAAACAGGGACGGGCGCTACATCCAGATCGGGACGAGTTTGCTATTGAAACGGTAGCTGCTGCCGCATGCCCATCAAGCGCTAGGGCTCCATTTTTCCTAAACATGCCCAAAAGAAAAACGGCGCCGCCCCAAGCCAAGGGGCGTCGCCGTTTGCGGTTCTGCAATGGGGTGGTTACTCGGCGTCGATGCCCGCCGCCTTGATCACCTTGCCCCACTTCTGCGTTTCAGCCGCCTGGAACTTCGCCAGTTCTTCTGGAGTCGTGGTCCAGGCTTCAGACCCAGCCATGTCAAAGAAGGCTTTGGCGCCCACGCTTTGGGTGGCGCGCGTCAGCAACTGGTTCAGCCGGGCGACCACGGCGGGCGGCGTGCCGGCCGGTGCGTAGGCAGCAAACCAGTAGCCCATGTCATAACCCTTCACCCCAGCTTCTTCAATGGTGGGCACGTCGGGCAACTGCGCGCTGCGTTTTTGCGTGGAGTAACCCAGCGCGCGCAATTTGCCGGCCTTGACTTGCGGCACGCCGGTGGAGGTGTCGGTGATCATCAAGTTGATCTGGCCGCCCAACAGGTCGGTGATGGCCAGCGGGTTGCTCTTGTAGGGCACGTGCAAGATGTCGACTCCCGCCAACTGCTTGAGCATTTCGCCGGCCACACGGCTGGACGAACTGCCGCTGCCAAACGACAGCTTGCCCGGCGCCTTCTTGGCGGCGGCGATCAACTCGCCCACGTTTTGGTAAGGCGCGCTGGCGTTGACCACCAGCACCTGGCCGCCTTTGCCCAGGCCGGTGATCGGCGCAAAGTCTTTCACTGGGTCGTAGGGCAGCTTCTTATAGAGATGCTCGTTGGCCGCGTGCGTGGTGTTGGTGGTGATGAGCACGGTGTAGCCGTCAGGCGCGGCGCGCGCCACGGTCTGCGCCGAGAGCATGCCGCTGGCACCAGCTTTGTTGTCGATAACCACGGCTTGCTTGGTCTCTGCCGTGATGGACAAGGCCAGCGCGCGGGCGAGTTGGTCGGTGGCGCTACCGGCGGCAAACGGCACCGAGAAGGTGATGGTCTTGGCGGGAAAGTCGCTGCCTTGGGCTTGGGCTACGGAGGTGAAGCCCAAACTGAAGATGGCGGCTGCGATGAGGGCGCGACGGCGAGCAATGTGTTGAGTGCGGCGTTGATTTGAATGGGTCATGTTGTCTCCTATGGTTTTTTGAAATGAGTGTTTACTGAGAGGGGCCGACGAGGTGTTCGCGCAGCGTAATGGGGACCTCGATGCGCAAGTCCAGCAGCAAGAACGACAAGGCTTTGCCATGGCTGTCGAGGTTGAGCGCGTCGTTGACACCGCCGTCTAGCACGTCGTCGAGCACGAAGTTCATGGCGTGCAACTGCGGCAACAGGTAGCGCGCCACGTGGCTTGGCTGGCGCGAGGCAAACTGCCGCGCCACGGCGTCTGCTGTCACTTGTTCGGTGAGCACCGGCCACAGGGCAGGGTGCCAGGCGATCACGCTGATGTTGGAGCGGTTGCCTTTGTCGCCGGTGCGGCTGTGGGCCAAGCGGTCGAGGGGTACGGTGATGGTGTTCATGGTTCGGCGTTCCCTTTACTCGAGCAGCGTGAAGCCGGTGGTCACCGCTTCGCGTGGCACCAGGCACGACACCGTGCCCAGGCGCGGACGCACTGCGGTGCGAATGCCACCACCACCGGCCGGGCCGCAGCAATACATGGCGGTGACTTCGCGCACCAGGCGCTCGGCCACGGCGCGGTCGCGGTGTTGCAGGGCGACGCGCAGGCGTACATCACGAGCTTCATGGGCTTCAGCGGTTGAAGTTTCAAACCATTGGCTGGCGTCGTCGCCAAACACGCTGGTCACGCCAATCAAGTCCACGCGTAGTGCGGCCAGGCCGTCCATGCGTTCACGCAGCACTTGCCCGGCCAGCCGTGCGCGGGCTTCGGCGCGGGCACCGGCGTAGGAAATTTCACCTTCGGCAAACCAGCCGGTTTCGCTGCACACGTTCACCTTTAACGTGGCCGGGCGCGGGTGGCCGCGCACACCTTCCAGGCGCACTCGGTCGAGGCCCACCTCACGCACGGTGGCGTGGGTGATGTCGGCCACCACGTCGGGTGTCAGGTAACTTGCGGGGTCGTGCAATTCATACAGCAGTTGTTCTTTCACCGTGCGTTCGTCGATGCGGCCGCCGGTGCCTACGGGCTTGGTGATGGCGCAGTGGCCGTCTGCGTCGATCTCGGCAATCGGGTAGCCCAGGTGTGCCATACCGGGCACGTCTTTGAAGCCGGGGTCGGCAAAGTAGCCACCGCACACCTGGGCGCCGCATTCGAGCAAATGCCCGGCCATGGTGGCGCGCGCCAGGCGATCCCAGTCGTCCATGGCCCAGCCATAGTGGGCCAGCGCGGGGCCAAGGGCCAGGGCGGGGTCGGCCACGCGGCCGGCCACCACGATGTCGGCGCCCGCGCGCAATGCATCGGCGATGGCTTGGGCGCCGGTGTAGGCGTTGGCGCTGACGATGGGTGTGGTGCTTTGATCGGGCATGCGCTCGCCCAGTGCCTCGGTGAGCACGGCGCGGTGGGCGGGGGTACCCAGGTCATCGCCATACACCACCGCGATGCGCGGCGCACGTGTGCCCAGGCTTTCGGCCAGTGCCTGGATGCGGCGTGCAGCGGCCATGGGGTTGGCTGCGCCAAAGTTGCTGACGATGCGGATGTGGTGCTGCAGGCAGTCGGCCAGCACGGGCGTGAGCAGGTCGACCAGCAAAGGCTCGTAGCCCGCCTCGGGGTTGGCGCGGCGTGCGATTTGCGCCAGGGCGAGGGTGCGTTCGGCCAGAGTCTCAAAGATCAGCACGGCGGGCTGGCCGCTGGCGATGAGCGCCTGCACCACGGGCGCGGCGGCATCGGTGCGGTCGCCTGAAAAGCCTGCGGCGCAGCCGATTAGCAGCGATTGCTTGGGTGTGTTGTTTTCTGCCATGTGGTCTCCTGCTGCGCAATGTAGGGTGTGCGGGTTATGCTGTGAAATTGATTGTTCAGATCAACTGATTTGAATTGCAGATGAATGGAATTCGCCACGCATGCATATTTCTTCGCGCCAACTCGATGCCTTTCTGGCGCTAGCCCAGCAGCGCAACTTCACCCGCGCGGCCAGCTTGTGTCACTTGTCGCAACCGGCGTTCAGCGCGCTCATCCGCACACTGGAAGAAGATTTAGGCCTGCGCCTGTTCGACCGCAGCACCCGTCACGTGGCGCTGACGGGCGAGGGCGAGAACTTTCTTGAATCGGCTAGGCGCATCCGCAGCGAGATCGACACCGCGCTTGCCGCCGTGCGCGACGCCGCCACCCTGCAGCGCGGGCGTGTGGCGCTGGCCTTGTTGCCGTCGCTGGCGGCGGGTTGGCTGCCTGGCGTGCTGGCGCAATACCGCGCGGCTTTTCCTGGCATCGCGCTGGATATTGCCGATGTGTTGTCCGAAGATTGCATTGACCGTGTGGCCAGTGGCAGGGCCGACTTTGCGCTTGCAGCCATCCGGGCCGACACACCTGAATTGCAAGCCGAGGCGTTTTGCAGCGACCAGTTTTACCTGGTGTGCCGCACCGACCACCCTCTGGCCCAGCGCAAAAGCATCACGCTGAAGAGCTTGGCCGAATGGCCGTTTGTGCACCTCGCGCGTACCAGCAGCGTGCGTCAGTATCTAGATGCCGCGTTTCATCCGCAGACCATGCAAACC